>JBIQIY010000008.1:0-160073 GCA_044507775.1 Flammeovirgaceae bacterium | reverse complement strand
GTACCAAGCTAATGCCAATGGTAAACAGGGCCGCAACTAGTCGAATCTAACGCCAAGGCTATTCATCCCACGAATACACGAATTAGCACGAATACAAGGAACGCTACAAATGAGAGAATCAGATGACTGCGATAAATCAAGCCACGGTGCAATTTCTGTTCGGTTGCCTAGCGTAGTTTACTCGAACGTAGTACCAGTGCTGTGCCACGAATAAGATTAGTTTCGCTAATGATAATTCGTGCATTCGTGGAAAAACTTATTTATTCGTGGCCATTCGTGTATTCGTGGCAAATCTTAATTTATTCGTGGCTATTCGTGTATTCGTGGCAAATCTTAATTTATTCGTGGCCATTCGTGCATTCGTGGCAAATCTTAATTTATTCGTGGCTATTCGTGCATTCGTGGCAAATCTTAATTTATTCGTGGCCATTCGTGTATTCGTGGCAAATCCTAATTTATTCGTGGCAAATCCTAATTTATTCGTGGCTATTCGTGTATTCGTGGCAAATCTTAATTTATTCGTGCCTATTCGTGTATTCGTGGCAAATCTCAATTTTTCGTGGCTAAACTCCATTTAATAATTTAGATTCATGGTAACAAAAGACCCTTATTATGAATACAAAAATTATCTACAAAGAAGAGGCTTACCTCATCATTGGCAAATGTTTCGAAGTCCATAATGCGCTAGGGCATGGCTTTATGGAGGTTGTTTACAAGGATGCACTCGAGGTAGCTTTTGAACAGGATGGTATTCTTTATGAAAGAGAGAAGAAATACGACGTCCGGTTCAGGAACGTTTTGTTGGCGCACAAGTTCTATGCAGACTTTGTGGTGCTGGACAAAATAATTCTTGAGGTAAAAGGTGTAACTGCCTTGACCGATGCGCATGTAGCGCAGATGATCAACTATCTTAAGGTATCCGACAACAAGCTTGGGCTACTAGTCAACTTCGGCAGACAGGGCCTGGAATATAGAAGGCTTTTGCTATAAATGCGATATCCGATGTAGAAACCTAGTTGCCACGAATGCACGAGAACACGCAAAGAGATTCGTGTATTTGTGGCAACCTAATGGGGTTGAAGCAGTCTTCTTGAAATCAATTAATGATGTCGCCTTTGTTAGTGGCGAGCTTTTCGCGCCATTTCTGAAGTTCCTCAGGTGTTTGTCGCATCCAATCTGTTACTTCGCCTACTATTCGCAACGGTGCTTCGGAGCGAAATGAGCGCGTGAGATTGCCTGGAAATTTCTTGTCGGTAACATTTGGGTCATTTTCGAAACTTCCGGTTGGCTCGACTACATACACACGTTCACGACCATCGCCCTTAGCCAAAGTAGCGGCTAGTCCCGCGCCGCTCACCATCGCGGTGAAATATATGTGATTCATCCGCAGGTCATCCTTGTAGTTAGAGTTACCCCCTGCGGTTAGAAGATCGCCGACCTTCAGATCAGCTTTCGTCCCATGAAAGAAGGGGCCTTGCGGAAGCGGCATGTCCTTGGACGCAGTGGCCAGATCGCGATGTTCCTTTGCCTTGTCCGGCTGTCCGAGGTCTTCATAGCATCTCGCAATGTCAGAATGCAATGAAGTAAATGCACTTCTGACAGTGTCGTCATTTATTTTCAGCGCGTACTGCAAGGATGTTTCAAGCCATTGTAATCGGTCCGATATATTTTTTTGGGGGCGAGCCAGGCAATGCGCCGCAATGAATTTTTCAAAGTCATTCGTCGCTTCATCCATGGCTTGGTGAAGCAGCTTGTGGCCTTCATCAGTCTGTCCTTTTTCTTCCATGGCCATGCCCTGAAGGCACAGTTTGACGGTCGGATTGGTGGGGGTGAATTCCATTCTCTCGTTTGTAAATCTGCTATCCCTTGCGTACATAGATGGACTTAAGCGCCATGGCTCCGAAGCCTTCTATCCGGCAATCGATGTTGTGGTCTCCGCCGGTGAGTTTGATATTTTTGACTTTGGTGCCCGCCTTGATCGGTTTGGGCGCACCCTTCACCGGCAGATCTTTGATGAGGACAACCGTGTCACCATCCTGCAACATATTTCCATTAGCATCTTTCACGACAACTGAATCAGCGGCTTCCGCAGCGTTCTCCGCTTCGATATTTTCGTCCGGGTTCCATTCGTGGCCGCACTCGGGGCACATCATCGAGGTACCGGTAGGATATCCGTATGGGGACTGACATTTGGGACATTGAACAGATTCAGACATGATTTTTTTTTGCAAAGATAAACATTCCACGCGAGGAATCAGGTGCGGCGTTGACGGCGAAGGCTAATGGAAGGGACGTTTCCCGCATCCTATACGATTGTCGCAACCAGCCCCGTTTAATGTCGCGTTCAGCAGCCTTTGATCTCGATGCCATTCCTGATCTTTGTATCATCAGTTGGAACAAATGGCAGATCATAATTAAATCGCAAACATGAAATTTTATGAGAAAGATCAAACTACAAATGACCGCCTCTGTTGACGGGTTCGTAAAGTCCAAACAAGGAGATTCAGTTTGGGACCAGGGGGTCACCGACTTCTGTATCGAAAATCTTGAAGATGTTGACGACATCTTGCTTGGTCGCAGCACGACCGAAGGATTTATTCCCTATTGGGCAGAGGTTGCAGCGAACCCCGCGGATGAATTCAACACATTGGGCAAGCGCCTCACCGAAATCCCTAAGATCGCTTTCTCGAATACGATAAAAAGCAGCAAGTGGGAAAACGCCAGGGTTTTAGGTGGCGACCTGAAATCCGAGGTCATGAGGATCAAGTCACAGCCCGGAAAGAACATCATGGTTTACGGCGGTGTTTCGTTCGTGTCGTCCCTAATTGAGTACGATCTCGTGGATGAATTTTACTTCCTGATTTACCCTTTTGCTGCGGGCAATGGAGAGCAGATTTTCGGAAGGCTGAAAGAAAACTTATTTCTCACGCTTAAGGCGTCTCAGCAGTTTGAGTGTGGGATAGTTCTTTTGCGGTATGGCAGAAGGGAGTGAGGGCGCCGGGCTCAAGTCCACTCGCCAAAATTTCCCTTTCTAAATTTCTCTTTGGCATGAAAAAGCGCAGGAAGGCAACGTCACCTTCCCACGCAATTCATCTCAGGTTCTGATTCAACGCTTATTGCGCTCAAGGTGCTCCTCGAGATTATCGAGACCCGCCTTGAACCCTTCCTCAAAGCCCATCTCGAGCATTTTATTGATAGTGCCTGGTTGTGACCCAACTACATCGACACGGAGGTCTGTGCCATTTCCGGCAGGATTAAATTCGACGTGCCAGTTGGTCGAAGGCATCTCACTAGACGGCTCGCCATTTTCGTCGGAAAAAGCGTCCGTGGCATCAAAGCTTTTCGGACTGTCGATTCTGTTGTAGTCGAGACGTGCCCAGTGTCGCTCTTCATTGGGGCCCACCATGGCGTAGTGCCACGTGCCGCCGACTTTGAAATCAAATTCCCGGGTCTCTGCCTTCCACGGCTCTGGCGCCCACCAGCGGTCCAAAATTTCTGAGTTCGTCCAGGCATCCCACACACGTTGCGGGGCGAAATCGTAGTGACGCGTAATGCTGATCTTCTCATTGGCAAGATCCTTCTTCACTTGTGCTTCTGTTGTTACTGCCATAATCATCGGGTTTTGTTTTCAATATCCCGAATCTAACGTCATCGCAGAACAGGTGGTGTCAAGCAGCTGGAGAATTCTTCCAATAAATTCGATTACCCGAAAAAATCAGGGTTGAATGCGATGATGTTTTGTTTCAGAGGCGGTTTCTGGTTGGAGCTCCTTCCCGCCTACGCTAAAGCTTCATTGGCCTCAGCGCTTATACACTTGCCCTCGCTAGGCGTTGCGGCGCCCGCTCAGGCCTGCCCGCCGAAGCGTACGCATAGGTGGGATGACGGGGTGTGGGAGGGCCTGGCGACGGCGGCTCATAGAAAATTAAAGAATAGATAAAAGCATAGATTAATGGATGATCGTTCATTTATTTGAATTCTCAAGAGCCAGGATGCGAACCGTTAGCAAGATCGTCAGGGCCATTAAGGAATGACCACACATCGACTACATTGAACAAACATGACTCAATCCGCAAGCCCAGATAAACCTACATTCAGTCGTTACCAGATATTCATTATCGCCATCCTGGCAATTTTGCAGTTCACCATTATTCTCGACTTCATGGTGCTTTCGCCATTAGGCGCGATACTGCTGAAAGAGCTCGATATTCAGCCGCAGCAATTCGGGTGGGTGGTGTCGGCCTATGCATTCAGCGCCGGCGCCTCGGGGCTACTCGCCGCAGGATTCGCCGACAGGTTCGACCGGAAGAAACTTCTTTTGTTTTTCTACGTCGGCTTCGTGGCAGGGACATGCATGTGCGCGATCGCTCATGATTACCAGGAGTTGCTCGTCGCGAGGATCATCACCGGTATCTTTGGCGGCGTTATCGGGTCCATAACATTTGCCATTGTCACCGACCTATTCCGACTGGAAATGCGCGGACGTGTCATGGGCTTCGTCCAAATGGCGTTTGCCGCAAGTCAGGTGCTGGGCCTTCCCATCGGGCTCTGGCTGGCCAATCACTATGGATGGCATTCGCCGTTCGTGATGATCGTCAGCTTTTCAATTGCCGTCGGCATTGTGATACTCGTTTATGTCAAGCCTGTCACGGGGCACCTGAAAATCAAGTCAGAACGAAACCCGCTGCAACACCTCGCAACCGTTGTCTCGAGACGCGACTATTTACAAGGTTTCCTTGCCACCGTGCTGCTCGCCACCGGCGGCTTCATGATGATGCCTTTCGCTACTGCGTTCAGCACAAACAACGCAGGTATCGCTATCGACGACCTGCCCTTGATGTATACGATCACGGGCGGATGCTCCATCTTCTTCGGACCCGTCATCGGCAAAGTCAGCGACAGTGTCGGCAAGTTCAAAGTGTTTCTGGCTGGGTCCATCGTCAGCATGATTACCGTCATCTACTATTCGAACCTGGGAATTTCTCCGTTCTGGCTCGTGACCACATTGAGTGTGATCATGTTCGCGGCGATCTCATCGCGAATTATTTCCGCTTCGGCGTTGCTTACGGCTGTCCCTTCACAGCAAGATCGCGGAGCCTTTATGAGTGTGAACTCTTCCGTGCAGCAGATTTCTGGTGGAATTGCGTCCGCCATCGCGGGGCTGATTGTCATCCAACAACCCAACGGGCTATTGGTACACTACGATACAGTTGGATACGTTGTGGCGGGAACAGGTGTGGTTGCAATTTTCCTCATGCATTTGTTGGATCGGCAGATACACCGGAAGTTGCACAAGAAGATGGACGTTCCGCTTTAGCGCACGCTACTTTTACCACTACATTCCCCTTCTTTCGAAACGATTCAACGTACGCATGTGCCTCCCTGATTTGCTCGAGCGTATAAGTCCGGTCGATAACCGTGGTTAACCTACCGGCCTCAATGAGATCCTTCAATTCGATCAAGTCACCGGGATTCTCTTTTGGAGTTCCCGTCACCGACACGTATCTGCCGTCCGGCCTCAGCAATCGCTTACACGCTGACCGCGACGCTTTCCCAACGGCATCCAAAACAATATCAAAGCGCGCGGCTTGTTTCGTATAATCTTCTTTTGTGTAGTCAATGACTTGTTCGGCGCCGAGCTCCTGGACCAGCTTTACGTTTGCCGTGCTGCATACCGCCGTAACCGTTGCGCCGTACGCTTTCGCAATCTGTACTGCAAAAGTACCCACGCTTCCGGAGGCCCCGTAGATCATTACCTGGTCGCCGTTCTTAATCTGACTTTGTTTCAACAGTCGCAGGGCAGTCAAGCCGCCAACCGGAACCGTGGCCGCCTGCTCAAAAGTCATATTCGAAGGTTTTATCGCAATCAGATCGCTTTCAGGAAGGCAGGTGTAGGAGGCATAGCCACCAAACCTTAGACCGCACGATGCAAAAACCGGATCGCCGGCTTTGAATGACTTAACGTTTCTGCCAACTTCCTCGACAACACCTGCGAGCTCAAAGCCCAGGACCTTCACTCTTCTGGGCTTGAAGAGGCCGTTAAAGAGTCGGGCAAGAAACGGGTCCGGCTTACGCATTCTCCAGTCCCCCGCTGTTACCGTAGTTGCATGTATCTTTATCAGTACTTCATTTTCCCTGGGCACAGGCTTGTCAATATCTTTCAATTCCAGGACATCGGGTGATCCGTACCGTTCATAAACTACTGCTTTCATATTCGTCTAGTAAAACAATCCCTGGTCAAACTCATATAGGCCACCGCAAAGCACCCAGCAGTATCTAAATTAATCGAAATCTTCCAGAGTACCAGAATGCATTTAAATGTTATCTTCGGAATATTATCCTTTATGAAAAACATCCCGGTAAGGTCGATCAAACCCGTGCAAACCAGGCCTACCGTTGTCGATGGGTTTAAGATCAGAACGATTGCGGAAGTGCTTGGGGGCAAAGACATGGTCCAGGATCGCCACCGTCACGATTTCTATTTCATGCTGGCCTTAAAAAAGGGCAGCGGAAATCACGAGATCGATTTTGTCCCGCACCCGGTCACAGACGATGCAATCTTTGTATTGCGCCCCGGACAAGTCCACCGCCTCGAATTAAAGAAACGCAGCCAGGGCTATCTGATGGAATTCGGAAAAGACTTGATTCATTCCCAAGGCAAGGACTCCATTCTAAGAAATGGCGCGGGCAACTTTTGCCAACTGAAGGCAAGTACATCCGACAAACTTCAGCGTATCCTCGCCTCGATGCATGAAGAATACAAAGATCAAAACGAAGGGTTCCTGGAAATCATCCGGGCCAATCTTTCTATCATTCTTGTTGAGCTTGCCAGGCAGCGACAGCATCGGGACGTCAGTCGCGACAAACGCAATGACTACGCGCAGGAACGTCTCTACGATTTCCTGGAGCTACTCGAAAAAGATATCCCGGCACACAAGCAGGTATCGCACTATGCGGAGGAACTCAATCTGTCACCCTTTCAGCTCAATTCGATTACAAAAACCCTGCTAAGGAAGAGGGCGGCTGAACTGATCGACGACCATATCATCCTGGAAGCGAGGCGATATCTACTGGCCACCTCGAACCAGGTGAATCAGATTGCTTATCATTTAGGCTTTGAGGATGTCTCCTATTTCATCCGGTTTTTCAAGAAACACACCGGTTTCACGCCGGAGATGTTTCGTCAGAATTTTCGGTAAGTCCCATACCATTCGATTTTTGTCCTATCTCCTCCGTTTCGGTCACGTGTACTTTTGCATCAGCTTAATTAACAATCAAAAAGAGCAAAGTATATGAAAACCAAAATGAAACTAATCGCATCGCTGAAGATCTGGGCGGTCATCTACCCTTCCATCACCCTGTTCCTGTATTTTCTCGGTGAACCTTTGTCCGTGCTACCGTTGTACCAAAGGACATTCCTCCTCACCGTATCACTGGTGCCGTGGATTGTGTTCGCGGGCGTGCCATTTGTGGATTCCGTCATCAGATTGTTTTCCGCATCAGCGAACAAAAAATAAATCCAGTGCGTTTATCCGACTTAACCCCGGCCACATGACAACAACAAATTATGATGTAATAATAATCGGTGGCAGTTACTCCGGCCTCGCGGCGGGCATGGCACTAGGACGCTCCCTGCGGAAAGTTCTAATCATCGACAGCGGAAAACCATGTAACCGCTTCACGCCACACTCGCACAACTTCGTTACCCAGGATGGAAAAATCCCGGGCGAGATCTCCGCGATTGCGCGACAACAAGTCGAAGCTTACAAGACAGTTGAGTTCTTCGACGGACTTGCCGTAGCTGCTGAGAAAAAAGACGACCGGTTTTACGTCACAATGGAAGGAAACGCCACCGTTGTCGCGCGGAAATTAATTTTCGCCACGGGCATCCGTGACCTCCTTCCCGAAATCCCGGGTGTTGAAGAGTGCTGGGGAAAGTCGGTCATTCATTGCCCGTATTGCCATGGATACGAGGTGCGAAACGAACGCACCGGTATCCTCGGCAACGGGGAATACGCTTTCGAGTTTTCAGCATTGATTTCAAATTGGACGAAGGATTTGTCCGTGTACACAAATGGACCATCGACGTTGACAAAGGATCAGAAAGAAAAGCTCGATCGTCACAACATTCCTGTGATCGAAGACGAAATTGAAAGGCTTCAGCATCGGGAGGGCTACCTGGAAAAGATCATTTTCAAGGATGGCAAGTCGGCTCCTGTCAAAGCGTTGTATACCAGACCACAGCTTGCTCAACATTGCGACATCCCGGCCTTGTTAGGATGTGAAATGACTGAGGATGGCTACGTAAAGATCGATCCCACGCAGCGGACGACCGTCGAGGGCGTTTATGCGTGCGGAGACAATACGACACGGATGCGCACAGTGGCCAATGCCGTCGCTATGGGCACCGCAGCGGGAGCCATGCTGAACAAGGAAATGGTAATGGACGCGTTCGTGTAGTCGACCGCATTCGACTTGAGAAGAAGCCATGGCCTTGGCGTGGTCTATCCGCCCTTGCCGTAACCCGTGTAGCCAATTGTATATGCCGCATCTTCAAGCCAAAGTATTCGGGCACCCTTCACGCAGGAAAAGTAAGCATTGTACGTTTTGGGTTTCCCCTCAATGTCGGAGAACTTTATCTGCCAGTTTGAGACCAGTGAAAAAGTCCCTGAAGATTTAGCACCCTGGAACTTGAGGTTGCCCACCATGCCGCTGGCAGAACTTAGATTCCAGGTGTAGGAATTCCCTGTGAAGGCAAATACCTCTGTTGAAGAATGCGTATCCATGCCGGCATCCATTCCGGTATACACATTGACATATTGCGTCATGCCCGAAAAATTGTTCGTCCACTTCCCTTCCAGATCGGTTGCGCCGACAGGAAACTTGTTGTAGCCGGCCAAATTTTGAATTGGTTCCCATATTTTGGAATCCACGTAGTAGTCAATAGTGTTTATATCAATACCAGACATTCTAACAAATGAAGCCTTGTCGGGCGATATGAATTCAATCCACCCACTCGCTCCTCTTTTAAAAAGTACAACGTAGGATCGCTTTCCTGAAACATTGTCCACAAGATCCGCAGAAACAAAGTATGGGCGTTCGGAATCGAGACTTCCGCGAAACTGAAAGTAGTTTTGGATGTCACGATACCTCGGCGAAATCAAAGTATTCCAGGCGTTTTGCCCAATGGTTGCGTAATCGGCGCTCGAAACATCGATGCGATTGGTAGGGTAGTGAAGAAGCGCCTTTATTTCGCCTTTGGAAACCATTACCAATCGTCATAAACTGTGCTCGTCCAGCCGTCGTCGAAATTGGTAACTGAAAATTGAAAGCTTTTGCTTGCCGATGGTTTCGCAGACTGGCCAGTATTCTTCGGAGCAGCTTCCGTCGGAGGTACCTCGATGGGTGTATTCGTGCTGGAAATCGGCCGGAAATACCATGCATTGCTGAATGTTTCGTTGTTGCCAAACGGACCGTCGCGTTCTGTGACCTTTCCACCTGCCTGCAACACAAGGTTCCATTCCGTTATACCGGAAAAGAAATGCAGTGTGTATTGATAGGTAACTTTTTCCAGATCGCGTTTCTGCGTACGCAGCAGTTTATCAAATTTATCGGTGCCTGATTTCTTGCTCCATGATTCAATCGCACTTTCTTCCGGAATAATCGTAAGGTCACTTCCATTGACAAGATATTTTCCATGCTCCCGTATCAGGAGTATTTCGTTGTAGGATGACCTGAAGGTATTGGCCACAAAAGAGTATGTCCCATCCTGATTGAACGTGTATTGCTGTTTGCCATAGCCCGCACTCCCGGCTGACACAGGATCCCCGTAAGTTGTGTGAACACTCGAGCTCTTACCCCAGGAACCAATCAGCGAGGGCCTTCCATCATTATTTGCCGTAACGACGTTAGCGGGTTGGTAACTCACTGCTGGTGGTTTTAATTGAAATGATTCAATGAACTTGGAAATTTCGCCGTCATAATCCTTCGTGTTCGTCAGTATGACGACACTCATTCGCGTAGCATAACCACTTGCCGTCACGAGCATCGCGATTGACTTTCCTCCGTTGAAATCGAAAGGCGCCACGCCGGTTTTAATCTCCCACCCTTCATCCGACGCCGCAGGTCCTTCTTCCCGCCCCGTGCTTACCTGGTATGGCTTCGCTATCAAGTCTTGCCACTCGGTTTCAAAATCCTGGCTGGCGTTGCCCATGCTGGCCATGCTCTTGTAAATAGCCAGTTGACAATACGTACCTTTCTTGTTATTGGTAATGGCATAGCCCGCTACATCTTCTTTACTATCCATTTTTTTCCAACCTTTCGGAACCGTGTAGGTGGCTATATCAAAACTCACCTGTTGCGCATTCGATGCGAGTGCACAAGCCGACAGTAGCAAAACAACTACCGACTTCATTCGCGAGATATTAGTCATACGGATCTTTGATTTAAGGGCAGGTTAATTTGTTACGCGAAACTTCGTTGGCGTGGTCGAAGGCGTCCGGGTCGGGGCCACGGGATCGATTGGTTGAACGTTCGCCGGACCTGTACCAGAAGCAGCCTGCGCCTTCTCCCACATCTGAATGTAATCTTCGGCACTGTTGAGAAGGACAGACAGGTTCGGAGTGCCGATATTCC
Source organism: Flammeovirgaceae bacterium (assembly GCA_044507775.1). Lineage (GTDB taxonomy): Bacteria > Bacteroidota > Bacteroidia > Cytophagales > Cyclobacteriaceae > Chryseosolibacter. The sequence continues at coordinate 149,441 of JBIQIY010000008.1, read as the reverse complement.
GGAGGTCTTGCAGGAAATCGGGCATCAATCCATAGTGTGCCATGCCATCGGTGTTAAAGTCCCAGTAGCGGTTACCGGTCTTGTATCGGCGCAGCGGTTGATTGTTGCCATACTTGGACTGCCACGAATGCCATACAGGTACAATGGTATTGTGCAGAGTGGTGACATACTCCTTATCGAAGTCAAACCATGAGGAAAATCCAGGAAGTGAGGTAACGCTTACGTTGTTCTTTACGCAGAACATAGCCGCCTTTTCAAAGTAACTCGCATCTTTTATCACGGGGTCATCCATACTGGAAGTCATAAGGCCCTGGTAAAAATTCTTGATGCGGGCTAGTTTCAACACTTCACGGCTAAGTGGTACTCTCTCAACGCCGATACCAGCTTCATAGGCGGCTAACGCCTTCCAAATATCTTCTTCAAGATACGTGACGATGATCTCGTCCAGAATGCTCAGGATGCCACCTTTCATTTCAAGGTTCTCATACCATTCGGCGTGGTACGTCGTCATCGGAACATCATAACGCACGCCATTTCGCTGCGCTAGCCGCTGGTCCTTTCGGGCGTTTATTTTCATGCTCATGAGCTTTTCATCCTTCAGCCCGTACGCGGAGTTTGGTCCAAACCTGGGGCCGATAAAATCAGTCATCCCCCGGTCACTGGCGACGGCCACTCCTCGCATATTCATCTTCTCCAGGCAGTACAGATACATCTGGGCAAATGTTTTGGTGCTTCCAGCACAGTCGTTGGCGACAGCTCCCAGATATCCGTTGTATGAATTTTTGAAATACGGAAGCATAAAAACACCGACCGTTCCGCCACTGTTAAAAATCTTGGTAAAATGTTCATCCGCCATCTCGAACTCATTTGCCAGGTTGCGTATGTTCGTCGTGCCAAAATTTCGCTGATTAAATATCTGGTTATCCTTTGATCCAAAATTATCCTTGAATTCAACAGGTGACCCCGTCCACGTGAGGCTCAGGCCCGCGGGATCCGTATGGGATGAAATGATCGGATACCCTCTTGCCCCCGCAACCGAAAGGACATTGTCCTTCGTTTCGTAGCCCATGTGCTCGCTGTCAATGATAAAACCATTCACCATCATTTTCTGGATAAGCTTATTGCCAATGTTGGTCAGTCCGAGCGTATTGATAGTGCTCAGATTGGTAGGCCCGCCAAAGCTTTTTATCAAGGAGGCATAGGCATCTTTCGTCACAATTGGCGGATTGCTGAAGGCGGTCAGCATCGTGAAATCTGAGTAAAGCGAAAACGGTATTCGCTTCTCGACTGCGGCTTTGACTTTCACGTCATTATTAAAAGCCGACTGCAAGACTGCCAGCTCCGCCCGAAAAACCGCGGCGCCACCAAAGAGCCCCGAGATATAGTGGATAGGTGTGATCTGCCGGATGCCTTTGAATCTGTACTCCGTGAGCTTTGCATCCAGAAGCTGATCCGCATTTGCTTCCGTAAGGGTAACAAGCGGATTATTCCAAAGCGCTCCAGGGTTTTTGTCCACCCAGTTGTACGTTTCCGCTTTAAAATTTCCCAGATTGTCGGCTTCCACTCCCAACACAATCGCAAGTTTCCCTTGCAAAATAATTCGCCGGGCATCTTTCGGACTAAGCGCTATTTCCATCCATGAAGAATTCTGCGCCACCATCATTTTTATCTGGTCGATCTGCTTCATCAACACCGTCTCGTCATCGAATGGCGTTCCGTCATTACCGGGGCCCATTGCCAGCGAAGGCACATACATATTGTTGATGGAAAGGGCGCAAATCAATCGCATACCTCCCTGCCATGCACGGTTCAGGAACTCGACGTGTTGTTGCTGATGTGTCTTGGAGTTAAACCGGGGAAACTCAATGAAGTCCGGCCATCCCGATGCTTCATGCGGGTCAGCGCCCATGATGAATGGCTTGCGCATGATAAAGGTGCCCAACGCTCCGTGATTATGGACACACAGGTCATTGCTATAAGTTTGCTCCAGGGGCGTTGTGGCCTTGCCCGTGATCAGGTACTTTCCGAAACCCTCTTCGTGCGCCGGATGAGCATGGGTGTCTGCCATCCCCCACACAGGCGCATTCACGTCTACTTCATAAGACCTTCCGTTTTCGGATAAGGTGATTCCATCAAGCATCGTATTTGTAAAGCGGAAGTTGTCGACGTTGATGTGTCCCCACCCGCCGCTGCTGGCATCTACAATTCTTAGCCGCGCAACCTGCCCCTTAAAAGGAGCAATATCCATGCGTTCGCGGTACATGACCTCGCTGTTTCGAAAAGATGATTTTTTGATCGCTGACGACCAACTACCGTCCGGTTGTTTGATTTGCAATTCAACATATAGTCGTTGCGGATCAGATCCGCCGCCTATGGTGAAGTAGCAATAGTTGGATGTAAGCGTAAACTCCGACGATGTTAGTGTTCCGGTCGGACCGTCACCTTGCGTTTGAAAGAAACTATCTTTGACAGTCCGTTCATAGGTGCCAATCCAATAGTTTCCACTCCTGCCAACATTGTATCCCTGATCTTTCCAGTAGTCACCGCCGATGCCTCCATTATTCAACTCCATTTGATAGAGGACGCGCGTAGTTAGCACGTTGTCACCGAATGTAGGTTGGTTTGCAAACGCGTTTCCTTCAGCGACCCAGCCTGAAAGACCGTTTTCAAAACTTCCGTTTGCAAAGTCGATGTCTGTGGCCTGAACGGGTGTAAGGACCGCTGGAGTCAATACGGAAGTGTTCTTCCTGACGGGAGTTAGTTGGGCCAATACCATCCGACACATGGCGAACAGTACAAAGAGCAGCCAAAATCTTTTCATAAGTATTTAATTTTAGAATGATGGATACAGATTGACGCCGGTCATAACGTTTAGTCTTTCGTGATCGTGATGTTGCTGATGTAGTACTTGTCATTCTCGCCCGTGTTTTCTCCGGGATAAAACGACAAAGCATTGAAGAGCAACGCCGCGGGAATCGCCTTTTCGTATTCAATGATCTTTTGATCGTCGATAAATATCTCAAGCCTTTCCTCCTTCTTTGCGATGGAAACCCTGATGCGATTGTTCTGTTTGTTATTGGAAAATCCCGGCGCGGCAACCCATTTGGTTCCTGAGGAATAGCCCGGAGGATAGGGGAACTTCGTTTCTACTTCCGCTTCGCCGTTTCTTCCGTCAAAACCAGGACGCAGCTTAAGTTTGATGAAGGACTCCGCATTTCCCGGTGAAGTATCTTTAGACAGCTGAAGCGTCATTCCTCGCGCGCCCCATGTAAAATTTTGCGAGGCTACCAGTTCATAGCTCAAAGTAAAATTTTGTGGCAACGGCGTTCTGAGTTGATCGGGAGTCATAGACCTTCCATTCATCACGGCCCAGTTGCCCTCCAACCCGTTGAGTCTCGTAACAGTGCTCGTACCGTTGTTGCCCATCTTCGCCTTCCAGCCAAGGGGTTGCTTGCCAATTGCCGTGGTTGAAAAATCCTCAAAAAAGTGAATGCGTGCGTCAGCGTTGTTTCTCTTGTTTGCCGCTGACGCCGCTTTGGTTTCCACAACCTCTTTATAAGTAGGAGACCGAAGCGGTTTGTAGGGCTTTCCTTTCACCTTCTCAGGATAGAAAAAGAAATTGTAGACATGCGTAAAATTGAAATTGTTGATAACGGCGTCATGCTGCTGGTTTTGTACCGGGTCGGTGGAAGGGTAGTAGTCCCAACTGACGAGTATCCACTGAGGTTTGTCTTTCTTGCACAGCTCGGCGACGGTTGGGTCAACCTTATAGACCGGAACCAAATCTGAGTCCGGTTGCGTCTCATCCAAATAGGAGCCTGTGAACACGTCTCGCGCATTTTCAAGATCTATGATGGAGGGCTGCGCCTTAGTGAGAGCAGGTTCCCCCAGCCGATTCTTGTACTTGTCCTTATTCGCCTGTAATCCGTCCTTGAATCGTTGAACCTTCTCGTTCAGCAATTTCATTTCAGCGTCTATCCTTTTTTGGATGCCTTGTTCTCTTTCCGGAATCTTCTTCGCCTCAGCATTGTAATATGCGGTGATCCCGGCTTCCCACGCCTCCAGGTATTCGCCCCTTGTAATGTTTACGAACGGCGACTTATTGTCTTTGCACAACAGAACATGCTCCATGCCCTGGCCGTATCCCATATTCTTAACCCAGAAAGAGATATAGGGAGCTATGCTGAGTACCTTTGAAAGATCGAGTTGGCGTGTGATCCGCGCGTCAGCGAATTCGTCGTCACCGGAGGGCATCGTGAAATAATATTTCGTCGGTGTGCAGATGTCGCGTACGCCCCAATCGCCGGGCACTTGATTCGCAAATATTCCCCAGTAACTGTGACTATTCGTTACCGGCACGATCTTCTTATTATTGTCATATTTCAACTCCGAATATGTTTTTGAATAAGCGCCGTAACTTTGTGGCTTCCCCGCAGTGTATTGGTTGTACAGTCCCAGTTTTTCCGAGACTGACTTTTTTAGTTCCCCAAGACCTCCCTTGGGCATGTAGCTCGCGTACATCCAGTTGGCAAGCGAATCCGCGATTGACAATTGATTCACTGAATAAAGCTTGTCGTCAACCTTCAGCGGCTCCTTCGCTCCATTAAAGTGATAGGATTTCATCCAGCCAATTGTGCGGTCTTCAATTGACTCCCTGGGGATCGGTTGCGCAAACGCAGCGGATGAAGAAATGATAAACAAAGCCACAATCAGACGTTGGATGCTATTCATAACATTAATACTTTGGTGTGTGATGACGTATCCTGAATGTCGGTTGTACGCGACTATTCTTTAAAGCTTATTCAAAAAGTCCGCTTCCCCCTACCGATGATATTCCACTGATCATGCTCACCTGGCCTTTAACACCTACCTCCAACTGCAAATCTTTTATCACACCGACATCATTCGCACCGCCATCTTTCATATCCGTCCCCACCTTCATTCCCGAGGCGTCACTACCATCCTTGATGATGTCGGTACCTACGCTTATTCCCGCGGAGCCCTTAAGAATTACATCTGTAATTCCCGTGCGATCGAATTCCATGGCCACTGCTCCGCCGATACTCGCCTCAGCCTTTATCGGTCCAAGGTTTCTTGACCCTACGCTGACCCCAGCGCCAACTTCTACGGAACAGCTCATGAACTGATCGCCAAACGTTTCCTTGTTCATATCCTGCTTCAGTCCAAGCTTCACAAATTTCAAATCCAGTTCAGAGGTCATCCTGCTGCAGTCCGTTCGAATCGTCCCCACCGGTGTTGTAAGCATGCTATGGTATTCGCAGTGCACATCATCGAACTCGGCGAGCTTAAATGGTCCATCTTTCTTTTTCTGAGATGTCGGCTGACACCAGCTGCTCTTATCCTGAAACATTACTTTTTGGTTTCGGACAGTGGTGAGCCATGCTATTTTGGCGTTCACTTTAGTCGGCTCGAAAACCTCCGGCCACATCGTATACTGGTAATAGTACATTTCGTCATTCGTTTTCCTTCGAAGGAAATCGAGGAAGTCGTTGGAAGCAGCATTCAGGAGCGCATTGGATTTGGCCAGGAAATTATTCTTTGCAGCGTTCTCCTCACCGCACGCCGCATCAAATGGATTGGGTTTCCCTTCACCAAATTTGTCCTCATATTTTATCCGGATTGCTTCAAGCTGTTTGGAGAGTGTCTCTTCAAGGTCGCCCGCCTGCTCGTATGCTTTTGCCAAGGCTTCGCCCTTGCGCTTGTAGTTGTTAGCAAGTTGTCCATCCTTTCCATCAACAAGGTATTTTAGCTTCGCCGTTGCTTTCGCTGCCATTGGCGGCAAAGGAGCGACGTATTGCCCCGCTTGTCCTGCCTTCAATAGTTTCGACATTCGGGCTTGACTGATGGTAGCCATTTCCTGCTCCAGCTTCCGTTGTTGGGCCTGGAGCCGCTCGATTTCTGCATTGCATGACGCCTTGAACAGATCCCATTCAATTTTCAGCGGCGCATTTTCAACCACCGTTTTCGGATATTCCGGCCATTTAAACTTCTCGAGGCCCAGGGGGTCCTGAGGCATCGGCGGGTCCCAATTCAGGTCGTCACTTTTTAGTTTGGAGCCCAACTTGTTTAACCGGGTTTCCTTCTCGGGACTATACGCTTTCTTGATGCTTCGTTTCACCGCCTCAACGGCTCCCTTCGTGTTGCCTTTGCTTTCTTCAATAAATGATTTGGTGTAATTAGCTTGAGGATGCCAGGCGTAGATGCGAATAACATTATCGAGGTAGGTGTTTGCCTTGTCTATGTCACCCAAACCAAACCAGGCTTGGCCAAGGTTGTTGAGAATTGTGCTGTTTCCGGGAAACTGCTTGTTTAGTTTTTCGAGCAGTGGAATTGCGAACTCCTCCGCACCGCTCATCGAAAGCATGGCCGCGTAGTTATTCGTGTTGTCAGAGTTGGCGGGATCATCCAGGCAAGCTTTCCCCATCACGTAGAGGGCGAGCTTCGACCTTCCCAACATCCAGAGACCCGCCGCCGCGTTTCCCGTAGCAACCGGAGAATTGTATTGTGTCTTTACCAGCTTAGTAATTTCCTCGCCCTTCGTTTTTGCTGCAGGCGTCAAGGTTGCGGCTACTTTCGCGTGTGTAGTGGAGAGGAACGTCCGGATCGTCGCATCAGTTAGCGGTGCTTTGGAAATACTCGAAATTCGGCCAGTATTTTTCTTCGGCACTATCCTCGCCTCATTTTCATAAGCTTCAGCAATTTGTTTATCCGTGAGCTTAGGCATGTTCAATGAGGGCATACTAAATCCCATGCTGTCCAACACCTTCTTATCCTCGTCACTCATGTTGTCCATTTCCGCTTGAACTTCCCGCATCATCTCTTCCATCTCCTTCTGGGTAGGAGGCGCGTCCTTTTTTGGTTTCGACTGTGAATAAGATAGTAGCTGAAAGCCCGACGCGACCAGCATCACGATCACCGTAATACCGACCCGGATGATTGGTTTGATGTCTCTGTACGTTTTCATACTGTAGGGATATGCGGTTTATTAACACGAAGAATTAGCGTGCGACAAAATCCTCATAAGACCTTGGGGGGCCCCATAAATTCCGTCATAACAAATATCCCCTAGCGACCTTTCTTTGGCATCCCGTAAAAACATGATATTTCATCACCGCAAATCAAAATCCCTGAAAAGGTGTAGCTGACCGATCAACCCCAACATTTTAAAAATCCCGGAAAAGGGGGATACGCCATACCTTGCTTTTAAGGTTATTCGCAATGTGAAAGGAACTGTGTATCTTGTTTAAGATGAAAATCATTTCGGCTCTCATCCTGTTGTCCCTGCACGCGAACTTTACAGTTGGGCAGTCCCGAAATCTTGTCGATCTATTAAGAGAACTTCCGCAGACAAAGTCCGACACAAGCACAGCCAAAGTACTGCTTGAGATCAGTGAAAAATATCTCATGCTCGATGTCGACTCTGCACTTTACTTTAATAAGCGCTGTGAGGCCTTGGTCCTGGAAAAGCACCTGGACACCTACGCGCACCGCTGCTATCACCATTTTGTAAAAATCTATCACGCGCAACGCGAATTTCAACGCGCCCTCGAGTATTGTCTAAAATCAATACAGGTCGCACAGGAAAACAACAACAGGTTCCAGGAAGCGACGTCCTATAGAGCGTTGTTCAACCTCTATCACAATCTAAAGATGAATGACTCGGCAGTAAAATATGCCGTATACTCGATTAGGCTGACACGTGAAATTGGAGATACTGCAAACATTGCAGCCAACTATGGCAACCTTTCCTGGCTTTACATGGACCTGAATCAATATGACAAGGCGATTGAATACGGACTGAAAGGCATTGAATCAGGCGTGCGGTATGTCGATACGGTCGGCTTGCTGATCGCCATCAACAACACCGCTCTTTGCTATCTAAGAACGAACAAAAACCTGGAGGCAATAGATTTGCTCAAAAGGCAATATGAGATTGGCAAGCGTGTAAAAAGGCAGCGCTCGATCCGATATGCGTTGGTAAACCTTGGCGTGGCCTATTACAATCTGGGAAACGCATCCGGTCTTGCGGAAAGCACAAAATTACTCAACCAATACCTCGACTCCGATCCTTCAGTATCCGGTCAGTTAAAGTGCCTGCAATGTATCAACAACGCATATAATTTTGCACTCCACAAGAAGTTCAGGGAGGCGGAAGAGGAGCTTTTCAAAGGAATCCAGATTGCCAGGGTGGACTCTCTGACCGACCTGGTGATGTCCGCATACTCACTTATGTCGCGGTTGAAGTTTGCTCAGCACGACTTTCCGGCAGGCAATTATTACGACTTAAAGTGGGATTCGATAAGTGAAAAGCAAGACGAAATGCGGTTGGCGGAGTACGCCGCTGAACTTGAAACCAAATATGAGACGGAGAATAAAACGGAGCAAATCAAACTGCAGGACGATAAGTTGAGACAAAGATTGATCGCAAACTACATGCTCGGCGGAGCCGGCGTGAGCCTGCTTATCATTTCATTGCTAACCTATAGAACCTTTAAACAAAAGCAAAAATTACAGCAGCAAAGAATATCCGAGCTTGAAACTGAAAAACAGCTGTCGGCCACGGAAGCAGTTCTGAAAGGCGAAGAACAGGAACGAACGCGCCTTGCCAAGGATCTGCATGACGGCCTTGGAGGCATGTTATCGGGTATCAGATATTCGTTTAGCACCATGAAAGAGAACATCATAATGACGCCTGAGAATCATCAGGCCTTTGAACGCAGCATGGACATGCTTGATAGTTCAATAAAAGAAATGCGTCGGGTGGCACACAACATGATGCCGGAGTCGCTCATCCGGTTCGGACTGGATGCAGCGTTAAAGGATTTTTGCAGCGACATCACCCAAAGTGGCGCCTTGAGTATCACGTATCAATCTATGAATTTAGACAGACTGAAAGTGAGCCAAACCGTCAGCATTACAATTTATCGGATTGTCCAGGAACTGATCAACAATGTGATAAAGCATGCGAAGGCACGAAACGCAATTGTGCAAATAACGATGGCGGGAGAAAAACTGGATGTCACGGTTGAAGACGATGGCGTCGGATTTGATACCGCCATACTTGAGCGATCGAAGGGTGCCGGCTGGAGTAACATACAAAGCAGAGTGGAGTTCCTGAGGGGAACGCTTGAGGTGCGTTCCGACAAAACAAACGGAACGTCAGTTCATCTTGACGTAAAATTGTAAGAAATATGGCAACGAAGATTTTTATTGTGGATGATCATTACATGATTATTGAAGGTATTCGGTCGTTGCTGTCGCACGAAACCGACATCGAGCTAATCGGTCACGCCATGACGGCAACTTCATGTATGGCTTTTCTACAAAACGCTCTTCCCGATGTGGTCCTGATGGACATAAACCTTCCGGACAGAAACGGCATCGATCTCTGCAAGGAAGTAAGAACGAAACATCCTGCAGTCCGCGTCATCGGACTCAGCACATTCGGCCAACAAAGCATGGTAGAAAAGATGCTCGAAAACGGCGCGCTGGGTTATGTGTTGAAAAACGGAACAAGAGAGGAACTGTTGGAGGGAATAGCAGCATGCATGCGGGGAGAGAAGTATCTGAGTGGTGAGATTGCGCTCGCGATACAAAAGAACGCCGCCGGCAGGCCAGTCCTAACGCGAAGAGAAAAAGAAGTGCTCAGCCTTATTGCCGAAGGGCTGACAAACAATGAAGTTGCCGAAAAACTATTCATCAGCCCGGCAACTGTGGATACCCACCGCAAGAATCTATTATCGAAGTTCGACGCCCGGAATACCGCCACGCTGATCCGCCTGGCCACGCAGCATCAGTTCATTGCGTAGTGGGTCCACTGCACGGACCGGAAAAACTTCCTGCGCCTCAAAGTCCTTCAGTGTTGTACCTGTGGAAAGGGGGCAATTGTTCGGGCACCCCTGCGGAGCATTATGCCCAGGGCTGCACCAAACAATAATGCAGGGGCATGGCCGTCCTCATAGAATACGAGTATGATTGCACCCAGTAGCACAGCGATCGGTATTAAGAGAAACCCCTTTGGAAAAACCGTTCGATTGGAAAGTATGTAGGCCATCAATGAACCGGCGGCGCCAAATAATGCCGTTGATGAACCGCCACCACTGGTTGGTAAACCTCCGGGCGTTGTCTCCCAGTAGAAGTTAACTATTTGTCCAACCAGACCTGTAGCAAAAAAGATCAGCAAGACCCTGCGGCCGTAAAGGCGCTCAGCAATCGGTACAAAAGAGATAAAGAATAACCCATTAAACACGCATTGCCCTATTCCCATGGGTTGAATGAAAAGAGCCGTGATAAACCGCCACACCTCCCCCGAGAGAATGGCCTCCCTGTCGCGATTCAGCGCCGGAATTACTTCCGGGAAAATGAATTGCAGGGTTGTCACGATCACGGTTATGGAGAATAAAGTGACACTTATCCAAAGGTCCTTGAATATGATCTCCTCTCTTTTATAGCGATAAAAGTTACCTGCAAAAAATATAGCCGGCGGGATCACGAGTGCGTTCACCAAATAAAACATCATCATCTTCTATTTGATCGATTGTATGTCCACAAGATTGAGAGATTAATTTAGGCGGTTTGGTGCTTCGGTGCGTTGCTCCAAAACCTTGTCAATCTGATTCCGGAATAATCAGGCCCTTCCGCCTTCAGTCTACGACGCCATCACCGCACAACTTCACTAACCAGAATTACTGGTGATACTTCAGTGTAGTTAGCGAAGTCCTCTCTGATAAGGTCTCTTTTCGGCGCAATTGCAGCCTGATAGTCCTCAAGGCTTTTTACATAAAACGCTCCTATTGCCACATAAGACAACGGCTGCCCGGGGATACCGCTGGCGAGGCCCTTTTCAATGGTGTACCGCACCAGATTCGAGCCAAGAAAACCCGCGACCATAGGCATGTGTTTATTTTCATAATACCCCATGTCAAATTTCTTACCTTCCGTGAAAGGGTACATGATCGACACCTTGATCAATCCACTTTCGTCAACAACCGGGCTATGCTTTCCGGATTTTCGCGAGCGCATCTCCTGGCCAACGGCACCATAGCTTGCCGCCAGAAGAAGAAGTGATAGTATAAGCCTGTTTTTCATTCGTTGTTTGTTAGTCGTTTATAAATTAGTTGAATTTTCAGCGCCGAAATCTCGCATGGATCAATTAATCTCACCCGGTACCCTCAAGCCCTAATTGAAAAAACGGCCATGAATTGTGGTCCCTTCCGGCATTAACGCAAAAAATGCAACAAGGATAGAATTACAATGTATAAAAAAAGAACTGCGGAATCAGAACAAGATTCCAATTTATAACCTTATGGTCCGGGTACCCGTTATGCCCCTAGAAAGAAAATTCTTAACTTGACTGATTAGTCTGCCGCATGAGCCTGGTATCCAACAACTACGATGACACAATTGCCGACCCGGTTGCCTTCACACAGCTATCGGTCAAAGACGCTCTTTTCCTGTATTACAGGTGCCCTCAGGTAGACAAGCAGATACAACTTTTCTCGCACTACAACGAGATCATGTTTACGCTCGAAGGTTCTCGCACCATGTATCACAACGGAAAGTCGTGGACCCTCACCCGGCATTCCTGCCTCCTTACTCGCAAGACGGCCTACCTTCAGGAACTGCCGGAACTTGTTGGATGGGAAGTGCTCGCCTTCTACTTCCAGGACAGTTTTTTTCGAAAGGTAGTAGATGAGTATTACCAATACCTGCCACTGAAGGGGCTTCCGGAACCACCAAGCGATATGCTGATTGAAATCAATGTCAACGAAACCACCCGCGCATTTTTCTATAGTATCCTCCCCTACTTTAAACAACCCACCCCTCCGGCGGAAGGGCTGCTTGAGCTTAAGTTCAAAGAGCTTCTTTTTAATCTGTTTTTAGATCCGGCCAACGCGGCACTGCTGGCGCACGCTGTTAGTCTTATTCACATTGAAAAGATCCCATTGTGGCAAATCATGGAAACGAACTACATGTTCAACCTTACTATCGCGCAATTCGCTCGAATGGCCCATCGCAGTCCTTCTGCTTTCAAAAGAGAATTCACCGAATATTACGGGACCAGTCCAGGCAAGTGGCTGACGCAAAAAAGGCTGGATCATGCAAAGTTACTAATCGAGACCAGCAACAAATCTGTAAGCCAGGTGGCATTCAATAGCGGTTTCGAAAACCTTTCGCACTTCAGCCGGATCTTTAAAGAAAAGTACGGCATGTCGCCTCTGCAGTATAAAAACCAATAAGTGGGCGCACCTGACTATTCCGGGTCCGATAAGCAAAAAAGTTAAACTTCTGAGAAAAGCCCCCGACGCCTTCTGTCCGTTCCTTTGGGCATATAACGAAACCAATTATGCCAACACCACTGGAAATCTTGCTTGACCCGATAAGCCTCATCGTAATAGCGCTGTACGCAGGCCTCATGGTCTGGGAGGCTTTGTTTCCCGCCCGACCCTTGCCCGGGATAAAATACTGGAAACTTAAAGGACTACTTTTTTTTGGAATCTACTTTTACCTCTCCAGCTACCTGCCTCTTTTTTGGGATGAATATCTCTCCGCGCACCAGATGTTCGACCTCACAGGGTTGGGCACTGCTGGCGGAGCAGTTGTAGGAGTCATGCTTTATCAGCTTGGAGTATACGTATGGCACAGGTCCATGCATAAAAACAATATGCTGTGGCGCGTGTTTCACCAGATGCATCACAGTGCGGAGCGCATCGACACCTACGGTGCTTTCCTGTTCAGTCCGATGGATATGATCGGTTACACGTTCCTGGGTAGTTTACTACTGGTATTGGTTGCAGGATTTAGCCCACAGGCGTCTACCATAATTCTGCTGACAAATACTTTTTTCGCCATGTTCCAGCATGCCAATATTCACACGCCGACCTGGATTGGCTACGTCGTCCAACGCCCGGAAGCGCATGTCGTGCACCACGCGCGAGGAATTCACGCATACAATTATTCCGACATAGCTATTTACGACATCTTGTTCGGCACCTGGAAAAATCCGAAAGGCTTCGAGCACGAAAACGGATTTTACGATGGGGCATCATCACGGCTATCCGACATGCTCATGTTTAAGGACGTGACTGAGCCCGCTCAGAAAGCGGCGGCAACGAAAGACTGACCTCGCTGGGAGGAATAATCCAGATCAGTCGTTCACTCACTTTTCAAAGTTTCCGCCGGATTCACCAATGCGGCCCGTGTACATTGGAAGCTGATCGTTGCCATGGCGACGAAAACTATGCTAACCCCAATGATGATAAAAGTCCAGACTGAAACGGTCTCACGGTAAGCAAATGATTGTAACCATTTTTCCATCGCCAGCCACGCCAGTGGAAGGGTAATCAGGATGGCCGCCAACACAGGTTTGATAAAGTCAAGGGAAAGCGTGGCTACGAGGTTCGCAAGCGTCGCACCAAGAATTTTCCGGATGCTCATTTCCTTGCTGCGCTGTTCGGTGGCGTAAGCTGACAGCCCGAAAAGGCCGAAGCACGCTATGGCAATTGCCAGGAATGCAAAGATCATAAAAAGATTCTCCATCTTCAGCTCGGTCTTATAGATCGCCTCAAAATCCTGATCCATAAATGAATAGTCGAATTCCTGCGCAGGCATCAGTTCTTTCCATCGCCTTTCAATTTGTCCAAGTACCGTGGCCATTTCCGCTCCCGCCACCCTGACATTTAACGAGGCCGACCAGTCTGAACCGATGATCATAGCAAGCGGTGTGATGTTGTCACGCATCGAATTAAAGTTGAAATCCTTTACAATTCCGATGACATTGTAATCTTTGAAACCTCCGACTGGCCCCGCACGGACTACATCGTTCAAGGCACCCTCTGAAATGCCGAGCATTTTCGCGGCAGTCTCATTAATGATAATGGCAGATGAATCTGTGGCAAGTTGGTTGGAAAAATCTCTTCCGGCTACCAGCGTCATCCCTAATGTCTTTATATAATCGGCGTCCACAAGCCAGAACTCACTCAAGATTCCCTCTTGTCCATGGACCGATAGATTGTTCGGTTGTCGTGAGCCGCCAGTCGGAAGATATCCGGAGATAGAAACATCCCTCACTCCCGATAATTCTTTTACCTGCTCCTTGAGAATGTTCGGATTCTCAAGTACGCTGACATACTTGATGCTGAGCACTTGCTCGCGGTCAAAGCCGACGTCTTTCTTCAGGAGGTATGAAAGCTGGTGGTAAATCACGAACGCACCGACGATCAGAAACGTGGAGGTCGAAAACTGGAAAATAACGAGTACCCTTCTCAGTGTACGGCCCTTAAAACCAGTCGATAATTTTCCTTTCAGCACATGGATCGGCTGGAAGCGTGAAAGAAAAAACGCAGGATAAAAGCCGGCTACTATCCCGACAGTAAAAGCGAGCCCTGCCATCACGGGACCCATCCATGCAAAATCGCCAAAGGTCATTGAGATGCTTTTCCCTGCGATCTCATTAAAGATGGGTAATAGCTGCCAGGCAAGAAAACAGGCGACAAAAATCGAAAGCATTGTCAGCAAAATGGACTCGGCCAGGAACTGTGCGATTAGCGTCTTACGGAGTGATCCGAGCACTTTGCGGATGCCAACTTCACGTGCGCGGTCCGCCGAACGCGCAGTCGAAAGATTCATAAAATTGACGCACGCCAAAAAAAGGATCAGGACCGCAACGGCGGAAAAGATGTAGACATAGTGAATGTCACCGTTGGCTTCGAGCTCCCGTTGCCTGTTCGAGTGAAGGTGAATTTCCTCAAGTGATGTAAGTCCAACGTGAATATAATTGCCGCCTTTCTCAAACTTGTCCATATCCAGGTTTTCGCTAAGATGCTTTCTGAGGAAGGATGGCAATTTTGCTTCAAGGGCGCCCTTGTTTGCGCGGGCTGTCACCAAAACATAAGTGTGAAAGCTAAACTGGTTGAAGTTTGTACTTGCAGCGGAGCGATTGGAAGCAAGCGAAAGAAAAAAATCCGCATGGAAGTGGGATTGTGAAGGCATATCCTTGATCACGGCACCCACTTCAAGAAACGTGGAGTCATCCGCCTGAGCGATTCTCTTTCCCACCACATCCGTGGAGTTGAAATACCGTTCCGCCGCGGATTGGGTAATGACTATGCTGCCGGGTTCCTTCAACGCTGCAACGGGATCTCCCTGAACCGCAGGCAACGTAAAAATCGCGAAGAGGTTGGGATCCGCATAATAAACGTTGTCCTCCCTTAGAATTTCGCCGTCCTTTTTAAACCGGACATTTCGCAAGGGCATCAGTCTGGCTGATTGTTCAACCTCCGGAAAGCTATTCACCAATGCTTCACCTAGTGGTGGGGCAGACACAGCAAACGAAGTGACCGCATCGTTGTATTTCAGTTCCGTGTATACTCTGAATATGCGATCGTGCTTTGTATTGTATCGGTCGTATCTTATCTCATCGATCACATAAAGTGCAACGAGAAGAAAGGAGGTTAGTCCCAGGGTAAGTCCAGCGATATTCAGAAAACTGATGCCTCTGTTCTTCCAAATGCTGCGGACCGTGGAGGTAAAGATGTTCTTTAACATGGCTGCGACTGGATATCTGTTATTAATGTATAAAAATTATCGGTGATTATGTCTACTCTTAATACTTTACCTCAACACCCCTCGCACGGAATGCGTCCATGATGGCCCGCACCGAATCTCGGTCATTCTCTGCAGCGTTGCCGTCCACATAGAAAACCCGGAGTTTTCGCATCGCCAGCAGTTCGTCCGGTATGCTCTTAATCAGGTTATCGTTGATATATAGTTCCTCCAGGCCTTTGCAATTCAAAACACATAAAGGAAAGTCCCGGAACCTGTTGAAGCCCACGTCAAGTTTTAGTAATTGAAGATTGCACAGGCTTTCCGGCAATCGTGTTAACTGATTGTCCTTTAGAAAAAGACTTTTCAAATGCGTCAGCGCGACAATCTCATTCGGCAATTCGACGAGTTGGTTATCGGAGAGCGAAAGGAATGTAAGGTTCTTCAAATTCCGGATATCCGGAGACACAACATCTACCAGGTTGAAACTCAAATCAAGCTTTTCCAAGCCGGAAAGCTCGAAGACCCTTTCCGGAATATGATCCAGTCTGTTGTTGTATAGGCTGAGTACCCGGAGACTGTTGCCAGCAATCTCCTTCTGTATCTTTTCAACCCTGTTATGAGACAGGTCTATCTCTTGCAGGTTCTCAAAGTTCGCCAGCGAAAACGGGAGATCGGTCAACCGGTTGTGTGAAAGGTTTATGCCCACGAGGTTCGGATTTGAACGAACCCTGATTTTGTTGCTTCGAATGCGGTTATAGCTGATGTTTATGTAGGAGAGCATCGGGCAATGTCGGAGAAACGCGGGAAGTCGCTTTATCCGATTGCCCGAAAGATTCAGGTACTGGAGGGAATCGCAATTTCGGATTCCCCGAGGAATCCTCCTTAGGTTGTTATAAGACAGATCGAGATGTTTTAAAGAGTGGTTCGGATTTATCCGGAGACGCAGCCTTCTGATGTTGCTCTTACTGACGACAATTGTCTCAAGATGGTTCAGGTCACTGAGCCACACCGGAAGGTTACTGATCTTACAGGCACTGATGTCAAGCTCGATCAGGTTTGTGCACTCCGCTACGACTGCCGGCAGTTCATTTAAGCCAACGTTATAGAGGCCCAAACGTCTGATAGTATCGCGCTGGTCCGAGCGGAGCAAATCCTGGTAGACTGAGTAGGCGCCTCTTTTATAACCCGGTATGGCTTTGACGACAAGCATCTCCCGTCGAAGGTGCAACGCCTCATTGTCACCTTTTGGGTCATTCCTCATGTTCTCGGCTATCAGAAGTCTCAACCTTTCATACTCGACGGAATCAGCAGCCGATCGGAAAATAATTTGACCAAAAGCAAAATTTGGTATAATCAACAGGAGCATGAAAAGTCTTAGCGGCGCATGCATACAGCAGGACGGGTTTAACCCTTTTATCCAGTTCTAATTTCCCGCGAATTCCGTGGAAATAGAGCCAATTACCTAATAATATAGTTATACAACTATGAATATAGGTAATAAATTGGTTTGGCGCCTGAAAGATGAGAGATTTTGAAGCGGAATGTGCAAACGACCCGGGCAGGTATCGTGTTATTCGCACGTCATTGCCTTGTCAGTATGGGAGGGGAGGAATTCTTGTGTATTAACGCTAACCCGGCCAAGTTCGTCTTTATCGCGAACCTGGCCGGTAGCAAAAAGGTGTGTTAATGATCATCCGGCTCGTCATGGACCGGTATTGTACTCAGGTATGCGGCAATCGCTTTCATATCATCATCGCTTAGCCCTTCCGCCTGTGGTTGCATGACTCCATTCTTCAGCGTCTGGACAATCCTGTATTCATTGAACATGCTGATGGCAGCAAGCGTCGGAATCCCGGGTTGCTCAGAAGCATGACAGACGGCGCAGCGAGTGGTCACAAGCGACTTTCCTGCTGCTACGACTTTTGGATCAGCCGGAGCTTTTGGTTCCTCCACTACTTGCGCGACATTTTCGAATGGCGAAGCGAAAGTTGGTTTCGTTTGACCTTGCGGTATCAACCCAAACGCCTGAATGCGATCAGTGCCAACATATATAGCGCCGTTTACAACCGCGACTTCATTATATTTTCCACCGGGTCCCAGTTCGCCTGGCGCGCTCTTCCAAAGGAGTTTGAACGTCATTGCGTCGAACGCATAGAGAATCGGCCTCTGTTTCATTCTCGGACCTTTGATCGGTGTGGTTCTCCGCGCGTTAGTGTCCAGAATCCAGACGATAGCATCACGTCCTCCGTTGCTGGTTACTACAGGCGACCCGGGATTGTGAAATGTATGCGTCATCTCCAATTGATCAACTTTCAAGTAGGCGGGTTTTCCAGGTGACGTGACAATCTCGAGTCTCGCCAGGCCCGGAGGAGTACTTTCGTCCAATTTAATCCCGGTCTTTGCACTGCCTGTGGCGAACACATAACTTTTGCCGTTCTCGCTTTTGAAATACGCAGCACAAGTCCGGCTCCTGGCTTGATCATTCATTCCGTTCTTCTCTCCATAGGGACCAAAAACCTGCAGCGGACCACGCGTGCCGAACTGGGGTTGGATGTCAGGCGACAGCAAGGATCCGTCCGTGCTGGCGTCTTCGGTAATGGCAGGACGTTTTACGAGCGATCCCGGCATGTTCGCACGGTCTATCAGATAGACATTTCCTTGCTTGCCCCCCGCGACGAGCAGATGGGGCGTGCTGGTGGTAGAAGGGTCAAGATCAATTACAACGGTGCCACTGCTGCCCAAGTCCATGTCCATCACCTGGCTAATCGCCCAGTTGAACGGTGAATACGTTCCTATTAGTGTTAATCCTTTCTTGGGGTCATCGCGTAAACGGATGACTGATTGTCCCCAGTTGTGCTCGCTTTCAGGGAAGACTCCCGGTATTCCGAGACTTTTCGCGAAAATGTGAATGTTAGCCGCAGTTGCCATGTGGAGATTACCGTCCTTGTCGATAGACGGTCCACTGGAAGCCCAAATCCCACCGTTTTGCTCATCGCGCGCGGTGACGCTAAAGGTAGAAGTCACCAATGCAGAGCGCGTATCGATAGACATGAGCCAACCCCAATCGCGGGCGTAGGTTACATATAGCCTGGACCCGTCGTGGTTCAGATTGAGCGCACCACGCTGAATAAGATTGTGCTTATCGGGAAAACTTGACGCCTTATCCCGGTTATTTTTGACATGGGGCGCATTAACAGTAGCCGAATCGAGCACGATCGGCCAGTTTTTTAGCATTTCTCCACTCCGGAGATCCATGGCGTACACGCGATCAGCTGTGCGGGGGCCGGTATTACCTACCACATAGATACGCTGCCGCCCGAGGTCGATGGCCGGGGTGCTTATATAGCCGAACCCACCTGGCATCGCTTCCGTTAAGCGGCGTTTCCAAAGAACTGTTCCGGGCGCGACATTCCCCGCAGCAGACGCGTTAACCGCATAGATGTAACCGACATCTGTCGTGGCAAATACTACCGAGAAAGTCTTTCCTTTATACGGTCCGCTGCTGAGTGTCAACTTATCCACATAAAGTGGAGACGCGTAAAGCCGGGGCTCCTCGCCTTCAACCACGTCGAACTGCGGTGTTTGCCACAGCTGGCCGAAGCGCGATCCCGACACCGTTTCGGGTGTAAGCCGGGTTTCATTGGGATTCCAGCCCGATCGCTGTTGATCATAATGATAGTACAACTTGTTGACTGCATTCGTCTTCTGAGCCAGACACAGGCTTGAAATCGATGCGGAGAGAATTGTGATTGCGATAAATTTCTTCATTGGTACAACGCCGCTAGGTTTGGTAATGATTATAGAGAAAGCTTAGGTTCTAACTGCAGAATGAATGTCGCGTGGATTTCTTCTCGTAAAACACAAAATGAAAAAAACCCGGGAAGACAACTCTGCAAACGTTTGATTGACTCCGGCGCAAAAGGAATACCAAAATTGTTGCACGATAACAATTTCTTTTGGAAAACTCCATAACAAGCTCATCATCCAGTTATTACGATTCTTACTGGCGTAGAATAACTTTCTATGACGACGGTACTTGATTGCGCTGTGTAACATGTCTATACAACATTTCACCACAAGGTTACACTCTGTAACCTTCCGTAAAGTGGCGGCCTGTAACATCTTGGATACATTTTACCTAAGATGTTACAGCCCTAATTTCTCCACTTATAATTCTTCTGCTGGAATAGCGTCAAGCGGAGCAATGTTTGTTTCGTACCCCGCGTAACCATAGTTCTGATTAATGTGACCAAGTGTGTTGGCATCGATCATGCTCTGGGGAATCGGCCACAGCACGTGGTAAGGTGAAATATCATAAGTCTGCCCGTTGAACGCCATCACGTTATCACGGAAGAAGTTATTCTTCTCCATGACCCAGTCATAGTAAAAGTTACTGACTCCGAAATCCGCCAGCGAGTAGGATTTTCCATTGAATGATTTTCCTGTCTGCGCAAAGATGAAGGAGATACGCGTAAGCTCAGTCCTTCTTGGTTCTTCCCAGTACAATTCACGAGCGCGCTCTGACAATACCGTTCCTATATCAATCTGACTTGCATCAGTATACGGTGCACAAAGAGCGCGCGTGCGTACTTCATTAATATCGGCCATCGCTTCTGTTGACAGACCTTTCCACCAGTACGCTTCTGCCCTTAGCAGGTAAGTTTCAGCAAGGCGGAAAATATACCAGTCAGCGGCGCCACCGCGAGATTGAGGTGTACGCGGATCCGGTACATATAATTTATAGTGCGGCCATCCATACCAGTTTCCAATTGTGTCTGTGGTAAGGATATTTCCGGAGTTGTCACGCTTTTGCAGCGGCTGTCCATAATACGGGCTTACTCCCTTGAGCGACATGTTATTGTAGACAAGGTCCTCCATGTTCATCCAGTTATACTTCTTATGGCGCAAGTCGTTAGGGTCGTCCCAAATCTCGATTGCGTGGTAGTCAGTGGGAGGTGTCCGACCGATGCCCCTACCAAAAGTTTTCACGAGGTCGATCTCTCTGCCTACCTGATCCGACATTCCCGTTCTGCCATCCGGTGTATAGATCTGCTTGGCAGCGGTCTTGCTCCAGAAAGGAAGCGCTTGCCTCATGATCTGAATGTTCACACGCGAACTCACAAGGTCCTCATTCGAGTTTACCATGTACAACACTTCCTTGTTCGCAGGTGAGTGCTTGTTCGTATGCCAGTGAAGACGTGCGACAACATCGTCTCGCACCACGCCAAGATCCCGCAGGTAACTTCCTTCCTCCTGTGGAATTTCGCCGAAAGGAGTCCGCATTAGCGAGTACACGCCGCCATCAATGACCGCGCTTGCAGATGCGATCGCATCATCGAATTCGCCAAGAGCAAGGTTGATCTTTGTCAGCAGGTGATAACAGGCGCCTTTTGTGGGCCGGCCGCGATCTACATTGTCAGACACCCATTGAACCGCAAACTCCATGTCTTCCTTCATCTGCCGGAGGATCACCTCGCGCTTAGTTGTTTTAAAGTCCAGCCGCGGTGTAGTAATGTGCTTGCCAACGTACGGAACGTCGCCGAACTGATGCGTGAGCCTGTAATACCGCATCGCGCGATGGAAGTACGCAGTACCCAGTATCGCGTTTCGCTCTGCTTCGTCCATTTCAAAGTTGTCGATGGCATTGATGACAACGTGGGCATTTCTAAGACCCCGGTATGCATTTTCTATGTGCCAGAGAATTCTGTTACCGTTGCCATTGTCAAGGTTGGCAGTTGGCGTCACCATCAGCGTTGCATTCTGGTTTGTTCCAGGGTTGTCATTCATTCCCTCTACTGTGAGGTCTGAAAACATCAACTCGGTGAGGTACGGGTTCGCATCTCCATGCATCTCCTCGCGTATCTGAACATCGCATGCAGCAAGGGCGTTATACATACTGGCCACGCTTGTCAATGCATTTTCAGGCGTGAAGATCGACAAAGGTTTGGGCTTCAGATAGTCATCACTGCAGCTCTCGAGAATCACTGACATCACGGCCAGCAAAACAAGCCCCGAAGCGATTGTTGTAAATTTTTTAAATAATGTATTCATATCATTATCCGTTAAATTCTTAAAGTGTTAAGCTAAGACCAAGGGTATACGTCCGCGGATAGAGCGCTTCCGTCTGCGGATCCGTCAACTCCCACTCGGGAGCCCATACGGCGACGTTCTGAATGTTTCCGAAGACCCTCAGGTTTTGTATGGCTACTTTGCTGATGAATTTCTGCGGAATCGCGTATGAGAGGCTCACGCGGTCAAGACGTAAGAACGACTTGCTTCTGAACACGTCAAACGGAACACCACCTGTCAGCGCGAAAAGTCGGCTGTAATTGTTGATCGGGTTCTCAGGTGTCCAGTAATCCGTTAAATACGAATTTTGTCTTTCAGGGAAACCATTGCTGTTCTTGGCAATGTTAAAGTCTTCCTTGTAACCCAATTGCGCGTAGATGTTAAATGAGAAATCGAGGCTCTTGAAAAATCTGATGTCCTGTCTCAAATTAAAACGGTACTGGGGCTGCCTGTTACCCTGAAACTCGTAGTCATCCTGGTTTATGATGCCGTCTTCGTTGACATCCTTGAGCTTGAAATCGCCGGGGAACTGTCCGTAAACAGCGGCTGATGTTTCCTCGCCAAGCTGCCAAACGCCGAGGACGCGGGGACCCCAGATTTCGTCGATCGCGTGGCCGATAAACCACCTGTTTTGAATATCATCGGACTCGCGCTGCCCTATAACGTTGCCGTTGTCATCGAGTACGTCCTCCATGTTGCCATACAGGCTAACGATTTTGTTTCTGTTGAGCGTAAAGTTGAAACTGCTATTCCATTCAACTTTCGGCCGCTTCAACAAGGCAGCGTTCAACGTTATTTCAAGACCCTTGTTTTCAATTTCTCCAAGGTTATCCGTCACGTTGCGATAAGCGTTTACCAAAGGCAAACTGCGATCCACTAACAAGTCGAGCGTGCTGGATTTGTAGACATCGATGATACCATCGACCAACCCTTTCAGGATTGTAAAGTCAAGTCCCACGTTTACCTGACGTGTTCTTTCCCAGCGCAAATTCAAATTCGCCATCCGGGTAATAAACATCCGGTTAACTTCATAAGGCGTACCACTTGTCAGCGAATAATAAGGATACTGATCTACACCTAGTGGAGACAATGCATCGTAAATACCGATCGCAGAGTTTCCGTTCTCACCCCATGATACCCGTAACTTTCCATACGTCAGGAAGTTGTTTTCAGCAAATGATTCTTCGCTGAACACCCAGCCTAATGACGCACTCGGGAAATACGCATGCGGGTTCAGCGAACCAAAAGCTGAATAGCCGTCGCGGCGGAGCGCGACCGTAGCCATGTACCGGTCTCTGAAGGAATAATTCAAGCGACCCATCAACGCATCGCGTGTGGCGTAAGTGTCATTACTGTTTACATACCGCGATTCACTGCTACCCGAACGTACGTTATGATAACCGAGTACGTCGGAAGGGGCAAATCCCTGCACCGAAAGCGAATCACTCCACGATTGAACCTTTTCAGCATTGATCAGGACGGTCGCATCCAGCCGGTGATCACCAAATTCCTTCTCCCATTTAAAGATGTTGTCCAATTGCCAGGCGAACCT
Organism: Flammeovirgaceae bacterium; assembly: GCA_044507775.1. Lineage (GTDB taxonomy): Bacteria > Bacteroidota > Bacteroidia > Cytophagales > Cyclobacteriaceae > Chryseosolibacter. The sequence continues at coordinate 126,253 of JBIQIY010000008.1, read as the reverse complement.
TTCACGGTGTGCCCTGCTAACCTCGCCACCCAGCAAACCCCACTCCTGATGTTGGGACATTTTGTGATTGTAATATCGCTCATTCTCGAAATACGGAGTGTAGTTTGCGCGGTAAGTTATCCCAAACGGCAACTTAATATGCGCAAACAAAGTAGCGTTAATAGTAGTGAAGTCGTGCAGGCGATCGGTAAATGCCCGGTCGTACAGCGGATTCCGTGTAGCTACGAGATCGTCAACAGGGCTGATGCGCAATGTCTTTCCATCATCCTCGTACATGCTTCCCCATGGTGATATGGATTGGATGTTGGTTCCAACGTTGACATTGCTCTCGTCCCGTCTGGCAAATTGAGAGTTAACACCTATGTTCAGCCAGTCTGTGACATTGGCATCAATATTAACCCTGTTTCTGATCGTCTTAAACTGATCACCCTCGAGGACGCCCTCATTATTGTTGTACCCTAACGAGACAAAATATCTCAATGTATTTGTCCGTCCGGAAATCGAAAAGTTGTGATCCTGTCGTAATGCAGTCCGATAGATCTGGTCTGCCCAGTCAATGGATTTTCCGGCTTTGTAATTCTCTATTTCCAGGGGGCGCAAGCCTAGCCGAGACAACCAGATCTCTACCGGCTCGCCACCGAGTCCTTCACGCCACTGGTCCAAAGTGACTCCTGCAGGAAGGTTGTCCGGGTTATCAAACAAATACAGCTTGTCCATTGTCGCCGGATTATGATAGTTCAGCGACTTCATCAGGCCAGAGCGCCAGTTCACGAAGTCATGAGGACCGCGCACTTCCGCATATCCTTTAGGCTCGGAGAAGCCGACACTTGAGTTAATATTAATAACAGGTTTGTCACTCACCGCCCCTTTCTTCGTCGTCACCTGTATGACACCATTTGCACTTCGCGCTCCATAGATCGCCGCTGACGATGCGTCCTTCATGACATCGATCGACTCAACGTCGTTCGGGTTAATGTCGGACATATCTCCGAGATAAATTACACCGTCCAAAACGATCAGAGGTTCACTGGATGTCCGAAGACTGTTGTCTCCTCTTACTTCAAAGTCGCTGAGGCCCGCGCCTTTTGCCGAAGATGAAACGCCAACCGCCAGACCTGCGGCGTTGCTTCGGAGAATATCTGAAATGTTTTGTGGCCTTTCGTTTTCGAACTGCTGAGCGCTAACCGACTGAATCGCGCCGGTTAGATGCCGCCTGCTTTGCTCGCCGTATCCGACCACCACAACTTCATCAAGAGTGGTAACGTCGCGATCAAGCACCAGGTCGATTACAGACCGGCTCCCGACCTGAACCTCCGTGGACGTGTAGCCGATAAACGAGAAAACCAGGACGGCGTTTTGATCCGGCACCTGTAGACTGTAAGCTCCGTCAATATCTGTAACAGTTCCCACCGTTGTACCTTTCACCAAAACGTTTACCCCCGGAATTCCAGCACCGTCATCTGAAGACGTAACTGTACCCGAGACTGTGATGTTAGCTTGAGCTAAAACGACCGTGCAAGCAAGGATCTGCACCAGAGCGACGCACAATAGACTTCGTGCGTTCCTGATCAGTTTAGTAAGTAAATTTTGTTTCATGTTTAAATGGTTAGGTTCTATGTGTTTAAAATTTGTCGGTACACTTCGTAAAATCGTTGAGAGAGATCAACCGTACTCTTTCCGTAAGCACCCGCAAGTCAAATTCACGGGATAAAAAAATTTTGATTGATTCAGAAAGGGTAATGATCGGCGGTGGGTTCCTTGAAACTCACTCAGGATTCCTGCATTTGCCGGTAGCGATGGACCAGAAAAGCAAACACAACTTCCCCCCATTTATCTTACCAGCTCTGATCACTTGAATATTTTTAATGATTTCGTTTCCGCAACCGTTTGAATGGACTGGCAAAAGGTGAGCCACGTTTCTGTCGGGTCATATGAATTTCCTGTCTAATACATAATCTGTTGATAATAAGCGGTTTATCTTGCGTTCTTTTCTTCGCAACAGAACTTTTCTTTTGCGATGCTTCCCTGTTGTGTAACCCTTGGTTACACAACAGGGTGCAAGAAGGTCACACTATGCAACCTTCGCGATACACCTCCTATTGGTCTTGTTCTGTTATTTGAAACCCCGGTCGTTTGATGTGCCAGCGAACTCCGATCCGCGTTGATTGGCGTTCGAGCGCTGGCTTAAGGCACCTGCAAGTGAATCAGATTCGATGTCGAATCTGATTCATAATTTTGAAGTCTTGCAGGTGAACCCGAGGTAAGATTAAGTCATTGATTCATATCAGCACCTCCCACATTCCTGTTGCCCATTGCCTTCTAATTATTTTTTCTTGCTCTCAAGGCCTTGCCTGATTGCTAACTGCGCTTCGTGATAACGGTGTGAGTCAATTTTGCCCAACCGCTGGTCGAGTTCCCGCAATAACTTTTCAGATTCGTCTGTGCCGATGTCGCTCACTTTTTTTATAGTAAACGGCAAGATGTGTGGTGACTTCGCGCTAACCGCCAAGTCCATCGCTCTCTTCATATCAAGGTCAATCATCGGTTCCGTAGCATACCAAAGCATGAGCGGGAGATTGTGATCATCGTTGTCTTCATCGCGTTGAACAAGTGCTTCGAGAATCTCCCAACGCTGGGCGGGTGCCAAACGCTGTACGGATGACGCCAGGTATAGTCGCACCAAAGCTGAACTTTCGCTGCGGGCCATTTCACTAAACGCTTTGCGGCCAGCATCGGAAACTTCGTTGTCTTCTGCCATCAGCTGGACGGCCCAGCTTCTTATGTATTCACTTTCATGTGACAATAACGGAATCAGCTCTTTTTCACTTATTCCATTCGTAACATGCAATGCCCAGAGCGCACGCAGCTTACGGGTAACATCCGGATTGTCCTGCAGGATTTTTTTCAGCGCCTTGTGAACCTTCTTATTCGGTCCGCGCTCTTGCAACAATAGCCGCGCGTGTCTTACGTACCAGTCATTCCTGTTAAGCTGCAGATCTACCAATTGCATGTCAGAGAGTTTGGATAAGTCAGCCTGTACCCACACACGGTTTTCATGACTAATCCGGAAAATGCGGCCCATCGTTTTGTTGTGAACATCCGGGTTCGGACTATGACACTGATTCTTGTCATACCAGTCTATCGCGAATACCGACCCGTCAGGACCATAGCGGAAGTTCAGCCACTGTGACCACGAATCGTTCGTCAGCAAAAAGTCGTCGTCGTGCTTTGCTGTATATCCGGATCCGCTTCTTTCCAGCTTATCGACGTTCACCCTGCTGCCATTTATGTTATTCATTAGAATGCTGCTGCGGTATTTCTCAGGCCAGCTGTCGCCGCCGAGATAAATCATCGCGCCAGCGTGAGCATGTCCTCCTCCTTTTGAACCGGACCGGAAGTTTCCGGCATGCGGACCACGGTTACCCACCCAATGCACGTGATCGGCAATCGTTTTGATATCTTCGAAAGTGTATGGATTGAAATGCTTTCCGGCCTGGCGGTGATACCGCGCCCCCGGGATGATATGGAACATATGCGGAATAACACAAACTGTGGCAAAAGCATGGCCGTAGTCATTGAAGTCCAAACCCCACGGGTTACTGGTTCCCTCCGCGAAAACTTCAAACACCTTTCGTGTTGGATGGTAACGCCAGACGCCAGCATTAATTTTTACTCGCTCTGCTTCAGGGGTTCCCGGCTTGCCGACTTTCGAATGTGTGAAGACCCCGTGAGTACCATAGAGCCAACCATCGGGACCAAAGCGAAGGCTGTTTAAAGTCTCGTGAGTGTCATGATAGCCCCAGCCATCAAGCAAGATTTGCGCGGGACCGGATGGCTTGTCATTTTTTTCATCAATAGGAATAAACATCAGGTACGGAGCTGCACCAAGCCAGACGCCACCGAGTCCCACCTCGATTCCGCTTACCAGGTTTAACCCTTCGGTAAACACCTTCCTCTTGTCGAGCTTTCCATCTCCATCCGTATCTTCAAAAATAAGAATGCGATCTCTTCCCTCGCCTTCAGGCGCCTTAACAGGATAAGTGTGTCCTTCAACAACCCATAGCCGCCCCCGGTGATCTAGTGTGAAAGCTATAGGCCGTACCACATCCGGCTCGGCGGCAGCGAGCGTGATTGAAAAGCCATCATGCAATGTCATGGCTTTGGCGGCTTCTTCGCCAGACAATCCGGAGTAGAGCTCGTACTCGATCGGGGGAAGGGTAATAATATCTTCCTGCTTCAGTTCATTAGCATAGCGCGGGCGCTCCTGATGGAATTTGAAGTCATCGAAGTTAATGTGGGCCCATTTATCAGGCTTGATATAAGGTATCGGTGACAGACCTGTCTCATTGTCGATGAGGCGTATAAAAATATTCTTTCCGATATATTCCTTCAGGTCGACGACAACAGGCTGCAGCGTTGCGCGGCCGGATCCCGTAATGTGAAAGATCACCTTATTTTCTTCGGCGCTCACCAATTCCACCCTTGTGTCCTGCAGCGCTCCACCTGAAACCTTGAACGAGGCAAAGGGATGAGTGACCTTAAAAGGAGCGGAAGTCAGCGTGCCGACAAGTTTGTGATTTACAGTGCCGCCACTGCTCACAAAATATTTCCCACTCGGGTTCATTTGCATTTCGGGTTCATGCACTTTGGAGGTGCCACCCTGAATCACAGCGTCCGCAAAAGCGTCACCGGTAGCGGTCCAGTCCTGCAAAGACCCTGACTCAAAATCGACATTCAAAGTTCGATCCCCTGTTTTTGGCAGTTCGCCGGCAACAACTTCTTGTTCCACAATAGGACCGTCGACAACTTCAAATTGCCCTTCCATACCTGCAGCCCGATGGCCGGGTATTGAACAAAAGTATGTGTCGTTGTCAAGCGCTTTAAAAGTGATACTGGTTGAAGTACCGGCCTCAAAAATTACTTTACTCCTGACCCCGGTTTTCTCCATGACAATATCGTGCGTCATATTCTCACCATTGGTAATGGTAATCTTGACAAACTCTCCTTTGCTGGCACGCAAGACAGGATTCCGGGTGCCATTTTTGTCGAAGTATCCCAACATCGTAGCTTGAAGCTGATACTCACGATCAACTACAGTATCCATGAGGGGCGTATTGGGGACAAACGCCATGGACTGGCGCGCTGGCATCAGCAACATGTACAACACGACGATAGTAAGGAACCGGGATGCGTTCATAATTTTCTCGTAATTAATTTTCATTTTGGTTGTTGGTAAATTCCCGGTTTGCACCGGAAACCTTTCTTTTGGTTTAATCGCCTGAGATTTTCATCACGCGGCGCAACGTTATGCCTACTCTTATTGTGGCAGCTTCGTCAGAGTAATATCCTTATAATGCACTTCGGCTTTTCCGCCGCCGTGGATCTGAAGGGCGATGAGTCCTGACTGGGGGATCTCGAGATCTTCTTCAGTATAGTCGACTGTCTGCTCACCATTCAAAAAAATTGTGATATGACGTCCCTCTGTGCGGACCTCATAGTCATTCCAATCATTGCGTCGGAGTACACGTTTTACTACGGCGGTATCACCCGTCACGAGTACCTTGTCGCGGCGGGATTCGTCGTAAAGACTGCCCCAGAAACGGTCGCCGAGGTCCGCCTGGTAACCCGTCATCTCGTAAGGCGGATCGCTGATTCGCTGGCTGTGAAACTGTACTCCACTGTTTATAAATCCCTCCTCTCCCAGCAACTTGAATTTCACGCGAAGTATGTAATTGGAGTAGCTGCTTCTTGTGCTAAGAAATTCGTTGTGTGGAACTTTTTCGGTCAACGAACCGCCTACCAAAGCGCCATCTTCAATACGCCAGGTCTTGACAGTATCGCCCTCCCACCCGTCAAAGGTCCGGCCATCGAACAGCTGCACTGTGTTCGTTTGATCTTTGCAGGATAAGACTGCCGCAAATACCACCAGAATCGATAACCTAAAGAATAGTATACGCATGTTCGCTCTTTAACTAACAAATCTTGCCATCCGGGACTTCACATCCTTTCAGCCTGGTCAATAAGGCACGATACAAAAAGATTAAGTCCGCGTTTATAACGACTTGATGTACAAAACAACCGATGCCACTTCATCAGTAGTCAGGATGCTGCCGTACGGTGGCATCACTGGCTGGTATCCCTTCACCACCTTTTCCGTGGGTGCCAGGATTGATTGACGGATATAATCCTCGTCGGCGACCACACTCTTTCCGTCTTCAAAATTCCGGACGGAACCCATCACTCCCTTCATTCTCGGTCCCAGCTTGCCTTTGGTTTCAACATCGGTATCGTGGCACGCCACGCACCCCTTTTTTGCAAACAATTCCTTTCCTTGTTCAGGCGAAGGCTGCTCCTGCGCAGAACTTTCTTCGCGCGTTCCCTGCACGGCGACAGCGTGCCGGTCAGGCGTCGCAAAAAACTTACCTTCCATTCCCCTCTCCCCGGCGCCAACATTGACGGGCGGTAGGATGCCGAATAGCAAAATGATTTGCACCAGAACCATTGTCTGGATCAATGTGAGCGAGACTAATTTCATTTGATACGATCAAAATTTCGGTTGATAATACAGCAATATACTGTTTCAGCACCAAAACTCGAGTAAGGAAACCGCAAGAATAACCATGATCGGATTATAAACATTTTTAGCGGTAGAAAAACGGTTCGTTCAAAAATCCGGGGTCGTACCGGCAAAAAAAGACTTTTACGTTTTCGATGGAGGATAAAATATTTTGACCTTATTGTGAATTCCATTTTGGAAAAGACGAGTGAATATTGAAAAAAACCAAACAGAAAATTCAGACCTGAGAACTATATTGTTGAACTTAACCAGTTGTTTAAATTAGGGTTTCGCGATTCAATAGCCATGGTTCTATTTTCACCAGCTTTAGATAGTGCCTGAAAAACAAGATCCGTCAACTTTAAGTCTTAATTAAATTCTTCCACCTTTCAGATGAAAAACAAAACGTCAATGGACAAAGTACGCTGCGCAAAAAGAGATCTGCCTGGTCACGCGTTGTTCCTGTACGCTGTGCTGACCTTGATTCCACTTGAGGGCGTTTGTCAAACAGCGGGAAAAGATGTGAAATTCAAGAAGTACCACCTTTGGGATGAATTCTATACTGAGGGAATAAATGTCGCGGATATAAATAAGGACGGTAAAATTGATATTGTCGCCGGTGCACGCTGGTTCGAAGCGCCAAGCTGGAAAGCCCATGATATCTGGCAACACAAGAAGTTTTACTACACCAAAGGATACAGCGATTCCTTTTTAAATTTTGTGATGGACGTTAATGAGGATGACTGGGTCGACTTAATCTGCTTTGATTTTCCGGGGCGGGAAGTGTACTGGTATGAAAATCCAAAAGGCGAAAATGTTCTATGGAAAAAATATCTCATCGATTCGGCAGCTGCCAACGAATCACCCATGCTGGTCGATGTTGATGGCAACGGAAAGGAAGACCTGGTGTTTGCGAATGAAAAGCTCGGTCAGATAGCGTGTTATACCCCTTCCGTGAAAGGAAAAAAAGTAACGTGGATAAAAACACCCATAAGCGAGGAAAATATGAAACCCAAAGGAATGACTACACATGGTCTTGGCTGGGGCGACATCAATGGCGACGGGATTAATGACATTATCATCAGATCGGGATGGTGGGAAGCGCCCAAGGACATGAAAACTTTTCCTTGGAAATTCCATGAAGCGGACTTGGGCGAGTCATGTGCGCAAATGATAACATACGATTTTGACAACGACGGTGATAATGACGTGGTGTCTTCATCGGCCCATGACTATGGTCTCTGGTGGTATGAGCAATCTTTTGATGAGAAGGGAAACAGTTTCTTCATTACCCATACCATTGACAGCACTTTCTCGGAGGCACATAGTCTGGTTTTGGATGATATAAACCGCGATGGACTACCTGATTTTGTGACGGGTAAAAGATTCTTCTCCCACCAAGGCAGAGGCCCTGGCGGTTTGGAGCCTGCGGTACTTTACTGGTTTGAACTTTTAAAAGACGGAAAGGACAGACCCGTCTGGGTACGGCATCTTATCGATGACACTTCCGGCGTTGGAATCCAGTTCGTTACGGAAGATATGAATCAAGATGGAAAGCCCGACATCATAATAGCAAACAAGAACGGAGTCTTCTACTTCGAACAACAATAAAAAAACTACTTAAAGCGGGAATGTGTTGACGTGCCTTGACCGATACTTTCATCAACCCGCATCGACACTGCTCGCCTGATAAACAAATTGAATCATAAAATAAAAAAGTAATACAATGAAGAAGTTGTTGAATAGCCTGGTCCTTGTCATTTCCGTTGTGCTGACTTGCCAGCAGCTTTCCGCACAGGATACGAAGGTCGTTATAAGCGGAAGGGTATTGGAAAATAGTCAGCGGGTACCGGTGGAATATGCAACCGTCCTGGTAAAAAGTATGTCCGATGACAAGCTGATAGAAGGTACGACAACCAATGGCGAAGGCCGCTTCGAGCTTCAATGTGTGCTCACGGATCTATACGTTGAGATCAGTTTCATTGGATTTGCAACAAAATCGGTCACCGGGATTACGCCCAAAAGTGGTCGCATTGCATTAGGAGATATCCTGCTCGAGCAGGAAAACACAACGCTGGATGAAGTGGTTGTCGAGGGCGAGCGGTCCCAAACCGAGTTCCACCTGGACAAGCGCGTGTTCAACGTCGGCCAGGACCTGAGCAGTTCCGGAGCGAGCGTCCTGGAAGTGCTCAACCACGTGCCCTCCGTGAATGTAAACATTGAGGGACGAATCAGCCTGAGGGGAAGCCAGGGCGTGCGCATCCTGATCAATGGCAAACCATCCGTGCTTGCTGGCGAACAGGGAAATGCACTGGGCACCATTACCGCAGACATGATTGAAAGAATAGAAGTCATCACCAATCCGTCTGCGAAGTACGATGCAGCAGGCACCGCTGGCATCATCAACATCGTGCTGAAGAAGGAAGATAAGAATGGCATAAATGGTTCGGTCACGGTAAACGTCGGCGTACCCAATAATCACAGCCTTGGCTTCAGCCTTAACCGGCGCACTGAGAAAGTCAATTTGTTCACGCAGCTAGGCATTGGCCACCGCACATTCCCGCTAAAGCAACGCGCGATCATCAGGGATGAAGCGGATGGGACTACCATCACAAGCGGCGGTGAACGGGAGAAGAATGAGACGTTCTACAATGTGATCCTGGGAACAGATTATCACTTCAGCAAGACCAGCCAGCTCTCTCTGGCCGGGCACTTCGCTTACGAAACGGAGACCGAGTACGGGACTACGCGTTTCACATCCCTGGACGGCGTAGACCTCAGTGATTCCGAATGGAAGCGCAGTGAATCAACGGCGGCAACGAATCCGAAATGGGCATACGATCTGCAATACCAAAAGCACTTCAAAGGCGACAAAGAACATGAACTGCTGATGACGGCCCTCGGAAACTTCTTCGGCAAAGATCAGCACTCGGATTACACCAACGTAACCCTCAGCGGGGGTAATTCCGGAGGTGGCGATCAGCGAACGGAGACCGATTTCGCGGAGGCTGAATACACGTTCAAGACAGATTACACGCGGCCCATTAGCGAGAAGTTCAAATTCGAAGCCGGGGCCCAATACCAGGTCAATGATTTATTTAACGACTATTCAATCCTCCGGCCTGGAGGCGAAGCCTGGGTGCCGGATCCCAACCTCACCAACAAATTTGAAATGGACCAACGTGTTCTCGCCGGCTATTCAATCGGATCTTACGAGGGCGACAAGTTCGGTCTGAAACTCGGCGTACGGGTCGAAGGTACTACACTGGACACACGTCTTGTCAACAACAACGAAGACAACAGCCAGCGCTATACAAATCTTTTTCCGACGGCGCACACGTCTTACAAGTTCAGCAAGAAATTCTCACTCCAGGCAGGCTACTCGAGAAGGATTTACCGCCCCGACATTTGGCAGCTGAACCCGTTCCTTAATATCCAGAACAACTACCTCATCAACACCGGTAATCCTCACCTCCAGCCTGAGCTTACGGACGCCATGGAGGCGACTGCCATCATCAATTTGAAAGTTGTGTCGCTGAACGCTGGTATTTTTCACCGGTATACTACCGACGCCATCGAGCGATTTTCAACCCTGGAAGACAATGTCAGCATTATGAAACCGGTCAACACGGGTGAAGAAAATACTACGGGCGTTGAAATGAACGCTAAGTTCACGCCGACCGAATGGATGACGCTGTCTACTGATTTCAATTTGAATCGGCTCGCCAAGATCGGAATAGTGGAAAATAATCCTTTTGACTTCAACACAACTCAGTGGAACGCCAGGGCAACGACAAGATTCAAATTACCCGCGGACATCGACCTGGAGATCATGGGCAGATACCGCTCGTCGTACAAAACAATCCAGGGCCAGATGTCCGACAACTATGCGGCGGACCTTGGCGTACGGAAGAAAATCGTGAAAGGCAAGGCCATCCTCAATCTCAGCGTCCGCGACGTGTTTGCTTCGAGTGTCCAGCAATCGGATGTGTATCAATCCGGTCACTATCTCTACGACTGGCGCAAGCAAGGCCGGTTTGTAACGGTTGGCCTCAGCTACGGTTTCGGAAAAGGTGAAGCAATGGAGTTCTCGGGGCAGAAGAGGTTTTGATGTCAAACCGACAACATCGCCACACCTGGAAAGGCCCGATGCGGCATTTGTGAATCCCGGCGCCACCCGTCATGAGACAAAGCCGGATGTTTATAGATACAAGGTCAGCATATCGGCTACTCCCTGGCAAGTTTAAGGTGCCCACCTGGGTACTTCCTACAACAATGCGCATACATCACGCGCGCAAATTTTGGTGATAAATTATTAATTTACTGCCAGCGCGTTGTATGCGGACGTTAGCGGCAATCATGAGTAGGGAAAAAGCCACAACAAATGACTAAGGTAAATACAGTTCCAACAATGGAATTTAAGACAGCCAAGACATTCGAAACTTGGCTCAGCAAGAATCACGGTCGCTCAAATGGTCTTTGGCTCAAAATATTCAAAAAACATTCCGGGAAAAAGACCATCAGCTATGCAGAAGCGCTTGACGTAGCGCTTTGCTACGGGTGGATCGATGGTCAGAAACAGGCACATGACGAAGAAGCCTGGTTGCAAAAGTTTTGTCCACGAGGTGCAAAAAGCATTTGGTCCAAAATAAACATCGGACATGTCGAGAGATTAGTCAAAGAAGGAAGAATGAAACCCGCGGGATTAAAAGCTGTCGAACAAGCGAAAGCATGCGGTAGCTGGGAAAAGGCATACGATTCCCCAAGCAAGATGACTATACCGGACGACTTTCTAAAAGAACTAAGCAAAAACAAAAAGGCAGAAGCCTATTTTAAAGGCCTCAATAAGACGAATCTTTTCTCTATCGGATTTCGTCTTCAGACCGCAAAAAAGCAAGAGACAAGAGAAAAGCGCATGAAAGAAATTATTGAAATGTTGGCACGAGGTGAGAAATTCCATTAGATAAACCAGTTGGAGGTGACAACTATTTAAGAATTACCAGCCACTAACAAAGTCGATCGGTCATTTGCCTTCCATTGATTGTTTCCATTCCTGGTAAGGGAACACCTTATAGTTAATCGCTGCAGGCCACAGGAAGAGTGGTGTCAAATAGCGCATGGCGTAAAATTTTTTTGCCACGAATGCACGCATTAGCACGAACGTTAAACGCCACGAATACACCGATAATAAATGCCTTGAATAATGAAGTGGTATTCGTGCCACGAATAACGCAAAGTAATAATTCGTGCACTCGTGGCATTTTATTGATCCGGCTTTCGAACGCAGATGAAACTTTTTCTTCCAACAATGCATCTTTATTTCGGTGGCCATCAATCCTCCGAACCGAGAGTCTCGAGACACATTGGAATCCCCTGGGCAACCGCCTTTCATGGGGATGGGAAAAGCTTTGCCCAAATATGCTTTCGTCTTGCTATCCATGATCTTGATAGCCGATTCGGCTATTGCCCAGATCACGCTTCGCGGAATGGTGCTCGATTCCGCGTCAATGTATTCGCTGCAGTACGTCAACATCACCATCAAGAACACAGGACCTGGGACGGTGTCTGACCTTCGCGGCTCGTTCGAACTCAAGGCCGGCGAAAACGACACGATCGTCTTCTCAAGAGTGGGCTATGAAACCAGGATGCTTCCGGCCAAAGCCGTTAATCGACTCGTGTTGATCTTTATGAAAGAAGAAACGCGGATGCTTGACGAGGTGGAGATTAAAGATCGCAGACCTGCATGGTTACCCCCTCCGGAACCGATAAGTCCGTGGCAGAATCCTACTTTCAACCGACCGTTCACTGAGACGCCCGGCTTCCAGGGCATCCAGACATTCGGTCCGGGTCACGTGTTCAAGATGCCGGGCTCCGGATTCAAGAAAGAAGCGCGCGCAAAGCAAAGGCTACGCGAAGTAGAAGCCGAAAACGACAACGCGCGAGATTACATACATATGGTCAATGGTCCGGAGATCAAGGGCAAGTTGATGGAACAGTATGGAGTTTCAGAAAAGCAGTTTTACGAACTCCTGGCGCGCTTCAATCAAAAGAATGGTGATTTCATCTATAAGCTCGAAGGCCACGAAGTCATCCCGCTGCTTCTGCAGTTTTTTGCGGATGAAGCAAAGAATCACTGAGCGATTTGGCACTAACAGCCTGTACTTCGACAATAAAGTCGAAGCCGCCTCCATTCTTATCCAGGAGAACGCCATTTGTTTTCATGAAAACGACGTGCAGCATTGGTTTAGAACCCAAGGGCCAAATTTCCGTTTAGTCTTACATTGTGTTGCGAAGACGTGAACTAAAAAATCATCAACTATGGAAAAACCGAAAGTAACAAGTGGCTTAACCATCTCGCTTGACGGATTTGGTGCCGGTTATAATCAAAGTTTTGAAAAACCGTTTGGAGAGAATTTCGATGCAGACTTGCTTGATCAATGGATGTTTGCCGAGCCGGAAAGACAGAAACATAAAAAAGAAATAGATTCCATTCTAGATGCGGGCGCGTTCATCATGGGCAGCAATATGTTTGGCCCCGAAGACCGAAGAGAAAAGCCGGAATGGAAAGGATGGTGGGGCAATAACCCTCCCTATCATGCCCCGGTTTTTGTACTCTCGCATAAGAAGCGCGCACCAATTGAAATGGAGGGCGGGACAACATTTCACTTCGTTACAGACGGCATCGAATCGGCACTGAAAAAGGCGAGAGAGGCAGCCAGAGACCGGAATGTAAAGATCATGGGAGGTGCAAATACTATTAATCAATATTTGGCCGCAGGTCTTATTGATGAATTATGGCTGCATATAGTCCCCGTTACTATTAGCAAGGGCTCGCGGCTTTTTGATGGGGTATCGAATCTGAAGCTCGAGCCGGTCGAGATCAGTGGAACAAGCTTGGTGACACACATTCGATACAAGGTTTTGAAATAGGGTCCTTCTATAAGGGCCACGATTGCGCCTCAAGAACTGAGTCGGCCTTTTCACTTACACGGGATATCAAATGTCGCTGGGAGGGCACTTTAAGTAAAAAAGCCTGCTGTTAAGCAGGCTTCTTCTTTCGCAGATGTAGAGGGATGAATATTCAGAAGCGGCTATCTTCCAGGGTTGGATTAATTGTAGAAGAATATCGCAGTCGCTACACAGTCCTTTTCGGGAACAAGACGAACCCAATGCGCTTGAAAACCTGACGGAAACTCGTGGTGAACGTATCCATTTGCCGGAACTTTTATCGTTTCATACGTAGTCCATTCCTGGCTTCCGACAAAATCTACCTGAACCTGGAACCGAACTGCTTGAGCGGATTCATTCTTCAGGTGCAGCACTTTCTGATCAAACCCGTTCATCAGGTATGGATCCGATGGTTCGTTTGCTTTGACTTCGGTTTTGTGCCACGGGCCTCCCCAACCAGTTGGTTTTCCGAACGACCAGAGATCGTCTGTCTTGCCAAACCAGAGTCCTGCCTGCGGTTGTCCCGCCAACGGATTTCTGTCGAGGTTCGTTCTTTGAAACTGCATGGGCGTAGATTGATTTCCTGCCAGCACTAACATGCCGCGCCAGGAGCAGAAATCAGGAATGACCCGAAGATGTTTCGAGATCGGACGAATACCCCAGATAGAGTTACCGTACGTATGATATGAAAGTTCATAAAAGATTCCATGCACGTCCATCAGAGCCCGCTCGGTCTCTACCTCGCGTATGCGCATCCATTCGGTCGTGCTTGTTTCGTCAAAGGCGTGACTTGATTTGGGAAGTCTGTAGGTCTGCCATGCGCCATTAATAAAGGCTTTGAGAATTACCGACTTATTGTCCCAGCCTGTTGCGTACATCGGAGAACCGAAAGCGCGAGCGCTGAAGACTTCCGTAAAAGGTGCCTTTTCAAGGATAGTCCAGGTAGTCCCGTCCCACTCAGCCAGTCGACCCGCTTGCTGCGTCCCGTTGTAATCTTTTACGTTGTAGCTGTTATTTGCCACCACGACTCTCCCATGATGAGTCCACGCACTTTTAAAATGTGGTTTGGAACCTTTCGGCTCATCAAGTTCGACCATCAGATTAAATAGTTCCTTCGTTTCGAGGGTATGCACATCCACTTCAAAGAACTGACCTTCCATTGCCAAAAAATATACCTTATTATTGTCTGTCAGATGTTCCATCGTAGCTGCCAGGCGGTGACCCTTCACTCCGTCAATGGTGCGAACATTTCCGAGCGTGTCGATAATGTGTGGACCGATGATCAACTGATTCGAGGGTCCGTGTATCAACCTGTTCGCATAGGTGCCCACCACACTTTCAGGTCTTTTTGTAAGATTCATGTTTTCATCGATTTCATACAGACCCGTCCCGCTGCCTGTCCTGCTCATGTGTGCCACGTAAGTGACCACCCACAACCTATTTGCCCATGGCACCATGGCACCGATCCCTGCCTCGGTTCGCGGACTATGGTCTGCCACCATCGCCAGGCTGGGAAAAATTCCGCTGACCTGGATCTTTGAGTTTGGATTGTTTTCCTGAGCATGTACAACTGCGTTCCCAACCAATAACAGAAGGATTAATGCTGCCCTAATAATTACATTCATCATCGATTTCATTTTTTGTTTTAATGGAGTTTAGTCTATCAAATCTTCTTAATCATTGTTCACTCTCTTAGAAAGCTAAATCATATTGAACCCTATCCAACGAACACTTTACTCGTAATCCAGCCACGCGGTAGCAACCGTTGGTCTATCAGTAGTAAACCGGATCCAGCGGGCCTGGAAACTATCTGGAAACGTATGCTCTATAGTTTCTCCGGCCGGAACGCTGATCTCCTGATACTTCATCCACGGACCATGTCCCACAGGCTCAACTTCCACTAGAAACGTTACCGGTTCATTGGAATTATGAGAAAGGGATAGGGTCCTCTTATCGTAGAACCCGATCAGGTACGGATCAGATGCCTCACCTGCCTTTACGCTCGTACTCTTCCACGGGCCGCCATGTCCTGTTGGCTTGCCCATCTTCCAAAGGTCATCGATGACACCGGCCCATACCGCAGCCTTGCCGTCATCTGATCGGATGACATGAGTGTTTCCCTTCCCGGCGGAAGGATCTATGCCGGTCATGATCAACATTCCGCGGTAACTTGCATAGTCATTGATTCTGAAACCGTGGGATGTAACCGGGCGGATTTTTGCAAAGCCATCCGCATTCTCCGCGGGCAGCTCATAGAAAGTACCATGGCAATTGAACAGGTCGCGTTCCGTCGCCACTTCCCGATCGATACGGAGGACCGCCGCATTTGTCAGATCCGTAAAAGCCTCATCGCCGAGAGGTAACCGCCATCTCCTGCCCTGATCATCCTTGATCAGAACCGATGACTCCTCGACAGAAATTACATTTTGAGGTATCGCAAATTTTTCACGGATAAATCCGGCGGTTTCCGGATCTTCTTTGCGGATGAGTCTCATGGCAGAGTCCAACTCGTAATATCCTGTTTCAGACTTTCCACTTGCATCAAAGTCCATGGCCAGCAACCCCAGCGCCCGCCGGCTATTCCCTAAGCCGTAGATGAGGCCGCCCGCCACTTTGTTTTGGTTGACGTCCGCCAATCCATTAAAGATCATATCAGCATCTGTCCTTCCGGACTCTTGATCATCGTACACAAAGTGAACGGTCGCCGTGGTGGGGCGGTCGACCTTAACGCGTATCCATTCACCAGCGTCTGCTGGCGAGAATTCTACCATGGCGGAGTTTCCCGGCTTAATCACAATTGACTTCAAGGCAGTCCATGTTCCGTTGCCTTTGCTATCACCTTCAAAGCTGAAATTGACATCGCTATTGCCGTCATTCTTTATCCAGGCAATCCGCTTTGGCCACCCTGCAAAAAGGAATGGCTCAGACGGTTGGTCAGGAGTAACAGCATCCTTAAGCCACACCGCACCACCCGCAGTGGTGGGACCTAACTGGTCGGGTAATTCGAAAGAAGTAAACCAAAGATTGGAATTTGACTGCCCCGGGCCCTCGATACTTCCTTTCACACTTCTCTTGTTAAGGAATTCGCGTTGGGCCGAGTCGTCACACCCGAACACGAGTTGACCATTCCAGCGGGTGTAATCGCCGATCACTTTTAGATAGGCGGACCGTGGGCGAATACCGACGGAATTTTGTGGGGAGAACGTTTGGGGAAAACGCCAGAACATTCCGTGCATGGTCATGAGATAATCAGGTTTCTCCTCCGTGCCGACATCACGGATGCGTGGCCATTCCGTATTCCAGCCGTGCGCACCATCGTAGCTGTGACTTGCTTTTGGCAAGCGGTAAAATGACCACTTCCCACCCTCGGCATCGCGCGCTCCTACCAGCACGGACTTGTGATCCCATCCTGTAACCCAGATCGGATCTGTTTCAGGATTAGCGTTACCATAGATCCCTCCGGGGCCCGTGACTTCGACAAACTGATTACGCCGAATCACTTTCCAGTCTCTTCCATCCCATTCAGCCAACACACCGGACTCAATATCAAATTGCTTTAACGCTTCCTTTACGGCTTCGCCATTATTTGAATAAACGACAACGCCTTGTCCGGCATAAACTCCTTTGCCATGCGCTCCCGGAAGGAGAGAGTTCGGCTGGTTCACTGAAATGGCATCACCTTTCGCATGCCTTACGTTTGCATCTTCATAGAGAAGCGTTGTTTCAAGCGTATGCACATCCACTTCGTAAAAGCCTTCCTCCATCGTGGCGATATAGATCTTGTTCTCCGGATCAGTCAGATGCCGCGCCAGCCCCGTGTAACGACCAGGAGCCTTTGTGTATGGAATCGTGCGCACGTTGCGATTTGCATCAATGGCGTGAGGGCCAATAAAAAGCTGGTCACTCTCGCGGTGGATCATCCTGTCTGCAGGCGTACCTCCGACACTTTCCGGGCGAGCTGTGATCTGAAGACCTTCTGTGATCTCGTAAAGCTTATCAGAAGATCCCATGGGCAAGTGCGGCCCATACGTAACGACCCACAATCGATCCGCCCACGGAACTACTGCGCCTGTGCCACACTCACCCTCATTGTTGTAGTACGCAAGATGCGGATAAATGCCGCTGATATTGAGGGGCTTGTAAATAGATTCAGTTCGATCAAGTGACTTGCACGACAAGACAACCCAAATGATTGAAAATGCAACAACTTTGATAATGGTTCTTGACATACAATTCTATTTATACTCAAATTGAGCCGATGCTATGCAATCGGCATTTGCTTTGACACGTACCCAGTGAGCCGAGTATCCGTCAGGAAATGTATACGAAAGTGTTTCTTCAGGCTTCACGGTAAAGCTGTCAAATACCTTCCAGTCACCGTACGAGGTAACGTCGACCTCAAGAGTAAAAGTAACCGGAGCTTTTGCATTATGTGACAAGTTCATTTCCTTTCGATCATAGCCGGTCATCAGGTAAGGATCAGAAGGTTGATCCGCGCGTACTTCTGTATCCAGCCACGGCCCGCCTGTCCCCACAGGCTTTCCAAATTTCCAGAGATCGTCAATTGTTCCAAACCAAAGACCCGTTTGCCCATCTTCACTTTGGAAATAGTTCCCGTTGTTTTCTGCATCCGCCAGATTTCCCGATATGACCATCATTCCGCGCCAGGAACAGAAATCATAGATCAGGCGATTGTGAGTTGAGATTGGTTTGATCCCTGCCACGCCTCCGGCTGAATGTCTGGGTAATTCATACATTGTACCATGGCAGTTGAAGAGGTTCCTTTCGGTAACTACTTCTCGAATACCGCGCACCAACCTTTCGCTGTTATCCTTATAACTTTCCGATCCTTTTGGCAAGCGAAAGACCTTCCCTTCATCATCTCTTACAACAACGGATGCCTTGTCGACTGTGTAGTCGGCTTTTTTTATGCCGATCCTATCGGTGAGCCACTGACCAATTGTATCGCTTACAATGTGATTTATTTTCATACTCCCATCCACCTCATAGTATCCCAGCGGATTCAACTTTCCGTCCCTCTCTTCGTATGCCAGATATTGAAGCGCAATGTCATCGGAAGCGCCGGCGCGCACAAGCCCATACGTAATGGCACCCGCATCATCAATCTCAGGCACCGAACTGAACAAGGATGGCTTTTCTTCCGCTTTCCGGCGATCCTTTTGAGACAAGGAAAAATAGGCGATGACGCCCTGCGCAGGTTGATTTGTTTTAACACGGACCCATGTAGCAGAAAAATTCGCCGGAAACACATGATAAACATATCCCGATGCCGGAACCGCTATATCCTTATACTTTTTCCAGTCTCCCTTTCCAGACGGATCGACTTCAACGGTAAATGTTACAGGCGACGATGTTTTGTGCGCCAGATGCAAAACCGTTTGATCGAATCCGGCCACGAGGAATGGTGACGAAGCATCATCTTTCCGTAGGTTGTCATGTAACCAGACGCCACCAAAACCGTTTCGCGGACCGAACGCCTGAAGGTCAGTCGGCTTAATAAACCACAGATTTGATTGCGGACGACCAACCAATGGGTTTTGAAAGGTCGAAGCATCATCAGATCCGAAGACGAGTCGGCCGTCCCACATCGCGAAATCCGGAATAATTTTGAGATAACTTGAAAGCGGCTTGATGCCGCCACTGCTTGCCTTGGAAAAGCTTCGGGGGAATTCCCAAAACATTCCATGCATCGTCATTAACATTCGACCGTTGTCGATCTCTCTGATGCGCGGCCACTCTGTGAAATGCCCGTGTAAACCATCATAGGTAAAGCTTGCCTTCGGCATCCGGTACTCGTACCAAACACCATCGTCAAGCAATTTCAAGATCACGGAGCGGTCATCCCACCCTGTTGCCCAGATGGGGTCTACCTCGCTGTCATTACCATAGATTCCACCTGGCCCTGTTACTTCAACATATTGTTTCCGATCGATGTCCTTCCATGTCGTACCATCCCACGCTGCAAGAGACCCCGTCCCTTCGGATGAATTCGCGTCTTCATAATTCCTTATTCCGTTGTTCGAAACAACAACCCGGCCCTGACCGGAATACGCTCCCTTCCCGTGCGTTCCGAAAATATGTTCCCGATCAATTACCTGCAACCGCGGCGTGCTGACAAAGCCATCTTCATAAAGTGTCTTCACCTCAAGGGTGTTAACATCCACCTCATAAAAACCCTCCTCCATCGCGAAGTAATAGACTTTATTAGCCGGGTCCGTCAGATGGCGCGCTACACCCGTCAAACGCCCAGGCATTTCCGACCAGGGCACCGAGCGCACCCTGCGGTCCTTATCAATAAAGTATGGCCCCATGATGAGTTGTTCCGACTCCTTGTGAATCATACGGTTTGCATGAGTTCCGCCCACGCTTTCCGGGCGGATCGTCACATTCAAACTACTGTCGATCTCATAAAGCTTATCAGCTCCGCCGAATGGATGGCTGGCAGAGTAGGTCATCACCCATAGCCTTCCCTCCCATGGAACCACCGCGCCGACACCGGTCTCCCCTACACCCCGATCAAAGGGTCTCGCATTGTACATGGCGAGATGGGGATAGATTCCGCTAACATCGATTGGCTCCTCAATTTTTTTAACGTCTTGACACGACAACATTGAAACGAAGCCCAAAATGAAATATCCTCTCCTGATCATCTTTTTCTTGCGGTATGATATTTATGATCTGCTATGTCAAATGCTGAAGGAAAAACCCTTCTTGCATATAGTCGGACTTCAAGTGCAAGTGATGTTGCTGCGCATACTCTCCTTTTCGTCTCGTTGATTAGCAAATCGAGTCGTAAAAAGGCTCACTCATGAAGTGAGCCTTTTACTTTTCAGATGTTATAATGTGATGGATTCTCAATAACCCAGGTTCTGATCAAGATTATCATTGATCAGGATTTCAGACGTAGGAATAGGCCAGAGATATTGCTTCGAAGCATCAAACTCTCTCAACGCCAGGAGCTGAATTAGTCCGGCGTTGTGCATGGCCGTAAAATCGGGCGAGCCGTCTTGATCGATTTCCGGAACAGCAGGGAAAAACCACAATCCCTGGTTGACAACCTTCTCTCTTAATTCAGCCACGTCCAACATTCCGTAAATATCCCTGTTGAGTACCTTTTCGGCCAATCGCCAGCGAATCAAGTCCATGTACCTCAATCCCTCCATGGCAAACTCCATTCTTCTCTCTACGCGAACGATGTTCCGCAACTCATCCTGATCAGTCGTGGTCACTGCCGGATAGCTGGCCGTTTGAGTAACGGGCACTTTGTATGCTCTTGCCCGCACGGTATTAATCGCATCCAATACCGATTGATCTATCTGGTTCAGCTCGATGCTCGCTTCGGCGTACATCAGCAGGACGTCAGCATACCGGATAATAATCTTATCCGGGTCGGTAAGGTTGTCGGCCGACCAGTCTGTGTCAACTCCTTTTTTGAAAACCAATCCATTATAAGACGTGAACTGGGCTACTGAGCGCGTATCATTATTCGTTTGACGTTTTCCCGTGTTGAAATTCCACACGGTCAAAGAATCGGGATGCGGTTGATACATCACGCCGAGATGGGGCGTTTGAAATTCTACGACCGTATAGGTACAGCGGGGATCGCGGTTTTGAAAAGGCTCTCGCGGATTGAACAAAGGTGATTCGTCGATCGGCAAACCATCCGTGCACAAGTAAGCGCAGAACAAATCCCAGGAAGGAACCTTTGCAGAGAACCCGCCTACGTTACGTGTTGTGATATCTCTCACCCAACTGCCATTCATGCTGGTGCCAAGCGTCACTGAACGAGGCATACTAAAAATTGTTTCGACGGGATTCTTCGTGCTCGAAAGAAACAAATTACCGTAGTCTGCATGAAGCTGATAGATTTCCAGGTCCATGCAAGCTTTTGCCGCCTCCCGCGCTATATCCCAATCCTCGTTGTACAAGGCAATCCGGGCCTTCATGGCGAGCGCTGCTCCCTTAGTTGCCCTCTTCAGTTCATTACTGGCATAGCTCTCAGGCAGGTGCAACGCCGCGAAATCGTAGTCTTCATAAATCCCCTGCAGGACAGTAGCCTTATCCGTTCTGCCCAAAGTGAAAGCTTCATCCAGTGACAGCACCTTCGTAAAATAGATCACATCGCCGAAATGTGAAATGAGCATGGCATATTGACCTGCCCGCACAAACCGCGCCTCAGCAGCGAACCGGTTTATGGTTTCGTCGGGAACCTTACCTGCTGCTCTCTCCAGGTTTTCAAGGATCGTGTTTGCCCGCGAGATAGCTTTGTATGAATTACTCCACCAGTCTTTCAATATTGTCCATTCCCCGTTGATGGTCGCTGAAATTACAGGCGATACGAAATTTCTGCGAATGAAATCGTCCGTCCATGGATCGTTATTAAACCGGGGATCTTCGTCCATGGGCCAGAAAACTTCGCGATAAATGTCATTCAGTGACATGTTAATCTGATTCTCGTCGGAATACCAGGTAGCAGTTGATCCTTCGGAGAGCGGATTCAGATCGAGGTCCTGACAAGCAGTCAAAGATAAAACGCCTAATAGAATATATGCTTTCAATTTCATGTTCGTGCATTTAGAATTTAACTGATATCCCAAAAATATAGGACGCCATGATTGGATAACCAGACGAGGTCGCCTCAGGATCCCAGCCCTGCGGATATTTGTCGATTGAAAACAAATCAGACGCAGAGGCGTATAACCTTATATTCTGGAGGGCCACCTTTTCCGTTAATTGTCTAGGGAAATTGTATCCGAGTGTGATATTCTTTAGCCTTAAGTAAGAACCATCAAACAACCAGAAGTCAGACATAGCATAATTGTTTCCGGCCGCAACTTCCGACAGGCGGGGGTATTTCGCATTGAGATTCTCCGTAGGCGTATTATACACACTCCAATAGTTTCCATCAATAAAAGCGGGAACTGCTGAACTTTGCGTTCCCAGAGGCCGTGCCATATTCTGTTCTATTAGTGCATTCTGCTTAGCAACACCCTGTAATACCAACAGAAAATCAAAACCTTTATAGTCCAGACGGACATTCGCACCATACATATACCTGGGTAATGATCCTCCGAGTAACACCCGGTCATATTCAGGCGATATAAGGCCGTCAGCGGAGCCATCCGCAGAACTGATATCCACGTACTTCACATCACCCGGTCTGATTGTAGCACTTGTGACAGCAGAATTATCGACGTCCTCTTGTGTTTGAAAGAGTCCAGCAGAACGATATCCGTACCACTCGTTGAATTCGCTTCCTTCTTTCTTAACCTGAGAACCGAGAAACTCCGTGCCTCCCAGGTCGCCCATGATAGACCGGAAATCGGACATGTTTGCTGACACCGAATATCCGACTCCTCCGATTTTTCCTCTGTAGCCAAGCTCGACTTCCCATCCTTTTGTTTCCATGGTACCCGTGTTCTGATCTGGATTATCAAAACCGATGAAGTCGGGAATCTCCAGCGGAAGCAACATATCGCTTGTCGTCTTGTGGAAGTAGTCACCGGTAATACGGAAACGGTCGTCAAATAAGTAGGCATCGAAACCGAAGTTCGTCGATTTTGTTGTCTCCCAGGAAATGTTCTGAATTGCGTATTGGATCTGCGCGGCCGTCTGAGCAGAAACTACATTTCCTCCCTGGTAGAACAGGGCATTGTTAAACGCGATGGTTGCCTGATAAGGATAGTTTCCGATTCGCTCATTTCCCAAAGATCCCCACGAACCGCGCAGTTTTA
Organism: Flammeovirgaceae bacterium; assembly: GCA_044507775.1. GTDB lineage: Bacteria > Bacteroidota > Bacteroidia > Cytophagales > Cyclobacteriaceae > Chryseosolibacter. The sequence continues at coordinate 102,994 of JBIQIY010000008.1, read as the reverse complement.
GGAAGGAAACACTCGGAATATCATCCCAGAAAGATTCTTCTGAAACCACCCATCCTACAGAAAAAGATGGAAATGACCCCCACCGGTAGTCCGAATGGAATCTTGAGGATCCATCCATCCGGACATTCGTCTGGAGAAAATATTTATCGGCATAACTGTACATGATCCGTCCGAAGAAAGACCTGTAAGCATTTTCGTAAGCTACACCGCTGTTGTCCCTGTATTCAAGCGGACCAAGGTTTAGATATGGAAAGGCGGTCAACTCGAATTGATCCCTTCCCGCAGTCAAATTTTCATAGAAGGCATAATAGTTCTCATTACCCAACAGAAAGTTAAAATTGTGTTGGCCGAACGTCGCCATATAGTTTGCGAGAAACTGAGTAGTCACATTGTAGTCGTCGTTTCGTTCCTCATTCAGGGAAGTTCGAAGCTGGCCGTCGAGATACCCTTCGAAAACAGTAGGATCATTCCAGTTGTAATAGGGCACTTGCTTTTTGAAAATCTTTCTCTTTGCAAAGTTGACATTCGGGGAAACGACCGCTGACAGCTTAAGTCCTTTAGTTGGAGTGACGTTCAATGCGATCCTTCCGCCCACCTGATTCCGAGACAGGTTATTATAGCCACCATACTTCAGTCTGCCGAATGGATTATCTCCATTTTTTCCACTCGCAACCCGGCCATCCGACCATTCCGCTGCGTAGATGGGAGGCGCGCGCCGCGTCAGCCAGATAACATCACCGACGCTCGGTTGCCGATTAGTAGAGTTATTGAAGTAGAAATCAGTTGTCGCTGATAGATATTCGTCAATGATAGTTACATCGTTATTAACCCTTGCCGTGATCCTCTTGTAATCATTGCCGTCATACAAGGCTGCGACTTTGTCATAGGAGAACGATGCGTTTGTTCTTACGATCTTAGACCCTGTGGTAAAGCTCAGCGAATGATTGGATCTGGGTGCGCGATCGTTAAAAATCAAGTCATTCCAATCTGTAATGGGATACAGATCCGGATTTTGCGCATTGTTGGCGAGATAGTTATCAATATCAGCCGCCGGGAATGTGGGGTATTCATTTGCGTTATTCCCGTTGTCATTCCAACGCTGTTCATTTGCCGCCTGCAGATAACGTATAACACCCACGTTCTTCGGCATTTCGGTGGGCGCTTCAAAGCCGTATCTGAAGTTATAGACCAAACTCCGTTCGCCTACATTCCCGCGTTTCGTTGTAACAAGGATCACCCCTGCTGCGGCGCGCGCACCATAGATGGAAGCCGACGCTGCATCCTTAAGAACGGAGATATTCTCAATGTCGTTTGGGTTTATGTTGTCAATACTATTGAACGGTACGCCGTCGACAATAATGAGCGGATCGCTTTCGCCGATCGAAGTGATACCTCTGATACGGATCGTTGCAGCCGAACCCGGTGCGCTGTTGTTCCTGGTAACCATCACACCTGCCACAGCTCCCTGCAATGCCTGCGAAACCTGTACCGCCTGGCGCTCTGCCACGTCATCACCCTGAAGCGTAGCGACCGCTCCTGTGAGATCGCTCTTCTTCTGAGTTCCATATCCGACTACGACCACCTCATCCAACGCCATGGCGCTCTCGCTTAGACTGATGGCAAATTGCGTGCGGTTGCCCACATGGACCTCCTGTGTCTCATAACCAATAAAGGAAAAAATTAATATGCTATTCTCACCCTCCACGTTTAAGGAGAACGTCCCACCCGCGTCCGTAGTCGTTCCATTCGATGTGCCTTTTTCCACCACATTTACACCTGGAAGCGGCTCACCCGCCGCATTACTCACCGTACCGGACAGAGAAACCTCCAGGCGTCGAGAAGAAATATCCAGTGATTCGTCACCATCGATCATCGCGCTGGGGCTGAGAATGATCTCTTCTTCATCGTCCACTGCGAGAAAGGCGATATTGGGACTAAACAATTGCTTCAGGACTTCAGAAAGATTCGCATCCGTCACAGAAAAAGAAACCTTCCGTGAGGCTTTGATCAGACGCGGCCTGTAAGTAAAGACAACAGAAGTCTGCTTCTCGATCTCAGCCAGAATGGTTTTAATCTCCTTATTTTCAGCCTGTAGGGACACTTTCCTGTCCAATATTCCCTGCCCGTTCATGGGCACGGCATACGCCAGGGAGGTCAAAATAGCCATCAAGACAAATTGCGCTAGCGTTATTCTCATGATGAAATAGAGTACATCTTGAATAGGTCTGGGTTTATTCATATTTTGAATAGTTTTTGTTAACAATGGCAAAAACACTGGACAGCCGTTGCTTCGGCAATCGGCCGTTTCAAAAGCCGGTGATGCTCGTAACATCATCGGCTTCCTTTTTCTAAGTAGAGTTTTTCATAGGCAATAAAATATTATGATTAATCTTGTTGAAAATCGCATCCCTTACCGTCGATTATAATCTGGGTCTCCTTTAGTGAGTACCTGGCACCTATAGCCTTACAAATAATGTCGAGTCTATTGTAAAGATCGCCGTCAGAAATAACTGACGTCAGAATGCAGGATGAAAAGCGTTCCGAATCAAACACAAGATCAACCCCATACACTTTTTCGATCGCTGTAAAAATTTCTGTTACCGGAGCGCCCTCAAATCGCATCTTCCTTACCTCTTCCACCGGTAAAATGGGCTCCGGTTTAGCTACAATCATCCGGTCCAGTTTATTCGCCTCCGTATCAAATATGATCTGCTGATTTGGAGTAACAATTACTTCCATCACTTGTCCCTGATCGCCTGCTAATTTTATCCTTGGAGAAACCGATACCTTTCCGGTCTTGACGGCCACCGTCACCTGTTTGTTTTCCTCATACGCCCTCACGCTGAAACTCGTTCCCAACACCTTAGTTGTCAACTCGCTGGTGTGAACCAGAAAAGGACTTTTTTCATTTCTGGCGACATTAAAAAAGGCCCCGCCCTCCAAAAAGACGGGCCGCTCTGATTCGGTAAATTTCGACGGGAACTTCAATCGACTCTGCGGTTCCAAGCTGATGACGCTGCCGTCACTGAGGGAGATTTGCTGCGGAACTGCCCCCGAATTAAAAACCTCCTGCCATGCATTTGTGCCAACCGGGGAAGTGGCAGACATGTTTTCCGATGTCTGTTGTTCAGATTGTGTCAGGAATACGTACGCCAACGCTGCAACCAGCAAAGAGGCTGCAATACTAACTGGCTTCCAGACTATTAGCGGCCGAACCCTGTCTCTTTTGATATGCGAACGAATAGAGGACCAGTATTGATTCTCAAGCTTGGGATCAGGATCCACTTCACGCCCGTCGCCCATCCGAGCGTACCACCCATCGATCAAATTATTCTCTTGGGGCGTAGCGCGCCGTTGCAGGTATTTGCGGAGAATACCGCGAAAATGTTTCGGGTCCATGGGTATGAGTCAGGTATCCCGAATTTTTTCCTAAAGGAGATGCCGAATTTTTTCAAACTATTTTTTTTCTAAAACGATTTCACAATCGCTTCTTGACATTGCGTCGGGGTTCGCATACCTTAGTCGGTAAAGTTTCTTAAACCTTGCCTGACTTCTCTAACTATAATGACCATCACTTGCTTGCCGCAATCCGCGAGGATGACGAAAAAGCATTCGCCGAACTTTTCAGAAGGTATTGGCAAAAGGTACACAGGATGGCTTATGCTCGAGTGCGATCAAAGGAAGTAACGGAGGAAATAGTACAGGAGCTTTTTACTTCGCTTTGGGATAGGCGAGCCACACAATCCATCGAGCATCTATCCTCCTATCTCTACCAGGCGGTAAAGTTTAAGGTCCTTAACCATCTCGAAGCAAAGCTCGTTCAGGAGAAGTACTGGGAATACTATCAAAAATTTATTCCGCAAAAGGCAGATTCAACCGACGTCGCTGTCGAATACAACGATCTGATGCAAGCCATTGAAAAGGGAATGCAGCAACTTCCGGAAAAATCCCAGAAAGTTTTCAGGCTCAACAGACTCGAAGGGCATTCAGTATCGGAAATTGCCAACCTACTAAACTTATCCGAGAAAGCCATTCAATATCATCTCACCACCTCAGTGAAGAAACTACGCGTACACCTCAAGAACTACATCATCTCACTCGCAATCTTCATTCGCTTCTTCGGGTAATCACTCACACCTGCGTGTGGGCCGGTCATATTTTTACCGAACGCCACAATTAAGAACAGCGGCAGTAATAACCATGATAAGATCGACTATTATGCATACTACCGATCATTGAATGCTATTCGGTTACTTCAGCGTTCTTATATAGGCCAACAGGTCAGATACCTGTTCGTCAGAATAAGAATCGATCAGCCCTTTTGGCATGAATGAACGACCGCCTAAAAAGCCTTCAGAACCGATATCCTCAGTTTGTATAAAGTGGCTACTGCCACCCATAAATCCGAGAGTAGTTCCCCGATTATCCCTTTTAACCAGATATCCCTCTAATGTGGTGCCGTCTGTCCTGGTAACTCTATACACAGCATAGCTACTCTCGACCGCGGCATCGGGATTGAGAATCGCCGTCAGCAGTGCCTCGTTTTCCCTTGATGCAGAACCGTCCAACGCAGGTGCAAAATCATGCCCCTTGTCACCAACGCTATGGCACATAAGGCAGGTCTGAAATAGTTCTTCCCCTTTAGAGGGATCCCCTTTCCCCTTTTCAACAATTGCCATGAATCGTTGTAATTTAGACTCGAAATCCTTCCTCTCCTCCGCTATCCTATTTGTTACTTGTTCAAAAAGCCGTATTCCCCTGGCGTCGTTTTTGTTCGACTGGAATACCTTTTCAGCACTTGATAGGTCAAATTCTTTCGAAGTCAAAACTCCAGTTTCGAAAAGCTGTTTCAGAAGAGTACTTCCTTCTTCCGAGTTAGACAATATCCCCGTAACCCCTTGCTTCTGAGATTCGCTCAAAACGGGTATCCAATCGCTCATTATTTTGTTCGCCGATCGGACATCCGCCTTGGCAAGTGCCTGTACCGCTTGGATCCTGACTTCCAATCCAATTGTTTTTGTTTTAGCTATTCTTTCAAAAATCTTTTTGTTTTCCTCAGGTTGATCAACAAGTGCTGACATTGCCAGTTTAATGGTTTCAGATGAAGAGGCTTCATCCACAAAAGGGATTACTAAACTTCTCAAAGAGGTGATATTCAACTTTCCTATAGCCTCCAAACCGAGATGTTGCCGGTTCACATCACCACTTTGCAACAAATGCCTTATGGGTTTTATCAGTGCGCGTGTCAGATGCCCGGATTGTACCTTTGCCAGGTTTTGTAGCGTGAGCGAAACATGCTCCTGCGCTTTGTCAGCGTTTTCCAAAACCGGAAGCACCATGTCCATTACCTTTTTGTTCTCTAGCATACCCGCCACGATTATAAAGGTCTGCTCGTCCAACTCCTTGTTATCCGTTTTCTTCCAAAGGCCTATAAACACTGCTTCCCGTTGCTCTTTTGGCAATGCCTGGCTTGCCCAAATTAAATTGGAGGTATTGTATTGGTTAGCCTTGGAGGATTTCATGAAGTCCAATAACTCCGTTGGATAATTCTCAAGGGCCTTGCGGGCCAAATACCGTTCAAGATTACGTTCGTAGGCCCCTCCCATGTCGTTCCCTTCAAGTGGTGGATTACACGCTTCTACCAATAGAGCGATGGTTTCCGGATTTGCAGTTCCTGCCGCATCCAGAGTCCTTAGTACCTGGGATCTTATCATGGGGTTACTGTCCTTCGAGGGTAATGCCAATAAATTAGCCAAGGTATCGGCACTCAATGAAAAGGATTGGAGGGAGCGGATAACTTCTCTTCTAAGATTATGCGATTTAGTATTCAATAAAGCCGCCATAAGCTTGTGGTCGAAGTACTTTATTCCTTCAAGGGACCAAAGGGCCACGATACGAGTGCTTTCGTCCTGTTGCGGATCGGAAACGAGGAGTATAAGGTCTTTGGCCAATGTGGCTGTCTCCGCAATGGGGCGGTCAACGATTTGGTGCCAGGCGGCGTGCTTGGCCCAGATAGACGGTGACTTAAGGTAACCCACCAGTTCACTGGTCTTTACCTCATAAAAGTTAGGAATTTCACGTGGCTTCTGGGATTTATGACGGATGCGCCAAATACGGCCATGTGATTTGTCCCGGTCAGGATGCGATGTCGCGACTTCATTATGGGAAATGATCTTATCATACCAATCGGCAATGTAAAGACAACCGTCGGGGCCGAACTCCAAATTGACCGGCCGGAACCAATCGTCGTCCGAGGTCAAAAGATCGGGAAGGTGTTGCGCGGACACAGAGCCATCTTCATTGCGAACGATCTTAACCGCATTGATGGTATTGGTGATCGGATTGGCGAGGAATGCAACATCTTTCCACTCTTCCGGAAATGACCCATTACTATCGTCTGAAAAAGCCAGGGCCGACAAACCTGTACCACCAACACGAAAATCATGAAGTTTGGGCACCCATGGCTGGTAAGGTCTTAGGCGTTCGTTACCTATACCAGGAAATCCCATTCCAGGTTCCATGGGAACCACGGAATACCCAAGGTCATTTGCCTCGCTACCATACCACTGACCATTTGCCCGGAGTTGAAGCCCCCAGATATTATTGAGACCGGAATTTATTATGTTCATGTCCTTCCCATCTAAGGAAAACCGGGCAATCTTGCTGTAATCCAAACGGATTTTAACACCACTTATTAGTGAGGCCACCTCACCCTTGTTCAGAGCCCCTTGACTAAAATGGATCCATCCTCCAGGCCCTCGAACCAACGTATGGGCTAGCGTATGAGTATCGGTAAAACCAAACCCGGTGAACAAAGGTATGCGTTTGTCCGCCTTGCCATCCTGGTCCGTATCCTCCAGAAAGAACATTTCGGAACCCTGTGCAACATAGCTACCGTTCTTATAGGGCAAAATACTTTGGGGTATGGCAAGGCCTTCCGCCCAGGTATTTACTTCTACTTTCTTATTGTCATAAAAGTTGCTCAGTACCAATATTCTATCTTTGCCTCGTGACTTCCCTTGGTATAAGTCCAATACACGTTTAAAATTTGGATTTGCTTTCTGCATGTTCGAATCTTCCATGAGCAGCGGACCCTTCCTATCAATATACTGATCTACAATTGGGTCTAACGGATACATTGTTGCCGTTTGTGTCCATAGCCTCCCTGCATCGTCGAAAGTCAGATCGATAGGGTTGATGACCCCATCTTTTTCGCTAGCTATCAACTCTATAATGAACCCCTCAGGCACTTTAAAACCGGCGAGTTCTTTAGCAGGGGAAAATTTCTCAGTTCGTGCAGATTGAGTTTTTTTCTTGCTAGCCGATTTTTTATTAACACCAGAATCCGCGGTTTTCGATGAATCCAGGTTGCCTGTGCAACTCAAGTTTAATATGACCATGGCAAGGCCGTAAAAAAGCAGTTTCCCTCTAAGTTTCATGTGTTGTCTGTGAATGTTATTAATTACGTTGCATTGAAAAGGTAAGACTTTACAGGCGGGTGTGGATTGTCTTGATATGGTGCGAACCAGATGTTATGTGCCTAAAAGGCCTGATTGAGCGATCAAAAAAGCATAGTTCTCGATGAACTAGCGAATGTATTAAAGAATTTTACGATTCGAAACACCATCGCTAAACTCATGAAGGCGGAAAGTCCTCCCACGTTGTACACTTGACTATTTCAAAACAAGTAAAGAAGTGCTGAAGTCATTCGTTGAATTCGACAGGAGGATGTAGCGAGGAAATTATCCGCGCGCACCACCAATTGTGCAGCCTGATCTATTCCCAAATAAGCTGTGTGGGATTAAAGGAACTAAACTGGTGTCCAATCTTTCCGTCTCCTAATTGCCCGTGAGTATTGGATCCCCATATCCAAAGAGAAAGGTCGTCTTTAATAGCTAATGAATGTCCACCACCGGCCGAAACTTCTCTATATCCTGAGCCAACTAAGGCGGGATCAAGCTGATCATATGGACTAGATGGATTGTCGAGGTGTAGTGCTTTCCCTGTACCTAGCTCGCCCCAGTTGTTCGTTCCCCACGCCCAAAGTGTTCCATCAGCTTTGATGGCAAGAGAAAAGTCTGTCCCTGCCGAAATAGATCTATAATTCGTACCGATTGTTATAGGAGTATTCCTCTTTTGGATAGTTCCATCCCCAATTTGACCATTGAAATTAGATCCCCACGCCAAAAGTGAACCGTCGTTCTTGATAGCTAGTGAATGTGTCCATGAACATGAAATTTTGACAAAAGAGTCGCCGATTAAAGTTGGCTTATTTTTATCTTCGAACGTACCATCGCCAAGTTGTCCGTGCCAATTATCACCCCAGGTCCACAAGGTACCATCAGCTTTCAAAGCCATTGAGGACTGTGCACCAGCAGCAATTGACACAAAGTCAGAGCCAATCAATTTTGGGGAATCACTCGCCATATTAGTACCGTCTCCTAGTTGACCTTCACTATTATGTCCCCAAGCCCAGAGTGTGCCATCAGGCTTCAAGGCAAGTACATGAAACGTCCCTGCGGAGATTTCGCTAAATCCTGCCGCAACTTGCTTCGGTGAGGCAATATGCACATCACCAAAACCAAGTTGCTGATAGGGATTCGAACCACAACCCCAAACTGTTCCGTCTGCCTTTAGAGCTAAAGTGGTGGAATGGGTCGAAGAAATTCTGGTGAATCCTGTTCCAAAAAGTATTGGCCTGCTCCTGTCGCTGTCTGTTCCATCACCTAGTTGATTGCGCTGATTTGCTCCCCAGACCCATACCGATCCATCCGACTTTAAGACCATCGAATATTCAAGCCCGGCGCAAACTTGCTGAACACTTGGCGTTTGAGTGCTGAATTCGATTTCATTCCCATAGGCAGTCCCGGCCTTATTGGTGGCGAAAGCTCTGGCGTAATAGGTCTTACCGCCAAGAAGGTCAGAGATGTTAACATGAAAGCTTCCGGTTCCACTTCCTTGTATAATCTTGTTATCCGATGTTGTCGGTAAACTTTTATCACTCCAACAAACACCGCGCTCTGTCACCTCGAGTTTACCGTCAGACGTAATATTTCCTCCGGTTGATGCGGATATTTGACTTACGTTCTCGGCCTCCAATGTTGTTAGTACGGGGATAGTGGGCTCTGCTTCTTCATTTGCACAGCCGTAACAAATTAGTCCAAGAGCAATCAAACGGATCAATACAATTGTTCTCATTTGTTCTTTAGATTCAGTGACTATGTCATGCCAGGTTTCGGCTTCATAAGGGAAACCTTAATATAGCAAAAAATCATCAGGACGTTCAGTCCGATCCACTTTTACGCGACTGATCCAATCCACTCTATTTACAACGACCTCGTTATCAATTTTTTGTATGCCTTGTGAAAGCTTGGTACCACAGACAAAAACGAACCTTATACCGGTGGAATACCGACAAACGTTCAACTACGCTCCAGATCTAAAGTCAATGTGTCAGACAAAATTAAAATTAGACTATCCAGACCGCTTGTACCAATGTCAAACATTCGTTACGCTACCCTCTTCGCAAAACCGTAAGTCACCTGTCCATGCCCATCAGTTACTCCAACACCAATAAATTATCCTTCCTCGCTGATCGGTATTGATCGTCCGTCAAAAAAATAATGCATACGATCTGCCCATCACCCGGGAGGTAGTAGAATTTTCCCTGCAAGCGGCTCGCCTCTACAATTTCCTCAACGAACACAAAAAGCTCCGGATCGACCCAATCGCCATCGATCATAAGAGTGCGGGAATACGGTCGACCGGCAAGCGAAAATATCACAGTGGCTTTTTCGTTGTCGAGATCGAAGTCATCCGATATCGATTGAGGGTTGAATACACCGTGCGAAATATCCCGAAAGCCTTCTAAAAGTTCCCGGTACGGATCGTCAAGATTGCCGAGCTCGGTATCGAACCAGTAAAGAACGGATGAAAAACAAGAAAGCACATCATTCAAGTCATTGTTGTTTTGTTGTGCGACTTTCTCTTTGGCGGAGAAGATTTGTGCTGGCGTGAGATGATTGAGAAGTCCGATCTTTTGATAGGCAAAAATAGCCTCCTGAACCTGCGCTGAAGTGAGCGCATTCTTGAAATTCACATCACCGATCCGCATGTATGAATAGTGCCGGCCGAACATTTCCGTTTGTTCTTGTTTCAAGGGCGATTATTCCAAAGTAGCGATAGTTGTAGCTTTCATACTGTTTAATCAGATGTAGCCGGTACGGTGATTGAAGAACAGCAAGGACTTTATTGAAAAGCTGGTAGAACTCGTCATGATCGATCTTGCCGAGGTATGCATATTCTTTGATATGATCAATAGATATAAAACTCTTGTGCTGGTAACTTTTACCGTTACATTCGATTCTGGTAATTACATTGTAGGAATCATCGCCAGCGGATGATTCTGCCGTGTCTTTCTCGATGGTGTATTCAAAATCAGTGAAAGAAAGCTCGGGAAGCAAGGCGGCAACTGCGTCATGAACCCCCTTCAGGTAAATTGCGGGATCATCGGAATAGGCGGCGAGGTCGAAGAAGGCCGCGTGACTAAAATAATCGATGAGCTGATAGCGCGAAACGATTTTGCCGGCCTGGATATCACTCTTCAGGTCGTTGTAGCGGTTGTCAGAGACAACCTTGTAAAAAAATAAACTGTCGGCAAATATCTGGAGGTTATCCGACTTCATCCATTCCGCGTAAGCCACTTCGGGAGCAAGCACTGACAGCAATTGCAGCTCGTGAATAAAGGTGGCCTCGTCGATTCTGTGTAAATAGTTTTCGTACTGCGATTGGGTGATCAGTCCACACGCGTTCAATTTGCCGAGGTAGGCATGCAGGCGGACGTGAATTTCAACCCTGTCCTGAGCGGTGACACCGGCGGTATCAAAACTTATATAAGAGTAGTATTTATTTGAGACACCAAATTTCTTGTATTCCACTTCAGTGAGTGCTGCCAGTACGTTGGAGTTTGAGGGTGAAAGTGGTTGGGTTGAATAAGACGTGACCTTCTTTAAATATGAGGCAATGTGCGAGCGTTCGCTTTTTTTAATAAGGCCGTGCTGCGCGAGGCATTCTGCTATTTCCAATGATTGTGTTTTGCTACAAGTTGAAAGGGATAGGACCAAAGAAAAGAGGAAAAGGAGTCTCAGGTTGCGGGCCATGAGTGAAGGAAAGTTTATGCTTAATTGACGAAGATAGCAAATCCGAATTGATTCTTTTTGCACGTCGCGGGAGTTACTTGCCAGGCAATTGGAACCAATGCAGGGGCCACAATTGACGTATCAACGGTATATTTGCAGGATACGATAAGCCCGATTCATCGCAGCCTAAAATCCAGCGGATACATGACCCTTAAGACGCATTACCACGCCACAACCGAAACCTTCGACGAACTTGCCCGCAAGCTAAAGGCCCAAACACGCGAAGTGAAATTCGGACCCTTAAACATGATGAAGCGGAACTTCGACCGCTTCCCAAAACCCTGGGTAGGCGAGATCGACAAGCGCAGCGAATCCTTCAAGCTCTTCCGGACTAAAGGGCAGGAAAACACTTCCGACCTCTCCGTACACGGAAAATACATCGTTCGCAGTGGCAACCCATTCATTGAAGTAAAACACAAACTGCACTACACCAGCATCACCGGTTTCGCCGGACTGGGCGTGTTTGTGTTTTGCGTATTCTTTCTCATGGGCGAAAAGGAAATTGTCGTTCATCCTGCCTTGCAGGTGCTGACTTGTCTAATCGTGCTGACAGTGTATGGGTATACGTTTTACCGGGCTCTGAAAGCGGATGAGAAGTTGATAAAGGTGCTCATTGATGCGAGGTGGAAGGAAAATCAGCACGTGGAAGATGATCAAGATGGCAGCGAGGAACATGAGTCTCTATGACGAAAGTGCTAGGAAATTTGAAGCGATACTGTCCATCTAAGATTTTTAGACCACGTGCGAATCCCGCGGTCTTTTTACAACTGGACTTCGCAGGACCTCCTGCTGTAAGTCCCCCTACCGCTTGGAACGCCAGTGAGCTTCCTCAAAAACGCAAACGCCGCGGAGGTCATAGCGCCTGGCATATGGTTGCGGAGGAGGAGGGAGTTTGTAACCTCAGCCTATGCGTTGGATGTCAATTTTTTGTAAGGGATAGTTACTCTGTTTCCCGAATTCCCACCTTTACAAATAGAGTCGTTTGGTTCAATTCGTAATGTGGGAGTAAGTTACGAAAAATCACTGCTAAGAGAAAATATCACTTGTTCTTCTTGTCTGTAGCTTTCGCCATAGTCGTTTGAGTATATAATACTATTTTTCCGCTGCTAGAAAGCACCTTCGACTGTTGATAAATTTTTTCGAGATCTTCGACTCTCATCCATTTCGAACCAATCATTTGTCTATTGAAAAGATCTTCAAATGATCCACTATTTAAAGATGCATTTTGAATATGTATTCGCTCAAGCTTGACACCCTTTGATGTGGGTGTCTTTAACTTATCAATTTTACAGACTGGGACGTGCAGGCCAGATGTAATTAAGTTTTTCGGATTTTGGAGTTTATCGGTTGGCTTTAAAAATGCTACGCAATAAGGCATTCTAAATCCATCCATGCAAATGTTGTTGCCCTTGTCGTCTTTGCACAAATTGTCTTCGCAAAAGCATTTTGACATCTTCTGCAATTGAGCATTTAGGTTAGATGCAGATGAAAAGTATAACACACCGTCTTGCCAAACCTTGTACTGTAAGGCAACAATCCTAACGCGTGAGGCCGACTCATCATATTGTTCATATATAAGGTCGGTTCCTGTGACCGCCTCCGAAGGATTTGGATGAAGCACGGTAACTCTAAAAATCGCATCACGTTCATAATTGTAAAACTCTAGAAACTTTCCAAGATGAGGTTTTACGAACCGATGGTTCTTTCGAACTGCTTGTGCGTCAAGAAGTATCGCTTGGTTTTCGGTTATTTCTTCAAGTCCTAGTATTGGCTTGATTTGAAATTTTAGGATTGTGTTTAGCTCTTTACGCTCCTTTTTCAATCGTTCGTAGTCATCATCCTTTGTAAACTGTTTAGATAGCCTCTGAATTTCCTCGATTCTTTTCTTGATAAGATCTTCAGCGGTTGTTCCCTTCTTTGTTTCTCGAGTGACTGCTATTGACTCTTGGTCGTACTTGTCGTAAAGTTTTTCAAGATGTGTCTTACGACTTAAGCCAGTATTGGAATTTCTAAATAGTTCATTGTTTATACGCTTGGAAAACTGGATTGCATCTGCATAGGTAACATTTTCATTTGGATCGAATATTCTTAAGGCTTCTTTGGTCGCATTTATGAATGTCCATTCCTTTTGCAGTTGATCCAAATCTTCCATGACTATATTTTCGGCTGGGTACGTTTTCTTTTTTCTTTAAAAAGCTTAATTAACGCCTCCCGCGCTTCGACCTTATCATACCACTCTTTGCGGATCTCTTTTGATTCAATGTCCTTCTTAACTCGCTTAAGGAAATCCTTGAAGTCGGGATTAATTGTCAATTTGTTTATGGTTTCCCAATCCAAAGATTCCTCTTCTTTTGCATCCATCAATACCTCACAATTGTCGGGATCCTCTACATCTAAAAGTATTACACCGATTCCAAATGAATTAGAAAGTCGTCCCAATTCTTGAATAAATTCCTTCTCGGTTGAAATTAGTGACGTAACAAGGTATCCTTCGTGCGCCCAAGAAGAATTGGATACCGCCTGAAAGAAGGATTCTCGTAGATTACCAAAGCTCAGTTGCCTCTTGATCTCAAAAGATATTAATTTAATTGGCGTGTCCTTTAGCGTCATACTGAAATCATAGACCTCAGGCTTCCATTCTTCTATTGGAAAGTAACACGCTACAACATCAGGGTGAACCCATTCGCCAAATTGCTTTTTTGAAGATTTCTGATGGTCTAACGTCTTTGAGAAGGCATTCATGTGGTAGAAGACGAAGTATGAGAGTACCGCATGGAGATCTCTTTCAGAGTACTCAACTGTATAGGCAATGTCGTCTTCAACTTCAAAATCTTCCTCGACCAGTTCTTCCTTTGAGTATTTCAGTTTCTTCAAGTAGAATTTTTTCGGTCGACTACCTATCGTGGCGAAGGGTGACTTTTCGTTATCTCTAGCGCTCACGTGAAGCTGAGCCGCCAAAGTTGCGGATGGAGTTTTTCCTTGGCTTCCAAGTTGATTGATGTATTGCCTTTCAACGGCATACCCCCAAATCTCCGAGACTGGAAGGGGCTTCTTTACTTCGGATAAAACTTTTTCTGCTAGTTCTAAGAAGGTCATAGTTGTTTTTGGGTAAATGCAGAGATCCACTCAGGTTTTAACTTTATTTCCTCAAGCAAAGCGATTTTCAAAAATTTCTTTTCATCAAAGCGATCCTCTGTATAGTTCTTAATTTTGAAGTCAATATATTCTTCAACAGAAACTGTTGTGTTAAACTCTATCTCCTTTTTGAGTGTTCTTAACCAAGAATACGTATCTCGTTTTAGTACGCGTCCATAGCGATCTTCAATGTTATAAAGCCAATTCCATGTAGAATTTTTCTGACCATCACCAGTGAATTGAAATGTTGGCTTTTCTGAAAGCTTGTCCTCTTTATCAAACTCGATTTTGTTCAGCGTACAAGAAACTCTTATTTCCGCCCTGCCTGCTTCAAAAGGAAAATATGCCTTTCCATTATGATCCAACGGCTTCTTGCTGCCTTTGTGTTTTTTGTTGCATTTGTCGCATGTTGGAACCAGATTTTTAAAATTTACAGAGGCAAATGGATAATGCACCTTGGGAAAAAAGTGATCGTAATCTTCAATGTAGTTGCTTTCATCATCCTCTATATCAGCGAGCCCACAGACAGGGCAAGTATTGAATTTATTCGCCTTTACTAGTTTGTTATAGTAATCTAATTTATCTCCCGGAACTTGTTTTATATCTAAAAGGCGGCTGTAGAAAGTTTCAAGGAGGCTTTTGATTTCCCCTTGAACTACTTGTGGTAAGGTGTTAAGTTGTATATCTGCTATCGTACCGTTACAAAGTTCTTCTATCTTATTATGAACTTCAAATGCAATAGAAGTTGCATTCCTATCCGAGTTAGTGAAATCAACACATATCTTGTAGATCGCATCTGTTTCTGTTTTGAGCCAACCTAAGTGCTTGTATAATTTCTTAAATGTATCGTCTAATAAATCTTCACAATTGCAGTCTTTTGCCGCCTTACACCATACCTTAAGTACTAGCTGTTCAAGCATAGTATGGAGCGTTGTTATAGGATGGGAGATCGGTGTATAGGTTCGAAGCATAGTGAGGTTAAGTGTCTAACGAAATTCTATTCAGCTTTGCCAAGACCATATCTTTCTCAATTGACTCTCCCAAAACCCGCAGTTTATCTTTTTGCTCTTCAATTTTCTCTTGTGAATCCAGATTATTGAAATCAATGTCATCTAATACCGAATGAGATAAATCTCCAATTGATTGTCTGTAATTAAACAACTTATCTAAAATGAATTCTACAGATGTGCCGTAAGTATTGAATGAATGCTCTAATTCTGAAACTTTCGTTGCTGTCACTGCTCCGTCATCTGTCCGCTCAAATAGAATAACATTATTAGGCATGCAATCTGAGATAATAAATGGAGAATGAGACGTCAACAGAATGTCTTTTCTTAAGTGAATGTTGTCTTGCGGTAAACTGTTCTTTTTATCTTCTACATTTTCCCGACTTGCTTCGATGCTATCATTTAATATCTTAATGAACTTCGCGCGCCAGCTTGGGTTGAAATGAGTTTCGGGTTCATCAAGAAGTAATAGTGTTCTCCTTGATTTGAGCATTAAACAGATTGCGGTAGTGTGCAAGAACTGATGTTCTCCATCGCTCAAGTCCCTAAGAAGCAAGTCAAAATCTCTTTTGGATCCTTTCTCCTCTTTTCTCAGGTAGTACCTTAAGAAGTAGAACGCATCATCTGATGGCCCTCCAACAGGTACTTTCCAATCCGTATAGTTGCCTTTAGATTGGTAAACATCTTCTATTACATTTCTACCAATGAAATGATTATTCAATAAGTACAGTAGATGAAACATTTGAAACAGTTCGAATGCACTATTATTGAAATGACTTTTAAATGCATCTTTCGTTGCCTGATTGACATAAAAATCAAAAGAGATCCCCTCATCATCGATATACCAGCTCGTAGCACATTTCTTGAGTTTTTCAATTTGTCGAGGTAGGTTCTCGTTGATGTCAGGCTTGGTAATATAACCTTCTAATAGTTTAAAAACATTATCTGGTTCTTCCTGGAAGTCGAATCGCTGAATAGTTAGATAAATCGTAAATCTTCTCAGGCCCAATATTCCAGTATTATCGATGTTGCTAATAGCAGACAATGTTTCTTCGTTCTCAATAAGCAAACAAGCCAACAAAACTGCCTGGCTCATGTCGTTGTCGATATAGATCAGACTATTCTCTGGTTCTTTGTACTCCCGCGCCCCCGTCTTTATCGATTCTCTGTACTCATCTAATTGAACAAACCGACCTTTTATAAATGGTAAACTCAATAGTTCATTTTCGCCCGATGAATACCCAACCACATTGTCTGGTAAAAATATTTTACTAGGTGCACTTTTTTCGTCACTAGCAATGAAAGAGACGCTTGAGGGTTTATCGAAACCCGCTGGAATGATTACCATTTCAGGCTCCTTGCCAAATTCCTTCGTGATTATGACTTTCGTTAATGAATCTAAACTATCAGAGGGAACATCTTTAATTCCGATTAGATATTCCAATTTAAAAACATCCACCGCACATTCGGTACGTCTAAAATTTTTCTGATTTCGGATGGAGGCCGGTAAAATCCTTGCGGACATGATCTCCAAGTGATAGAAAATATTAGCCAATGCCTCCAGTACATTGGACTTACCGCTACCGTTTAATCCCGCAAAGCAAAAGGGACTGAAACTACCCATGGATTCTTCATCCCCTTCACGATGGAATTTAATTTCAAAGCCAGGCTTTAGGCTTCTAAAACCAATTTCGTGTTCATTCTTTGGAATAGAGAGGGATAGTAGCTTCATTATAACTTCAGTGTTACTTCTTTTTCAGTGGCATCAAGTTCTTGCTTTATGAGGTTAGGCTCCTCCTTCATTATTCTGAAAGCTACATAAACTGCTTTGTCGTACTGCTTAGCATTCTTAAAATCCCTTTCTCTAAGCTTGTCAATTAATCTTTGCAAAAGCGTTAGATCCTTTTTTATTGTCGCTACGCTATTTTCTTCGTCTCTCTTATCAGGATCGATCACATCAACCAGGGCTTCAAGTTCCACATCGACATCAATGTTAACGCGATCACCAAACGCTTGTTGAGAAAGACTTCTTAGCAATAACTCAGACGTTGACTGCGACTCTAAACATTTCTTATAAAATGAGTGATATGTTGTCAGTACTATATTCTCGAATTCATTTTGCTTGTCAAGATCGGGTCGTGGAATTTCAAGTTGCAATAGCTTTTCTTGCGATATATTTGACATCGATTTAGCTTGACCCACACTCAAGCCTTGGATTTTCTTCCTGAATTCTTTGTCATTAAATAGAAAGTATAAATAAGTTCCAGAAACTTTAGAATGGTCATACCTCAAGCTAAAAATTGTATCCGGCAAAAGAAGGTTCTCATAGTCGTCAAATACGTAAGCTGTAGAGCCTACAAGTTCAGGAGTGTTTTTGCGGGAAAAGAGTAGATCAGATTTCTTGGCATAAACTGCTTTCTTTATTGCTAGTCCACTTGGTAAAAGTTTATTCTGTTCAGGATCAAAGTATCTTTTAGTTATGGCACTTTGTTTTAAAATTGCAGGTTGATTGGGACTATCCCTAGGAATCTCTTCGCAGACCGGACTCCATCCGGCATCGATGTCAGTTATAAGTTCCTGCAAAGGTTTCAAGTCATCACGTCTTGGATTGCATGGATCCCCAAACATATCCAAAAAAGTAGCCCGCAAGAGTTCATCATACATGGCAATAGTTTTTTCACGCTTGTCCAGCAAGGCTTTGGCTTTGTCCAGTATTGCAACGATTTTGTTTTGGGTTTCTATATCCGGAACCGGAACATCTATTCTCTTTAGGTATTTGAAACTCCGATCATATCCGGCTTCCGGCAATTTTACGGTTTGCAGATAATAGTAACCGTACTTCGGAATTAGCTTCTCAGTTGTTTCTAATAGTTTAACCCCATCCGCTCCTATAGCAAATGGTTTTTCATAGAATTTAATATTCCTGCTATGATCACCATAAATAATACAGGGGAGTTTACATTTAGCAACTTGTGTTTCATCGTCTGTGTATCCCCCAATTAGTTCCTTCCCCTGGTCAATTATTGGAATTCTCCCTTCTGACAAGTAGTCGACTTGTTTGATCTTGGCATTTCCACCAGTAACATCAACAAAGCACTCGTTAAATTCCAGCCTATCCATTAGCCAATAAGATTTTTAAGTTCCTCCATATCCTGTTGAATTTCCTTTTCCAAGACAAACAGAGCTTCCAGTATCTTTTGTGGTGGTTCGTAGCTCTGTTCTTCGTACTCAAACTTTTTGTATCGGTTGTAGCTTAGATCAAGTCCGTTCGCTTGTATCTCGGCTATGGGCACGTAAAAATAATTGGTGCGCTCAATCGGTGTTTGCGTGGCGCGATGCTTGTAGGCATCAATGGCAACAGGCAAGGGATTTTCCGCGAGCTTCCTTCGGTTATCATCCAGGCTATAGCCATCGTTCTTCAATTCATAAAACCAAACTTTTTCAGTATGCCAGGCGGTGCTATCTTCCTCCGCTTTTGTAAATACAAGGATAGCAGTCTTTACCCCTGTGTAGGGTTTAAAAGCTCCACTGGGTAATGAGATCACCGCTTCTAGTTGATTGTCTTTCAATAAGACTTCGCGTGTCTGCTTTTGATTATTACTTCCACCAAACAACACACCTTCAGGAATAATCACTGCAGCCTTTCCGCCAGGGCGCAGCATTTTGGAGATTCGAATAAGAAATAACAGTTCGCTTTGCGTACCATCGATCTTCAATTTGTCACTCATGCCACCTTTATCAATCCTTCCTGTAAAAGGAGGGTTCGCCATCACCACAGAATATTCTCCATCCTGGTAAGCTTGATCGTACTTCTTGGACAGGGTATCCACGTTTTCAATCTGAGGTATTTTGATGCCGTGTAACATCAGGTTCATCAAACCAATTCTCACCATGGTTTGATCAACATCAAAGCCGAAGAAGGTTTTTTCATTCAGGTGATCCCATACTTCTTGTTTGGTGATCTCGTCGCCTCCATACTTCTTAAAACGTTTCATTCCGTTTTCATCGAGCATAATTTCTTCGGGGCTGCTGTACTTGGTGAGAATATGCTGATAAGCTCCTAACAAGAATCCCCCCGTTCCGCAAGCTGGGTCACAGATCTTGTCCGTCCAATCCGGATCAATGATTTCGCTCATGAACTGAATCAAATGACGAGGCGTACGAAATTGTCCGTTCTTGCCTGACTGGCTAAGTTCATTCAATAAATACTCGTATACGTCACCCTGTGTGTCCTGAAACTGTTGCCCTTCGTTTTGCTGCTTCTTGATCTCTTCGAAAATTTCGTCAATTGCTTTCACGGCTTCATCCAGCAAGGCGGAGCTGTTAATGATAAAAACAGCATTCTCCATGTGCCTCGTGTATGGCTGCGATGGATCATTGAGGTTCTTGATAAAAGGAAATGCTTTCTTCGAAACTCTTTCAAGCATGCTTTCCGGATCAAGATTTTTGAACTGCGACCACCGGCAGTCATCAGCACTTTCGTAAACAGGATTGTTATCTTTACCCAACTCAGGTTTCCCATCCTTATCTGGTTTAGGGCGAACAAACAATGTTTTATACTCAACGCCTGCAAATTCTGCTTTGGTTTTTGCATCGGTATCTGCATCGTCAATCCTCCGCATAAAAAGCAAATAAGATATTTGCTCGATCGCACTGATTGGATTTGCAATACCGCGGCTCCAGAACTTATCCCAAAGCTGATTGATTTTAGATTTTAAATTGTCTTTTAACATTTGTCTGCTTCTATTGTTGTTATGCCGCTATTCGCTGAATAACGCTGATGATTTCTTCTATTTCTTTTGGCGTGAACATTCCCAGAATGCCTTGGGGATGCAACTGAGTGAACGGTGGATTGATGAGATCTTTCTTCTGTACGTTTCCTTTATCGATCAGATATTTCTTCAACAGTTTCATGAATTCGATCTGGTTATTGGATAAGTTATTGTGCTTCCTGATGAATTCGTCAAATGCAATTGTTACTGTCTCTTCGAAAGAATGGATAGGCTCTACTTCAAGAATGTGTTTTAGGAATTGCAAAAACTTGCCATGTTGGTTTCCGTAAACTCGCTGCAGTAACTTCTCTGTCACAAATGGATCTCGCTCATTCATCAGTTGCGCTAATTCACTCAGTTCCTGTTCAGTGATCGTTTCGCCTGACTTAATCCGCTGCAGAACTGCGTTTGTGCTAACCAGTTGCTGCACCATGGCCTCCACCATTTCTCTGTAACGGCTTACACTCACCAACTCATTCTCCGGACCAAACTCTACCATTTCCTTCTTATAGGTCACGTCCTTCAAATTGAGACTTGCCTGCTCATCGCCTCCATCAAAGCGCTGTCGATAGCGCATAAGCGGAGCCACCTTTTCAATAATAAGCTTTAGGTCGCTTTCACTGGTGTTGGTCCAGAAACTAGTCTTTAATGCGCGTTGAATGAGTTCCTTCTCCTTTGCGACCACTCCGATATTCAATGGCAATTCAGTGATTTGTGTAATGAGTAGTTCTCGGAGATTCTCTGTTGCCTGACTTTCGTTTTCTAATTGCGCAATGGAAAACTCTACGACATCCTTTTCAAAGCGCATCGCTTTAAAATCCACCGAAGACAGCGCCCTCATTACTGGTGCTATCGTTTGGTCAAGGAAATAGATTTTATCGTCTGTTAGAAGTTCCCAAAAATCAGGTTCGTATACTTTGCGCAAGACAGACGCATTGTCCAATACCACCACATTGTTTTTCGGGAGCGCATTGATCAACTTCTCCAACTCTATTTTCTCAGCATCAGCAATTGTTGTCTCTTTGGCTACCTTTAATTTCTCCAATCGCATTTTGAATAGGCGAATTGGTAGGGCCAATTGAGATTTGGTTTCCTTGCCCTTAGGATTCAACTTGAAATATTCGAAGTTGTCCCAGCAATCAATAATCAGGAATTTATCTTTTTCATGACACCAGCTTCTTCGATCATTAGTACCCAGCACACGTGTACCACGCCCGATCATTTGCCAGAACTTGGTGTACGAAAACACAGGCTTAGCGAAGACAAGATTCACCAACTGCGGAATATCAATACCTGTATCCAGCATATCAACGCTGATGGCAATTCGGGGAAAGTCGTTATTTTTAAATTGATCGAGCAATCCACCTTTCCCATACACTCTTGGGTCATCTGACACAATCACTTTGGCAATTTCACCAGCCCCCTGAGGGTAGAACTGATCAAAGATTTCCTTAATCCTTCGCGCATGCGCCATCGTCATGCAGAAAAAGATGGTTTTTCCGGGTAATACACCGTTGGGATCTTTGATACTTTCTTCCCAAAATTCACGCACGATCAGTGCGTTTGTCCCTTTATTCGTAACGGCTTTTTCAATTTCTGTCCCTTCAAAGTTGATTTCAACTGGATCTTTACCTTCTGCAATAAGCTTTCGCTGATCCTCTTCGCTGATTGAATGCACGTGAATGCCTTCCTGTTGAAATTTTGTTGTCAACTTCATCACTTCGAAGTTCGACAGGTAAGGTGGTTTATTGTTTACCGCATCCTCGAAGGTGTAAGCGAATGTAGGAAGGCCGTCCTCACAATCGAAAAGCTCAAAGGTATTATGGTCAACGGCATCGGTTGGTGTCGCAGTAAGACCAAGCACCACCGAATTAAAATAGTTTAGAATATTTTGATATACGTTGTAAATGGAGCGATGGCTTTCATCGATTACAATCAGATCAAAGAAATGTGGAGATAACCCATCCTCCTCAATGACATTCAACATCGTTGGATATGTTGATACGTATACTCTTCGGTCGGTAGCAATTTTCGTTTCGCTAGTTTGCGGCCAGACCGAATACTGGGGAGCGTTCTCTTTAAAGGCTTCCACTGCCTGATCGCGCAACGCAATTCGATCAACAAGAAATAACACTCTTGAGATCCAACCCGCACGCATAAGCCCATCTACCATGGCAATACAGGTTCTTGTTTTACCAGTACCCGTTGCCATTATGAGAAGAAACTTTCTCCTCTTTTGTTCCAACGCCTCGAACACTGCACGAATAGCTTGAATTTGATATGGCCTGCCTGCAATGTTTGTGTTGATTAGTTCATCGGCAAGAGGCTTACGGTTTCTACGAATAAAAGCCATTCGCTCAAAATCTGACCGCGTTGGAAAAGCATAGATCTTTCGAGGCGCATAATTCTCTAAATCCCAGAACCAGATATCATGACCGTTGGTGTAGAGGCAAAACGGTAAATCGCAGTTAAATTGAGTTTTGATATGGTAGGTGTATTGCTTGGCCTGTTCCTCCCCAACCCTTGCGTCAACAGATGTTTTTTTCGCTTCTACAATTGCGAGTGGTTTAGCGTCCTTGCCAAGTAATACATAGTCACTAATCTGTCGTGAATACTTCTCAATCGGCTCGTTCACTTCAATCCCTAGAGGAATGCTAAACTCCTCGATCACCTGAGTGCGGTCAGATACCAGCCATCCAGCAGCTTTTAACTTCAGGTCAATAATTTCTTTGCGAGTGATGGCTTCCGTACTCAAAAGGGCCAGGATTGGGGTTTAAAGCAAGAAATTTAAGAAAATAGCCCATCTCAAGCCATGATTTCATGACTAAAGGATGGGCTCCAACCTCTAAAATATCGCGAATTTGCGTGATTTAAAAGGTTCGAGGGCAGAAACTACCGTGGCAATCCCCTCTTCTTCCTCCTCCTTTTGAACATAGGATTTTCAGGCTCTGCATATAGATTCTCCGTCTTCATCAGATCTAGAAGCGGTTGAGAGATATTCTGCATCCCGTTGGCCTCAGAACGTTCATTTTGCTCGCGCTGAGGGCGCTTAATCTCTTGTTCAACCCGTTCCTGCCTTTCTTTTTCACCAGCAGCACTCCCGATAGCTGTCGGGACATTGAACCGTTTCACCAATGCCTGACCACTGTACTCCTTTCCGAGATCACGCCCGTTGATAACAGCTCCCTTTCTGTTATCGATAAAGGTAATTCCGTAGACCCTCCCGTCCTTATTTTCGCGGAATACTGGATTGATGCCGTAAGAATTCAAGTGGTCGCAGAAATTTACCCTGGTGGGGCGATCGGTGGCGCGGAAAAATGAATCAATGACCTGAGTCAATCGGTCTTTGTAGATTGGTCTGGACTGTTCATTTGCCTGGAAGGTGCGCTGCAGGCTTTTCATCGTAGGCTGCGAGACGAGCGCGCTGGCTTTTATGGGCACGCCGATCTTATTCCCCCGGTCATCCAGGATCCAATACAAGAGCCCATTCTTCTGATACATGGTCGAGCCTTCCTTGCCACGATCGGCCATCACGTTAAATTGGAGCAGGGCGGTATTGAACTCAATGAGTGACGTGCAATTGTAATTTCGCATCACCATGCCGACGATGCTGTCGATGGTTTTCCGGGTTTCCGTCTTGCCATAGACGGCTTTGTCAACTTTTTGTAGGAAGTCCAGATCTTGCTTCGGCTTGGACTGTGCCTTTATAAGTCCGAACTGAACCTCGACCTCCTTCCTCGCCATCTCCGATAGATTCTTGCCGAGATTGTGCGTTCCAATCCGGCGGCCATCTTCCTGAATATTGGTCGTAACAATATGGATATGGGGATGTGCGGCATCGTGGTGCTGGTAAATGAGGTAAGGCTGGTCACCAAATCCGATCCTACCCATGTAGGAGGTCGCAATTTGATTTAGCTTGTTTTGGCTCAGTTTTTCACCCACATCGAAGTTCAGCCAGATGTGAAGGCTGTTTGTCTTTGCTCTTGTGTTCCCTTGGATCAAATTCTGAAACCTTGCCAGTTTCTCATGGAACGTCAGGTGTTGTGCCTCTCCGACAAAATTCACTGCACCAATGCATTCCGCCTTACCTTCCTTTACCTTGTTCTCGTTGTAGTTGAGCGCACCCTTGATGCTCTTTCCACACCTCACCTTGCAGACCATTTGCTAGACATTTCAGTTACTTGCTTCCATATCAAATTCACCTGGTCGGACACTTGCTGATAAGTCTCTGCAACCTTCAAAGCATGAAACAACTTCTTATCTGAAGAATCAGCAGTATGGAAGAACTCGGTGATCTGATTTACGTTCACGCCGATGGCGTTGATCTCGTTCCGGATCCTGATCAGCTCATCCGTCGGTTCTTTCATGGAAATGTCTCTCGTATAGAATGTAACCTTCTCGTTGGTCACAATCTTTCTGACCAGTTCACCTACGGTTGCAGTGTTGGTCTGCTCTACCCATGATTTCAGTTTATTGTATGTCTTCTCATCGAAGCGCACGCCAACTTTATATTTTAATAGCTCGTCTCTATTGATCAGTTTTCTCCTCGTCATAGCCGTAATCTTTAAGTTTCCCAGGCCCCGAGTTCCGAGGGCGCCTTCTCCTGCAAATGCGCTAGCATTTGTACATCTTGCTCCGTACCTGCGACGTACGGTGGTGCATTTGCATAATCTATCCTTAATTCTTGCTATCTGGACTTAACTGGACTTGATTGGACATGATGTGACTGAATTGGACTTGCGTGAACTTCCCAGGGCTTCCTTAGTCGATCTTGAATTTTCCAGGAGCAGTTCCATTATCCTTGAGCTCATTCGTGTCCTTAAAATCCCGTTTTTGTAATTCCGCTTTAGCCTTGGCTTTAGTCTTCTTCTTCTTAGACCTGGCCACGGCTCGTGCAAGGCTGTTGTAATTGAGATAGACTTTTTCTTCTGACTCTTTCTCCAGGTCCCTTCGTATTTCCTCCAGAGCCAGGGAAATTGCCATCGATGTAGTCACACCAGAATACACGTCCGCGATCAATGCGTACACCCCCCTTTTCTTTCCATTCAGGTACTTGACGATGTTTTTCATTCCATGGCAGTTGACTTCCGGTAAAAGAAAAAAGTGTCACTTCAACTCTTTGCCGATGTATATCCTGACGGTCTTTGCATCCAGCTTGCGATACTCCTTGAAATACTGGATTGAATCTCCCTTAGCTAAGGTGAAATCAAGGAAGTAATAGCCTTCCTTGTCTTTCTTTACACGCTTCGTCAACTCGCCGATATTTCCGGAAGTCTGTATAATGGTTCTTGCCTGATCAACATCATTCACCCTAGACCAATGCCAGATCGCTATCACTATGAATATCAAAACCAACGCTCCGACCAGGATCCATTTGACCGACTTGAAATTTGAACGCTGCACTTTCAGAATTGAAATTGAATGCTGTAGGAAGAGCAAAGCCGCGCCATCCAAACTCTTCTTGTCCTCCACCAACGAAAGCTGTGAAGATAATCGCACTCATTGTCACAGAATCCAGATTGCTCCAATACGATTCTTGCCATGGTGCCATATTTACCTGGTTCACAGATGCTCCCGCTGAATTGCCCAATGCCCGGGTAATTGGAAATACTAAAACTGCAAGTATTATTCAATCGAGACGCGGCATTCAAAAATTAAGCCATCCGGCATGCAATCTTCGATCGCGAATTAGAACAATTATGAACGTCGCTATCAACGGACCATATACGCCAGCGTATATCAAAGGCGTAGAATTAGACAAAAAGCAAGACAATGAGAATAGAAAAGTGAGGACAAAGAAACTGAGTATGGGATATTTAGTTACGGTATTCATTTCTTAATGGCCTTGTACTTAATGAAATAATTCCCTCGTCGAATATAGTGTTAGAATACCTAAGACTGGCATGAAGTATTGAATAACTTAGACCGGATTAACAAATGTCTTGAGTTGAAATAAACCCTGTCTTCAGGGGGAGGTCTCCAAGTGTGACTTTGCACAGATTGAGAGAAATGGTGTTGCGACCATGGATACCAGGACACAGGAAGTGCTTTAAAGATAGGCGGCAGCTTTTCGTATAAAGATTTTGCTCGAGCGTTATGGAATTTTGTTCGTGCATGCATCGATCTGTTACATACTCAACTGATCAAACCGAATGGACGAAATCACAGGAATCACCCTCGCCTTTCATTGCCCGGTAAAGCCGGATGAACGTTTATACTGCGACCGGTGCAAACATAAGGTCTTAGACTTTACCGAGAGCGTTGAGGCCGACCTTGCGCGGGCCGTGCGGGCCGCCAATGGAACTGTTTGTGGCAAGTTCAAAAAATCACAAATGAGCAATCAGTTCCTCCGGTATGCCGCGACGGCGATGGTCGTGACAACAATGGCCTTGCCGGTCATGGCGCAGGAAAAGCCGAACGAACAATGCGAGCAAGCGTCCCGTGATACGTGTGCGACAGAGGAAGATATATTCATCGGTACCGTTGTTGAGTACATGCCAGAACCTGTTGGAGGAAATAAAAAGTTCTTGGCGGCTATCAAAGCAAATCTGCGGTATCCGCAAGGCCTCACTAGTAATGGAAGGGTTTATGTAGCATTTGTGGTCGACACCACCGGAGAATTAAGGGATTTTTCGATTATGAGAGGATTCCATCCGCTGGCAGACCAGGAAGCCCTGCGTGTGCTTAGGGAACTGAACTATCGCTTTAGACCCGGCCGACAGGCGGGCAAGCCCGTTTCCATGCGTTTTGTGATGCCGATTGTGTTTCATAGGTGAATAACGGGTTACGGTGAAAGTGCAGTTTACTTCTCCTGCGCAAACAACCATTCCCACAACCCATCAGCGTCGTAAACGAGCCGCAACTCGAACATAACAACTACACAACTGGTAAATTACCTTCACGGATCCTAACTTTCCAATTATAGGATATGAGAATCTTGTTAGAAGCAAAACGTTCACCAATCGACTAAAAGATCAGGCTGATATTGAAGAACTAGCCAAACGAAAAAAAAGGAAGAAGGCAAGGGTTATGATCATAGGTGTGATCCTCTTTAGAATCCGTCTAACTTGAAATGTTTTTGTAAACACCACATTGAAATACTCAAGTCTTCATTTATATTTGCGTCAGTATTTCACTCTAATTGTTCAACTCTAAATAGAGGAAATTATGTTGGTCTGCAGTTTACATATCCCCAAATAACAGCCACGGTAAGCATTCTTGCCGGATCAGTCCGCTGTTGTCAATCACAAAGTAAATTTTAAAGTAACAGAAAAAGTCTTGCACAGGCTTTGAGAGTTCGCTTTTAAAATGCCATTAACAGGCATGATGAAGCCTATTCTCTTCACTCACTTTTATACAAAGATGAGGTGCTAAACTTATGGGCAAACAAAAAATCAATATAAAGGACTTATCAGTTATAAACTTTCCCTCAGATGTAGCAAGAAGTCTCGCCTTGAATATCATGAACAGGCACTTCAAGCATACTTCAAATGAAGAAAAGCTGAAACTGATTAACAGTGTGCTGGAGCAACCCGAGTCATACGTAGATCACGCTATACTTGGGATTCTGGCACTGAAGCTTGTTTCAAAGACTATAAACCACTCGTCGTTTAAAGTCTATGAGCTTGACAATAAACCCAAACATTTTGATGTCTTTGGAAACAAGCACATTGAAATTAATGCCATGAAACAGATGGAGCTCGTCATACAGCTTCCGGTTTCGGTGAAGGGTGCACTGATGCCGGACGCGCATCAAGGTTATGGATTACCCATTGGTGGTGTGCTTGCAACCAGAAATGCAGTCATCCCCTATGGTGTTGGTATGGACATCGGTTGCCGCATGGCATTGAGTATTCTGGATCTGCCAGCCAGTTATGTGGAACACCATGCTTATGAATTAAAGAAAGCATTGCATGATCAAACACATTTTGGGAATGACGGCGGACTTGAATCAAAACAGGATCATGAAGTATTAGACCATCCTGATTTTGAAGCGACGGACCTCTTAAGACGACTGCATGGAAAGGCAGTACGGCAACTTGGTAGCTCTGGTTCAGGGAATCACTTTGTGGAGTTTGGAACAATTGTTCTGGATGAGACCAATACCCTGCAGGTTCCCCCGGCAAGTTATGCGGCATTGTTATCGCACTCCGGTTCCAGGAGCCTGGGGGCTAACATAGCCCAGCATTATACAAACATAGCCATGAATAACTGCAAGCTTCCGAAAGAGGCAAAACATCTCGCATGGCTTGACCTGGACAGCGGAGAAGGAAAAGAGTACTGGCTGTCAATGAGTCTCGCGGGAGAATATGCAAGGGCATGCCATGACCGGATCCATGAAAACCTTTGCAACGCACTTGGGCTTTCCGTGCTGCAAAAGGTTGAGAATCACCACAACTTCGCATGGCGGGAGAAACTTGACGATGGGAACGAGTATGTGATCCATCGGAAGGGCGCTACTCCTGCTGGTAAAGGTGTGCTTGGAATAATTCCGGGAAGCATGACAGCACCGGGATACCTGGTGCGCGGACTTGGAAACGAGTCTTCTCTGAATTCAGCAGCACATGGTGCCGGCAGAAAGATGTCGAGGCAGAAGGCCAGGCATTCAATTACCATGAGCAGCCTGAGGAAGCTCTTAGAAAGTAAAAAGGTCACTTTGATCGGGGGTAGTCCTGAAGAAGCGCCGTCAGCGTATAAGGATATCGACCTGATCATGAAAAGTCAGACGACATTGGTAAACATTGAAGGAAAATTTTATCCTCGAATTGTGAGAATGGCTAAAGAGTAATTATGGAAACAAAAGTTTTACATAACACCTTAATAATAAGGAAACAGAAGCTTGACGATCTGAAAACTGTGCTGAGAGAAACATTTCTTAGCCTTGACGATGTAATCGATGAAGTTATCTCGCTGATGATGCCATGGTATCTTTTTCCGGAGGCGCAGCTGAAGCCGACGATCATCAACTTATGGGGCCTCACCGGATCCGGTAAAACTGCTTTGGTTCAGAAGATCGTGGAAGTCCTTGATCACAGAAAGCTGTACAGCCATCTCGATATGGGCGAATTTGATTCAGACTCTGCATCATGGATGAAAAATATCCTAACAGATGACCTTTCGTTCTTTCACGAGAAACCTGCGCTGATCTGCCTCGATGAGTTTCAATTTGCAAGAACGGTTGACAGTCGCCAGAATGAGCTCGGCAAAGATAAACTGAGGGTCGTGTGGGATCTCATTGACTCCGGCAAGATCGAGTACATTCCGAACTCAAGTACTTATTACCTTTTCAGGGCCGATAATTGCCTGAGGAGACTGGAGAAAGCAATTGAGGAAGGAGTCACCATCAGCGCGGGTAAGATAGACAAAGGGCTTGAGGCATTCATGAAATGTTTCAATGGCTTCCATTTTGAGTACAATAATAATTTCGATGCCAAATTGAATGACGACTACTTCATGTCCTCAGATTTCGTCATGTCAATGTCTCACCTGTTCGACAATGACGACTACTCGAAAGAAGAGATCAGGGAACGGGTAAGCATCTCAACCCTTCCTGAAATCGCCATGCTCCTGAAAGAAGGGATGAATGCAAGGCCGACAACGAAGACGCTGGATCTGTCCAGGTCATTGATCTTTGTTCTGGGCAACCTGGATGAAGCTTATACGATGAGTCACAATATGAACCCCGACATTTGCGCCGATGAATTCCATGAACAGACTTCAAAGATCAGTCTTGCTGACATCAAGCGTGCATTACGAAAGAGATTCAGGCCTGAGCAGATTGCCAGACTCGGTAACAACCACATTATCTACAGATCCTTTAACAGTGCGCAGTTCAGAATGCTGATCAGGCAGGAGTTGAAGAGGGTTGGAGACTTTGTAACGACACAGTTCGGGTGGAAGATAACTTTCGATGATTCAGTGGTGAATGTCGTTTATGCAGAAGGTGTTTTTCCCGCACAAGGAACCAGACCTGTTTTGACGACAGTTAAAAATCTGATCGAATCGAGGATTACTGGTCTCGTCGTTTCAGTACTCGAATACCAACTTTCGATCAATGAGATCATCTGGAAGTTTGAGAATGAGAACTTCGTCTACACGCTGACGGATAGAGCCGGAAATGTGGTGTCAACAATAACCGATAAGGCAAAGCTGAAACTGGAAAACCTGAGAAAAAGTGCTGATCCGGAAATACAGGCGCATGTGGCAATTCACGAGGCAGGGCACGCTGTGCTGGCAGCACTTACTTTACGGATTGTTCCATCAGCGGTTGTTTCGAGAACAGCTTCCGACATGGAGGGATTCTGCATGATCAACTTTCCTAAAGGACCGATGACGCGGGAGACTTTAAGAAAAGACATTGTCATTACTTTGGGAGGCTATGTTGCCGAGCGGATGATCTTCGGTGAAGATATGACCTCGTCGGGGGTCTATTCCGACATTGAAGAGGCTTCAAGCCTGGCAAACAGGGCGATCAGAAAATATGCAATGGGTGTTGATCCGATTCACCTGGCGGTTGAGAATGCGGACAATGACAATGCGTTCTATATGTCAGACAAATATGCGACTGAAGCCGTCAAGATCATCAAGGAAAGTGAGATGGAGGCGGAGCGAATTCTGACAAGGAACAAGCTGCTTTTACTAAAGATGGCAGAATACCTGACCACGCATTCGCGGATGGAGGAAGAGATGATTGAAGCATACGTCAAAAAATATGGGCAGGAAGAATGGATCCATACTGAGGGTTTGATCAAAAAAAATGCGTACTACAAATTCAATACAATATTGCAGGACAATCTCAGGAAACTCGAGAACGAATCCGTTGAGTTTAACATCGACCGGATCATTTCTCAGGTAAAGGAGGAAGTCTAACTTAAACAAAGGCCACCGGTGTTTACCGGTGGCTTTCAATTCGCTGATCCTACTTTCCTCGATTTCCGCTTAACCTTCGACGGCGGATTCTGTAAAGCCGCAGAGGTTGAGTCAGCAAATAGTTCAGTAATTGCTTTCCATGCGGCTTTCTTTTCTGTAAAGGAGTATTGTTGACAAGCTCGACATCCTTGTTCATTTCTTCAAACGAATGTGCGACAATGGGCTTGTTCATACTCCTTCAACGTGAGGCATCCACAGTTTTGTTCTCCGAATTTCACCATTTTTTAGCCGTTTAACAACCCGTTTGTGATATCCGAAAAGTTGCTATTTATTATCACGCAGATTACTCAATGTTTTGATCACGTTTATGACATACTCCAGTCGACCTGGGAGAGGTGCATATCCCAGTACCGCACGAATTCCTTCATTCACATCCGATTCATGAAGGAGGCTGGCCATAAAGTCAACTATATAATCTCTGATGTCAGATCTGCTAGCAACAACTTCTTCAACAATCTCAGACCGGTTTTCTAACACATAGACAATATCTTCAAAATCAGAACTCAGGCGCTTATCAGAGGCCCCGCGTTGTTCGTATGCTTCAATTTTTGAAGCTAAGTAGATCGGCGCTGGAAAAATCTTTATTGTTATATCGTCTACTGGAAATGTCTGCGCGTGCCTGATTCCATCTTTATACCACCTGTTCGAAAATCCGAGAATGGCTTCATTATCCGGCATGATATCGACAATAATTCCTTTAAACCTATATCGGCAAATAACTCTTGATGTGCTGTCAGGATTGAAGCCGCCAGCGATCAGCTTTTCCTGTAACGCGCTGAATTTTCCGTAATGCGCCAATTCAACTACAATATCAATATCATCGGTTTGCCTGGCTTCTTCAGCAGCTGATCTTGTTACATAACATTCGACAATAGCTCCTCCAACAAATACAAATTCGTCTACAATGGGTTGAAGACCGAGCGCAACAGTTTTTATTTGATCCTTTAAAAACATAAGGTCAATCCTGGTTAAGCAATTCTTTTTTCAACCAGTTTCTTGCAAAATTTACTTCTCGCACCTGGCCGATCCGTAATACATCACAGGCTGCAAGAAGTTGGTGCAACTTGCTATCCTCCTTTGCCGCGGTGGTGACTTCCGGATATAAAGGCGTTACACTGTAACCGCGATGGTTGCCTTTATAATCAGGCCATACATAGTTAGCGGATTTTATTCTGGAGCCAGGTATTGCATTGACACAGGTAATAACGCCCTTAGTTTCCTGGCCAATGATTGCAGGGAAAGTATGTTTTAAGCCATACAATAGAAACTCGTAGAGAGCTTGCGATTGGACGGCGTAGCTGTTGATATCAATCAAGCCAGTGTATTGTAGTCTTTCAAAGACATTCGTTATTTCAGAGTTTGAAAGAAACAATGCTGTTGCCAAATCCTTTCTCATCCAGGGAGACTGCCTGCTTTTATTGAATGACACTATTTTCAATAGTGCGACAATATCTTGTGGTCGTATAGTTATCTGCCGGCTTATCATGGCAGTAAAGATAGTCATTATTTCACATTTCATGAAATATGAAATTCATTTTTCCTTTGTGTGATATACTATTTGCGGCGATCATCGCCGTATTCGATACATTATATAAACAAACAATTTACGTATATTTACATTTGCGGCGATCATCGCCGCAATCAACACTTACAATCATGCCATTAAACGCGGAACGAAGGAAAATCTTGACCAAACTAATACCCGAGGGGGCAATAGTTACGCGTCAATGGCTGCTTGGAAAGAAGTTTGACAGGCACGCTATCGACAATCTGGTCAAAAGTGATCAACTGAAAACGCTAAGTTATGGAGTTTATAGCCGGGGCGAAGTGTCCGGCTCATGGGAAGCGGTAGTCTATGCCCTGCAAGCTTTTGTCAAACTAGATTGTGTCGTCAGCGGATTGACCTCGCTGGAATTGCAGGGATTAGCACACTACCTCCCGTTGTCGAAGAAAAAGCAGGTGATCAGGTTGTCCTGTCCCGAACCATTGCCCAAGTGGGTAACCAATTTTTCTCCTAACATAACCTTCATACGACACAAGGACATATTCAACGATTTAAAAGTGAGGAACAGTGAATCATTCACAATGAAACGAGCATGGAAAGAGAATATGCCCGGGTTAATAATATCTGTACCCGAAAGGGCGATGTTGGAGGCATTGCTCGGCGTGCCTGGTGAAATCACCTTCGATCATGCAAACGAGTTGATGCAAGGTATGACTGCCTTTTCGCCACGGGTTGTTCAAAGCGTGCTGGAGCAATCTACCAATATTAAATGCAAGCGGCTCTTTCTGTGGTTTGCTGAACGGCAAAACTATGCATGGTTTGCAAAACTCAATTTAAATAAGATTGATTTGGGTGTTGGAAATCGGATGCTGGTGAAAGGAGGAAAGTTGGATAAAAAATATCGGATTACTGTGCCGAACGAAATTGTAATTGACGGAGATTTATTTTGAAGTTGTAACGTGGCTTCTTCCCATTGACGATAACTATTTTGACCACCCGTTGATCCTTTTTTCCAGTTCTTTGACCATGTCCGCATTGCCCTTATAAATCATATTGCTGAACACAAGTTGTTTCAATTTAGCTATGGCTTCCTTCTTATTAAGCAATTCCTGCTCTACTAACTGATCGAACACCCAGATCATACCGTGATATTCGATGGCCAGCTTTTTTGCATGGTTCCGGACTGGTTTGTCGCTGCTCAGTACGATGGCATCAAGCTTCCGCGCCATGTAGATTACGGAACAATCTTCCGGAGACAGAGATGCGGGAAAATTCTCTTCCAGTAGTTTGCTTTGTTCCTGTGGCGAAAGAACATGGACCATTAGCGTTCTTGACCTTTGATATGCCTGGAGGATTTGTTGCTGGCTTTGGTACAGTTCGTTAAATACATCCTTTGTGGTATGGATCTCCAACTCAAGGCCGAAGAAAGCCTCGGTGAGTTGGAGATCAATGATATCGATAAATATGCATGCGTCGGTTACAACGATCCGCATCAGGCAATCATCAGGTTCTTTTCTCTAAACTCAGCAAGTTTTTGATTGTTCAATGCCGCAGCTTTACTCATTGAGATCAGTTCTTCGCCAAGCGCACGGAACAATAATTGACTGAACCTGCTTGATTTTTCTTGTCCTTCGTAGGCAAAAGGTTCTTCGATTCTGAAGCCAGATTGATTAATGAAGAACATAAATTGCTTAAAATAGCTTGGGGTAATGATACCCAAGTCCTTCATACGGTATGCAATGGCCTGCATCGAAATGCCGTATTGTTTTTTGATCGCGCCCAATTCCGGGAGTAAGAGCTTGGTGCGTGATTTTCCGACTTCCTTTTCCAACGTATCTGAAGGTAGTAGCATGGCTCCAGCGAAGTAATTGCAAAATTTTTCCCGCTGTTTTTCAGTCTGCCCTTCCAGGTTCAGGATCAGGTGGGCCAACTCGTGCAGGGCGGTGAAACGTTTGCGGTCAAGTGACTTTATAGTGCTGTTGTTCAGTACGATCACCGGAATGCTACCGTCATTTGCCCAGGCAGAGAGTCCATCGAATGTATCGGCCGACTCTATCTCGATCACCTTGATCTTGTTGTCTTCCAGTAATTCGATCAGGTTGAAGATGGGGTCGTTTCCTAGCTTCCATGCTTTTCGGAGATCAAAAGCAATTTTCTCCACATCCTGATTTGTCTTCACCGGACGTGCCTTAAAATTGAGTGAAAAATTGGTCGGGATGTTGAGAATCTGTTCTAACTCGAGATACCTTTCCAGCACGTCCTTAGCCCGTTCTTCCAGTCCCTTTCTATCCTTAACGGGGAAATTCTGACGCTTGCGGAAGGATATCTCGCCCATTTTTACCTCAGTTTTACGGAAAAAATAGTCAGGGCGCACATCCAAAGCATCGCACAAAAGTCCCAGCATTTCGCTATCCGGCATGAATTCACCCTTTTCATATTTATGAAGGGCTTGCCGGGTGACACGATTCTGAAGTTTTTCTGCCAAATCCTGCAGCGAAAGGCCAGCCATGACACGGGCGGACCTTAGCCGTTCAGCAAAATTTTTCATATAAAGTTTGAGTTAGTGCCTTCAATTCTAGTACCATAGCAACGGATCTTCACACAAATAGGTTTACAAATGTAGCGTTTTTTCAAATTCTGTCAATTTTATATGTTAATCTGTCATATGGCATGACAAAAGGTGGATTTTTGGATTGTCATTAGGCACTTTCCCTTATATTTTTTGGGGCTTTTTGACATAATGTCCAAAAATATACGGTTTACTGGAACTGGCATTACGGTTGCTCCGTTTACGAAATATGTCAAACAGAAGGCAATGCAACTGCCTGAGATCATGGAGTACCGTTATTTCCACAGTCTAATATGAAACTTACGAACAGTCAGCTCTCGAATTTTATTAATAGGATAAAATTGAAGCGTGAAGATATGCCGCGATATCGAGATCAGATCAAAAATCTGATGGAGAAGCTCGAGGCAAAAATCAAGAACGATACAAGGACTGGCATCAAGGTAACACAGTTTACAATTGCCGGCTCTTGGAAGAAGGGAACAATTTTACGACCAACGGGGGAAAACCCGATTGATGTGGACCTGGTGCTATATGTTTCCGGTGATGAAGGTTTACAGGATGACCTGACAAAGCTTCATGACTTTGTCGTTGACTACTTGAGTGACATTTATCCTTCAAAGGATATCAATCGCGATGTAGATGCCGAAGGCAATACCAAATCAATCAAAATTCGCTTCGCGGGCACCGGCCTCGAGGTAGACATTGTGCCAGTTGTTCCGGTAAAAACGCCGAAGGACTACGTTTGGCAGCCTCAGCGAGGCGGTGGAGGAAAGAAATATATCACTAGTGTGACCAAACAATTAGAGTTTGCGAAAACGAGGACAGACGCCAACACCTACTATACTTCAATAGTCCGAGCAATTAAATGGTGGAGAAATTTCAAGGAATTCAAACCGACAGACGATGATCCAGGATTATCTTCGTTTACCATTGAATTGATTGTGTCCTATCTGGAAATCGAGAAGTCCCGCGAGACGGACATCGAAACGGGTATCATAAGATTTTTCAAGTTCATTAGCGACCCGAACTTTCCAATTATCAAATTCCGGGATGCAATAAACGGCATTCCAAAACTTGACAGCGCAATATATGTGGCCGACCCATCCAATAATGAGAACAATGCGGCAAAGAAACTTGATGAGGCAACCTGGAAAGAGATTATCAAAGAGGCCAACGATGCATTTGAAAGTCTACATATTGCCCAATCCAAGAATTTTGATGGGGATACCCTTGACGAATGGAAACGCGTCTTTGGCCCGACATTTAACATAACAGCAGAAAACTAAAGTATATGTACAACACCGTTACAACGACAGCCACGTACACCGTGGTCGATATTCGAAAAACTTTTGAAGGTTTCAGTGCAGATCTCAGGATGATTGCTGCAAGAACTGAAAAAATGACAAGTTCTCAAGTCGAAAACTACCTGCATGATATTCTCGTTTGGGCAGAAAACAAATATTTGGACTATGTCGACATTGCACTAATGGACACAAATCAAAAACCCATTAAAGCGTCTCGTTATACAATAGATGAGAACGGTAAAGCTACCCAAAGTGACCGGGCCGGAAGCAACGCTTGGCAAAATATCCCCAACACACGAATGACAATTATTGTTAGCAATAGCGACGCGTGGAATAAACTAAGTCCCGAGCAGCAAGCAATATTTCAACGCGACAACAAATTCCATATTAATTGGGTAACGTCCACCATTGACAATTCCTACTCGCATTTATCGCGAGAAAACGCTCAATTGTATGCAAGTCGAGGATATGAGGTAAGAAAAATAAATTTTAACTAATGGCAAATTCAATATTTGATAGTCACATTGAATTACCATCCACTGCAGTCAAGGAGAGGACTCAAAGTCTGATTGGCTTTGAGGCCAAGTTTCAACGAATCTTTGCAAATCTCAAACTCTTGCTTGATCAAGAAGGTCTAGTTGAATGGAGCAAGAAGTTCCACAAAGCTGAGTTGCCAATCATTACTCAACTTACCGACAGATATCCGCTCGTAATTTTGGCAGGCGATGCGGGCACAGGGAAAACCGTATCGGCTGAAGGAATAGCTGATCGAATGGTCAGGGACATGAAAAAGGAAGGCTTCTTTTTGAAGCTAAGTACGCGTGTTAGGGGCGACGGCCTGCATGGTCAGATGGGAAATCTGGTGAATGATGCCTTTGCTGAATTAAAGACTCAGGCCGGTAAAAAGCGACTTGCATTTTTATTTATTGATGAAGTTGATGCGATAGCAACATCTCGTTCAACATTGCAAATGCATCAAGAAGAAAAAGCAGCTGTGAACACTCTGATTCAGAAGATTGATGAAGTCAGAGAGCTAAAAGGTCGAGCAATTGTCTTTATGTCAACGAATAGGCTTCATTTCATTGACGAAGCCATACTAAGAAGAGCGTCGGTGGTTTTGGAATTTGGTCGACCGACCGACGAGGAGAGAATCGAATTGTTTGAGAAAAGTCTTCAGGGGTTGAAGCTTAGCCCAAAGCAGCTTCGACATTTAGCAGATCTGACTGGCAATCACGAAAATGGTGGGCTAGAGTACTCTTTTTCAGACATTAGACTCAGGGTACTGCCTGAGGCAATCACTAGGTGCTACCCGGATAGATCTTTATCGTTTGAGGACATCTGTGACGCGATCAAAAAAGTCAAACCAAGTCCGCGAATAACATGAGAAAGAATTTAGCAAAAGGCCTCGTGTTCCTTACAAGCACCAGTGTGATCGTGTATGTATTAGTGTGTACGGATGTGACGCAGCCATGGCCGGCAATTTCGTTGGCTATCGCTGTCAATATAGTCTCATCCCCGTTATACGTCGGTCTTGTTGAAGGGCTCTACAATCTGAACCGTCTTCCACTGCTATTTAAGACCCTGGTAATGTATAGAAATCGACCTGTAAGACTATCCATTTCGTACCTTTTCCGAATCGCCATCAAAGGAAAATACTTGTTAGTTAAAAATAGAAACGGCAACTATTACCAGCTTGTAGGTGGGGCCTACAAAACATTACCGGGATCGGAGAAAATATTTAGAAAATTCGAGGTAAAACCCGACCGACTAATTGAAACTTCGCACGGCATAGCAAAGAATGATTTGAGATTCACTTTGCCTGGAAAGAATGTGCTCGATATTGTTAAGTGGTTTAATTCTCGAGAAGACCGAGAAACGTCTCAATGGCGAGAGTTTTGTGAGGAACTGCTTTCGACCGGAATATTGGATAAGCATAAGTTCCGGTACATCGACTACCGATACGTATTAACTCTCCAAACCCCGATGCAAAAAGCCAAAAACTTGGACTGTCAAGAAATTCTTCTTTATGAAATTTTTGATTTGATACCCAACACCGAGCAAGAGCAGGACCTGGAGCAGTTACTGGATCAGGGTGACAAGGATACCCACAGGTGGGCTACTCAAGACTTAATAAATTCTCTTGGATTCAACAGCGCAACGAAAAGGTTTGAATATGAAATCGGGCCGCACACCAAATGGGCTGTAAATGAGAAGTATGAATGAAGCGTAGAACCAAATAAAGGGAACTTATCGAGCACTACCAGGATGACTCGTTACCGTCACTCTTGGGCGTTTATATAATTCTGCATTTTTAGATCGAACCACACATTCTTTTCTCTGCATTTATTATTACGGTCGTGCTCTTGAACTAGATGATCAATAAATAGTCTAGTGTTGCCTAAAGCGTAGTCAGCCTGAGTATGTCGGATGCTGTCTGGCTCTCCTGATCCATTGGCTACTATGATCGCTGTGCACACCCTAATTAGAAATTCAAGGACCATCTTCTCCTGGATACTCTTAGTTGGGAGTTGCAGTGAATCCTCATACAATTGAAGCAGTTTAAAAATATGACCATCTTGGCATACACTTCCAAATCTATTTCCAAACTCGTCTGTTAACGCTGACGCAATAAAATCTAATTGTGTCTTGATTTCATATACCCAATGAGCATACTGATTGTCATCATCCGGGTCAGGCCTAAGAGATGCACTAATTCGATATAAATCGCTATTCACCTCTTCTACGTAAGGCAGAATCCGCTTTATTTCAAGTAGGGCTCGTCTTCTATTGTCCTCCTCTCGTTCTTGATGGCTTTTCATTGCTAGCTGTCTATTTTAAGTAACACCTTAGTGGACATGAATGTACTAAAATCGTCTAACGAACAACAATATCTACAAGGTCTAGAATTTAACGCTCTTAGCTTAAATAACATTAATAACCTTTGGCTATTTGTACTGGCCCCTCTGTGCCTCGCTAGCCTTTCTGTCCTTTCCCTCATAAGCCTTAAAATTCTGGCGCTAACCTACTTCCGGGTGGCAGTGCAGAGTCTCGGTTTTCTTTTCCAACACTGCCACCCTCCATTTTGGGCGCACCATAATTTAATTCCTATGATTATGGAAAGATAACATACGGTTTAGTATAGAGAAGTTCCCAAACGTAAACTTTTATGATGGAAAGACGTGGCCGCTTATTGCGAGGTTTTATTTGATTTCGCTGATTTGGTGTACTTCGAGCGAAGCACTTTCATATCCTCACTCACCTTCAAATCCAAAATCCTCGCATAATGCTGCGTCGTCTTCAGATTCTTGTGCCCGAGCATCCTACCCACCGTTTCGATCGGCACGCCATTCGATAAAGTCACCGTCGTGGCGAACGTATGCCGCGCCGTATGAAAAGTCATCTTCTTCGTGATCTTACACGCATCCGCGATCTCCTTGAGATATGTATTCATCTTCTGGTTGCTGAGTACAGGTAGCAACCTCTTCTTAATCAAACACTGCGGATCATCCTTATACCGGTCCAGGATTTCCAGCGCTGGCGGAAGCAAAGGAACCCTTGTCGCAGTATCCGTTTTCTGCCTACTGGTCCAGATCCATTTTTCACCGTCAATGCCCGTGGTGATCTCTTCCCTAGTGAGCTTCTCGACATCCACATATGCCAGACCCGTGTAACAGCAGAAAATGAAGATATCGCGTACCTGGTTCATGCGTGGCATCAGGAAAGTCTTCTCGATTATCCTGTTAAGCTCTTCCTCCACCAGAAAAGGTCTTTCAACTTCTCGCTTCGTCATCTTGAATCCGGCAAAGGGATTGCGGTCGAGCCATCCGTTCTTGATGCAGATGTTCACGATCTTTTTGAAGTTGGATAAATACTTGATTGCCGTGTTGTGATCGCACTTGCGCAGGGACTTCAACCAGAATTCATAACTGGTGATGAATTCGTAATTGAGTTTTCTGATGTCCATGTCATTCACCTTGTACTTCCACTTCATGAATTCCTCGGTGTGCTTTTTGGAAGTCGTGTACCGTTCGAAAGTGTGATGTGAGAATTCATGACCGATCAGGGCTTTCATTTGTTGGTTATGTTCTTCGAAAACTTCCATAAGCATGCGCGGTTTTTCAAGAGGCACGCCTGTCCATCTGCTTCTGAATTCCGTCATTGTAAATTCTTTGCCTTCATTCAAGATCTGTCTTTGGTGCGTGTATGCTTTTGAAAGGAGAGATTCAAGAAAGGTGTTCACAGATCGTGCATTGGAACTTGCTCCCTTCATACGGCCGGTTTCTGCAGACCAGTTTTCCGGAAGAATAAACCGCTTCGTGCCGATCTCGAAACGCTCGCCAGCAATTGTGATCCGCATGTAAATCGGATACTCCCCTTGATTGTTCGCCATTGATTTCCTGGCATAGAACAGTACGCTCATTGATGTGCTCATAAAGAATTGTTAAGTTGAAACTACTTCACAGGCGCAGGAAAAATCAAGATGTCCAATAGATGAACTAGTTGTAATTCAGCGATTTAACCCTGAAATTCGGTGCAGCTAAATTGCTGCTAGGCCTGCTGCACCGAATCTGCACCTACGGATTGAGAAAAAATGACTCTTTTGGACAGGTCTGAAAACAAAAAACCTCGAATCCATTACGAATTCGAGGTTTTGATTCTATCTGATTGATACTTCGCAGAGGAGGAGGGATTCGAACCCCCGGACCCCGTAAAGGGTCTCCGGTTTTCAAGACCGGTGCAATAAACCACTCTACCACTCCTCTAAAAATCCCCAAAACCGCCATCAGGCACCTTTCAGGGGATGCAAATCTAGGTTTTTCCGCCATTTCAGCAAAACCCGGGGTAAAATTAAGGTGCCAACGGCCGCTTCGGAATTATTTGGAAATTCAACAGCCTGTAACTGAACGACTCCCTGATATGTTACCGCTTTGAGAAATTCGTTTTGACCCTTACAAAAAGCAAGGCTTACACCGCTTCCGGAAATCTCGGCGGCTTTGACTAGGAGCCTTTCAAACCGTCCCGCACATGGGACTTCATAGACGATAACCTGAACCGCATCACGAGAAATGACGGCGTAGAAATGGACGTCCAGGTGTCGGACGATGAGTTGATCCTGACTTTTTCTATTTCCGAATCGAACGGACGTATCGCAGGTTTGGGTTCTTATAGATTTCAGCTGGTTGCAAATTGATTTTCTCGGAAGATTACAGTTGTCCCGGCGAAAGGGAAGATCATT
This sequence comes from Flammeovirgaceae bacterium, assembly GCA_044507775.1. Taxonomy (GTDB): domain Bacteria; phylum Bacteroidota; class Bacteroidia; order Cytophagales; family Cyclobacteriaceae; genus Chryseosolibacter. Next base: position 61,340 of record JBIQIY010000008.1, on the reverse strand, counting down.
TTATCCGGAAAACCTGATTGCATCTTTTTATGGCGCGCGGTAATTTGATTGTCCATCAAAACCAAAAAGTTATGGACAAGCAAAAAGACCCTCAAATCACACCGGACGATCTTCTCAAAGCCGAAAACGCCTTCCTCAAGCTTAAGCTTGGGTTGGAGCACGGCATGCAAATGGAAGAAACGTCCACACTCAGCCCCGAGATTGAAAATCAGTGGCTGCGATCCGTCTACGCTTTCGAACAGCAGTACAAAGATGCGAAGCGAATAAAGCTATACGACTACATCGGCAAGCCTGCGTTCAAGAAATGGAACGCGCTTACCGCCGAACAAGCAAAAGAGGAACTGCACCGCCTGCGGTTGATCATGGGCAGGAACAGCATCCAGCTCGACTGCATCTGCGAGTACGACGACGCGACGATCTACCGGTTCGTAACGGAGGAGCTATTCCAACATGAAATGGACGACATGCGCATCCCCGGCATGACGTGTCACTATACGTACGAAGAATTCCATCCCAATCATGATTATGATCTTCGGCGCGAAACGACGGATTTCATTAATTCACTCTTCGCGAAAGTTTGGAACGAAGACTACGATGCAATCTCACTGGCAAGGAACGTCGCTTTCGGAGGAAAGGAGCATACACGCAAAAGCATTTCCGCAATCGTCATGGCGTTTCAGGAAGTGCATCGTCCGCTGGAAATCAATAAGCTGGACATCACCGACGTGACACTCCATTCCGGCCTGATCAATGCCAACGTGCGGGCTATGGTTGACATCTGCGGAGAAATGCAAAACGGCGAAGCGGTCCGGTACACGGGAGTGTCCTCGTTCAGCTTTGTCCGCGATGACAACTTCTGGCAGATCTCCGGATTTTTCGTACCGGGATTCTGAGGGGGCGAAAGGGGTGGTGTGCAGAGGAGGGGCAGGGGGTGGTCCCGCACCGAGACTGGCGCCTGCCTCGAATGATTTGCAGAGGAGGGGGGATTACCTTGCGGTGATCCCCATTGGGGGAGTGTCAAATCATTCAAGGCAGGCTCGCTACGCTCATTTTTACTTTTCTGTTTGCGCTCACTGAAACGAAGCGTTTCGTTCGCGCAACCAGAAAAGTAAAAAGCGCCAGAGACTGGCGCCCTGCCTCGAATGATTTGCAGAGGAGGGGGGATTCGAACCCCCGGATCCCGTGAGGGATCTCCGGTTTTCGAGACCGGTACGTTAAGCCACTCTGTCACTCCTCTAGAAATGGTTTGCAGTCAGTTCCGGACGGCGCGCAAATATAGGACTTCCGCAAATGCGTTTGTAGCCGAGGGGAAAAAAATCCGAAAGTGGCCAGCCGTCGCTCTGAGTGGACTAGCCATTTTCGGTTTCCAGGTACCGGCTTGCCTGCATGTTGTACAACTCCGCATACTTTCGGTTCAGTCTCATTAGGTCCCGGTGTGAACCCATCTCGATGATCTCTCCCTGCTCCAGCATCAGTATCTTGTCGGCGTTCTTGACCGTGCTGAACCGGTGCGTGATCAGAATAACGGACCTCCCCTGCATGTTCTTCTCCAGCGTTGTAAATATCTTCTCCTCTGTCACCGCGTCAATCGATGCTGTCGGCTCGTCGAGGATCGTGATCGACGCATTCCGATAAAACATCCGCGCGACCGCCAGCCGCTGATGCTGACCCTTGGAAAGATCGGTGCCATCCTTAAACTCCTTCCATATCAGTTGGTCATATTGGTTCGGGAACTCGTCGATGAACTCATCGGCCCCGGAAAACGTCGCAGCGCGACGAAGTCGTTCATCGCTGAACGCATCCCCTACCCGCCCGATTCCGATTGACTCGCGAATGGTAAGATTGTAACTCGGAAAATCCTGGAACAGAACTCCCAACGATGCCTGCCAGTCTTCTAAACTCAGCTCGCGCAGGTCGATACCATTAACGGTGATCCTTCCTTCCGTGGGATCGTAAATCCTGCAGAGCAGCTTGATCAGCGTGGTCTTTCCCGAGCCGTTTACGCCGACGATCGCGATCTTCTCTCCCGGGTTGATCGTAAACGAAAGGTTTTTCAACACAATCGGATTCTCACCGGATTCAGTAGGATATCGAAAAGAAACATTTTCAAAAACAATAAGGGGCGGCTGCTCACTGCTCAGGGGAACCGCCTCCACCTTCGAAACTACCTTTGGCTTCAGATCAAACAACTCAAACCAACGCGCTGCATAGCGGGCGGCTTCCTCCGTGAATGAGATCGATTCAATGTATCCGTTCACCGTCTGATAGAATCGCGTGTACGTGTTGAACGCGAGCAGGAGTTCGCCGACCGCAATAGCTCCGGCTAGTGATTCGTACGTCATCAACGCAATCGCGGCAAAAAGAAACAACAGGTACCACAAGCTAAGAACCGTGTACGAGACCGATTTCCTGCGTTCAGCGCGCATGACCTTCGCATTGAACTTCTCCATACGGTCCTGGATCTGGCCTTTGAACCACGACTTCAGTTTCAACAAGATAACATCAATGGTCTTGTGCAGATCTTCAAAGTGCGATGTCCGGTCGGATATCACGCGGTGATCCTCCACCGAAAACCATCGGACGCGAAACACTTCCATACTGTACTTCTTATAGAAGAAATAGATGGGCGCAGCAGCGAGCAGGGCGAACACCACGAGCCATTCGTTCAGCGACCACAGGATGATCATGGAGGTCACGATTCCGGCGAAGCTGGTCGATGAGGTAAAGACGAAATCCTGCAGGCTGAGAATGCTACTTGTTCCCCACTCTTGCGCACCGCGCAAAAGATTTTGGTACGAGCTGCTTTCGAGTGTTCCGATATCCAGGGAGCTTTGTTGTTCAATGCGGAAGAGATCGAGTTGCAGGTGTTGCTCCTGGCGGAAACGCGCGCGGCAATAGGCCACGACGTTCGTGATAATACTGGGAAAGAGGAAAGACAATCCCAAAATGATTGAGGATCGTATCAGCTCCGCGGTAGCATCGACCCCCGACTTAATGGCGATAATCGCGTCGACGATAGCCGAAAAACTTGCGAACTGCTGGTAAACAACCGCACCCTGAAAAACATTGAGCAGTATCAGTATCAGGAGAAGCTTGCGGTTCGTACGCCATGCAAAGCCGACGGCCTTGACCACGACGGAAAACAGGTTCTTATTTTTCATACGGTATTCCGACCCTTTCATAAAACGGCTTGCCAATAACCGCTTTCCTGAATTTTTGGTTTCAGGGTGCCGGTAATACAAGTTCGGGAAAAGCGACTGAATTATTTTAAAGGGGGATGCAAGGGGTTGCGGCGCGGCTCCACCACCCCGTGCATCCTGCGGCTGCACGGGCCCTCCTCGGGGAGGAGGGCACCTGATGAATCTGCAAAATCATGCGCACTATCTAGTCGGGTGCTTTTCAAAAAACCGGAGAAGTTAAGACCACAGGAGAGGCTTCGAAGGACTGGCGAAATTAAACAACAGAACAAACTCTAAGACCAGCACAAGCTCTCAAGTAGAAAGCACACCAAATGATAGTTCAGAAAATTCGATTAAGTACAGAAGGTGCCCTCCTCCCCCGAGGAGGGCCCGCTCATCTGAAGGATGAGAGGTGTGGTGCAACCGCCGTTCAAAACAACACACAAAACCAACCCAAACAGCAACAACCTCTGGAAGCACACTCTAAAGTAGAAAGCACACCAAATGATAGTTCAAAAAACTCGATTAAGCACAGAAGGTGCCCTCCTCCCCCGAGGAGGGCCCGCTCATCCGAAGGATGAGAGGGGTGGTGCAACCGCCACTACAACCTCTCCAACCGATGCCCATCCAACACCATCGTAGTAACCCCAAGACTATCCGTAACAGGCCGCTGGTCAATGTGAAACCTCTTGTACCCAATCTCATCGTTCTCATTCTCGCTAACAAAAGTCATCTTGTCGCCGCGAATTTTTACATGCCCTTCGAGGCGCCCGCGGTTCCGGATGTCGAGGACGCCAGAACCATTTCTATAAATCTGGATGGCATACTTCCGGGAATCCCAGCTTCCGCGAAAAACGTAGTTCTCGGGGGCAAGCTCTTCCTGCAGACAGGAGGCCACACCCAACAGCAAGACGAAGGAGTAGAGATAAGCTTTCATGACAGGGTGGATTTGTTACTGAAAAAGAAGCAATTAAAATGCCGGTTTTATCCGAACACCACCCGATCCCTTGCTCCTGCGAGCTGTGAGCTTGTCATCTACACGTTGGAGGATGTTGTCGACCGAGGCCAGGATCTGAGGAACTTCCATGTGACGTGTGTCGACACCGATGCTCTCATCATTGTAAGGCGCATAGTTGCTCATGTTGTCCGCCTTGAACAAACCCACGACCGTGGCTCCGGCCGCACTAGCCAAATGCATCATTCCACTATCAGCGCCGATGAACACATGGAGGTTTGCAATCAGAGAGCCGAGCTCGCGGAGGTCGCGGCTATAGAATGCGGGAGCCTTCTTGCCGATCTGCGAAACATCTTCAACTGGCAGGATCTCGATAACATTGTACTGCGGATACCGTGCTGTCAGACGGCCATAGAACTCGTGCCACCATGCTGCATCGTAGCACTTCACTCCTGTTGCGTACGTATATATTCCGATGGTCGGCTTTTCATTTATGACCAGGGCCTCCAGCACTTTCTTTCCGTTGTCGATTTCGTCCGCGGTCAGTCGGAGGTCGAGTGGTGGCACGGGCAACGACAAACTTTTTAGTCCAAGCTTGCCTATGTTCTTCCTGAAACTGTACACAGGCGCTTTCGCAATGTGTTGTCCATCGGTAACCGTGCGTCGCGCGTCATCGTCGAGATCCCCGAGGAATTTGTATCGCGCATTTGAAAACTGAACGCTCAATCTCCCGGACGATGAATCGTTCACTACATTGATGGCGATATCGTAGCGAATCCTTTTAATAGCAATCCACCCGGTCAGGTACTTCAGAATGTCCTTCATAGGTTTCTTCGGAAGGGCGATCAGCCGGTCGATGTTAGGATAGTTTTTGAAGAGCTGGGGTGCAGCGCTTCCCTTGACAAACAAATCAACCTTTGCACTTGGCAGTGTCGCGCTGATCTCCTGCAAGAGCGGAGTGATCAATAGAAGATTTCCCAACCGGTGATTGGGTCGGCACACCAGAACTCGTCGTATTGAATCCTTCGACGCAATGCTAACATCGTCAGCAAGACGTGTCGTGCCCAGGTTCCGCGTGATCCTGTGCATGAGCGCTTTCCGCGCCGCGTTTACTTTTTTTCGGAATCCTATATGCTGCACCGTAAATCTTTGCAACTAATGTGGCTTCTGAAATAACTTCTCGAGCGGCGTAAGGGTGTATCGCCGGATCTTCCTTCTCAACTGCCGGAGGTATGACCTGCGACGCTCGTACCTGCTAAATTCATCCATTGCACGTTCGGCGTCTTGACCGCGTAAGGTCGCATACTCACTGATGACCGTGCGTAGATCCGACGCCGACATTCGCAGCTTCGCAAAATTATGCAGTCCGTCCATAAAGTCGATCTGCCTGAACTTTATCCTGTTGAGATCGACCAACGCGAAGTCATAGCCATCATCCTTTCGGATGACCAAAATATTTCCAACGGAAAGATCCTCATGGTATATACCCAGCGTATGCAGCTTCAGCACGAAGGCCGCAAAGTGTTTCAATAATGTTTGCGTCATCGTCGGGTCATAGTTGGCGCAGTGTTCTATCATCTCGTTCAGAGTCTTGTGAGGGTAGAATACGCTGACAAAATAACTTTGGGTAAGCAGACCCATTGTATAGCAATCCAACCAGGCCACATGCGGCGGTGTAACGATTCCTTTTTCGTTCAGGATAGCGGAATGCAGGTAGGAGCGCGCTGCCTTCGACTGTCTGAAAAACGAATAGGCCAGGCGATTGAACAGGTACATACCCTTGAAATTCTTGACGACGAACGTTCCCTCCCCTGTGTTGATCTTCTTGATAACGTTTCTGCTGTTGTGTATCAGGAGCCCCTGCTGGTCAAAGGTTCGGGGCAGGTTTGTTGTAAAATCTTTCAGGGCAGAGAAATCATCACGAATCGTTATTGTCTTCATACTTCACTTTTGAAAAAACGCATACCCGAACAGCCGGGTTGGTCCCGGACTACTCCTTATTCAAAACTTAGTATGGGGTTTACAATGAGATGGGACTCAAAGGTACCGGTTATTTCGGAAAATAACCGGCAATGACTACAATATTGAACGCCTATGTCTCAATTCGCAGCCCGATGCCTTTCGCCATCAATCCTGCGAGAAAAGGAATGATCAGCAGCAGAAGCAGCTCAAAGCGCAATAGCCAGAATATTCGTTTCGGCACCGTTACGACCTCATCGCTTGCTCCCTTCCGGTTGCGGATAAAAAATATAGTCGGATAGATCGACAAGATGCCCACCAGCAGGAACAAGGTGATCTTCGTATGAAAAATCCAGTTGCCGGAATAAAATTCCGTGGGTTTCCCAAACCCACCGAGCCACAGAGTAAAGCCCGCGGCGAGCAATGACAATGCTGCCAGGCCATACACGGCGTCAACACGCGCAAGCCGGGCGATTTCACCACGCGTCATGCTATTCTTAAGCAGAAGATGCTCTGCCGAAAGGGTCCCGACAATGGTGAAGATGCTGATGAAATGAATATACCTTAGAAAAATTTCAGCGCTCATGAAGTGGAGTTCGGTTAGAAAATAGAAATACGGAGATTGTAATGTGACAATTTCTCATCGGGGTTTTAACGGGAGAGGGAGGGATGGAGTTACGCGAAGGATGGAGTTGACGGCTCCACCACCCCGACTCCGTCCTGCGGACGGACTCGCCCCTCCTCGGGGAGGAGGGGACCTTTTTATCTGCCTGGCTTGCAGGAACTTTATCGGTTTCTGCTGCCTACCTGCAGCGGTAGCAGACAGCATAGAGTAATGAAGTTCAGATAAGTCAATTAGATATAGAGGTGGCAGACAGCACAGACCCATGAGGTTCTGAAAAACCAAGTAGATACCGAGGTGGCAGACAGCACAGATCCATGAGGTTCCGAAAAACCAAGTAGATACCGAGGTGGCAGGCAGCACAGATCCATGAAGTTCCGAAAAGCCAAGTAGATACCGAGGTGGCAGATAGCACAGACCCATGAGGTTCAGAAAAGCATAGAAGATAAAGGGTCCCCTCCTCCCCGAGGAGGGGCAGTTCGTCCGCAGGACGAACCGGGGTGGTGTAGTGGTGCTACTCCACTCTCCCCCTAACCCCTCCTCCTCCCAAAACACCTCCGTATCTCCTCCACCACCCTCTCCGGATGATCCAGCACATCGCAGTTCTCAAATCTCACAGTCGTAATCCCAAGACTGCGCATGTAGTTCGCCCTTTGCTGGTCATGCTTCATTCCTTCGTCTGTGAAGTGATGGGCGCCATCGAGTTCGACTACAAGATTTTCAGCGGGACAATAAAAATCAGCGATGTAGCATCCGATGCTGTGTTGTCGTCGGAATTTTCTGCCGTCGAGTTGTTTTCCTTTCAGCAGTAGCCAGAGACGCGCTTCGGCGGAGGTGCCATAATTGCGCAGTTGCTTGCGGCGCGGCTTGAGCCCGCGGCGGTTGTGAATGTTCATTTGAGAGAGGGTTAGGGAGGTGAAAGTAGGGAGGGGAGGGAGAAAGGGGGGAATGGTGAGAGGAAGATTTTCCTGATTTTTGCGGGACTCCACCACCCCGACTCCGTCCTGCGGACGGAGTCGCCCCTCCTCGGAGAGGAGGGGACCTTTTTATCTGCCTGGCTTGCAGGAACTTTATCGGTTTCTGCTGCCTACCTGCAGCGGTAGCAGACAGCATAGAGTAATGAAGTTCAGATAAGTCAATCAGATATAGAGGTGGCAGACAGCACAAAACCCCAAGGTTCCGAAAAGCCAAGTAGATACCGAGGTGGCAGGCAGCACAGACCATGAGGTTCAGAAAAGCATAGAAGATAAAAGGGTCCCCTCCTCCCCGAGGAGGGGCAGGTTGGTCCGCAGGACCAGCCGGGGTGGTGCTGGTGGTGCTGGTGGTGCAGTTGCTACTGCTCAACTCCCAAAAATTTCCTAACTTCATCACCCTAAACCTTTCCCTATGAAACCACTCGCTCTCCTCGTTTCCACTCTCTTCATCTCCCTATCCCTCCACGCTCAGCAGGTTGGCTGGACGCCTGCGCAGGTGAAAAATCTCACCTCGCAATGGAAGGGCGAACGCTTTGAAGACGGACGTCCGAAAGTTCCGGATCTTGTGCTGGAGCGGTTGGCTAACTGCACGCTTGAGCAGATATGGGGTTACCTGGGCCGGCGCGGATATCAGAACCAGGTGGAAAAAAACTGGATCATCCTCAAGCCCGGCGAGACGATGGTGGGTCGCGTGGTAACGGCGCAGTTCATGCCCTCACGTCCCGACCTTGACAGTCTCGTAAAGGCTCAGGGAAAAGCCGAGGGACGTTCACAAAAAGGCGGTATCAACATCTGGCCTATCGACATCCTTACCAAAGGCGATATCTATGTCGCCGACGGGTACGGCAAGATCAAAGACGGAACGCTCATCGGATCAAGCCTGGGAAATGCCATCTATGGAAAAACCGGCAAAGGCGTGATCTTTTACGGATCCGTCCGAGACATGCAGGAACTGAAGGCAACGGAAGGGTTCAACGCATGGGTTAAGGGACACGATCCGTCGTATATAAAGAATATGACACCGACGTCAATCAATGGACCGATCCGCATCGGCGAAGTTACCGTCTTTCCCGGCGACGTGGTCTTTGCAAATGAATATGGAGTGGTCTTCATTCCCGCACACTTGGTCGAAGGCCTTGTATCATCTTCGGAGATGGTCGCTTTGCGCGATGAGTTCGAACGCTTCCTCTTGCAGCAGGCGAAGTGCCCATCCGGACAAATTCACGGCGACTGGGATGACAAGATCAAAAACGAATTTCGCGCCTGGGTGGCCAAATATCCGAAGAAACTCGCAATCACTTCCAAAGACATCGAGGCGTATCTCGCGAGACATGGCGATTGATGCGCGGCGCATCCGCGGAACTTTGTGCAATGAAACAATTGTTAGTTTGCTGGAATTCGACAATATTGCCGTGTTCTCTAAACTATGGATGCGAAGAAGTTTGAAAAGATTTCAAAGGCGCTGGCGGATCCCAACCGCCTGATGATCCTGAAAGAAATTCGGAAGAAGAAGCAAAACTGTTTGTATTGCGTAGATTTATACGACAAGACAACATTGGCTCAACCTTCTGTCTCTCATCACATTAAGCTCCTTGCCGACGCAGAACTTATCACGGCTGAAAAGGAAGGCCGCAACATGAAGTACACACTGAACAACGCGGTCCTCGACGAGTATATCACCTATCTGGAATTCCTCAAGGCTCCCCTGGCCTAAAAACCATCTTTCTCATTTTCATGCACTTATCGAAATATTTCGATATTTCTATAAATTTTATCCCTCTGTCTTAAACCCTGACGAGATCTCACCGTTAGAGAATCCATTGAAACATTTCAATGTATTAATGGATTAGCCTATGTCACAATTATTGAAACACCCGGATTTAAAGAACATCCTCCTATTTGCCTCCACCGCCATCTTCATCATAGCCTGCTCTCTCAAAGCCGGCGAGTTGGAGAAACCCGCTATTCATAAAGCGTTCAGCGGCATTCCCGTTGACGCTACTGTCCTCAAGCCCGCTGTCGTCAACGATCAGCTCGAAGTGACGGGAACGATACTCGCGAACCAGCAGGTAAAGATCGTGAGCGAGCTTACACGCAAGGTTGTCAAGGTAAACGTAAAGGAGGGGAGCCAAGTAAAACAAGGGACGCTACTCTTCCTCCTCGATGACGCCGACCTGCAAGCACAACTAGAGCGCTTGACACAACAGGAGAAACTCGCGCAGTTAAACGAACACCGCCTGAAAGACCTGCTCGCGCATGACGCAATCGCACAGCAGGACTACGATGAAGTATCAACTAACCTGCTCGTGCTGCAAGCACAGGTTCGCGAGTTGAAAGTGGCTATCGCCAAGACGCGCATCACCGCGCCGTTTGACGGAAAGATCGGAATGATCAACACTCACGTTGGCGCAGTCGTCTCAGTGAATACCGTGCTCACCGACATCGAAGACAACAGCGTGGTTAAGATCGAGTTCTCTATACCCGAAAAGTACACGAACGTCATCCAGGAGGGCAGTGACCACACGTTCACGACTCCATCTTCAGATAAGACCTTCACGACGAAGGTCATCGCGAAAGGTGCGAGCCTTAGCACCGATACACGAACCTTGCTGGTGAGAGGGTTGACGCCCAATCCGCACGGCAGGCTGTTGGCAGGACAAAGCGCGCGAATAACGCTGGCGTTAAAGACATCTGAAGACGCTCTTGCCGTTTCCTCGCAAGCGCTGATTCCATCTTCAGGTGGATACACGGTCTTCGTTGCCCGCAATCATAAAGCGCTGGCCCTTCCGGTAGAAATCGGTCAACGCTCGGCGGCTTCGGTGGAAATTCTTGAAGGTCTCACCGCCGGCGACACGGTGATCACAAGCAATCTGTTGCGACTGTCACCTGGCGCGCCCGTATCTTTTGCAACAATTGAATAACACATCAATATGAACTAATCCGTGCTGTAGTTCCCGTCAAATCTTTATGGGGTTGGAAGAGACGGGGCCGTGTGAGCTCGCCGAAACGCTCAGGCGCGTAAGCGAGCTTCACACACTGCGCGGCAATTCCCCTCACTTCATCACACGCCCCCATCTTAACAACAAACCCAGTATTTCTTATGAGTGCAATTTCACAAATCAGCATATCCCGTCCCGTATTAGCCGGGGTCATGTCAGTTGTCCTGATACTATTCGGTATCGTGGGCTACACCTTCCTGGGGACCCGGGAGTACCCGGTCACCGACTCGCCTATCGTACTCGTCACAACGGTATACCCGGGCGCCAGCGCCGACATCATCGCCTCGCAGGTTACAAAACCATTGGAGGAAGCAATTGCGGAAGCCAATGGCATCCGAGCCCTTTCGTCGGTATCCCGTGAGCAAGTAAGCATCATCACAGTCGAGTTCAACCTGGACGCCGATCTGGAGGCAGCCGCGAATGATGTTCGCGATAAAGTATCGAAATCACGGCAACAGCTTCCGACAGACATTGAACCGACCATCGTTGAAAAAGCGGGACCGAACGACTTCCTCGTGTTCCTAACAGTGCAGAGCGACACCAAGTCACTGGAAGATATAACTGACTTCGTCAACATCAACATTAAGGAAAAGCTTCAGTCCATCCCCGGCGTCCGCCTGGTCGACACATACGCGGGTCGGAAGCGCGCCATGCGTTTGAGGATGGATCCCCTGAAGCTCGCCTCGTATGGACTCACCCCCGCCGATGTGCAGGCGGCACTGCAGCGCGAGAACGTTGACCTCCCAAGCGGACGCATAGAAGGCGAGAATACGGAAGTCACCCTTCGGACTCAGGGTCGCCTTGTAACGGAAGATGACTTCAACAACATGATCATCGTTCAACGCGAGGGCGCGATCGTTCGGTACAAAGACATCGGCAATGCGATTATGTCCTCGCAGAATGAGCGCACGGCTATGATCGTCGGCGAAGGATTGACGGCGCGCTACGGCGTGGGCATTGGTGTTCAACCGCAGCGCGGCGCTAACTCGCTGGCGATCGTCGACGAGTTCAAGACACGATTTGAAGAAATCGTGAAATCCGCACCGGACGACTACATCATTTCCCTCGGCAAAGACTTCACCGTGCCTGTCCGCAATTCACTGTCGGAAGTCGAGGAGACGCTCCTCCTGGCCTTTGTCCTTGTCGCGCTAATCATCTTCATGTTCCTCCGCGACTGGCGCAGCACCGTCATCCCGCTGATCGCCATCCCGGTCTCCATCATCTCGTCGTTCTTCATCATGTACCTCGCCGATTTCTCGATCAACGTCCTGACATTGCTGGCACTCGTACTGGCGATCGGGCTTGTGGTCGACGATGCAATCGTAGTGCTCGAGAACATCTACGCGAAAATTGAAAAGGGAATGCATCCGATTACTGCGGCGAGAAAAGGTTCGAATGAGATCTACTTCGCCGTCATATCTACAACGGTGACACTGGCAGCAGTTTTCCTGCCTATACTATTCCTGGGCGGCATTACCGGAAAACTCTTCAAAGAGTTTGCCATCGTCGTCGCGGGATCCGTGCTGATTTCGGCATTCGTCGCCCTGACACTTTCTCCCATGATGAGCGCCTATCTGCTGCGGGCAAAATCGTCGCACGGTTGGCTCTACCGGAAAACCGAACCCTGGTTTGTGGCTCTTAACAATGCCTATGAACGTTCACTACACAAATTCTTCAAACTCCGCTGGCTGGGATTCATGATCATTGTTTTGTCATTCGCGATTGCCTGGTATCTCCTTCCCAAGCTGCCCTCCGAGCTCGCACCGCTCGAAGACCGGTCGATGGTCGGGCTCGCCGTTATCGCCCCGGAGGGAACGTCTTTCGAGAGCATGGAAGAAACGATGAGGCAGATCAACAACTACGTGTCCGATTCAATACCCGATCTGAATCAGAACCGGACCTATGCTGCCATCGCTGCATCAGCAGGAACATTAGTACAACCCGTGAACCAGGGATTTCAGTGGATCTTCCTCAAGGATCCGGAAGACAGAAAGAGCGGGATGACCCAACAACAGGTATTCGAAAAACTCGTAGCGGCCTCCTCGCAGTTCCGGGATGTAATTATCATTCCCATACAGATTCCCACGATCGGCGGATTCTCCAGCTCACAACCACTGCAATACATCATCCAGGCACCCGATCTGAACAGCCTCGTAGACGTCATGCCGAAGATCATGGGCCAGGTTTATCAAAGCAAGAAGCTCGCATTCCCGGATCCTGATTTCAAAGTGAACAGACCGGAGATCGGCATTTCGATCGACCGGGAGCGCGCGGCGCAACTGGGAATCTCCACACGCGAGATCGGCCAAACACTTCAACTGGCACTGAGCGGCAGACGCTACGGATATTTTATCTTTAATGACCGTCAGTACGAAGTGATCGGGCAACTGCACCGGAGCGAACGCTCCGCACCTGCCGACCTCCAGTCACTATTTGTACGTGCAAACAATGGAGACATGGTGGCGCTGGACAACCTCGTATCCATGCAGGAAACGGTGAGTCCACCTGCGATATACCGCTACAACCAATCTTACAGCGCTACCGTTTCCGCCACGCCCGCACCGGGAGTAAGCCTGGGTGAAGCCATAGCAGAAATAGACGGAATTGCAAAGAACACGTTGCCGGCCGGATTCACAACCGCACTCGGAGGGCAGAGTCGCGACTTTAGCGAAAGCAGCGCGAGTCTCATCTTCGCATTCATCTTCGCGATCGTATTGATCTACCTGGTGTTGGCTGCGCAGTTTGAAAGTCTTATCGATCCCTTCATCATTCTGCTCACAGTTCCCATGGCCCTCACCGGCGCCGTTATCAGTCTATGGCTGACGGATCAATCCATCAACGTATTTAGTCAGATCGGGATCATCATGCTGATCGGGCTTATCACCAAGAATGGTATCCTCATCGTCGAGTTCGCCAACCAACGCAAAGAAGAAGGGATGACCGTGCGCGAGGCAGTGTTGTCGGCAGCCGCATCGCGATTCCGTCCCATCCTCATGACGACGCTGGCCATGATCTTCGGTACGCTACCAATAGCGTTATCGTTAGGTACGTCGTCCGGAAGCAGGACATCGCTAGGCATCGCCGTGGTTGGCGGATTGATTTTCGCAGGTCTCCTGACGCTGTACGTTATCCCCGCCGTCTACTCATACTTCTCTCGTCCTTATACCCGGAGCGTGGAGGAAACACTTAAAGAAACGGTGGAAACAAAAAGTCCCATTCTCACTTAATGCCTTTATTCATATGAAAACCATTCAAAATATAGTTACAATCCTTCTCGGCCTCCTCTTTATCGGGGAGCTCCGGGCCCAACAACCGCTTTCGATGACAGACGCACTGTCACTGGCACGCGCGAACAATCCCGTCCTGAAGGAAAGCGCCCTTGAGATCCGGAAGACCGGAAATGAACGGGTGATCGCCCGAAGCTACTTTCTTCCAACGGTGTATGCAGGTGCGCAGGCGAATCACTATTTCCAATTACCCGCGTTCTTCGGATTCGGAGAAAATACAGAGGGTGGAAAGATCCCGTACGGGAGGTTCGGTGGAGATGATCAGCTCGCTGCATCCATCACGGCGATTCAGCCCTTATACAACCCGTTGGCTTATCCGTCGTACCGGCATGCGCAGCTTCGCCAGCAGGAAACCGCGCTGACGGCGCGCGCTGAGGAGATAGCCGTGCTCGCGCAGGTGAAAGACACGTACCTTCGCATACTCGTGTTGCAGGAACGAATCCGGCTCACACGCGAGAGCATCAGCAGAAACCAAAAAGTGTTGCAAGACTCGAGGCTGTTATTTCTTCAGGGCAAAGGATTGCGCGTGGACACACTACGCGCATACACATCGGTAAAGAATCTGGAACCCGACCTGGTGAAGCTGACCTTCGCCGTTGAAACCGGTAAGCTGGAACTCAAAAGTCTGATCGGAATTGAATCACCCGAATCGTTTGTGCTCACTGATTCCCTGGAAGTTCCCGCGCCGGAAGAAATTCCGGCGGAGGAAGTTGTTTTTGAGGAGGTGATCAGTAACAATCCGGAATTTCAGGTTCTCAAGTTGAAGACAGCACTCGAGAAAGAAAATGTTCGAGTCGCCTCCGCATACCGGAAGCCTTCGGTCGCGCTCGTCGGGCAATACCAGGTTCAAAGCCAGACCAACGAGCTCGAGTACGGGAACGCGCACTATCCCACTTCATCGTTTGTCGGACTACAACTATCCGTACCGTTGTTCACCGGGCTAAGTGCGCAAGCCAAAGTAAAGCAGGCATCGTTGTCGGCCGAGCAATCCGGACTTGAGGTCAACCGCGTTCGTGCGGAGCTGAGGGCTCGTGTCCACGACGCTATCGCGAAGAATCGCGAAAGTCTTCTGCGCCTTGAAACAACCGCTGTCGTTCAGGAAACTGCGAAGGTGAGCTACAACATCATTCAGTATCGCTACAAGAACGGGATTTCCCCTCGACTCGAGCTAACCGACGCGGAGCTCGCATTGTCAACTGCGCAGTCGAACTACCTGGAGGCGGTGTATGATTATTTGTCAGCACGGATTGAGTTGAGAAGGTTGACGGGGGTGAGGGAGAGTGAGTAGGGACGTGCCTGCACCACCCCGTTCATCCTTCGGATGAACGGGCCCTCCTCGGGGAGGAGGGCACCCTCTCGCTTAACTCGGTTTTCTTAACTATCAGGGTGCGTGCTTTCTGCCTTTGTATCTACTGTGCGTTGCTGGACTTTCGGGTGTAGTGCTTTCCACTTAAAAGCTCCGAGGGGGTTGAAGCGTATGGGATTAAAGCACCCATCCAATAGTGCGCACTCATCTAGCAGATTCAATTTTAGAAAGCACCCAATCCGATAGTTCCGAAAAGCAGAGCAAGTGAAGAGGTCCCCTCCTCTCCGAGGAGGGGGCGCTCGTCCGCAGGACGAGCGGGGGTGGTGCAGCCAAGATTCACCATCCCAGCGCCCACGCAATGCCAGCATCAAAAAATCTGTGTTTTTCCAAACAAGATCCCTACCTTTCACGGGTGAAAAGACCATTCCGCCGCCCAGCCGTTGCGCTGTTTCCGCTTGTGATTCTTCTGGCCTTCTCTTCTTGCACCACGCGTGAACCCGTACAAATCATTGACGACTATGAAATCGTATTCACCTCCGGCAAACACATTCGGTATTCTTATCATCGTCTACCGGAAAATGATACAATCGTTGACGATTATTCAACAAGCGTTGAAGACAACGTCAAATACGTAACCGAAGTCTCTACAGTTCGCGATCAACGACAGAGCATGCGAAAATTTCAGGTAACCGCAGACGGTAAACAACTTGTTCAAATAATTTATTATTCGCTGGACTCAACAACGAATACGGCCACCGCATATCCAGGAGAGGTCATCGAATCATCCAAATCAGGCGATGGCGAAGAATACGTCGGAGGAAAATTTGTGACATCAAGCAAAACGTTGGCAGGATTTGTCGTCCGTCAAAAGAATGTGGAAAAGCTGGTAGGTGAGGAATCCTATCTGTTCAATGGGCAGCAAGTCCCGAGTCTGCGGTTCGAAAACAATTTTGAAAACAGAATTTACAACCGATACTTTCCGTTTTTCTGGACGTCCACGCTATACAAGGGCCATGTCATTTTCTCGAAAGGAATCGGAGTCACCTATTTTCGCGTAGAGTCAGACGATGGGATTATTGAGCATCGGTTAGTCGATTGGGAGTTGGTTGATTAGATGAGGTGAGTCGCACCACCCCGTTCATCCTTCGGATGAACGGGCCCTCCTCGGAGAGGAGGCCACCCTCTCACTTAACTCGGTTTTCCTGAACTATCGGGGTGCGTGCTTTCTCCCTCTGTATTTAGTGTGCGTTGCTGGACTTTCGTAGTTTAGTTCTTTCTAATTAAGAGCTCCGAGGGATTGAAGCGTATGGAATTAAAAGCACCCATCCGATTGTCCGCACTCATCCAGCAGATTCAATTTTAAAAAGCACCTAATCCGATAGTTCCGAAAAGCAGAGCAAGTGAAGAGGTCCCTCCTTCCCGAGGAGGGGGCGCTCGTCCGCCAGGATGAGCGGGGGTGGTGAAGTATGGAATTTCCTCAACTCCGGCATCTCTATATCACCACCAACGTCTGCACTCATGAAAGCACTTATCCTATTTTCCGCGCTAATCCTGTTTTCTTGCAACGCCCCAGCTCAGAATACTGAATTCACCGTCTACAACAATGGGCTCATCTACGATGCGCAAACCATGAAACGGCTTGGAGACATCGTCGACTCACTTAACCTGAAATTCAAAACATGTGAGGCACGACAGTACCGCTCGCTTGCCCAGGGATATGCGACTATCATTTTGTTGAACAAGAATGTCAAGGAAGCCAGGGGGTCCATAAACAGGAACGTGCCGCTTGAAACGTTCCTCCAAAAATATCCCGACACCGAACACCGTCGCGAGTGGATCGTAAAAGGCCACTACACCGACTACCGCGGGAAAAAACTTATTCAGTATGCACCCCTGCCGCGGCGAAATGGAGAAAATTTTGACCTCCGACTTCCCGACCGCCGGGCCAACGACAAATCCAGCGGCTGGGTTGCATATGAAGAAGACGGCGAAATGGTCGCGTTCTACCTGGAGGATGTGAAAACACAAGTGATTCCCAACGAATATGCGCAATTGATCCAGTACGTCGACTGCATGATCGACACAACTGCTCAAATTTATCTTACCTACCCAAAAGAGCGCGATGTGCCCGAGTTCCGCGCGCAGTCAAAGGCAAGGCAGTACCTGAAATTCGCAACAGACTTTGACGGCGAACCGGAAATGCCCGAGATAGAATGGGACAGTCCTTTTGCCGAAGCACAGTACCACAAGTTCAGTCGCGAACATCAACAATGGAACAACAAACGCCTTGCCTGGCTGGATGAAAAAATGAAGTCGGGTCACTACTATAAGAGCCTTCTCATGGAAGCGGCAGATGAAGCAATCGATCACGGCATGAGCGACGATGCCCTGGAATTTTATGTCGAGCGCTACCTCGCTCCGGAACTGGCGCTGAAGATGAAGCGCCTTCGTCAGCCCGTCGGGTTCTGCAGCATGGATCAACGTCCGAGACAACACGCGCAAAACATTTGCAGGCTGGCCGCCCAGACGGCGCAATGGGATATATTCCTCCGCGCACATCTAGACATCATGAACGACAACTTCGAGCGCGGGAGCGATGGTAGTTATGCATTCGGTGGACGAGGAACATATTTGAAAGAACTCGAAGAGCTTGACATCAACTCCCTCGACCTCCTGATCGGCAGCAGCCTGCGAGCCGAAAATATCAATGCGAATCACTACATCGCCAACATCGGTCGGGTGGGGAGAGCCTTCTCCGAAAGCCGGCATAAGAAGGAACTGGAAAGTCGACTGTTGTCAATGATCAAAGACGACCGGCTTGACCGTTTTAACAGGTTGCTGATGGTCTACCTGTTTGACAACTACAATCATTTTCTGGAGGATGAGAGTCGGAAGGCGGAGAATGCAAAAAGGTTGTCAGATGCGCTTGAAGGGACAGGGCTTCCACATCCGTGAAGGTGGGTGCACCACCCCGTTCATCCTTCGGATGAACGGGCCCTCCTCGGGGAGGAGGGCACCCTCTCGCTTAACGCGGTTTTCCTGAACTATCAGGGCGCGTGCTTTCTGCCTCTGTATCTACTGTACGTTGCTGGACTTTCATGCGAGTGCTTTCTACCTGAGAGCTCTGAGTGAGTTGAGCGTATGGAATTAAAAAGCACCCATCCAAGTAGTCCGCACGAAACAGGCAAATTCAAATTAGAAAGTACTCACGCCAATATTCCGCACTCATCTAGCAGATTCAATTTTAGAAAGCACCCGATTCGATAGTTCCGAAAAGCAGAGCAAGTGAGGGGGTCCCCTCCTTCCCGAGGAGGGGGCGTTCGTCCGCAGGACGAGCGGGGGTGGTGAAGCCCTCACTCTCTTGAACATTTCCCCAAACCTGCGTACTTTTCATAAACCACTTCCCCAACACCCATATGAAACCTCTCACCCTCCTATTCCTACTCCTCCTCCCATTCTCCCAGGCACTCGCGCAGCAAACCACCGAATGGCTTCAAAAACTAGAAAAGCCCGAATTCCCAAGCTCGGAACTGAAAAGCGAAAACGCACTCGCCAATTATATGGCGCATGACTTTTCAGGACTGTTGATTCCAAAAACACAGCTGTTGGGATACATAGACGCTGATTATCGGAGAATCAAGGTTGCGTTCACATCCGTCAGAAAGAGCGAGACCTTACAAAATGTCTATTACGTTTCGGGATCCACCATTGTCAGCAACAACAAATGCGATTTCGAAGGAACAATAACTTTTGAACAGATCAGGGAACTCAAGCAATTGCATTATGGAGTCGACGATGAGTTTAAGAATAAAGGTATCAAGTCGCAGGGAGTCGCAATCGGAAGGTACCGGTTCGCGGAGAACCCTGCGCAGAAACATGTGGGAATGTTTGACGGCGTGATGACGCTCTGGTGGTACCTCGACAAAAATGGCAAGATCCAATATGACGATTTGGAAAAACACTCGGACCGGTATCGAAATAACCAGTACGTCGGAACCTGGACGGAATACGGAAAACAAAAAAGCGGCCCGTGCAACTGGGGTGAACATAGGATTCCTTTCTCCGGAGATCTGGATATAGGGGCGGGGGAATTTTCGGTTAATCCTAAGTATTATGATAAGGGTTGGGAGGAGTTTGGGAAACAGTGAGGTGCGCCGCCGCACCACCCCGTTCATCCTGCGGATGAACGGGCCCTCCTCGGGGAGGAGGGCACCCTCGTACTTGCACGGATTCGCTGGACTATCATGTTTAGTGCTTTCTGCCTCAGACTTCTCTCTGACGAGGGTCCGCTCATCCGCAGGATGAGAGGGGGTGGTGAAGGGAAACCTACCTTCCAGCTACGACACGCTCCCCGGCCACTGTAACACTAGCCAACACTTTCCCATCCGGAAGCTCCTTTGATGAGTATACCAGTTCCACAACGCTTCCCCTCTCGCGCTGCAGCGCAAGTATGTCCTTCACCTTACAGACCATCGGCGTATGCTGGTTGGCAGCGTCCATGTACTTCCATTCCTTTAACACCTTACTTTTCGTATCGCGAATACTAAGGGACCGACTCGTACCGATCTGTCCGCAGTGACTGTAATAGATAGATAGTTCTTCGGCGGCATCGCTTTGCTGCAACGACAGACTTGGCACCGTCGATTTTGCCGTGACATGTTGTTCGATCAAAAGTCTGTTGCCCATGCGGATCGTGTAACCCTCTCCACCGATCGGATAAAACGAAAATAACATTAAAGACAAAGCCGCCCATCCCAGGGCAACGACGGAAAATTTACTGATGAACTGTTTCATAACAATAGTTTTTAGTTTGATGATAACTTCTTCAATCCTATTACACGATGAAATTACCACGACTGATTATGACGGGCTATTTTGTTTGATGTCCTGCGTAGAATTCTTGATGAAGCGCAGGGATCGTCCTGTGCAGATTCATGCAATACTCAAGAAATGCCGTTTCACGTATGGAATTCCTGAGATCAATGCATCTCACACATAAAGCGCTTATGCAACGAATTCTTACACTCTCACTGCTACTTATTTCTACTTGCGCATTCTCGCAGGATTTCAAAGAAAAGGAAATCAAAACGACCATCAAGGAGGTCACTGTTTTTCTGAAGGGTGCGCAAATCTTTGAGACCGGAACCGCGTCCATCCCCGCGGGGAAAACGATTCTGCGCATCACTAACTTGTCGCCACACATGGATGAGAAAAGTATCCAGGTGAAATCCAAAGGCGACTTCACTATCCTTTCGGTCAATCACAAGTACAACTACCTCAGTGAGCTCAAAAAGGATGATAAGATAGACAGCATCAGACGGGCGCTGAATGAAATCGACGGGGTCTTTTCCATACAACGGGCGAGACTAGAGGTATTGAAGGAAAAGCAAAGCCTCCTCAACGAAAACAAAAATCTCAAAGGACAAAATTCCGGAACGTCGCTTGCCCAGCTGAAACAGGCCATTGAATTTTACGACGTTGAGATTTCCCGGATAAAAGATGAGGAAATTAAGATTAACAAGACCCTGGAAACCAATACGAAAGAACGCGAAAAACTGCAGCAACAGCTAAAGGAGCTGAACGAGCAAGCCGCTTCCCCCACCAGTGAAATCGAAATTCGCGTGAGCGCCGAGAAAACGGTTAATACGACGATTGACATCACGTACCTCGTGGGGAATGCGGGGTGGTACCCGAAATACGACATCCGTGTTCATGATATAGCCACCCCGTTAGAACTGACCTACAAAGCCGAGGTCTTTCAAAACACGGGCGTCGACTGGAAGAATGTCAAACTGCGCTTCTCCAACGGTGACCCCAACCAAAGCGGGGTCGTTCCGGAACTGAGTACATGGAACCTCAACTACGCGAGAAACACGAGGCTTGAGAACGTACTATACGGAATGGGCCTCTCCGGTTCCATCAGGAATGTTCGTGGTGTTGTGGTCGCCGATGATGGCTCGCCTATGCCCGGCGTCAACGTGGTAGTCAAGGGTACCACTATTGGTACGGCAACGGACGCAAACGGCGCTTACAGCCTTACCCTTCCTAACAACGCATCAAGCCTCGTGTTTTCATTTATCGGGATGACGACTCAGGAAGTTCCTATTTCCAAACCTGAAATCAGCCTTTCTTTGCAACCTGATGTCACATCACTTTCAGAGGTTGTCGTGACGGGCTACGGTGTCGAAGGAGCGTTGGCGGGAAGGGCACCCGGCGTGCAAATCAGAGGGGCACGAAGCGCCGCTCGAAGTGTTGTAAAAGCAATCCCGACAACCGTGATTGAAAATCAAACGACCGTGGAGATTGAAGTCAACACACCGTATTCAATTAAATCCAACGGTGAAAAGTTGCTGGTGGATCTGCGAACGCATGATATCGATGCGTTGTACGAATATTACGCCATCCCCAAACTAGACAAGGACGCCTTTCTCATCGCGCGGATCATCGATTGGGATCAATACAACTTGCTGGAAGGAGAAGCAAACCTTTACTTCGAAGACGCCTATGTGGGACGGTCGATTCTGGATGCAAAATCCTTAGCCGATACCCTGACCATTTCCCTGGGACGCGACAGGAACATCGTTGTCGGGCGAGAAAAGAATCAGCAGTTCTCGAAAAAGCGAACCATCGGAACTAACATCGTAGAGACCCGTGGTTTCAAGATAGTAGTCCGGAATAAAAAATCGCAGCCCATCAAACTTACCCTCTTCGATCAGATCCCGGTCTCCGTTGTAAGCGACATCTCAGTCAATGCAAACGAGCTATCGCGAGGACAACTGGACGCACAAACCGGCAAAGTGACCTGGGAACTTACTGTCTCACCACAAGAACAAAAGGAGTTGAATCTGGAGTATGAGGTGAAATATCCAAGACGAGAACGGGTGATATTGGAATAAGGCTCGGCCATCACCACCCCGTTTGTCCTGCGGACAAACGGGCCCTCCTCGGGGAGGAGGGCACCTCGTGAATTTGCATGATGTGTACTAACTATCCGGGTGAGTGCGCTTTTAAAAGTAAGCAACCACGCAATTCAATACTTCGGGGAATCGCAGCATCTTAAAAGCAAGCAACCACTCAATTCGATAGTTCAGTAAGCGAGAGGCGCTTCAGAAAGTAAAAAGCAGTCAATTCGATAGTCAGGAAACCCGAGCAAGCACAGAAGGTGCCCTCCTCCCCGAGGAGGGCCCGCTCGTCCGCAGGACGAGAGGGGTGGTGCAACCGCCCCCCTCCCACCAGAACACTCACTTCGCACCACCAAAGCATGCTGTTCAACAATTCAGGAAATCACAGCACTCTTAAAAGTAAGCAACCACTCAAATTCGATAGTTCTGTGAAGGAGAGGTACTTTAGAAAGTAGGCAACCACGCAATTCGATAGTCGAGAAAACCCGAGCAAGTACAGAAGGTGCCCTCCTCCCCGAGGAGGGCCCGCTCGTCCGCAGGACGAGAGGGGTGGTGCAGCCTCCCCTCCCACCGAAACACTCACTTCACCCCCTTCGCATCATCCCACCATCCCTTCATCTTGCGGACATAAATAATCTGCCCCGTATGATACGCATTGTGCGAAGCGATATTCCCGACCTCAGAACTAAAGTCCTTTAGTTGTTCCGGACTCGCATTCTCAACAGCCTCGTTCCAGGCAAGTTGAACGCTGTCTAGTTTTGATTTCGACTGCTCCCAGCCAAGGTTCGTAAACTTTACAAACGTTTCCCTATTGTCGCCGCTATACTTCCGGCGCTCTTTACCTTGAAACGACAACAGGTTTCCTTCGTTCCAGAAAATCAGGTGCGACACCAGTTCACCAATCGAATGGTTGCCCGTGCTGTCCTTCCAGTTCGCCTGCTCCGCCGTCACGCCCGCGATGGCATTCTTGAGGGGAACGAACCAGTTCTGATTATCGTAACTGTTTTCAACTGCTCTAGCAAGATGTCCTTGGTCCCAGAAGGTTCCTGCGGTGCCGTGCAAGCCGCCATGGCAACGACAAGGGCCACAATGATAAGCGTTTTCATGTTTGTACGAGTTTGATTTGACATCACAACTTAAACCAGTCATTCGCAAATTCCTATTGAGCACTCTGAAAAGTAAGCGCGCACGCAATTCACTAGTTCAGAAAACCCGAGCAAGTACAGAAGGTGCCCTCCTCCCCCGAGGAGGGCCCGCTCGTCCGCAGGACGAGAGGGGTGGTGCAGCCTCCACTCCCACCAGAACGCGAGGGGTGGTGCAACCGCCCCCTTGCCTTTTGCAACCATTTTACATACATTTACGTAATTAATAACCATGAAGGGAACCAACCTCGGAGAGTTTGAAGAAATCGTCCTGCTCACCATCGCAGCTCTCATGGGCGACGCCTACAGTGTATCCATCTGCGACGAACTGGAAAAAAGTCTGGGCCGCCCTGCGAAGCTCGGAGTAGTTCACGCCGTGCTGAACCGCCTGGAGGACAAAGGATATGTAAAGAGCCAGCTCGGCGAGGCGACGAAAATGCGCGGAGGAAAACGCAAGCGATTCTATACCGTGACGAACGGAGGAAAAGCTGCACTCATCAAAGCGCGCGACCTTCGAAATCAACTATGGGACAGAATACCTGAACTCGCTCTTAAAAAAGCGTAAATGAACACCAAGCGCAAAAGTCATCCTCCACGATGGGCCGCCAAACTGCTGGCATGGTACTGCAAGCCCCGCCTGCTGGAAGACCTCGAAGGCGACCTCAACGAATATTTCGAGCGCAACCTGGAAAGCAAAGGCCCTCTCCGTGCGCAAATGATTTACATCATCGACGTCCTCAAGTTCTTTCGTTTCTACACCGTCCGCAAACCCGAGTTTCTCAATCTCTTAATTCATTGGATCATGATTGGAAGTTACATCAGGACCTCTGGCCGCAGCATCTTGCGCAACAAACTGTTCTCGGCTATCAACATCATCGGACTCGCCATCAGCATGTCCGTTGCACTCCTCATCATCGCGATGATCAATGACCTTTCATCGTACGACAAGTTCCACGACAACTATGATCACATCTACCGGGTGATCAGCCGGTATGAATACAACGGAAGAAAAGATTCAGACTTCTATGCGACCACATCCTTGAAAGCAGCCACGGCAATTCGCGAAACCATTCCCGGAATAGAAGACGCGGCCATTATAACGGCTGACTTCAGAGGCGATGTGACTTTTCAGGAAAAAACAATTTCGCTCGGCGGCTTTTGGGCAGACGCCGCGCTGTTCCGCGTATTCTCCTTCAAACTACTTGAAGGTGACCCCTCGACAGCCCTTAGTAAGCCGTTCACCGTTATTCTCACGGAAGAATCTGCCTTAAAGGTCTTCGGCGATCGCAACGCCCTTGGCAAGGTAATCACGATCGGCAAAGGCGAAAATGAGAAACAATATACCGTCACCGGAGTACTGCGTCAACCGCCCGTCACTTCTCATATCAAATTCGATATGCTGGGTTCACTCAGTACCCGTCAGATCACGGAGAAAGACAACGAGCGCGAAATGGCCTGGGACAATATGTGGAGCACCTGGATTTATGCAGTCGTGGCCGAGGACTATCCCATCGCAGGCATCAAAACCAATCTCGCACGACTGAGCGAAGTCGAAGACAAGACGGTTGAACGCACCCATATCGAGCTTGACCTCCAGCCGTTGAGCAGGATCATGGTCGGCGAAAATCTGAGCAACCAGATTGGACCAACGATGGGATCAACCGTCGTCTGGATCTTTGGTGCGCTTGCGTTTGTCGTCGTCCTGTGCGCCGGATTGAACTATACAAATTTATCCATAGCGCGATCCATCCGGCGATCGCGCGAGGTCGGTATTCGCAAGACGATCGGAGCGCAGAGAAGTCAGGTCGTCAGCCAATTCCTTGTTGAGTCGACCATGATCTCCATGCTCGCCCTGTTTTTTGCGTTCCTGCTCTTCATCCTGCTGAAACCTTACTTCCTCAATCTGGAGAACTCACTTCGCGAGCTGCTCGTGCTGAACCTTACCCCCAAGCTCATCGTGCTATTTATATCGTTCGGGCTCCTGGTCGGAATTTCAGCAGGCGTTTTTCCCGCACTGTTCTTTTCGCGCATCAACGCAGTGCATGTATTGAAGAATCTGGGATCCATGCCCATCCTCAAACGCGTGACGATGCGTAAAGCGCTGATCGTATTTCAATACTGCGTCTCAATCATCGCCATCACAACGACCCTGGTACTTAACAAACAGTATAACCACTTCATCGCTTTCGATCTTGGCTTTACGACCGAGAATATTCTAAACATCTCGCTACAGGACAACAAGGCCGAACTGCTCAAGAAAGAACTGGCCGAACTTCCGGAGGTAAAGGGAATTTCCCAGTCACTCATGATCACCAGCATCGGCAACTACTACGGCACGATGATGAAGAATCCAAACGACCCCGCGGATTCGGCAGGCGTCCGCTTTAATGTGATCGACGAAAACTACCTTTCACTGCACGATCACAAGCTGCTTGCAGGCAATAACTTCAAAGGTCGCCTTTCCAAAACGCCAGAAAGTGAAGTAATCGTTAATGAGCAAGTTCTCAAACGTTTCAACATCGCAAATCAGAAACCCGAGCAGGCTATCGGACAGGCTGTGCACATCGATGGAAAAGAACTGACCATCATCGGTGTGATGCGAGACTTCCAGTACGGACGAGCCAACAACAAATCCGGCGATGAAGTGATCATGCGTTATTCACCAGACGAAGCGCGCTATCTCAACGTAAAGATCGTGTCGTCAGACTGGCCGGCAACCTATGCAAAACTCGAGGGTATATGGAAAAAGCTTGACAACATCCATCCCTTGCAAGCCACCTTCTACGACGACCAGATACAAGCAGGATTTCAAGGTCTGAAAGCCTCGATGAATGTAGGTTCATTCCTGGCGTTCCTGGTTATTGGCATTGCCTCCATTGGCTTGCTTGGGATGGTTATCTACAGCACCGAGACCCGCGTCCGCGAAGTGAGCATTCGAAAAGTATTCGGCGCCGACGAACTTCGCCTCCTCTACATCCTAAGCAAAGGCTTCTTGTTCCTGCTGGTCATGGCTATTGTCATCAGCGTTCCTCTTTGCTACTGGTTTTTCGAGCAGGTGCTGTTGCCTGGGATCGCCAACCATGCACCTCTGGGAATGTTCGAGATGTCCATCGGCGCAGTAGCAGTAATGGTGTTAGCGCTGGCGATGATCACAACCCAAACCCTGAAGGTCGCCCGCGCAAATCCAGCGGAGATATTAAAAGGCGAGTAGAGACAACGCATGCGTTGTCTCCAGCAGCCGTTGCAATACACACGCGTCACCCCTACGCACCACTATCTCCATGCACGCCCCTATCAAGGATTGGGAGCAACGCGGGTTGGTGTATCTGTCCCGTCCACAATCGTGCGCGCAGCATTCGCAATGGCGCGTATCGTCGTCATCAGGTTCATGACGTCGATCGTTTCGAATTCATCGTGGACAGAGTGATACAGCGTATCAATGTCGATTTGATCGGTTGAAATAGAATGCGCGGGTACACCGAGTCGCGCGAGCGTTGCGTTGTCAGAACGATAAAACAACTGCTCTTGCGGATACGGGTCCGGATTAAATGAAAATCCCGAGCCCCCGGCATTCCTGCTCAGTATCGCGCCGAGGTCGGACTTCTCATAGCCAGTAATGAATGCGGCATTCCGACCCCACTTCGATGGTTTCCCAATCATCTCAATATTGAACATCGCCACGATCCGGTCGGGATCGAGCTGCTTTGAAAAATACCGCGACCCGTAACCCCCGACCTCCTCTCCCGTGAAGGCTACAAAAACGAGTGTGCGGCTATTATGCTTTTGCTTCTTGAAATGTCGCGCCAGTTCAATGACAGCCGTTACGCCCGACGCATCATCGTCCGCGCCATTAGCAATCGAATCACCGTCGACGGGGTGCATGATACCGATATGGTCGTAGTGCGCAGAAAACAAGACTATCTCATCGGGTCTTGTGCTTCCCGGAATCACACCAACCACGTTGTTCATTGGAATCTTACCCGCGCGTGCGTCAACCATGTCTGACGTAAATTGTTGGCGAAATCCGTTCAGGCCTTCCAAAGGTTGCAAGCCTATGCTAGAAAATTCATTTTCAATGAAGACGGTAGCGGCTTCTATATTCTCGGGATCGAGCGAATACCGGCCTCTCATCTCGTCTGACGAAAGAGTTTTGATCACACGGGTAACGTTGTCTTCCGTGATCGTCTTGCGCGCATCGCGCGAGGACATACAACCCGCGATCAGGATGGCAAGGGGTATTGCAAATTTTGCTTTCATAGGATTTGGGAGAAGACAAATATACGATTAACCCGCCAACAATCATTGATCTGTATTTCATATGGGTTTTCTGAAAATGCGTCAGTCCGATTGTTTTGGATGATCATAACCGGCAAGTGCCCTAGAATCCAAAAAATTTTCCACCATTGGGCACGCGCAGATGGAATGCGATATTTGTTTCTGTATTTGTCCATGAGGGTTACTGGACATTAACTAAGATGCGTCTCGCAGATTTAATTCTGACCTGTTGTCAAACTGGATCAAAATGACAAACAAAAAAAGAATCGCACCAACGGAAAACGTGATTAAATGAATATCCCTTGAGCTATCAGTTAATAAAATCGATGCCGACGACCCTACTCCTAAATAAACAATGATGTTCTTTATGGCGTGCCCCTCGCCGCCCCGTCACATGTCCAGCGCAGCTCGGGTCGCGCTTTCGCTACTCGCCGGCCTCCGCGCATTCCATTTCGGGCTCAAACATGCCGCTCAATCGCTCACGCAGGAACGGCAATGACCGCACGAGCGGAACAAGACGGATTCAGGGAGAAACTAAACCGTCATCAGGACCAACATCAACCCTTACCGAATCAAAAAAATTAATCAACACCGAATCCTTCACGCGCATATAGATAATCTTATCACCATCCGACAGAATCGCTGTGTCACCCTGCTGCGTCATGTTCATTTCCACGCCACCTTCATGCACCGCGCCGCTATCATCTGATCGGGTCATATCATACACGAATCCCACAAATCCGAGAACTACTACGGTATTTGTCAATAAAATTCCCCGCAACCTGGGTGAACGCGGACCCATAAGCGCTTTGATTGCAGCGCCGATGATCCAGCACAATCCGCCAGCAAACGTGACAGCCAGGATTACATGATGAATCCCCGGCGCGTGAATATAGGGATGGCCGAAGACGAGATATGATATTCCCGCGAGCGAAAATCCTGCCGCATAGAAAACAAGCGCGTAAAGAACTCCCGACAAAAAAGACCTGTTGCTCTTTTCATTTCCAGGTGGAACCGCGTCAAGTATGGGATTGTCGTTGTTCATTAATACTTTTGAGTCCGGACCGACCACTTATAAATAGCACACTGCAACAAGCCAAAGGCTATTGAAGAGCATTCGTGGCAATTCGTGCATTCGTGGCATCATTTTGCATCCTAATCAAAACTCACCTTCCCATCCTCAATCACAAAACTGAAAAGCCTTGACGTGTCCACTTCCTTGCGATTTAGTTTGCCGGGCTTCCACTCGCCTAAACTATTAAACACGGCCTCTATCTGCGCATCCAGTTCGGGGCTTTGTGTCTTGTTATCCATTTTGCATTGAACAACCTGCCCTTTGCAGTTGATTACCAGGCCAATCATCCCCTTGTCTTTGTACTGCGGATTGTCCAACAGAAATTTTAGTTCGGTGTTGAGGCGCTCGAGAATCGCATCCTCCGTCACCGGACATACAGCCCGCTCTTGCCGTTTGAACGATGGAAATAGCACGTAAACGTTTCGGGCATCACAAAGCCCGGGAATTGGCTCCTTCACTTCCATTCTTGCAACGAATTGAGCAGAGCTGATGAGGGAACCTGAAATGAAGCAAAGAATCAAAAGAAGACGCATCATAGAGAAAGGTTTTTTCGAAATATACCAATTCGACCGTAATTTCGTGGAACCAACCAAGCAAAGAAACGCCGCCTGGATCCCGCCTTCAAATACACTATTATTTAGTACAACTTCACCATGAAGGCTTCGTCCGATTCGCGCATTGTGGCACGAAATTGGAATTCACAATTACCATAACCAGTAAAACTTTTCTTCCGCTTCATTCATCTGAAAGAGTCGGCACCTTTGCCACTCATCTTGAAAGATAAACCTTCAGTTCTATGAGAATACTATCCACGCTCATCCTGTGCACAATTCTGTCCACGACATTTGCTCAAACTCCTCCGGCCCAACAGAAAATCGGACACGCCGACTGGGAGTATATTTTCGGTCAGCTACCGGAATACAAACGAATTGAAACTGAGCTTCGAACATACGAGACACAACTACAAAATCAGCTGCAGATAAAAAGCCGCGAGCTGGAGGAAAAGTACAAGGCGTATCAGGCGTTGCCAAACTCCACACTGGAAGCGATTCGAAAGGACAAAGAGTCGGAGCTCGCCTACCTGCAGGAGAACCTTCAAAAGTTTCAACAGGACGCACAAACCTCGATGCAAAAAAAGCAGTCCGACCTGATCGGCCCCGTGTTTGAAAAAGTCGGCAAAGCGATCGAAGAAGTTGCGCTAGAGCACGGCTATGCCTACATCATCAATCCGCAAATGATTGGCGGTGTCGATGTGTTGCTTTACAGCAACGAGCAATACAACATATCCGACCTCGTGCTGAAGAAGCTGGGTGTTGCCGTCAACAAGCCGGCGATCGAAAAGCAGGAGGCGAAATAGTGAATCAAGCCCCTGAGGAAAACCTTCAGTAAACATCTACAATTCCGACAACAGCGCCTCGATCCTGACTTCGAGTTCAATATTATTCAGCACGATATCACCATGGCCGCGCCCCTCATAGATAAAGAGCTCAAAATATTGACTCTTCGCCAAATCCGCCATGCGTTTTTCAAGGTCTCGGGCTTGCGACGGGGGAGCAATCCAGTCATTTTGTCCAACGTGTAATTGAGTAAGCGGAAGATCTTGCGCAAAGAACAAGGGCGAACTAGCGATCATTCTCCTTCGGACCTCCTGAAGCGTAGCACCACCCTGGACCAGCGCTTCCAGAAACTGGCATTGGTACGTCCGGTCATCTTGATTTCTCTGCGCGAGCTCGAGCAAATTCGTTGGCCCGGCGACATCGATCGCCATTTTTACTCGCTTGTCCCTCTCTCCTACCAGCAGGGCCACGGTCCCACCGCGACTACCTCCTCTTACAGACACCCTGTTTACGTCCGCAACTTCCTCCGTGAGTTCAATAATATTCAGCATCGCAATAACGTCATCCGCTGCTCCGTCAAAGGCATCACAATGATCACCCTCCGACTGGGGACTTGAGTACACTTGACCATTGAGTGTAATTTGCAACGATTGTCCGCGAAGCGCGGGCATTGCAAAAATAAATGGTTCGTCAAAAAACGAGTCGTTAACCTCCAGTTTGATAGCATTTGTTGTGTTGTCGATATCGAATCCATTGACAAACATTCTCACAGGAAGCGTCACATCGGAAGGAGGAACCAACAATG
Organism: Flammeovirgaceae bacterium; assembly: GCA_044507775.1. Taxonomy (GTDB): domain Bacteria; phylum Bacteroidota; class Bacteroidia; order Cytophagales; family Cyclobacteriaceae; genus Chryseosolibacter. The sequence goes on along the minus strand of JBIQIY010000008.1, from coordinate 30,523 downwards.
CCGCATATCGCCTGGTGCCGTTTACATTGTACGATATAATTTTCAGGATGATGCCGGAAGGGGTTATCTCCACAAGTTGCTCCACCGCATAGGCGTCGGGTGACAGATCGCGGGATTGCCATTCCAGTTTTATCGCATCCAATTCCTCTTGTGAAGGTGTTGCAAAGAGCTGTGCGGTATTAATGCCATCCAGGTATTCGTCGTGCTGGCAGGCGAGACACAAAAGGAACAGAAGCAGCCGGAGGGGCTTGACAAGGCAGCCGGCACTAGCGGCGACGCTAACATCCAACCTGTTCGACATGGGTGAAATCATTGCGGTTTTTCTAGAGTGTTTATCTATCTCGAATTCTTGCATATTGTAGGATGCATGAAAGGGAGGAAAAGTTTCGTCCTGGAATTATTCCTGGGAAATAGACCATCTGCGATCTGCCCCTCTGGACTCAAACATTTCGAGGATACAGCAAATGTTGAAAAAACTATCAACGCAATACCAAGGGCGTGAACACCAAGGAGAGCAAACAGGCCGATATGACGATGACAATAATGCTCACAGGCGTCGGGGTCCTTACTGCACTCATCAGCGCTACGGCTACAATCACAACAGCAATCGCCGCGAACACCGCCCAGTACTTTCGGGTGCCAATGGCGGGCTTACGATCTTCACCCTTTGGTAGCGAAAGGATGGCAGTTACAATTACCATCCCACCGATGAGTGTACTGAGGTGCTGCACGACCCGATACAGTTCGATCTCAAGAAAACCCAGGCTGACGTTGGTGGCAAGCTCCGGAAAGGCGCTAACGAAATAACCGTGCTCATGGGTGAACCCGTCCCAGAAGAGATGAGTGGAGGCGCCAACGAGTACCGATAGGCCAACAATAAACCACCTCTTCCAAAAATAACCGCTCCAATCGAATGACGTAAATCGAAGAAATCGCCGCCTCAAAAAGGACGGCAAGTTTTCAATTAGCCCGTTCCGCGCCACATTGTGAAAAAGAAAAGTGAGCAAAATCCCGACCGGCAAGCAGAAGACAACCATACCCTGCAAGGTATGTGCATACGTGCCTTGCATCCGCATGCGAAAAAAGTATTCGAAGTCAGGAGACATGGTACCAACGACCAGTCCCGTAAGCGAAAACCACTTGGGTGTTAGCCTGGAAAGCGGAAGAACAATAGCCGGATGCGAAAAAGTGAAGGGCATCCGAATCAGTCTCTTACAACCCGAGGCAACAAAATCAATCTATCAAGCAAGATCAGCATCAGAAGATACAGCATGGGGCTTTGTCCATAAAAAAAGCTGATGGTTAGCAGGATAATAGCAATGTCATTGACAAGTTTGAAAAACCGTATAGAGAGGCCCTATAATATTTTCTCTTGATAGAAATGATTGCGCCGAATACACCATACAAAAGGAAGCCCAGGATGACCATCAAGTCACCGAACGGAACCCTCAGCCAGTCGAGCGCTAGTCCAATTGCGATAAGCAGCAGCGGTCCCAGTTCAGTGATCTTCTCAAGAGTAGTTTTCGATTGCACCTGCGTTATCATTTTGATTGTAGCCCTTCAAGATAGAGATTGACGATTGATTTCACTTCTCCCGTCAAGCGCTTTTTCACCTTTACCAATGCACCTCTCCCACCAATTAACCTTTCAACCATTCAACCTTTCAACCACAGGTACCCATATCTGTTCCTCCGAATCGGGGTCGTTGTTTCTATATTTTTCGCCCAGCACTTCAAAATGCGGTCTATCCTCCAGGATATATTGGGAGTTTGGCAACCACGTGCCGAAGATGTACTGGAAAATGCGGGGGTCGTTGCTGGATCCCTTATATTCAAAAACGGCGTAAAGTCCGGCAGGCAAGACAAATTTCTCCAGACCATCCGGAACAGTGTCAAAATCGGATACTTCCACAGTTGCCCATTTTTGAAATTCAGTCGTCGGTCTAAAGTCCGAAAAATAGGTTGCCGGATAGACCTGCATGGATATCAGCTCATTTGTCAGGTTGTTGGCTATATCATTACGCCTTGCCATAAAACTCTTCCACAGTTCACCGGTCCGGTTGTTGGCCAGGCTCATGGTGAGCGATTTGCCGATTAGTTTCTTTTCTGCGAGGTGTTTGATTGTGGGGGTCATTAGAGTTCTATGGAGTTGCGCAGGTTTTCGCAAAAATTAAGAACAAGATATGGTATAAGCAATATCGGGGAGATTGATATCGTCCGCGGAGGCTAAAGGGCAGAGCAGGACCCACTACAGAAGGAAAGCTTCCATCTGCATGCAACCAAGGAGGCTATTCTTAGGCACTGGTGCGAGCGGATTCCGCATGATCAGTTCTATCGATATTGGTTATTACTCAAATATCAATCCTTGGTGGTCATCTGGTTTTGGAGTAATAGCTGCTGGTAGATGCAGCGTTTCCCGAAATGGTGGGGCCGGCACACTCGCTCCACCTCGAGACACCGTCCATCATCCATCTTCAAATGCCTATAGATTTTCGAAACGACAGTGACGCGCGCGCATCGGCGTCACTGGCAAATTATCCCTGTCGAGTACGTTTTAGCTCGATACAATCTCTTGTCGCTTCCACTGTCCCACCTTTTCTATACATTGTTTCATATTGTCTCTGATCTGGTATACCCAAAATCTTTGGACATCCCACCCTAATTCGATCAAACGTTTATTCCTTAATTGGTCGCGTCGTAATAGTTCGCCATCCCAATTTCGGTGGTATTTCTCTCCATCGATTTCGATGTTCAGTTTTCGATCTCCATCAATGATTGCAAGGTCCAGAGAATATTGCCCAACGCCATGTTGTGGAATTGTGGGGATGCCCGCCTTATACAAGGCCTCATAGAACACCTTTTCCCAGTCAGATATAATGGTTTTAGTTGATAAGTTCGGGTACTTGGGCCCCAGATCGTGTTGTATTCTATCATTCGACATTGCCCGTTTTTCAGATAACGTATTGATGTATTCGATGAACGCCTTGTAGTGTGGAACGCCCAAGGTATAACTCTTCTGGTTGTCGCCAACAACAATCAATGCAGCTCGTGCCCTTGTGATTGCAACATTAAACAGATTCCCTGTTTTCCGAAGGAACGCGGTTGCACTGTCCGTCACACCTGCGCTTACAACGGGAGAAAATATAATCACATCCCTTTCATCCCCTTGAAATTTATGAACCGTATCACACAAAAAGTCACGAAGTGTAAGGCGATCAGACAGATCCTTATTTTGATTTAGCCTGTCCTGAATCCTTAAATACTGTGCTCGAAAAGGAGTAACTACTCCAATAGTGCCTTTATAGCCGTTGCTGACTAGCCGCGACAACTCTCTGACAACGTGTTCGGCTTCCTTATCATTGTAGGTGCTACCTGTTTCTGGTCTGGCGCATTTACCCTTGACGTCAATCCACCTTACTACAGGCTCATTTGGAATTGCTTTCAGCGTTTCGTACTGAGTGGCAACGCGTAAAGTATTCTCATAGAAATGTTGATTTGAATAGTTAATGATGTCAGCGTGAGAACGATGATGATCGCGTAAAGCAACTATGTTTTCGGATCTTGCGCGTGCGCATGCAAGCCGAAACAAGGAATTTCCGGAATAGCTCCAGCCGAGGAAATCCTCATCAAGATTGTGTTTCTGGAGTAACTGGATGTCCTGAGTTTCACTAATGGCGCTGATGTGCGTTAGTTGCCTATCATCGCCAATTATTACCGCCCGCTTAGCTCTGAATAGTAACGGTAATGCGGAAGCGATGTCACATTGACTAGCCTCGTCAATTATCACAAGGTCAAAGAAGCCCTGTTCCAACGGTACGCGACCTCTTGCCGACAACGATGTAACCGCCCAACAAGAAAGGATGTGAGTAATTTGGGGCAAAAATGAGTAATACTTTGACCAAACATGTCGGTCAATGGCCTTGTTAGTAGTTTCCGCTGCAACTATCAAATTCAATACCGCAACATAGTCGCCTATAACCTTTCGGTCTTTTTCGCTCATTTTCTTAGGCATCAACTGCAGCCAACAATTCCAAAGTTCAAGTGAGTTCGATACTATTTGGTCCGTAAACGCCTTTTCTTTTACAGACAGACTAAATAGGTCGGGCTGGTCAATAAGGTTTTGAAGTTGCTCGAAATACGCTTGAATTACTTTTGCACATGTATTTTTGAACGCAAGCCTTTCAATGTATTCCCTGAACATCGGGACCGTTGAATCATCGATCGTTAAAAGAAGAAGTGGAATATCCAGGCTCGAAAACCTTGGAGAACATTGTTCGATCCATTTTTGCAATGAAAGAAACCTTGACTTTCTTACAAAACTCCAAATGAGCTTCACAAATAAAGACTGCTTAGATTTATCAGCAGACTTTACTTTCTCCTTCCCTATATCTATTGACACGTGAAGGCGCATCGTTTCATCAGCTGATCTATTCTGACATGCAGCAAAGAAGGCAGCGCCAAATTGAACCCTGAAGTTTTCCACACTCTTTTCCAATTCATCTACCTTATTTCTTAGCGCAATGATTTCCTCCTGGCGTCTTTTGATCGTGCTGATGTTCTTCAGAATTTCATCGTGTATTGATTTTGTTTCCTTGAAGCGGGTTTCATCACCTTTCGAAGGTCTGGCAGATAATAGACCGGATAAGTACTCTGAAAGGGTTGACTGAAACCTGGAGCCCAGTCGCAACATAATCGGACGGTTGGTCAAAGCATTCACCCGCTCATTAACGACATCAACAGCCTTATTATTCTTGCTTGAAAACAAAACTGTCTGCCGTTGATATACTGCGTTCACTATTAGACTTGCTACCACCTGCGATTTTCCGGTACCTGGAGGACCGGTTACGACTGTTAGCGGAGATGACAAGCCTCGCAAAACCGCCTCTTTTTGTTCTTCATTGAGAGGAATAGGCTCTATTAATACCTTGTCACTGAGTTGAGTGGGTTCAACGGTATCGCTAATCCATGAGCCCAACATAGATTTAGCATACTTTGATTCAGGCAGGTCAGCTAATTCCCTTAAATCCTTCTCCAGGCCCACCGTGTACTTAGACTTTTGCCCAACAAAAACCGCAGCTTTATTGAAGATACCGTCATCGGCAATCGATGAGATCCCTCCAGATGACAAGTTTCCAACGTCGAGATTCTCCCGCCACTTCCAATCGCTCCTAATCTGTTCCAGCCGCAAGCCCAAATCGTCCAAGGCTGGCTTCTCTTCCGGAGAGTTGTTAATTCCTAACTCTTCATAAAGCTCAACCGTCTCCAGTAATAATTCGGCACTTGTATTGATCCCCGTAATCGATTCCAACGCTTTTTGATTCAAGACGGGATCATCATCTAAAAGGAGAATAGTCCCATTTTTCAAAGCAAATTCTGTGTCAACGGTAAAAATGAAAAGAGGCTCAATAAATCTATAAACAGTGGCGTCCCTGCTTTTTACACTTCTTACGAACATCGGGTATCCCAATTTGAAAGCATGTTCGTTTTTATTCTTTCTGACCTTATCTAATAAATGTGCGTCAATGCTTTGTTGAACGCTTCCGGTTAAAGGGAAATAAGATAGTTGCGTGTAGTCAAGTTTGTACTTGCTGGTAGCAAAAACCGAGATGCCCCCCTCCATGTCCTTGGAGAGACATTCCAAATAGTAGTATGCTAGCTTTGATAAGGGAGTGTTTTCGCCGACAACATCTTTTGCAGAATTCGTTTCCTCGCCTTTTTCTTGCTTTAGTGACCACTCATATTTTTTGTTTTGAAAAGCTTTCCCACGTAGGTTCCCATATAGAAGAGAATTTACTTGAGCCTTGTCTACATTTAATCCATGCTTGGAAGAAAGAATAGAGGCTATTTCCCGTCCTTTAAGCGGCTTTCCTTCGCTCAACACCTCAATTATCTTGTTTTCTAGGCTCATCACTGAATGGTTAATTTAATGAATTTCAAACAAACTGTTGATTCCAGAAGAGACAAGTTCACGCACCCCTAGGGGTTTGCCACACCATAACAGGTGATCAAAAATTGGCGATCACTAACGGCGTAAATTACCATCCGACAAGTACCGATGCACTTTCCACTAGCGCACACACCCAAGGCAACCAACCCGTTAGTACCTACACCACCCTACCTCCCTTTAAACACAAACCTTTCCGGATCGATATTAACATTCAAGTCGACCCCGACTCCTTTCGACACTAAAAAAATACTCCCATTTCCGGTTTTGACCACCGACATACGCACCAGGAAGTCATCAATCTGTTTTTGATCGCAGTCCTTCATATATTGCCGTAACCCGCATGATAACTTACACACTGAAATGACACATAGTATCACAGACATACTCTTTCCCTTTGCCATCGCCCTATTGGCCGTGACCTTCATTGACGTTTTCGGTTCCATCACCTCGCGCAAATGGAAATACAACTATGGATACCTTACGCTCGCATCGCTACTTGTCTACACAGCGATTGGCTACCACCTAGCGCCGAAACTATCCCTGGTTTGGGCGCTGATCGTCGGTGGGCTCGTAGGAATTTACGATAGCACGATTGGCTGGAAATTGGCTGTCCTCCTAAACGCAAACATGGGCAGCCGAAAAGAAGCAGCGCTGAAATCACCGACTTCAAGCAGAGTTCTCTTGATGATTGTCATCAGCACGTTTTTTGGCTCCATCGGGGCGTTGCTGGCTTTGTACTGAAATGGTCATGCACCACCCCGCTCATCCTGACGGATGAGGCCCCCCTCCTCGGAGAGGAGGGGACCCTTTTATCTGCAACATGTTCTTGAACTTTCTGGTTGACTGCTTTCTGTTTTTAGAGTCCTCCAAGTCAGATGTTGACACTATGATGCGAGCAGAGTGCCCTCAGAGATAAAGCAATAACCTCTGACCGAAGTAGGTCCCCTCCTCCCCGAGGAGGGGCAGATTGTCCGAAGGACAATCCGGGGTGGTGTTGGTGGTGTTGGTGATGTCACCCCCTCACCTAAAATAAAACCTCATCAAAAACACCCACCTCGCCTCCTTCATCCGATCCGACGAATCGTAATCCCACTTCTCGCCATTCATCTTCCATTTACCTTCAATGATTTCCGAAGTCAATCCATATCTTGCGCCGAAGATGATTCCGCTTCCGCCGCTGGAATACACAAGGTGATAATCCGCTTCGACTCCATACGTGAGCAGGAGAGAACCTCGGTTCAGCTCGCGCTCACCGCCTTGCGACAACCATCCACCCAGATCTCCCGGTGTGAGCTTCTGCCTGGGAGTAGCCTCAATCCACGATCCCTGAAATCCCAGCGCTGCCTGTGGATACAGTTGAAACTTCGGATGGTTGATAATGTCATACCCAATACCAAGGTCGATATTCGTTGCCGATACTTTCAGCTTGTAATCATCGTTAGACGATCTATTACTTGCCCCGATTGTGAAGGTGACGTTGTACAACCACCGCGGACTTCGGACGTTGAAGCCCCAGACAACGGCACCAAAGTTTTCCGGGATCATCTCAAATCCCAATGCCGCAAGTCCATCGTTGAGAGTTGACAGGGAGGCGGTACTCGCCTCATAACCGAATTCAAAGCCGCTATAAGTAGGCCGGTAAGACACTCGCCTTACAAGTGCGCCGAGCCTCGCAAGGGAATCCGCACCGGAAGCATACCACACCGAATCAAATTGTACGCCAATGTCACGCTGATCCAGAGACTTCAGGTCCAGCTTTGAAAAATCGTACTCTCTATAAATGCGCTGCTGCGCGAATGTTGAAAACCAGGATGCGCAAAGGAGAAACAGTATAAGTGATCTCATAGATTTGATTTTTCGTAAAGATGCAGAAACTCGAAGAAATCCACAGTCCCGTCCCGAGCTCCGCGTGGCTCAAATCCAAGCCCTGTAAGGGCGACATATGCTAGCCCAGGGTGACGAGCGTCAGCGAGGAGCCCTGGGTTCGTCGAGCAATTCATGGGAGCCCTGTAAGGGCGGAAGACAATTCAACGCACCATCCTAATCATTATCCGCACATTAAGCACGTCACCATTCCTGGTAATCCGGAGTCTTGAATCATCAAAAGGATTAGATAAGAGAGCTCGCAATTACCCCTCTCCTCTGCGCCGAATAGCGCGCAGGCTTGGAAGAGGGGGTCGCGATGAACGCAGAAATTAAGATGCGCTAGTCTATGGCCTGCCCGCCGAAGCCTGAAGGGTATGTGCGCTGGCGGCAAAGGCGGGAGGCGAGTCTACCAAAACGAGAACAACATCGCCATCCTCTTCTTCCTGCAGCGACCCGCGGACTTCAATAACCGATCGACATCGAAGTCGACCACAGTCGTAGCTGCCGCCTCTTTGTACGCGCGAATAGCATCGCGGTACTCGCCGCGCATTTCGTGCGCGTATGCAATACCTTCGAGCAATGAGATCCGAATAGCGTTCGGACGGGTAATACCCGCGCTGAAGTACTTGATCGCCTCCAGGTACCGGCCTTCGCGGTTGAGTAAGTTACCCATGTGCAAATACGGTGGTGCGTAATCCGGTGCGAAACGAATCGCGACCGAGAAGTGCATCTCTGCCATCCGCACATCATTTGCATAGTACATGTACGCCCAGCCGAGGTAGTTGTGCAGCGGGCCGTAGGCCGGTTCTTCATACAACAGGTTGTTCAACATGCGCAATCCCTCCTCCACATGACCCTCCATGATTATACGCTCGGCATTGACCAACTCACGCTCAATCCACAAGATCGTTTTCATTTTGTTAAAAGTTTATCAGTTCTCAGCTTTGGCAATTACAATGCATCACTCCCTCACCAGGATACAATTATCCGGTAGCAGTGCTATCGTTTTGATTTATTCTCAGTCCGAAGGGAAACAAAAAAACCCGGACACGCCCGGGTTTGCAATGATGATCAGGAGCTGATCAACTGTAAATCCAGGGCGATCGGTGGAATTGCATCCACACGTGACAATCAAAATATGTTTTTCGCCTTTGCATGGTGCAAATATAATTCAGCGTTTGATTTTTATACAAGAGACACGCAATCGTTTTTGCAATTTATTTTCATTCTAAGGAATAGTGCTTGGTTCAAGAGCGTGCCTGCACCACCCCGGCTCGTCCTGCGGACGAGCTGCCCCTCCTTGGGAAGGAGGGGACCCTCTTATCTGCTCGGCTTCCCAGACCTTCATAATCTTGGAGGTATCTACATCCGCATCTGCTCATCTTTTCCGCACTTCACAGCTTGGATCATTCTACATCTGGACTGCGCGTCTTTTCCGAATTTGATAGTTTAGATGGTTCTACATCTGGCTCCGTTCGTCGTTTCTCGGCTCTAGCGTTGGGACTTTCCTGCAGTCAGCAAAGAAAAAGGTATGTAGCTATTTTCCAGACGCTCATCCTTCGACGAAGGATAGCAGTTGCTACCGCCCAAAACTCAGCTACGAAGCGGGTCCCCTCCTCTCCGAGGAGGGGCAGATTGTCCGCAGGACAATCCGGGGTGGTGCAACGCCACCCTCCACCCTCCAACACACTGACAAACATCATCCGTTCCCGTCACCACAATCATTTCGCCCTTCCTCAAAATATAATTCCTTCACATTAACGGCATTTTAAAACATAGCCCATTAAAAAATGGAAGCAACAGCCCTTTCAACTAACCGAACACCTAGTGGCCGACTCCAAGCGAAAAAGCTACTCTTGATATGCGGCATCCTCTCGTCACTCTGGTACATCGCGATCAACGTTTACGTTCCTGCACAATACGAAGGTTACAGAGTCGCGTCTTACACGGTGAGCGAGTTATCCGCAATAGGTGCACCCACGCGGCAGCTATGGCTATCGTTAGTCATCGCCTATCCGGTGCTGTTTGCTGCATTTGGTTGGGGAGTTTTGCTATCGTCACGCGACGGGCGCCTGCGCGTCACAGGAGGACTCATCATCGCCTATGCAATTTTCAATGCCTATTGGCCACCCATGCACATGCGAGGAATAGAACCGACCTTGACTGATACACTGCACATCGCGTGGGCTATGACTGTAGTTCTTCTGATGATTGCGATGATGGTCTTGGCTGCACTAGCGCTTGGAAAGCGTTTTCGGATCTACACGATAAGCACAATTGTAATGCATCTGATTTTCGGCGTCCTGTCCGCTTTCGAGGCTCCAAATATTCCCCGCAACGATCCGACACCGATGATCGGAATCTGGGAGCGCATTAACATCGGCGTCTTCATGATCTGGGTCATTGTACTTGCGATTGTGTTGTCGCAAGAAGAAAGGTCAGCATACAAAAAGGTGACTACGAACAGAACTCCAGAGCCGAACAATAAAATACACTGAAATATGGAAACGCAACTCTCCATCAAACTATCCTCCCGCAAAAAACTTGTCAGCAATCTCGGGTTCTACGCCTCGGCGATGGCATTCATTGCCGTTGTGGGCTACTGCATTGTGCAGATCCTTCAAATTGTCGGTGTATTGAGCTTTCCATTAGACGCGTACCTTATTTACGGATTTTCTTTGGCAATCGCCCCACCTTATTTGATTTCGGTTATTGCTGTCCATCATTATGTCCCAAACTCAAGACGCATTTGGACACACATTGCAATCGCCTTCAGCATTATGTACGCAACGTATGTCAGTCTCAATTATGTCGTCCAAATCGCCACCGTCATACCGGCAACCTTGCACGATGCCGCCGCTGACATTAGCGTGCTCGATCAAACGCCTCACTCGTTATTCTGGGATGTGGATGCCTTAGGATACATTTGCATGGGCATTTCAACGCTGGCGCTGGGCTTTGCTTTCACCAGGAAGTCGAAATGGCTTCGACGGTTTTTGTTCGCCAACGGACTTCTTGTTCCCTTAATTTCATTTGTTTATTTCTATCCCGATTTCAGCACGACAGTTTTACTGATTGCGCTGCCGTGGATTATTACTACACCCGGGTCTCTGTTGCTGCTTGTAATGTTCTTTTATGGTGAGAGTAAATTGACAGCGAGGCGGGCGCGATAGAAATAGTTTGTACGTGCCTGCACCACCCCGGCTCGTCCTGCGGACGAGCTGCCCCTCCTCGGAAAGGAGGGGACCCTCTTATCTGCTCGGCTTCCCAGAACTTCATAGTCTCGGAGGCATCTACATCTGCATCTGCTCATCTTTTCCGCACTTCATAGCTTGGATCATTCTACATCTTATCTGCTCGACTTCTCAGAACTTTATGGATTCGGAGGTACTTACATCCGCATCTGGGCATCTTTTCCGAACTTCATAATTATACAGTGGACCTGCTTGTCGTTTCCGAACCTTATTGTTGTGCCAGCAAAGAAAAAAGTAAGCACTTATTCCCAGCCCCGATCCAGCGACGAAGGATGGCCCGGTGCTGCAAGCACTAAACTCAGCTACGAAGCGGGTCCCCTCCTCTCCGAGGAGGGGCAGATTGTCCGCAGGACAATCCGGGGTGGTGCAACCATTCAAATTGACCTTTTCCCTCCAATTCCGTATATATAAGAACCCAAAACCACCCCCATGATCCCACACCTCCTCAAAATCGCCATCCGGACGTTCTCTCGAAACAAAGGCTACCTGCTGATCAACATGATCGGACTGGTCACCGGAATCGCCTTCAGCTGCATGCTGTATATCTATGTCCAGCATGAGTTATCGTACGATCGCTTTCACACCAAGTCCGAGCGGATCTTCCGTGTACTGACAATCGACAAGCGCGACCCCCAGGATGTGCGGCGATACGGTATTACGACGCCGGCATTGGGACCTGCCGTTGTAAGCAAGTTTCCGGAAGCGGTCGATATGGTGCGACTGCACCGCTTTGTCGGACAGGTGGTATTCGAATTGAATGGCCACAACTTCCAGGAGCGCAACTGGTTTACCACAGACGCAAACTTCTTCTCGGTCTTTGACTTTGAATTCATTGAAGGCGACAAAACAACGGCATTAAAGGAACCCCACTCCGTCGTCTTGACGGAGTCCGCGGCAAAAAGATACTTCGGAAGGATGCCCGCGGTTGGCGAGATGATCGAAAAGACGAGCTTCGGGGCGGTCACCGTCACCGGCGTGATCAAAGATCTGCCCGACAACTCACACCTCCAGTTCGACCTCCTCTTTTCAGAAGTAGTCCCCAGTGACCGATGGCAGAAATATCTCGAAAGCTGGGATGAATTTGGCGCCTTTACTTATCTCGTCCTGCGCGATGCGGATGATATCAATTCATTACGATCCAAAATGCCGGCGTTCCGCGACCAGGAACTCGCGCGTTTCAACGGCGTAATCGACATCGATTTTCAACCGATGGAAGACATCTATCTTCACTCGGAAGGTATTGAAGCAGGTACGGAATCGTCGCATGGCCAGCTCTCCTACATCTACATCTTTTCCTCGATGGGAATATTCCTCTTGCTGATCGCCTGCATGAACTACATTAACCTGGCGACATCGAAAGCGATGGTAAGGTCCAGAGAGGTTGGAGTCAGGAAAGTGGCGGGGGCCCGTCGCGGACAGCTGGTCGCTCAGTTCCTCACAGAGTCTCTGCTAATCACATTTGCGTCATCCATCATCGCCATTTTTGTAATGGACCTGGCATTTCCCTATTTCAACACCATCACCGGCAAACCTTTTGATATCACGCCCCGCACCCTAATGGATTTTCTACCTGCCCTTGCGGGAATCAGTCTCGTCATCGGAATTGTGTCCGGCAGCTATCCTGCTTTTTATCTTGCCCGGCTGAAGCCCGTCCGATCGTTGCGCGGCATCGACACCGGTACGTCGACAGCAGGACTGCGGAAAGCCCTCGTCGTATTCCAGTTTGTGATCACCATCGTAATGATCGTCTCCACGCTGGAGATCGGCCGGCAGTTGAACTTTATCCATACAAAAGATCTCGGGTTTGACAAAGACCGTTTGATGGTCATCGACATCAACAGTGGAGACGTCCGGCAACAGTTCCGGGCCATCAAGAATGAATACGCGCGTATCCCGGGCGTGGAGCACGTCGCAGTCTCCTCGCGCGTTCCCGGCGAATGGAAAAATATTACAGAGCTCTACTGCAACAGCCCCTCATCCTCCGCTGGTATTCCAGATTCCACCAAGACGTATTTCATGGGATTTGACGAAGACATGCTTGCAACTTACAAGTTGAAGCTAAATCAAGGCCGCTACTTCGCGCCAGAGTTGAACGATTCAACCAATGTGTTGTTAAACGAGGCCGCCGTACAAGCGCTTGGCCTTAGCGAACCGGTTGGGGCCACGTTGCGGCTATCATCCGGGAACGATGCGGTCGACGCGACAGTGATTGGCGTGCTCGAAGATTTCAACTTCCAGTCCTTGCATCAAAAAATCGGACCCATTGTCATCGGCGCCTGGAACAATCCTTTCCAATCGATCGATTACTTCAATTTAAAGATCTCCGGAAATTTGGAAGCGTTAATCCCTGCCATCACCCACGTCCACGAGCAATTTGATCAGCGCACACCGATCGAGTATCACTTTCTGGATGCACAGCTCGAGTCGTTTTACGCCGCCGCGAACCGGGCTGGGATGATCTTCCGCATGGGCGGCGCCTTAAGTATTCTCGTCGCATGCCTCGGACTCTTTGGATTAGCCACCTATAACATCCAACGGCGCACAAAAGAACTGGGCATCCGGAAAGTCCTGGGCGCAAGCGGGGTGAACCTGTTCATGCTCCTCTCCTCCACCGTCGCGCAGCAAGTAGCCCTTGCGTTAGTAATTGCGTCCCCAATTGCGTGGTATACCATGCACCAATGGCTGCAAGCATTCGAGTACCGCATTTCCTTACAAGCCTGGATATTCCTCCTGGCCGGCGCCGCTGCCCTTCTCGTCGCGCTCCTGACGATCAGTTACCGAACGATCAAGGCTATCAGAACGAATCCGGTTAATAGTCTACGGCAAGAGTAACAACCGTCATCCTGAGCCCAGCAAGGAGTTGCTCTTTCTCCCCCCAACCGTCATCCTGAGCCAAGCATGGATTTGCGCGCAGGATGGCGAAGGACCCCCTCCCCATAAACCGTCATCCTGAGCCAGCGTTGGGTTTGCGCGAGGGAAGGCGAAGGACCCCCTAACGTGAGGACTACTGGCCGATATGAGCCTTTATTTGACTTCCAACCTCTCCAACCATTCAACCTTTCAACCTTTCTCATTCACCGTTCCAAAAATCCACGCATTCTTTCGCTCACCCACAAACAAGTACAACACGAGTGTCACAGCAAACACCGTCTGACCAAGTAGTATCGCAACGTCTTTTGTTTCCGCTGAGAGGGGCTGAAAAAAGTAAAGCGGTAGTGGAAGGTAAACCAGTAAACTTAAGAGCTTCATCACATCAAGAAGAGTCTTGGGCTTCTTCCGCAAAAAATAAATGAAGTAGGTTGTCAAAAGCCCGCCGAATGAGAGTAGCAGGATGACATCGGCGAAAGACAAAGCCATCATGTCCAGTATAAGGCCGATCACCAGGATTGCAACCAGTACAAGCGCAAGCTTGAAATAACGAGTAGTAATAAATGTACCGGTTACCAACATGTCAAAAAGCCCAACCCCCTGGACCGCTCCCAGGACGCCAGATGCAAAAGAAGACAAAACTGAATCCAGGATGACCAACACAACAGCAATTGCAAGAACCACCGCCACGGCGATCGCAAAAATGAAACGCTTCTTCATCGGGAATAGAGGATCTTTGGTCGCGACAATTTAGCAAAATATTTTCCCGAATGCCATGCCTACCAACACCATCTCAACCTTTTCAACCACCTCGACCTTTCAACCACCTCAACCTTTCAACCACTCAACCATTCTTGCATTCTAATCCCCTTATATCTAACTTTCATCCCCTCGCAAAAGCGAGCGCGAAGTGATAAACAAATCATGAGCTAAATACCAACCCCTATGACTGCAGTACGCGTATTAGTCGGCACGCGCAAAGGCGCATTTATCCTGACGTCCGATGGCAAACGCCAAAAGTGGGACGTCAGCGGACCGCACTTCGGCGGCTGGGAGATCTATCACATGAAAGGATCACCAGTCGATCCCAACAGGATCTACGCATCTCAAACCAGCAGCTGGTTCGGACAAGTCATTCAGCGCTCAGACGACGGCGGTAAGACATGGCATCCACCCGGAACTCCCGACGGTGAAGCAGCCAAAACACCGGAAGGAATGCCAATGGGCGAGAGCAACAAGTTCGTCTATGATACGTCTGCCGAAACAGGGAAACCCCTCACCACGCACCAGTGGTATGATGGAACGCAACACCCCTGGGCCTTCAAGCGCGTGTGGCACCTCGAGCCATCGCTGACAGATCCGGACGTCGTTTACGCCGGGGCGGAAGACGCTGCATTATTCCGCTCAACGGACGGCGGACAATCCTGGCAGGAACTCTCCGGATTGCGCGGTCACGTGACGGGACCGCAATGGTCGCCCGGTGCGGGAGGAATGTGTCTGCATACCATACTCATCGATCCGAAGAATCAACATCGCATGTTCATCGCCATCTCCGCTGCAGGAGCCTTCCGCACGGACGACGGTGGCAAAACATGGAAGCCCATCAACCGCGGACTGCACTCTGAATACATTCCCGACGCTAACGCAGAAGTGGGCCATTGCGTCCACCGCATTGCCCTGCACCCCTCGCGCCCTGAAGTTCTGTTCATGCAAAAACACTGGGACGTGATGCGCAGCGACGACGGCGGCGACTCATGGCGCGAAGTCAGCGGAAACCTTCCCTCCGACTTTGGCTTCGTCATCGACGTACACGCACACGAGCCGGAAACAATCTACGTCGTGCCGATCAAAAGTGATTCCGAGCACTATCCCCCGGATGGAAAATTGCGGGTGTACAGGAGCCGCTCGGGAGGAAATGAGTGGGAAGCGCTTACGAAGGGATTGCCGCAGAGCAATTGCTACGTCAACGTGCTGCGCGATGCAATGGCGGTCGATACACTCGATCCCTGCGGTGTTTACTTTGGCACGTCCGGCGGACAAGTTTATGTCTCATCTGACGCTGGTGACAACTGGATGCCTATTGTACGCGACCTTCCTGCAGTTCTCTCGGTAGAAGTTCAATCCTTACATTAGGAATATGACTTGCGTCCAGCTTTGTCCCGAGGTTTTCTTTGTATTTTGACTTTGGCAAAATCGACTATGATATCAACAGTGGCGATCCGCGTTAAGCTTCCGTACCATTTGCGGAACCTTGCACGCGTCGGTAGTGAAGTGAAAATTGATGTTCCGGGAACGATCACCCTGCGGTCGGTCCTCGATGCACTTGAAGAAAAGTTTCCAATGCTAAAGGGAACAATCCGCGACCACGTGACAAAACAACGCCGTGCCTATCTGCGCTTCTATGCGTGTGGAGAAGATCTCTCCCATGAGTCACCCGATGACGCTTTACCCGACAAAGTTGTAAGCGGTGAAGAGCCCCTCATTGTCTTGGGGGCGATTGCTGGGGGCTAGGAATGAACCCGCCTGTCCTGAGCCGCGAGGTGGGTTTGTGCGATGGATGAGGGCGCCGGATCTCCCGCGAGCGCAAGCAGCCCTTCTGTCGCCCGCTAGGGAGAGGCCCCTAGAAAGAAAACACCGTAATCCCATTAAACCTTCCCATCGCATTCTCCATGGCCAATCCCACCTGCGAAGCAGGGAAGGTGTGATTCATTCTCAGGACATCGACACCATCCACAAAAAAAATAATTTCATCCTTACGCTTGACCACCCGAAGGTTATAAGATTGCTTCAGCAACTCGTTCACCCGGATCTTGTTGATGTAAAATCGATGATCTTCAGGATCCTTATTGACAAATCTAAGGGCCTCAGCCTTGATGGGAGAAAATTCAATCTTCTCAAAACCGGGATGCAAAGGCGAAGCCTCCTTCCAGTCCGCCAGCGGATACCACCTCCCTTGCCGCTGAAACGAAATATTGAACCTTTCATGAATATTTTCAATCACAGTATCGGGGTCGTTGAAAGGTCTCTTGCTAAGGCTGATCGCATTTATGTAGCCGGGGTAGTCAAAGGTGAAATGCTTTTCGATAAAGTCCGTGAACCTCATGTCGGCGTAGTAACTGGTGTTCTTTTCCAGCAAGACCTCTGAGGTCTCAATCGGCCTGCCATTGTCTCTTCCGGCAACAACAAGTGATTTGCAATCAAAATCAAACATCGCCTTCAAATAATTATCTCCATCGATGTAGACTGGAAAAATTCCGACACTCCCCCGATCGGTTTCGTTGGTCAACTGCACACTCACCTCATATTCATCGAGCAAGTCGCCCTTGAATATCTCACTTTCGCCCTTCGCGCTCGCTTGAACAATTCCCTCTTTTGATACAGACCACTCACCTTTCGAAGCGGTACCGTCGTGCGCTGATGACCATCCGGTGATAACTTCGTCAAACTCATCCCATCCAACCGTGCAGATAACTCCATCGAACGCCGCGCTTCCCCCGTCCGTGTACAAGCCCGGTATTCCCTTCGCCGAACTTCCGCGCGCTACGATCACATTACACCCGGGCGCGGGCCGGTCATCGAGCTCAATGGTAAACGTTTCAGCATTCTTGAAAACCCGGATGCTGTGGTACGCCTGATAGTTAAAATCCTCCGGCAGGATGAACGAAGATGTTTCGCCTTCGCCGTTCATCTTGACCAAGCAATTCAGTGCCTTCTGCTCTTGATTGAGACCTACTTTTACAAAGTTGTCATCGTCTTTCCACCATGCATAGACTCCGGCTTCAGAGGAACCGGTATCCAGTCTGAGCCCGGACTCAAACAGGTAGTGTGCAGCAGGCGCGCTCTTCACGATAGCATGCGCTCCTTCACTGCTTCGTTGCACCAGTTCGCCATCGGTAATCCGCCATGTTCCTTTCCTTAGATCCCATCGCACGTTCAATTTGCTTGCATTGTCAGCGTCGAACAGGTCAAAAAATGTTGGTTGCGCTGGCGCCGGATGGTTGCCGGGCGTATGGGCCGCAGTCACTGCATCAGCGAACATCTTGCGGTTGAAAAAGTGTATCCTGTTTATATATTGACCCCTTCTGTCTGCATTTTTGTTAGCCATATAAATGAGCCACCATTCAAACCCATTCGGACCTCGTAAAATGTTGGGCTGTCCTGGCGAATACAAAATGTCATCGCCTGCTTCATCGCGCATATCAAAAAGTGAAACGTCAAGGAAGCTTGTGCCTTCACCCCGATTACTCCGGATCGCCAATACATTCCTTCCCGCTCTTAAAAGTGAAAGCGCCGTTCGATCAAAATTCCAGGTCGTGTATTGCCTGCCAGCGCCCTCATATAAAATGTGTCCGTTCAAATACACCTTTGTTTCACCATCATGGTGGATACGAAGCATCAGGTTACGCTTCTTGTTATCCAGCGTGAATGATTTTCTCACCCATATCTCCGGAGTTTGCCAGGGAGTCTTCACCGTTCGCGTTGTCGAATTTTTCACAGGAGTCGACCCAAACCCGGCCCGACCCTTTTGCCAGCGTGACGCATCAAAGTCCGGAGCGTTCCAGTTTCCGGCTGGCGCATTAGTGCGGTAGAGAAAAGTGTCACGGGAGGCTTCAGCGTATTTTAACAAATCGACAAAACGGTCATCCAACTCAATCTGGTTCGATTGAACGACTGGTGACGAATACTTGGTGGCGTGGTTGAATTCAAGCGGTGAATCCGCTTCGGCAACACCCAACATATAGTTACCCCACCGTGTAGACGTATGGTTGGTGTTGTACATCATGTAATACCGGTTTCGGTACTTCATTACCCATGGACCTTCGGCGACACGATTGTCCAGGGTTTCCCAGGTGTTCGGCAAAGAGGCGAACAGGCTGACCGGCGGCCCGGAAAAAGTCTGCGGATCTTTCATAGGGCGCGCCCAAATAGCGTTCCCATCCGTGAACTTCACCATATATAAATAGAGCGACCCGTCATCGTCAACGAACAGCTTTGGGTCTATTCGGTTGTCAAGCCAGGTCTTCTTCATTGGCTCCTTGTATGGTCCCAACACATTTGTTGCCGTCGCGTGGCCGATGTGCACAACATGCTGATCGCGTCCCCAGTGATTTACGGACCAGTAGAGGTGAAACACTCCATTGATGTAACTGATATCGTTAGCATGTATCTGTGAATCGGCGGCTGACGGGCCGGTGGTCCAATCGTTGTCCATTGAGAATACATGAAACGGTCCCTCCCATTTCACCAGGTCCCGGGACCTGTAAAAGCTCCCGTTCGTGAAAACACCTCCAATGTAGTATTCTCCGTTGTAACGGATCACGCCTGCGTCGGCAACGCCAGGCAAAACAGGATTGCTTATGTTGATGGGCGCTTGACTATACCCCCGCGTGTGCATGAAGACAACGCAGCTTATCTGCAGGAGTGCAATAAACACACGCACTTTCACATCAGTTATATTCAGCAACCGCTGTAAGTTCTTTGATCAGTTCCACCTCCTCCACACGATATGGCGTTCCATCCCTCCTCAGCACTTCATGGAACCACAGCTTGGGCTCGGATGTATATTGAACATCCCAGCTATCCCAAGGGTATTTTGTCTGAGTCTTGCCATCTACAAACCCCCAGTTGAACATGCCGATGTTATTCTCTTTCGCGATCGGCAAGATCGTCTCGAATGTGCTGCCGTTCGGTCGGGCCATGTACTCTGTGCAGATTAAGGGTCGCTCGTAACGTTCCAACCATTTCATACGCATGGCAAAGTCCGCGGAATCTTCATAGTTATGAAAGGTTATAATGTCAGACTCATCAATCTGAACTTTCTGCAGTGGCGGCATGGCATCGTGAGAAGACCAATCACCTCTCCAAACCGCGGATGTTACCGGTTGCGAAGGATTTACCGACCGCGCCCAGTCAAACGTCTTTTCCAGTAATGGCAGAACATAGTCAACCTTGTTTTTCAGCTCAACTTTGCCATACGCCCGGTCATTGGTATTATCTGGCTCATTCCAGACGTCCCATGCAAGTACGCGCTCGTCGTCAGCAAACTTTCCAACTACGCCTTTCACAAAACGCTCCAGCCGAGAATATTGCGTAGAGTCTTTCAGCGCCTCGATGCCCGGGCTTTGAACCCACCCGGAATTGTGCACGTGCGGTTTGGGTTCTCGCTGCTTGCCGGCCTTCGGAAAAGGATCCCAAACAGAGTCGAAGAGCACAAACATGATCCTGATATCATGCCGGTCGGCAATTTTGAGGAACGTGTCCATTCTTTGGAGAAACCCTTCGCGATCATTCTCGTACGGAAGGTCGTGAAGGTATACGCGCATTGCATTCATACCCAACTCAGCAGCCCAGCCTAATTCCCGGTTAATAGTTGCAGTGTCGAACGTTTCTTTTTGCCACATCTCCAACTGGTTGATTGCAGTGCTCGGGCTAAAGTTGCTGCCGATGAGCCAACCCTGCGCCTCATACCATCGGTCCGCCTCTTCCTCGGACCAAATGTCCCTTCCCTGTTGTTGATCACTCGCGGTTTCAACAGCTTCATCCTGTTGAGAGACGGTTGAACACGACTGGATGATGAAACACACGACAATAAGCAAGGAATGTTTTCTAAAGACGTTCATCGATTGTTTATATTAAGTTGAAGATTGTCGAAGATAAGGGAAAACTGCCAACCTGAAAGCAGGTGACGGGTAATTCCATTCCGTATACAATAGGGAACCACAAAAGCGTCCGCGTATGTTGACAACCAACACACGCGGACGCCCAGCACGGTATCCATTTTTTTGTCCTGATCAATACAGGTCGTTTTGTTCCAGGTTAACGTTGTTGAGGACTTCTACTTGCGGAATCGGAAGCCTGATGTGTTTACCGACGACAAAGTTATTGAAATCCGGATCGCGAAGAGCCACCTGCTCTACCTTTTCCTGAGTATCCAGGTCTCCCCATCGCTTTAGATCCGCCCAGCGAACACTTTCACCGCAGAGTTCCAGGGACCTTTCTACTTTCAGTCGATCCCGGAAAGCGTTCTTGTCCGCAAGGGCGGCAGGCTGACCAACCGATAAAGGCGCCAGCCCGGCGCGCGCCCGCACCATATCAACATAGGTCGCTGCCGTTGCTGTCTGATCCAGTTCATTCAGGACCTCTGCATACATCAAGAGTACATCCGCGAAACGCACCATCCGGAAATTCACCTGTCCAAAGTAATCTTCATTGGTGCGGTAATAATCGCGTGAGTATTTTTTAAACCACGCTTCATCGGCACCCCATTCCCAACTGCGTCCATAAACCTTGGCACCGAAGTCAGCTTCCTGCGTTGGATAGAACAATGAGTATTGTAAACGAGGATCCAATTCGTCGGCCGTTGTGTGTTCCTTCTTGAACTCCTCCACGAGCCAGAATCGGGCCTGACCGTCAGACCATCCGATGCTCCGCGGCGCAAAAAACTGTGGCCTGTGGGTTCCCATGTTCTGGTTAGGATCATCGTTATCGCCACCACCCATGTTCGCATCCGAAAACTGAATCTCAAAAACCGACTCGCTGTTGTTCTCATGGATATCCGTGAAGTTATCCTGGAAATTATCAACGAGCGTGTACTGACCTGCGCCTTCACCGGTGAAGAAATAGTCAAGAGCTGATTTTGCCTCGGGCCATTTGTGCTGCTGCATGTAAGTCCGCGCAAGAAACGCATTAACTGCGCCCCTCGTTGGTCTTCCGACATTCGCGTCATCCCAGGTTACCGGAAGTACCGGCAGCGCTTCAGTCAGGTCCTTTTCAACCTGCGCCCATACTTCCTCCAACGTACTCTGTTCAGGCAAATCGTCAGGGTTGGACGGTTCTAATACCAGCGGAATATTTTCCCACAGGATCGCTGCATAATAATAGTGAAGTGCGCGAAGAAATTTTGCTTGGGCAAGGATAAGTTCCTTCTTATCAGGATCAGCGAATTCAATATTTGGCACATTGGCGAGCACCTGGTTGCACCTGAATATTGCTTTATATGTATCACGCCATGTCCAGTTATTGCCTTCCCAGAAGTTATAGTTTACATATTGAAACCGGGTCCAATCTGCGAGCTCAATCCACGGACTCTTGCTAAACCCTTCATCGGAGGTAAGGTCGAGGCGGAAATAAATCCAGCGGGACCACAGTCCAGGCTTGTAAAACATGGCGTAGGCGGCATTGATTGCTTGTTGTGCATCGGATTCAGTGGTCCAGAACTGATCCGTCGTGAGGCTGTTCGGATTTTCCACGTCGAGCAAATCCTCGTCACAACCGGGGAGAATGCCTGCGATTGCAAAACACAGTATCGTTAAACAAAAATGCTTTTTCATAATTTATTGCTATTAAGAATTAGAAACCAAATTGTAATCCCAATGAATACGTCCGGAGGTTTGGGTACGCAAAACCCTCTACACCGCGTTCGTAAATGTTGGCGGCATTGTTAAACTCCGGATCCAATCCGGAATACTTTGTAAAGGTCAGCAGATTTTGTCCGGACAAAGAAATGCGTGCATACGAAAATCCGATCTTCCCGATAATTGCATCAGGAAGTGAGTAGTCAAGGCTAATGAATTTCAGACGCATGAATGTCCCGTTCTCCAGCCACCTGTCCGTGTCGCCACGTGAATTAAGTGTTGACCCATAGTAAGCACGTGCAACCCCCGTATTGGGATTTTCAGGTGTCCACGGTTGAATACCCTTGCGGTAGTTTGAATTGTCGTCGAAGCGATCCACAACACTTCGCATGGAATTGTACACAGTTGCACCGAACGAGCCAAACCAGTTCATCGACAGACTGAAGTTCCTATACGATGCGCCGAGATTCAAGCCAAGCTCGAAGTCCGGCCACGGGCTCCCAACTACTTTCTTGTCGTCGTTGGTGATCTGACCGTCGCCGCTGTTGTCCTTGAAGCGGATGTCTCCCGGCTTTGCACCTGGCTGGATGACGGTTTCTCCATCGGCGGCTCGGTAGTTGTCTACTTCATCCGGAGTCTGGAACAACCCGTCAGTTTCAAGGACATACCACATCCCAATAGGTTGTCCGATCTCCGTTACCGTGTTGCCGACAAAAATGTCATTCCTTCCATATCCGAGGTCGAGCACTTTATTGCGCAGCGTGGTGACGTTCACATCCGCGTAGTATTTGAAAGATTTTTCTTCTTCGCGATATGCGGCGGAAAATTCAAATCCGCTATTCCGAAGCGTCGCAGCATTCACAACGGGATTACCTCCGTCGTTTCCGGTCGTCAACGCAATCGGCATATTGGTCAAAACATCTTCCGTTTCTGCGACAAAGTATTCTGCGGTTAGGGTTAACTGGTTATCCAGGAAGCCAGCGTCGACTCCCAAATTCAGCTGTTTCAATGTTTCCCAGTGGATATCCTGGTTCACCAGTTGCACCTGAGTTGCTCCGGGCTCGATGTGCTGGTCACGACCCATTGCCACGGTTGAAAATGTATTGATCGTTGCCACATAATCCCAATACCCGATGTTGCTGTTACCCAGCGTACCATAGCTGGCACGGATTTTCAAATCGTCAAGCGCGGGAACCTGGAAAAAACTTTCCTCGCTGATACGCCATGCGGCGGAAATCGAAGGGAAGTTTCCCCATTTGTAATTGGGTCCGAACCGCGAAGATCCGTCTCGACGAAAAACTGCATTCAAGAGATATTTGTCACCATACGCATACTCCAGTCTGCCCAGGTATGAAAGGAGGATGGCCTCCTGCAGATATCCACCCGTCTGCGGCTCGTTCCCCTGATCCAGCACGCTATAGTATTGGCCGGTCGAGCTCCTCAACACATTGCGTTTGGTGCCCCAGATCTGTCCGTAGTCGATGTTCTGATAGGTCTGCCCGGCAAGCAGCGTAAGCGAATGCTTGTCAAAAGACTTTTTGAACGTCAGCGTATTTTCAACGAGTTTCGATTCATACTGTGCGCGGTTCTCGTGTGCAATGGCGGGATCAAATGGCTGGTTCAGCGTCCAGTTTCCCAGCTTCCTTAGATTCGAATGGTGGTCGCTACTCGTTTCGTATCCGAGATTCAAACGATAGGTCAAAAAGGGAAACGGCGCCAGTTCCGACCACAAATTACCGCGTATCCTGAGATTCTGATTTCTGACATCCACGAGGTCCGCCAGCGCAACGGGGTTGGTACCGAATGTCCGGGCTTTCGCTTCATCACCGTAGCCATATCCGCCGGGGTGGCTCGGATCATAAACAGGAATTGTTGGGAGCAGTCGTACAACATCGACATACGGGTTTCCCGACATCTCATCTACCATCGAGTTTGAAATAGCAACGTTTTCCCCGATACTGAATATTCCTTTTGAGCCCCTCGTGTTGACACGGAGGCTGTACCGGTCAAATCCTGTACTGATAACGGTCCCCTTGTTTCCAAAATAGTTTCCGGAGACCATGTAGCTTCCGTTATCGCCGCCGCCAGAAAAGGAGATGTTATAATCCTGCATGTTACCAGTCTGAAATGCTTCGTCCTGCCAGTTGGTATTGTTAGAAAGGTCAAGATTTTGGCGTGCGGCGCCTGCGTTATCATAGGCCATGTAGTTAAGTCGCGCAAACTCATCCGTCTCGGCGAGCTCGTAGCGCGGTGTGGTCTGGATGCTACTCTTGCCGGAGAATTCGATTTGCATCGGGCCTTTCTTTCCCTGTTTGGTTGTAATGATGATGACACCGTTCGCTGCCCTCGATCCATAAATGGCAGCGGCCGAAGCATCTTTCAGAATTTGAATAGATTCGATGTCATTGGGATTGAAGTCACGATTCGCTGTGGTAATAAGTCCGTCAATCACGTACAGCGGTGTAGCGCCCTGCAGGTTCTTGATACCCCGGATTTGAACGCGCGCCTCGGAACCCGGCTGGCCCCCTGCACGAACATTAACTCCCGATGCCAGACCCTGCAACGCTTCCCCTATTGTCGTCGCTTGTCTCTTCTGTAGTTCTTCAGGCGCAACGACGGAAATCGCTCCCGTCAGATCGCGTTTCTCCTGGGTACCGTAACCCACTACAACGACTTCCTGCAGCGATTGGATAGACGGCACAAGCTGCACATCGATTTGCGCCTGGCCATTGATCGGCACTTCGCGGGTTTCAAATCCGACAAAGGAAAACACCAATGTTCCGTTCTCCTGCCCGGTGGGGACATCCAGCCTGTAGTTTCCTTCAACATCAGTCGTGGTCCCGAGTGAACTCTCCTTGAGAATAATCGTTACTCCCGGAAGGCCTTCGCCATCTGAATCAGTGACCTTTCCCTGAACCAGGAGGTCGGCCTGGCTCGACAAGAAAACACTTCCGTCGTCAAACGCATCGCTCGCATATAACTGCGACCATGAAAAACAGAGACACCACACAGCTAATGCGGCGCTGATCCTTCGTGTAAACCTTTTTTTCATAGATCTATTGTTGTTTAGTGAATTCGATCTCAATGCACGTCTCTTCGAATGAAAATTGGCTCCTTGTGCTCGCGGGATCCTTCATGCCTGCGTCAGGCGAAGCGCCTTTTTTTTCCACAGTTCAAACCAAAGCGCAGCGCTCCAAACGAGTCCAATGGACACGCCAGGTGGTTTCAAAGGAATTGCGATACTAAAAAGTGGGGGATATTAATAGATCCGGATAGGCGAGATCACTATCTGGGGCTTTCCGAATATAGTCTATAATATGATAACTCCAAAATGAACCGCACCATCATCAGAACATTGATCCGCAGGCGCAAGGTCAGCCTCACTTTGCCTTCACGGGGTCGCGGGGAGTGGCTTCGTTCCTTTCATCGGATAGAGCTTACTTCAAGACAGGTGTAATGAAATCTTCATCGATGACCATAATCTCCTTCCCATCTCGTTGTTCGAAGGACACTGTGCTTATGTACATGTGGCGGGGATGGATCTTCTCCCGACTGTTATGTGCGTGAAAGGCAATGCGCAGGTTCCCGTTCTTATCAGTAAACATCGCACTGTGCCCTACTCCGACGAGATCACCTGGTTTCTGAAAGATCGGATTGTTTTCATACTTCGTCCAGGGTCCATCTATACTCTCCGCGGTGGCGAAACCAATTCCGTACGACTGGCTTTCGTAGCTGTTTGCTGAATACGTCATGTAATAGAGTCCATTGCGCAGGATGACGAAGGATCCTTCGTTTACACGCGGCCACACTTCCTCCCACGGTTGTGAAACATGAATGCACTTCTTCATCGTTTCTTTCCGGATGGTGATGAGGTCGTCCTCAAGTTCCGCGAACCAGATGTTTAATCCGTCGTTAAAGCGATCGAAAAAGAGGTAAGGCTTCCCATTGTCATCGATAAACAATGTGTTGTCGATACATTTTTCATCCGCAATCATGGGCTGTTGGATCTCCTGGCGGAAGGGACCCAGCGGCGAGTCGCTCGTTGCGACACAAATATGCTCGTCTGCGGAAAAGTACATATAGAACTTTCCGTTCACATGATAAACCTCTGGCGCCCAGAACCAACGGTCGCCCCACACGTCATCTTTATGCAACGCCAGTCCGCCAGCCGCGCCCTCGGGAATGCGCCAGTTGATAAGGTCCTCCGACTCGTAAACAACGATCCCGTCCGCCGATTGTGTCCCGTATGCGTAGTAAGTATCTTCCCACAACATGATGAAAGGGTCACCCAGCGGAATCTTTGCAACAGAAGTATCTGATTTTGTCGCGGGAAGATCGTCGGTCCCCTTGGCTTCCTTGCAGGATAAGGCAACGACGGAGAGCAACAGGATGAGCAGGGACAATCCGTGCTTCGTATTTACACGGCTACTGAACCAGTAATCAATGGTCAAAATTCTTCGAAAGAGGAGACGAAAGGTCTCAGAACGGGATGTCATCATTTCCGTTGGTTGTGATCGGCTCCTCATCGGGAAGCGGAATGTCGTCGCTCGTGCTTCCGCCAACTGACTCGACTCTCCACGCCTTCACATCGGTATACCAACGCGAATTGTACTCACGGCTTTCAATATCAAAGTCGATCTTGAGCTTATTGCCGACCATAAGCTGACTCGGATTGATCTTATCACCCCAGATGGAAACGCATACTTTCTTGGGATACTGTCCGTCGGTTTCAACAATGATGTCCTGTTTTTTCCATTCGCCATTCTTGCCGTTGCCGGTCTGGAGAGGAAGTATTTGAATGAGTTTCGCTGTCAACTGCATGTGGAGTGGTAAGTTGTAAGTTGTAAGTTATAGGTTAAAGGTTAAAGCCTGCGCGACGAAGCTTGCGGCAGCATGCGCGGAGATGCGTAGTCGCGCCTGCCCGACAAAGCCTGCGGCGGCATGCGCGAAAGAGGCGCAGTCGCGCGCGACGGAGGCGTAGTCGGAGCCTGCCCGACGAAGCCTGCGCTGGCATGCGCGACGGAGGCGTAGTCGGGCAAAAATAGAACCATTCACTTACTTACCAAAAACAAACGCGCGTTTTGAACCGAAATGTTTTCCTGACAGCGCGAATCATCAGTCGCGAGTCGTGAATCGTCAGACGTGATCCTGCTCCATGATGGGGGCTGCGCGGCAGCAGGCGTGAATGTCACTCACAACGATCCCTGCACACACCAAGATAAGAGCAAAACCCATCAAGCCGCACTCACCACTCACTACTCACTACTCACCACTCACCACTCACCAGCCGTCCGTTACCGGACACCCCCGTACGATCATGCACTGCTCCCAAGCGGGAAAACTGCTGGAATTGACTAATTTCGATATGGCACCAATTTCGCCAGTCACACCGGTCAAACCAGCCAACCATGCTTCAGAACTATTTGAAGATCGCTCTCCGCAGCCTGCTGCGCACAAAAGTCTATTCGCTCATCAACATTGCGGGGCTCTCATTGGGCGTGACTTGCTGCCTGCTTCTCGCACTCTATGTAAAGGACGAGTTTTCCTACGACCGCCATCACGAGCGGATTGACGATCTCTATCGCATCGACACTGAATTCAGTTCCAACGTTATTGGCATAGACAAAATCGGTACCGTTTCGCCTCCCATCACTATGACCCTGAAGGACGAGCTTCCCGAGATCGAAGCCGCCGCGAGGTTAGTTCCGACGTTCAGCAACGAAAACCTCATCCAGTACGAGGACAACAAATTTTACGAGTCAAAGGCATTTGTCGCCGACTCCACAATTTTTGACATACTCACTTATGAGTTCATCGAAGGCAGTCCTCACAAAGCCCTTGCGGATGCCAACACCGTTGTGATATCCGAGTTGATCGCAGGAAAGCTTTTTGGTAAAGAACCCGCGCTGAACAAAAATATTCTTATCAGTCAGGGGGGCGGTCCCGTCAACTATAAAATAACGGGTGTCTTCAAAGCCCATAAGAGTTTCCTGGATGTCAATCTCTTTACCTCCATCATGAGTGAGGGAAGCGGAGAGTACGTCCGCAACAATCCCAACGCAGCATCAGAGTGGGCCGGGCAAAATTTTGTGAGGGGATTCCTCAAGCTCGCGCCGGGTCACTCCGAAGAGGCAGTCGAGAAAAAAATCAACGAGGTCCTGGTCAAGTATGGTTCGGAAGACATGAAGGCATTGGGATTGTCAAAGAAACTGTTTCTTGAGCCTGTCAAGGATATCTATCTCATGTCTGAAATCGACAAGAGTCAACGGATCACTTACATCTATGTCATCGTCTCCATCGCGGCGTTCATTCTTGTGCTGGCGTGCATCAACTTCATGAATCTGTCCACCGCCAAGGCTACCAAGCGGGCTGCGGAAATTGGAATACGCAAAGTGATGGGCGCGTTTCGCAGCAGCCTGATCCGGCAGATCCTCGGCGAAGCGATGATCATCGTGGCAATTTCGATGTTGCTCAGCGTGGCTTTGATCTATGCCGTGTTGCCGATCTTTAATCAGCTGGCCGGAAAAGATCTTTCATTCACGCCGGAGAATGTCCGGTTCTTTGCCATTGCGCTGGTGACGCTCACTTTTGTTACCGGCCTCATTGCAGGAAGTTATCCTGCATTTTATATGTCTTCTTTTCAGCCGGCGGAAGTGTTGAAGGGTAAATTCACATTGAGCAATTCGTCCGGAGCCCTCCGGCAGGGTTTGGTTGTTTTTCAGTTTGTCGTAGCGATCGTTCTTGTCTGCGGCATGCTGGTGATCGAGCGACAGATCTCGTATATGAAAGAGAAAGATCTCGGCTTTGATCCACAGGCCAAGGTCGTGATCCCACTTCGAACGACGGAAGCAAAACAAAAGTATGAGCCGCTGAAGGCTGCGTTGGCACAGATGAGTTCCATTGATGCTGTCTCAGCCGTCAATTATCCACCGGGCTCCGACATTTTTAACGACATGTCGTTTTACATGGCAGGGGGAAACATGGATAACGCCATCCTTCACCGTCGGAACAACATCGATGCAGGACTTATGGACTTGCTCGGCATCAAACTCATCGCGGGAAGAGGATTCACGACAAACCGCGAAGCCGATTCGAAAGGCCAGCTTATCATCAATCGCATGGGTGCGGAAAAGTTTGGCATTGCGCCGGAGAAGATGGTAGGCGAGAAGCTGTACTTCGAGTGGCAAGGAGAGAAATACACGTTTGAAGTGATCGGGGTGATGGAGAACTACAACCAGACCTCATTACGGAATCCGATCGTACCCGTGGCATTCGAGCTTCCCGAGAAATCGGACGAATATGATTTCATGATCGCCGCCGTGAACTCGGCGGGATTTGCGCAGACCATTTCGCAACTTCAGAACATCTGGAAAGATCATGTATCGGATGCGCCCTTCGAGTACACATTCCTGGATGACAACATACAGAAGCAGTACACCGAAGACGAGCGCGTCGCGAACATTATACGGTCGTTTGCCGCTATTGCGATGGTCATTTGCAGCCTTGGGTTATATGGATTGTCATCATTCATGGCCGAACGGCGGCGGAAGGAGATCGGTGTCCGAAAAGTTATGGGTGCAAGCACTCCGCAAATCGTTGGACTGATGTCGAAGGAGTTTGTCAAGCTTATTTTCGTTGCTTTTGTTATCGCTGCGCCGCTCGCTTGGTATGCGATGACCCAGTGGCTGCAGGGATTTGAATACAAGACGCCGCTTGACTTTGTCCTCTTCACCTATGCCGGACTTGGAGCGGTAGCCATTGCGTTGTTGACGATCAGCTATGAATCGTTAAAAGCTGCGAACACAGATCCCGCAAGGACGTTGAGAAATGAGTGAGGGGCCTGCCTTCGCCGGCAGCGCACACTCGCGGCACCGGAGAGGGAACCAAGAGTTGAGTCCTCGGGAGAGACACGAAAATTCTCGTCGGTAGGCGTCGTTCACATCCAAGCCCTGAAAGGGCGACATACCCTAGCCCAGGGTGACGAGCGCTAGCGAGGAGCCCTGGGTTCGCGAGTTGTTTTATCGGAGCCCTGAAAGGGCGAAAGACCATTCAACGCACGAAGCCCAATCGCTATCCGCACATTACGCATGTCGGCATTCTCGGTAGTCCGCAATTCGATGCATCAAAAAGATTCGATAACCGATGCTCGCAATCACCCCCTCTCCTTCTGCGCTGGAATGGCGCGAAAGCTTGGGAGAGGGGGTCGTGATGAAAGTAGAAATTAAAATGCGATAG
>JBIQIY010000007.1:0-205344 GCA_044507775.1 Flammeovirgaceae bacterium | reverse complement strand
CGGATGTATCAAAAAAATTATCAAAACGCACTTGCTTGAACCATAGAAATCGCTTCCTGACGCTCGTGCCTGCGCGCGACTCAGGATTGGTGGTGAGGGGGTTGGGATCCTTCGCTTCCTGACGCTCGTGCCTGCGCGCGACTCAGGATTGGTGGTGAGGGGATCGGGATTCTTCGCCTCCTGACGCTCGTGCCTGCACGCGGCTCAGGATTGGTGGGGCTTTTCCCAACCCTCTTCTCCAAGCAGCGGCACGAAGGCGAAATTGTCGAAGTCCTCTTTAATAAGGGAAGTGCCTTTCTTGCGGATGCGGACCATTTTCTGGCGCTCGCGGTCACCGACCGGGATGACCAAAATGCCGCCATCGGCCAGTTGTTCGGTTAAAGCGGCGGGAATCACCGGTGCACCGGCTGTTACGAGAATTTTATCGAAAGGGGCCTTTGATTTGAGCCCTTTGGAGCCATCCCCGTAGAAAAAGTACGGTACATAGCCAATTTGCGGCAAAAACCGCTTCGCCGATTCATACAGCTTGCGGTTATATTCTATCGTATAGACCTTGGCGCCCATCTCCAGCAGCACACAGGCCTGGTAACCCGACCCGGTTCCGATCTCCAAAACCTTGTCTCCGGACTTTATTTCCAGCTTCTCCGTTTGGAAAGCGACCGTATATGGCTGCGAAATAGTTTGTCCTTCCCCAATTGGGAATGCTTTGTCCTGATACGCGTGTTCCAAAAGCGCGTTGTCAAAAAACACGTGGCGAGGCACTTTTCCGATTGCGGCGAGTACGCGACTGTCTGAAATCCCTTTTTTCTGGAGAATTTTTACCAGTTTATTGCGCAATCCCCGGGTCTTGTAATTGTCCTCAAACATGCTATTTTGACACTAAAAAGCCATTTTTTCAGGCTAAACAAACTTTCTTAAAATCCTTAGGAAATTTCGACTGAATGCCCTTACTTTAAAGTCCTCTCCAAACACAGTGAATAAAGCTGTTTGCCATAGCGTTTCTCTGTGAACCTGCTCCTGATAGTAATTTTGGGTAAAACCAACTTTACGTCAAGGGCAGGCATAGGAGAGGTTCAATAAGGGAATTCTTCCCAACTTCATCCTCTTCTTTTCCTCTTCAATTTTTTCACGCCAATTGAAAATGCATTTGCAGGGTTGTGCTGTATCAACTGGATGATGTCCGAATCGCCGAAGCCCTCCTGTTCAAGCGCCGGAATAAGCTTTCGGAACAGCGTTGTATAGCCTCTGAACACGCCGCCATCCGGTTTTCCCGGGTCATACCATCCTGCATCGTGCGATACTAATACCTTGTTCAGGCATTTCTCCCGCTTTACGTAGACAAGCTTCTCTACATACTCCTCAATATTTTTGTCACTTAGCCCATCCAGGCTTACCCACGCTCCCTCACGCGCGGCTTTTGCATAATTGGCAATCTCTTCTTCGGCCTGCGCGTGCACCCAAATGAAAGCAGCAGGATCAATCCTGTTTACTTTTAGTATTTCTATCTGCTCGAAAGCCGGAATAGCCGGCCCTGTATGCGAGGCGATGGTCAGCCCACTTTTCAGATGAGTGAGCGATGCCGCCTGAATAAGCTTAAGAGAAGGATCGGAGAGATGTGATGGGTTCACGCTGATCTTGATAAAGCCCGGGCGTATACCCGTACCGTCGATGCCCTGTTGCCACTCCAGTAACCAGTGCCTTGAAAGCTGCTCGGCTGATTCTGTAAATGCATTCGGAGGAAGGAACTTGTTATCCGATCCACCGTAATATCCGGTGTTGGTGATGATGAACAATCCCGTCTTCTCTGACAACGACTTCAGGAGTGCAACATCGCGTCCCAGATAATTTGGCGTGCAGTCGACAAGCGTGTGGCATCCGGAATCCCGCGCCTCCTCCAGGTAAGGCAGGGCTTTCGCTATTACTTCATTGCGATCCCAACGAGGAGGGTTGACTTCTTCGGCTCCGATGAAATCCACGAGGATATGTTCGTGGGGAAGGGTGTGACGCATCGCGAAGGAGTCTATTGATCCGGTCACCGTCATGACACGCTTTTTTTCATCCGCTGCGAATGTGCTGTGAAGTGTTAACACTCCCGCGCCGGCAACGATGCTTCGCTTCAGGAATACTCGTCTGTTGTACGGTCTGTTGTGTCTCATGGCGTCCTGTAAAAATCCGATTTAATTCCATTACAAAGAAGCAAATTCACAACAAAGGCCTGCATTCATTGCTGTCAAAAGCCGATGAGTATGAATGGCGCCCAATAAAATGGCGCCGCAAAATTCTCATGGTTCAGCAATTGGCGTTTCGCCTGGCGAAGGGATTGGCTGTAGTGAGTTTCCGGATGCTCGAGCAGGTTTCTATAGAATTCCTTCATCAGGACCGCCGTTGATTGGTCGGCGACATTCCAGTATGACACAAGAATATTTTTTGCGCCCGCGTAAACAAGGGCGCGCGAGAGACCTATCACTCCTTCGCCCCGGACCAGCTTACCCAATCCTGTCTGGCAGGCCGAGAGGGTAACCAGACTCGCATTTAATTCGAGATTGTATATTTCGCCCGCAAAAAGATTACCATCGTCATGAGAGCCGGACTGCAGGAATATTCGCGACAGTTCCGGACTTCCTTCGTCGACCATTCCGTGCGTGGCGAAGTGTACGAACCGGAAGTCTTCCAAGGGTTTGGTTTTAATTAGCTCTTCGTCTGCCTCCTCATGCGTATAGGTCGTAGCGCTCAGGTTCCTGCTCGCGAACAGCTGCGCGATCTCCGAAACTTCTTGTTCAGTGCCCGGCAGTTCGCCCAGATAAGGTCTGTCGGCGAAAGCAACGGGTGCGCACAACATGATCGACGGCGTTGTCTTCACTTGTGGTGCGGATGATTTTTGCAGCAGCAGGCCTGCGGAGAACTCATAGCGTATACTATATGCGTTCAGGAGATAAGGAAGTCGCCGGTAATCTGTTTCTTTGCTCGGATCGGCTGTGAGGAGCGTCTCGAAAGGGATCAGCCCCAACCTTCCAGCGGGCAGGATCACCAGGTCTCTGACCGACGACGGGATCGGAGGGAGCAGCGTGCGTCCCAGGATGTAAGCGGAAGTTTTGTATGTGTTGATCTCCTGAAAATACAATCCGTTGCGCAGCCCCGTGACGTACTTGTCAAAATTAGCGGGCAGCGGGCGCTGCCAGACACGGTATTGATGATTGCGCACGAGGAAGATGTACAACTGCCCGTGTTTGTCGTCGATAAAGAAGCTGACGACTGCGGTATCGTCGTCCAGCAAGGCCTGGATGTCCGGGATGGATGGTGTGGTGGAATTAAATTTGAGATTAAAATACGCCGGGTATTCTTTTTCGAGCCGGGCGATAAACGCCTCGTACTTTCGCTTGAGTCCGAACGATGCGTCGCGCAGGGACTTCTCTTCCTCCGGGGCGGGCTTTTCGGCAAGCTTTTGCGCGATGACGGCGAGCGTTGACTTCAGTTCCTTCTCTTCTTCAAGCAGGTTTGAGGGAATGCCCGCGAATGATTTCGCATTGGCCTCTGAAATAGATTCAAGGAGCACGGCACCCTTGCTTTTCTCAGCGAAGTAAAATGCGCGCCGGAAGTACTGCTCTTTGCGGATTGCATTAAGCCCGGCGAGATAAGCGATTCGCACTCCGTCGGAATAAACCTCCGTCGCGATCACGCCCAGCAGTAGCTTGTCGCTTTCATTGGCACTATGCTGGCGCAGCTGGTCGATCAATGAATCGCATCGTACCAGTATGTCGAGGGCCTCGTGCAGATCAGCAAACTTCAGCGTCCTGCGCAAATAGCGGGACTCGAATGCCTCTGCCTTAAACAGCAGCGTGTGTAGAAGGCGTGCGCCGCTGTAAAAATTTTCCAGCGCCGGATTCACTTTCGGGTCGGGTTCGTCAAAGTCGATGACGTTTGCGTGAAGGGCTGCCTGGTAGGAGACCAGCGCCTCGTCAAAATGATCGTGCGCGAGCTGCAGATTGCCAATAGCATTCAGGACAGATGCGATTTCAGGGTGCTTGTTTCCGTAGCATTGCCGGTAAGTTCGCAGTGACTGCTCATAGAAATCCGCAGCGCGCTTGTCATCGCGCAGCCGCAAGTACGTCTGGCCCAGGTTATACAGTGCAATGGCTTTCGCCGGATGCGCATCCTTGTGCACGGTGTTCCAGATGCCCAAGGCTTTTTCAAAATGGTTTATTGCGTCGTCGTACTGTTCAAGATCGCGGTAGAGAATGCCGAGGTTGATGCTGACGATAGCGATCCGCGGATCATTTTCGCCATAGAGGGCCCGGTAGCTTATGAGCGCCTGCTGGTAGAAGTCGAGCGCTTTGTCTTTATCGGTTTGGCTGTATGCCAGTCCAAGATCGTTATAATTTGCCGCGAGAAATGCGTCCCGATCCTTTGTGACCTTCTGGCGGATTCCTAACGCGCGGTGCAGGTGTTCCTGCGCTTGCGCATATTTTCCCTGGCTCATGTAAACAAGGCCGAGATGAGAGAGTGCCGCAGCGGTTTCGGGACTGTCGATCTTTCCTGCAGAGTCAAGTTCCGCGAGTCCGCGCCGCAGCGATTCTTCTGAAAGATCGCCACGACCGCGGTTGAGTTGAAGAAACCCGAGATTTGAATCGGTGATGCCCTGCACAAAGTGGTCGGGATGCCGAAGCAGTTCTGCCTGGATCGCCGCCAAGACATCCTGGGCCTCTGCGAATTTTCCCTGGCGGGTGAGAATTTCTGACTTCTTGTTTTCTGCCAGCAACGACGGCGTCTCACGGGAAAAGTCGTCGAGCAAGTCAGTTGCCTCCTCAAACCTCGACGTGAGGATGAGCTCGTCGATGTTTTCCGGAATGCCAGGAGAATTCTGTCCCGAAGTTGGGACCGCGAACAGCAGGAAGCAAAGACCGCAAAGCAGGAATCCGCGCATGGTTAAAAGCGATAGTAGTAGCTCATGGTCATCACGTCGTGGCGCGTCAGTCCGTCCGGATTGAAATCGCGTTGAGTGATTTTTCGTCCGTACAGTAGTTTTATTCCAGTCCGGACATTGAAGCTGTATCCCGCAGTACCGATGACGGAGAGCGCCAGACCCGTAGTGCCATCGGGTTTAGTCCGTTCACCCGTGCTAACCACGGTAATTTCATCACGCCGGATTCTGTAAATGGGGAGGGCGCCCAACGTAAAGTTGAACCTTGAAAAGCGGAAATTGCGCTCTACGCGGAGCATAACGTCCGTTCCGCGCTTCAATTCATAAGCACCATCGTAGGAACGCACGTAATCGGCACCTTCGCCGTTGCGGTATACGGGTATCCAGGGTGCCCATGTGAAATGATTTTTGTTTTTGTTAAAAGGATGCTGGATGCCGGTTGCAAAAAGCCAGTCGCGACTAATCATGGAAAATCCGGCGATAAAGTCGTAGGTGCCAAGGCTGGTCTGATAGTACATCGGCAACGGGAGATGGTGCATGTCATCCGTGAGGTCCGCATCATTAGAAGGTATCTTTGCGCCCAGAGACACGTTGTAGTCGAATGTGCCATCCTCTGATACCCTTCTCGTGAGACAAAGCGAGATGTCGCTCATGCCCGATGTTTTCCCGAAGTTTCCCTTTACTGCCTGATAGGGCAACTTGACCTGCAGGAATGTTTTGTCATCGACGATGTTGAAGTTCATGTCGAGTGTGGCGACATAGACGATGGGAGATAATGTGGTGGTGCCGCGGTAGAAGCTTACCTCCATGGACCGCAGCTTGAGCGGGATATTCTTGTAAAAGGGTTGATCGGGCTTCATCGCACCCATCGTGCAGAAGCCGGCGTCACTACAGCCCTGTCCACTGGCAGGAACGACCTTTATGACGAGGACAGCAAATGCAAAAACTATTGAAAAACAGTTTTTCATCTTCGCGGGGCGATTACGAATGTATCAATTTTTTCGTAAAGATTTTATCTTTTCCAAGGGAAGATGCATTGACATGGAAGTGAATCACAGTGTGCCCTTGTGTTTACGAGATCCTTCGCCTTTGCGTGCGCTCGAAAACCCTGCCCTCGGCTCCGGATAAATGGATGTGATGGGGCTACATTCCCAGTGACTGATTCTCCGCTGACGCCAGTTCGAGTATCTTCTCGTATTCGGCGGCGGTCAGGTCGTTGAAGAAGTAGTGGACAGGATCCACGCGCTGGTCGTTGATGAATACTTCGTAATGCAGGTGCGGTGCAGTGGATAAGCCCGTATTTCCGACATAACCGATCAGGTCGCCGCGTTTTACCTGCTGACCCTTCTTGACGGCGAAATCGTGCATGTGCGCATAGCGGGTCCGATAGCCGAAACCGTGATCGATCATGACCTGTTTGCCGTAGCCGCTGAACTTGACATCCACAAGGGTGACAGTTCCGTCCGCTGTCGCGTACACAGGTGTTCCGATACTGGCGGCGAAGTCAATTCCGGGATGCATTTTCTTCACTTTATAGATCGGATGAATACGCAGTCCGAAGCCTGAAGAGAGGGCGATTAGCTGTTTGTTTGCAATGGGCTGGATTGCGGGGATCGAAGCGTAAAGTTTTTCTTTCTGCTCGGCGAGTTGGACCACCTCGTCCTGCGACTTTGTTTCGATGTAAAGTTTCCGCCGTAGCTTGTCGACTTTTTCATGAAGGGCAATGACGAGCTCGGAGTGGTTGATATTCTTTTTCCGGATATCGGCATACCGGTCTGCGCCGCCGATACCAGCGTCGCGCACTGATTTTTCAATGGGCTCGGCGCCCAGAACGACGCGGTAAATATTATCGTCGCGGTGTTCGACGTTGTCGAGTATGCGGTTCAGCTGTTCGACGTCCTTGTTCAGCTTGTCGTAGTAGAATTCCAGTTCGCTCACCTCGTTCTTGAGGATAAGCTCGCGTGGAGACTCAAAATAGTTATCGTACAGGATGAGCAATCCCACGGCCATCATGACGGTGAGAGACAGGAATCCAAGGGCGTTCAGAACAACATCGCTCTTGCGCGTGCGGACCCTTTCATACTTGCAGGTCTCCGTGTCGTAGTAGTATTTTATTCTCGCCATAACTCAGAAAAATTATGATGTTTTAGGACGGAATGCTTGCATCACGTCTTCATTGCATTCCAGGTAAGGACCTCCGAGAAGGTCTATACAGTAGGGAATCGCCGGGAATACTGCGTCCAGGCATTGCCTGATTGATTTGGGTTTTCCAGGAAGATTCACAATTAAAGTTCTGTTTCTAATTCCTGCTGTTTGTCTCGAAAGAATTGCAGTCGGTACGTATGTGAGACTTTTGGCGCGCATCAGTTCACCGAATCCCGGCATCATTTTGTCGCAAACCGCCGTTGTGGCCTCCGGTGTGACATCTCTTTTCGCTGGGCCTGTGCCGCCGGATGTAACGATCAGACAGCAATTTTTATGGTCAGCCATTTCGATCATCGTTTGCTCAATGAGATGTTGCTCATCCGGTACCACTGCGTATTCTTTTTCCCACGAACTCCTGAGATATTCGGTGAGCGTAGCAGCAATTGTTATGCCCGGGGTATCCTCGTAAACACCCTGGCTAGCCCGGTCTGAAACGTTGATTATTCCTATCCGGATGGTCATTTTTCCGTCGTTTTCAGCGTTTTTTGGGTTACTTCAATGATTTTCGCATGTAGGGTATTTTTTCCGACCGGCCTTTCCTGAACACCTGACGGCCTTTGTTGATTCCTTTGCGAAGCTCTTTTTGCTTCTCAGGAGGCAGCGCCAGTGTTTCCATACAGGCTTCGGAGCAACAACCCTTGTATTTTTCGCCACAGTCTATACACTGAATGAACAAAAGGTGACACCCGTCGTTTTTGCAATTTGTGTGATCATCGCAGGGTTTGCCACATTGATGGCAGACCGCTATAATATCGTCGGTAACGCGCTCGCCGAGACGTTCGTCGAACACGAAATTTTTTCCAATGAACCGGTTCTCGAGGCCCTGTGCTTTGACGTCCTGAGCGTATTTAATAATACCTCCTTCAAGCTGAAATACATTTCGGAAACCGAGGTGTTTCATCCATGCGCTCGCTTTCTCGCAACGGATACCACCGGTGCAATACATGAGCAATTTCTTGTCTTTGTGCTCTTTCATCAGATCTTCCACAACCTGTAGTTCTTCTCGGAACGTGTCAACGTCAGGCCTAAGCGCATTCACGAAATGTCCGACTTCGCTCTCGTAATGATTGCGCATGTCGACAATGATCGTGTTGGGGTCTTTTGCGAGCCGGTTGAATTCGACGGCATTCACGTGCTGTCCCTGATCGGTTACGTCGAATGTGGCGTCGTCCAGCCCGTCGGCAACAATCTTTTTTCGCGCGAGGATCTTCAGTTTGAAGAATGACTTTCCGTTGTCCTGAACGGCCGTGTTGAGCCGCACCCCGTTCAGGAAGGGGATGCTGAAAAGATACTTCTTGAATTCCTCAAATTTTTCTGTCAATACGCTGATTTGGGCATTGATCCCCTCGGATGCAACGTAAACCCTTCCCAGGACACCCAGGGCATCGCAATTCTGATATAGTTCGTTCCGGAAGGCGGCAGGATCGCCGATTTGATGATACTTGTAAAAGGAAACGGTGGTTCGCTCTTCCGTTGCCGAGCGCATTTTCTCCTTGAGAAGACGGCTGTTAATTCTGTTATGTAATGCCATAAAGCCCTGAATAATTGCAGGTTAAGCGGGTTTCTGGTTTCTTGAAAGAGCAAATATACGATTTTGCGAGTAAATGATCTCCTTTCAAACCGCCATCCTGAAGCAGTGCGCTGGAATGCAGGAGGGCAAACGAGGGACCCCTCTTCTCAATACGTCATCCTGAGCCCGAGCGAGGAAGTTTGCGCGTGGGTAAGGGCGAGGGATCCCCAAAAGCGGGGCAAGTCCACCTCTCTCGCGGAATAATTTCACGCAAGGCACGCAAAGCTCGCTATGAATGCGGAATACCGCTTCATCACCTCGCTGAAGCGTTAGACGTGAGTGGTGAGTGGTGAGTGGTGAGTGGTGAGGCGGGGAAACACAGGTAGTATCGATTGCTAGTTCGCTAACATGAAGAGGGGAGGATGCACTCACGATTCACGATTGACGTCTCACGTCTCACGATTGACGCGTCGCGAATAATGTTACGCAAGGCACGCAAAGCTCGCTATGAATGCGGAATGCCTCGTCATCCACTCAGGTTCGTGCGTCTGCTGATTGTTGTGTGATTTTGATAGTTCTTCGCAGGGGACCGCAAAGGAATTCCTGCGCTGAAGCGCAGGTGGTATCGGTTGTTGATTTGTCAAACATGGAAAGGGGAGGGCGTGCTCACGATTCACGATTGACGTCTCACGATTGACGCGTCGCGAATAATGTCACGCAAGGCACGCAAAGCTCGCTATGAATGCGGAATGCCTCGTCATCCACTCAGGTTCGTGCGTCTGCTGATTGTTGTGTGATTTTGATAGTTCTTCGCAGGGGACCGCAAAGGAATTCCTGCGCTGAAGCGCAGGTGGTATCGGTTGTTGATTTGTCAAACATGGAAAGGGGAGGATGGACTCACTATTCACCACTCACCACTCACCACTGACGCACGCGCCTTCGCTCAAACTTCCTGAAAGTCGGCAAAGTCGGCTTCGCATTCAATATCAGCACTTGACGAAAATCCG
Source organism: Flammeovirgaceae bacterium (assembly GCA_044507775.1). GTDB lineage: Bacteria > Bacteroidota > Bacteroidia > Cytophagales > Cyclobacteriaceae > Chryseosolibacter. Next base: position 195,704 of record JBIQIY010000007.1, on the reverse strand, counting down.
ATTGCCATGACGATATTCCAAAAACTTTCAGGAAGTTCTCCCGCTCACCACTCACTACTCACTACTCACTACTCACTACTCACGACTCACGTCTCACGATCATTTCTGCAGCTCGCCACGAAGTAACTTATTGTATTCCTCGCACGTGAGAACCCCGTGCTCATTGCAATACGGGCAGGTCTTGTATGAATCGCCGAAGGGGCCTTTGCGGACGATGACGTGGTTTCCCTGGCAGACGGGACAAGTCACTTTGCCGGTAGGGCCGCAGTCGATGTCGTAATTTTTCGAAAGCAGCTCGCCGGTTTTTCCAGACGCCTCGGTCTTCTCACGAAGGTATTCGGCTTCCGATTTCCTCAGCCAGTTGGTAGCTTCTGCGTAATACTGGCCGGTGGTACCTTTTAGCTGAATGTACTTGTTGAGCCAATCGATGCTCTGTTTGTATTGCTTGAGGAAGTAGGAATTTTTTCCAAAGAAGAATGTAAGGTCGGAGGGAACGCTACGGAGGTTCTGCAGCACGTACCGGAATTTTTCATCCGCGCGCTCGTGATGTCCATGGTCCATGAAGTAGACGCCGGAGTCGAGCTCCCGCAGTGTTTCCGCGCGCTTGCGCTGCTCCTGCTGACGCAGATACTCGAGCGTCCGTTCATCCTGCGCCAAGGAAGGAGTTGCGTATACACATAGCATTACAAGGATCAGCTTTTGGATCGTCTTCATTCACATCGTTTCTTCTGATTCACCCACGATTCAAGATAACTCTATATCGTTTACTCACCACTCACGTCGCAAGCGCCCTCGCTCAAACTTCCTGAATGTTGGCAAAGTCGACTTCGCATTCAATATCAGCCCTTGACGAGGACCCGATTGCCATGACGACATTCCAAAAACTTTCAGGAAGTTTTCCCCGTCTCACCACTCACCACTCACCACTCACTACTCACTACTCACTACTCACCCAACGTCCAGCCCTTGCGATACTTGCGCTGTACGAACTGGTTTGCGTCGTCGAAGTTTGTGATCTTCATGTTCTTGGCGTCCCAGAGGAGCTTCTTGCGGCCGGGGTAACGGTTGCCGCCCGAACGCATGTTGTAGCTGCGCAGTGCCAGGTTGCCCATGATCACCGCTTCGGTAAATGGACCCGCGTATTCAAAAGGGGAGCTAAGCTTTATGTTGCCGTAACCGGCGCGACAAGCGTCCACCCATTGCGTGTAATGCCCGTCGGGGCCGCCTTCCACGCGCTGCAGTGTTTTTGCCGGCAGGGATTCTTTCATGCGGGTGGTGGGAAGCAATACCGGCATGGTGTTGTAGTTGCCCATCAGTTTGCCTTTCGTGCCCTCGAAGATGTAGCCCCCGTCAATGTCTCCCATGGCTTCATCGGGTTTGAGTTCGTCCGGGCGTTTCGGAAGTAGTCCGCCGTCCATCCACGTTAGTTTGATATCACCTTTGCCATCCGTACGAGGAAAGTTCAGGTGAATGATCGAAGATGCAGGACAGCTTTCTTTGTAGTCCGCCTCTTCAAAAAATCCGCTCCACGCCGTGGTCGCGCTGCATTCCACTTCGTTGGGAAAATCAATGGGAAGGATCCGGAATGCGGCATCCATCACATGGCATCCCATGTCGCCGAGAGCACCGGTTCCGAAAGCCCACCAGCCTCTCCAGTTGAACGGGAGATAGGCGGGGTTGAAGTCGAGGAACGGCGCGGGACCGAGCCAAAGGTCCCAGTCAAGTTCTTTGGGAACGTCGAATTTTCCAGTCGGCGCGGGGATTCCCTGTGGCCACACCGGGCGATTTGTCCAGGCAAGCACATTGGTAACGTCGCCGATCAGTCCTGCGTCCACGAATTCCTTCGCGCGCCGCACGGCTTCCGCTGAAGCGAACTGGTTGCCCATCTGGGTCACCACTTTATTTCTCTTCGCCGCTTCCGCGAGCATGCGCGCTTCGTAGATCGACCAGGTCAGTGGTTTCTGTACATAGACATGTTTACCGCGGTTCATCGCCGCCATGGCCGCAACAGCGTGCACATGGTCGGGTGTGGAAACAGTCACCGCATCAATGCCCTTGTTTTCCTTGTCGAGCATGACTCGAAAATCCTTATAGTATTTTGCCTGCGGAAAATTCTTTTTCGAATCCACGGCCATGCGATCGTCGACGTCGCAGAGAAAAACAACTTTAGCGTATTTGTTTTTCGCTACGCCCGTGAGGTCGCTCGTTCCTTTCCCTCCAACACCGATCCCGGCGATGTATACGGTCTCGCTTGGAGGCACGTATCCTTTGCCGCCGAGTACAAAACGCGGCACGATCGTGAATGCGGCACTCGCGAGCGCTGCGCCCTTGATAAATTCTCTTCTGGATGTTTTTTGGGTCGTAGTCATGTTGATTGCTTGCTCAGTGAGGGAAGTCGTAAGTTTTAAGTTGTAAGTTATAAGCTAGACTAAACTACTTACAACTTACAACCTACGACTTACAACTCTACAACGGCTTCCAGCCTTGGCGGTATTCGCGCTTCACGAACTGGTTTGCCGGGTCGAAGTTTGTGATCTTCATGTTCTTGCCATCCCACATCAGTTTGATGTTGCGTCCGGGATAGTTGAACTGGCCAGGGCGATCCTGGCGTGGCACGCGGATGTCGTGGCTTCGAATGGCGAGGTTACCCATGAGGATAGTCTCCGTCAGGGGCCCGGCGATCTCGAACGGCGAACTCACTTCCATCTTGCCATATCCCGCCAGACAAGCTTCAACCCATTGTGCATAGTGGCCTTCGGCTCCGCCGGGGACGCGCTTGATTGTTTGAGGTACTTTCGTCTCCTTCGTTTTCGATGTCGGCAGTAACTGCGGATTAGCTCCGTAGGTGCTGCACATCATTTTGCCTTTTGTTCCGACGAAGATGACACCGTTGCCGCCATCACCCATCGTTTCATTGGGACCCAGTTCTTCCGGACGCGGCGGTTGAATGCCACCGTCCATCCAATGAAGTTTGATCGGTTGGTTGCCCTTGCCCGGGAAGGTAAGTACGATGGAAGAGGAGGGAGGACAGCTCTCGGGAAAATATCCGCGTTTGAACTCATCAACGTAGACACTTCCGACACTTGCGGTCACATCCGTTGGATAGTTCAGGTTCAGTACCCTGAAAGGAGGTTCAATCAGGTGACAAGCCATGTCGCCGAGTGCTCCCGTTCCATAATCCCACCAGCCGCGCCAGTTGAAAGGAACGATTTTCTCGACGTAGTCTTTGTAAGGGGCCGTGCCCAGCCAAAGATCCCAGTCAAGTTCTTTGGGAACTTCCGCTTTCTCTGTTGGCCAGGGAATTCCCTGGGGCCACACCGGTCGGTCCGTCCACACGTATACAGTGTGCACGTCGCCGATCAGTCCTGCATTGAACCACTCGCGGAGCTGTCTTACACCGTCTCCCGAAGCGCCCTGGTTTCCCATTTGCGTTACAACCTTATATTTTTTCGCAGCTTCTGTCAGTATGCGTGCCTCGTAGATGTCGTGCGTGAGAGGCTTTTGTACATAAACGTGTTTGCCGAGTTGCATGGCGGCAAGCGCCTGGATCGCGTGGTTGTGATCCGGTGTGGAAACCGACACCGCGTCAATTGTTTTGTGCTCCTTATCGAGCATCTCGCGGAAATCCTTGTAGTATTTTGCTTTCGGAAATGAGGCTACGGATTTGGCCGCGCGTCGGTCGTCAACGTCGCACAAAAACGTAATCTCGGCTTTTCCGCTCTTTGCGAAGTTCGCAATATCGCTTTCACCTTTTCCGCCGACTCCTATGCCTGCAACGTACAGGGTATCACTTGGAGCGCGATAGCCTTTGCCCAATACAAAACGCGGAACGATTGTGAAGGCAGCGGCTGCAACAGACGCGTTTTGAATAAATTTCCTGCGGCTCAGGTCATTCTGACCGGGAACACTATTTTTCTTGACAGTCATAAAACAATTGAAGATTTAAAATTTAAAATTCAAGATTCTGATCAAAGATTTAATGCGTACCCCTTCGGGCGCTGAAATTAAAATTGTAAATCTTCAATCCTGAAATCAACCTATCTAAGCATCGAATTTAACACTTATTTCGAGCGTTCGGGCATCGTACTCCAATCCGTACTGGTCGAGGACGTCCTGAGGAACGCCGTCCCATTGATTAGGCCTGTTGCCCATGTAGCCGAGATCCTCGATCCCGATCTTGCTGGTGAAGAAACCGCACGCGGTGAGGTCGCGCATCCGGTTGAAGAAAGCGACACCCTGGCGCATTTCGGGTTTTGCTTTTTCAGGGAAAGCGATCTCATCTACCATTTCAATCTGCTGCTCGGGTGTGCAGGCTGCGAAATCCGCATTAAACCTCCGCATGCATTGAAGGTCGAGCCATTTAATTCCTCCGCGCAGCGGTGTCTGATGATGCGGCATGTCTTTCGCGATAAATTCGATGAAGTCGGGAACACCGGCGTCAGTAGCGCTTCCGGACTTTTCGTCTTTCGGAATGATGATGTCGGCCAGCGCAGAGATCGTCTTCATCTCATGCTCGTTGAAAAACTTTTCTGACATCAGAGCTTTTTCACGAGCGACTTCCGCTGGTGTCCGGTCATAGTTAAGTTCCTTTGCCGTGACAGGCGCTTTTTCCTGTTCGCCCGGCTTGCACTGCACCAACAGTCCGGCGCCGAGAGTTCCGGCAGCCATTGATTTTAAATATTTTCTTCTGTCCATACTTTCAGATTTAAGATTTAAGGTTCGAGATCATCCCGATCTCGAATTAAGCCAGGTTCTGTTTTTTCATTTCGTCGATGATATATTCTGAAGCGCGCATGGAGAGCGCGAGAATAGTCCAGGTTGGGTTCTTATCCGCTTGCGATACGAACGGCCCGCCGTCCACGACGAACAGGTTTTTGCAGTCGTGCGCCTGGTTGTACTTGTTTACCGCAGATTTTTTCGGATCGTCGCCCATGCGGGTCGTACCCACCTCGTGAATGATTCTACCGGGTGCAAGAAGGCCGTAGTTGTTTTCGGGACCATCGTTGCCGCCGGAGGTCACGACTCCGCCCATGGCGTGGATGAGTTCCGCGAACGTTTCCTTCATGTGCTTGGCCTGCTTGATTTCGTAGTCGCTCCACGTGTAGTTGAACCGCAAAACCGGTATACCAAACTTATCGACAGTATTCGGGTCGATTTCGCAGTAGTTGTCTTCGCGTGCGATTGCTTCACCGCGACCGGACATTCCGAAGGTGGCGCCGTAGTAATAGCGGTAGTCATCCTTGAGCGAAGCACCGTAGCCGCCTGCCTCTTTCTTTCCGTCGCGTCCACCGAACTTGCCGTTCATATTCTGCATGCCAAATCCGAAGCCGTATCCGGGCATCCCCATTCCGCCGCCGAATTCAATGTGATAGCCGCGCGGAAAATCGAGCTTTTTATTGTCGAGCCACCACGGTGTATAAACGTGCATTCCACCGACACCGTCTTCGTTGAAGCGCTTGCGTCCGAGGAGTTTAGGAAGTATTCCACCCATCGACGCTCCGGTAGAGTCATGGAGGTATTTTCCGACCACATTGCTCGAGTTGGCGAGACCGTTCGGATGGCGGGTAGACTTTGAGTTGAGGAGTAACCGCGCCGACTCGCACGAGCTGGCAGCCAGCACGACGACCTTTGCGTTAACGACGTATTCCTGCATGTCATCCTTGTTGACGTATGAAACGCCGGTAGCGAGGCCGCGTTCATCGGTCATCACTTCCCGGGCCATAGCATTGGGAATGACGTCGACGTTTCCGGTCTCGATCGCCGGATTCATCAGCACGGAGGATGAGGAAAAGTCGGCATACACCGTGCACCCGCGGTTACACTGTGCGCAAAAGAAACATGAGCCGCGCTTGCTATTGTTGGGAAGCGCTTTCGTAAGGATGGACAGACGCGAAGGAATGACCGGGACTCCAAGCTTGCCCCCTGCCTGCTTGAAAATAAGATCTATCAGGCGCGGTTTGGGCGGGGGAAGAAAAATTCCATCCGGTTCGTCAGGCATATTCTCAATCGAGCCGAAGACGCCGATCAACTGATCAACCTTATCGTAATAAGGTTTTACATCGTTATATCCGATAGGCCAGTCTTCGCCGAGCCCGTCAATGCTTTTGTGCTTGAAATCTTTTTGGCTGAATCGCAAGGAAATGCGACCCCAGTGGTTGGTTCTTCCTCCCAGCATACGAGAACGGAACCAGTCGAATTCCGTGCCGTTTTTATGCGTGTAGGGTTCTCCATCGATGTCCCATCCGCCATATGCCGCGTCAAAGTCGCCGAAGTTTCGCAGGGGTGTGCTGGCGCCGCGACGAGGGGAATCATAAGGCCATTTTAATTGAGTTACATTTTTCTTTGGATCGTACATCGGGCCTGCCTCAAGCAGGACTACCTTGACGCCAGCATTCGCGAGCGTGTAAGCAGCCATTCCGCCGCCCGCGCCGGACCCGACGATACAGACGTCATAGTTTTTTTGACTTTTCTTGATTTGAAATTCAGGCATAAAAAGTAGGATATAGATTCGGTTAAATGTACATGATCTGTCCTAAACATCACAGGAATCGATTGCAATCTCCGGAAGAATTTTTACGGCATCGTTTGAAATCGTTATACGGTCGCCAATGACCAGTGACCAGTGGTCTTTATCCGTGGCCGGTGGCAGATCGTCCTGCGTACTATCCGGGATTTACTTTTTTTTCGGCACGGGATCATAGCCGCTGGTACCCCAGGGATGGCATCGGGCGATGCGTTTTATGCCGAGCCAAATGCCTTTGATCGGCCCCCATTCTGCAATCGCCTCTATTGCATACTGCGAACATGACGGCGTATGGCGGCAGTGCGTTCCCAGCATCGGTGATATCGTCAGCTGATATAAACGAATAGGCAGGATGAATATTTTGGTCAATAGTTTGCGCATGGTTTATCGTGAGTAGTGAGTGGTGAGTAGTGAGTGGTGAGTAGGTCCCAGCGACTCACGTCTGACGTCTCACGTCTCACGTCTGACGTCTCACGTTTCAATCTCGTAGCTCATTTCCCCTTCTTTCCCATCCTTCAGTTGCACGCCGACGCGCTTGAGGTCATCGCGGATCTTGTCGGACAGCGCATAGTTGCGGTCTTCACGGGCCTTTTTGCGCAGGTCGATGAGCACTTTGAGAACACTGTCGAGCAGTTTTTCGTCCTGCGACGCATCGTCCTTTAATCCCAAAACCTCCTCCATGAATTCAATGTAGGTTGTTTTAAAGCGCGCGAAAGTTTCCGCGTCGATTTCGTCAAGGGATGCATTTCCCGATTTGAAGTCGTTGATCCGCGAGGACATCTCAAACAGCACTGCCAGCGCCTTCGCGGTGTTGAAGTCGTCGCTCATGTTGACGAAGCAGTCGTCGATGAGTTTTTGCAGTTCCTGCGTTTTGTCAGCATTGACTTCTTTCGCTGGCGCAGGTTCCAGCGTTTTCACGGTCTTCAAAGCGAGGTGAAGCTTGCGATATCCTTTCTCTGCTGCCTGAAGTGCCTCATTCGAAAAATCGAGTGTGCTGGAGTAGTGCGACTGCAGCATGAAAAAGCGCACCGTGCACGGTGTGTAGCCTTTGTCGAGTAATGGATGATCTCCGGTGAACAACTCGCGGGGAAGAAAAGAATTCCCGAGTGACTTGCTCATCTTCTGTCCGTTCACCGTGAGCATGTTCGAGTGCATCCAGTATTTCACCGGCGCTTTGCCATTGGCGCCCGTGGCCTGGGCAATCTCGCATTCGTGGTGAGGAAACTTGAGGTCCATTCCGCCACCGTGGATGTCGAACGTGTCGCCGAGGTATTTGGTGCTCATCACGGTGCATTCGATGTGCCAGCCCGGGAATCCATCACCCCAGGGGGAAGGCCACCGCATGATGTGAGCAGGGGACGCTTTTTTCCAGAGCGCAAAATCGATCTTCTCGCGTTTCTCATCCTGGCTGTCGAGCTCGCGCCCGCTTTCCATCAGTTCCTCGATCTTTCGGCCGGAAAGAATCCCGTAAGGATATTTCTGATTGTATTTCTTTACGTCGAAATATACGGACCCGTTCACTTCGTATGCGTAGCCTTTTTCCAGTAGGCGTTCCGTTATTTCGATCTGTTCGACGATGTGCCCCGTCGCGGAAGGTTCGATGCTCGGGGGAAGTATCTGGAACTGTCGCATAACCTCGTGGAAATCCTCCGTGTATTGTTTTACGACCTCCATCGGTTCCAGGCGCTCGAGGCGGGCCTTCTTGGCGATCTTGTCTTCCCCCTCGTCGGCGTCGCTTTCCAGGTGACCCACATCTGTGATATTCCGCACATAACGCACGCGGTAGCCGAGGTATCGCAGATAACGTGTCACGATATCGAACGTGAGGAATGTGCGCACGTTGCCGAGGTGAACTTTATTGTAGACTGTGGGTCCACAGACGTAGATGCCCACCTGGCCCGGGTGGATCGGTTCGAACTTTTCCTTCTTTCCCGTCAGGGAATTACTGATAAACACCGGGTATTGATCGTATTGCGCCATAGAATCGAGACGGCGAAAATAAGACTAATATAGCAGAACGAAAATCCGGTCTGAGCATCGGACCTGAAAACAGCATTCCCGGGCGAAAAATGGTATTTCAAACGGTTGCATCACGGGACCGCCCTTTATCGACCGGAAGGGAATTTCATTCTACTTCCAGCTCCATCCACCGCCTAACGCCTGATACAATCCGATAACGGAATGGAAAATGCCTTTTTTGATGTTGGCGAGTTCCAGCTCGGCGACGAGCACGCTCTTCTGAGCTGTGATCACTTCGAGGTAGGTTGCGTAGCCGGAAGTAAACAGCACATTGGAGGTCGACACTGCGTTCAGCAATACTTCGACTTCCTGTTCTTTCAGCGCGTACATTTCCTCGAGATTATCAATCCCCCGGATGTTGTTCACAACCTCGCCGTAGCCTGTGATGATGCTTTTCTGGTATGCATAGTATGCCGAAGCGCGCTCGGCAACCGTCCGCTTGAACTGCGACCGAATTCTTTTCTGGTTAAAGATCGGCGCGGTAATGCCACCCAACAAACCCGCCGCGAGTGATTCGGGTGTTTGAAAGAGCGCCGAAGCGTTGAGGGCGTTAAATCCGGCGTAAGGATAAATGCGGATCGACGGCAGGAACGCAGCTCTTGCGGCCTGCAGATCCGCTTCTGCTGCAACCAGCTGCAGCTCCGCCTCCTGAATATCAGGTCGGTTCAACAACAACGCCGATGGAACGCCTTCGCGAATGGTAGGGGGAAGCGCGAGCTCACTGATATCTTTCTTCCGGACAATCGGCTGTGGATACCGGCCCATCAGCAGATTGATCTGGGTTTCCAACTCGATGACGTGTTGCTCTTTTTCTTTTTCCAGGGCCTTTGTGCTCAACAGCTGCGCTGTAAACTGCTGCACGGCGAGTTCCGTGGCTCTTCCTCCGATCTTCTGGATGTTGATGATCTCGAGCGCGATCTCTTGAAAATCAATGTTCTTGCGCACCACCTCCAGTTCGTTGTCGACCGCCAGCAGTTCGTAGTAGAGTCGCGCGATCTCTGCAACGACAGCCGTCGTCACCAGGTGCCTTGCCCTTTCCGATGCGAGGAAGCGCGCGTGAGCTGCCTTCCTTTGATTCTTCAACTTTCCCCACAGGTCGGCTTCCCAGCTGGTTTGCAGGCCAAAGAAATACTCTTCGTTGAAAGTATTCATGCCGGTCGCCCGGGCGCCTTCTGCTACCATGTTCTTGTTGACGCTCCCGACATCGGCAGTAGCTGCCACGTTGATGGAAGGCAGCAGCGCCCCCGCCCTCATGTGATAATTGGCACGGGCCATCTCGACTCGCTGTACCGCTGTCAGAAGGTCGAAGTTATTGCGCAGACCGATTTCGATCAGATCCACGAGCAGGGGGTCTGTGAAAAACTCCTGCCATCGTATACTCGCGTCGGTGGCAGTGTCGACATCGCCGATGTAGGTCTGCGGCAGCTTCGGCGCTCCTGGCAAAGAGGGCGGCTCGGCAATCTTGCAACTGCTTACCAGCACGACGACGACAAAAAAAGCTAGGGCGCTACTCTGGAAATTTGTTCTCAACATTTCGGCTGATGATTTTTTAAAACGACTAGTTATCCCGGTCCACGGGTATTGCGACTTCGACAACCTGCATATTCCCCGCCTTGTTTTCTTTTTTATTTCCCGCTGTGATACTTGCGAAGAGCACATAGAGTCCGGGGATGACGAACAAGCCAAAGACGGTTCCGATCAGCATGCCTCCGGCCGCGGCAGTTCCGATAGAACGGTTCCCCATGGCGCCGGCACCAGTGGCGATACACAGCGGTATCAGGCCTGCGATGAATGCGAAGGACGTCATAAGGATCGGGCGCAATCGCGAGACGGATCCTTCAACCGCTGCCTTCAACACGGAAATTCCTTCGGCCCGCCTTTGAACGGCGAATTCTATAATGAGGATGGCATTCTTGCCCAGCAACCCGATGAGCATGATGAGCGCCACCTGAGCGTAGATGTTGTTCTGAAGTCCAAAGAGCTTCAGCGCAAGGAAGGATCCGAATATGCCCGCGGGCAACGACAGGATCACGGGCAATGGCAGCAGAAAGCTCTCGTACTGCGCCGCCAGGAGAAGGTAAACGAATATGAGTGAGATGAGGAAGATATAAATCGCCTGGTCTCCGGATTTTACTTCTTCGCGGGTCATGCCGGCCCAGTCAAAGCCATAGCCGCGTGGAAGCTTTTCACTCGCGATCTCCTTGATGGCGCTGATTGCGTCGCCACTGCTGAACCCTCTGGCAACAGTTCCATTGACGCGCGCGCAGTTGTACATGTTGTAGCGCGTAAGCTGCTCAGGACCGTAAACACGCTCCATGCGGATGAAGGTCGAGAATGGAACCATCTCACCGTCCTTGTTTCTCACATAGAGATGGAGAAGATCCTCGGGTTTGGCGCGGTATTGCGGCGCTGCCTGCACCATCACGCGATACATCTGCCCGAAGCGCACAAAGTTTGACGCGTAGTTTCCGCCCATGAGTGTCTGAAGCGTGTTCATGGCCTGTTCAATCGTCACGCCTTTTTTCCCAGCCATATCCTGGTCGACATGAATCAGATATTGCGGAAAATTCGGATCGTAGTTCGTATGGCCTTTGTCGATCGCGGGACTCTCTTCCAGGGCAGCGATGAAATCTTTCGTTACTTCTTCGAGTTCGCGAAGGTCGCCGCGTCCGGTCTTGTCGAGCACGCGCAACTCGAAGCCGCTCGAGTTTCCAAAGCCGGGGACCGTCGGAGGGGAAAAGAATTCGATGCTCGCGTCGCTGATGTGCCGTGTGCGCTGTTCCAGGATGTCGATGATGTCGTTCACGGATTGGCTGCGGTCATCCCAGGGAGTGAGGTTGACGATACCCATGCCGAACGACGCGCCGGAAACGCCGTTTACCAGGCTATAGCCCGCGAGAGTCGACACTGCTTCCACCATTTTCATGTCGGAGGTTACTTCCTGAATCTCGTCGAGTACGGCCTCCGTGCGTTCGACGGTCGCGCCGGACGGAGCGGTCACATTGATGTATACGACGCCCTGATCTTCATTCGGAATGAACCCGGTCGGTAGCATGGTATTGACTCCATAGGTGGCGGCAAAAAATATGACGAGCAAGGCTACGGTGATGCTCCTTCGGCCGGCCATAGCACCGATGAGTTTGCGGTATCCTCCCGCCAGTCTGTCATACCCTTTGTTGAAACCGTTGAAAAAACGTTGAATGCCGGTTGCTTTTTTCTCCCGGTGATGATTGCTGCGAAGGAGAATTGCGCATAGTGCGGGAGTTAGCGTGAGGGCGTTCACTCCGGATATCACGATGGCGATCGCGAGCGTAAGTGAGAATTGCCTGTAAAAGACGCCGACCGGCCCCGACAAAAATGCGACCGGCACAAATACGGCCGACATCACCAGCGTAATCGCTATAATAGCGCTGCCGATCTCCTTCATAGCCGCAAAGGTGGCCTCTCGGGGTGGAAGGTTTTCTTCTTCCATCTTGGCGTGGACGGCCTCCACAACTACAATGGCATTGTCGACCACAATTCCAATGGCCAGGACGAGCGCAAAAAGTGTAAGCAGGTTGATGGAAAATCCCATCGCCTGCATGAAGAACAAGGAACCGATTAATGCCACCGGTATTGCCAGCGCGGGGATAACCGTTGACCGGAAGTCCTGGAGGAAGATGAACACGACAAGCGAAACGAGAATGATCGCTTCCAGGAGGGTGCGCACAACTTCCGAGATGGAAGCATCAAGGAAGCGCGAGACATCATAGGTGTAGTTATAAGTCATCCCCGGAGGGAAACTCGTTTCGCTGATTTCCTCCATTCTTTTCTTGATCCGCTGGATGACATCACGCGCGTTGGACCCCGGGCGTTGGTTGATGAGGATGGAGGCTGCAGGCGTGCCGTTGTTCTTGGAGATCCTGCCGAAACCCAGTGCGCTGAATTCAACGTCAGCAACGTCGCCGAGCCGGAGGATGGAACCGTCGGCATCCGCGCGCAGGACGAGGTCTTTGTATTGTTCCGGGGTATTGAATTTTCCAGTGTAAAGCAACACGTACTGAAGGGCCTGCGGTGTTTTGTCGGAACTTTCACCCGCTTTTCCCGGCGCGGCTTCGACGTTTTGGGCTTGAATTGCTTCCAGGATCTCGTCCGTTGATATTTTGTAGGACGTCATCCTGTCGGGTTTCAGCCACACGCGCATGCAGTAGTCTTTTTCGCTGACGATCTCGGAATAGCCTACACCGTCGATCCGCTTCAGATCTTGCAGGATGTTGATATCCGCGAAGTTGTAGATAAATTTTTCGTCGAGGTTGGGATCGGTGCTGACGATATTTACATACATCAGCAGGCTGTTCACTTCTTTTTCAGTGATGACACCGTTCTTGATGACCTCTTCGGGTAACTCATCGATAATAGTAGCGACGCGGTTCTGCACGCTCACCGCCGCAAGGTCCGGATCTGTCCCGACGGCGAACGTTACCTCGATGGCTACGGTACCGTTGTTACTCGACACTGAGGACATATGCGTCATGCCCGGTACACCGTTGATTGCCTTTTCCAGCGGGGTGGCTACTGTTTTTGCACACACCTCGGCGTTTGCTCCCCGGTATTTTGCCCGCACGGAAACCGAAGGAGGAATGATGTCAGGATATTGGCTGATGGGAAGCGAAAAAAATGACAGCGCTCCCAACAACACGATAAGCAGTGAAATTACGAGGGAAAGGACGGGCCTTCTGATAAAAATATCAAACATTACAATACTGCGATTTTGTGCGGAAAAAAATTAGAACCTGGTAGAGGCAACGCATGCGTTGTCTCTACAATGTCACCATCATCAGGCTGTCCATTGGAACCGGTTTGGGGATGATGTGCATGCCGTCGCGAATTTCCTGGATGCCTTCAAAGACGATTTTCTCGCCGGACTTCAGTCCTGATTCGACTATATAATAGTGTGAGAATCGTGTCTTCGGCACGAAGTTCCTCATTCGGACCTGGTTTGCCGAGTCGACAACGAAGACAAAATTTTTGTCCTGGATTTCAAAGGCAGCTTTCTGCGGGATCATGATGGCGTCCTGCACCGTGCTCGACAAGCGGATCTTGCCCGTGGCGCCATGCTTCAGAATCGAATTCGGATTCGGGAACCTCGCGCGGAATGAGATTGAGCCCGTGCTGGCCTGGAATTCGCCGCCCATGGTTTCAACACTGCCATCGTACGGATAAAGCGTCCCGTCCGCCAGCATAAGCGTTACGAGATTGTTTCGGCCATGGCTTTCCTTTACTGTGGCTTTGACGTATTCGAGATATTCGCCTTCCGAGACGTTGAAGTACACAAAGACTTCATGAATGTCCGAGACGGTAGTGAGAAGCGTTCCGTGGTCGATGAGACTTCCAACTTTAAAAGGAATGCGGTCAATGATCCCGTTAAACGGTGCGCGTATGCTCGTATAGGAGAGTCTCAACTCGGCATTCGACTTCGCCCAGCGTGCCTGCTCGATGCGCGCGTCGACGGCCTTGAGCTTCGCCCGGGCCACACTGAGCTCGGTTTCGGAAATTACTTTCTTGTCGACCATCACTTTCAGTCGGTCAACTTCCAGCTCAACAGCCTTTGCCTCAGCAATGGCGCTTTCGAGATTCGCGGTAGCTTTCGCAAGTTCCGCGCGATATTCTTCGTCGTTGATCTTGAAGAGCAACTGGCCTTTCTTCACCTGGCCGCCTTCGTCGACATAAATTTTTTCCAGAAATCCCTGTACACGCGCCCGAAGCTCCACATTTTGCACAGCCTGGACATCAGCCACATATTCGCGATAGAGGTTCGTATCTTTGACAAGTACATTGGTCACTGGTAAGACTCGCGGTGCAGCCACGCTGCTTTCTGAAGGTTTCTTGCTCTCACACGCTGCAATCAATAATACGCTCACTACCATCCATGAATTTGTCAATCTCATTCGTTCCGTTATTTGTTAAAATGTTGTACACGCTGAATTAGCAAAATTTGCACCAACAACGTCCGAATGAAAGTTCTTATTAAAATTATAGGACCGCTTACGTAAAAACTCAAAAGTTCCAACTTCCACTTTCCGCTTTCCGCTTCTGCTTTGTGCTTTCTGCTTTGTGCTTTGTGCTTTTTATTTATTTCGGACAAATTTGTCTTAATTTAGAATAGTTCTATATTTGTGCTCAGATCAGCGAAAAAATGTTTTCAAAAGCCTGCGAATACGGCATCAAGGCCATTATATACATCGCCACCCAGTCGGGTCAGGACGCTCCGACCAAGATTGGTGATATTTCCGAGAATGTCGGTTCGCCGGAGGCATTCACCGCCAAGATTCTCGGCGCGCTCGTCAAACAAAAGATCGTTCGTTCGCAAACCGGGCCCAGCGGAGGCTTTTATATCGATAAGCCGAAGATGAAGGACATTAAAGTCAGCCAGATCGTCGCTGCGATTGACGGCGATTCCATTTACAACGGATGCGGGCTGGGCCTGAAAGAGTGCAGCAACACGCAGCCATGCCCCATGCACCACAAGTTCGTAAAAGTGCGGGCGCAATTAAAAGAAATGCTGGAGACTACAACCATACACGACCTGGCAATGGGACTCAAATCCGGAAAAACCATCCTGATACGATGAAAAAAAATTTGACCTTATTTAGGATAAAAATATCCGAAATATCGCGCTTTACATTTGTCGCTTTGCTGATGACCTTAAGTTCGCCTTTGCTCGCACAGACGAACCCCAACCCGGATACGACGGGATGGTATGCCAGTCCCGGGATCATCGGGACACTCGTACTGGTCACAATTGTCATTCTGATTGCCATCGTGATCCTGGCGGCGAAGCTTTCTAATCTCCTTACTTCAGTTAAAAAGAAACAGGAAGACAAGCGCAAGCGGGCATTTGTAGAAGAGATCGCCGGACTTGACGACGAGGAGATCGACACTATTCTGGAGAGTCGCAAGGCCGCGCTTCGATATAAATTGCGAGGCACCGAGCTGGGCAGCGATGCGATTGCTGCTGACAAACGCGGAATGATCGTCAATCTGACTTCCGATCCCGATAATCCGTATGTCGATGAAAAGAAAAAGTTATTTCACAAAATCATTACCATTCCGGAGCCGCTGCGGAAGATCATCATCGCATATCTAACGGCTTCCGTCTGCTGGCTCGTGTTCGGAACTCTGGTTGGACAGTATGTTGGAATGAAGTTCGTCTGGCCCGAGATGGATAGTCAGTCATGGCTTTCTTTTGGCCGCCTCCGGCCTGTGCATACGAACACCGTGTTCTGGGGATGGGCATCGCTGGCCATGGTCGGACTCGCTTACTTTGTCGTTGCCCGTACGTCGAACACAAAGATTCACAGTTATGTATGGGCATGGCGCGCCTGGATACTGATGAACAGTTCGGTCCTGATCGGGAACATCATGCTCATGGCGGGTATCAACAATGGCGGCGGCGAATACCGCGAATACATCTGGCCTGTGATGCTGCTGTTTGCTGTGGGCCTCATCATTACCTTCTGGAACTTCTACAAGACCATTGCAGCACGCAAGATCTCCGATATTTATATTTCGAACTGGTACTTGCTCGGTGGGCTTATCTGGACGATTACGCTCGTCACCATCGGATATCTTCCCAACTACCAGGACGGCCTGGGTGAGACAGTCATTCAGGGTTACTACATGCACCAGGGTGTAGGCATGTGGTTCATGACTTTCACACTCGGACTTATATATTACTACCTGCCGTCGTCCCTGAACAAACCCATCTACTCTTATTCGCTGGGTGTGCTTGCGTTCTGGACGCAGATGCTTTTTTACACGATGATCGGCACGCACCATTTTGTTTTCAGTCCGCTGCCATGGTGGTTGCAGACCGTCGCCATCGTTTTCAGTGCGGGTATGTTTATTCCCGTCATCGCAGGCAGTACGAATTTTCTCATGACCATGCGTGGAAGCTGGAATGAGATCGCGAAGAGTTATGTGTTGCCCTTCTTTCTCGTCGGTGTCGTCTTCTATTTCGTGGGATCATCGCAGGGAAGCTTCCAGGCATTCCGGTTTACGAACTACGTCTGGCATTTTACCGATTTCAATGTGGCGCATTCGCACATGACCATGTATGGGATTATCACATTCATACTGTGGGCCTGCGTTTACGCGATTGTTCCGCGCATCACCGGGAAGGAGCCGACCCAGGCGTTTGTCGGGGTTCACTTCTGGCTCGCCTTTGTCGGGTTGTTCGCGTACATGATTTCGCTGATGGCTGGGGGAACGTTCAAAGGCCTGAGCTGGATCGGCGGCGAAGCTTTCATTGAATCCGTGTCATTGATGAAACCTTACTGGATCTGGCGCGCGATCGGCGGCTCGCTGATGTTCCTTTCGCATTTGATGTTTGCCTATAACTTTTATGTAATGGTGAAGAAGAGCAAGGAGGTTGCTGTTCCGGAGCAATCATCCCAACCTATTAATACGAAAGCATATGCTGAACTTTCATAGAAGTCATCGAAACCTGGTGGTTACTTCGTTCCTCGTCTTCGGGACGCTGAGCTTTTTCGTAGCCGTATGGCCCGCTTTCCTGATGCAGGAAACGCAGCCCTTGCCGGGAATGAAGGATTTAAGTCAACAGGAGAGCCATGGACTGGATGTGTACGTGAAGGAGAACTGCATGGTGTGCCACACGCAGCAGGTGAGAAACATCGAGATGGATAAGGTGTGGGGGCAACGTCCATCCATGGCCTCCGATTATTTTTTCAGCAAAGCCCGGATG
This sequence comes from Flammeovirgaceae bacterium, assembly GCA_044507775.1. GTDB lineage: Bacteria > Bacteroidota > Bacteroidia > Cytophagales > Cyclobacteriaceae > Chryseosolibacter. Next base: position 178,419 of record JBIQIY010000007.1, on the reverse strand, counting down.
GACGTTTGGCGGCAGTCACCATCGGTTTTGGGAAGCGAGCGAACCGGACCTGACCTGACGAATGTGGGCCAGCGCAAACCAGGGGAGGAGTGGCACTTTATGCACCTTTACAACCCGCGCATTGTAGTCAAGGAATCGGTGATGCCAGCCTATAAATGGCTGTTTGAAGAAAAAGATGAAAGCCGCGTGACGCCGGAGGATATCGTTGTGCCCGTCCCCGAAAAATTCCTGAGCAACAAGAAAAAGAAAATTGTGGCTACGGAAGAGGCGGTCAACCTTGTCCGCTACCTCCAGTCCTTGAAGCAGGCGCCGCTCCCCGGTGTGTCGCCGGAATTCATTCCCTACCGGGAAAAGAAATCGGCAGCAACGACGCCATCAGGGCCCGCCTTACCGGATGGAAAAGGTCTGTACATGCAAACCTGCGCGGCATGTCATCAGACGGACGGCAACGGCCTGGCTGGTGCTTTTCCCCCGTTGGCGAAGAGCAACATCGTCATGAACAAGAATCCGGAGACTCTCGTCCGGATTATCCTGCAGGGATACGATGCCCGGACAGAATTTGGAGTGATGCCTCCCTTTGCCGATCAGTTAACAGACGAGGAGATTGCTGCCATTGCCACGTACGAGCGATCGAGTTGGGGCAACGACGCGCCAGCAATCAGTGCCGACGATGTAAAGACAATCCGCGCACAAGTTATGCAACCAAACCAATAAACGATATGGAAACTAAGGAAATCTACGTGGAATCACTGATCACCAAAACACCGCAGGAAGGACGGGATCTCGCCATCAAGCTGGCGCGGAAATCCATTGGCGTCATCCAGACGGATCCCGAGGTGAGGAAGAAGCTGCGTCCCGAGTACGCGAACGATCCTGCAATGCTCATCGCGAGCGCTCAGGTTATCGCACTGGAATTTCAAACAATTGCCCGCGCAAATCACTACTGGTCGAAAACCAGCGTAATATGACTCGTTTAAGAATTCTGATCGGAATTATCTTCCTTGCATTTCCAATCGGCAACGCGCTTGCATGCGAAGTGTGCAAGAAAAGTCAACCCGAGGTCTTGCAGGATATTTCACATGGTACGGGTGCACAGGCAAACTTCGATTACATTATTATCTGGTCAGCGGTGATTATCGTGGGTTTTACATTATATCTAAGCCTGAAGTTCCTCATCCGTCCAAACGAAGGCGGGAAGGAGCATATTAAGAATATTGTAGTTGAAAACTTTTATTGAGGATGGACGATAACCGCACAGTCAAAGTATTTCTGGACGCCGACCCGGTCCCGTTTGCGGAGTTCACACCGCCCGTCCGGTTTCTTTTCGACACCACAAAAATACCCGATGGAAAACATACGCTTCGGGTCGTGGCGCGTTCGACGAACGGCAACGAGGGCATACGCACAATTCCGTTCGAAGTACGGAACGGGCCGGCAATTTCAGTTGTAGGGCTGAAAGAAAACGAAGTGGTCAACGATCAGATCCCCGTTACGATCAACGCCTACGGAAGCGAGCGAAGCGATGTGTTTGTGGTCACGGGATCGGAGACCCCGAAGGCGATCCCCGCGTGGGTTTGGGCTATGATCGTCGTGTTTGTGGGATTTGCGCTGTTTTATCTCATCATGTACTGGAACCCGGATTTCTATAAATCTTTTGTATGAGCACGGTGAACCCGATGAAGGAAATATTGGCGCTCGATGACATCAAGGTGTTGGTCGATAATTTTTATGGCAAGGTCCGGCGCGATGAGATGCTGAAAGATATCTTCGACGGCGTCATCCAGGACCGGTGGCCTGAGCACCTGGAGAAGATGTACCGATTCTGGCAAACGGTTTTGCTCGGAGATCATACTTATTACGGGGCACCCTTTCCACCGCATGCAAAACTTCCCGTCGATTGGGAGCATTTCGAACGCTGGCTGAAACTCTTTTACGAAACTGTAGACGACCACTTCGCCGGCGAGAAAGCGGAGCGCGCCAAGTGGCAAGGTGCCCGCATGGCGGAGATGTTTCACCATAAGATCCAATATTACAAAGACAATCCAACGGCAAGTTCAATCCAATAAGAAGTTCAACTGATAAAAACAAGAATATGAATATTACAGATCACCATGTTGTAGGCGAAGTAGTTGCAGCAGACTATCGGGCCGCGGCCGTGTTTGAAAAATTCGGCATTGATTTTTGTTGCAAGGGCAACCGAAGTATCGCGGATGTTTGTGAGAATGAAAAGATCGACTCCGCCGCGCTTATCCAGGACCTGGAACAAGCCTTGAAGGAATCCGACAAGCCAGCTACAGACTTCAACGCCTGGCCGTTGGACCTGCTAGCCGATTACATCGAGAAGAAGCATCACCGTTACGTAGATGCGAAGCTGCTGGAGATCAAACCATATCTCGCGAAGATTGTCAGCGTCCACGGCGGAAGGCACCCGGAGCTGGCTGAGATTGAGAAGTTGTTCTCTCAAACAGCCGGAGAAATGACGGCGCACATGAAAAAGGAAGAGTTCATCCTGTTTCCTTTCATTCGCAAGATGACCAAGGCCGAACAGGATCGCACACTCATCAGCCGTCCACATTTTTCCAGCGTCGAGAGTCCCATCGAGATGATGAAGCACGATCACAACGAAGAGGGTGAGCGCTTCGCAAAGATTGTTGCGCTCAGCAACAACTACACTCCACCCGCGGATGCATGCAACACTTACCGCGTTACCTTCGCGCTACTAAAAGAGTTCGAGGCAGATCTCCACATGCATATTCACCTGGAGAACAACATACTTTTTCCGAAAGCGATTGAGATGGAGAAGAGGGTTGTTTCGGCACCAGCGATACCTTGAACCGTTACTGCTTGCTGGTTAATGGTTGCTGGTTTGTCTATGCTTGCAACCAATAACCAAACCAGCAACCAGTAACCAGTAACCAGTAACCAGCAACCCTATATCTTAAAGAAAATCCTCTTCCTATACAGCCAGTAACAAACATACCACAATGCCGCCCAGACAAGAATGCCGGTGACAGCAGCTACTGTAACTTCGCCGCCCCAGGAGAAAAATGCTTTCGTGAAGGGGGCGAACATCTTGTAGATGATGTCCGGACACCCGACGTGCATGAACAGGTAGATGAAGATCGAGTTCATGCCGACGATAATGAAAAACTGCGAGCCGGTAATAAAGATCTTTTTGTGGTCGATAAGCCAATAGGAAAAGACCAGGGCTAGTATCGACCATCCGCCGCTCGCAAAGACGAACGAGGAGGTGGCGATCTTTTTGATGATGGGTGTGATGTCGAGCCATTCCAACGCATAGCCGACGACCAATGCGGCAGCCGCCCCTGTCAAGAGGATACGAATTTTCTTTTCGACCGGGCGGTCACTCATGAGAATGAGTCCGCAGACGACGCCCCACACGGTATGCGCGATTGTGGGGATCGCATTCAGTGACGCCCATATACTGGCCTTGTCGACTCCTTCAATCTTGTTGTTCACCCAGGCACCGAGGTTTTCGTAGGGAACCCAGGGGTGGTTGAATCCTTCGACGGGGAAGAACCTGTAGGCAAGATCGGTGAGCAACAGGATGACGACCGAGAAAGTTAACTGAAAAGTGATGCTCTTTCTCATGATCAGGAACGCCACAAGATAGGTCACAGACAATTGCGCGAGGACGTTCTGAAAACGCCACACGATTCGTCCGGGATCCATGCAGTAGAGGGCCCAACCAAAAAGCAACAGGAGGAAGGCGCGCTTCAAAGCGTGGTTGAAGATCGTCTTATCCGAATCTCCCTTGCGTTTGCGGTTTGCTACCGCGAATGGTATCGCAACCCCCACGATGAACATGAAGAACGGTTGAATGAGATCCCAGAAGTGAAGGCCGTGCCATTCGTGGTGGCTGAACATCCGCGCGAAGTATGCGACGACCGGTCCACCGCCAGCTTCGCCGGATTCTTCCAGGAGATAGTAGAGTCGCGTGCTCTCACCGATGAGGAGAAACATCGTAAAGCCACGGAAGAAATCGACGGATGTAATTCTTCCGCTGACACCTCCGGCCAGCCCTCCGGAAGAATTTTGGGCATTGTTTGGTTTTACCTTGACAGCAGTTTCCATTCTTTTAAGCTTAGGTGGCAGATACGACCCGTTGCGCACGGATGCGCTCCCGGATTAAATATCCGGTAAAAAAGCCGCATTCGAAAATTAATTGATGTGCGGCGTGGGCCAGCTCACCCGGGCGATCTATATCTCACCTTGACCGGTGGTGGTTCGAAAGAATGAGAATGTCGACCCATCCGGATTGGTGAACTTCAGTTGCCAGTACTCTTCGCCGGAGAAGACGTCGTACATTTTTTCGATCTGATAAGTTAACGGGATGTCGGAGGGGGTTACTTCCATGTCGACGTTCTGGCTGGGATCGCAGGAGTTTACAAATTTGCTGCGCCAGAAGTTCTGATGAAAGATGATTTCATCGGCAACAATGCTTGCGGTACCCGTGATGTATTCCGCGGACCACGATTCGCATCCTGTCATTGGAGAATGTTCGGCGATCAGCCAGGTGAAGTCCAGGTTATCTTCAAACCGGATGCCGATACCTTTGCCTGTCGCCCACGGATCAGCGGCGCCGCTAAACCAGCTTTGGGTGTCGGGATTGTAGAAGTTGTCCTGAATATTGTCAAAGTCTTTCTTGAAAGACCATTCGTCCAGCCAAACGCCTGCAAGAGATGGCAGCGGGGTGGGGTCCGGAATCTCTGGGAATATCATGCCTTTCTGGAGGGCGATGAACGTGTTTACAGTCGTCACGTTTGCGTTCACCTGGCTTGTTGTTTTCGCGACGACGCCGTATCCCAATCCGTTCTTGATGACGGAATTTTCAATCACGATGATTCCGGCGTGGCCGAGTACGATGTTTCCGGGATGTTCCGCCTCGGCGATCTTGTCGGCGCCTGCGTTGGCAATCTCGCAGTAACGGAACTTGTTGTTTTCGCTGTATGTGTTGACGTAAATCCCTTTCCAATAGACATCGGGCGTTGCAGAAGTAAAGACAATCTTCGAGGCTTCGCTGCCCACAGCCTGGAGGTACCCGTAGTCGGTGACGTGGATGGCTGTTCCCGGTTTCATCTTGAAAGAAGCGCCTGGCTCTACCGTTACTCCGGACGCGATGAAGATATCGTATCTGACAATATAAGACCCGTTCAAAATCGGTTTCCACGATACGAGTTGGTTTGAGCTGACGGGTCCTCCCGTTTCTATTTCGAGGGATGGCTTGCTCGACGTTATCGAACCTGGATTGACATTGTGTAACTGGTGCGCCCCAACGTAAAGATCATATTTGTTATTTACAAAACGGTTCGAAGCAAAGGTATTGAGTGACGCCATTCCCTGCAGATAGAAACCATATGCTCCGCCTTTAGCGAACTCCGTCTCCGTTATTTTGACTGCGCCGCCGGAAATTGTTGTACCGGAGATTGCAAGATTTGCCCGCGTACCCGATTCAGAGAACGCACTGCTGCCTCCCTGGGTGATCGTGACGTGATCAAATTCATTGGACGAACTGTTTGTATGAATAACCAGACCCTTCCAGGAAGCAGGGGCGTCATCGGTTCCCCTGAAAGTGATCTTCTTCTGCGGCGTGCCCTTGGCGTGTATGAAGCCGCTCATTATTTGCATTCCTTTATCTTCCGCGAAAGCGATCGTCACTCCAGGCATCACGACGACCTCCGCGCGGACATCAATGTCATTTGTTACGAGATAATCGATGGCAGCAGGATCGTCAAAAATGTCAGTCAGGGTTCTGTTTTGATTGATATCGTTTTGAATGACGATCGTCTGGGGCTCACCGGCATCTGTTGCTGTTGCCGTGATGGTGAGCTCATCTGACGCGTTGAAGGTTCCCTGTGTGAGCGTGAGACGGATGAGATAGATCCCCGCCGCGTCGGGGGTGAAGGTGGTGTTGATCGCGTTCGGCTGCTCAATTTTCGCAGCACTTCCCTGCGGTTTTAGTTTCACCGACCACGTGATGGAGAACGGTTTGTTGTTGCCGTCGTGTGATGCGGATGCATCGAGCTGTATTGGTTGGTTGAGTTTGGTGACGCGATCGGTCCCGGCGATCGCCACAAGCTTGTTCTCTGCGATTGGATCGACCTTGTCATCATTGCAGGAGAAGAGTAGGGCTGCACTCAATAAAATGAATAAGCCGGGGATCATGGAAAGGGGGTTCATGTCAAATTGGTTTTCCCGACAGACGGTAAACACCCGGTCCGGGTTGCCGGCGAAATGAAATCTTTTTTTGGGGACAAGAAAGGGCAACCTGCCGGGGCTGCTATACGTAAACGCGCTTTCCAGTTCTTTCAGGCTCGATGGGGGTCGCTGGCATGGTTTTTTTATGCTTACCCATTTCCACATGTTTCTCCTCCTGCATAAAAATAATTCTATTACTTCCCGGCTAATGGTGAAACAAGCTTGGCAAATGCATATTTTGTCATGAGATTAATTCTTATGTTTTTTTGTACCGTCTCCTATACCACCTACAATCATTATGAAGAACGAAGCAGTTAGAACCCTTCAAAAAGGAAAGAAGCGCATCCTTGAGTCCTGGATGAAGCATCAGATCACGAACGAGACTTTGCGCGAAGATCTCATGAGTAATGAAGAACTTCGATCGCAGTCGGAGGAGTTGTTGAATGCATTCATTGATAATTTGTCGGATTCCAGCATCGACGACCCGGCCGATGGAGAATTCGAACAGGTAACAGATATTCTGGACGCCATCTCTATATCCCGCGCAAAGCAGGGATTTACGCCCCGGGAAACCGGTGCTTTTGTTTTTAGCCTTAAAGATGCCCTGCTCGAAGTACTTCAGCAGGATGTCAAAGATCCGCAAGAGCTGTACGCACAGAGTCTGAAGGTCAGCAAGCTGATCGATAGTTTTGGCATCAACACTTTCGAGACCTTTATCCGGGGCCGGGAAGAAGTGATCCTTCGCCAGACGGATGAGATCACAGAAATTTCGACACCCGTGATCCAGGTCTGGAATGGCATCCTTGCTCTGCCGATCATTGGTACGCTCGACAGTGCAAGAACGCAGGTTGTGATGGAGAACCTTCTTCAGAAAATTGTGGAGACCGGAAGTCAGATTGCCATCCTGGATATATCAGGTGTTCCCGCAGTTGATTCCCTGGTGGCTCAGCACCTTATCAAGACTGTCAGTGCCACGCGATTGATGGGCGCGGAGTGCATCATCAGCGGCATACGCCCCGAAATCGCGCAGACCGTAGTCCACCTGGGCATCGACCTGAGTGACGTTCAGACCAAGTCAACACTTGAGAATGCTTTGAAAACTGCTTTTGCGATGTTGCAGCTGAAAGTCCTCTCGGAAAGAAACAACAGAAATCTAACCGATACGCACAATGGATAAAATACCCATTCTGAGAATGGGGAAACTGCTTCTGGTGACAATACAGGTGGATCTTTACGATCGCCTGGCGGAAGCTCTGGAAGCGGACCTCGTTCAAATGATCAACAAAACGGGCGCCGAGGGAGTACTTATCGACATCTCCGCGGTCAATATTATAGATTCCTTTATGGGGAGAATTATTGGCAACATCGCGACCATGTCAAAGGTACTTGACGCGGAGACGGTTGTTGTCGGGATGCAGCCCGCCGTAGCCATTACGTTGGTCGAGCTTGGCTTGCCCATGAAGGGTGTCTACAGCGCGCTCAATGTCGAGCGGGGCATGGAGTTACTCCGGCATAAAATTGCGTCAAAGGAACGCATCCAGGGACGCGGACATGGTAACACTGAATAAAATAGTGATGACCATTGTCAAGGAGGTCGACGTCATTCCGTTTCGCAATCGCGTAAAGGAGTTTGCCGCGAAGATTGGGATGGGTCTGGTCAACCAGACAAAGCTGATCACCTCGGCGAGCGAGCTTGCGCGGAACATGCTCAAGTACGCGAACGGTGGGCAGGTGACAATTGAGGCGATAAGCAAAGGACGTGAAAATGGTATCCGGCTTACCTTCAAGGATGAAGGCCCCGGTATCCCCAATATTGACCTCGCAATGAAAGACGGGTTCTCGACGACAAAAAGCCTGGGACTCGGACTGCCAGGAACAAAGCGACTTGTAAGTGACTTTAAAATAGAATCTGTGGTTGGCAAGGGTACTACCGTGACGATCATCAAGTGGAAACATGGATAAGACCTTTACCAGCTTTAAGATGGAGGAACGCAGTTATGTGTCCTACATCAAGCGTGAAATACATAATCGTGTTGCCCGTGCGCATTTTACAAATGCGCAGGCGGGTGAGATCGACATTATTGTCTCGGAACTCACGTCGAATATCATCAAGCACGCAGGCCGTGGCGAATTATTGTTGCGCGTGCAGAATCTCGACAGAAAGACTTCGTCTTGTGAGATCGTCACGATCGATAGCGGCCCGGGTATGGCAGACACGACGCGAATGCTGAAGGATGGTATATCCACTACGCAAACGCTTGGACAGGGACTTGGAGCGATCATGCGACTGAGCACCATTTCACAGCTGTATTCCATTCCCGGCTGGGGAACGGTTCAATACAGTATGGTTCGCACGAAGAACAAAGACTACGTGGCTCCGGTGATAGAAGAACTTGACATCCGTGCTCTTTGTGTCAACAAACCTCACGAGAAAGTATGTGGTGATGGCTTTGCGGTGAAGAGAACGGATTCAGAGATCGCTATCTTTTTTGGCGACGGCCTCGGCCATGGAATTCGCGCGAAAGAAGCGTTTGACGCAGCGGCGGAATGTTTCCTGCAAGCCGTGGAGAGCGACCCCGTCGATATCATCCGGTATGTGCACCAGAACATCCGGAAGACGAGAGGGCTGGTCGGCGTTGTGATGGTGTGTGATTTGCTGGCGCGGGAGTGGCGCTTGTGTGGAGTGGGCAACATACTATCGCGCATGTATGTCGGAGTGGAATTTAAGACGTATATGTCGTACAACGGCACGATCGGGATGACGATACCGAATTCAATGAGCATGACAAGTTCTCCGATGGAAGTGAACCAACATCTTATCATGTGCACAGACGGGATTCAGAATCGCTGGGATTTGAGTCGCTATCCCTCTATACTGAAATTTGACAACATCATTCTCGCGGCCGCGATCTACAAGGATTACACCAGGGGAAACGATGACTCTTCGATATTGATCGCTAAAGTTCTCTAAAAATATGAAAGAAGTTGTTTGCGTCAATCTGGAGAACGACATGGACCTCATCCTGGCCCACAAACGGGCGATGAAATTGTGTGAGCTGACAGGCTTTTCCCTGATTGCTCAAACGACCATTGCAACGGCGATTTCGGAAGTGGCACGATGCGCGATCGGCTATGGAAAAAATGCCGAGTTGAAGCTCTGTGTGGGAAAGGAGTCGGGAAAGAAGGTACTGCTGGCGGTGATCCGAGATACCCGTGATTTCAGCCCACGGTGCAACGAAGCACTCGACTATGCACGGCGTCTGGTCGACAATGTTGACGTTCAGGTTACGGGAAGAGAGTTGGCTATCACGCTTAAGAAACAGCTTAACTATTCCAACATTATCACGGATGATAAGCTAAACTCATTTATCGAGCATTTCAAGAATGAACCACCTATATCGGCCTATGACGAGCTGCGGCGCAAGAATCTTTTGCTGCAGGAACTTGCGCAAAAGCTTCAGGAGAATGAAAATGACTTCCGGATGCTCACAGACTCGTTGCCGATGATGATCATGTCGGTTAGTAATGGGGGGGCGATCACTTATACGAATAAGTGGCTACAGGTTTTTTTCGGAAGGGTGCCTAAGGCGCTTTCCGCGAATTTGTGGCAGGATCTCGTGCACAGCGACGACGTATCCATGTTTAACAAGGACATCCAAAATGCCTTTGGAAGACAGGTTTCTTTTACGTCGCAATACCGGTTCGCGGAAAAGTCGTCGGGTAACTTTCTGTGGCATATATTTTCGATGATCCCCTTGAAGAATGAGAAGGATGCCATCATACGATGGATCGGTTTCATTTTCGATATCCACGCGCAGAAGCAAATCGAGCAGACCCTCAAGGACAATCGCGAGTTGAAGGAAACGCAAAAGCGCCTGTATGATAACCAGTCGGAGCTTCAGAGAAAGATCATCGAACTGAACCGAAGCAACTACGAACTGGAGCAGTTTGCCCACCTGGCGTCGCACGATCTTCAGGAACCTCTGCGGAAATTGTTTTTTTATTCGGATGTGCTAAAGAAAAAGTACACAGGTCAGATGGATGAATACGCTACCAACGTACTCGCGAACATGAATGCCGCAGCCGGTCGCATGAAAGAACTCATCAATGACCTGTTGTCTTACTCGCAGCTACAGCAGCAAAATCTGGTATTCGAGGATGTGGACCTGAACGTGATTCTTCAGGAGATCATCCGCGATCTTGATGTAGCGATCCGGGAAAAAATGGCAACGGTCCAAATTGATCACCTGCCCATTCTCTTCGGTAACAAAATCCGGCTGCGGCAGCTTTTTTTGAACCTGGTGTCAAATGCTTTGAAGTACTCTAAACAGGATATCCCACCCGTTGTCAGAATCAGTGCATCGCTGAAAGAGGGGCTTGTTGAAGTCTCTGTGCGAGATAACGGGATCGGGTTCAAGGAGGAGTATCGCGAGAAAATATTCGGGTTGTTTGAACGCCTGCATTCCAGGGATCAAATTCCGGGCACTGGTATAGGGTTGTCCATTTGCCGGAAGATCGCGGAACTCCATCACGGCTCCATCTCAGCGCTGTCGACGCCAGGTGAGTATGCAGAATTCAAAGTTACACTTCCTATTGTGGAGCTGGAACGCGTCGCACATGAATAGCAAGGCCTACATCCTGTTTATTGATGATGATGAGGAGGATCACCTGATCATGTTCGAGTATTTCAAGGATCTGGGTAAGGAGAAGCAGATCAAGTTCATCCGGAACGGTCACGAGGCCCTTGGCAACCTTTCACAGGTCCCGGAAGGGGAGCCGTTGCCCAGGCTCATTGTGATTGATCTCAATATGCCGGTATTGAACGGCAAAGAGACGTTGTACCAACTCAAGAACAACAGGCGGTTTAAAGATATTCCCGTGGTGATATTTTCAACGTCGGAGAACGAACACGAAAAGCGCAAGTGTTACAGTCTCGGAGCGCAGGAATACCTGGTCAAGCCGACCACCTATGCAGACGGATTAACGATCGCGGAGAAATTTGTCACGTATCTCGAGGGATGATTAGTCACTTCCCCAGTGGATCGCTAATATTTTCCAGGCATTGTCCTTTTCCTTCGTGAGAATCATCACCCAGGGAAACTCAAACTCATACAGAGTGCCCGTGCCTTTTTCAATTACATCCTGGTTTGCGATTCCCCAGGCGATGGCTTTACGTCCGAGTCCCTCGATGCCGAGCGGATTCAACTTGTTTCTTTTCATCCGGTCAACATTGATTTGCTCCCAGCGCGCCTTCAGATTCGGCAGCCCTACGTTGGAGAGTTGGTCCGGAAAGATCTCGATTGCTTGCGGTGAATATTGTACTGCGAACGCCTCCAGATGCCTTTCGGTCAGTTGCTGCCCGGGTTCAAGTGCGGCATCCCATTTCGCCAGGACTTTATTGATGCTCGTTTTGTCTTCAGATGACAAGGGCATGTTATCTTGCGTACCATCGTAGAAATGATCTGCTATAATTTTCCACTCACCATCTTGCTGTTTGTCCAGCAGGAATATCATGTTGTTCTTCTGCTCCGTAACATTCCCTGACTCCGACTCCTTCCACGCAACATCGTTTCGTCCGTAAGCTGCGGCGATAGGACCGCTTCCCACGACTGCTTCGATGGCAAAAGCTTGTTTCTCAACCATTCCATGCTCAAACATCCCGACGAATCTTTTGCGGAGGTTCGGCAGGCCTACGTTTGCCCTTTGATCGCCAAAGATTTCGACGATGTGTCCTGAGACGTCCTTCACCAGTTTATCGACGTCTGATTTCTTCATGGCGTCAAAGGCTTCGCTAATAATGGTTTTTATGGTGCTGATGTCGTCGCTTGAGGGTTTTGGAAATTTTAATTGGGCTTTCGCGTTTTCGGCTTTTGCCTGCGAAGATGTCATTCCTAATGAGGCCGCTTTTTCATATTGCTTGATGGCTTCTTCCGTTTTACCTGCCGTCATCAGAAAATCTCCCTTGGAGTCGTACGGATTAGCGAGTTCGGGGCGGAGGGAAATATATTTATTGAAATGCTCCTCTGCCTTCACCATGTCGTTTTTGGCCATGTAGAGGTAACCGAGCAGGTTATGCGCCGGTGCGAACTTGGGTTTCCGTTTGATGAGACCTTCTCCGATCCGGAAGGCGGCTTCCGGTTCGCTGTTGAACATTATCATGAGCTGTAGATAGTCATCGGACGGATATTTTTTGAGCAGTGGAGCAAAATGTTCCTGCGTCGGTGCGTTCTTCAGATGGGCCATGATTCCCTTCAAGAGCATCTGCTCGTCCATTGATAGATTCAGGCTTTCAGCTTTTTTCAGGTTGTCTGCAAGGTCCTCTTCGGATGATGGAAACAGTGAGACGTAGGCCATGGCACAATGCGGATCTTCCTTGAGAAGTTGATCCAAGGTGTTGTTTCCTTCTTCGATCTTGAAATCAGCGATGTCGACCCATGCGCTTCTCAAAAGTTTGTTTGCATTGGGAGAGGAGCTGGTGAAAGCCATCTGGCCTTTGGACTGTGCGAAAATCGACGACGAAGTGCAGATCGTCATTGCGAGAGCGAGTAGCAGGATGTGTTTCATATTAGGAGGGATTAGATTTATGGATTAGATTTTTGGTGATGGGTTTAATGAGATGAAGTTCGGTTATTCACCAGACTTGCGAAATCCCGGAGATCGGGGATAGTTTCCCGATAGGTACTCTCATTAATTCGATAATAGGGTTTGAATTGAAAATCAAGGAGCTTTCTACTGCTGCTCGATCAGATCTTTCCTGATGGGACTACAATCGATTTTTCCTTGATCGATAAAAATCCTTCAAACGTGGGTCGAAAAGCTCCTCGCCCTGACGCCTGTCAGCAACCGGGTGTTCGATGAGATTGTGACTACAAAGATGTCATCCCTCGCGCAATTCAGCAATCAGATATCCGGTTTGGTCGAGACTGAATCCCGCTAGGATGATCTTATGGTAGAAAATGATTTGCGTTATTCTTTTTGAATCCCGTAGGGATGGTCATATCCGCTGAGCAATCGCGCCTGGAACGTGATAAATATCAGATTCAGAAGAACCACCTGGTGCAGAAAGAGAGTGCGTCATATACGGCCGTCCCTACGGGACTTGATTTTAACGACACCTTTTTGGGCGGGGTCCCGCAAGCTTCACCCCGCCCTACCATAAGATCGTCCCTAACGGGACTGTAATAGGCCCGTCCCTAACGGGACTACAATTAGGTCGCCCTAGCGCACTTCAATAGATTGCACCACACACACCCACTACGATGAGATTGCCCCTCTCGAACTATGATGAGGTTGCTCCTCTTGAGCTGTAATAAGATTGTCCCTTTCATACTATAATGAGATTGTCACTCTCGCACTCCCAATAGATTGCACTACACACACGCACTACGATGAGATTGCCCTCTCGAACGATTATGAGTTGCTCCTTTTGAACTGTAATAAGATTGCCCTTTTCATACTATGATGAGATTGCCTCTCTCGAACTTCGATGAGATTGCCTCTCTCGAACTACGATGAGATTGTGACTAGAAAGGTGTCATCCCTCACTCGATTCAGCAATCAGATGTCCGGTTTGGTCGAGACTTAATCCCGCTAGGGATGACCTTATGGTAGAAAATGATTTGCGTTATTCTTTTTGAATCCCGTAGGGATGGCCATATAAGGTGAGCACTGCACACTTTGATCGAAGCAGATTATCAGTTTCACATGCGCATGTCGAATAGACGGGTATGCATCCATTGCAAGTGCGACTGGTATTTATTATGTTGAAGGATTAAAGATTGCGCATAAGTGATTCTTAGCATCGAATTGAAACGACTATTGATGAGTACGGGACCTTGTTCGGGTTCAAACCTGAATTCCTGGGGGCTCAGCGTGTTGTCATCCGGAACCCGCACTTCAAGATCATTTTTCTGGGCCAGCATTATAACATCGACGTTTTGTTGTCGGATATCAGCGAGAAAAGCCAAGTCGATTTATCCTCCCTGGTAAGATTTTTTTTCCACATCTCACGCTGGATCACAGGAGTGAATCGGACTTCGACAGCCTGATAACGACGCATCTTCCAGACGTCCTGATTGCGGGAAATTTAAACTGGGAAGAAGTAATGACTCATCAGAAAGAAAAGAAGTTGCTTCGCCAGTACATCGTCAGCAACTACGAACCTGGCCACGAATTGATGCGTCTGATGAACAGCGGAAGCGAATGGGTCGCGAAAGTAAAAAAAATATTTGGATGACCACGGGATTAAGTTGCCCGAGTCACAGTTGAACTCTTCACGGAAATAGTTATGGATGATGTCAGCAAGTTGATTGAAAGGATTGGAATGGTTCATGTGCAGTCAGTTCCCTCGGCTGACTGGGATGAGATCAACTTTGTAAGTCAGTCAGTCATAACCCTGTGTGAGAGTGAAAGCTCCTTTACGCGACAAGGTGTCGTGACGACATACGCCGCCCGGACTTCTCGGGGCACCAATTCCAGAGAATATGCTTCTTCCTTGGCTCTTGAGCTGAGGAAGGCGATGTACAACGTCTCTCCCGAGAAGGGCGCATGGTTTGGAATGAAAATGGCAATCAAGGCCAACGGTGTTTTTGACGTTAATTTTGATTATGACGCCAAGCCGGTGTTTTCTATTGAGATGGATGATAAGGATTTCATAAAGGAATACCAGGCGTTTTCCGAGGGGAAAAGAGATGCTTCCGGAATGGCTCTATGAAATTTTGTCGAGAAACAAGGTAATATGAGGAGGCCTTGCCGGACGCCCGCACTGGCTCGGGTGGTAGAGGCGTACTTGAATTTGGCCACTAAGAAAAAGAGTCACCCTGAAATCCGCACATTTCATGAAGAGCGGTTCGCTAGTCTGAAAGAACGGGAAGATCACACTTGAGAAAAGCTTTGTATGAAAGGACCGTGACGACCAAGATGAACCCTATAGCGGGGACCACTTGTAGCATATCTTCCCTGAGTGGATGGTAATAGCTATCCAGGTCAACTTTCCCATTTATCGAGTAAAAGCTTCGAACAAGGTGTAAAGGAAGCCAGCTTAGTTGGATATGAAATAGTTTATCGAATACTGTAAACGCAATGTCCTCCACAACCGACCAGATAAAATACACGATGAACGTCTTTAGAGCTGAGCGAAGCACAAAAACCAGGCACAATATCAGAAGTGAGAAGGACAGGCTGGAAAGAAATAGTTGCGCGAAGAAATCCTGGTAAAAAAATGATGGAATTAAAAGGCTAGCGTATGGTGATGTTTTTATCGCTATCAGGAGAGTTATCAGGCCTATGCAGGAGAAGAAGAGCGTGATGATTCCGCAGTAAGCAATTTTTGCCAGGAAATAGAAACGTCTTGATCTGCAGAAGACGACTCTGTTCACATGGCCGTGCGCGAGTTCATTACCGACGAATACGATTATCCACAGTGGAATGAAGAAGTAGGTCTGCGTGTAGTTGATAATGGAGAATGCGACATTATCGACGAAAATTCCTTCAGGTAGTTGATCTTCTACTGCGCTGAGATGAGACAGAATTTTTAGGATTGCCGGAAATAGTATTGCAGTGCCGACCAGCAGGACGAGCGAGTAACGTCGCTGTATGATTTTCTGCGCTTCAAATCCGATGACCTCCATAGCTAATTTTTCATATGCAGATACGCTTCCTCCAGAGAGCCGAATTGCTGAATGAGCAAGTCAGTCGAACGGTCAGCAACCAGCTGGCCGTCCTGCAAGATCATGATCCGGTCACATACCCGTTCCAAATCGGTGAAATTGTGGCTCGTGATGAGGAATGAAACGCCGCGTTTTTTCAGGTCAAGGATCTTGTTTCTGAGGATTAGAAGTGAATCGATGTCGAGATGGTTGGAGGGTTCGTCGAGGAATATCAGGTGGTTGTCGGTCAAAAAAGGGATGAGGAGTGCAATCCGTTGTTTCATTCCTGCCGACAATTCGCCGAATTGAACCGCTCCGAAATCAACATTAAATTCCTTTAGCAGGTCTGCGACTCTTCTCCTTTCTGCCTTTTGGAGTTTTCCGTAAAGCGTGACATTCTGCTCAGCTGTCATGTCATTGAAGAAGCCATTTCGCGAGATGGCCATGCCTGCCTTGATGCCATCTTTGAGATGGAAGTCTCCGGAGTCGGGTCGGATCATTCCTGTCAGGATATTCAGGAGCGTAGTTTTTCCGGAGCCATTTGGCCCGACGAGGCCGACAATTTCGCCTTCCTTAATGCTAAAGGTCACATCATGGAGGGCTCGTTTTTTTCGGAAATGTTTTACGAGGTTTTCGGAGTGGAGCATCTTGGAGGGTTAGGGGAGGATGGTGCGATGGTTTTGATGTGAAAATAACCATTGTTGGGGAAAAGAACATACACCATGAGCGAGTTCATGGAGAGTCCGACACGACAAATGGTTGGATCAGGAATCCAACGGAAAAGCAAGCCAGGGTGAGTGCGAATGAAGTTTGTAGACGGCCTCCGCCGGCGACAATTCAGTACTAACAAAAAAGCCTTCATCATCTGAAGGCTTTTTTGTTAGTACAATTCATGAGTACCAAAGGAGGGAATCGAACCCTCACACCCGAAGGTACACGATTTTGAGTCGTGCGCGTCTACCAGTTCCGCCACTTTGGCTTGTCTTCGCCAGAGCCCCATTAGCAGGGTTTACTACATAGGCTCTGTAACACGCCCCTGGAGCTCCGGCAAAGGAAGGATGCAAATATGAGGAAAAGTTCATTTTCAGCAATGATTCTCGTTGGATTATATCGGCGATGTATGAATTTCTGGATTTTGATCGGATTTTAACCGGCCGTGAGGACGGTATTGGGCGAGGAGAGTTTCAATAATTCGGATTGGCAAACGGAACGAATGTGCTTCGAATTGTCTTTCGCCCTTTCAGGGCTTCGATTTTTTACCCTTTTTAACCCAGGCCTCCTCGCTGGCGCTCGTCAACCTGGGCTAGTATATATCGCCCTTTCAGGGCTTGATGATCCATTCTCGTAGATGATGCGAAGAAGCACACGCATGGAGAACTACCCCCGTTGTCAATTGTCTAATTGTAAACTTTTCAAAGCGTGCCTTGGGTGATTCCCTTCACGCAGAAATGCGGCCAAGGAGCACCCACCTTGAGAACTACCCCCGTTGTCAACTGTCCAATTGCCTAATTGTCAACTTTTCAAAGCAGGGCATGAAGATGCCATCCGCGCAGAAATGCAGCGAAGAACCACATGCCTTGAGCCCTACCCCCGTTGTCAACTGTCCAATTGCCTAATTGTCAACTTTTCAAAGCAGGGTGTGAAGATGCCATCCGCGCAGAAATGCAGCGAAGAACCACACGCTTTGAGAACTACCCCCGTTGTGGCTACCTTCGCTAATACCAATAGCCAATAGCCAGTAGCCATTAGCGAAGACAACATCTAATTGCCAACGACTAATGATTAATTTGAGATGAAGGACTAACTAATTAACCAACAACATGGCTAACCAGCGGTCTGACCACCCATCACCTGCGCGAGGCAACACGAGGCAGGGCAGAACTCACTACTCACCACTCACGGTGCCTTAATAACCAATTACTAATGACTAACGTCTTCAACACCATCGTCATCGGCACCGGCTCTATGGGTTCGGCGGCCTGCTATTTTTTGGCGAAACGCGGACAGAAGGTGCTAGGCCTCGACCAGTTCGAGCCGCCGCATGACCGCGGATCGCATGCGGGCCAGTCGCGCATCATCCGCAAAGCGTACTTCGAACACCCCGACTATGTGCCGCTCCTCGAACGCGCGTACGAAAATTGGCAGGCTCTCGAGGCAGACACCGGATCTCAGCTCTACCACCGCACGGGTATCGTTTACTTCGGCAAACCGGATAACGAAAACATCGCCGGCATTCGCAACTCGGCAGTGTTGCACGATATTCATATTGAAAACCTGAGTCACGCGGAGTGCGGTCGCAGGTTCGCGGCATTTGAAGTTCCCGCCGACTTCGACGTCATCTACGAGCCCGATGCGGGATTCATCACGCCCGAAGCTGCAATCCGGACCTACATCGACGCGTCCGAAAAATTCGGCGCGGTGATCCTGCGGAATACGCCGGTGTTGTGCTGGCACGTCGAAGGAAACCGTGTGGCTGTGACGACGGAAAAATCTGTTTACACCGCGGAGAAGCTTGTGATCACCGCCGGCGCCTGGACTTCCCGCGTCATCCCGCAACTGAAGGTTAAACTCGACGTCACCCGACAACTGCTCGCCTGGATCGAGCCACCCCATCACGATGAATTTTCGACCGAAAGTTTTCCGTGCTGGTTTGTGGAAGATCCGGAGCTGGGAACATTTTACGGATTTCCACAGGTACGCGACGGCTCGGGACCAATAGGCCTTAAGTTGGCGCACCATTTTCCGGGTGTGCCGTGCGGTCCGGAAGGGATTGACGCACAGCCATCACCATCAGAAGAAGAGAAGCTTCGCAGTTTCCTGAGGAAATACATCCCGTCGGCGGGTGAGAACATCGTGCACACCAGGCAGTGTCTCTATACTTATAGTCCCGATGCGCATTTCATCATCGACCACCTCCCGGGTTCCGGGAAGAGAGTGTCAATTGCCTGCGGTTTCAGTGGGCATGGGTTCAAGTTCGTGCCGGTGGTAGGTGAGGTGCTGGCAGATCTGGTGACGAAGGGGAAAAGTGACTTGCCTGTGGGTTTTCTGGGGGTGGGGAGGTTTGAAGATTAGTCTAAACCGCGAGGGTGAAATTTCACGCAAAGCTCGCCAAGCTCGCAAAGGTTAATGCAGGTTGTCAAATGTTCTCGTAGTACACAACGTCTCTCTGTACTTTCGAGTCTCTTCGCCAGAGACCGCAAACGGTGATACGTGGTCCAACTGAACAGCTCATAGAAAGTGCAAGGGCTTAGGTTGATAGATTGTATTTATAGCGCTTCCCGTGAAATATCTCTCGATCGGGTTAGTCCAATCTTCAATCAGCACCACCCGAGCTCGTGAGGGACTCCGCTTTGCGAGCCATTGGCCGATGAGTCATCAGATACATGATCATTTTAACAAACCGACGGGCTAAAGTAGTACCGGCATTTAATAGCGTCTTTTGCGAGCTTTGCGTGAAATAAAACTCTTTGGGTCTAGCTCTATTTTCAATCGGGACCCTCCGTGAGATTAAAACTCTTCGGTTTAGCTCAATTCAGGTCGTTCAGGCCTTGCTCTGGGAAGAGGATGTCTCCCGCCCGTAAGCGTCGATGATGTCTTTCACCAGGCGGTGGCGGACGACGTCTTTCTCCGTGAGTTCTACGAAGCCAATTCCCTTTACGTCCTTCAGGATGCGAATAGCTTCCGTCAGCCCGGATCGCTGGTTGCTGGGAAGGTCGATCTGTGTGGGATCGCCGGTGATGATCATTTTGGATTCGGGTCCCATGCGCGTCATGAACATCTTCATCTGCATGGGCGTGGTGTTCTGTGCCTCGTCCAGTAAGATAAAGGCGTTGTTTAGGGTGCGACCCCGCATGTAGGCCAGGGGTGCGATCTCGATGATCTCACGCTCCATGTAGTAGCTAAGCTTTTCGTACGGGATCATATCGTTCAACGCATCGTATATGGGCCGGAGATACGGATCGATCTTTTCTTTGAGGTCGCCGGGCAGAAAACCCAGGTTTTCACCCGCCTCCACGGCCGGGCGCGAAATAATGATCTTCTTCACCGCTTTGCTCTTCAGGGCCTGGACAGCCAGCGCCACCGATATATAAGTCTTCCCGGTTCCTGCGGGCCCCAGGGCAAAGACCAGGTCGTTCTCCCGGGTTTCGTCGACAAGTCGCTGCTGATTCAGCGTTTTCGCCTTGATGGCAGAGCCGCGGGTTCCGTAAATAATGACACCGTCGGGGGTAACGCCATTCACCGAATCCGGAATGGCGGTGATCTCCTCCTCGCGGGAAATGTAACTCTTTACATTTTCCTCCGTGATACGGCCGTATTTGTGATAGTGCTGGATCAATGAGGCGAGGATGTCGTCTATTTGTACAATTTCCGAAGTACTTCCCTTCAGCACGATTTGATTGCCTCGGGATACGATGCGGCTCTTTGGAAAGGCCGCCGCGAGCGAGTCGATGTTCTTGTTTTCGACTCCCAGGAAGTCGATCAGCGAGATGTTTTCGAGATTTACTACTTTTTCGATCAAATGTATAAAGGTGTTTTATTTTGGTAAGTTAACGATTTTCAGGAAAAGTTAGTTTTGGTCTCGATACAACAACTGACGTTCCAAAAAATTCCCAACAATCCCGTAATTTAGCCAGATCATTAGTATAACCAATCAGGCGCCGTCAGCGCCTGTTAAAAATTAAACCCGCTTTTCTGAATGGCCATAGTTACGCTTTTGACCGACGCTGGAGAAAGTGACCACTATGTAGCCGCTATCAAAGCGCGGATTCTGTCCACTAATCCCGACCTTCGTATCGTCGATATCAGCCACCAGATCCGACTGTTCGACATCGGCCATGGAGCATACGTCCTTCGATCCGTCTTCCGCGATTTTCCAAAGGGCACCGTTCACCTGGTGGGAGTTGATTCGTCGGGAAACCGGGGTGACGCTTTTATCTTGCTCAAACTAGAAGGCCATTTCTTCGTGGGTGTTGACAACGGCCTCCTGAGTCTGATCAGCGATCATGCGCCGGAGCAGATCCGCGATATTAGTCCCGATGAAGCTCCGACAACTTTTCCGGAAAAAAATGTACTCGCACCGGTCGCCTGCCTGCTTGCCAGTGGCAAGGATCCCGCCAGCATAGGCAAGCCAATGGCGGAATACAAACGGCTGATCGACCGGCAGGTGAAGGCTACGCGAAAACAAATCACCGGTCATGTGATTCGTGTGGACCACTTCGGAAACCTGATCACGAATATTCCCCGGCAGGCATTCGATATTCTGAGCAAGGACAAAGCTTTCACCATCCAGTTCGGAGGCGAAAAGTTTCGCCGGATCCACGCGTCCTACAGCCAGGCCGAACAGGGCGAGTGCTTCCTCGTCTTCAACAGCCTCGATTTCCTGGAGATCGGCATTTACAAAGGCAACGCAGCAGAATTGTTAGGGCTGGGATATGATAGTGTGGTGAATATTTTGTTCGAGTAGGTAAATTTGCAGCCTGGGCGCGGCTCAGGACGGGTTCTTCGATAGGGGACGCGACGGCTCAGGACAGGCTCTTTGAAAGGGAAGGCTTCAAAAATTTCACTACCTTCCCCAATGCTCCGCTGGATACCCTATACCTTCGTTCGGACGGTGTTGTTTTTCATCGGGGGAATCCTGCTTGCCTACTATTTTCCGGACTTTCCAGGCGACACCGCCTGCTACATCCTCATCGCTGTCCTGACGATCCTGTATTTTCTAGTTGTCTTTTCCGGCCGCAGAATTCGCACGCTCATCAACCCGGGTTGGATAGCACTTCCCCTGATATTTTTCCTCGGGTATGGATACCTGATCTCCAGGACTGAATCGCGAAGACCGGATCACCTGTTGAACGCTGAAGGCGATATCGCGTATTACGAGGCGGTCATTACGCGATACGCGGAGGAGAAAGCGCGTTCGTGGAAGCTCGAAGCGCGCGTGACAAGAGTTCACAGTGACCGGTGGCAACAGCGATCCGGAAAGATCATTCTGTACTTTTCCAAAACGGATTTCCCGCAACCCTTCCGCTATGGCGACGTCCTCATCGTGAGAGGGCAACCTGAATTGCCCGATGGGCCGGCGAACCCCGGTGAATTCGATTACCGCCGGCATCTCACGCTCCGAAATATCTTTCATCAGCAATTTATTCGGAAAGACGGTGCAATGAAGGTCCGGCGCGATCCACCTAATCGGTTTACGGACCTGGCATTTCGAGGAAGAGCCTGGGCAGAAGCAACGTTGAGCCGGTTCGTGGAGGGTGAACGTCAGCAGGCGATCGCCTCGGCGTTGGTGCTGGGAGTCACCGATGGGCTGGACAACGAATTGCTGAACGCTTATTCTGCAACGGGTTCTATGCATATCCTGGCTGTCTCAGGATTGCACATCAGTATCATCTACTTCATCCTGCTGAAAATGTTTTCGCCCCTGGGCCGGATTCCGCGGGGCAAGTGGCTCGTCGCATTCCTGTCGCTGGCGATCCTGTGGTTGTACGCCTTCGTTACCGGGCTCAACCCTTCTGTGCTCCGGGCGGTGATGATGTTCTCGTTTCTCGCCGTGGCAAGACCGTGGGCTAAAAGCACGAATGTCTACAACACACTTGCCGTATCAGCCTTCTGCCTGCTCATCTATGACCCGTTCCTCATCTTTTCAGTCGGGTTCCAGCTATCGTACCTGGCGGTGCTTGGCATCGTCTACATGTATCCGCGCATTTTGAGACTTTGGGAGCCTGCGCATGTCCTGACCGTTGAAGTCTGGAAGATCATCGCGGTGTCGATCGCCGCGCAGCTTGCCACGTTCCCGCTAGGGTTGTTGTACTTTCATCAATTCCCGAATTATTTTTTGTTGTCCAACCTCCTGGTTGTTCCCTTGTCGTTTGTTGTCTTGATCGCCGGGCTCGCCCTTCTCGCCGTGAGCTTCATTACTCCCGTAGCCGTCGCGCTGGGCTTTTGCCTGGAACTGGTAATTCGTTTCCTGAATGCAATCGTGTTCACGATGGAGGCATTTCCTTTCAGCGTCACCGGCGGCGTCTTCATCAGTGAATGGCAATGCGTGCTGCTGATGGCGGGCATCATTTTCTTGCTTACGCTTTTCGAGTTGAGGAAGTTTCGCTATCTCATAAGCGGCACTCTTATGTTCACCGGAATAGTCGTACTGCAGTGGATTCATTTCTACCGCGATGTCGATGTGAGTCGCGTTACCGTATACAAGGTTCCGGGACACAGCGCGATAGACCTGATAGCGGATGCGAAGACTGCTTTTCTTGCTGACTCGGCGCTCTCCTCGGATGTGACCATGATGAAGTACCACATTCTCCCTAACAGGCTTATCGCAGGAGTGAAAAGAGAAGTTGAACCCCGGCAGCATGTTTTTCATGGCGGCACATTGATCCTTTGGAAGGGGAGGAGGATCCTTCAATTGCTGAGTCCCGATGCCAATCTGCCTCCGGCGCTCGAGGTGGACATGGTTATCATAGGAAACAACGCGATCGAACTTCCGCAGCTAATGGAGAATATCCGGTGTGGGCGGATCATTCTGGATAGCAGTAATTCTTTTTTCTTTGCCACGCGTTTTTTAGAGGCGTCGAAGTTGCATAAATTGTACGTGCATTCGGTCTTGCACCAGGGCGCGTTTAACATCGAAATCCAAAAGCGGGATACATGAAGTACATTCAATATGCGGTGCGCGACCGCATTGCCTACATAACACTAAACAGGCCGGAGAAGAGCAACGCGTTGAGTTATGAGCTGGTTTCCGAGCTTCGCGTAGCATTTAAGGCAGCGGAAGAGGATGAGCAGGCCCGCATCATTATCCTGCGTGCAAACGGCCAGACGTTTTGCGCCGGCGCCGACCTTCGGTACCTCGAACAGCTCCAAAGTAATTCTTTCGAACAGAATCTAGCGGACTCCGATCATCTGAAAGAGCTTTTTCTTGAGATCTATCACTTGCGGAAGGTGGTCATCGCCCAGGTTCATTCCCATGCGCTCGCGGGCGGATGCGGCCTTGCGACTGTCTGCGATTTCACTTTTGCAGCACCGGAAGCCAACTTTGGATATACTGAAGTACGCATCGGATTTGTTCCCGCCATCGTCATGGTCTTCCTTCTCCGCAGGATAGGAGAATCCCGGGCGAAACAGTTGTTGCTTAGCGGAAGGGTGATAACCGCCGAGCAGGCGCTGAAGATGGGATTGGTTCACTCCATTCACGCACGCGACGAACTGGCAGGAGAAGTTCAAGAGTTCGCTCTTCAGCTGATCGAAAATAATTCCGCGTATGCGATGGGAGTCACCAAGCAAATGATCGCGCGGGTTCAGTCTTTGCCGCTCGACGACGCCCTTACCTTCGCCTCCGAGATGAACGCCAAGGCAAGAGGAAGTGAGGATTGCAAACTTGGAATTGCATCTTTTCTCAAAAAAGAAAAGGTTAACTGGATACAAATCCATGATTCAAAATTTAAGATTTAGGAGTGGAGTCGTGTACGTCCGGTGTGACTCCAAACCTGAATAAAAAAAGAAGCACGGAGAAAATTCTCCGTGCCCTTGATCTATCCGCTAAGTGAAATGGTCAAATTAGAATTTAAGATTTTTGGTCTCTGCGCACGCGCCCATTCCAAATTTTAGATCTTAAATTTTTCAAATCAACTAACCCAAGTCCTTTTCAAGTTCCTCTACTTTGGCCTGAGCTTCATTCTTGCCCATCTCCAGCGCTTTCTTGTAGAGTTCCAGTGCTTCCTGCTGTGCTTTCTTCTTTTTCTTCGGAGCAAACTGAGTGCGATTAGCAGCTTCTTCCATCGCTTTGGCTTGCATGAAGTAAGAGTCAGCGGCGAAGTTCTTGCTCTCAACGTTTAGCTCCTGCATCTGCGTCTCCAGAGTTGCGAGATTTTCCTCTCGTTGACGCAATGCCATCTCGTTGACGATGATGACTGAGTCGCGGGCTGAAACGTGGCGGGTCAGGGTAGCATTTTCAGCTCTGACGCTCTTCACTTCTTCCTCGAGCGATGTGAGCTTGTTGGTGGTCTCTTCAAGGTCGGCCTTCAGACGTCGGATCGTACCCGCGTAACCGCGATTTTGT
The DNA here is from genome assembly GCA_044507775.1 of Flammeovirgaceae bacterium. Taxonomy (GTDB): domain Bacteria; phylum Bacteroidota; class Bacteroidia; order Cytophagales; family Cyclobacteriaceae; genus Chryseosolibacter. The sequence goes on along the minus strand of JBIQIY010000007.1, from coordinate 153,489 downwards.
TTCGCATTTTTTTCGAGCTTTTCAATTTTCGCCTGACTTTCCTTCACGTATTCGCGAATGCTGGCAAGACGATTCTTGTAGTCCTGATAGGACGCGCCTTCCACCATATCGGTGCGCAATAACTGGCGGCTGGCATCAATGGAGTCTATCATAACTCCCACTTCTTGCAGGGCTTCAGCGGTTTGCTGACTTTCCTGCAACTCTGTTCTCAGGGAATCTACTTCTGATTGAAGTGCAATTTCTTTCTGTTTGTTATTGCAACCCCACGCGATTCCCACAACGGCTAAACCCAGGATGAATTTTCGGATCATAACTATTTGTGTTTGTGTTTTAGATTCTATTTCACGGTCGTATCAACAAATCGCGCGACAGGATAGGGTAGAGTGACGGGCCAAACGTCGAACAGCGGATTTGGCTGTTAAAGCGTCGATTTTAGCCGTCGAATGGTATTTTTACTTTTTGATTCATGGAAGCCACGGCGTCAACCGTTGTGGGTTAATTCCACAGTGTGGTGCAGAAAAGGCCGCTAGTATATTTCGACGATTGCGCCAAATATGGCGATGGCTTTGATTTAGGTTCGTCGATTGGTTGCAGGCGTCAGGCGTTGGATGACTTTCATAATTGCGAAAGATTGCATTACTTGAATCTCTATGAGTCTGAAGGGAACGCTGATGGCACTCATTATCCTCACCCAGGTACTGCCGGGTGTGTGCCAGTTCAAAAATGTCATGTTGGATGAGGCGGAAGTCACGAGGGGAGGACTTTGCCAGCCTGTGATCGCAGTCAATCCACGCCGTCCGGAAAACATTGTCGCGGCTTCGACGCCGGACAACATTTACGTCACAAAAGATGGCGGAAAAACCTGGAATAAGACGAAGGCGTCGTCGGCCTTAGGTATTTTCGGCGAGCCGTCCATCATCACTGACGATAAAGGCAACTTTTTCTACTTTCATCTTTCTGAGCCCGCAGTTGCGGGAGCCGATGCCGGGTCGGAAAAGGCAACGCGTGTAGTCATACAAACTTCCGGAGACGGAGGAGTGACATGGTCTACCGGTGAAGCGATGGCCTTCAGTACACCGGCGAACCAAAACAACCCCTGGGCGACGATTGATAGCCGGGGTAGTCTCTATGTCACCTGGACAACGGTCGACAAGAGCGTCGACCCGGATTCCGGATGTCAGTCCAATGTGTTGTTCAGTATGTCCAAGAACGGTAAGAAATGGACTGATCCGGTCGTGATCTCGCAGCAACCCGGGAATTGCCTGGAGGGTCAAAGTTCCGTAAGCGGCGCTGTGCCGATTGTCACCTTCGACGGAAAGGTGCTCATCTCCTGGAGCAACGGGGGAAAGATATTTCTGGATCGCTCGTTCAACGGGGGCGAGTGGTGGCTTAGCAATGATATTGTTGTCGAATCGCAAAAGGGAGCCGACATCAAAATACCCGGTCACATCAAGTGCAACAGCATGCCCGTCCTGATGACCGATGCCAGCAAAGGACCTTTGCGGGGAAGTTTGTACATGGCGTGGGCCGATCAGCGCAATGGCGAGAATGACTCGGACATCTGGTTCACGCGGTCGCATAATTACGGTGACAACTGGGCAACACCGATGCGCGTGAACAACGACGCGGCAGGCAAGCATCAATATCTACCGTGGATGGCCATCGATGGAACCACAGGTTATATCTACATCATCTACTACGACCGAAGAAATTACGATGACAACAATACCGATGTCTACCTGGCTTACTCTACCAACGGCGGCGCATCCTTCACCAACAAGCTGATCAGCGAGACTCCCTTTACGCCAGAGGAAGGTGAGATGTCCGCTGCGCGCATCAGCATCTCTGCGCACAAGGGAGTGATCGCTCCAATCTGGACGAGAATGGACGGAGACAAGACTAGTGTGTGGACGGCGGTGATCCGGCATGAGGAGTTGGAGAAGTAGTTGACAATGGGCAAATTGACAATTGACAACGGTGCCTGCTTGGCTCATGCGTCAGCAGGCAGGTCTGCCTGCCGGTGGGTCAGGCTTGTGCATCGGCAGGCTGGGTATAGTCCGTCCGGGTCATGGCCACTGCTTCTTCAAATGCCTTTGTAAACGCTTCGACCGATTGTGCGCCTGAGACGGCGAACTTGTTTTCGAAGATGTAGAGGGGTATGCTGGTAATGCCGAGATTTTGCAATTCCTTTTCGGCCATTTCAATCTCCAGCTTCCCGGTGTTACTGTTCAGCAATGCCTCGATAAGTTCGGTATCCAATTGAGCCTCTTCGGCGATCTCGATGAGGTTGTCAACCCGGGTGAGGTCAACGCCTTCCGTGAAGTAGGCGCGGAAAAACGCTTCGACGACTTCGAGTTGTTTCCCTTCGTCGCGGGCGATCATGATGATGCGATGCGCATTTCGCGTGTTGGGCATGGTCTTCTGCATCTCCAGCTTAAAAGGAATGTCTTCGCGCGCGGCTGTGAGCCGCAGATGCTCGGTCAGCTGGTGAAAGCGATCTTCGCCACCATATTTCTTACAGAGATACTCCTGGTAGTCCGCGCCTTCTTCGCTCAAGTGCGGATTAAGTTCGAACGGGAAATACTCAACTTCAAATTCGAACCGGTCTGACGCCAGTTCCATCGCCTTTTCCAACCTGCGTTTGCCGATGTAGCACCAGGGGCAGACCACGTCTGAGACGACACCAATCCTGATTTTTGTTTTTTCCATAACGAGAGGTTTCTGCGGAGAATGAGTCTCACACCGGCTATCGTTAAAAGCCATGCCCACCTACGCTAAAGCTTCGGTGGGCAGGCCCACCTATGCTAAAGCGCTTGGCCTAGGCAGGCCTGCCTGCCGAAGCGCCTCGCGTAGGCAGGGCTTCGGATTCTTAAACCTTTGTCGTATTTTTGCAAGCCTGTCGGCCACGGCAGGTCCAAATAACCCGAAAATTGAATAAAATGACAGTTGACGAAAAGCTCAAATTCAAAGTAAAAGATCTTTCCCTCGCAGAATGGGGAAGAAAGGAAATCCGGTTAGCCGAAGCTGAAATGCCGGGACTCATGGCCACCCGCGAAGAATTCGGTCCTCAGAAGCCTCTGAAGGGTGCCCGAATCGCAGGTTGCCTTCACATGACAATTCAGACCGCTGTCCTTATTGAAACCCTGGTTGAATTAGGCGCCGAAGTTTCGTGGTCATCCTGCAATATTTTCTCTACACAGGATCATGCAGCAGCAGCAATCGCAGCTGCTGGAATACCGGTCTTCGCTTGGAAAGGCATGAATGAAGAGGAATTCGACTGGTGTATTGAGCAGACGCTGCACGCCTTCCCCGATGGAAAGCCCCTGAATATGATCCTCGACGATGGCGGCGATCTTACAAATATGGTCCTTGATCGCTTCCCGGAACTGGTGTCCGGCATTCGTGGAATTTCTGAAGAAACCACTACGGGCGTGCACCGCCTCATCGAACGAATGAACAATGGCAAGCTTCCGCTTCCGGCGATTAATATCAATGACTCCGTAACGAAGTCCAAATTTGACAACAAATATGGTTGCAAGGAGTCATGCGTCGATGCCATTCGCCGTGCGACAGACGTTATGATCGCGGGTAAAGTGGCAGTTGTCGCCGGATATGGCGATGTCGGAAAGGGTTCTGCCGCTTCACTGCGCGGTGCCGGGGCGCGCGTGATCGTTACGGAGATTGATCCGATCTGCGCATTACAGGCGGCGATGGACGGATATGCTGTCAAAAGAATGGACGATGCCGTAAAGGACGCTGACATTATCGTGACGGCTACCGGAAACCACAGTATCGTTGCAAGCCGCCATTTTGAAAACATGAAGGACAAGGCGATCGTGTGTAACATCGGTCACTTCGACAACGAAATTGATGTTGCATGGCTGAATAAGAACGCCACCAAAGACACGATCAAACCGCAGGTTGATCTTTACACGCTGAAGAACGGACGTCAGGTGATCCTCCTGGCGGAGGGAAGGCTTGTAAACCTCGGCTGTGCGATGGGCCACCCAAGCTTTGTGATGTCTAATTCATTCACGAATCAGACCCTTGCCCAGCTGGAGCTCTGGACCAACCACGGCAAATACGAGAATAAGGTGTACATGCTTCCAAAGCACCTGGATGAGAAGGTTGCTCGCCTGCACCTGAAGAAGATCGGCGTGGACCTGGAAGAACTTACCCCCTCACAAGCGAAGTACATCGGCGTGCAGGTGGAAGGTCCGTTCAAGCCGGATTACTATAGGTATTAGGATTTTCTTCCTTTGCTCCTTCAAGGGCTTGTCCTGAGCGGCGCATTCGCGCGCCCGCTCAGGACAGGCACTACCCTATGACGGGTATGTGATTTCCCACCAATGTAGAATCATTCAACAGTTTCGTCCATACCAGTACCGCTGGTTGCAAGTAATAGTTTGGTTTACAACAAAATATCTCTTGCCCTTCGCCATGGCATATAATTCCTCTAGAGGCGGGCAACAGAATGTTCAACTAAACTATCGAATAAGATGAAAAAAGTAATGTTTGCCCTTTGCTTCTTGTTTGGGGGGATCGTTGTGGTGAGCGCGCAAGACACGCAGGACACAACATCGAACCAATATAGAACAGAAACGCAGTCACAGTATCCCCAGGATGCTCTTGGACAGCAAGATCAGGATCGCGAAAGAATCCAGTCGACAGAATTGCCGGATGAAGTAAAAAGATCCCTGGAAGGAGAGGAATATCGTGGATGGCTCGTAAGCGGCGCCTTTAAGTCGCATGCCAGCACGGATCAGTCACTCGGTGCTGATACAACCAGCACAGATCCCAGCCGCGAAGGTAGCATCAATGCTACCGGTGCTGAAGATGAAGAAGTCTTTATCGTGGAATTGAAGAACGGTGCTGAAACCAAAGAGGTGTATTTTGACAGCAACGGTCAGAAGATCGAAGGCATGGGAGGCGATGAAAACATGCAGAATAGCCAATACAATCAACAGGCCGATCCGATGAACCGCAATGATCAGATGGACAACACAACCCCTTCTGATCAGGCAAGGCCGACCGACCCGAACGCTCCCGATCAGCAGCAACCGATCGACCAGCCGGATCAAAGCCAGTTTGATCAGCCGTCCTCAGACCCGGATCAGTCTACTTTGCCGGATCACTCAACTTTACCAGACCACTCGACACAACCCGACCAGTCGTCACAGTCGGATCGTCAGTGGCAAACTGATCAACCGGCAACTCCTTCCGGACAACCATCCGGAACAGAAACACAGACGGATCAATCCAGGACCAACAGGCCGGAATAAGTTCACAGTGTCTTTGACACACACCGCCATATAGCAGAAAAGGTTTTTCGTTAAAACCTGACTAATCGAAAAGCTGGAAGGAATTTCAGCTTTTCTTTTTATTTTCAGGCCGATATGGCGTCTATTTTATTGATTGAAGATGATTTGACATTTTCCAGGATACTGGAGGGTTTTCTCACCAAGAAAGGTTACCGCGTTACAACATCCCACAAGGGCAAGGACGGGCTGAAGGCATTTGAAGCCAGATCATTTGATTTCATCTTGCTGGACTACCGCCTACCCGATACTACCGGGATGGATATTCTCCTCGAGATCAGAAAGGTCAACACAACGGTACCCGTAGTGATCATGACGAGTTTTTCGGATATCCGCACCGCTGTAAAGGCGATCAAGTCGGGAGCGTATGAATACATTACCAAACCTGTCAATCCCGACGAGCTGCTCATGATCCTGCAACAGGCATTGAAGAAGGAGAAGGTATCCGCTCCGGTTGACACAGCGACGCAGGGGATTGTATGGGGGAGTAGTCCACTGGCCCGCGAGCTGCATGAGATGATCAAGCTTGTCGCTCCGACCAACATGTCGGTGCTGATCGAAGGCGAGAGTGGGACGGGGAAAGAAAATGTCGCGAGAACCATTCATCGCCTTAGTCCGCGGGCGAAGGGACCATTTGTGGCGGTCGACTGCGGCGCCCTTTCGAAAGAGTTGGCGGGAAGCGAATTGTTCGGCCATGTGAAAGGAAGCTTTACGGGTGCGCTCACGGACAAGATCGGTCAGTTCGAGGCCGCGCATAAAGGAACTATCTTCCTGGACGAAGTCGGTAACTTATCATATGACGTCCAGGTGAAATTGTTGCGGGCCATTCAGGAGCGCGTGGTGCAACCGATTGGCAGCAACAAGGAAGTGCGTGTTGATGTGCGCATCCTGACGGCCACAAATGAAGACCTTTCCGAGAGCGTTCGGAAAGGAGAATTCCGGGAGGACCTATATCACCGCGTGAATGAATTCAAACTGAAGGTTCCTGCCCTGCGCGACCGTGGAAAGGATATTGATGAGTTCCTGGATTTTTTCCGCGAGGAAGCGAATCGCGAGCTGAATCGCAATGTGAAGGGCTTTGATGCAGAGGTGCTCAAGCTTTTTGAAAATTACGACTGGCCCGGCAATTTGCGCGAGATGAGGAATGTTGTTAAACGCGCGGTACTACTCACCCGTGATGACAAAGTCTCGGTTCAGTCTTTGCCTGTCGAAATGATGGAGAACATCCGGGCGATGGAAACACGGGAGAAGACCACCGGAGTTTATGACCTGAAAGCGCTGCAGGAAGTTCAGGAACGCGAGATGATCCTCAAGACACTCCAGGAAGTGCGTTATAACAAATCAAAAGCTGCGCGCATTCTGAACATCGATCGCAAGACGTTGTATCTCAAAATGGACAAGTACGGAATTGAATGAGTGGCTCTCTCAATTGAGGTGCTCCATCGTCGTCAACCGAAGGTTCGTGATTAGCTCCTCGAGCCGACTCGCCAGGTCCTGGATTTCGTCACGGAGTTCCGCAGCATCCCTGCCTTCTACAATCATAGATTCGATCTCACTGAATCGTCCACCGAGATTGGTAATCCCGATTTGTGACAATCTGCCCGCCAGCCGGTGAACCACGTCGCGAACGCGCGGTGTGTCACCTGACACTAATACGTCCCGAAGCGTCTGGATATCCTCGGTGGTTTCTTCGACAAACTGAGACAAGACTGACTGGAACAGGCTTTCGTCGTTCAAGGTCATCTGCCTGAGCACTGACAAGTCAGGTGTTGAAGACGGTATTTTTGCTTTTCGCGGCGACGTTTTCAGCAGCTCCATTAGTTCGGCTTCCCGGAACGGTTTGGAAAGAATAGCATCGAATCCCTCCTGCAGGATACTCTCGCGTTCTTCCTTCAAGACGTGGGCCGTCAGGGCGATGAATTTTACCCGACTGCGATATTTTTCGCGCAGGGCATGACAAAGATCAACACCGTTCATGGACGGCATTCGAATGTCCAGGAAAATGTGCGTGATATTTCGATCTACCTCTGTGGTCAGACTCTTTTGCGGATCCTGCCAGGTGACATGTTCGATGCCGTTCTGATCCAGGATCAGGGAGCAAAGACGAAGGATGAGTGGATCGTCATCGACTACCATGACCTTCCCATCAAACCGCGCTTCCACTAGTCTGACGTCGGCGGTCGCCGGGTGCGGAGTTGGTGCGGAGGATTTTTCGAAGTCTAGGGTAACCTGAAATGTCGACCCCACGCCGGGCTTACTGGAGACATCGAGTGTTCCACCCTGTGCATCGACAAGTGATTTTACAATGGTCAACCCCAGGCCGGTGCCACCGTAGTGTTTGGCGATGTTGGGATTCGCCTGCTCGAAATGGTTAAAAATCTTTTCCAGATCTTCGGGGAGGATGCCGATGCCGGAGTCGGTAATTTCGAATGAGCAGCGAACTTTATCTTCCCGTTCCGTTGTATGGACAGCTAGCTTTACAAAGCCACTGGTCGTAAATTTGACGGCATTGCCGAGCAGGTTGTATAAAACCTGGCGCAGCCTGAATGAATCGCCCAATAAGGTAAGGTCGGACGTTTTTTCCAGGTCAAGGAGGAAACTTAATCCTTTCCTTTCCGCCTGCATGCGCATAGCGGAGTCCACCTCCCGGATCAGCGGAATGAGTTGGAACTGTTCGCGTTCAAGCGTAAAATTTCCGGAGGATATCCGGCTGTAGTCCAGTACTTCGTTTACAATGTGGAGGAGATGCTCGGAAGAACTGTGGATAGCCGCCGCGGCTTCCGCCTGGTCTTTTCCATTTAGCTTGAGTTGTTCCGCGAACCCAATGATGGACTGCAGCGGAGTCCTGATCTCATGGCTCATGTTGGCGAGAAACCGCTGCTTGATCTGTCCGAGTTCCTCGGCGCGGTCTTTCGCCTTTTCAAGCTGCGCTTTGTAATAATTGCTTCGCGTTACATCGATATAGATCAGGTAGACGAAGAACGCCGCGGCCAGCAGAAAAGAAAGCAGAAGGAGGTTGGTCCGCGAAATACTTTGATTCATCACCGACACCGCATGGTTGTTCGTTTGTCGCATGCGCAATAGCTCTTCGTTCTCAACATCGTGGAGAATGTTGAGTAACTGGTTAATGAACATACTGTTTGCGTGTATCAATTCGAGCTCCTGTCGCTCAAGTCTTTTTTGCTGACTGCGTTGTTCGCTTTCGAGTTCACGCATTATCTTTTCCACTTCAAGCAGGGCATCGTTTTGCCGGGCGACCGCAAGCGTATCGATGTCGAAGCTGTAATGCTCTTCAACCTTGATGGTGGGCGTATCAAGGGGATCCTGGTTTTTCTTATTGCTGAACAGCTGCCGGAAGAAGGAGCGGTGTTCTTTCTTTTTCATCCGGTTCGTGTCCGGAAGATAAGTGGTGATTATCTTTTTCTGAGTCGTGATAAGGCTGCTGTCGATCGCCATCTGATCGTTGGTCAGGATCGAGGCAAGTGTATCCAGTTGAATGGAGAACTTGCGATTATCCAGCATTTCGGCTTTTACTTTGAGGTAGGAAAAGAAAAGTTTGTTGCGCTCGTTTAGTACATCCTTCATTTTCACCAAGCGGCTCACCTGGCTTGTATCCCAGGGCATCCGCGTTAGCGAGTCAATCAGTTCGTTCAGGTTAGCGGATTGATTGAGGAACGAGTTATAAGGTTTCCTGGGATTTGTGATCGCTTCTGCGCGCTGCGTCTGATCGAGTGTGGTGATCTCATGGAAGACGTTGTTGAGCAGGCCGAGTTTTTCATTCGGTTCTGATAATTCTTCTACAGTTCCCAGCAACTCCCGAAATGAAAATCGGCTGATGCTCTGCGCGAGAACAACTGCCACAAAGGCCAATAGGAAAGCAGCCAGTATCTTGCGAATAACGGATCGCGGATTCAGACTGTGCTTGATGTATCCCATGGGGCCCTGTATTCAGCTACAACGAAAAAAAGCTACCAATCGATACAGGAAAACAGCGCCGTAACGATAGTCTCAGCCAGGAAAACAGTTTTCCCGGAGAATTAATTCGAGGCTGTTAAACCCTCCTGCCGCGAATCAAGCGCAAAAGAATTGCCACAATAGCAATGACGAGGAGGACGTGGATGATGTTACCTACGCTGAATACAAAGGCGCCCAGAAGCCACCCGATGATAAGAATAACAGCAATGATGTAAAGTAGATCGTTCATGTTGATAGTTTATGGAAGAAAGGAAAAAGCAATGCCAAACCGGTAAAACTGAGCAACCGTTTGAGGTCGCTTAAAAAGGCATAATTACGGCTGCTAAATGTGGAATTTGTTGCTGAGTCTGTGGACAGAGGAACCTGGAAATGCCGCTTTTCGTTTAACCAGCAAAGTGGCACTATTTTTCTAATTAAATGGCTAAATGTGATGGTTATGGACATATTGTTGATTGTATTGTCAGTTGTAGCAGCTTATGTGCTCTTTGTATCCGTTTGTTATCTTTTGATACGCCTGCTTTTTCCGAAGATTGAAGTGGAGGAGAGTGATGAGGCTCTGCATGTGAAGCATCGTGTTCATCGGTACGCGGCGCGTACCATGAGAAAGCAAAAAAACCTGGCTTATTAGACCAGGTTTTTTTATTTCATGCGACTACTGTTAATAATCGTAGTCGGTATTGCGATCACCATCGCCTGAGTTGAAATTAAACGCCAGGTACAACTGGGCAACCTGGTTCTTCGAGTTGCCAAACAGTGCCTTGGCCCCGCGGGATTCAGCGATCTCGTTCAGTCCATAATTGTAGCGGACTCCGAGCTGCGCTCCCTTACCCAGGTTGAATCCGATTCCTCCGACCAATCCGTAATCCCAATCGTCGAAGTTGTCCCGGTCGATCGTTGTGAATTCATTGTCCGGGTTGCGATCGTTGTTCTTGATCTCAGCGCCGAGCAGATATGCCCAGTACGCGCCCGCATGAATCTCTGCAAATTCTCCCAGCTTGAAAACTGCAAGCACCGGTATGTCGATGTAACTCAGATTGAATTTTGACTCGTACTTTACACTTGTCGCATCAACTCTGGTAACCCCGGTACCTTTTGTCGAGAAGTTAACCTCCGGCTGGATCGCAAAACCTTCGCTTGCGAATAGCTGGCCATAAAATCCTGCGTGCCATCCCACGCGGGCATCGTCGTCGTTTGCATTGTCTACGTATAGATTGCTAAGATTCAATCCTCCTTTGATACCGGCCCGTGCGTATTGGGCCTGGGCTTCAGTGAAAGTTATTGTCGAAATCGCAACTGCACAGATCAGCAAACCCAGATTTCTTAATTTTTTCATTTTGTCTTTAGTTTAGTTTGACATAATTCCCTTATGCGTGGATCGAAAGGACGTGCCACTTTTATTTGATACGTCTTAGCCGTCGATAAAAAGTATTTTTCGGCCTTTGAACCGCATTCAGGGGGATTTGCAGTCTGGCGTGATTTCAAGCGGCTTCCGGACCGCCTCTCGCGTTGTATACTATGTTCCGAAATGTGTAGAAAAACTTCCCTCGGAGGGCTTAAAAAAGCCGCTTTGAAGCGGCTAATCGCTTGACTATCATCTCGCTCTGAGAATTTTTTTAGCCAGGAAAATTTCTGGCATGTCATTTTCTTTAATGAAGAAGTGAAGGCCGGCAAATTATTCAGGGTTGTCGAATCATTTTACAGGAAGCGCCAATGGCGTTGCGCGGCCTTTCAAATGCTCAACGGAATGCCAACGAAAAGATGAAAACGATGAAACGAAAAATGATCAGTTTATTGATAGGACTCTCGATGTTCTTGTTGATGATGGGCATGCAGCTCATCCAGTAAGTACATACACGCCGAGTCGTGTTCAGTTTATTCTTCCAAAGCCTGAACACCGGGCAGTACTTTTCCCTCAAAGTACTCGAGTAAAGCACCCCCTCCAGTCGATACGTAGCTAACATCGTCGTCAAATCCAAACCGGGCGACTGCTGCGGCTGAATCACCACCACCAATCAACGAAAATCCACCTTTGCGAGTCGCTTCAACAACGGCTTCGGCGATTTGTTTTGTCCCGGCTGAAAACTTGTCCATCTCGAACACGCCCATCGGCCCGTTCCAGAGAATGGTCTTTGAGTCGGAGATGATCTTGCTGAATACGGATTGCGCCTGGGGACCAATGTCAAGTCCCATCCAGCCGTCTTTAATGGCGTTGTTGTTCGCGATGTCGGTGTTTGCTTCCGCGTCGAACTTGTCGGCGATGACCGAATCGATCGGCAACTGAAGATCCACGCCCTTTTCCTTTGCTTTCTGTATGAGCGATTTTGCCAGGTCGAGTTTGTCTTCCTCAACGAGCGACTTGCCCACGCTTCCTCCCAGTGCCTTGAAGAACGTGTAGGCCATCCCACCTCCGATAATCAGGTTGTCGACTTTTTCGAGCAGGCGTTCAATGATGAGTATCTTGTCTGAAATCTTGGCGCCTCCCATGATAGCGGTGAAAGGTGACTCAGCGGTCTCCAAAACTTTCCTCGCGTTCTCGAGCTCTGCTGCCATCACCAGTCCGGCGCATTTCTCTTTCATGTAACGGGCAACGACGGTCGTGGAAGCGTGTGCCCGATGAGCAGTACCGAATGCATCATTGACATAGATATCACCCAACGCGGCAAGCTTCTGGGCGAATGCGGGATCCCCTTTTTCTTCTTCCTTATAAAAGCGGAGATTTTCCAGCACGAGCACTTCTCCAGGTTTGAGATTGGACGCTTTTGTTTTGGCTTCCTCGCCGATGCAATCGGAAGCGAACTGCACGGGGCGCCCCAGTAATTCCTCCGTGGTCTTCAGCGTATGCTTGAGTGAATACTTCTCTTCCGGACCATCTTTCGGACGTCCGAGGTGCGACATCAGGATACAGCTTCCTCCATCGGCCAGGATTTTTTTCAGCGTAGGAATCGTGGCCCGGATACGGTTGTCGTCGGTCACATGGAAGCTTTTGTCCAACGGAACGTTGAAGTCCACGCGGATCAAAGCTTTCTTGTTCTTGAAATTGATGTCGTTGATTGTCTTCATAGTGTGAGCAGAGTGATCGTCATTGTTGAATTCGGGCTCAATTTAGTAAATGATCTGAATGCGCTGCATCGCGGGCGCTGTTTTCTGCGGCTGCTAGTCACCGAAGCTGATGCTCATGCCGCGGGCTGCCTGAACGAGAAATGAGTCTTTGTCAACGAGGCGTGATTGCTTGGTAGCCTCTTCCAGTGTGACTGATGTTATCGAACCATTCCTGTAGGACACCATCTGCCCGAATCGTTTTTCCAGAACGAGTTCGAACGCCTTTACCCCGAGGAGACTTGCGAGGATTCTGTCATACGCTACAGGACTGCCTCCGCGCTGCACATGGCCGAGTACTGTTTCGCGTATCTCTGCCTTGCAACCGGTGTCTTTCAGCTGTTGGGAGAGTTGATATGCTACGCCGCCGAGGCGGACATGCTCCGACCCCTTTTCACCTTCGCGGAAGGTTAGCGTTCCTTCTTTGGGTTTCGCCCCTTCAGCTACTACTATGTTGACGAAACCGCGGCCTTTCTTGTAGCGCAGATTGATCCGCTGTGATATCTTCGTGATATCGTAGGGAATCTCGGGGATGAGGCAAATTTCGGCGCCGCCGGCGATGGCAGTGTGAAGGGCAATCCACCCCGCATCGCGACCCATTACTTCCATGATCATCACCCGGTGATGACTTTCAGCTGTTGTCACAAGTTTGTCGAAGCTATCCGTGGCGATTTGCACGGCGGTTTGAAAACCGAACGTCACATCTGTTGCGGCGAGGTCATTGTCGATCGTCTTCGGAACACCGATGATCGGAATGCCTTTGTCGAAGAGAATCTTCGAGATTTTTTGGGATCCGTCGCCGCCGATGTTGATCACGGCGTCGAAGCCGAGTTCTTTGATTCGCTTCACGAGTTCATCCGAGCGGTCCACAAGCTTTACAGAGCCATCAGCCTGCGGCATGGGAAACTTGACCGGATTGCCTTTGTTGGTGGTCTTTAGTATGGTGCCTCCCTTGATATGGATACCTGCCGTCTTTGCAGCGGTGAGTCGAGTGATTTCCGGCGGATCTTTGAAGACTCCGTTGAATGCTTCGATGCTGCCGTACACTTCCCAATTTTTTTCGCGGAAGGCGCGCTTGTATACAGCCCTGATTACGGCATTGAGCCCCGGGCAGTCGCCGCCACCTGTAAGAATAAGAATCTTCATGTTTCTAATTTACAATTTCCAATTCCCAGTTCTAAATTTTTAGTCCCACGGCGCGCTTAAGCCGGTCGTTGATCGCCCGGCCCAGCCCTTCGTCCGGAAGATACTCTGCCAGAATGAGGCGGGTGGGGGATTCATCAAGTTTTCTCAGGGCGGCGAAGAAATTACGCGCAGCTTCTTCGAGGTTTCCTGCAGGCGAGAGTATCATCTGCGAGGGCACGCCATGGTCTTTGTGAAAAGACAACACGGCAACGCTCGCAGGAGGGTAGGCCGGAATCAGTTCTTCCAGGTTTCCGACCACGATCTCTTTCCGCGGGGCATAGTGGCTTTGCAACTGTCCCGGTGACTTCGGATTTGAAGAACTACTGACTTGCAGTGTCACTTTGCCGATTATCCCTTCTATGTCTTCGATCTTGAGGCCGCCCGTCCGCAATACCACCGCATCGTCGTTGTGGAAACCTACGATGGTCGATTCAATTCCGATGGTGCAGGCGCCACCGTCGAGAATGTAGCGAATTTTATCTCCTAACTGGTTTTGTACATGCTGTGCAGTGGTGGGACTGATGTAGCCAAACGGATTTGCACTGGGAGCTGCCAGTGGAAAATCCAGCTGCTCCAGCAGCGCGCGCGTAAGGGGATGGTTGGGAGAGCGGAGGCCAACGGTGGACAAGCCCGCCGTGACCAGATCCGGAATGACGGGTTGCCTTTCGAGCACCAACGTCAGCGGCCCGGGCCAGAACGCATCCGCCAGGGTTCTAGCTTTGTCAGGGATGTCGCGAGCATACAACCCGGCCTTCTCGATGGAGGGGATGTGCACGATGAGTGGATCAAACTCGGGGCGGTTCTTCGCATTGAAGATACCGGCGACCGCATCGACGTTGAGCGCGTTTGCAGCAAGGCCATAGACCGTCTCGGTCGGAATGGCTACAAGTTCGCCGTTCTCAAGGAGTTCCTTTGCTTTCTTTATATCTTTGCCGATCTCAGCCATCGCTGACAAAAGTAAATGTTATGTTGAGATTTCTCTTATGCTCCGGGTCCCCGCTCCGGTTTATTTTTTCCGCGCTTTGCGCAGCAGGCGGATGCGGTGCTCCTCCGGCAAGGGGAGTCCTCGTTTCGCGCTTCGACGGCGATGCATGTATTTTACGTCCGGAAGAACTTGAAGAATGGTACAAAGGAAAATGAAAATGAAGGCTATGTTAATGCTGATCATCATCGCCCTCGCGGTATCCTGCGGAAATGACAAGAACGGAGGTGCATCCACAACCGATCTGTCGATCTCCTACAAGCTCAAAACCCGATGGAAGCACGACCCGCACGCCTGGACACAAGGTCTGCTTATACACAACGGACAACTGTACGAGAGCACGGGTCAAAAGCAATCCTACATCGGCGTGGTGGACATCAAAACAGGCGCGGTTGACAAGAAGGTTGTGCTGGATGATCAGTACTTCGGTGAAGGCATTGCCATCCTCAATGGCAAGATATACCAGCTCACGTGGCAAAATCACGTCGGATTCGTCTATGATCTGAAGACGTTCGAAAAGATTCGCGAGTTCAAGTACAACACGGAAGGGTGGGGCCTGACGCATGACAACCACCATCTGATCATGAGCGACGGAACGGAAAAATTGTTTTATCTTGATACTGCAAGCCTGGAACCGGTAAAGACCGTGCGGGTAAAGGACAATAACGGATATGTTACGAAGTTGAATGAACTTGAATACATGGAGGGATTTATTCTGGCCAATCAGTGGGAGACCAACCGGGTTCTAAAGATCGACCCGCAGACGGGCGATGTCGTCGGAGTACTCGATCTCACGCCTCTGGTTCGCGAGGCAAAGATGGAAAACCCGCAGGCGGATGTTTTGAACGGGATCGCCTACCATCCCTCGACGAAGCTGCTCATTGTCACCGGAAAATTCTGGCCATCAGCTTACGTTTTGCAGTTAAACCAACAAACCCATGAGTAATAAAACCCGATCGATCCTCAAAGCCATTGCAGTCATCCTTGTCCTTCTCGCTGTTTTGATGGACTTGCATATTGTCATAATTCCCGCGCTTGCTTATTACAAGTTCTGGATCGTCGTCATCGCTTTTGGTGTTGTGCTGATTAGCTCGAGGTGAGTCTCCCTCCAAGGCGCCGGTCCTGAGCTGTGCGGTGGGTTTGAGCGATGGCAAAAAGCGAAGGATCTCCTGAACGCAAGGGAAGGGTCTGCATTGAACAGCCTGGTCACATCCGCCTCGATTGAAACAGAAACTGGTTTTAAGATTTGCTTCGCAGACTTCGGTTGAAGTGCCGCCCTTGCGTTCAGGAGATCCTTCGCTCTTCCCCATCGCGCAAACCCTGCACACAGCTCAGGACAGGCCGTTACTCATTCACTGAATCACAATCGTAACCTTGTTGATCCGCTTTGCTTCGAGCTCGGCGGTTTTTTCACCGCCGCCTGCGTTGTCCTTGTCATCCTTGCGGACGATAACGTAATAGGCGATAGCCTTCAGATCTTTCAGCTTTGCGATTCCGTGTTTGTCTGTCGTTGCTTCCGCGGCAACGTTTACTTCTTTCAGGTAGTCGTCTTCTGTTTCAAAAAGCTGGACGGTAGCTCCTTCTGCAATATTTCCCAGTTCATCGCGCACCGTGATATGCAGTGTGGTTTTGATGATTTGAAAACCTGACAGCAAGAGAACAAGAGTAAAAAATACAAAGATCTTTGAAACAGATTTCATAGTGGTATTGGGTAATGTGTCTCCAAATTTAATAAAAAATCAGCCGCACGACTGATTGAATTCCCGCGAGTATTTCAGGACATTATCGCAGCAATACGACGCCGCCGCGTTTTTCCAGGATACCTTCTTCCTGGCGGTATGAACTCCGGTAACGCACAACATAGGTATACGTACCTGTCGGAAGTGGTTGGCCTGCGCTGTTGTTGTATCCTCCGTTCCAGCGGAAGTCGCGTTCGGTCGTGTGGTATACCATTTCACCCCACCGGTTGAAGATGAAAACTTCAAAGTCATCGTCTGAAATAAAGAACGTGAAGAGCCGGAAACTCCGATTCGAGTAGTCGCCGTTTGCCTGGACGTTGCTCGATGGACGGAAAGCATTGGGGCCCGTAATGCGCGGAGTGCAGTCTTCAATGAGAAGGGTTTCATCCGAGCTCGGACAGCCGTACACGTTGATCAGCTCAACGGTATAGGTACCCGCTTCCGTGGCCTCGTATACCTGCGATGTTTCCGAACCTAACGGAGAACCGTTTTTCAGCCACGCATAGCTTGTAAAGTCAGCACCGGCGTCAAGCTTGACCACCCGCGTGTTTTCATCCGGGTTTTCGGGATGAGGACAGATAATACCCGTGCTGGGAAGACTTCCCGGTGTTACCGGCGACGGCACTACATTGAAATTTTGCGTCACCGAGCATGCGCCGCTGGCGCTGGTGACTGTCACGTCGTAGAGTCCGCCTCGCGTTTCTACGAGTGTTTGTGAAGTTTCGCCTGAGAGGACGACGCCATCAAGTTTCCATTCGTATGTGACCCCGGGCTGGGTAGCAGTAGCAGTGAGGGTGAACGGCTGTCCCTCACAGGGAGGCGTGGCCGAGAGGGTAAAGTTCAATGTCCCGGAAACCTTTACTTCTTTCTCGGGAGATGAGAATACGCAACCAGTTGCTGTGTTGACAACGTCCACGCGGTACAACACATTATTGTCTGCCAGTGTGGCTGCGATCTGCCGACCTCCCGGAATCAGCGTTCCGTTCCGGTACCAACGGTAGGTATAGGGGCCAATAGGCGACGCGCTCACGATCACCTGGTCCGCGCACTCGTCTGTTTGGGTAAAATCGGCGACGATGTCATTATTGACATTTACGGTGATGGCCGTGTCAAGTTCGCAAAATCCAACCTGGTTCACCTTGAGGTTGAAGGTGTTGTTTCCTTGCGCCAACCCGGATACGGAAATGGAGGATGCTGCCGCATTGTCGATCGTGCCAGGGCCCGTCCACAACCAGGTGTCTCCACCGGTGGCAGTAATGGTTACAGGTTCAACGCAGGGATTGGATGCCAGTGTTACCGGTACTGCCGGATCTTCATCGACATCCACGGGTACGCTGGTAGCTACGCAGCCGTCTGTGGTCGCCACTTCTACGACGTATTGGCGATTGTCGCTGGGGAGTCCTGCCGGGTCGGTCTGGAACGTATTGCCCGCAGGAACACTTCCGGTTTGGATTTCCACGCCGGTATTGTTATCGATGACGCGGTACGTCACCGGAAAATTCAAGGGCCCGGGAGTGGGGTTCATGGTAACTTCCAACAAGATCGGGTCGCAGTTGTTTATCTGAGTCACCGGACCTACCGTCAATGCATCACTGTTAAGACTGGTAGTAGTAGTGGTCGCACATCCAGACACCTGGTCGGTAACGGTTACCCCATACGTTCCCGCCGCGAGGTTAGGAGGCGTCACAATCGATCCGCCCGCAGCTTCATCCGTTCCAGGAGTCACCGCGCTGGGACCCCCGATGAAGTAAGAGAACAAACTGCCCACCGGTGATGTGAAATTCAATGTGATTTGCCCGGTCGTCGAGTTGCAGGCGATCGGACTGTTATTGGTGACGTTGAAAGCCGGAGCTTCGTTGATGGTGAAGGTTATCGAATCGCGGGCAAAACAATTGGTCACCGGATCCGTCACCTGCACTTTATATTCAAATAGTCCGAATGCGGAAGTATTTACGCTTTGCGTCTGGGCTGTTCCCGATGCGGCGCCATTTAATTCCCAGGCGTAGGTTGCTCCCGGATTCAATGCATCGAGCGGGGCGACAGGGGCGTTCTGGCACAGCGTGGTGTTGGGGCCCAGCTCTACCTGGGGACGATTATCGGATGTAAGGAAGCTTCCATCTCTGGTACATCCTCGCACATCCGTGATGGTCACGGTGAATATTCCGTTCTGATTCACGTCGAGAGTTTCGGTGGTTTCCCCTGTTCCCCACAGGTAGGTGAAGTCCGGCAAATCCTGCGGATTGGCGTCCAGGACCGCGCCTCCGGTACAGAGGGCCACAGCGGTAGTGGGATCCGGAGGAATATCGTTGATGACAACGTCCTGGGTATACGTTGCTACCGGCGTCTCGCACTTGTTGCGGATGGTCAGCACCACCTTGTAGGTGCCGGGCGCCGCATAGAGGTGCCTGATCTGGGCACCGCTGTCAATGGCGGACTGCCCATCGCCAAAATTCCAGTCGAATTTATCAATGGCTGGATCTTTGCCCACCGCGGTGAAGAATGTTGAATCGCCGAGGCACAAACCCGTGAAGCTGAAGTTCGGCGAGGTGGCCGGGTTGGCGATCGTCTGAATGAAGTTCGGCAATCCCAGCGTGCTGGTAGTTCCGGCAGCAAGCGGAAAAGTCTGGAGGGTGAGGGGCGACAACAGGGTCGTATCCTCCTGCGCTGAAAACATTCCAAGACTCGGACTGCCATTGATGGCAACATATATTTGCCCGTCGGGTCCCATCTGAATCGCGCCGAGTTCACCGGTCTGCCCGACGGACTGCTGCAGGTGCGGCATGCCGAGTGAATCGAACTTGAACTCGTACATCGTCGAGTTGGCGTCTTTCAGTGTCACAAATAGTTTATTTCCTCCTGGTGAGACCTCTACGCCGTACACCTGGCCCGCGGGATTTTCGAGGTCTGCGGTCCTGAAGTTCGTCACGGCACCCGTCGAGTCAATGAAATCGAAGATCTCGACCACGTTCGAAACGCCTGGCGTTGACAAAGCGACGACGAGCCGGTTCAGCGAGCCGAGCTTCATATATCCCTGCCCGTTTTCGGCTGAGGTGATCATGTGATCCGAGCCGATCGATGACACCACGGGATTACTGATGCCCGTGGGAGTGATGCGGTATGCGCGGAACGAGTTGTTGCCGTACTCGTGAGCGATCAGCCAGTTGTCGTCGCCGGTGATCCTTTCTGTGGCGGGACCAAAAAGTAACTGGTCGTATTTTGCCAGCCCGCCGACACCATTGTTCAGTTTGAGATCGAAAAGTGAATACCGGACTTCGTATGTGCCCGTACCGTATATCTCATTCGTGGTGAAAATATAGTACAGCGTTTCGTCACCGGGCACGGGGATGATGAGCGCCGATTGTGTTGATGTATTGTCTCCGCCGATGCCTCCCGCGGGTGTTATGTCCTGGTTCAGCTTGTCATAGACATGAAATCCGTCTGTTGAAAAAATAACCTGACCGTTGCGATCGCTGATGACCGATGTGCCTTCGGGTGTTTGCAGTGGTCCGCTGATCGCCACCGGAGGACTTGGCATTGGATTGAAATCGATTCCCGCGTTCTGGCCAAAGTACCAGATGTTCGCGCGCTGATCCAGCGAGTCGTACTCCTTGATGTTGACACCCGCGTAAGCAGAGCATAAGCCGTCCGTGGCGACAACGTAGTAGTAGCCTGCGGAGTCAGGGCGGAGTGTTTCGGTGGTTTGTCCCGCCAGAATTCCACCGGGGCCGAACCATTGATACTGAGGCGCCGTGCCACCCTGAGCCTGTACGCTGACTTCAAAGGGCGTAATGCTTGGACAAACGGGAGCATTGACGGGGAGTTCACAGGCACAGGCAGTTGTATCTTGCACAAGACTCAACTGAAGATCAAAGGCGGTGATATTCAGTGGATGCGTTGCGTAGGCGGTATCCCCGTTGAGAAAAGCGTAGACTTCGACATTAAAGGTCCCCGCCTGTTCGTACGTATGGACTGGGCTCCAGTCGTTCGCGAATTGCCCGTCGCCGAAGCTCCAGACCAGACTGTCTGCTGCGGGGTCAACGGTAGGATAAAATGAAACCGGCGTGTTGGCGCAGGTTCCTTCGGAAATAAAATCGACAGTGAAGTCAATGTCGTCCTTGGCAGCAAAGGATGGAAATTGCATTCCGCCAAAGTCGGGATTCCCGCTGAAGGCCGCGGGGTTGTAGACGACTTCACTCGCGATGGTATCCGTGTTGGTAAGTGAGCCGAGGAGGATGGGGCCACCGTTGACGGCCTGGTACAGGTGATAGAGGACGCTGTCAGGTCCCATCTGCAGACCGAAGCTTTGAAAGATCGCGTTCGGTTGCGGAAGCACGGACGCAAGGGTGGTGGTCTGATTCAGGAAATCAAACTGCATCACGTCTGCTTGTACGCCCGCGTCGCCATGTATGGATATATAAAGGTATTGACCGTTGTTGCTCCACTCCGTATCGTATACAGCCTGCGGAATGCTGCTGGCTACGGCGGAATTGAGAATGCGCTGGTTGTAAGAAAGCGCACCAGTTCCGGCGTCGAAGTTCAGTACTTCGATATCGCGGTTTGCCTCTTGGGGAGACACTGCAATGCGGCCCGAGCTTCCCTGCCAGGAGAAGTTCGCTGCGACGTCGATGAGCCCCAGTGTGACTACAGTCGTGGACACAGGACCCATCACCGAGTTGTCGAACAAGGTCACGGAATAGTTGGGAGCTCCGTTCTCCCGTGTGATCAGCCAGAAATCGCGGCCATTGGTATGCGGAATGACGATCATCGATTCCGAGCGGTTGGGAAGTCCGCCAATTACGATGTTCTTGCTCGTAACGTTGCCGATCGGGGGGGTGGGAAAGGTCTCGTTACCCGGTGCCGATATGTCGACGATGCTGTAGGAAATTGTGCCACCGGTCGTACCGCTGGCGCTGTTCGTGAAGACGTAAAATTCAGTTGTCGATCCGGGTACCTGTGCGATCGCAACGGGTTGATTACCCGCAGGATTTCCCGTAAGCCCCGAGCCGTTGGGCATGGGCGTGTGAGTGATGTCGTATACGTTGACTCCATCGCTGTAGAACAAGAGGTTTCCGTTGATCGGGTCAGACGCAACCGCGCTTCCTCCCGTGCCGAGGTTCGCAGCGCTTGAGACGGATGAAGGAGAATTATCGGATCGGCTGAACCGAATGCCCTGGCT
The DNA here is from genome assembly GCA_044507775.1 of Flammeovirgaceae bacterium. Classification (GTDB taxonomy): domain Bacteria; phylum Bacteroidota; class Bacteroidia; order Cytophagales; family Cyclobacteriaceae; genus Chryseosolibacter. The sequence continues at coordinate 132,018 of JBIQIY010000007.1, read as the reverse complement.
GGAACTTCCAAAATACCAGTTGTGGCTGGAAAAATCCTGGGCGCCTAACGACCCGGCCATCAGGAAAAAAAACACGAGCGCTGGTAAACGTTTACCCATTGCTATGCTTATCTCGTTAGTCAATAATTTCATACTTTAAAACGCCCAAGTTCCTCTAAAGTATACAATTTGCCTAAAAAATACCGTTAATAATCCGGATAATACGGCCAGCAGTAACGGCCGGCGAAAGAGCGGAATAGTATTTTAATAATTTCAGATATACCTTTAATTTGCCTTGATTGCAGACCCTAATCTTTGTTTTCATGCATAGCATTACCAGTCGTTCCGCGTTCGTTGCGCGGCCAAAGTGTTTCTTCACCCTGGCCCTGCTATGCGTATTAAGTCTGGGGTTTGATGGCACGGTCTGCGCGCAGGATCCCCAGTTCTCCCAGTTCTACGCCGCACCGCTATATCTCAACCCGGCGTTTGCAGGATCGACCAACCAGGCCCGCGCAGGCATTAACTACCGGAACCAGTGGCCCGCGATCGATGCAAACTTCACGACGATGTCTTTCTTTGCGGACTATTTCATCGAAGACAAGAACAGCGGTGTGGGGCTCTTGCTGACCCGCGACCGCGAAGGCCTTGCGGGTTTGCGATCGATGAGTCTCGCGCTTCAATATTCGTACGACTTGCAATTGATGGATAACCTCGGTTTTCGTCCCGGGGTACAGTTAGGAATATACAACCGCGATGTGAACTTCGACCGGCTCACTTTTGGCGATCAATTTGACCCCTCGACGGGTGAATTCATCGACCAGCCCAGTGCTGAGAGCTTCAGCACAAATTTCAGCAAAACTTTTTTCGACATCTCGTTTGGCGGCGTGTTCTTCACCCGGTCCGCCTGGCTCGGTATCGCTGCCAATCACCTGAACAAGCCAAACCAGTCGATCATCGATGAGCGGAGTCTGTTGCCCGTGAAGCTCTCCTTACACGGTGGCTTCAAGTTTTATATGCGCCCCGGTGTTGTCGGGAGCGGCGTGTATGCGAGGAACGCCGAACGCAGTATTGCTCCGGCGGTGCAGTATCGCCACCAGGGAGATTTCGATCAGATGGACCTGGGACTCTATTTCACCTTTGAGCCGCTAGTGCTGGGAACCTGGTATCGCGGTGTTCCCTTCAAAAACATCGACGGGTTTGTCAACAACGAGTCGATCGTTTTGCTCCTGGGATTCACCCAGATCGGAGCTAAAGACGCAATCAATATTGGCTATAGTTTTGACTATACGATCTCCAAGCTCGGCCCGGGTAGCGGCGGCGCGCACGAGTTCAGCCTCGTGTACACCTGGCCGATGCGCAATCCGCGCAAGCCGCCGAAAGATAAGCTGGTGATTCCCTGCCCCGACTTTTAATTTCCCTCTTACCGCCTGTCCTAAGCCGCGCGGTGCATTTTGCGGGTGGCAAGGGGCGAAGGATCTCGTAAACGCAAGGGTGTACTCTCAGCTGAAAGTTGCGAGAGTGTTGGCTCCTACTGCGACGGGATCCTTCGCCTTTGCTGACGCTCGAAACCAGCCCTCGACTCAGGACGGCGGTTAGTCTATGGAACTTTTTTTCCCAATTCTTCGTAAAAAGCTTGTCGATAATAAATAAATATCGTTTAATTTTGCATTAGTGTTAACCAAATCAGCCTGAATGGATTTTCTCTAACGTTCATTAAACTGTTATAAGAAATTGAAAACATCGTTCACCTTATTTACCGCAGCCATGGCTGCGTACCACTCCCTGAGAACGGTTCAGTTCTTTTCAAATGCCTGTTTGGTGACCAGGCGCCCGCAACCTGCCAGGTGCGCTCGCATTTAATCCGTGCAACATACTGTTGACAGACGGAGCAATGTCGGAGACATTGTTCTGTGAATGCTTGAAGCATCTTTGATTCTTTTCTTTAAACACTATCAGCGAGAAAAAATTGGAAAAAAACAATATCATCATCAGAGTTGCCACACCTGATGACCAACATTATGCCGAGACCATCACGCAGGAGATGGAAGAGTCGGCCAAAGCCCGCGGCACCGGTATTGCAAAGCGCTCACCGGACTACATTCGCCAGAAAATGAGCGAAGGCAAGGCTGTCATCGCCCTGACGACCGATGGTGCCTGGGTGGGATTCTGTTACATCGAGGCATGGCAACACGAGAAGTACGTGGCCAACTCAGGCCTCATCGTCGCGCCTGCTTTTCGCAAGACGGGCGTGGCCACAGACATCAAGAAAACGGTTTTTGAACTTTCCCGGAAGAAGTATCCGCACGCAAAAATTTTCGGGCTCACCACGGGCCTGGCGGTGATGAAGATCAATTCCGACCTCGGCTACGAGCCGGTGACATATTCAGAACTGACCACAGATGAGGAGTTCTGGAAGGGTTGCCGCAGCTGCGTCAACTATGACATTCTCATGGCGAAGGAGCGCAAAAACTGTCTCTGTACTGCCATGTTGTTCGATCCGGAGGAGGCTGCGGCCAAACTCAACATGACGCTGCCACCCGTCAAAGGGTCGGCTGAGGCGTCTGCACATCGCGAAGGCCAGTTGGTGGTGGACCATCACCGCGGCTTCAGGAGTAATCTGAGGCTTTTCGAACGCTGGATGCGCTTCAAGCAGTTTGTGCTGCTAAAATCTTTTCGCAAGAAAGAGAATGGCGCCGGCGGCCCCGCGGACCTGGAAAAAAAGCGTTCGCTCCTCGGCATCTTCTTCTGGTAAAAGCATAAAGCACAAAACACAAAGCGAAAAGCGAAAAGCACAAAGCTGAAAGCACAAAGCTGAATGCAACGAGCTTTCTGCTTTCTGCTTTCTACTTTTTGCTTTTGACTTCAAGCTTCTACATTTGCACCCATGACCAAGAAAAAAGTTGTACTTGCTTTCAGTGGCGGTTTGGATACCTCCTACTGCGTGAAATATCTCAGTGAAGATAAGGGCTATGAAGTTCATACGCTGACTGTCAACACCGGTGGCTTTGACGATGCGGAGTTGCGCGCCATTGAACAACGCGCAAAAGACCTCGGCGTCGCTTCCCACAAAACGGTGGACGAAACGCGGAACTATTATGACTCCGTTGTCCGCTATCTGGTTTATGGCAACGTCCTGAAGAACAACACCTATCCACTCAGCGTGAGCGCCGAGCGGATGTCACAGGCTCTGGCGACAGCAAACTATGCAAAGCAACTTGGCGCCGATGCCGTTGCCCACGGAAGCACGGGCGCAGGAAACGACCAGGTGCGATTTGATATGACGCTGAATATCCTCCTACCCGGTGTGGAGATCATCACGCCCATTCGCGAGATGAAGCTGTCCCGGGAAGAGGAGATCAGTTATCTCAAGTCGAAAGGTGTGAATATGAACTTCAACAAGGCGATGTACTCCATCAACAAAGGACTGTGGGGAACATCGGTAGGAGGGAAGGAGACGTTGAAATCGCTGGGTATGCTCCCTGAAGAAGCGTGGCCCACGCAAGTGACGAAACACGGAAGCGAAACGATCAAGCTGTCGTTCCTGAAAGGTGAATTGGTGAAAGTCAACGACCGCGCTTTTGATCACCCTGCGGAGGCAATCCAGTTCATCCAGACGCTCGCCGGACCGTACGGCATCGGACGCGACATCCACGTTGGCGATACCATTATCGGTATCAAAGGGAGAGTCGGATTTGAGGCCGCCGCACCGATGGTCATCATCAAGGCGCACCACACGCTGGAGAAGCACGTATTGACCAAGTGGCAACTGAGTTGGAAAGATCAGCTGGCGCAGTTCTATGGCAACTGGCTCCACGAAGGCCAATATCTCGACCCGGTGATGCGCGACATGGAAGCATTCCTTACCAGCAGCCAGCGGCATGTGACAGGCAATGTACACCTTGAATTGTATCCGTACAGGTTTACCGTTACCGGCATCGAATCACCGTTCGACCTGATGTCGTCGAAGTTTGGAAAATACGGCGAGATGAACCTCGGCTGGACTGGCGATGATGTCAGGGGATTCTCGAAAATATTCGGAAACCAAACAATGATCTACCACCAGGTGGAGGAATCAAATTCAAAATCCAAAACCTGAAAGATTGCAAGCCCTTAAAAGGGCGAAAGACAAAGCCCTGAAAGATTGCAAGCACCGGGCAAAAGACGATCACGGTTAGCACAAACTGCGAAAGACAAAGCCCTGAAAGATTGCAAGCCCTGAACGGGCGAAAGACAAAGCCCTGAAAGGGCGCCAGATACCAGCCCAGGCTGAGCGCCTCGCGAGGCCTGGGTAAAATGAACAAGGAGTACAAAGCCCTGAAAGGGCGGAAGATGTTACCCCAGGGTGACGAGCGCGAGCAAGGGAATCGGGGTCAAAATAAAAATTTAACGTTTAAAGTTTTAAAAATTCGATTTGAAGATCAAGGCAGGTATTATTGGAGGAGCAGGTTTCACCGGGGGTGAGACGATCCGGTTGTTGTTAAATCATCCGCAGGTTGAATTGACATTTGTCCATAGCAGGAGCAATGCGGGCAAGCCACTCCACGAGGTGCACTCGGACCTCCTCGGGGAGACAACGCTTGTCTTTAGCGATTCCTTTCGTCAGAAGGTGGATGTCATCTACCTCTGCCTCGGTCATGGAGAAAGCAAAAAATTTCTCGCGGAAAATTCGTTCGACGATACCATTCGCATCATCGACCTCAGCCAGGATTTTCGGTTGGGAGAATCGGTGGGCGATCGCTCTTTCGTTTATGGACTTCCCGAGCTCTATCGCGAGGAAATTCGCCAGGCGAAGAACATTGCCAATCCCGGATGCTTTGCGACGACGCTGACCCTCGGCCTGCTTCCACTCGCCAAAGAGGGGATACTGAAGGAAGTTTACAGCACCGGCATTACCGGGTCTACAGGCGCCGGACAAAAGCTCCAGGATACCACGCACTTCACCTGGCGCGCGAACAACATCTCAGCCTACAAGACGCTGAGCCACCAGCATCTGCGCGAAATCAACCTTCACCTGAGAACACACCAGCCCTCCTTTAACGGTCCGGTCAACTTTGTGCCATGGCGGGGCGACTTCACACGCGGGATCTTTGTAAGCTCCATCATCGAATGCGACCTCTCATTGGACGAAGTGAAAAAGATCTACCGGGACTATTACGCGGATCACGCCTTTACTCATGTTTCCGAATCCGCCGTCAATCTGAAACAAGTAGTCAACAACAACAAATGCCTCATCGGGTTGGAAAAGCAGGACGACAAGCTGGTCGTTCACTCGGCACTCGATAACCTGCTGAAAGGCGCAGCCGGCCAGGCGGTGCAGAATATGAATTTGATGTTTGGGTTGGATGAGAGGGAGGGGTTGAGGCTGAAGAGCACGGTCTTTTGAGCGAAGCTCAAAGCAGAAAGCAGAAAGCTCAAAGCAGAAAGCAGAAAGTGGAAAGCTGGTGGGTAGAAGCTGTTGGTGTAACATTTATATAAAAAAAAGTAACCCTCTAAATTCCAATGTTATGAAGAATTTTAAAGACCTTTTTGTTTGGAAGAAAGCGCATGACCTCGTCCTCCTTGTTTATCGGCTGACATCTGTTTTTCCAAAAGTTGAGCAATATGGCCTCACTGGGCAGCTTAGAAGATCTGCAACCTCGATTCCGACTAATATTGCGGAAGGATGTGGTCGGAATAGTCAGGCGGATTTTGCCCACTTTCTTCAGATATCTTTCGGCTCGTCGCAGGAAGTCGAATACCTATCGCTACTATCATTTGATTTGGGATACATCGAATCAGATCAATATAAGGACCTTAGCCATCGGGTCAACGAAGTTAAGGCCATGTTGATAGGCCTCCTTGTAAAAGTCAGGAACGATTCTAAAAACACTCAATAGAAACTTCAACCTTTTTACTTTCTGCTTTTTACTTTCTGCTTTAAGCTTTTCAAATGACCTTATTCGACGTTTACCCCCTCTTTCCCATTACTCCCCTCAAAGCTCAGGGCTCGTGGCTCTGGGATGATAAAGGGGAAAAGTATCTCGACTTGTATGGCGGGCATGCTGTGATCTCGATCGGGCATTCGCATCCGCACTATGTGAAGATGCTGTCTGATCAACTTCAGAAGATCGGATTTTATTCAAACAGCGTTCAAAATCCCCTGCAGCGGAGGTTTGCGGAGAAACTCGGAGGGATCTCCGGTTACGCGGATTATCAACTCTTTCTCTGCAACTCGGGGGCTGAGGCAAATGAGAATGCGCTCAAAGTCGCGTCGTTCCTCACGGGCAGAAAGAAAGTGGTGGCCTTCCGCAAGAGTTTTCATGGCAGAACATCGGGTGCAGTAGCGGCGACCGACAATCCGAAGATCGTATCTCCGTTTAACGCGGGTCACGATATTGTATTTGTTCCACTGAACGATACAGCGGCCTTCGATGCGGCGATGAGTGGAGAAGTGGCTGCTGTCATAGTCGAGGGAATTCAGGGTGTCGGCGGTATCCAGGTACCTGAGGACTCTTTTCTTCGCCATGTGGAGGGTTCGTGCAAGAAGTACTCCGCGCTGCTCATCCTCGACGAGATCCAATCGGGCTACGGTCGCACGGGTAAATTTTTTGCTCACCAGTTCGCGGGTGTAAGGCCGGACCTGATCACAACGGCCAAAGGCATGGCCAACGGCTTCCCTATTGGCGGCCTTTTGCTAAGCCCTGACATCAAGGCGTGGAGCGGTATGCTGGGCACAACCTTCGGCGGAAACTACCTGGCATCCGCTGCGGGACTGGCCGTGCTGGAAGTCATCGAAAAGGAGAACCTGTTGAAGAACGCCGGCCGCATCGGCGCCTACTGGCTCGAGAACCTGAAAGGGATGCCTAAAATCACAGAGGTTCGCGGACGTGGATTGATGATCGGCCTGGACCTCCCGGATGAATTTAAGCAGGTGCGCACAAATCTGCTCCTGAAACATCATATCTTTACCGGCGAAGCCAAGCCGAATACCGTCCGGTTGCTGCCGTCTCTGGCGGTGACGGATGAAGAGGCTGACCTGTTTTTGAAAGCGCTCAACGAAGAACTGGCATGAAGAATTTTGTTTCAGTCCGTGATGTGAAGGACATCAATGCCCTGGTGCACAAAGCACTTGCGTACAAGTCAGACCCCTATCGCGACCGTATGTCCGGCGCGCACAAGCGAATTGGACTGCTGTTCCTCAACCCGAGCATGCGCACGCGGCTCAGCACGCAAATCGCCGCTAGCAACCTGGGCATGGAGGCGATTGTGTTTAACGTAGGGCAGGAGGGATGGTCGCTGGAGTTTGAAGATGAAGCCATCATGAGCGGAAGTACCGTCGAACACGTTAAGGACGCGGCACCAATCCTCGGACATTATTTTGACATCCTGGGCATCCGCACTTTTCCGACACTCAAAAATAAAGCGGAAGACTATAGCGAGCTTTATATCGAGCAGTTTATCAAGTACGCGGGTATTCCCGTGATGAGCCTCGAGAGTGCGACGCTTCATCCCCTTCAAAGCCTCACTGACGTCATCACCATCACCGAAGTGTTTAAGGAAAAGAAGCGCAGGCCCAAGATCGTCCTCACGTGGGCGCCACACGTCAAAGCGTTACCGCAATGTGTGGCCAATAGCTTTGCGCAATGGATCAATGCGTGGGATCAGGCAGATTTTGTCATCACACATCCGGAAGACTATGAACTCGATCCCGCGTTTACCAAGGGTGCCGCCATCAGCCATGAACAGGATTATGCGCTCAAAGACGCAGACTTTGTATACGTCAAGAACTGGAGCACGTACAACGACTACGGGCGGATCTATTGCAACGACCGCGAGTGGATGCTGACAAATGAAAAGCTCATGTTGACGAATCACGCAAAGGTGATGCACTGCCTGCCAGTGAGAAGAAACGTCGAGTTGAGCGATGAGGTGCTGGACGGTTTCAGCAGCATTGTCACGCAACAGGCATCGAACAGAGTATGGGCGGCCCAGGCGGTGCTGAGCGAGCTGCTGGCGGGAAAGGCCGGATAAAGCATGGCCATGGAAAAAGCATTTATCATCAAGATCGGCGGCAATGTGCTCGACAATCCCAAAGCGCTTTCCGACTTTCTGACGGGATTTGCGGAGATCCGGCAGCGAAAGATACTCATTCACGGTGGAGGCAAGATCGCAACGCGCATCGGTGACCAATTGGGGATCGAGTCGAAGTATGTCGATGGCCGGCGCATCACCGACGAGCGGACCCGCGACCTGGTCACCATGGTGTACGGTGGACTCGTCAACAAGCAAATTGTATCTGCTTTGCAGACCCGCGGCTGCAACGCGGTGGGCTTGACGGGTGCCGATGGCAATGTGATCCCGGCAGTCAAGCGTCCGGTGAAGACCATAGATTACGGATTTGTCGGCGATATCACTGCGAACCAGGTGAACGCCACATGGCTGCGTTCGTTACTCGAAGAGGGCATGGTTCCGGTCTTTGCTCCACTCACGCATTCGGAGGGAGCGATGCTCAATACAAATGCGGATACTATTGCGTCTGTCCTTGCCGTTGCGCTGAGCGTCTCTTATCACGTGAGATTAATCTACTGCTTCGAGAAAAAAGGTGTGCTTCGGGATGTTAGCGATGAGGATTCGGTGATCCGTCATCTGCCCCGGAGCCTTTACCGGGAGCTGCTGAATGAAAAAGCCCTGGCGGACGGAATACTTCCCAAGCTGGAAAATGCTTATTCCGCCATCGACGCAGGTGTCAGTGAAGTGCTGATCGGGGAAGCGGGGGATATCATCAAAAATACCGGTGATAAAACTGAAGGCACGTTGATTACTGCCTGAGTTATCACTAAAACGCCAGGAATGAATCTACAAGCGGAAGAAATAGCGATCAACCTATTGGAACAGCTCATCGCTGTACCTTCTTTTAGCAAAGAGGAGGATAAGACGGCGGTAGTGCTGGAGGGCTTCTTCCGGCAGTTTAATATACCGGTAGAGCGAAAGGGTAACAATGTCTGGGCTCGCAACCAGAATTTCACCGCGGGATTGCCCACGATCCTGCTAAATTCACACCATGATACCGTCCGTCCCAACAGCGCGTACACACGCGATCCGTTCCAGGCGGAGATCATCGACGGGAAGTTGTACGGCCTGGGTAGCAATGACGCGGGTGGAGCGCTGGTCTGTCTGATAGGCGCGTTCCTGCACTATTACGAACAAAAGAATTTGCCGTTCAACCTTGTGATGGCTGCGACTGCGGAAGAAGAGATTTCCGGAAGCGAAGGCATTGAGAGCATCTGGAGCCTGCTTCCTCAAATAGACTTTGCAATTGTCGGCGAGCCCACTTTGTGCCACATGGCGGTTGCGGAGAAAGGGCTTATCGTGTTGGACTGCGTTGCCTCCGGCAAGGCGGGCCATGCGGCGCGGGAGGAAGGAGTCAATGCCATCTATGAGGCCATTCAGGATATTGAGTGGTTGCGCACCTTCAGGTTTCCCAAAGTTTCTCCCACCCTCGGCGAAATAAAAATGACGACTACCGTTATTCAGGCCGGCAAACAGCATAACGTTGTGCCCGCGGAATGCCACTATACAGTTGATGTGCGCGTTACGGACGCGTATACCCTTGAGGAAGTACTCGCAGTTATCGAAAAGAATGTTCGTGCTAAAGTGACACCCCGGTCACTTCGCATGCGGCCTTCAGGGATTCCGACGGATCATCCACTGGTACTGGCGGCGAAGGAGCTGAATATCCCGCAGTATGGCTCGCCGACCACATCGGACCAGGCGTTGATTCCAGTGCCATCCGTCAAGATCGGTCCTGGCGACTCGGCGCGGTCACATACCGCGGACGAGTTTATTTACATAGCGGAAATTCTTCAAGGTATAGATACGTATATTGCGCTGCTGAACGGTTTGCCATTGAAGGCGTAACCGGTGCGCATAAGGCATAAACCATGAAACTCTGGCAAAAAGACAAAGCCTCGCTCAAAGAGGTTGAGAAGTTCACCGTTGGAAAAGATCAGGAGATGGATCTTTTTCTGGCACGGTATGATGTTCTGGGATCTCTTGCGCATATCGCGATGCTGGAGTCGATCGGTCTGCTGACTTCGAATGAACTCGGGCAACTGTCAGGCGCCCTCAGAAAAATATACGCATCCATCGAGCGGGGTGAATTCCTCGTCGAAGATGGTGTTGAAGACATTCACTCTCAGGTGGAACTTGAGTTAACCCGCATGCTTGGCGATGCGGGAAAGAAGATTCACAGCGGTCGTTCGCGAAATGACCAGGTCCTCGTCGATATCAAGCTGTTTCTTCGCAGCGAAATTGATCATATAGTAAGCGAAATCCGAAACTTGTTTGACCTGCTTATCGCGCAAAGTCGCAAGCATCAGGCCGATCTGCTTCCCGGATATACGCATTTGCAACTTGCTATGCCCTCTTCTTTTGGGCTTTGGTTTGGCGCTTATGCCGAAAGTTTGCTCGATGACGTCATTACCATAAAGGCCGCCTACGACGTCGTGAACAAGAATCCTCTTGGCTCGGCCGCAGGTTATGGATCTTCTTTTCCCCTTAATCGCAGGATGACGACGGAGTTGCTCGGCTTTGCCGATCTGAATTACAATGTTGTGTACGCACAGATGGGAAGGGGAAAAACCGAGCGCATTGTGGCTTCCGCGCTTTCTAACGTGGGAGCTACACTGGCCAAACTGTCGATGGATGCATGTCTCTTCCTGAATCAGAACTTTGGATTTATTTCCTTTCCCGATGAGCTGACTACCGGGTCGAGCATCATGCCGCACAAAAAGAATCCGGATGTATTTGAACTTGTGCGCGCGCGTTGCAACCAGATGTTGTCACTTCCCAATGACATCGCCCTGATTACAGCCAATCTGCCTTCCGGCTACCACCGCGATATGCAACTGCTCAAGGAGTTGCTGTTTCCAGCTATCGAGAACCTGAAGCACTGCCTTCGGATGGTCCATCTGATGTTGTCAAACGTACAGGTTCACAGCAACATTCTCGCTGATGAAAAATACAAGTTTCTTTTCAGCGTGGAAGAAGTGAACAAGCTGGTTCTGGCAGGCGTCCCTTTCCGCGATGCTTACCGGCAGGTGGGATTGAGCATCGCCGAAGGAAACTACCGCCCCGATACGCGCATCCATCATGTTCATGAGGGAAGCATCGGGAACTTGTGTCTCGAAGAGATCAGCAACAACATGCAGGAAGCGGTGCGCTCCTTTAATTTTGACCACTATCACGCGGCCGTCGCAAAATTACTTCGCGAGTTGTGAAGCGTTCCTGGGGAAAAAAGTCCGCAGCAGCAAAATAGTTTCGTCGTTGAACGACGTTCTGTCAAGTTAATCGGTCCAATACTGAACAGGCATATTATTTTATTTTATCCGGTTGCTAGTTGGTACCAACCAACCAACAACTAAAAATAAATTTATGCGTGACGAGAAAGCAAATATGAGACGTAGGAGGGCCCTGCGCGATTATCCTGAACTTCAGGTAGGTTATCCGGAAAGAAACGACGTGAGCAATCCGAACCACGAGATGGAGCGGATACACGTTGATCTCGAAACCCTGGATATCTCCAAAAAGAGCGCTTCAGAGATCGCACGGGAGATTCGTGGCAATGCCCGCTAACCGTCAGCGAACAAGGTGAACAACCTTTGTTGATCAACAGATGCGGCCAGGGAGGTGGCCCATCTGTTGTTTTTTTTTGCGGGAAGCGAAAAAAAAATATCCGGTCAGGGGTTCCCGACCGGATATTTAAATCCTCATTTCAATTTTATCTGTAAATCAAAATCGCACGAGGTACAAAATCAACTAACGTCAATTCCCCACACCTGTGGACTTGTTAAATTTACATGGTGCTGATAAAATTTCATTGGGACTAGACATGGTACCTCCTTTCTTTTTGTGGGACATAAGCGAACGGATCCTGTTCAAGTAACTTATGAATCGCTGTCACGTTTGCCGATAACGACCGCTATCGAGAACTAAACCCGCGGAGCGCCCGAAATGTTCAACCGCACTGGAAATTTTCTGCGGCCTGCTGACGCTGAGAGGTTTACGCATCCAAAGGAGTCTGCATAGTTTTCGTATAATCTTCCCAGAGCTCATAGAGTTTGAAGTCCTTCATCGCATCGAGCGGTTGAAGGTAAACTCCGCTGAACATGAGATCTTCCCTATGATTGGTTTCACCGGCTTCATCTTTCCATCTTAGATCACAGGAGATCTGGTCTCCATATTTTTTCACCGGTATGACAACGCAGGTTTCCACGGGGATATCGTAATGCTTCTGATACTGCTTGTGCTTGTGCTCCTGAACTTTGTACGGTTTACCTAAACGGATGTTATCCATTACTGTTATGGTTTAAATTAGACAAACGTCTTTTTTTGCAAATGACTGATTATCAAGTTCGGTCTGAAAGTGGGGGGAAATGACCGATGGCAAGGCGGGTTACACCTTCCCCTAAGGGAGCGACTAAGGTAGCCAAAAAGTGTCGGATTACCCAAGTCGTATGGTGAAACTTGCGCCTATTTTTGGTTTTTACCTCTTGGCGAATTTTTGTACCATTGATGCCTATGGAACCACCATTGGTGTTGAACATCATTCTGGCAATCGCCGTCGTAAGCTACGTATTTGACCAGTTGCTCGACTATGTGAATATAAAGTCGATGCGGAGGGATATCCCGGATGGGGTAGCGGAGTTTTATAACCGCGACCGGTATATCCGGTCACTTGACTACCATCGGGAGCTCACCAGGTTTTCCTTTATATCCTCCGGGTTCTCCTTTGTGGTCATGGTTGCCATGCTCGTTTTAGGAGGTTTCGGATGGTTGGACGATCTTCTCAGGGGTTACATTCAGCAGCCAGTTTTGCTGGCGCTTGTGTTTTTCGCAATACTCGCCCTGGCTTCTGATGTCTTGTCGCTGCCTTTTCAGCTTTACTCCACCTTCGTAATCGAAGAAAAATACGGGTTTAACAAGACCACGGTCCGCACGTTTTTTCTCGACAAGGTCAAAGGTTATCTGCTGGCAGCGTTGATCGGTGCGCCCCTGCTGTCGCTGTTGATCTACCTCGTCAAGGCTATCGGTCCTGATTTCTGGATATGGTTCGCCCTTATTGCCAGCGCCTTCATCCTTTTCATGAACATGTTTTACACGACACTCATTCTGCCCCTGTTCAACAAGCTCACTCCCTTGCCCGACGGCGAGCTAAAGCTGGCCATTCAGCGATTTGCGGCGCGCGTTAGTTTTCCACTCGACAATATCTTCGTGATTGATGGCTCCAAGCGGTCCAGCAAAGCCAATGCATTTTTCTCGGGGATCGGACGCAAGAAGAAGATCGTGTTATACGATACGCTTATTGAAAAGCACACCATTGAAGAGCTTGTGGCCGTCCTGGCACACGAGGTCGGTCACTTCAAAAAAAGGCACATCATCGTCGGCCTTGGATTGTCAGTTTTGCAAATGTTCCTGACGATGTTCATTTTGTCGTTAATGGTGTATAATGAAAATCTATCGTTTGCCCTAGGCGGGAGTCAGCATTCCATCCATCTTAATCTTGTGGCATTTTCGATTTTGTTTGCGCCGATCTCCGGTGTCACGGGTCTGCTCATGGCCATGTATAGCAGGCGAAATGAATTTGAAGCGGATGCCTTCGCGCGCGAAACCTTCGATGGCGCTGCACTTGCCGACGCGTTGAAAAAACTTTCAGTTGACTCACTGAGCAACCTCTACCCGCATCCGTTATATGTGTTTTTTCATTACTCGCACCCGCCACTGTTGAAGCGGCTCGAAGCCCTCAACAACCCCTCCTGATGTTTTATCGGATCCCGTGCGGCACATCAGGTCGAGCCGACTTTCCGGCTACGTTTCTTACTCCTTCGTCTCAGTAGCATCGGCCTTCAACGTCCAGACGATGCTTCCCAACAGGCAGAGTAATACAAGCCAGGATGATGCCGTCGTCACCTTGTTTCCTACGGCAAATGCTCCCGGCCGGAAGGTGAGCTCGACGGTGTGATCGCCTGCCGGAATTTCAAGCGCACGAAGGATATAATCCACCCGTAGCACGTTCGCTTCTTTTCCGTCTATTGTGGCCACCCAGCCGGGGTAATAGATCTCGGAGAATACAGCCAGTCCGTTGGTTGAAGACCGGGTTTCATATCGCAGGTATTTTTCATTTTGCTCCGTCAGGTTGATAGTTGCCGACGTATCCGCCGCAATGTCGCCCACCCGGAATTTGGTGGTATCGATGACGGCGGAAACCCGGGTGTTCGTCGCACAGGTTGCTGCCAGTTCAGAGGCCGCATCGCCGACTTCAACAATGTCATTAACGAACCATGCAGGTCCAAACGCGGTCGGGTTCGGCAGGACATCGTTTTGTTGCTGGCCGATAACGACATACTTGATATTAAGCATGTTAAAGGCGGGCAGATCGCGGAAAGAAAGATTTCCCTGGTTTGCCTGTGCCGCAAACTGCTGTGTTTGTGTCACCATACATGAGTCGTAGAACTCTGCATACCGCCGCAGCTTGGCGCCGTGGTAGCCCCCGACCGAGTTGTGATAATAGGAAGTGCGTGCTTCTGCGAAGGGATTGTCGCCCGTCCCCGTGAGATAGCTGAGATTATATACGCGGTAGTGTGATTTGTCTTTTAATATTTCCTGGTCCGCCGGCGTCATGGTAAAGAAACTGTTGTCGCGCGAGCGTTTGTAATTGTCGTTGGTGAAGTACCTTTTGTCTACGACGGAGAGATCGATAGTAACGACAAATATCAGGAAGGCGCAGAAGCCAGCTGCAGAAATCTTGCGGTAGGCATCGAAGTAGACGGCGAGGAAAACAACCAGAATGAAAAAGAACGACCTCAATGCATCGGCTCGGAACAAGCCTTTGCGGTCATCCGCCAATGCGTCGGAGAACCACGCCGGAAGTCTGGATTCAAATTCTTTCGTGAAGGAGAATACTCCCGCAAACATCCATAGTATGAGGCATAGCCCACCCGTTGAGGCAAACGCGATCAGCATGCGTCGCCTGACCTCCTTGTCATAGGGAAGTGACAGCAAGCGCTCCAGTCCCAGCATACCCAGAAGAGGCATCGCTATGAGAATCATGACAAGAATGAAAGTAACAGACCGGAAGTTGTTATAGCCGGGAAAGTAATCGAACATGAAATAGTTGAACGCGGAAAAGTTGCTGCCCCAACTGAGGACGATGCTTAATACACTCACGGAAACCAGCCACCATACGTGCTTTTTTTCCGCGAAGAGGATGCCGATGACGAATAGGAATACGATCACAGCTCCGGCATAATACGGTGAGGCCAGGCGTTGTTCTCCCCAGTAAGCCCCTGTAAAATTTGCAAGCTGGTTCATTGACTGTTGATTTCCCGATCGCACAATCGCCTTGTATACTTCGCTGTTCCGGTCGAGAAAGAGAAAGTTGCCACTGCTTCCGCCGTAAAAATTGGGGATCATCAGCGTAAACGGCTCCAGGATCCCATTGCTGAATTCAAAGGCGTATTCCCGCGTCATTCCCGTACCTGTTGCGTTTTCACCCGAGGGTGCCGTCACCAGTTCTGATTTACCACGGGTAGAATGTGCGCTGTACTCTTTCAACGCCCAGAATTGTCCGAAGAAGGTTCCTGCTCCGATGATGACGGCAACCGCGAGCACGCCCACTGTCTTTAATAACTCGGGCACGGTTTTCAGCCTGATGGCTTCCAGCAGGCGGAGCAGTCCGTAAACCAGGATGATCAGCAAAAGGTAGTACGTCATCTGCACATGGTTCTCGCGCAGGTGGAGCGCCATCGCCGCCGCAGTAACTCCGAACCCGAGGATCCTGCGTCCTGTAAAAGCCAGATGGATCCCCGCGATCACCAAAGGCATAAAGGCTATCGCTCCGATACGACCGTTGTGCCCCGCCGCAAGGCCAATGATCATGTAAGATGATAGTCCGAATGCGATGGCTCCCGCGATGTCGAGGTATGGCCGGATCCGAAAGGCAAGGAGAAGAATATAGTAAGAGACGAAAGCGAGAAAAATGTTGCCAACGGGGTGTGGAAGAAACAATCCCATGGCCATTTTTATGTAGGAGATCGCCTGATTTCCCCAGCGCACACTGATGAGGTATGCGGGCATGCCGCCGAACATCGAGTTTGTCCACAGCGGTTCTTCGCCACGCTGGTCGCGGAATTCCTCGATCGCTTTTGACGACCCTATGAACTGTTGAATGTCGTGTTGATCGAGCGTTTTATTTTCGAAGAAGAGCGGTCGGAAGAAAAAGATCGTTACGAGCAGGAAAACCGCGACAGCTACGATATGAGGCAGAACCTGGGCGGTGAAGCTTATTTTTTTCATAGGAGCGTTTCAGGTCGCAAAATAGGAAGGAAAGCTGATTAATGCGTCAGAGGCGTGTGCGAATCGGATTCACAGGTGATCATAAAGGATCTTCAGGGCTGCCGCGAAGATGACCACTGAGGTGATCCTTTTAATATACACGGGATTGAACGCGCGCGCCCCAAGTCTTGATCCGATTTGCCCGCCTGCCAGGACGGCTGCGAGCAAGGGCACGATAAACTCCCACGCGATATCGCGGGTGGCAGCCACCTGACCGGCAAGGCCGCTGACCGAATTGACAAGGATGAACAGGCTTGCCAAAGCAGATATCTTTCGAGGTTCATCCCAGTTCACAAGGTGAAGAACAGGAGACAGAAATATTCCGCCGCCGATACCTACAAAACCGGAGAGGAAACCGATGGAGCCTCCAAGGCCGGCATTCAGAAGCGGGGTTTTAAATCGATGGCCGTCCTTTCGGGATGGCTGGATCCAGAGCAGGATGGAAGCGAGGATCAGGGAAATTCCGAGAACCACAAAAAAGAAGTCTGCATCTTCGATTTTCCACAGCCCGCCCACAAACGCAAGGGGAATACTGGTGCAGATGAAAGGCCAACTCTTTCTAAGGTCGACCGCTCCTGATTTCCAGAAGATATAAGTGCCACCGCAAACGACGATGATGTTGCACAAGAGTGCCGTCGGCCGGATTATCTCGTAGTGAACGCCGATTACAGCGAGAAGGGCGAGGTAGCTGGATCCACCGCCGAAGCCGACAGATGAATAGATCAATGCGATGAGGAAAAAACACGCGGCGAGGACAAAGAGGTTAACATCCATCACCACCGGAACAAAGGAATGAGCACCTCCGGATTATCCACCGATAGTAGACATAGACTCATGCGCAGTATGTTGATCCTTTCGATTCGATTCGGCCTCGAATCCGTTTCTTGCCCGGTGATTAAAGGCGTGGAGTAATTTTTCACGAATGGCCTCCTCAGAAGCTCCCGACCGCATCAGTTCTTTAATGTTCAGGACACCGTCATCGTACAGACAGGTTTTCAGCATACCCTGCGCCGTCACGCGAATGCGGTTGCAGGTCCCGCAAAAGGTGCGGCTGAATGCGGCAATGATTCCCAAAGAACCTTTATGGCCTGGCACACGGTAGTGAAAGGCGGTGGAATTTTCCGGATCGTCGGATCTCTGAATATCGGGAAAGTGATCACGAAGTTGCTGCAGTATCCGGCGGTGGTCCCACACAAGTCGCGCGTTCTGGCGGCCGTCTCCGTTAAAAGGCATTTCTTCAATGAAGCGCACACTCAGGTCGTGGTCTTTCGCCAACAAGGCGATGGGCACGATATCCTCCGTGTTCTTCCCATCCATCACAACCATATTTACTTTGAGTGGTATGTTGTTCTCCAGCAATAGGTTGAGAGTGCGGATCGTGTTCGCGAATTCGTCGCGGCGCGTGATTATCTTGAAACGATTGGCATCCAGCGTGTCGAGACTGAGATTCACGGAAGCAATTTGCAGTCTTTTGAGCTCCGGGATATGGGGGGCAGTGAGGACGCCGTTTGTGGTGAGATGCAGGTCGCGCACGCCGGGGATCTCAACGAGCCGCGTCATCAGCTGCATGAGATCGTTGCGAACAAATGGTTCACCTCCGGTAAGCCGGATCTTTGAAATTCCCATTGAAGCCATGATAGAAACCAGGCGTGTGATTTCTTCAAATGTCAGGAGCTCCTTCTTTGGCAGATAATGGATGCCTTCTTCAGGCATGCAGTAAAAGCAGCGCAGGTTACAGCGATCTGTAACCGCAAGCCGCAGGTAATTCAACGGACGTCCATGATTATCGCGCAGCACGTTTGATTTATCTTTATTTTTGTACTAAAAATACGGAAGATCCCGGTTATTTCTGGTATTTGAACTTTAAATTGAAAACGTTAACATGGGTAAATTCATTATCAAGGCATTTGGTGTAACGAAGGACATTGTGGGATCACGCGAGGCGACCCTCGAATTCGAGGGAAATACGGTTGGCTCGCTTCGAAAGGCCTTAAGAACGCGCTATCCACCGCTTATGGAAATCAACTCATTGATGATTGCAGTAAACAGTGCTTATGCCGAAGATGAGGTCCTGATTGGTGAATCCGACGAGATCGCGCTGATCCCGCCTGTTAGCGGCGGATAAACCAGCCCTTTCATGGACCACTGTCCGGACGCAATCCTCAAAATAATCCGCAAATCAGTGCCATTCTTGATATTTGGGGTTTATATCGCTAGCTTTATTCATCTCAATTAATTGCATTCAACCGATCGCAAATGATTAAAATCACAGAAAAGACAATTGATGTACAGAAGGTCATCGATACTGCATCCAGCCTGGGAGCTGGCGCAGTAAATGTGTTTGTCGGTACAGTTCGCAATACAGCTCATGGGAAAAATGTATTGTGGCTGGAGTACGAAGCGTATGAGGCTATGGCAGTTTCGGAAATCAAAAAGATCATTGAAGAGGCGTCACAGCGATGGGGTTTGCTTGGATGGGCCGTGAGTCACCGCATTGGTACTTTGAAACCGGGCGAAGTATCGGTTGCCATCGCCGTATCAACACCACACCGCAAGGATGCATTCGCCGCATGCCAGTACATCATTGACAACGTAAAAGCGAAGGCCCCAATCTGGAAGAAAGAAGTTTTTGAAGACGGGGAGGAGTGGATCTCCGCGAGTCCCGCGGGAGCAATGGCTCAGAATTGATCACGCAAGAAATTAGTTAACAATAAAAAGAGGGGGCTTTGCAGCTCCCTTTTTGCTTTCAAAATTATTCTCCCTGTCTCTGTATCTTTTTGCCTGGTTCGCCATTTAGACATAAACGATCTGAGCCATTGAAACCTGACGTTCAAGCTTTCACGCATACGGTTTCGGATGAACAAGAGACCATTCGAAAAGCGCAGCGGGATCCGGCAGCCTTTCGGCCGGTGTATGAAAAATACTTCAGGACTATCTATCTCTTTGTAATCCACCGTACAGGTGACAAGGATCTGTCGGCAGACATCACGTCTCAGGTTTTCCTTAAAGCGCTGGTCAGCCTGTCCAAATATGAGTTTCGCGGACTGCCATTTTCATCCTGGCTGTTCAGGATTGCCATCAACGAATGCAACGCCTTCTTCAGGCAGAGCAGGCGCACGCGAACGATAGTACTCGACGACGCGCATGCGGAGCGTGTCTACGAAGAGATGTTTGGAGAAAGTGCTCTGGACGCCTTGCGACACCAGCTTCCGTTCATTTTGCAAAAACTTAAGCCCGACGAACTGCAGCTGATCGAACTGAGATTCCTCGAGGGACGCGCTTTCCGGGAAGTCGGAGAAATACTGGATATAACCGAAACGCACGCTAAAACGAAGACGTATCGCACGCTGGAGAAAATGAAAAAATTATTTACCGGGAGATGAAAGCAAAAAAAATCAAGATAATGAACACACCACCCCTGGTTACAGATGAGGAGATCAGAAGCTTTATGGATTTTGAGGCCTTAATGAAGAGCAGGGACGACCTGGTGCGAGGCAGAAGGAGTCTTCGAAACATCCGATATGGGCTTGCCGTACTCGCCTGCTTCCTCGCAGTTACAACTGTGGTTTACTTCCGAAATGATAAAGGATCAGAGGACACGTCGATAGTCACCGAAAAAACGGATAGCGTAAGCGCTGCATCGCCACCAGCCGCCCGAAGGCTGTCATCGGTAGACAAACCGGCAGATGAGACCGCCGTGCTTTTATCCCGGGAGAAAGACCCGGCATCACCCGCGTCGAAAAATGCGGCGCGGGATCCGGCCGCTACTCGGCGCCAGGAAGGGGAGCCACAACCTTCGCGGGAGGCGGATGCGCCTGATGCAATATATGTACAGGCGGAACCAGTAGATGGATATCCCGCCCTTTACTCGTACTTCGCCGGCAACCTGGTTTATCCGCGGGGTGCTTTGAAGGACTCTGTCGAGGGAATTGTCAATGTGGTATTTGTGGTCGAACCCAACGGTAGCGCGAGTGATATCACGGTTGAAAATTCGTTGGGACTTCTTTTCGATGAGGAAGTATCGAGACTGTTGAAGAACATGCCGGCGTGGAAACCAGCCACCTACAACGGGCGGCCTGTACGAAGCAGGATATCGCTGCCCATCGCCTTTGAACTTGAGAAAGTACCAAGTCAGTAAGTGTATGAAAAACCTCCTCTGCCTTTTCATGTCTCTCGTGACCTGCCTGTGTGGTTATGCGCAGGAGTTTTCTGAGAAATGGGTAGTCACACTGCCGGATACCGTCGGGTATGAGCGCCTGGATTGGGTCGATGCTGACAATGACAGTCTGCTCGACCTGTTGATCTCTTGCCGGAATGGCGCCAGTGAGGCCGTGTTGTTTCTCTACGCGAATGATACGATCAACGGTTTCGCGTATGCAGGCCATGTCGACACAGGAGTAATCGCCTCCGCCTTTTTGCCAGGCGATTTTGATGGTGATAACATTGTGGATGTAACCATCTCGGGCATGCGGGAAAGTCTGCCCGGCACATTCGTCTTCCAGAACAGGGGTGACTTTCAGTTCGAGGCCAGGCAGATCAATGAGGTTTCGGCCGCGATTCTCAAGCTGGCGGATTTCAATGAGGACGGATCGCGTGAATTGTTGTTAAGCGGGAGAGAAGGCGGGCTGCCTTTCGTGCGTATTATGGAAGAGCATACATCCGGATGGACGACAATCTACGATAGCATCTCCATAGAAGCTTCTGCCATCGAGGTGATTAATTTTGACGGAGATGTCGACCTGGATTTTTTTATCAATGGCGTTGATGAGAATGGCGAAACCGTTACGCGAGTATATTATAATGAGGGGGCGTATTATTTCACCCACCGGGACCTCACGTCCACCGTTAACGGAGAATCCCAGGGAGCTGACCTGGATCACGATGGTAACTTTGATGTGTTGCTATGCGGCAAGGATGGAGCGGGTATCGATCATGTTGTGAAGTTTCTCAATTCCGGCGCGACGCTTACCGCGAAAGACTCTGTCCTTGAAACAACAGAATCCGAAGTGTTTGCCGCCGATCTGAATTCAGATGGTCAGATTGACCTGCATTCATTTGGGTATCTTCCCGGTGGCGACACTTTGAGCGTGATCGTTCGCGCAAGTGGACTCGATACACTCGTCCACAAGCACGTCATTCGGCAGGCATTCGGCGACTTCGATCGTGATGGCGACCTCGACCTGGCTCTCTTGACGAAGGTTGGTACTACCTTCCGGCTGAATATCCTGACAAACAATACTGAGGAGCGAAATGCAGCGCCTCTGTCACCCGGCGATGCCGTCGCTGCAAGAATCTTTGATCGCGTATTTCTCTCGTGGCGAGTTCCACTGGATGACCATACTCCCCCGAACTCCCTTACCTATGACGTAAACATCTACGCGACTGGCGCCAACCTGATGACGGCGGAGTTTGATATGATGAGCGGCCAAAGGATGACGGTGACCCATGGAAACAACAAGACCGTGCCATACATCCTGATTCGCAAGCAGGTCCCGGGTCCATTTAATTTCAGTATTCAATCAGTCGATAACTCCTTTCACGCTGGTCTCAGTGGTGTGTGCACCGGGTCGGGAGGAGAAGGGACCGGATGCAGTGGACTGGAATTTTCCAGTCTGGAAGCGTGCAAGAATGAGACCCTGATACTGTCGACGAAAAATCCGTCGGACTGGTATTCCTTTCGCGAAGGATTCCTCGAAAGAACGGATGCGTTGACTTTTAGCGTCCTGCAGGCGGATACGTTGTTTTCAGTAGAGCCTGCAGAGGGTTGCACCGTTATCACCGTCTATACGATCGCCGTGCCCGACGTGTTGATAAAACGGAGCGAGACAACGCGATATGTTTGCGAGGGCGCCAGGATCAGCCTGGGTGTAGAGAATACCTGGTCATCCGTTGAATGGACCAGTAGCCTCACCGGCATCCTTTCGCATGACGATAGTCTTGAATACGTAGTAACGGCTCCGGATACCGTTACTGTTAATATCTCGGATGGCATCGGCTGCCAGATACAACGAAGTACTATTCTGCAGGTCAGCAAGCCAGTCGTGACCGCAATTCCCGAAGCATACCAGATCCTGCAGGGCGAAAGCGTCCAGCTTAATGTTTCGGGTGGATTGTCCTACCAATGGACTCCACGGACGGGGCTGGATGATGCGGAATCGGCAACGCCGATTGCCACGCCGGTGAAGACGACGCAATACCAGGTCCAGGGTAAGGACTCTTTGGGATGCAATGGCTCGGCGCAGGTCGTGGTCATCGTTGAGCAAACGGCGTTTGTCCCAAACCTTTTTACACCGAATAGGGATGGAAGCAACGATGCATTGAAAATATACGGTTTGGGTAGCGCCGTTGATTTTTCGTTTACCATCTTCAACCGCGAAGGAACAAAAGTATTTCAGACCAACGATTTGTCAGAAGCCTCGAATGTGGGTTGGGACGGAACGGCAGCAGGCGTAGATCAGCCCGCGGGTTTGTACTACTGGAACATCAAGGGGGTGACTTCCGACGGCAATGATCTTCGGTTGAATGGAAAATATTCCGGGTCTCTTGTTTTGTTGCGCTGATGAGAAGATACCTGCTCGCCTTTTTGGTCTTTGTCGCACCTTTGTGGACGCACGGGCAGTATTTTCAATTCAGCCAGTACAACTTTAGCGGACAGCGAATCAATCCCGGGCAGGTTGCTTCGTCTGATTATGCATCCGTGGATCTTCTTTTCCGAAATCAGAGTACGGATGCGAGCGAGGTTCGGTTGAAGAGTAGCCTGCTCTCGGCGGTCTATCCATTCATCAATGCCAGGACCGGCAAGCGATGGTCCGGAGTGGGCATCTCCTTGATGGACGATCGGTCTGGCGGGATTTTCTCCGTTCAGGAGGCATCATTATCGTATGCAGTTAATGTGTTTCTGAGCCGTTTCCAGTTTCTGTCATTGGGCTTCAAAGGGCTGTACCAGAAAAGCGGCGTGGATCTCGGCGGACTTTATACAGGCTCACAGTATATTCCTGACCGGGGTTTCGATGCATCGATGTCCAGCGGTGAGAGTATAGGCTTGCTCAGATCCGATCTTATTACATTCAGCACGGGATTGTATTGGCAGCAGGACGATAATCAGGGAAGAAAAGTCGCCTATTGGGGAGTATCCTTTTTCGATTTCAACAAACCGGAAGATTCTTTCCTTGGATCGGATCACAGGATGAACTCTACCTGGGTGGCCTCCGGTGGGATACGACTCTATCATGAGCAGAATCTTTTTGTTACTCCTGATCTGCTCGTCACCCACTCGTCTTCACGCACGGTGCTGAATGTCGGCGCCACTACGTCATACGAAGTAAGACCACTCCCCAATCGGGTTGCCGCGCGCATCGATGTGATCACGCGTTACGTTCCTGGTCGCTCCGGTATTCTCGGACTACAACTTCACCGGGATCAGTTTGCTATCGGTTTCAGTTATGATTTTCCGGTGATGAAAAGAAACCCGGCCAACACAGGCGCATTTGAAGTTGCCTTGCGGATCAAACAACTCGTCGAGCCCGAATACAAGCAGAAGCAGGCCCGCAGGCAATCAGCTCTCGAACAAAGGTCGGTAAGGAAAACAGCACCGGGGCCGAATGCTGCGCAGATAAACGCCTTGGAAAACCAACCCGTCACTCGTGATACACTGCAGAGCCCGGTGGAACGCAAGCCGCGCGATGTAAAGGCGTCCCTGATTCAGAAAGCGGATTCTGTCATCGCACAGGCCAAGGCAGGCCCTATTTCTCACGAGCCTTTTCTCATTGAAAAGCTCAACCTGCACTTCAACTTTGAGTTTAACAGCACGGCGTTGGACGAACATTCGATGAAGTACCTCAGCGACCTCAGCGAAGCGTTAAAAGAGAATGATCACATGAAGGTGCGGCTAACGGGTCATACAGACAATGTAGGATCGGCCGCGTTTAATATGCGCCTGTCGAAATATCGCGCGGAGGTGATCCGCGATTACCTCGTGGGTGCAGGGGTCAATCCAAAACGCATCGAGACAGACGGAAAAGGTTTGACCGAGCCGATAAATGGCAACAAGACAGAGGCGGACCGGGCCCTTAACCGCCGCGTTGAACTGGTGATCTACTACCAGGAGTAGCACGAGTATTACCCCTTGAAATCTTTTTTTCCGCCGGTCTTTTCGAGGAGCCTTATTTCCCGAATGGTGATATCGTGAGACAGCGCTTTGCACATGTCGTAAATGGTGAGAGCCGCCACCGATGCTGCCGTCAGCGCCTCCATTTCAACGCCGGTTTTTGCCACCAATGTCGCGGTGGCAGTGATGACTATATCTTCGCCGCGCACCTCGATGTTTACCTGGCAATTTTCAAGGCCCAGGGGGTGACACAGAGGAATCAACTCGGAAGTTTTCTTCGCCCCCATAACGCCCGCAATAATCGCCGTTTGAAAAACCGGTCCTTTCCTGGTCATGAGTTCATCGTTGCGTATAAGGCTGATGATCTCGGATCCCGGACTTACGATCGCCTGCGCTTTGGCTGTGCGCCGGGTCACTGCTTTTTCTGAAACGTCGACCATGGATGGATTGCCGGAAGAATCCACATGTGTTAATTTGCTTTTTTCCATTTTATCTTTAACCTCGCGGAACATCAATACTGTGAATCTCTAAAATTACTGAATATTTCATCATGGTTACTGTCAGCGAGGCAACATCGATCATTTTCAGTCAACAGTTGCGTCCCCGCGTTGTGAAAGTTGATCTGCTGGACGCGCTAAATAAAACGCTGGCCGAGCCTGTCGTTGCTGATCGCGATTTTCCTCCCTTTAACCGTGTCTCCATGGACGGGGTTGCCATTCGCTACTCCGAGTGGCAAGCGGGAAGGCGTTCGTTTCCGATTGAAGGGACTCAGGCGGCAGGCGAGTCACAAAAGACGCTCGCGGATTCGGCGCAGTGCATGGAAGTCATGACCGGGGCAGTAGTTCCTTCGGGAGTCGACACTGTGATCCGCTATGAAGATGTGGAAATCAGTTCCGGGGTTGCTACCATCCGCGTGGATTCGGTGGAACAGGGGCAGAGCGTTCACGTACAAGGATCGGATGCCAGAAAGGGAGATCCGATTTTGTCACCCGGCCAGTTGCTTGCTCCCTCGGAGATCGCACTGCTGGCCGCCGTCGGAAAAGCGAAAGTTTCCGTGCTTGAATTCCCCCGGATCGCGATCATTTCGACGGGCAATGAGTTGGTCGATGTTGAAGAGACGCCGGAGTCCTGGCAGATCCGCCGGTCTAACTCATACGCACTGCAGTCGGCCCTGCGCAAGCTCGGTGTCGAAGGTGTTCGCTTTCATCTGGAGGATGAGCCCTCATCCATGCGGACCAAAATGTTAGAGATCGCAAATGACTTTGAGGTGCTGATACTTTCAGGAGGAGTTTCGAAAGGGAAGTTTGATTTCGTTCCCGAAGTATTGAAGGACATCGGCATAGATCGGCTTTTCCATCAGGTGAGTCAACGCCCGGGCAAGCCTTTCTGGTTCGGCCGGTCCGCTGGTGGCAAAGTGGCCTTTGCGTTGCCCGGCAACCCCGTTTCAACCTTCATGTGTTTTTACCGCTACGTGCAGCCGTGGATACTGAGGAGTGTTGGGGCAAGTGTGCCCGAAGTGACGGCAACGCTGGCCCGGGATTTCACTTTTCGGCCAGGACTTACGTTCTTTTTACAGGTAACTCTTGCCTTTGAGTCTGGCAAGCTTATGGCTTATCCGGCTCCAGGCGGTGGATCAGGTGATTTCGCAAACCTTGCGCACGTCAACGGATTCCTGGAACTGCCGCTCGAAAAAAGTGAATTCCACGCGGGTGAAGTGTTCCCCTGCATTGTCTTCCGGGATTGAAAAATAATTAACTTTGCAACCCTGTTGCGACTTGCGGGGGGGTGTCTCGTAAACACCTGATCATGAAAGAAAAAAGTACAGACTACTATGTTCGATAATTTAAGCGTAAAGCTTGAGAAAGCATTTCAGACGTTAAAAGGCCAAGGTAAGATCACGGAAATAAACGTTGCCTCCACAGCGAAGGAGATCCGCAAGGCGCTCATCGACGCTGACGTAAACTACAAAGTTGCCAAGGAGGTCACCGATGATATCCGGCAAAAGGCAATGGGTCAGGATGTGATCACGGCGATCTCGCCCGGTCAATTGCTGACGAAGATCACCAACGATGAGCTGACAGCGCTCATGGGAGGAGAGAGTGAAGATATTAAGCTGGATGGCAATCCCGCCATTGTCCTGATCGCAGGCTTGCAAGGTTCCGGTAAGACCACCTTCTCCGGCAAGCTCGCCCTGTATCTGAAAAAGCAGGGGAGAAGTGTCATGCTTGCCGCCTGTGATATCTATCGGCCCGCGGCGATCGATCAGTTGAAAGTGCTCGGCGAGCAAGTAGGTGTCGAGGTTTATGCGGAGCCTGAAAACAAGGATGCCGTCAAAATCGCGAAGGCGGCCATTGATCATGCGAAGGTAAATAATCACCGCGTTGTCATCGTTGATACAGCCGGGCGACTGGCCGTCGATGAAGAAATGATGAATGAGATAACGCGGTTGAAGGAAGCCCTGCGTCCCTCGGAAACATTGTTCGTTGTCGATTCGATGACAGGACAGGATGCTGTGAACACGGCGCGTACTTTCAATGAGCGTCTTAACTTTGACGGAGTCGTACTGACAAAACTGGACGGCGATACACGCGGTGGAGCAGCGCTATCCATCCGACGCGTTGTTGAAAAGCCGATTAAATTCATCAGCACCGGTGAAAAGATGGAGGCCATCGACCGGTTCTACCCCGACCGGATGGCAAGCCGTATTCTCGGCATGGGCGACGTTATTTCGCTGGTCGAGCGTGCGCAGCAGGCGTACGACGAGGACGAGGCAAAACGCCTGTCCCGGAAGATCCGGAAGAATCAGTTCGACTTCAACGACTTCCTTCAGCAACTCCAGCAAGTCAAAAAGATGGGCAATATGAAAGACCTGCTCGGAATGATACCTGGAGTGGGAAAAGCGATGAAGGGAGTAGATATCGATGATAATTCTTTCAAGCCCATTGAAGCGATAATCCGGTCAATGACTATGCAAGAGCGCGAGAACCCCGAGCTGATTAACGGCAGTCGGAAATCGCGGATTGCGAAGGGAAGCGGCCGCAGCATTCAGGAGGTCAACAACCTGTTGAAGCAGTTCGGCGATATGCGCAAACTCATGAAGACCATGAACAAAATGGGTGGCGGAAAAAAGGCGCTTTCAGCCATGAACCCGTTTGGTCGCTAGAAGTTTTTTAAGCGGTCAAAATTCAGGTTGATCAGTCAAACCTTTGGGGGGCGTCCAGCGTTCTAACATAAGTTTACAGGTAATTTATTATCCACATAAAACGCCCTCCGGACCGAATTCGGGGGGCTTTTTACTGAAAAACAAAACCCAGATTATATGATGAAAAAGTTCAATTTGCTTTTGATGCTCTGTTGCCTCAGCCTCCTGACCCTGGAAACCGATGCGCAGGAAAAGCCTTTGAGTCCGAAAGAAACGGTAAAAGGAAAAGTGTCCGGTGTGGATACGGAGATCGTTTACTGCCGTCCCTCAGCTCGGGGAAGGAAAATGATCGGTGGACAGGATCCCTATGGAAAGGTCTGGAGAACGGGCGCCAATGCGGCAACGACCATTGAGTTCAAAAAGCCGGTAAAAATTGAAGGCAAAAATCTTCCGGCCGGGAAATATGCGCTTTTCACCATTCCCAATGAGAATGAGTGGACGATTATCATCAACAAGAACTACAACCAGTCGGGCGCATCCAATTACGACGAAAAAGACGATGTTCTGCGGGTTAATGTGAAACCCAAAAAACTGGACAATTTTGTGGAAACTTTTACGATCGCTCCGGAAAAAGATCGAATCAGTTTAAGGTGGGAGAACACGGAAGTGGCTTTTAAGGTCAAGTCCTGATCTGCGAAAAAATATATTGAATGAGCCCTGTCTTGGCAGGGCTTTTTTATTTTATATTGATCAAAATTCCTGCATGCAGATCCTTGGAAGATATGACCGGGTAGACCTTCCGCAGCTCGGGTTAAACAATATTCATGCAAAGATCGATACGGGGGCCTATACGTGCAGTCTTCATTGCCACCGGGCGGAAGTGGTTGACGGCAAACTGGAATTCATTCTGCTGGATGAAGAACATCCGGAATTCACGGGGATGAAGTTTACGTTTGATCAGTTTGAAAAGCGAGACATCAAGAATTCTTTCGGGGAGGTTGAGAAGAGGTTTGTGATTGTTACCTCAATCGCAATTTCCGGAGAAGTGATTACGACGGAGTTTTCGTTGAGTAATCGCGGCTCGCTTAAATTTCCCATTTTGATCGGGCGTAAGATTTTACGCAACCGGTTTCTGATCGATGTAACTAAAAAGAATGTTTCCGTTAAGGCAAAGCGCAAGAACCGCATAGCCCTTCGATCGAAAAATCGTTAATTGACTTATTTCCATTTATGAATATCGCGATCCTCTCCAGAGACCCGAAACTTTATTCTACGAAGCGCTTGAAGGAGGCCGGAGAAAAAAGGGGACATCACGTGGAGATAATTGACCACATGAAGTGCGTGCTCTTTATAGAGAAGAGGAATCCGATGGTCTTATACAACGGAAAGCGCCTGGATTATTTTGATGCGATCATCCCCAGGATTGGGGCATCCGTTACCTTTTATGGTGCGGCCGTCATCCGACAGTTTGAAATGATGAAGGTATTTACAGCGGTTGAATCGCAGGCGCTCATCCGCTCACGCGACAAGCTGCGGAGCTTGCAAATCCTGTCGCGCGCCGGACTCGGACTGCCGAAGACTATTTTCATGGATTATTCACGCGATACAGAAGGAATTGTGGAGGCTGTCGGCGGAGCACCGGTTGTGATCAAACTACTGGAAGGAACGCAGGGGCTGGGGGTCGTTATGGCGGAGAGCAAAAAGGTCGCAAAGTCAATCGTCGAGGCGTTTCACGGTATTCATGCGCGGATCATTATCCAGGAATTCATAAAAGAAGCAAAAGGCGCCGACATCCGCGCTTTTGTTGTCAACGGTGAGGTTGTTGGCGCAATGCGGAGGCAGGCGAAAGAGGGCGAATTCCGATCCAACTTGCATCGGGGCGGTACTGCTACCGTTGTAAAGCTTTCAAAACAGGAGAAGGCCGCGGCGATAACTGCTGCAAAGAAAATGGGGCTGGGTGTCGCAGGCGTTGACATGCTTCCCTCTAATCGCGGTCCGCTGATCCTCGAGGTGAATTCGTCGCCGGGTCTGGAGGGGATCGAAGGAGCCACCAAAGTCGATATCGCCGGAAGGATATTCGAGTTTGTAGAAAAATTCGCAGGGAAGCACAAGATTCAGAAAGATAAGGTCAACGCCTGATCGTGCCGGGATCTTAGCACCAAGACACGAAGACACTAAGACACGAAGGTTTTCTTGAATTCAGAAAATTGCTTGTTTCAGCGGTTTGAAAGGGACTGCTGTTTTGCACAGGCAACTGGAAAAGGTACTTGGCCGGAATAGGACTACTTGCCACCAAATCACGAAGCTTTTTTCGGAAGCTCTAATTCCCTAAATTTCCTCTTTCCTAACACGTGGACTAATTCTATTTCCGAGTACTAATTCCTAATCTTGAAAAAGGTCACCATCGCAAGCCAGGAGATACAGCCAGGGGAATTCAGGGAGATCAATATTAATATCGCGCGGCTGCCGTCGCATACGCTGATCGACACGCCTATCTACGTTTCACGTGCGCCCGAGGATGGACCGACACTGGCGCTCATCGCGGGCATGCACGGCGACGAACTCAACGGCATGGAGGTTGTTCGGCGCATCCTCGACCGCGGGTTGCACAAGGTGAAGCGCGGTACGGTTGTCTGCATGCCGGTGATCAATGTCTACGGCTTCCTGAACTACTCCCGTGAAGTACCGGATGGCAAGGATGTCAACCGTTCCTTCCCCGGAAAAAAAACAGGATCGCTGGCCAGCCGTGTCGCTTATCATTTGATGCATGAGGTGATCCCGTTCATCGACTGCGGCATCGACTTCCACACGGGCGGCTCTATGCGCGCAAACTATCCGCAGGTTCGCGCCCTGCTGCGGAATGACCGCAACCTCGAACTCGCAACAGCATTCTCCGCTCCATTTACAATCGATATGCCCTTTCGGCCGAACTCTCTCCGGAAGGAAGCCTCGCGAAAAGGTAAGAAGATCATTGTGTATGAAGGTGGGGAATCACTCCGGTTCGATCCTCACGCCATTGAAGAGGGGGTCGCTGGCACGTTGCGCCTGATGAAATTTCTGAACATGATCGACACCGCTCCGGAACCGGAGGAACCGACGCGTATCATCTGGAGCACGGCCTGGATCCGCGCAAAGCACGCGGGACTCTTTCAGCCTAACATCCAGAGCGGTCAGCTTGTACACCGCGGGGAATGGGTCGGCACGATCACCGATCCTTTCGGCGAATTCCGGGAAGAGATCAAAGCTACCCAAACCGGCTATGTCATCGGATTAAATAATGGCCCGGTTATCAACGCGGGGGATGCGCTTATCCATTTGGGAATGGATAATTACTGCAGGTTGAATGCGTGATTCGAAACTTGAGAATTCAATTTTCGAGGTTTCAGATTTCATTATTTCTGGCCGCTGCCTTATTGGTTAGATCCGAGATCGGCCCGTGTGACAACTTTGATTCGGCCTGCCATCCCTTCATTGTCCACTGCCCGTTGCCCGTGACGGCATCCGGCAATACCTGGTTTGCAAGGCTCATCATGAAATTTACCCAGCGCGGAGCAATCCCTTTGACGAAAGATGCGACCTTGCCGGTTAGTGACAACGTTATCTCCGATTCGCCGTATTGAATGCCTTCTATGATTCTCCTGGCTGTGTTGTCCGGATTCTGACTGAGTAGCGGATTAGAGTCTGCGTGCTTGAACCATGCGTATTCTTTCTGGTGATCACCTTTTATATCGGCGCGCACCGGACTTCCCGTCCGCATCAGGTTTGGAATAACGGTGGTCACATGGATATTGTGTCTTCTTAATTCTGCGTGCATCCCTTCCGATAGCCCGACTGCTGCAAACTTGCTCGCCGTGTAGGGTAAGAGATGAGGCAGAGCGATTTTACCGCCTATGGAGGTAATGTTAACGATCCTTCCGCCACCGCGTTCGATAAAATGCGGAATGATTGCCTGTATTGCGTAGAGTTGCGCCCAGAAGTTTGTACGCATGGCCAACTCATAATCCTCGGGTTGCATCAAGTGCTGCGGTCCAACCTGTATGATACCCGCGTTGTTAACCAGCACGTCGATCTTGCCGTAGTGTCGTATCACATCGCGAATCATCGCCTTGACTTCCTCGTTTTCCGTAACATCGACCGTCATCGCCATTACCTGCACGCCGTTCGCGTCAAGCTCCTGGCGGGCGAGTTCCAGGTCATCAGCAGATCGGGCGCAGATCGCGAGCCTGGCACCTCTTGCTCCGAGATGTCTGGCGAGAATAAGTCCGAAGCCGCGGGATCCTCCCGTTATAACGACGACCTTTCCGGCAAAATCGAATTTTGTAAGTTCCCTGATGACAGCGTGAGCGACGAGGAACAGGCCCACGCCGGTCGCGGCCCACGCTAACGTGGTGCTGATGCCTGATTGCGAATTACTGGAAGTTTTCATATCGCGGGAGTGCGTGGGTTGCAATAAAAAGATTAAAGTAAGGACGACAGGTCGCCCTTACTTTTTCCCTCGGCATCGTCACTTCTTGAACAAGCTTGCTCCAAAAAGTATTGTGATGACAAAGAGCGCGAGGAAGATAAAGAACAAGACCTTCGCAATGGAAGCAGCCCCTGCCGCAATACCACCAAACCCAAAAATGGCTGCGATGATCGCGATAATAAAGAAAATTACTGCCCAGCGTAACATATAGTATTGGTTAAAATTAATGATCGAGGAAATTGCCGGCTTCCCCACCTGCCGGTGATACAGGAGTTGCCTGTATCTCGTTAGCCCTTTCAAATCTTCATACCAATGCCCCACAGACGCTGGTATCCGCCAACTGTAGAGTGTTGTCTACGTAACGCTGCCTACTTTTCTTTCTTGATCGGCTGTCCTTCGTTGTTAAAACGGTAGGACGTGACCCTTCCCTCCCGGGTGAGCTCTACTATATATTCATCCTTGTTGCGGTCGTGATAGAACACCGCGTCATGCCAGGGGTCAAATTCAGAGTCGCTGTCAAGGGTCTGACGTACTTTCAGCGGAAGCTCTTCCGCTGAAATGTGCTTCAGGTCTTCCGTGTAATCAAGTCTTGGCGGCAGCGTCTTGAGCGCCGGATCGCCTTGCTTGATCGGAGCGGAGGTGGTGTCTGAATCCGGCACTGGATTCTGGGCCAATAGCGAAATACTGGCGAACAGCAAGCAGGTGACCATCGTTGCAGTCCATGTCTTCATGTTGCTTCCGGTTTATTACGCTTTTCAGAACAATTCCATGCCGGCTTCTGTTGCTGCTATAGTCGCTTGTTATCGAAAGGCATGACTTTTTTGATCCTGTTGAAAGCAGGACGAGAGATCATTCCTCGCTGGCACCCGCCCACAAAAAAAATACTCACATGAAAGCGAAAAAGAACAGAACCGCGGACTCCACAGAAGAAGACCGCAAGCGCAATGATCGGCTTAACAAGTCAGAAAGTCCCCGTGAAAAGAAGCTCCCCGGTGAATACCCGGCAAAAGACGACATCATGAACCGGATGAATACACGGCGCGTAGGAATGGATGTGGAGAATTTTTCGCGCGCTGTTGGCACGGAAAACCTGAACGTAAATGAGCGCGTTGTGACAAACCCGAATGATATTACGGACGAGCCTGCATTCCGCGGTGACGATATTGAGGACCGTAACGATAATGCGTCGATGGAACACCCTGTCCCGCGAAATATCGAGGACAATGAGGACAACGAAACAAATAACGAATCTGATGTCACCGAAGAAGACATGCAGGCCCTCGGCCCGAAAGATCTGAGTCTCGACATGGGTGAAGACGAGGAACTCCTCAAGAACCGCGTCTGGCCTGTCGATATGGCTGGGGAGGACCTGGACGTCCCCGGTTCCGAACTCGATGACGAGAACGAAGCCATCGGTTCGGAAGACGAGGAAAACAATAACTACAGCCTGGGCGGTGACGCCCATGAAGACAACCTGGAAGGCAAATAAAATTAAAACGTCCTATTCATTTCGCAGCGTCTCCGACGGATTTGATAGCGCGGCCTTCATCGTTTGCGATCCTACTGTAATCAATGCGATGATGAGCGCAGCCGCGGCCGCGCCGAAGTAGAGCAGGATGTTTCCGTTAATGCGGTAGGCAAAGGTGTCCAGCCATTGATTGGTGAAGTACCACGCCACTGGCCATGCAATCACATTGGCGATAACAATCAGCATTACCATTTCGCGCGACAATAGTTGCACGATGTTTGTGACCGATGCGCCGAGAACTTTCCGGATACCGATCTCTTTTATTCGCTGCAGCGTATTGAACGTCGCGAGTCCAAATAAACCGAGACTTGCGATGAAGATCGCCAGACCGGAAAAGACAACAAACAGTTGACCCTGCCGCTGCTCCGCCGAATACAGCTGATCGTACTGCATGCTCAGGAAGCTGTATTCGAAAGGACGGTGCGGTAAAAACTGTCGCCATGTTTTTTCTATGTACGACAAGGCATCTTGCATCTGGCTGGCTTCGACCTGTACGGAGATGTTGGAGTAGGAAGGCGAGCGATGAAAGACCATCGGAACAATGGACTCGTGTAATGATTCGAAGTGGAAATCGCGGACAACGCCGATCACCCTTCCTTTGACATCGCCATACTTGAAATCTTTGGTGAGGATCCCTTCCGGCGTCGTGCCGATCATGGCGACGGCGGCCTCGTTTAGGATGAACGCCAGGGAATCGTCCGATTTTATCGCTCGTGAAAAATTTCTTCCCGCGACCAGCGGGATCTGGTAGGTGTCGAAGAACTCGTGATCCACGGCGACGTTTTTGAGTACTACATCGGTGATGGCGAGAGAGTCACCTTGCTGTACGTACGCCGATCCCTGATAGTCCAGCAGCCGGCCCGTTGGCGTGCGACTCGAACGGCCCGCATTCCGGATGGAAGAGTGCTTCAAAAGCTCGTTGTAAAACGCATCATATGCCGGAGAGATCTCATTGAAGTACCGCATAGTCACAACCTGATCCTTGTTATAACCCAGGTCGCGTGTGTTGATAAATTGCAGCTGACGAAATGTTACGAGCGTGGCGATGATCAGGATGATGCTGATCGAGAATTGCACCACGACGAGTGCTTTCCTCAATCCCGCGCGTCCGCGCGTTGCTCCCTGTTGACCCTTGAGGATAGTCGCCGGTCGGAACGCCGAGATAACAAATGCCGGATAGACGCCCGCGAGAATGCCGATTCCCAACGCCAACAAGATGACGTACAGCGCCATGTTGTTGTGCCACAAATCCATAGAAAGGTTTTTTCCCGTGAAGTTATTCAGCCAGGGCATGGTCATGGTGGCAAGACCGAGCGCCAGGATGAGAGACAGAAAACTGGTCATAATGGATTCGCTGAGGTATTGGCCGATCAACTGGGTGCGAAATGCTCCGACAACCTTTCGCAATCCAACTTCCTTCGCGCGTTTTGTTGCGCGTGCCGTGGATAGGTTGATGAAATTGAAACATGCGATCAAAATGATAAAGGCGCCCACGACACCCATCATGTAGACGTTGTTGATGTTGCCGTTGGATTCTATTTCTGAATCGAGTTGAGAATGCAAATGGATATCGGTCACCTTCTGAAGAAAGAGGTTGGTCCAGGTTGAGGGCTTGGCGGCTTCTGGCTCATCCGCGCTTCCCATGTGACGATCGAGGAACGCTGGAAACAAGCTTGCCGTTCTTTTCGCGTCGAAGGGCTCCTTCACCAGAACATAAGTGGAGAATGCGTTGTTGCCCCAGTTCGTCTCGAGGCCTTCCCGTCCGTAGATCGTTGAGTCGTTGAGTGTCGGGAACGACAGCAGGATGTCGGGATGCCAATGCGATTGTGCGGGGAAGTCTTTGAATACTGCGCTCACCGCTACGTCGAAGTTATCCGCGACGCGAAGTGATTTTCCGATGGCCTGCTCATCACCGAAATATCGCTTCGCGGTTTTTTCGGACATCATTACCTGGAATGGTTCAGAGAGTGCCTTCACCCCATTTCCCTGCACAACCGGAATATCAAACACCTCGAATATCTCCGGCTCGGCGAAGAATGAGTTTGCTTCATTAAAAGCTTTCTTCTGTTCGCCATTCTCTTGTACGGATATAAGCAGTCTGCTCTGTAAGGTTCTGGCTACTTGTTCGAAATCGGTGAAATCGTTTTTCAGGAGCGGGCCAAAGGGAGGCGCAACGTGTCCGAGGTGAAGATTTACTGAGCCATCCGGCGAGAGGAAATTACGCGTGACGCGGTAGATGCGATCGGCTTTGCTATGATAACGATCATAAGATGATTCGTCGCGTATAAAGAAAACGATCAGCAGGCAACAGGTCATCGCGAGTGCGAGACCTGCAATGTTGATGAACGAAGTGAGTTTGTTCCGAAGCAGGGAACGGAAGGCTACTTTGAGATAGTTCTTGAGCATAAAGCGGTCGTATTTAGAAGGGTAACTGACTGTTTTTCGACCCGTAACGCAAATACCGTACTTTTTTTTCTGGCTGCATTCCAGCCGGAAACAGCACTTTCAGAGAAGCCCGTTGTCCAGATTTGGAGGTTGGGCGTCCATATGCGAACACGCGCTTTGAAAATGCCACTAAGTGCGCGAAGTCACAAGGGAAATGCCGGCTGGTGCTACAAACGGAAATAGCCAGGTCTCACGGTTTACCGCGACCTGAACGCGCGCTTATGCCATGCAGTATCGAGACGACTAGAGGCTTTAAGGTGTTTTCAACTGCGTAACGGGCTGTCAGGTTTGCCGGCACTAAAGGTATACTAGTTGGTAAAGATACTAGCTTTGCCTATTACAAGCCTGCGGTTAATGTGAGCACCGCCTGCTACATAGATTTGAGGTTCACCAAAGGCGTCAATACGGACTTCTTCGGTAGAATTAATCGTCAGTGAGCCCTCACCAAATATACTAGTGATGATGTAATCGCTGCGCAAGCCGTTGCTGTCTATCTTATTTTCTCCATATAACAGGTACTTCTGTTCGAGTGTTCTTCCGCTTCCAACATAAAGACTGTTATTACCGTAAAGCTTGGCTTTGAAGAATCCCGTACGAAGAGAAGCCAGAGTGATGTCATTTTCACCGTACGCGCGCAAGGTAAATTCCTCTGACTCAATCTCGTCCTTGCATGTAAGTTCCTGGTCACCTCGAATCTCAAGCGCATCGAGCTTTCGATATGTTATATAGGCTGTCACCTTGGCGCCCGCATACATACTTTGTCGCCTTTCATGGTATTTTGATTCAGGTTTCATTCGTTCGACTTTGCGCGCTTTGTCCAGGTATAGTCGCAATGTGCGACCTGTTATCGCGATATTGATCTTTTCTTCCCTGACGCCGTCATAGACGAGTCTGATGGATTCCTGAGTACCTTTTTCGAGAACGACATTTATCCGAGGGGATGCCACTATCCTACTAAAGTGTTTTAGATTTTTTTGTATTTCTTGTCCGGAAGCGACGAGGCATAGACATAGACAAGAGAAAGCCAGGGTAAGGGTTCTAAGCATGATGTTTTTTCTTTAACAGACTCTGATGTGACACCAAAGGTTGCGTTTTCCCCTATCTCCTTAAAAAAAAAGTCCGCTAAATGCGTTAAAATGGCCTAAATGGTCTAAAAATGCATTTTATGTACTGGTTAGCCACTTAGTTTGTTCTCGAATCCATATGATATTGCTTCACTTCAGAATCTTGAGCTATTTTATAGGAAAAGACACTCTCGATGCCATACGAAAGACCCACTCCGCAAGAAGAGGAGATTGGCGCTGCCATTGTTGACGCGGCGTTAAAGGTTCATCGCGCTTTGGGACCGGGCCTGCTCGAGAAGGTATACGAAATCTGTCTCGCCCACGAG
This sequence comes from Flammeovirgaceae bacterium, assembly GCA_044507775.1. GTDB lineage: Bacteria > Bacteroidota > Bacteroidia > Cytophagales > Cyclobacteriaceae > Chryseosolibacter. The sequence goes on along the minus strand of JBIQIY010000007.1, from coordinate 94,591 downwards.
TTGAAGAAAAAGGGGTTTGATGTGTCACGGCAGGTGAGTCTTCCCATCGAGTATGACGGAATAACATTCGATGAAGGGCTGCGCATGGATATCCTTGTTCAAGATCTTGTTATTGTGGAAATCAAAGCGGTAACACAAGTCAATCCGATCTGGCAGGCGCAGATCATCAGCCATTTGCGTTTAACCGGGAGACGGTTGGGCTTTCTTATAAATTTTAATGTTTTTCGAATCAAGAATGGCATCCAGCGCATAATTGTCTAGCGGTGGATCACAGGGATAAGTGGTGAGATTTCTGAATGTTTTCTTAGTGTCTTCGAGCGCTTCGTGGCTCTACGCTTCAATTTTCGTCTTTGAAAAATTACGCTCCAGCGCGTATATTTGGGGCATGAAAACCTGGTCGCGGTTGGTGTTGTTGTTCCTGGCTTATGGCCTTGCCCTCCTTCATACCGCTATTCCCCATCATCACGTTGAATCAGGCCGTGGCGAGGCCATGTTCTCGCACATGGGCTGTTCCTACGCCCATTCTTCGGGCGGGGTGTTACAGCGCGCGATGACAACGGACCTCGGCCTGGGACACCTTGAAACTTTCAAGAAGAGCGCCGACACGCGGATTGAACTGTCGTCCCGCGGCGTTGAGATTATCACCTTGCTACCGGCGCTCTGCACCGGGATGGCCTCTGAGATCATCCGCGAATTTCGGTACGGCTTTATAGGCAAATTAAGATTACAGCTTCTCTTATCTTCCGTCACTCACTTCCGGGCTCCTCCGGTGTCTCTGTAAAATCATCCGTTTGATCAAATCCTTCCCGTCACGGGAGGCGTTGCCTTTTGAATCCGTCAGGAACAATCAATACGGCATGCCGCACACATTTTAAGAATAATTATGTTTGAAAAGATCATTTCATTTTCAGTTCACAATAAATTCATTGTGGCTGTCTTTACGCTGGCGATAATAGGAGGGGGGATTTTCGCCATGAATAATATTCCGATCAACGCTGTGCCGGACATCACAAACAACCAGGTACAGATTGTGACGACTTCGCCCTCTTTGAGTGCCGAAGAAGTGGAGCGCTTTATCACCTATCCCGTGGAGATCTCCATGGCAAACCTGCCCGGTGTGGTCGAACTCCGATCGATTTCGCGCTATGGCTTGTCGGTCGTTACGATCGTCTTCGAAGACGGCATGCCGGTGACAGATACGCGTCAGTTTGTGAGCGAACAAATCGACATCGCCGCCCAGGATATTCCCGACGGGCTGGGACATCCTGAATTGATGCCCATCACAACAGGCCTGGGCGAAATCTATCAGTACACGCTGGAGGTGGAAGAGGGCTATGAGAGCATGTACAACGCAATGGAACTGCGGACCATCCAGGACTGGATCGTCAAACGACAGCTTTCCGGTATCAAGGGTATCGTTGAGGTGAGCAGCTTCGGCGGTTTTCTGAAGCAGATTCAGGTGTCAGTCGACCCGCTCCGCCTCAGTAGCTTTCACCTTACCATCCAGGATGTCTTGCAGGCCCTTGAATCCAACAACCAGAACACAGGGGGTAGTTACGTGGAGCGCGGGGCAAGCGCTATCTACATCCGGGCGGAGGGAGTAGTCAAAAATATTGATGATATCGGAAATATCGTGGTCAAGCAAGGCACCACGCCGGTCTTGTTGAAACAGGTCGCCGAGGTTGGCGCGGGATACCCGCCGCGCTATGGAGCCATGACGAAGAATGGGGAGGGGGAAGCGGTAGGTGGAATCACGCTGATGCTCAAGGATGCCAACTCATCGGAAACGCTGGATAACATCCATCAGCGTGTAGCCGCCGTTCAATCGACGTTGCCGGAAGGAATCAGGATCGAACCTTACCTCGATCGGTCGGAGTTGGTCGGCAGAACCACGGGCACGATCAAGAAGAATCTTATCGAAGGAGGACTCATCGTGATATTCGTGCTCGTCCTTTTGCTCGGCAACCTTCGTGCAGGCTTCATTGTGGCATCGGTCATTCCCCTGTCGCTTATGTTCGCGTTTATCATGATGCACCTGTTTGGAGTGTCGGCCAACCTGATGTCCCTGGGCGCTCTTGACTTCGGTATCGTCGTGGACGGCGCCGTGATTATTGTGGAGGGCGTCCTGCACGCGCTCGTCGTCTACCACGCCGGGAAAGATCTTTCGCGGACGGAGATGGATCATGTCGTTGCAAAGTCTGCGTCGACTATTTATAAATCAGCGGCTTTCGGCGTGCTCATCATCGTAGTGGTATTCATTCCTATCATGACGCTGACCGGAATAGAGGGAAAGATGTTTCGGCCGATGGCGCAGACGGTGAGCTTTGCGGTGCTAGGGGCCTTGATTCTGTCGGTCACCTATGTGCCCATGATGTCGGCGCTTATTCTTAGCAGGAAGGTCTCGTCAAAAAAGAATATCTCAGACCGAATCATGAACGTGCTTCAACGCGTCTATGAGCCGGGTGTGCGGAAAGCGCTGGATCACCCGGTAGCGACTGTTTCAATTGCGGGTCTCTTGCTGGTGGTCAGTATTTTTCTGTTCACGGGTCTGGGAGGAGTATTTATTCCCCAGTTGGAGGAAGGTGACATTGCGATGCAAGTCACCCTTCCGACCGGGTCGTCCCTGGACGAGAGTATCCGCACGACGACGCAGGCAGAGAAAATCCTGGTCGACAATTTCCCGGAGATCAGGCAGGTTGTCTCCAAGATCGGAACCGCTGAAGTACCGACTGACCCGATGTCGGTGGAGCTGGCGGACGTCATGATCGTTTTAAAAGAGAAGGACGAATGGACGTCGGCTGAGACACGAGAAGAGCTTGTGGCGCTGATGGAAGAAAAGCTCTCGGCCATTGTCGGCGCGTCGTTTGATTTCACACAACCGATTCAGCTGCGATTCAATGAACTGATGACCGGCGCAAAAACGGATGTCGCCATCAAGATCTATGGCGAGGATATGAATGTATTGCACCAGAAAGCCGTTGAGGCCGCAGCCGTAGCAGCGGAGATTCAGGGCGCCGCCGACGTAGTAGTCGAGCAGACGGAGGGACTCCCGCAGCTATTGGTTCAGTATGACCGGGCGCGCCTCGCGCAGCATGGTATCTCGGTGGAGGCGTTGAACACGGTTATCCGCGCTGCCTTTGCCGGCGAGCAGGCGGGTGTTGTATTCGAAGGCGAACGGAAATTCGATCTCGTCGTTCGTCTGGATGAGGGCAAGCGGGCGGACGTAAACCTCAACACACTTTTTGTTAAGAACAACCGCGATCAGTTGATATCCATCTCCGAGCTTGCCGACGTAAAGCAGGTGGTAGGTCCGGCACAGATCTCACGCGACAATACAAAACGTCGTGTGACGCTGGGAATAAACGTGCGGGGTCGGGATATTGAAAGTCTTGTGCAGGAGGTGCAGGCAAAACTGAACGATCGGATCAATCTTCCACCGGGTTATCACATCACTTACGGTGGCGATTTTGAGAATCTTCAGCAGGCGAAACAACGCCTGATGATCGCCGTGCCGATCGCGCTGCTGCTGATTCTTGTGCTTCTCTATCTGGCGTTCGATTCATTTCGATATGCGTTGTTAATCTTTGCTGCAGTTCCGCTGTCGGCGATCGGAGGCGTTTTTGCGTTGTGGCTCCGCGATCTTCCATTCAGTATTTCTGCGGGCGTTGGGTTTATCGCCTTGTTCGGCGTGGCGGTACTGAATGGCATCGTGCTGATCAGTTACTTCAACGACTTGAAGCAGGAAGGAAAACTAAGGCTTGAAGAGTTGATTGTCCAGGGTGGACTTGTGAGGCTGAGACCAGTTGTGATGACTGCTTCTGTGGCGGCGCTCGGATTTTTGCCCATGGCTCTTTCACAGACCGCGGGTGCAGAAGTACAGCGGCCCCTCGCGACGGTTGTGATCGGAGGACTGGTAAGTGCCACGCTGTTGACACTGGTCGTGTTGCCCGTTCTCTATCGCGCCGTCGAGCGATACGCGTTGCGGCGAAAGGTCCCGCGTACGATTGCAATCGCAATACTGATGTTCGGCGCCGTCGACGCCGGGGCGCAATCATCCCCGTCTTCTCTTACGTTGACGGAAAAAGAGGCCGTTGAACTTGCGCTGAAGCAGAATCCGAAAGTGAGGATCGCGGATCTCGAGGTGCGCGGGCAACGCGCGCTGAAGAAGAGTTCGCTACTACTGCCCTACACTAGTGTTGGCATGCAATACGGACAGATCAACGGCGAGGCGCGCGATCCGCACCTCCAGATCACGCAGGGACTCGGTAGCATCCCCGCTCATTTTCAACGCTCGCAGGTTGTCAAACACCAGGTAAAAGTTGCTGAACAGCAGGAGCGTCTGACCCATCGGGAGCTCACCGTGCAGGTGCGTGGCGCCTGGCAGGAGTGGCTATACCTCCGGCAGGTTGTGAGAGAGCTGGCGGATCAGCTTTCATTTTACAAGGACTTCGAGAACAAGGCGGACTTGCAGTATCGCGTTGGCGAGCGAAGTTTGCTCGAAAAGAAACTGATTGAAAACAGTTTGCTCGAGCTCCAGAACAACTACACCCTGCAGTTCGAAAATCTCAGGCAGGCGGAAGTTGATCTGCAATTCCTGCTTGCCTCCGACCGCAATATCCTTCCCGCGGAGGACACACTTGTCAGCTTGCTCATGCCGGCGAACAGTTCAGGCGTCGTGCATCCCGCCATCGGCGTGTTGCAGGAAGAGATCGCCACACGCAGCGCCGAGGCGAGCCTCGAGCGATCCTTGTTTTTTCCCGAGGTCAGCATCGGGTACTTCCGGCAGACGATCACAGAGCGGGACATCCGGTTCAGAGGCCTTCAGGGGTTCAACGTAGAAGTAGCCATACCGTTATGGTTTCGCCCGCAGCAAGCGAACGTGCAGCGTTCAAAAATTCAGACGATGCAAGCGGAAGAACGGCTGGACCTCGCCCAAATGCAACTCAATAGCGAGCGCGCCAAAGCGTTGTCTGACGCGGAGAAGTATCAGCGATTGCTGGTCTACTACCGCGACCAGGGCCTCGACCAGGCGGCCATCATCCGACGAACCGCTAGTTTGCAAATGGACGCGGGCGAGATTGATTTCTTTCAGTATCTCCAAAGTCTGCAGCGCTATACACAGACGAGGCTTCAGTACTTTGAAACCCTGCGCAACTTCAACATGTCAATCATTCAACTGGAATATTTAAGCGAATAATTATGAATAGCATGAGAGTATATATGTTGTTGCTGATCACAGGCCTTTTCACCGCCGCCTGCTCTTCACAGGAGCAGGAGCAGCCTGCATCTCAGGCGAGTCAGTCAGACTTGAGTCAGGAACAGAAGGAGCTTGCCGATGTAAAAACAGGGCGGATGGAGCTAAAGCGGATCTCAGCCTCGATTTCATGTACCGGCGAAATTGAAGTTCCGCCGCAAGGCATAGCATCTGTTACGGCGCCGCTTGGAGGATTCATCGTCGACACAGACATGGTGCCGGGTAGACAGGTGAAGAAGGGCGCTCGCCTGGCCAGGCTGAGCAACCCGGAGTATATCGCGTTGCAGCAATCCTATCTGGAAACCGCCGGGCAACTGCAATTTGCGGAGCAAGACTACGCCCGGCAAAAGACTTTGCAAGAGCAAGATGCGACGGCGGCTAAAAAACTGCAGGAAAGCGAGTCGAGTTACAAGGTGCTGAAGGCAAGACTCAGTGGACTGAGGGAACAGCTTCGAATGATCGGCGTGAATCTCAGTGAGCTTCAGAGCGGTAAGATCCAGTCTGAGGTAGAGTTACGCGCTCCTATTCACGGATATGTAACGCTTGTGAATCATCATCCCGGCCAGTTTGTAGAACCGCGGGAAGTCATTTTCGAGATTGTCAATCTGGACGAACTTCACCTTCACCTGAATATTTTCGAAAAGGATGTTGCCCGGGTCAGGATGGGACAATCCGTTCGCTTTCGCGCTCCCGGTGATGCCGGTACTTATTGGGGAGAAGTCTCACTGGTGAGCCCGCAACGCAATGAAAACGTGAGAACTTTTGATGTACACGGTCACATTGAAAAGGAAGACGCGAAGCTCAAGCCGGGCATGTATGTGGAAGCGGAGATCCTGGCTTCCGATGACAGTGTATACGCCGTTCCCGAGCGGGCTATCGTTCAGAACCTGAATAATTTCTTTGTCCTGACGGAGGATGAGGGACGCTATGCATCACAGGCCGTTGAGACCGGTGAAAAGATGGATGGCTGGGTTGCGATCAAAAATTTCGAGGAGCTGAAGGATAAGAACATTGTGATCGACGGAGCCACGCGGGTGTTTGCGGCGATGGCGCGCAAGTCGGACTAATCTTCGCGTTCGCGTTTGATCTTGATTTTTGCCTGCGGTCCCACCTGAATGGGAACCTTTTCGACCTCGAGGTTTGCAGCTTCAATGCCGTATAGCTCTTCCGTTGACAGACTGTGCTTCTTCAGCGCGCGGTAACCGTGGATAATCAGCCGGTCGAAATTCGAGATCACGCTGTCGGACGACGCCCATGAATGAAGGATGACGAACTTGAAATCTGCCATCATACTGTACTTGTGCAGGGCAGGATAGGGGCTGGTCAGATCAATCTCGCCGGCATCTGCCATTTCGTGAATGATCTTGTTGAAGATCAGATTGACGCGGTGGTCTGTCTTGAATCCAAGTTTGATCCTCACGAAGAAACATTTTTTCGGGATGATGGTGTCAACGACGTATTTGCTGGTAAAGGGACTGTCCACCGTTTCGACATGAACGAACCAGTATACGTCGGCGCGCTTGGGTCTCTTCTTGAACATCGAATATATAATGTTGGAATCGATGTACCGCTTGCTGTCCGCCATCGCCAGGTAAACGAGATTCGTTGCTTCCTTCGGTACGGTTTCGTCGGCCTGCAGGTCCTGTATCATCCCGACGTAGTGCTTGAGATCGACGAATTCCGTATGCCGCTCCCGCAATTTCCGCGCGTGGAGCAGAATATACATCATAACGAAGAAGAGGCTGGCGATGGTGAAGGTAAACCAACCGCCGTGGGAAAATTTGCTCAGGTTGGAAACGAGGAATGCTCCTTCGATGCTGAACAGCAGGATTCCCAGCAGGATGGCGCGGAAGGTCGACTTCCTCGATACGGAAAAGTAATATACGAGCAGCGATGAGGTCATCAGCATATCGAATGTGATTGCCAATCCGTAGGCTCCTTCCATGCGAACGGATTCTTCGAATATGATAACCACGCCGATACAACCGAGCATCAGAATCCAGTTGATGGCCGGAATGTATATCTGTCCTTTCACCTGGCTGGGGTAACGCACGCGCGTAGCCGGCCACAATTTCAGCTTCATCGCTTCGTTGACCAGCGTGAATGTTCCGGAGATAAGGGATTGGCTCGCAATGATGGTGGCTAGGGTGGCCAGTATGACACCGAAGATCAGGAAAGCTTCAGACTGCGGCATGATCTCAAAGAAAGGAAGCTTTGTGCCGAGGGTCTGACCCTGGTGCTCCATCAGCCAGGCGCCCTGACCGAAGTAGCTGAGCAACAACGCGATTTTAACGAACCCCCAGCCTATGCGGATATTTCCTTTTCCCACGTGACCCAGGTCTGAATACATTGCCTCCGCCCCGGTGGTACAAAGGAAAACCGCTCCCAATATCCAGAAGCCACCCGGATATTTTGCAAGCAGCTCGAAAGCGTAGACCGGGTTGACTGCCCGGATGATCTCCGGCCTGTGGATTACCTGCGATATTCCTACGACTGCAATAAACGAAAACCAGAGCACCATCACCGGTCCGAAGGTCCGCCCCACGATGGTGCTGCCGACTTGCTGGAAAACAAACAGCGCAACGAGAATGATGATCACGATGGTGATGATCGTGTTGGTGGATATGGTGTGATCGATGGCGCGAAGGCCTTCAATCGCGGAAGTCACACTGATAGCAGGAGTAATAAAGCCGTCCGAGATCAGCGTGGCGCATCCGATTACCGCGGGGAAGATCACCCATCCGGATTTGTACCGTCTGAGGAGCGCATATAGGGCGAAGATTCCACCTTCTCCCTTGTTGTCGGCGCTGAGTGCAAGGTATACGTACTTGAATGTGGTGATGATGGTGAGCGTCCAGAAGACACACGAAAGACCACCGAGAATAAGGTTTTCTGTTATTTCATGCGCGCCGACAATAAACCGGAAGGTATAGATCGGCGACGTTCCGATGTCGCCGTAGATGATACCGAAAGCGATCAGAACGCCCGCGGCTGATACGTTCGTTGGATGCCTATTGCTGGATTCCGCCATTTTTGTTGCGCACGGCCTTTCTTTCGTGCGACTTTAAGCTGCTTCGGGGCCCGCCAAGCGGATTACCAATACCATGCCGCATGTCCAGCGCCGGGTTCCCAGGAGGATGGGTGGTGAGTATCTTGGGCATCAGGACTATCAGTTACTTCAAGTTAAAACCCTGGCAAATTTAAGTGCCTTTCAGGAAAGGCAAAACGAAACGGCGAGAATGTTCCGCCCGTAGAAGCAACCGGGCCACCGCCTCCCGCTTCGCTGGAAACAATTAATTGTTCTGATATCTGACTACTCGTGAGGAATTGCCTAATTTTGAGCCCATCATTCAAAACCTCACATCTATGTCTCAGAAGCTGTTGTATCTGCTGATACCGGGCCTGCTTCTTTCTTGCGGAACGAAGGAAAAAGAAGCACTGCAATTCCAGGTGGATTCCCTTCAAATCGAACTCGAACGAAGCCATGAAGCTTCCCAAACGTTGGCGGAGATCGGAACCCTGATGGATTCCATCGACGCGACGCGCCAGTTGTTGCGCGTCAACCTGGTTGAAGGGACACCCTATGACGACTACACCGGCCGGATGGAGGAATTAAATACTTACATCGCCAGTACCGAGAAACGACTCGCTGAACTGGAGCAGTCCCTGAAATCATCAAAGGCCAACGCCCGGGCGTTTTCAAAAACGATCAGCCAACTGAAAGCCGAACTTCAGAACAAGGAGAAACAGATGGCCTTCCTGCAGGAGCAAGTGGAGAAATTCCGCAGTGAAAATGAAAACCTGATCGTTACGGTCGACCTTCAGGACGCTGAAATAGCTGACAAACAGGCGGAGATCGATACCAAATCACAGGAGCTTGCCTTGATTGAAGCGCGGGTTCAGGAGTTAATGATCCAGTCAAAGGTGAGCGAAGCCGAAGCGTACTATACGCGGGCGGAAGCCATAGAGACAGCAGCCGATCGCACGAAGCTGGCCCCCCGCAAGAAAAAGGAGACCCTGCGCGAAGCGCTGGAGTTATATCGCAAAGCCCTTTCCTTGGGTAAAACCGAGGCACAGGCTAAGATTTCCGATCTGGAAAACAGACTTTAGCCGTTGTTTTCACTTTTAGTTACTTTAGGGCTGTTTTACGACAGCCCTTTCCGTTTTCTATGATATTTGACATCGTACTGACTATTTTCCTTGTTCTCCTCAATGGTTTCTTTGTAGCGGCGGAATTTGCGATCGTCAAGGTGCGGGCCTCACAGATTGACATAAAAGCTAAGGAAGGCCACCCGATGGCTTCTTTATCACGCCATATTATTGCCCATCTGGATGCCTACCTGTCGGCCACGCAACTTGGAATTACCATCGCCAGCCTCGGGTTAGGCTGGATTGGCGAGGATGTGGTCACAAAGCTTATCCTCGATCTGTTCATCAATCTCGGCCTGGAGATGAGCCCGGACACGGCGCACAGTGTTGCACTGCCAGTGGCTTTTGGTCTCATTACCATCCTGCACATTGTCTTCGGTGAACTGGCGCCCAAGTCCTATGCGATTCAGCGCCCGGAAAGTACCACCCTGTGGCTCTCGGGCCCGCTCAACGTTTTTTTCTGGGTCTTCAAGCCGTTCATCTGGTTGCTGAACGGTTTTGCAAACCGCGTGCTGCGACTGATCGGCATCACCCCGCTGAAGGAAGCCGAAGTGCATTCGCCGGAAGAACTTCGGTTGATGGTTGAGCAGGGAAAAAACAGCGGTGTGCTTGAACCTCGAAAGTATGAGATCATTCGCAACGCTTTTGACTTTGCGGAAAGAAGTGCCCGGCAGGCGATGGTACCCCGGACGCACGTATTCGCCGTTAACAAAACTTCGCCTGTAGAGAAGATCATCGAGAAAGTGCTCGAGAACGGCTACTCGCGGGTGCCGGTCTTCGACGGTACTATTGATCACATCGCCGGTATTATTTTCACTAAAGACCTCCTGCTAAAACTTCATGCAGGAAAGCCGTTCTCCGTTGACACCATCTTGCGCCCCGCACACTACATCGCGTCGAACAAGAAGCTGATCGATATCATGCGCGACTTTCAGAAACAGCATGTACAGTTTGCCATCGTCGTGGATGAATTCGGCGGAACGGAGGGTGTTATCACCATGGAAGATATCCTGGAAGAACTGGTAGGGGAGATCCAGGATGAATACGATACAGAAACGCCGTTTATTGAAAAGCTGGATGATCGCAAATACCGCGTTCAGGGTTCCGCCACCCTGGTGTCGCTGAATGAAAAACTACCGCGGCCCTTGCCCGAGGATGAAACATATGTAACCCTTGCGGGCATGCTGATCGATATTGTGGGACGAATACCTAACGTCGGCGAGAGCATCGAACACGATGAATATGTCTTTACGGTGATCAAGCGCATCAAAAACCAGATCATACTCGTCGATATCCTCGACCGCCACGTAGACACTGATAAATCAAATTAAATCCATCGTTTGTAGCGGAAATAACCAAGCATTCCCGCGGCGATGGAAAGCATAACAACCCATACCGTTGCGTAGCCGTGCTCCCAGTGAAGTTCGGGAAGGTGTTCGAAGTTCATCCCATAGACGCCCACAATGAACGTCAGGGGAATGAATATCGTGGAGATGATGGTCAGCACGCGGATCACTTCATTCAGCTTGCTGTTCTGAATGTTCATATACTGGTCTGTTAATCCCGAAGTAAGATCGCGATAGGTATCCAGTGAATCGATCAGGTGGATGACGTGGTCATAGACATCGCGGAAGTATGGCAGGTTCTCTTCCTGGATGAAATCGCTCTCGTCTTTAAGTACTTTTCCCAGCGCGTCCCGGAGCGGATACAGCGCCTTGTGAAGATAGATCAGCTCTTTCTTGATGACCTGTATGCGCTGAAACGTTGCGTCGGAGGTATTCGAACGGATGCTGTCTTCGATATCGTCGATTTGTTCACCGATATTATCCAGCACGTTGTAATAGTTTTCCACCGTTATGTCTATGAGCCGGTACATCAGGTAATCGGCCTTCTTCTTCCGAACCCGACCCTGGTCCTGCCGGATGCGTTCCCGGAATGCGTCGAAGAGGTCGCCTTCCTTTTCCTGAAAAGTGAGCAGGTAATTGGTACCCAGCACAAAGCTGATCTGCTCGTAGTCGACCTCAGGACCATCGATGCGGTATAGCATCTTGAGTGTTACAAACAGGTAGTCTTCATACTCCTCGGCTTTAGGTCGCTGGTCGTTGAGTATATCTTCCACCAGTAACGAATGCAGGGAGAAGTGCGATTGCAAGGCCTCTACCATGGGCATATTGGTGAGGCCGTCCAGGTTGACCCAGTTGACCCGTTCTTGCCTGATCCGCGGTATTAACTCTCCGACATCCTTCGCGACGAACCGGTCGTAGTTCTGCCGGTCGTAGGTGATAATTTCCAGGATGACATTTGGCGGCGGGGTTTCTGTCAGGGGATGAGTGTGCATGAAGGTCAGGGTTTTCCGAAGGGTCCGGTTGCTGGTATCAGCGTTGCAGTAATCCGGGAACTCACCCGGACTTTCGTAGTCTAAAATAGTGAAATTACGGTCTTTAAAGTCAATGCAGAGCAAACAGTTTTGGGAGCCGGGTAAAGAGGGGGATGGCAAACCAAAAAAGGGGCAAAATCTTCATGGCTATAAAAACCTTATGTATAATTGTGGTTCATGTCCCTACGCCTCGAAGATATTAAAGTTCCGATTGCAAAAGAGATGCAGGAGTTTGAGCCGAAATTTCGGGCTTCGATGAAGACGCGTGTCCTGTTGCTCGACAAAATCATGAGCTACATCGTGAAGCGGAAGGGCAAGCAAATGAGACCGATGTTCGTCTTCCTCAGCGCCGGTACCTGCGGAGGCATTAATGACTCCACCTTCAGGGGCGCTTCCCTGATCGAACTCCTTCACACGGCAACTCTTGTACACGATGATGTCGTGGATGAGGCCAACTATCGCCGGGGCTTTTTTTCAGTCAATGCGCTGTGGAAAAACAAAGTGGCCGTCCTGGTCGGTGACTTCCTGCTGTCGCGGGGCTTGATCCTGTCTATTGAAAACGACGACTTTCATCTGTTGAAGATTGTAACGACGGCCGTAAAAGAGATGAGCGAAGGGGAACTGCTTCAGATTGAGAAATCCCGGCGCCTGGATATTGATGAGAGCGTGTATTACGATATCATTCGCCAGAAGACCGCCTCGCTTATCGCATCATGCTGTGCAGTCGGTGCCAGTTCTTCCGGTGCTCCGCAGGAAGTTGTGGAAAAGATGCGCGCGTTTGGTGAGAAGATCGGGATGGCATTCCAGATTAAGGACGATCTCTTTGACTATGGAGAAATGGAAATTGGCAAGCCGCTCGGAATCGATATCCGGGAAAAGAAGATGACCCTGCCACTGATCTACGCACTCTCCCGGTCGGGATGGATGGAAAAGCGAAAGATTATCGGCATTGTCAAAAAGGAAAGCGAGAACCCGAAAAAGGTAAAGGAAGTGATCACATACGTCAAGCAATCGGGTGGAATCCAGTACGCGATTGAGAAGATGAATGATTTCCATCGACAGGCACTGGCGATCCTGGAGTCTTTCCCCCCGTCCCGGTATAGGGACTCGCTGAAAGATCTTGTCCAGTTCACCATTGACCGGACTAACTGACAAGAAAAATCCCGTTCTTTTCGGGAACGGGATTACTTATATCTGTGAGTCAGTGGCTGCCTCGTGCGGAAGGTCTAGCGTAATTTGATGCGTTCTCTTCCGGCTTCGAGGACCGCATAATCCTTGAGACTCTGGTAAGTTGTCGGTTCAAGAGCTTCCAACGCCGAGCCTGTATTTTCCGGTTCAAAGTGTCCTTCCGTTTCCCACCATTTCTTGGCATTGTCTTTCGCTGACTTCCGGTCGATATCTTCGAAAAGATTGATACAAGAATCGGAGATCATCCAGGGTTTTTCAATGCTGCTGTATTTTTCAAAAATCAAACTGCGCATGTGGGTTCCGCTTTCCTGATTCTTGAAGTGCGATACGGAATAAGAAAGCGTCTCGGGCTCTGTCATGATCATATCCCAATATTTCTTTGAGGTAATGACCTGAGCCGTCGTAAGCAGATAGCCAAAGCCTTTTTCAATTTGCTCTTTCGTAATGGGGCAACGGGCTTTTAATTCAGGTTTTTTCTTTCCCAGGAGTTTTTCTAAAAAAGCCATATTCAAAAATTAAAATTCAGGTTCAGTACACCTTATTAGATACTCCACCAGGGTGGAATAGTTGCATATTAGTCTAAAAAAACGGAAAAATATTACAGGTTATTCGTTCTCAGTTGCTTACAAAACGCATGAGCTGCGAAAAATTGCCTGAAATGTTCAAAAATGAACCGGAATGTGTCCGCTTTTAACGCAGTCAAAGCTTCCCGGACGCTTTTAGCCGCTGAATCCGCTCGTATTGAGTGAGGAATTCATCCAGTTTTTCGGCGGGAATCTTCTTACCGATGATCTGCTTTTTGTCATCCAGTACGTACAGCGTGGGCGTGGTATTGGCGTCGTACAGGTCCTGGTAGGGGCCGACATAGGTCCTCGGTCCATTGACGGTGATCCACTTCATGTTCATTTCGCGAATGTAATCGCGCATCTTCGCCATGCTGGTGTCTGCGCTCACTGCGAATACCTCGAGGTCGAATTTCTTTTTGCTGTAAAAGTCGACGAGTTTGGGCGTCTCTTTCTTACAAGAGCCACAGTCGGGATCGAAGATATACAGGACGGTGTACTTGTTCTTGATGTCATACAGAGCCCTTCTCTGGTAGTTGATATCCTGCATGATAAGGTTCGCGCCTTTTTGCCCGATCAGGCTCTTGCGCAGCCGGTCAGCATGGTCTTTCAGGTTCTTGCGCATCTGATCGTTGGCCCAGAAGCTCATCTCGCCGGATGCGAAGTAGGTATCGTTCAGGTGAACGAACACTTCGTCCAGCCCCATGATCTCGGGATTCTGGAATTTCAGCACCGCCACCCAGACGGCGTACTTGTATGTCTCCTGGTTTTTCTTCGCTTTGGCGATCACTTTGGTCAGGGCTTTCTCCAAAGTGTCAGCCTGTGGTGCGTACAGCTTGTCCAGATATTCGTTGATTTTTTCCTGATAGATGGGTCGGGGAAGGCGGATCAGCGCATCATCGGCCAGATCGAAGTGGTCAAAAAAATGTTCGCGGTACCATTTCAGCTGGAAAGTGGAATCGATGCTTCCGTCCGCCCGCTTGGGGGGATCCGGAATCTTGATCGGCTTGTTGGCCTTGAAGATCCGGGCGGTTAGTGTCAATGGATGGGCCTTGATCACCTCATCCTGATAGGCCAGTACTTTCTCATTGATCTTCATGAAGTGCTCGCGCGCTTCCTTCTTCTGGTCTTCACTCAGCGTGCTGTCCTGAATGGTCTTAATGTATGGCTCGGCCTCCATGTGCCGCTCCATGTTGTAGATCATGTTTTCAAAGAACAGCTTGTTATCGATGTCACCTGTGACCTTCATGTTCTTTACATAGTCTGCGGAAGAAGTTTCCATTGCGAAGTGCTGGTTCTGGCTGACGACGAATTCGAAGATGCGCGTCTTGTTCAGTACCAGGAAGTACACGCCTTGCGGCAGATTTTGTTTTCCGTCAAATACGAAACTGCCTGTATGGTTCACGCGGGCGGTATCCTTTACGAATGTACTTTCACCGTAGTAATAACCCAGATAGGCAGTGGTGTCCTTCCATCCATCGACCTTGAACCGGATGTTATAGCCGGTCTGAGCAAAGCAGTGGTGTGAAAGGAAGAGGATCAGAATAAAAAGTCCCGGTCTCATAAAGCTGGATTTTTCGACAAATTTCCGAAATCTAATCGATCAATTCAATTCGGCGACAATTAATCGCCCGATATTGAGTTTGGTAACAATAACGTTAACAATTATTAACAGATATTACATGGACGCTCGATTGTGTCCGGGTCTGTCGGATACGCGAACAAGAAATCGGGCTTTAGAAGCGTTCAATTTGTTACATTAGCGCGGCATGTCATTACTTGTTGAACACCTGACACGAGAATATGGGCCTCAGAAGGCCGTGAACGATATCTCCTTCGAGGTAAAGGAGGGTGAGATCGTCGGATTTCTCGGGCCGAACGGCGCGGGAAAATCCACGACACTGAAGATCGCCACAAGTTACCTGCCGCCGACGTCCGGCCGGGTGCTGGTAGGTGGGCACGACGTCGTTGCAAGCCCGATGGCGGTTAAGAGAATCACAGGTTATCTGCCGGAACACAATCCGATGTACCTCGACCTCTTTGTTCATGAATACCTCACATTCATTGGGGGCCTCTACGGACTTCGTCGGCAGCAACTCAGGTCGCGTGTGGGCGCGATGGTCGAGCTTTGCGGACTGACGCGCGAACAGAACAAGAAGATTGAAACGCTGTCGAAGGGTTTCCGCCAGCGTGTGGGACTGGCGCAGGCGCTCATCCATGACCCCGCCGTGCTGATCCTGGATGAACCCACGTCCGGGCTGGATCCGAATCAGTTGATCGAGATACGCAGGCTGATCCGGGATATCAGCAAAAACAAGACGGTAATTTTTTCGACTCATATCCTGCAGGAGGTAGAAGCAATATGCGAACGGATCGTTGTGATTAATAAGGGGCAGATCGTTGCAAACGACCGGCTCGATAATCTATTGGGAAAGAAGGCCTCCAGAGCGAGCATCATCGTCGAATTTGAAACGCCGGTAGCGGCGGGTGAGCTGGAGAAACTTCCAGGCGTTTCTGCGGTCGTTGGAGAGGGAGAAGGCCGCTACCGCATACAGGTCCAACCGGGCATCGATCTTCGTCCGGAGATCTTTCGCTATGCAGCCGACCGCGGGCTTTCTCTCATCGGACTGAAACAGGAAGAGAATTCGCTCGAGAATATTTTCAGGGAGCTTACGGTTAATCGTGAGACGTGAGACGTGAGACGTGAGTCGCGAGTCGTAAACGGGATGAAGTTGAGTAGGGGTCAAGGCGCGCTTACTTGACCTCGCCAGGCAGAGCCTAGGTAAACGACATTGACTGTCGTCTCACGTCTCACGTCTGTCGTCTCACGTCTCACGAATGGATGTAGTTTTCCAGCTGCTGAATCGTATCCTGATGATTGGCAATAACGGCCTTGATGACGTCGTTGATTGAAATAATTCCGACCACGAAGTTATTTTCGAAAACGGGCAGGTAACGGAGGTTGTTGTCTGACATCAGCTTCATGCAGATGTCGATGGAAGTCTCCGGTTGGATGGTCGGAAGTCCGGTCGACATGATATCTTTTACACGGACATCGGATGATGCTTTTCCCTTCAGGATGACTTTGCGCGCGTAATCCCGTTCCGTCAGCAGGCCTACATACACGGGACCTTCCATCACAAGCACCGACCCAATGTTTCTGTCAGACATGAGCTTCAGTCCCTCGAACACCTTTGCTTCGGGAGTGACTGAAATGATGCTTCTTCCTTTGTGAGCCAACACATCAGCTACTTTTTTCATAATTGGCAGATTGGTTGTTTGAATATTAGCGTTATTAGCTGAGTAAGTTAACATTTTCGTTTTAGAATTGCTAGTGTGAAGGAAACTTCTGTATTTCCCCATTTCCAACCTATATTTGCGTTTTTCGGAAATGATCCAGATTCTCTCGAAAGAATTTAACAGCTTCCTGAACTCGCTGATCGCCTATGTGGTGATCGGAGTTTTCCTCACAGCAATGGGTCTCCTCATGTGGGTGTTTCCCGAAACTTCGGTGATGGATTACGGGTACGCAGACATGGAGACGCTGTTTTCATTGGGACCCTATGTTTTTATTTTTCTCATTCCCGCTATTACGATGCGCAGCTTTGCCGAAGAAGCCAAAGCGGGTACGCTGGAGTTGTTGTTAACCAAACCGCTATCGGACTGGGATCTTATTCTGGGTAAATTCCTGGCGTGTTTTCTTCTTGTAGTTCTTTCACTGGCGCCTACGGTCATCTACTACGGTTCTGTGTATACGCTGGGCAACCCGGTTGGGAATATCGACACGCCCGGTGTGATGGGATCTTATGTCGGACTCATTCTGCTAGGCGCGGTCTTCTGTGCCATCGGCATTTTTTCTTCTGCTATCTCGAAGAACCAGATCGTGTCTTTTATTGTGGCGGCCTTCCTCTGTTACCTTTCCTTTGCCGGCTTCGAGTCGATCTCATTGCTGAATGTCTGGTCCGAATCCTCCTTGTTTGTCCGGGAACTGGGCCTGCTTTATCACTACGACGCGCTGAGCAAGGGACTTATCGACAGCCGGAATGTTGTCTATTTCGGCAGCGTCATAACGGGAATGCTATTGGTCACACGCTTTATTCTGGGGGCGCGGTCATGGTGAACTGGAAGAGCAGGAAAACGGGCGATTTACTTGTGCTGGCCAACGGGATCATCGTGCTCGTACTCATTAACCTCCTGGCCTCGCAGTTTTTTTTCAGGATCGATCTGACCGATGAAAAGCGGTATTCCATTCATCCGTCCACGCGTGATATGTTGTCGAAACTGGAAGACGACGTGTATGTGGAGGTCTTCCTGGAGGGAGAACTCAATGCGGGCTTTCGGCGATTTCAGAAAAGTATCCGGGAAACGTTGGAGATGTTCCGCATATATTCCGGAAACAAGGTGCAGTACGCTTTTACCGATCCTGCTACGGCCCTGAGCAAGAAGGCGCAGTCTGAATTCATGGCGGACCTGGCCGCCAAAGGAGTGCAGCCGACCAACGTTATCGATACACGCAACGGGGAGAGAGTGGAAAAGATCATCTTTCCGGGCGCCGTTGTTTCCTACGGCGGGGCAGAAGCCGGCGTGATGCTGCTGAAAGGAAATAAGGCGCGAACGCCGGAAGAAGAGATCAACCAATCTATTGAAGGCATTGAATTTGAAATAGCCAACGCCATCTACAAGCTGACGGAAGAAGACCCAAAAGTGGTTGGCATGCTGTCGGGTCATGGAGAACTGGAAGGTGGCGGGGCCTCGGCATTCGTCGAAGCTGTCTCAGAACTTTATGTGGTGAGGGAGGTCGGACTCCAGGACGCCGCTCTGCAATCCTGCGAAGTGCTTGTTATTGCTAAGCCCACCCGGCGGTTTTCTCCACTTGACAAATATCGACTCGATCAATATATCATGAAGGGCGGGAAGGTATTATTTCTCATCGATCGCCTCGATGCGAGCATGGATAGCACCACGCAGGCAAACTACTTCGCCTTCCCCTATGAAACCGACCTTGACGACATGCTGTTCCGGTACGGCGTGCGGATCAATCCCGACCTTGTACAGGACCGGTATGCCTCCCGTTATCCGGTCATCACCGGAGAACGTCAGGATGGCACGCCACAAATCAACCTGATGGAATGGCCATTCTTTCCGTTGATCAACCGCTTTACGGAACACCCCATCACCCATAATCTTGACCGCGTCTGGACGCGATTCGTCAGCAGCATCGATACGGTGAAGGCGCCTGGTGTGAAGAAAACGCCGCTGCTGTTTACGTCTCAATATTCCCGGAAGCTAACCGCCCCCGTGGACGTAAACATCAATGAGCTGCGCAGAAACCTCACAGCGGAACAATTCACTGAAAGTTTTGTGCCCGTCACGTACCTGCTCGAGGGCAAATTCACATCGCTCTACAAAAACCGCTTTTTGCCGGAAGGCGCCGATGAAGGTTCGTTTAACCCGGAAAGCGTTGCCACCAGCCTCGTTGTAGTCTCGGATGGAGATGTCGCCCGCGCAGAGCTGAACCGAAGAACAGGTCAGCCACTACCCCTGGGTTTCGATCCTTTCAGCAACTACACGTTTGCGAACCAGGACCTTCTTCTGAATACGATCGCATATCTTGTCGACGAGAACGGGTTGATACGCGCACGCAATAAAGAAATCCGCATCCGTCCTCTGAACCGCGAACAGATCGCGCAGGAGAAGTTTCAATGGCAGGCCATTAATCTCGGCGTCCCTCTGGTACTCCTAATCGCTTTCGGGGTACTGAGAGCGTACTGGCGAAAAAAGAGGTTTGCAAATTTTTAGGCCATGCAGGAGAAGATCAACAAAAGACGTTTTGCTTTCCTTGCTGTGCTGACAGTAGTCACCCTGTTTGTGTTCTGGTGGGTGCAGCCGGAAAACCGTATCGACATCGACGCCGATATATTTCAGGTAGACGACCTGACTACCATCAGCCGCGTTGAACTATCCTCTCGCGAGGACACCGTTACGCTTGAATTCGATGGGGGACGGTGGCGTGTCAACGACCAGTATGATGCAGACGCGGGAATGATCCGCGTGTTATTCGCGACGCTCCAGCAGGCACGGCCGAAAAGGGCGGTGGCTGCGCTTCACGCGGATTCGATCTACCAGGAGCTTGAACAATCCGCCGTCAGGGTTTCGCTCTTCGAAGGTGAAAAGCTGAAAAAACAGTTCCTTGCAGGTGGCAATGCCGCGAAAAGCCAGGCCCTGTTCGCCGACCCGGATACAGGAGAGGTGTATGCGATGGCGATCCCGGGATACAGGGTCTATGTTTCAGGTATCCTGGAGCTAAGAACAAATGGGTGGCGCGACAAACTGGTTTTCGCATTCAACTGGGGGAATTTTAAGAGCCTGGAAGCCGAATTCCCGCAAAAGCCTTCGGAAAGTTTTGTGGTATCCCGGCAAGGGGCGCAGTTTGGCGTTAACGGAATTGCTACCGATACCGCACGGCTTAATACCTTCCTGGACAATGTATCCCTGCTTACGGTGGACGAATATGTCCCTGAACCTAGGTTAAGGGATAGCCTGCGCCAGGTAACACCGCAACTGGAATTCCGCATAACGGATATTGGAAACCGCACCTACACCCTTAAGCTGTTTGAGAATGCGAGTTCGCACGACGTTACGGGTCTAATCCGGGATGCGGAGCCCGCCATTTTTTCGAATAGAAAAATTCAACCTTTGTTGAAGGGTAAGTCGTTTTTCCGGAAAAAATAGCCTAGATTTTCGGAGGAAATGCCGGTTTTTAAATTCGGTTTTCTTTATAACTTTACCCCCGCTTAACTCAAACCACTAACTCGACAATGAAGTTTATTGTAAACTCTGCCTACCTGCTCAAGCAACTTTCCAATATCAATGGCGTCATAACAACCAATCCGGTTGTGCCTATCCTGGAAAACTTTTTGTTTGAACTAGAGAAAGGGAGCCTTACCGTTACGGCATCGGATCTGCAGACCTCGATGATCACTGAACTTCAGGTCGAATCGAAGGAAAAGGGAAGTCTCGCGGTTCCTGCGCGTATTCTGCTGGACACGCTGAAAAATCTCCCGGAGCAACCCGTGACTTTCTCAATCGATGAGTCCACCTACAGCGTAGAAATTATTTCCGACAACGGACGGTATAAGCTGTCGGGTGAAAATGCCACGGACTTTCCAAAGGTCCCCGCTGTTTCGAACGACTTCTCTGCAGAGGTATCTTCTGATGTACTGGCACGTGCCATCAACAACACCATCTTTGCCACCAGCAACGACGAATTGCGTCCTGCGATGACGGGTGTCTATGTTAACCTCGGTGATAAGAATACAATGTTCGTAGCCACGGACGGACACCGACTTGTTCGCTACCGCAGAACGGATGTGAAATCCGAGAATGGCAATGCAATCATTATTCCCCGCAAGGCGCTGAACCTGTTGAAGGCAACGCTTCCGGCAGAGAATACGGAAGTGGTTGTTAACTTTAACATGGCTAATGCATTTTTCCGCTTTGGAAATATCCGCATGATCTGCCGCCTGATCGACGAGCGCTTTCCGGATTATGAAAACGTCATCCCTTCCGGCAACAATATCAAAATGACAATCGGTCGCAACGACCTGCTCGGCGCCCTGAAAAGAATTTCGATCTATGCCAACAAGACCACCCACCAGGTCAGGCTGAAGATCACGGGAAGCGAGCTACAGATATCGGCAGAGGACCTCGACTTTTCGAATGAAGCGAATGAGCGGTTGAGCTGCGAACACGATGGAGAAGATATCGAGATCGGGTTCAACGCCAAGTTCCTCGTCGAGATGCTGGGCAACATGGATTCGGAACAGATCCGCCTTACGATGTCTGCGCCGAACAAGGCCGGAGTCATCCTGCCGGCCGAAAAAGACAAGGCTGAAGACATTCTCATGCTGGTCATGCCGGTGATGCTGAATCAGTACGTGTAGGGGAGTTATAAGTTTTAAGTTATAAGTTATAAGTTATAAGTTATAAGTTAGCTCTTCACGCGATCATTCCTCTTCGTCCAAGCTCGATGGCTTCCATTTTTGTTACTTTCTTCGCAGATACCTCCAGTCGGATGAGTGTCTTGATGGTATGAAATCCGTGGTTGCCAGCAGCGCCGGGGTTGATGAAAAGCATTCCATTATGCCCGGGATCTTTTGCTACGCGCAAAATGTGTGAGTGACCACATACAAAGATGTCGGGAATTCGGGAGTTCAAAAGTTTCTTGACCCGGGGATTGTATCGTGAAGGCGTGCCGCCGATGTGTGTTATCCATACCAGCAATCCTTCGCAATCAAAGAAAAGGTCTTCTGGAAACCGGTTCTGCAAATCCCGGTCATCGACATTTCCATACACAGCTCTCAGCGGTTTGAAATCTTCAAGCGCGTTCGCCACTTCCAGAGTACCGATATCGCCCGCGTGCCACACTTCATCGCATTCGCGAAAATGTTCGAACACCTTGCGATCCAGAAATCCGTGCGTATCGGAGATGATACCAATCGTTTTCATGCCGCACGTTAGATATTTTCCACCATGTATTCAGAAGTACCAGTGATTTTTTTTGGCTCCCGAATGACAGTTGTATTCCATTCTTGTCACTTTGTGCAAATGTGGTTACATTGAGATGGGATGTTACCCCAAACACGCCGTTTTTCCTGAACCGAACCTCTCATGAAGACCCGCCTCATTCCATCCGTGATATTTTTCATTGCCGGCTTCAGTGTCGACGCCCAGGACTTCGACTTCGGACGGATCTCCATGACGGAGTTGTCGATGAAGACTTACGAACCGGACACCAGTGCAGGTGCGGTGGTGCTGAAGGAATTTGGTGAAGCCCACATCAGCAACGGCGATGAATACAACCTTATATTCAAATACCATGTACGGATCAAGATCCTGGACAAGAACGGTCTCGGTGAATCCGACATTGAGATTCCCCTCTACCAGGGCGCGAAGAGCGCCGAAAGAATACTCGAATTAAAAGCTTCATCATTCAATATTGAAAATGACCGCATAAAGGAAGAACCTGTGCAGGATCGAAATGTTTTTACGCAGGATGTAAACGACCATTGGAAGGTGCGGAAATTTGCGATTCCCAATGTTAGGGTTGGAAGTGTCATTGAGCTATCGTACACATTGGAGTCACCCTTTATTTTCAACTTTCGATCGTGGGAATTCCAGTCGGACATTCCGAAAATGGAAAGCGAATACTGGGCTTCCATGCCGGGCGTATATCAATACAACATTACTTTGAGGGGATATCTCAAACTTGCACGTAATGAGAGCAAGGTGGTCAAAGGTTGTCTCGGTAGCGGGAGCGGCCCGCTGACCGGTGGTTTTTCCGCGGATTGCCTCGTGATGAAGTTCGGCATGAAAGACATTCCGGCATTCATAGAGGAGGATTATATGACGGCACGGAAGAATTTTCTTTCCTCCATAAACTTTGAACTATCAGAAGTAAGGCATCCGGACGGGCGGGTCGACAAGGTGACCAAAGAATGGAAGGACGCCGAACTCGAACTTCGTCAGGACGGCAAGTTTGGCTTACAACTGAGGCGTGGAAAGGATATCGGCGCGCAGGTTGAAGCGCTCGTGCAGGGAGAAACGGATGAGTTACTGAAGGCGAAGAAAGTTTACACCTTCATTCGCGACTGGTACGTCTGGAATGAAACTTATGGCAAATACAGCGAGCTGGGCATCAAGAAAGCCTTTGATGAGCGCAAGGGCAACATCGGTGACATCAACTTGTCGCTGATCGCAGCGCTGCGCTTTGCAGGCCTGGATGCCGAGCCTGTGATCCTATCTACGCGCGCGAACGGAACCGTGGTCGAGTTGCATCCTGTGCTCAGCGAGTTCAACTACGTCATCGGTAAAGTGAATATCGGCGACAAGGTTTATCTCGCAGATGCGACGGACAGAGCTTATCCGTTTGGTATGCTGCCGGAACGCTGCCTCAACGGTAAGGGCCGTGTTGTGGGGGACGGGAAGTCCTACTGGATCGACCTTCAACCGACTGAAATCCGCAAGACCACGTCCGTTCTGTCGCTCGTTCTCGACAGCATCGGCGTGATTCGCGGATCGCTAACGTCCACATTTTTTGGATACGATGCCGTGAACAAGCGCAGGGAGATCCGTTCTTTTCAGTCGTATGACGACTACATCAGCGATCTCAAGACCGTGCTGGCCGGTATCGAAATCAAAGATTACGAGTTGCGAAACGTCGACGATTGGGAAAAGCCGCTCACTCGCACACTGAACATAGAGGTACACGTGTTCGATGATCCGGGTGTCGCGAACTTTCTGTTTAATCCCTTTCTTCTCGATAAGTTTTCTGAGAATCCATTCCGGTCCCAGGAGCGTCTTTACCCGGTGGACTTCGGTGTGCCACTGGAGCGGATCACCGTTTTCAATCTTCAATACCCGGCAGAATTTGAAATTGTGAACGTTCCGGAGAGCATCGGGCTCGCGCTGCCGAATTCCGGCGGCCGCTTCCTCTTTCAGGCATCCAATCTCGACCACAAATTTGCAATGAGCAACTCCCTTTCTATTCGCAAGACCGTGTACACGTCCGAGGAATATTACTACCTGAAGGAGTTGTTTAATCATATCCTGCAGGTGCAGAATGGCGACCTTGTCTTCAAGAGAAGGTCCGAGTAAGCCGTCAAATCGGCGGGACAGCCGCCACTTAGGCCGCTTGCTGATGGACAAAATAATCCGGCCATTCACCTGCTCTCCTGTCGCTTAAACGAAAGATAGGTCTCTTATCGGCCATTTTTTCCAAGTACCGATTAAATTGAACGCTGAGGCCAATTCTCTTGGTTGTCATTTGTCATTGATCTTACTTTGCAGACTTAATGAACCTTATCTCAACTATTACTATGAAGCGTACCACCATTTTGTTGATCTGCGTGTTGGCTGTTGTCGGTGTTTCTGCACAAACCGCCAGCGATGCCTTGGAAAGAGATAATCAGACGCTGCGCGAGCGCTACCTGGTTATGAAGAACAAATCCCAGAATTACCAGGAGTACAAAGTTATCAAGGAACATATTCTCGACGGCATGTGGAGAATCATTCAAGACTCCCTTGATCAGAAGCAGGCATCTTTCCGCCAAGCCAAGGCTGAAATCGCAAATCTCAACAAGGAGTTGGATGAAAACAAAGCGACGCTAAAGGCGAAGGAAGAGAGCATGCAGGATGTTCTCTACGCCAGTACCCATATTACGGTATTGGGAATTGACTTTGACAAGGGTGTGTTTGCGGCGATGGTAGGAGTGATCCTGCTGCTGCTGGGCCTGGTCATCGCAGTGATCTATTACTCGATGAAGATGATGCGAAGAAATCTGTCGGAGAAAGTCGATCTGATGAATTCTATCAGCGCTGAATATGAAGACTACAAGCGCCGGGCAATGGATAAGCAGACGAAACTTTCCCGCGAACTTCAAAACGAGCGAAACAAACTTCAGGAACTCGGAAGTCTGTAAGTATAGCAGCCATTCCCCACCGGTTGTTATGGCCAACCGAGAAGTGGATAACTTACAACTTACAACTTACAACTTACAACTCACCTATACGCTCTGACGTAGTCGATCTCCATGCGCTGGGGCCAGATGTCGGTGTCAACGCCCTCTGCGCCTCCCCAGTTGCCGCCGACGGCGATGTTCATGATGAGGTAGAAGCGCTGGTCAAATGGCCAGCCCTTGTAATCATCTTTTGGATCGCGCGTCACGGAGTGATACAAGTGGTCATCGACGAAGAAATCCATTTTATTTTCGGACCAGTCCACCGCATAGACATGGAAGGTGTCCTGGGCATCGGCCATGGTAATCTTTCCTTCTTTTTGAGTTCCCTTGATGTGGTTGTAAGCTTCGGTGTGAATGGTTCCGTGAACTACACCCGGGTCATATCCCACGTGTTCCATAATATCGATTTCGCCACTCGCCGGCCATCCGCCGTATTTCCAATCCGTGGGTAACATCCAGATCGCCGGCCAGGTACCTTTTCCGCGAGGGAGCTTTGCCCGGATTTCCAAGCGTGCGTATTTCCAGTCGCCGTGTCCGCGCGAAACGATCTTGGTCGACGTGAAGCCCTTCCCGCCTAATGAGTCCATGCGCGCCTCCAGGATGAGTTTCCCGTCAGCAATCCGCACATTCGCGGGATCATCCGTATAGTATTGCAGTTCGTTATTTCCCCAGCCGCAGTTGTCTGGGCAGCCGTCGCCCAGGTCGTAGGCCCATTTGGCGGAGTCCGGCTTTCCCGGAATGTCAAATTCATCCTGCCATACCAGTTGTTTTTCTTCCGGGGTCGCTGATGAACAAGCCCACAGAAGCAGATAAGCAATAGCGGTGTATTTCATAACTGAAAGATAATCAGCTATGATCAAAAAAATAGCACTCGAACGGTTTGCCCGTATTGCCGGGTCTCAAACTTCGTAACCCGGAAAATCTGCAGTTTTTTTTGTAACCTTATTCAACACCCCGGGTTTCCCCTCTTGAAAACTTTTGCATCCCATTTGAATTCTTCTGGAGACAATGCCTTGATGATCAAGGTAAGAGACGGCGATCTTTCCAAGCTCGGACCACTGTTCGAGCGTTATAAGAAACCTTTGTTCGGTTTTTTTTACGGGATGAACCGGGACTCCGACCTGAGTGAAGACCTGGTGCAGAATGTTTTCCTCCGGATTTTGAAATACCGCTACCTCTTCCGGGGCGATGGCGACTTCAAAACCTGGATGTTCCACATCGCCCGAAATGTGAGCAACGATCACTTTCGGAAAATGAGATGGACGGCAAAAGATGATCTTAAGAAATGGGAAGACCGCCTCGGCAACCATGACAACCGGCAGACGGAATTCCAGCAAGATGAGGAGTTGCAACTGCTTTCCCTCGCCCTGGAGAAATTACCAGATGAAAAGAGGGAAGTCATATTGCTGAGCAAATTTCATGATAAGAAGTACCGGGAGATCGGTGAGATCCTCGGTTGCAGCGAAGGCGCTGTGAAAGTAAAGGTCTTTCGCGCACTCCAGGAGTTGCGCGAGGTTTACAAAAAGCTCGAAGAGCATTCATAGGTTATGAGTCACGATGAAATTCAACGACTGCTGGACCGCTTCAGGACCGGCGAAGCATCCGCCGCGGACCGCGACAGGATCGAGCAGCTTCTCTCCGAAGGGGCGATCGACCTTGAGGACCTGGAAGGTCTTTCCGAACTGCAAGCGCAGGTGACGCGATTGGCGGATCCGTCGCCGTCGGCGTCCCTGGACAAGGTTTTTTACGGCATGCTGGCGGATGAACGGAGAAAAAACCGCGCAGCGGCGTGGGCCGACTTCTTCTCCTGGACAAACCTCGCGCCGAAACTCGCGCTTGCCTGCTTCATGCTCTTGGTCGGCGTGGGGATCGGTTATGTGCTTCCGTCAGGCCAAAATTCCACTGCAGGTCATGAACAGATCTCGATGCTGACGAAACAGGTATCCGACTTGCAGGAAATGATGATGCTCTCCCTCCTCGAAAAAGGTTCACCCACGGAGAGGCTGCGGGCCGTCGGACTCACACGCGAAATGGACGAAGCCAGTAAGAAGGTTACCAGTGCTTTGATCCAGACTCTCAACCAGGATGAAAATGTGAATGTGCGGCTTGCAGCGCTCGAGGCGCTCAAACCCTACGCTGCTGACGACAAGGTCCGGGAAGCGCTTGTGCGTTCAATTGCAAAACAGGAATCACCACTCGTGCAGGTTTCTCTTGCGGAGTTAATGGCAGCGCTTCAGGAAAAATCTGCCGTGGGAGAATTTGAAAAAATCATCGGCTCTGAGAGTACGCCCGCCGAAGTGAAAAAGAAGATACGCGAAAGCATCGATGTCCTAATCTGAAACGTATGATGAACAAGATAGTATTTATTGCATCGCTGATAAGCTTTTCTGCAGGCGCACAAACGTTCACTGAGAAGATCTCCCGAGAGCTGTCATTTGAGAAACGATCCACGGACAACGCGCTGGTTGTTTCCAATCTCTTCGGAAACATCCAGGTCCAATCGTATGAGGGGTCTGCCATAATCCTGGAGGCAACTAAGACCATTAACGCCAAAACGGATGCACGCCTGGAGACCGGGAAAGCCGAAGTCCAGTTGGGGGTTATCGACCGCGCGGATACGATCATCCTCTATGTAAAGGACGGCTGTCACCAGTTCGGCAGGAGTAAATCAAACGACTCGAAGTGGGGCCACGCAGGTTGGAGCTACCAGTCAGAAAACCACGACGATTGCCGGCTGGCATACGACTACAAAATGGACTTTACACTCCGGGTTCCTGTCGGAATCAACCTGCTGGTGAGCACCGTCAATGACGGAAATGTGGTAGTAGAGAACGTCGCTGGCGTTGTCAAGGCGCACAATATCAATGGCAGCATCCGGCTGACCAGGATGGTGAGCTCAGCGGAAGCCAACACAATCAACGGTGATGTCGACATCGAATATGCCCGTAACCCTGCGCGGGGATGCAGATTTTATTCACTCAACGGTGACATCAACGCGCTGTTTCAGCCCGGGCTGTCTGCCAACCTTAGCTTCGAGAGTTTCAACGGAAACATTTACACGAACCTCACCCGCATTGAAAATCTGCCCGTACAGGTAAAGAAAACCAATCGCGGCGACGGACTACGATACAAGATCAATGGAAACGAATTCAAGATCGGTGACGGAGGACCACTTCTTGATTTTGAAACTTTTAATGGAAACGTATATCTGAAAGAAATCAAATAATTATGACTGCAATGAACACGATCGTAAATAAGAAGTTCCTTATTCTGGGGATTATCCTCGTCACTATCGGGCTGGTGTTAATTACATCTTCGCTCACAAAAGCGCAAACCGCCGATAGCTTTACGTTGCCGTTAAGTGATCCTTCAAAAAGGACTGTGCTGAACGCGCATCTCAACTACGGATCCATCACGGTGAAAGGCACTGCCCGCAAAGATGTTCTGGTAAAATATGCCGTCGTGGAACAAGACGAAGAGGAGGAAGAAAATAACGCAAACGACAACCGCAACAGCAACGAGAGTGATTCACGCCGGGGCTTGCAGCGCATCGGGGGTGGAGGCATGAACCTGGAGGTAACCGAGAACAACAATCAGGTGGTGGTAAGATCAAATTCGTGGAGCACGCGGATAAACCTGGAAATTGAAGTGCCGACTGCTGCAGATCTCACACTTCACACGTATAATGGTGGCGACCTGACGGTGACCAATGTGCAGGGCGAGTTGGTACTACAGAATTACAACGGGGAAATCACCGCAACGAACATTTCAGGATCGGTGGTGGCATCTACTTTCAACGGTGAGATCAAGGTAACCTTTGATAAGGTAGCCGATGGCACGCCGATGTCGTATTCAACCTTTAACGGTGATATTGATATCACGTTCCCGGCGGCAACGAAGGCGACGCTGAAAATGAAAACCGAACAGGGCGAAATTCTCAGTGGATTTACCGTCGACCTCACCAGCAGTGGGCCTGTGCAGATGAAGGATGTTAAGGCAGGCGCCACCAAGATTGTAATCGATGACTGGAAGCGCGGAAACATCAACGGGGGAGGCGCCGAAATCACTATGAAAAATTATAATGGCGATATTCTCGTGCGCAAAAAATGATGATACCCGCGCAACGGATCAAGGTTTTATCCCCACAAAAATTGTCTCGCCCCGCGACACTCCATACCGCACACGTTGATCTTCTCCCAGGGAATCGACGAAACGGTCTTCAACGGCCCTGAGGCCTGCTTGCTCAATACGCGCTGAATAATCTTTTCCGTAGCGACGCACATGGTCGTCCTGGCCGAACATTTCTTCGCGCAAACGGTGATCGGTGATGGTGGGGTCCGACACGGTTGCATCCGGAATGGGTGCGAAGAACGGCACCTGCAAAATGGCGAACCCTCCGGGCTTCAGTACTCGCGCAATTTCCTTCATCGCGGCGATGTCATCGTTGACATGTTCGAGTACATGGTTACACAGCACGCTGTCAAAGCTGTTATCGTCGAAAGGCATACGGTGGATATCCATCTTGATTTTCGCCAGCGGCGATTCCAGATCTGCCGTGATATACTTTTGGCCGTGAATCTTTTCAAATCGCCGGATAAAACAAGCTTCCGGCGCTATGTGCAAAACTGATTGCTGGCGATTGAAGAAGTCGGTCTTTTCACGGAGATAGAGCCAGATGAGACGATGTCGTTCAAGCGACAAACAATTCGGGCAAAGCGCGTTCTGGCGGGGATTGATCCGGCCGTAAGGCAGGAATTTCCGGGAACTCCTGGCGCAGATCGGACACGTGACCTGGTCGCCGCGAAGAAAAAGGGCAGCAATCTTCATTACGGGCCCCCCGATCCGCTGAAGGTATTTCCGCGGGACGTATCTTACCAGGAACGAGATCAGCTTTTTCATGCCCGGCAAAGATAATCGATCATTAATACCAACCTCAATATTTTGCGTTGCTCTTCTTCGCGCCTTCAAACGTCAAAAAAATAGTGCGCCGGGATAAAACTATTCGCCGTCTGCATCCATCTTTTTAGGGAAACAGGGGCGGAAAGGGTATTTTACGGGTAGCGATAGAAAAGAGACTTATGCATGCTGAAACTCTACTGGACATTGCCATGACGCATTCGGATGCCCTCATTGTCAGAGCCAAAACAGGGGACCCGGGGGCCCAGGGTAAGCTTGTCCAGCTGTGGTATAAGCGGATCTATAATTTCGGATACAAGTTTTTCCTCGACCACGACCTGGCCATGGAAGTTTCACAACGGACTTTTATTTCGATGTGTAAAAACCTCACGAGCCTCCAGGACACTGCCCGGTTCAAGCCCTGGTTGTATAAAATCGCGGTGAACTACTGTCGTGAGGAGGCGAGGAAGAAGAAGGGTAACCGGTCGCTGCCGTTCGATCTTGTGTGGAATCACGATGCAGATAATTCGCCCGCATGGGAATCATCGGGACAGCGTCACGACAATCCGGAACGACAGCTTCAGCACCGGGAGCTTTCCGATATTCTTCAAGGTGCCCTGCGCCAGTTGAGTGAGGAGCAACGCGAGGTGGTGATCATGAAGGAATATGAAGGCCTGAAGTTTCGTGAGATCGCAGAAGTGCTGGGTATCTCGGAGAACACAGTGAAGTCGAGGATGTACTATGGACTCGATGGATTGAAAAAGATTCTGGAAAAGAAAAATATCAACAAAAATACCATTGGATATGAGCTATAAGCCGGATGAAAAAGACTGGATAGCCTACCTCTACGGTGAGCTTGATGAGGTGGAAAAACAAAAAATCGACGATTACTTAATCGCGAACCCGGATTCCGCAAAGGAGTTGGAGGGCCTGCGAAATATCCGGAGAGTACTATCTTTTGCCGAGGATAAAGAAGTGATCGCTCCGCCTATTGTGATCGGACAAAACGAACCGTCTTCAACCTCGGGTGGCCATCAGTCCTTCTGGCGGACTCCTTACATTCGCGCCATCGCCAGTGTGGCAGCCTCTCTTGTCATGGTGATCCTCGTCGGCAGGCTGACGGGGGCACAACTCGTAGTCGCAGACAAGCAAGTGCGGCTGAGTTTCGGGACCCCCGAGCAGTTGCCTGTAAATGAGCAAGCCGCCCAGCCATCGCTGACAGAAGACGAGGTGCGGTCGATGATCCAGAACTCGCTGGATCAGAATAATGATCGGATCCAGGCAAGCCTTACAAAAACGCAGGAGCAGCTTGATGCGTCGATTCGGCGAAATCTCGCGCTGAGTTCGGGAAAGGTCGATCAACTCGTTCGGGAATCTTCTTCTGCATCGCAGGAACAGATCCGGCAATTTGTCGACGGTATCCGGGCGGAAAACATGCGCCAGGTAAAGGACTACTTCCAGCTTTCCTCAACGGAGCAAAGGAAGTACATTGAAAACCTTCTGGTCGACTTTGCTAAATATCTTCAGCAGCAGCGCAACGATGACTTGCAATTGATGCAAACGCGTCTCAACAGCCTGGAGCAAAACACGGACCTGTTCAAACAGGAGACCGAGCAGATATTGACCAGCATCATTACGAAGGTGGGTACTCCAATCAACGGAGAAACCCGGAACTGATGATACATACACAAACTGACAACAATTTTTTATGAAACAGATACGCAAATTTTCTCTGACTGCCCTTGCCATTATCAGCCTGATCGGGCAGGATGCGCTTTCGCAGAACATCAATGACGAGCGGATGGTGCGGGACATTGAAGTCGCCGAGAATGTGCTCGCCACGTTGATCAAGCAGGAACTTGAGCAACAAAAAACCATCCTCGGTCTGGATGTAAAAGGCACTTACCAGCCCGGGTACGGAGTCACTTTCCGCGTGCCGTCAGATCAATTCATGCCGATCGTGTTTACCATTTCAGGTGACGATCTGAGAGGAGCCCGAGTCATTTCGGATGGCGTCACATACGGTTACTCATACCGGGTCAACGGGTCAAACGAGGCTGAGCTGGCCGGCGATGACATCAAGCTGGAGGATATGGCCCGCAAGAGAAAGCGCATGAGCGCGGATAGCGCACGCATGCAGTATAACGAGCGGCTGATCCAGGCGGCGCAGACCTTTCTGCTTGACTACGGCGATTTTCTCAGTCAGCTGGGGCCCTCGGAGAAAATTGTCGTAACGAACCAGAGTGATCGCGCGCCCTTCTACTTCAACGCCGGAAAGAAAACGCGCATCTCCGTCGAGGGAACCCGCGCCGATATAACCGCCTTCAGAGAAGGAAAACTCACCCGCGAGCAGGCGTTGAAAAAACTCACTGTTGTCAATACCGAATCCGTTGAAACAAGGGAGCCCGACATGGAAATGCTGTCGAGCATCTTCAGCCGCCTGTATCGACCTGACCTGTCGCATACCTACTTTGTAGATGGTAATGTTTATTACGAGCGACTCAAGGACTTTGGCGCGATCTTCTACCTTCGCGTGCTGAGTAGCGAAGAAAGGAGTCCGAACCGGTTTACGGTGCCCACGATCGGCGCCGAAAATCTTGACAAAGCTTCACGCGATAAGAAAGTGACCGAGTTGTATCCGGTGTTCGAGGAGGATCTGAAGGAGAATATCCTGGAATATGGACGGACTGTGAAGAGCCTCAAAGATGACGAGAGCCTCATCTTTAACGTCATGCTCACGCGATGTGAGGGATGTGGAATACCGTCCACCCTGGAACTATCTGTCAAAGCGCTTGTCTTGAAAGACTTCGGCGCAGGTAAAATCGACAAGAAGACCGCCCTGAATAAAATTGTTCTCAAGAAGGGCGCGAGCCAATAATCTGGCACAGACTTCGTTCTGAAAAGGTGCTGATACGTGGAGTTGTCTCTGAGTATCAGCATTTTTTGTATTTACATAGTTGGAGACGCAATTATTTAGGTGGTTGGGGTTCGTGTAACCTTTCCGGTACCTTTGCTGTTATTTTATAAATAATGCCCTTATGGGGCTATTTGAAGTGAATTCAATAAAAATCAAGATATGAAAAGAAACCTGATCATTGGCGCCGTGGTTGTCGTGGTGTTGTTGGTAACGTTTTTCGTCGTTAAGGGCAACAAGACCACGGAAACCGCGGACATCATGACAAATGTCAAGTCCGGGCCTTTTAAAGTGGAAATCGAAACCACGGGCGAGCTCGAGGCCAAGAATTCCGTCAAGATTCAGGGGCCTTCAAGATTGCGCGACTTCAGGATCTGGGAGATTGTCGTTCAGAATATCGTTGACGAAGGAACGGTTGTGAAAAAAGGCGATTGGGTTGCTACCCTTGACCGCTCGGAGTTTCAGACAAAACTCAACGACAAAAAGATCGAGTTGGACCGTGAAAACGCGGAGTACACACAGACGCAACTGGATACAACGCTCGAGTTGCGAGAAGCACGTGATCAGCTGGTCAACCTGAGTTATGCGGTAGAAGAAAAGGAGATCATACTCGAGCAATCCAAATTTGAACCACCTGCGACTATCAAACAAGCTGAGATCAATGTGGAACGCGCCAGACGGGAATATTCACAGGCAGTGGAAAACTACAAGATCCGGAAGCGGAAGAACGCGGCCAAAATGCGCGAGCAAGCTGCCGAGCTTAGGAAAGTCCAGAATGAACACGAGGCGATGATGAGCGCGATTCAGGCGTTTACTATTGTTGCGCCCGAAGATGGAATGGTCATCTATGAGAAGAGTCGTTTTGACGGAAAACCAATCAAGGCCGGTTCCCGCGTGAACATGTGGGATCCCACCGTCGCAACACTGCCCGACATGACAACCATGATGTCAAAGACGTACGTGAATGAAGTAGACGTGCGCAAGGTTAAAGCGGGTCAGAAGGTTGAAGTGGGATTGGATGCCTATCCTGACAAGAAACTCGTCGGCAAGGTTATCCGCGTTGCCAACGTAGGGGAGGAACGCCCCAATTCCGATGCGAAAGTGTTTGAAGTGTCAGTGGAAATTGCCGGGTCGGATCCCACCTTGCGGCCTTCCATGACAACGAGTAATAAGATCATCACCAGCCTGGTGGACAATGCCCTGTTTGTTCCGCTGGAGGCGCTGCACAGTCATTTCGATACCATAACCTTTGTATACAAGCGCGAAGGTCTGAACATCGTCAAGCAAGAGGTCGTCATGGGTGAAACGAATGCTAACGACGCTGTTATCGAGGCGGGCCTCGCGGAAGGTGACCGTGTTTATCTTTCGATTCCTGCCGGGCAGGAAGGCAAGCACCTCGAGCTGTTGCCGGAAATGAACGGCAAACGCAAGAAGAAGCAGCAGGAAGAAGAAATGCAAGAGTCCCAGCCCGGTCCGGCGCCGATCGTTCGTCCCGTAAGCAGCTCAACCCGGTAACCATGCTGGAAAGGATATTTGCAAATTTGTACATCGCTATCGATGCGGTGACCTCCAACAAGGTGCGGTCACTCCTCACTGCGCTCGGCATTATTTTCGGGGTGGCGGCGGTGATTGCCATGCTTGCCATTGGCAATGGTGCACAGCAGGAGATCCTGGAGCAGATCAAACTCGTGGGCGTGAACAATATCGTCGTGAAGCCCGTAGTGGAACAACAGGAGGAGAAAATCGAAGAGGTTGTTGGCGTGAAGGAGAAAAAGAAATTCTCACCGGGCCTGACTCTTCGCGATGTCGAAAGTATTGTTCAGACTATTCCCAATCTCACCAAGGTCAGTCCCGAGATTATTATTGAAAGCAATGTGGTGCGCGACGGATATCGCAGATCCGCGAAGCTGGTGGGCGTTGACCCTGCGTACTTTGAGATTTACAATTTTGATCTGGAGGAAGGAATGATGTTCACGGACGAACAGCGCAAAGTTGGATCGCCCGTTTGCATTATCGGCCAGTCAATTCGCACCCGTTTTTTCCCCACAGAAAATCCGATCGGAAAGAATATCAAAGTCGGCACGCACTGGCTTTCAATCATCGGCGTGATGGCTGAACGCTACGTGTCTGAGAACAGCATCAGCAAGCTCGGCATTCGCGACTTTAACATGGATATATATATTCCATTGCAGACCATGCTGATCCGTTATAAAGATCGGGACAAGATTACCGCGGGCGCTTTGAGAGAGGCAGCCGCCGCCAACCGAAGCGATAACAGTGCATCGGTGGAATCGACGTCTACGGCGCAGGAACGAAAGAATTATCACCAGCTGGACCGTCTGGTCATTCAGGTCGACGAAACACCATCGCTTCAACCTTCGGCCGAGATATTGTCGCGTTTGCTGAAGCGGAAGCACTATGAAATGGTGGACTTCGAGATTGAGATCCCCGAGCTTCTGCTGAAGCAACAACAGCGCACGAACGATATCTTTAACTACGTTCTCGGTGCTATTGCCGGGATCTCCCTGTTGGTAGGCGGAATCGGTATCATGAATATCATGCTCGCTTCTGTGCTTGAAAGGATCAAGGAGATCGGTCTCCGGCTTTCGATTGGGGCCAAGAAGAGCGACGTAACGCAGCAATTCCTTTTCGAGGCAATCATGATTAGTGTATCCGGCGGGATCATCGGTGTTATCCTCGGCATCACGATGGCCTACGTCGTGTCGGAGTTTGCCGACATACCGACTCTGATCAGCTTCAGCTCAATTGTAGTTTCTTTTGGTGTCGCCGCCACCGTTGGGTTGATCTTCGGAATCGCTCCAGCCAGAAAGGCCGCGAGCCAGGATCCCATTACCTCATTGCGATATGAATAAGTTTCTCAGGACGACTCTCTTTTTCTCTTCTATATTATTCTTCTCGGCTGCGGTGAACGCCCAGCAGACCTTTTCCCTTCAGGATATCATTGAACGGGCGAAAAGTCAGTCACCATCTTCAAAATGGGCGGAGACGCGAAAGGAAACCCGGTTCTGGGCATACCGATCGTTTCGCACAAACTACAATCCCCAGTTGAGGCTAGAAGGCGATGTACCGGTTTATAACAAGAGCGTAAACCAGGTCATCCAGCAGGATGGAACTTACCGGTATATTCCGGTGCAACAGACGAATAACAGTCTCACGCTCGGGCTGCGTCAACCGTTGTCCTGGACGGGCGGCGTCATTTCGGCCAACTCGGGCCTTGGGTTCTTTAAGGACTACAATGATGAATCCACCCTGGCGGAACAATGGCGGGGCAACGTCTTTTATGTTCAGCTTAATCAGCCGCTCTTTGCCTTCAATCCGTATAAGTGGGATAAGAAAATTGAACCGCTGGTCTACGAGGAATCGAAACGGGAGTACGTCGAAGATATGGAACAGATCTCCGAAGACGCGGTGAGTCGTTTCTTCAACGTATTGGAACAGCAGATCAATTTTCAGATCGCTTCTTTCAACCTCGCCAACAACGATACCATTTATAAGATTGAGCAGGGGCGTTACAATATCGGAACGACCTCGCTGGATAAACTTTTGCAGGTCGAGCTTCAGCTCCTGACGTCGCGTCAGCAAGTCGCGCAGGCCAGTTTGGAACTCGAAACGGCGCGTTTGCAGTTGCGTTCCTTTGTCGGACTGAACGACGGCGAGCAGTTCAACCTTGTGCTGCCTGAATCGATACCACAATTTGATGTCACCGTGGATGAGGCCCTGGAATATGCGAAGCAGAATCGCGCGGACTTCATCGGGTTTGAACGGCGCCGCCTCGAGGGAGAAGAGAATGTGGCGCGCGTACGCGGCAACCGCTTTCAGGTCAACGCACGCGCGGCCTACGGACTCAACAACAACGGGCTCGTCTTTCAGGATGTCTATCACAAGCCTACGGAGCAGCAACAGTTTAACCTGGGCTTTAGCATACCCGTACTCGACTGGGGGCGCAATAAGGCCATGATGCGCACGGCCATGGCGACGAAGAAGTCGAACGATTTCCAGATTGCCCAGGACGAAGTGAACTTCGAGCAGGGGGTCATGACACAAGTGCGGCAGTTTGAATTATTGAGACTTCAGCTCGAGATCACGAGAAAATCCGATGAAGTGGCGACGGAACGATATAATGTGTCGCAGAATCGATATCTGATTGGCAAGATCGACATCACGAACCTCAACATTGCCCTCGAACAAAAGGATGCGGCGAAACGCCAGTATGTCCAGGCGCTGCGCGCTTTCTGGACGGCCTACTACAACCTCAGGAGGTTGACGCTTTACGATTTCAACGAGAATCGGTTGCTGTATACGCCTCAGCCGGAATAATTACCTCCCTGTATAATTGAAGGGCGAGATTTTTCTCAGGCGAGTCTTTACTTCTTCATTTACGTCAAGTCCGTCAATAAAGCCGGCGATGCTTTCACGGGTGATCTTTTCATTCCTGCGCGTAAGGTTTTTTAAGGCTTCATAAGGATTGGGATAGCCTTCCTTCCGCAGAATCGTCTGTATTGCTTCTGCCACGACCGCCCAATTGTCTTCGAGGTCATGATCGATTGCAGCCTTGTTCAATTCGAGTTTTGCAAGACCTTTCAGCAGCGATTTCATCGCCAGGAAACTGTGGGCAAGCGGTACCCCAACGTTTCGCAGAACTGTTGAATCGGTGAGATCTCGCTGCAACCGCGATACTGGCAACTTCGCAGACAGGTGTTCGAATATGGCATTGGCAAAGCCGAGGTTGCCTTCAGCGTTCTCGAAGTCGATGGGATTTACCTTGTGCGGCATAGCCGACGAGCCGATTTCGCCCTCCCTGATCTTCTGCTTGAAGTACTCCATGGAAACATACTGCCACAGGTCACGGCTGAAATCGATCAGGATCGTATTGATCCGCTTGAGGTTGTCGAAGAATGCAGCGAGATTGTCGTAGTGCTCGATCTGCGTCGTGGGATAACTCCTGGTCATGCCCATCTGCTCGCAGAAGTTGTTGCAAAACTGATCCCAGTCGATGTTGGGATAGGCGACGTAGTGTGCGTTGAGATTTCCGGTAGCGCCTCCGAATTTGGCTGAAAACGGGATCGATCTCAGAAGCTCTTCCTGTTTGTTTATGCGGGCGGTAAAGACTGCAATCTCCTTGCCGAGGCGCGTCGGGGAGGCCGGCTGGCCATGGGTGCGCGCCAGCATCGGAATATCTTTCCAGGTGGTAGCAAGTGCCTCCAGCGTTGAGGTGACTTCGGCGAGCAACGGCAGGTAGTCGGCTGCCATAAATTCCTTCAGCGAAAGCGGTACTGCGCTGTTGTTGATATCCTGCGACGTCAGTCCAAAGTGCACAAACTCCTTTACGGTACCTAATCCCAGGCTTTCGAGTTGCTCCTTGACGAAATATTCAACTGCCTTTACATCATGGTTGGTGGTTTTTTCGATTTCCTTGATTCGTTGGCTATCCTGCTCTGAAAAATGAGTGTAGATTTTCCGAACTGCCCCGGACCGGTCGGCAGGAAAGTTTTTCAGCTCGGGCACGACTGAGCAGAGGGCGAGCAGGTATTCGACCTCGATGCGCACGCGGTAGCGCATCAGACCGAACTCGGAAAAGTAAGGGGATAAAGACTTCAGTATTTCAAAATATCGCCCGTCGATGGGGGAGATCGCATTTAGCGGATTTAAGATCACGTCGCTGATGTTAAGGCGCAAAATTAACCCGGTGCGGCTACAAGCCCAAATGTTTTGATGATGTGCCCCGAAAAGCTTCATTTTTCAACGCTTTCAAACGTTTTTTTGAATTTTTTTCCTCGATCCGGGGAAAAAGGCGCGAATTTTTGTTGTAGTAGGAGACGAGCCGGCGCGCGTTGAACTGATTTGTAATTCGTCAGTCAATAAAGGATATTGCCGGCGTTATCTGAATGCAAGACGAGGCAAAACTTTTGAAATGGCTTTTAGTTTTTTTAAGCGATCGGAAAAGGCGGCTCCGAAGGAGGAGCCACGCAGTGGGCCGAAATACTACGAACTGACAGTAAAGGAAATCATCCGCGAAACGGGTGATACGATATCCGTTGTGTTCGAACAAACTTCAAATCCCATTCTATATAAATCGGGTCAGTTTCTCACGTTGATCGCTCCGGTAAATGGAAAGGAGATCCGGCGTTCGTATTCCCTGTGTACGTCGCCCTTTACAGACTCCGACCTGGCGGTGACCGTCAAGCGTGTAGACGGAGGGTTACTTTCCAACTGGTTAGGCGACAATCTCGTCGTGGGGGCCACTGTCAGGGTCATGGAACCGATGGGGCAGTTTACGACCGAGTTCTCCGCCGACCGGAAGCGCCACCTCATCATGTTTGCGGGAGGCTCCGGGATCACCCCCATGATGTCGATCATCAAGAGCATCCTCAGCCAGGAACCCAACAGCATTGTTTCGCTGATTTATTGCAATCGCGACATCGATAGCATTATTTTCAAGGATACACTCGAGGAGATGCAAACCCGCGATGAGGGCCGTCTTCATGTCATACACATTCTCGACAATGCGCCCATGAACTGGCAGGGATACTCGGGACTTCTTAACCATGATATGCTGACGAAACTTTTCGAACGCATTCCGGACTGGGGAATCGACAACACCACTTACCTGATGTGCGGCCCCGAGGGGATGATGAAAAACGTCGATTCTCTTCTTGCGATGCGGCATATCCCGAAGGAAAAGATCTTCCGTGAAAGCTTTGTCCAGGGTATTATCGACAAGGAGCAAAAGAAGGAAGAGGTCGTTGTTGCGGCCGAGGAACTTAAAGAACGTATCGTCACCATCCGCTATGATGGTCAGGAATATAAAGTAACCGTCCCGCCGGACAAGGGGATCCTGGAAAGCGCGCTCGACCAGGGTATCGACCTTCCGTACTCGTGCCAGAGCGGTCTTTGTACCGCGTGTCGCGGAAAGGCGCTGAGCGGCAAAGTCAAACTCGATGAAGAAGAAGGATTGTCACAATCCGAGCGCGACGAAGGCTACGTCCTCACCTGCGTCGGCCACCCACTAACCGATGATGTCGTCATCGAAATTGGGTAGATTGTCGGCGCGCAACTTCCTGAAAGTCTTAAGAGTCAGCTTCGCGTCATTCCTGGACTTGTCCGAAGACAAATGCCGATATCCCAAAAACTTTCAGGAAGTTTTCCCCTGACGTCTCACGTCTCACGTCTCACGATTCACGATTCACGATTCACGTCTCCATCCCGTGCTTCCGGTCCCGTTCCATATTCTGCACCGTCCATTTGATCCGGCGTTGAAACGGGTGGTAGCGCACGGGGCAATCGTCTTTAATACAGATCGGGCAGGAGATAGGCAGGCATCCGTCCGAATGCACGAATAGTTCGATCGCCTCACCGAATTCCCGTCTGACCACCGCATCCAGTTTGTCGATTTCTTCATGTGCTTCGTGCACGTTGAGATACCACGGCACCGTGAGATGACAATCGATGTGAAGCTTGCTACCGTACTTGATGATGCGGATATTGTGGATGTCGATCCAGTTCTTGCTGCGTTCGCCGTCGAGTACATCGATCATTTTCTTCAGCAGCTCCTTGTCGCGTTCATCCATGATTCCGGCCACGGAAGAGCGCACGATCCGGAACCCGGTGTAGAAGATGATACATCCGAAAAAGATGGCTACTGCGCTGTCGAGCCAGGCGATGCGGGTGACGTATAGCAGCAGTAAACCGCACAATATGCCAACCGTTGTATAAGTATCTGCGATGAGGTGTCTGCCGCTGGCCAGCAGGGCCAGTGAATTACTCTTTTTCGCGGTGCGAAGGCACCAACGTCCGAGGGTAAAATTGACAATCGCGGTCCCTGCAATCAGGAACATTCCATTGTCGAGCTGCTGAAGGGGATGATTTACAATCAGATTCCGAACGGATTCGTATAAAATGAAGAGCGCTGCCAACGAGATCATGACGCCTTCCACGCCGGCGGAGATGAACTCGATCTTTCCATGGCCGTAGGGATGGTCCGCGTCCCTCGGCTTGGCCGACAGTTGCAGGCTGTACAGTCCGAAGAAACCCGCTACGACGTTCACAATCGACTCCAACGCATCGGTCAGGATGGCGACCGAATGCGTGAGGTAATATGCAAAAAGCTTTACCAGAAGTAGCAGCACGGAAACGCCTGCTACCCATTTTTGCACGCGGATGTTCTTGTTTGCAGCTTCCAAAGTCACGATGGATTTTTCGCTGACCGCCGGTGATAAAGTTTTACGAGCGCGATCACTGCGACGATCACCCAAACCAGGTTCAGGAATGTATTCGCGAACGCATCCTTATAATAAGTGTATGCCATGAGAAGAAGGCCGCCGGCAAGATTCAAAAGGAGAAAAAGTGGTGAGTCCGAGCGGATCTTCTGGTAGCTGTTCAACGCATAAGCCGAAAGAATCGCCAGAGACCCGATCCACCCCACGACTTCCACCAGCAGGTTCCAGTTATCTTCCGTCATGTGCGCGCTTTCTTGTTCACGAAGT
This sequence comes from Flammeovirgaceae bacterium, assembly GCA_044507775.1. Classification (GTDB taxonomy): domain Bacteria; phylum Bacteroidota; class Bacteroidia; order Cytophagales; family Cyclobacteriaceae; genus Chryseosolibacter. Next base: position 53,227 of record JBIQIY010000007.1, on the reverse strand, counting down.
TTATAGGTTCAAACATACTGAAAGCGCATCTGAAAGTATCCGGCTATTGACGCATTTTCAGCCGAACGACGAAGTTATCGGCGGTGATGAACAAAGTCTTTTCGTTATCAGCAAAAGCGCAGTTTGATGTAGGAACGGGCATTTTTATCTTCCCGAGCAGTTTGCCTTCCTTATTAAATATCCAGATGCCGCCTGGACCGGTCGCGAACACGTTTCCATTGCCGTCGATCTTCAGGCCGTCCGGAAGTCCGGGTTCTTTCGCGGCGCCTGCGGTCGCGTCATTGAATATCCTGCCATTTGTGAATGCGCCACTGTCATCCAGGTCGTACACATACCACATCGCTCGTTTGGGATCGGAATTAGCGATAACAACGGTTTTTTCGCCAGGCATAAATGCAATGCCATTAGGGCGGGTAAGCGAGTCGACCAGCAGGGTAACCTCTCCGTTGGAGACCTTGTAAACTCCCTGGAAGGGTATTTCCTGCGTCAGATCTCTTGGCATTCCGTACGGTGGATCCGTGAAAAAGTAATCACCGCCTTTACTTACAACTACGTCGTTGGGGCTGTTAAACTTTTTACCATCGAAGCGATCGGCCACACTGGAGTAGCTGGAGCCGGGTGCATTGAGCGGTGCCTCCATAAAAGCCAGGCGCCTGTCACCATGCTGGCACAGGACCAGTTTGCCATCCCGGGACAGGGCGAGTCCATTGGAACCTTGCTCAGGGCTTGTTGATGGGGTCGTGCCCGTGTACCCCGAGGGTTTAAGATAAACTTCGATGCTATCTTGTTCGGTCCACTTATAGACAATGTTGGTCGGGACATCGGAGAATAACAACATCTTTTCTGATTCAACCCACAACGGACCTTCACTCCATTCATAACCGTCGGAAAGAATTTCCGGCGTGGCGGAAGATTCTATGATTTGATCGAGGGCGGGATCCATGCGCTCGACAGAGCCAATCGTGCGGTCTTCATGGGTGGATTTGCACGCAAGCAGCGACCATGCTATGGCGATGGCCATCAGGTAATTCTTCATCTCGAGTGGTGTTTGATAGCCGGTTAAGATAGTAAATAATTGCTTATCCCGCGCGGTACGGCTGGTGCTGAACGTCGGGCAGGCAAAATGGGAGTATGGGTTGCGCAATGGGTGCCCTTTTTGGTACTTTGCGCCCTCACTCAAAATACGATGTAATGGAAGCTGTTGAGCCACTGAAACGACCCACGAGAAAGTTTTTACCCGAAGATTTTGTTGTGTCGGGCTGGGAAACATTGAAGCCGTACTTCGAGGATCTGTTGGCCCGACCGCTCGACTCCATGAGCGCTTTGAAGAAATGGTTTTCCGATCGCAGCGAGCTGGAATCAATTATCTCGGAAGACATGGCATGGCGGTATATCCGGATGACTTGTTACACCGAAAATCAGGAGTACCTGAAAAGCTACCAGGACTTTGTTCAGAATATTCAGCCTCAGATCGCGCCGGTTTCAGATCAGCTGAACCGCAAAGCTGCGGAATGCGAGTTTCTCGATCAGCTGTCAGAGGAGGAGGGATACAATATCCTGATACGCAATCTGAAGAAGGAGATCGAAATTTTCCGCGAAGAGAACGTGCCGCTCTTTACCGAGATCACAATCGAGACGCAAAAGTACGGTCAGATCTCGGGAGCGATGACCGTCGAGGTCGATGGTAAGAACCTCACTCTTCAGCAGGCGTCGGTATACCTGATGTCGACAGATCGGGCGAAGCGCGAGGAAGTATACCGTAAAATCAATGAACGCCGACTTCGCGACAAGGACGAGCTGGATGCGCTTTTTACAAAGTTGATCCGGCTACGGCACCAGGTGGCGGTGAATGCCGGCTTCCGGAATTTCCGCGATTACATGTTCAAAGCCCTGGGGCGGTTTGATTATACACCGCAAGACTGCTTTGACTTCCACGATGCGATCGAACACGAAGTGGTTCCTCTGTTGAATGAGTTCGCGCGGGAGCGGAAGCATAGCCTTGGCGTTGAATCGCTGCGGCCATGGGACAAAGCTGTGGATCCGGAAGGGCGAGAGGCATTGAAACCGTTCACCAACGGAAAGGAATTAACGGAAAAAACAATCAGGGTTTTCAAGAACCTGGATACCTATCTCGGCCAGTGCCTTTCTATTATGCAGACCATGGGTCACCTCGATCTTGAGTCGCGCATCGGCAAGGCACCCGGAGGATACAACTACCCGCTGGCGGAAGTCGGTGTTCCCTTTATCTTCATGAATGCAACGTCGACACTGCGCGATATGGTGACGATCATGCACGAAGGAGGACATGCCATTCATAATTTCCTGACGCGCGACCTTGCGCTCAACGACTTCAAATCCACACCCTCGGAAGTAGCTGAGCTCGCCTCTATGTCGATGGAGTTGATTTCAATGGATCATTGGAACATCTTCTTTACGGATGAATCCGAGCTGAATCGCGCCAGGCGGGAACATCTCGAAGACATTATTGAAACCCTTCCCTGGGTCGCGACGATCGATAAATTCCAGCATTGGATCTATGAAAATTCCGAACACTCGGTAGAGGATCGCAAGCGTGAGTGGAATAAGATATTCGGCCAGTTTGCCGACACCGTGACGGATTGGAATGGCCTTCAGGATGCAAGAGATTATCTGTGGCAGAAACAGCTTCATCTTTACGAGGTTCCATTCTACTATATCGAATATGGTATGGCACAACTCGGCGCAATAGCAGTCTGGAGAAATTTCCGGAACGATCCGAAGAGGGGACTCAAGGGATACCAGGACGCTTTGAAGCTTGGATACCTGCGCACGATTCCCGAGATCTATGCCGCGGCGAATGTGAAGTTTGATTTCGGACGGCAGTACATCCGGGAACTCATGGCTTTCGTGAGAGCCGAGTTAAAGTAGACCTTACTGGCGCGCTTTGTCAAGAAGTTCATTCAACTGATTGGCTTCCTGATCGGACAGGCCGGGGATGTCATCCAGAGTTTGAGTTTTACTCATCTCGTTCAACAACGCAAGGCCCGCATCGGTAATCAGTACGTCGGAAGCCCTTTTGTCTTTTGGACAAATTTTCTTGGTAATAAGGTTTTTGGATGCAAGCCGGTTGAGCAGCCGCGATATGTCTGAATTTCGGTCCAGCATCCGGCTCTTGATCTCCGTGCCGGAAATACTGTTCGGAAACTGCCCTTTGAGGATACGAAGAATGTTGTACTGGTGTCCGGTGACCTTGAAGGTCTTGAAGAATTTCTGTTGTTTTCCCTGTAGCCAGTTCGATGTATAGATGAGATTCAGCATTGCCTTCTGACGAATGCTTTTGAATTTTTGCTGCCTGATCTCGTCTTCGATTCTTTTCATACAGGTCTTGAGGCTGCCTGAAGAAATCTAAAAAAAGCCCTGGAGATTTTCCAGGGCTTTAGATTTTCCGCAGACTATCCAGCTGCTTTCTTATCAATCTCGATTTTGCCGATGATGGTTACTTCGTCGCCGACTACCAGTTCACCTGTGGGTGTCTTGTTCGCCCAGGTTAGTCCATAATCCTGGCGATTAATAGTACCCGCGATCTTGAACCCTGCCTTTTCGCCACGACCCGTGTTCATCGTGCCACCATAAGTAACGTCAAATTCAACGGGCTTGGTCACGCCGTGCATAGTCAGGTTGCCCTTCAGCTTGTACTTGCCGCCTTCTTTTACAAGGTTTCCCTTGAAGGTAAGTTCGGGGTGCTTCTCCGCATCGAAAAAATCGGCGGACTTCAAGTGATTATCCCTTCTTTCGTTGTCTGTGTCAATGGAAGCTGTCTTTGCAGTGAAGGTCACTTCTGCGCCGTGAAAATCTGCCGATTTGCTGACGACGGAAGCTTCAAAGTCGCGGAAGTTGCCCTCAACCTCGGAGATAGCCATGTGAGGAATGCTGAAGCCAATCTTTGAATGCGCTTTGTCGATGGACCAGGTGGTCTGCGCCAAGGCGCCGCCCGCTGTGAACAGGAGCGCAGTCAGTAGTGTGTTAATTTTTCTTAGGTTCATGAAATGAGTTGTTTGAGTTTGTTCTTGGTGTACCACAAGTATAGCACCAATATAAAAAAATATGTGTTTAAACATGCAATTTTTTCGTTCCGACCTGCTTATCAGCCTATTAGTTTCCAGCCTAAGCTCTTAAAGAGGATTGTTGCCTTATGTTCTGAGATAGAAATCGCGGGTCAAAGCCCGGTATTCGGGGCTCCACTCTGCACCGTCCGAATGCAGGGTGAGTTCGCTCCGGGCTATTGGTCCTGGTTGTTGTGAAAATTCGAGCAGGAGGCGTTCGATTGGCTTGTGTTGTCGCGACCGGAAGGCGGTGATGCGCACGGGGAAAAAGCCCGCATCGGATGCCATGCTTAAGAAATCTTCACCTTCCCTGTGCGGGAGAATAATGGCCATCCTGCCCTGTGGTTGCAGCAGGCGCATACCTGCGGTTATCAGATCCTCGAATGAAAGACTGAGCGTATGGCGCGCCTGGCTGCGCCTTTTCTCAGGAGCCTGCAGGCTCTTGTTGAAGAAAGGAGGGTTGCTGACGATGACATCGTACCGGAGTCCGGTAGAAAAATTCTGAAGCGGGGTGTGATGGACGGTCACCTTGTGCGACCAGGGAGATTGTGTGGCGTTCATGCGGGCTTGCAAGACATCGCTGAGCTCTATATCAATTGCATCCACGTGTGCTTCATTGCGGGTTCGCTGGGCGAGCATCAGTGCAATCACGCCCGAGCCGGTTCCGATATCCAGCAGCAGGCGATCGGCGCCCAGGATGCTCACCCAACTGCCGAGCAGAACGCCATCGGTGCCTACCTTATGCGTGGCGCCCTTATCCTGCACCTGAAAACGTTTGAAGCGAAATGGTTCTGATGCCATCGGAGTAAAAATAATGCTGTTTAACTTTCAATTGCGCGAATGACTTCGCGTATATTTATTTTATTTGCCGTTGATTAGCTGGCCCGCAGCTTACAAAGACCTTTCGGGCATCAAATTGTAAAATCTATTCAATGTCAGACAAGATCAGGTGGGGAATCCTGGGATGTGGAAAAATCGCTAACAAGTTTGCCAGTGACCTGAAATTCGTGCAGGATGCGGAGTTGAAAGCGGTTGCCTCGCGAAGCGCTGCGAAGCTGGAGTCATTCGCCCGGGAGCATCAGGCGCCTTTGGCGTTTGATTCATACGAGGGCCTTGTTACTTGTGCTGATGTGGACGCCATTTACGTGGCAACCCCTCACGGTCTGCACTACGAACATGTATTGCTCTGTGTGAACCACAACAAATCCGTGCTGTGCGAAAAGGCATTTGCGCTGAACCTTCGGCAGGCGCGCGAAATGGTGGAATTGGCCCGAAACAAGAAAGTCTTCGTCATGGAAGCATTTTGGACCAAATTCATTCCCCAATACCAGGCGGTGATCGACATTTTCCGGTCTGGCAGATTGGGGAAAGTGAAGCTCATCCAGGCGGATTTCGGCTTCAAGGCCCCGGAACCGAAGGCACAGAGATTGTATGATCCTATGCTGGGAGGCGGCTCCCTGCTCGACATTGGCATCTACCCCGTTTTTTTGGCGCAGTCCGTCCTCGGCAGACCAACCGAGGTCCACGCGCTCATTTCTCCCTTTGAATCCGGAGTGGATGAGCAATGTGTGATGACTTTGAAGTTTAGCGATGGGGCCCTGGCGGTTCTTTCTTCCACATTTGCCGCTGACACTCCGGTCGAGGCGATGATCGCAGGGACCGAAGGGAGAGTCGTGATGCGGAACCGGTTTCACAACGCCCAGGCTACTGTAGAATTGGTCATGGGAAAGCAGGAACCGGAGATCATCGAAGTGCATACCGAGCCGGGATTCGGCTACCAGTTTGAAATCCGTCATGTAAATGAGTGCCTCCGGAAAGGCCTTGTCGAAAGCCCCGTCATGACACACGACGATACCCTGATGCTGATGGAAACGCTCGACCGCATCCGGGCAACCTGTGGCATCCGGTATAGTGTTGATTAATGAACTAATCTTTATTTTAAAAAATTATGGACAACGCACTGTTGTTAAAAGGTGACAAAACCACCGTATTCAAGGAAGTTGAAAATTATCTTGACGGTCATGGCTACAAAGTGGTAGCCAAGGACTTTGCCCGCCCGTGGGGAGGATTTTTTGTGCTGGACGAAGCGCAGGCAGCGAAATTCGGCGATGAGTTCTTTCCCGGTATCGCAATCGATTCGCTGAAGGTTAAAGGGGGGAAGCTCAGCCCAAAAATACTGATGGTTGAAAGCAACAAACGACTGTCCTGGCAGTACCACCACCGTCGTTCAGAGATCTGGAAACTGGCTGCGGGTACCGCAGGCGTTGTGACAAGCCATACCGATCAGCAGGGCGTGCTCAAGAGACTTCATGTGGGCGAAATCATCCGGCTCGACAAGGGTCAGCGCCACCGCCTGGTAGGTCTCGATGGCTGGGGCATGATCGCCGAAATATGGCAACATACCGACCCCGCCAATCCGTCTGACGAAGATGACATTGTGAGAGTGCAGGACGATTTCGGAAGATAGGTGATTCCGCGCTCGGTGCCCGCAGGACTTTTCCCGACATACTGATGCGGCTGGTTTTGAAAAAGATCGGAGATCTCAAGAGTTTCCTCGACGAGAAAGCGGAGTTGTTTAACCGGCCCGCGTTCATTGCCAATGACCCCGTCAGTATCCCGCACCTCTTCTCAAAAAAACAAGATATCGAGATCGCCGGTTTCTTCGCCGCCGTGCTCGCCTGGGGCCAGCGTCCCACCATCATCCGCAAATGCCGGGAACTGATGGCGTGGATGGATGATGATCCCCATAATTTTATATTACATCATCGCGAAAGCGATCTGAAGCCTTTTGTTGATTTTCGTCACCGAACGTTCAACGGAACTGATGCGCTGTATTTCATCGCCGCGCTGAACTTCCTTTACCGCCAGTATCATTCGCTGGAGGATGCGTTTGCTGTGCCGAAAGAAGAGCTGACCATCGAGAAAGGACTTGTGCGTTTTCACCAGTTGTTCTTCAGCCTGGACGACTACCCTCACAGAACCCGAAAGCACCTGCCCACGCCGATTCGCAAATCGACGTGCAAGCGCATCAATATGTATCTCCGGTGGATGGTACGCAATGACGGCCGCGGTGTCGACTTTGGTCTGTGGACGAAGATTTCTCCAGCTCAACTGGTTTGTCCCTGCGACCTCCATGTGGATCGCGTGTCGCGCAAGCTGAAGCTCATCAAACGCCGACAGACGGACTGGCTTACGGCGCTCGAGCTGACGGAACGACTACGGGCGTTTGATCCGGTAGATCCGGTGCGGTATGACTTCGCGCTGTTTGGCCTGGGCATAGAGGGATGGCGCTAGACGTCGGGCACAGCGAACACGTACCACTTGCCGTTACCGTCCTTCGTATAGGAAAGACCGTTGCTCATGACGTGTACTTCGCGTCCCTCATGCATGTACGTGCTCTTCCCATACACGCGAATTCCTCCATTCTCCCGCGTGAGAAAATTTGTCAATGCCTGAACCGTCGGAGCGACTTCATCCAGCCATTGGTCATCGCTTTCACGTACAAATGCCTGACTCATGGATACTGCCTTGTTCGATGACAACAATATCGGTGGATAAAAAATGCCGTGTCGCTGCAAAAAATTCGCGCGATTTCAGAATATTTGGGGTAAGATTACCATCGTGCCCCCTTGAAATAAAACTTCTCACCTCCTAATGGAACTGATCATAGTTGCTGTTTTTGTCGTCGGCTACCTCGCCATCGCCCTTGAGCATTCCATCCGGATAAACAAAACAGCCTCAGCTCTTTTGACAGGTGTCATCTGCTGGACGCTGCTGGCGCTTTCTTCTCCTGAGGAATGGGTGTTGTCCAGTGCGCATTTCGCAGAGTATGTCTCCAAACTGCAGATTGATCTGGGTGAAGAGGTTTCCGCTTTAACACAGCAGGAGTTGTTCAGGGGATTTGTCATTGGGGAGTTGTCGGATCATCTTGCCAAAATATCCGAGATTCTTTTCTTTCTGATGGGGGCGATGACGATTGTCGAACTGATCGATGCGCATCAGGGCTTCCGCATCATCACCGACCGAATTCGGACGCGCAATCCAAAAGTTCTGTTGTGGGTGGTGTGCTGGATCACGTTCTTTCTGTCTGCAATTCTCGACAATCTGACAACGTCAATCGTGATGGTCTCATTGATCCGAAAGCTGATACCGGATAAGAAAATGCGGATGTTCTTTGCAGGTATGATCATCATCGCTGCAAATGCGGGAGGTGCCTGGACACCGATCGGAGATGTTACGACGACAATGCTTTGGATCGGCGGGCAGATTACGACACTGAATATCATGAAGGCGTTGATTCTCCCCAGCCTGGTTTGCATGCTCGCGCCCCTTCTCTATCTGAATTTAACGCTGAAGGGAACTCTAGGCGAGACTGCAACAATTCGGGGACAGGCCCATAAGGCAGTCGGGAGTCGTCGCATGTTGATATTGGGAATTGGTGCCCTGATCTCTGTGCCGGTATTCAAGACCTATACACACCTGCCTCCGTACGTGGGTATGCTCGCCGGACTTGGTGTCCTATGGGTGATGTCGGAACTGATTCACCCGGAACTGGATGAAAGCGAGAAGAAGCGCTACTCGGCAGCGGGAGCACTATCACGCATTGACATTCCCAGTGTGTTATTTTTTCTCGGTATTCTCCTTGCCGTGGCAGCGCTGGAATCGATGCAAATCCTCGATCACTTTGCGTCATATCTTGCGACCGCGATCGGCGACAACCGGATTATCATTACCCTCATCGGTTTACTTTCCGCGATCGTCGACAATGTACCACTTGTCGCTGCAAGCATGGGCATGTATAGCCTGGACGTTTATCCGGCCGATCACATGATCTGGGAGTACCTCGCCTATTGCGCAGGCACCGGAGGAAGCATTCTGATTATCGGATCTGCTGCGGGTGTGGCAGTGATGGGGATGGAAAAGATCGACTTCATGTGGTACCTAAAGAAAATCAGCCTTGTCGCCCTCATCGGATACCTCGCTGGCGCGGCCACCTATCTGGTGCTTCAGTCACTTACTGCCTACTGATCGAGCGACTGCTTGCTGGCCAGCGTTACCGTTTAATTAACTACGCTTTTTTCCACGGGCCGGTGATGGCAACGGTGAGACCTGCGCCTTGCATGTTCACAAAATACGTTTCGCCCGAAGGGGAGAAGACGCCGCCGGCGAATTCACTTTTGAATCCGACGTTTTCTCCGAGTTTATAGTATTCACCCTCTGGCGTAATCCCGACCAGGAAGGGATGAGGAGCATCTTCGCAAAGGACCACATCTCCCCATGGCGCAACGGTAAGGTTATCACAATTCTTGAGGATTTCTTTGTCCCGGGATTCCGCAAACAGTTCCAGCTTCCCGGGTGATTTCTTCTCATCCGCTTTTCCTTCGGATGCGCTGGGTGTATAACGGAACACCTGGCCGCTGGAGATATGTCCGCCATTGGTACAGGCGAAGTAAACCTCGTTCTTGCCCCACCACATCCCTTCGCCGCGTGCAAAGCAAGCAGCCCCTTTGTTGGTTCCCTGGTACCGCAAGTCATCTTCCGGAGATTCGACGTTTTCGATATCGATCCAGACGACATCGGCGGGTTCCCTGACGGGAAATTTCGGAGTATTGAGGCTTTCCCAGTTTCGCGTGTCAAAGCTTTTTTCTCCGGCGATAGCGAGAGCTTGTAGCTTCCCGCCGTCGAGCAGCTTGCCAGGTGTTCTGGGAACAAATCTGTAGATAAGGCTGTCGCCGCGATCTTCAGTCAGGTATACGATCCCTGTACGCGGGTCGACCGCCACGGCCTCATGGTTGAAGCGCCCCATCGCGATGATAGGATGCGGGTCTGCCAGTCCCACTTTTTCCGAAGCCGGAACTTCAAACACATATCCGTGATCCTTTTCAGCACTTCCCTCGTAGGCGCCGATCCTGAATGTTGCTTCCTCACAGGTTAGCCATGAATTCCAGGGCGTCGGGCCACCCGCGCAGTTGCGCGCAGTGCCGGCCAGGCTCAGGTACTGCGTTTCAATCCTTCCCGTTCGCGGATCGTACACGAATGTGCTCGTGCCACCCAGGGAGGGAGCTTTGCTATTTCCGTAATCGTAAAATTTATTGGAAGCGATCGTGTTCAATAATTCATTTTTCTCACCGAATGCACCGTTCTCAAAACGGTCCGGACTATTTTCGTGGTTTCTTACAACGATAACCCTGCCGTTTTTTCCCGCAAACGCTGCCATACCATCCGGCGCTCCCGGGAGAAACAGGCCGTCGCTCATCTTGTCTCCCTTTCTGCTGATGATCTTGTAGCTAAATCCTTTTGGAAGATTCAGAATGCCCTCAGGGTCTTTGAGAAGAGGGCCATAGCCGGCGCCGGCCGGAGATGCGGCGTGGGCGGGTGTTTGCACCCATCGGTTGAGGCCCATAAATCCCAAAGTGGCCATCGCGCTTACTTTGACAAAATCTCTTCTCGATCTCATGCTGGGTTGTAGTTAAGTCTTGAATTTCTTCAAGATAAAGAAAACCGCCGTAACCGGCAGACCTTTTCTCGCCTTCCAATAGCCATTTTGCGCAAAACCTTCCCGGAAACATGAAGAGGGAGTCACACTGACTCACCACTACCACTCACCACTCACCTCTCACGACTCACGTCTGACGTCTCACGACTCACGACTCACGATTCCTGGGTACGAGTTAAGAAGGCCGGAACGCCTGCTTACCTCCGGAACGCCTGCTTGCCTGTTGATTTTTGTGAATTGAATGACTCACGTGTGTGGAATAATACTACATGAACTAGCGGCTTTCCGATTAAGCCGCGTGGGCTCTAAACTGTTAGCCAACGAGTTACATAACTGACGCTTTCGCTGGTATGCCATTGGCAAAAGTGTCTGCGAAACAAATTATGTTCAACTAAAATAAGAAATCATGAAAAAGTTATTGTTAGCAGTCTGTCTGATGTTCGGAGGGGCAACGCTTGTAAGCGCTCAGACTGATCCGTCATCAAGCTCCAGTCAAACACAAACGCAGGATCAGGACCAGGATCGGCAGCAAATTTCAGTTAGCCAACTTCCAGATGCTGTGACATCGAAGCTTGAAGGACAGGATTATTCAGGATGGACAGTAGGTAACGCCTACAAGAAGATGGACGAGTCCAACCAGGAAATGTATATCGTTGAGCTCCGCCAGGGAACTGAAACTAAAAAGGTAAAGTTCGACAAGGATGGCAATGAGCTGGATAAGGGAAAAGATAAGTCGGACAATTCAAACTATCGTTCCGATAGCCCGACTGATCCGTCAACAACTCCGGAGTCAACCACTCCTGAGACTCAGGATCAGTCAACAACTCCTGCTCCTGATCAGTCTACAACGCCTGAACAAAGCGACAACAGCAGCACTACGGATCAACAGTAATTCACATTGGGTAGTATAGTTAGTTAGTAGTTAGAGTAAGTAGTAACAAGTTCGGGCAACATTATAGTAGGCTGAACATAGGAAGGCGTCGCGTAACTGTGACGCCTTTTTTATTTTATCCGTCCGAAAAATCCTAATTTTGGGCCGCTATGAACTTCCGACTACTTGAGGGCTCGCTGGAGGGGGAGCTCTTTACCGATCAAACTACCCGAAAATTATACGCTACCGACGCTTCTGCCTACCGTGAGATACCCATAGCCGTGGTATTTCCGAAGACTGAGGGCGATATTGAACGACTTATCCGCTTTGCCGCGGAGAACAAAACTTCACTGATACCCCGTACCGCGGGAACCTCGCTTGCCGGTCAGGTGGTAGGGGGCGGAATTGTGGTGGACGTATCGCGTTATTTCGGTGCCGTCATCGAACTGAATACAACGGAAGGGTGGGTGCACGTGCAGCCCGGAATCGTTCGCGATGACCTGAATCACTACCTGAAAGAACACGGCTTTTATTTTGCGCCCGAGACTTCCACGGCCAACCGAGCGATGATCGGCGGAATGATCGGCAACAACTCCTGTGGATCCAACTCTGTCGTGTACGGAAGTACGCGCGAACACCTTCTGGAAGTGACGGGGTTTCTTTCCGATGGAACCAAGGCAACGTTTGGTTCGCTTTCCACAGAGGAGTTCCTGGCCAAGGTTAACAAGGCTGGCAACACACTTGAGACCAGCTTGTACAAGCACATCCACAGGATTCTGTCAGATCCTGCGAATATTCGCGAAATTGAAAACGAATTTCCCAAGGATTCGATCCACCGTCGCAATACGGGATATGCAATCGATATGTTGGCGCGGATGCAGCCCTTTCGTTCCGATGGGCAACCGTTTAACTTTAGCAGCCTCATCGCGGGTTCTGAAGGAACGCTGGCCTTTGTCACCGCGGCGCGCCTGCGCCTTACACCACTCGAACCCCCGCACAAGAGGCTGGTCTGCATCCACTGTAACAGTATCGATGAGGCCTTGCGTGCAAACCTCGTCGCGTTAGAACATCGGCCGTCCGCGGTTGAGTTAATGGATCACTATGTCTTTGAAGCCACGAAGCGAAACATCGGACAAATTGAAAACCGGTTCTTCATCGAGGGCGACCCGCAGGCCATTCTGGTTGCTGAGCTGACACGTCACACAGAAGAAGAAGTTGTGAGGGACGCAAACGCGTTAATTGTGGATCTCAGGAATAACAATCTCGGATACTCCTGGCCGATCGTGGGTGGTCCGGATATCAAGAAAGTGTGGACCTTAAGGAAGGCGGGGCTGGGACTTTTGTCGAACGTCCCGGGAGACGCCAAGCCCGTACCTGTTATCGAGGATACTGCCGTAGATGTCCGCGATCTTCCGGCGTACATCCGGGAATTTGGCGAAGTGTTAAAACAACGGGGGCTGTACAGTGTGCACTATGCGCACGCCGGCTCCGGGGAATTGCACCTGCGGCCGATCATCAATCTCAAAGACAGCGAAGGCGTGAAGCTTTTCCGGACGATTGCTGAAGACAGCGCCGCCCTTGTCAAGAAGTTCAAGGGATCGCTTTCCGGCGAGCACGGTGATGGCAGGCTCCGGGGCGAGTTCATTCCGGTGATGATCGGCGATCACAATTACAACCTGATCCGCGATCTCAAGAGAGTCTGGGATCCGCAAAACATTTTCAATCCAGGGAAGATTGTTGACACACCTCCCATGGATACTCATTTGCGTTTTGAACGCGACCAGGAAACCAGGCAGTTCGATACGATCCTCGACTTTTCCGATAATCATGGCTTCCTGCGCGCCGCGGAACAGTGCAACGGGTCGGGTGATTGCCGGAAAACTGAGCTGAGCGGTGGCACTATGTGTCCCAGCTATATGGCCACACGGCGCGAGAAGGACACCACCCGCGCGCGGGCCAACATCCTGCGCGAGATGATTACCCGCTCCGATAAAGCGAATCCTTTCGCGCATGAGGAGATCGGCGAGGTAATGGACCTTTGCATCAGCTGCAAGGGGTGCAAGTCGGAGTGCCCCTCTAATGTTGACATGGCGAAGTTGAAGCAGGAATGGCAGTACCAGTATTACCGCGAAAAGGGCGTTCCCTTTCGCAGCTGGCTGATCGGGCACTTTGGCTGGAGTATGAAACTCGCTTACGCCCTTCCATGGGCGTATAACTTTGTATTTAACAACAAGTCACTCGGAACCTTGGCAAAGAAAATGGTCGGATTTGCTCCCGACCGCAGCATGCCGCATATCTCGAAGGTTAGCTGGCGCCACTGGGTCTCGCGCAAGTTCCAACCTACGGTCAAAAAGCCGATCAAGACTATCTATGTATTTATCGATGAGTTGCTGAACTACAACGAAGCGGAAATCGGCATTACAACCGTGAAGCTGTTGGATCGCCTGGGCTATGCGATGGTGTTTCCGAACCACGATGAATCGGGGCGAAGCTTCCTCTCGAAGGGCCTCCTGGAGGAAGCGCGTAAACTCGCGCGCAAGAACGTCGCCCGGTTTAAGGACCTGATCACGCATGATACGCCACTTATCGGAGTAGAGCCTTCCGCGATTTTAACTTTCCGCGATGAGTATCCCGACCTGTTGAGGGGTGAGGAGAAAGAAGCCGCCAGAGAGATCGGCCACCATACTTTCATGGTCGAAGAATTTCTTTCTAAAGAACTCGATCAGGGAAACATCGATCTTAACCTGTTCAAGAACCAGCAAGGGCTCATCAAGCTGCATGGGCATTGTCAGCAGAAAGCGCTGTCAACGCTGACACATACGAAAAAAATCCTGACGCAAATGGGCAATCATCAGGTTCACCTCATTCCTTCGGGATGCTGTGGTATGGCCGGGTCTTTTGGGTATGAAAAGGAGCATTACGACTTGTCCATGCAGATTGGTGAACTCGTATTGTTTCCCGCGATCAGGAAGCAGGCCGAAGATGTCATTGTAGCCGCGCCGGGCACCAGCTGCCGACATCAGATCAAGGATGGCACAGGCAGGAAGTCCATGCATCCCGTAGAGATTCTGTGGGCGGCGCTGAAGGAAATTCCCTAACTTACACCAATGAAACACATTGGACAGATCCTCATGATCGCCGCGCTGACGGCATGTCAAAGCTCACAGAGCACAGGTTCGCAGGACGAATGGATTCAGTTGTTTAACGGGGCGGATCTCAACGACTGGAAGGTGAAGATCACCGGCTATCCCACAGGCGAAAACTTTGGCAACACATTTCGCGTCGAGGATGGCAGAATGAAGGTGGGGTACGAGGCCTATGACGAATTCAACGAGCGATTCGGACATATCTTCTACAAGGAAAAGTATGGCTACTACCTCCTGGGCGTCGAATACCGCTTCGTCGGCGACCAGGCCACAGGAGGCCCGGGCTGGGCGGTCCGAAACAGCGGGGCCATGTTGCACTGCCAGGATCCCGAAACCATGCTCAAGGATCAGGACTTTCCGATTTCGGTGGAAGTACAATTTCTCGGCGGCAACGGAACGGATGAGCGCACAACCGCCAACCTGTGCACACCTGGTACCAACGTGGTGATGGACGGCAAGCTCATCACGAATCATTGCGTGTCATCAACTTCAAAGACTTACCATGGAGATCAATGGGTGCGGGTGGAAGTACTGGTGCTCGGTGACTCATTGATGGAGCATATCATCGACGGGCAGACTGTTCTAAAATACCAGAAACCGCAGATCGGCGGCGGCAACGTGATTCACTATGACTCAGCTGTAAAGGTCGACGGAAAGCTGCTGAACGAAGGCTACATCGCACTTCAAAGTGAGAGTCATCCCGTTGAGTTCAGAAAGGTCGAGTTGTTCAACCTCGACAAATACCGTGATCATCCCGAAGATCTAAACCGGATGCTTGTACAGCTTGGGGTGAGGAAGTGATTCAAAATTTAAGATTTGCAATTTTTGAATCTGAAGTACTCGTTCGGAATTCCAGACTTTAGATATTAAATTTATAAATGAGCGAGAAAGGCGAAGCCGTCAAGGAGCGTCCGCAGGAAGCTGTTACGTCCGGTGACCAACCACCGTCGCGCAGGTTATTGTCAATTGACACCCTTCGCGGGTTTGACATGTTGATGATCGCCGGCGCCGGCGCGTTCATTTCATCCCTTCATGGAATCACAGGCTGGAACTGGGTAGATACACTGGCGATGCAGTTTGAGCATCCGCCCTGGAGCGGGTTCGCGTTCTACGACTTCATCATGCCGCTCTTCCTCTTTATTGCGGGTTTGTCGCTCCCTTTTTCCCTCAACAAAAGCATCAGCCTTGGCCTCAACAGAAGGGATCTTTACCGGAAGGCATTCAAGCGGATGTTGATCCTCATTGCACTTGGAATTCTATACAAGAATGCGCCCATCCCGTTTCTTGAGCCTTCGAAGATCCGGGTGGTCAGTGTGCTGGGCCGGATTGGATTCGCCGGGTTCATCGCGACCGTGCTCTATCTGAACTTCGGATTCCGGACGCGCATTTACTGGATTGCGGGACTGTTGTTATTCTATTATAGCGCGTTGTATCTCATTCCCGTCCCCGGGTACGGCGCCGGCGATCTATCGTTCGAGGGCAACCTGGCCGGCTGGATTGACCGGACTTTCCTGCCCGGGCGGCTTCTCCAGGGTACGTACGACGAGTTAGGCCTCTTGACGCAGATTCCAGCGCTGTGCCTTACCGTTATGGGATCGCTTGGTGGAGATATTCTCCGCCGCGGTACGCATACCGAATACCAAAAACTCGGAAGGCTGGTCATCGCGGGTGCCATCTGCCTCGCCATTGCCGGAGTCTGGTCGTTGCACTTTCCCATTAACAAGCACTTGTGGACAAGCTCGTTCATCATGCTCACGGGCGGGCTGGGCTTCCTGACCTTCGCCCTTTTTTACTGGATCATCGACATCCGGAAGATTCGCGGCTGGACTTTTTTCTTTATGGTGATTGGTATGAACAGTCTCACGATCTATCTCGCCTATCGCCTGATCGACTTCGGATTTACGTCGCGGCTATTGTTCGAAGGCCTTTACGCTCACGGTGCCGAAAAGTGGCATCCGGTTTTTGAGAACCTCGGGGCACTGGCACTAGTTTGGATTTTCCTCTACCTGCTGTATCGCCTGAAGATCTTTGTGAAAATATGAGATGGTTTTTCCGTGGAAGGGAATGATTTCTTCATTTTTACCCGGGCAGGGGATAATTCTTTGCCGCATCATCCAGGATCAGCACCCAGTCCTGGCCGTAACCGGATGTCGGAGGTGCAAATTCCAGCTGTGCGGATTTTTTATGTCTGCCCGCGTCTTTCAGCTCGCCGTTCCGTGGATTGTACCAGTGAGCGACGAGTTCGCGCCCTGAAATCTTTTCCGTATTCACCGTAAACTTTTTCCCCTGGGAGCTATAAACGAGGATGTAGTCGTTCCCGCGCGTCGCCTGTATTCGATCATTCGCGTTGCGCGCGTCCGTTATGGCGCTTTGATCGGGCACCCGCTCGAAGAACGGACGTGCTTCAATCAATTGCCGGAGGTATTTGAGCTGACCCGCCCCGGGAAGATCTACGGCTACATACCACGGAAAATGCGGTCCGTTGACCGGCTCCCGGTGGGGCGCATACATTTGCCATATGTCATGGCATCCGTAGGTATGCCCGAACGCGCCGGCAAAGACATCAAGCCAGGCAAGTTTCCTCACATCATAGGCGCTGGATGTCCCGAGGTCGCGTGCATTGAAACAGACGGGATGATCTTCATAGAGCGGTTCTCCGTCGATAACAGGTTTAATGGGTGTCAGATTGTAGGCGTACTGAATTCGGTCCCATACATTATTCTCGCGGCAGTGGCCCGTCTGGAACATATTGAAGTCCAGCCAGCGGGAGTGGTGGAACCACTTCGCCGATCCGCCTTCTTCGACTCCATTTGGTTGTGGATGAAACGTCATTAGTGCCTTATCGTGACCGCCCGCGCCTTCTGCTATGCCTTCGGCCATGGAATTCCAGATAGCCACATCGTTGTCATTGCGCGGTCTGCGATCGCCTCCGAGAATCCAGATAACATTTTTTTCGTTCTTGTACCGGTTGCCGATCCATCGGCCGTAGATCCTGGCGTTTTCGACGTTGAATATCTCGGGGCCTTTTCCCCAGGTACTCTTGAAAACCTTGTCGCCCCAGGTGGGAAGCAAGCCGATGTGCAATCCAAGCTGGCCCGCTTTGCGAATGATAAAATCCACATGCTGAAAATAAGCTTCGCGCGGCTTTGTCGGGTCGTCGTTTTCGAGCGGTAATTCGCCGTATGCATTCGGTTCGCGCAGGCCGTCCAGTTCCGCGAGTACAACGGCCTGGATAACAGTGAATCCCTTTTCAGCCCGGTTCCTGAGATACGATTCCGCTTCCTCGCGTGTCAGGCGGTGAAACAATTCCCAGGCGGTGTCGCCAAGCCAGAAAAAAGGCTTGCCGTCGGCGGTCTGCAGGTAGCGGTTATTGTTGGAAACGCGAAGCTGCGCGCTCGCCGTGAGGGAGACAAGAATCAGGAATCCAAGAATTCTAAATGCGATCATCTTCGGAAATGAGATTGTTATTTCAGGACCGTTTTTTTGTTGCAAATACGGGGCGAACTACTGGACATCGTGTGTGAACATCTGCTCGTAGTGTTCGGAAGGATAGAGGATACCACCACTTTCATCGTAGAAACTCTTATCCGTGATGTAGACGCCGTCCTTTGATTTGATCCAGGTCGCGTTGGGTCTCGGATGGTATGTCATCATCGTATCCCAGTGTTTGTAATACTGATGCCCGTTCGTTTCTTGTAAACCGATCCCGATGTTGGGGAACGGCGCCAGGCGCGCCGCCACACACTTGTTCCAATCTACGAGGATGGGATTGACGGTAAGGTCGGCGCAAAAGCACGGTATTTTCTTCTCGAATGCGAGTTGCGTAATGCGCATTGTCATGCTCAGTGTTTTGGCGATGGCCTTCACCGCAATGGCGCCATACCCCTGTTCGATTCTCTCTGCCGCATCTTCAAGAGTATGCGCGCTTTCATCCGCGGCAATGGTGACGCCCATATCGCCGACATACGCGTTATTCCTTTCGCCGAAGGGTTCTTCAATGACAGCGATCTGATCGAAAGCACCGATCTTCCGGGCGTGATCGAGAAATCGCAGAAGCGTATCTTTTTCATCATACCGCTCGTTCGCGTCGAAATAGTAGGGAATCTTGCCGCTCTTGGTGTAAGGAGTTTCATAGTGCCCGATCGCTTTATGAACAGCGGTTAAAAACGCGATGTCTTTTTCCAACATTTCCTTTTGGGTGCCGGATGAACCTGTTTTCAATTTCATGATGAAGTATCCCTCATCGGCCGCGGCCTTGATCTTCTTCACATCTGCACCCACGCTGAACGATGGCATGCTACCGACTTTCTCGTGCCTGTATGACAGTCCTGGTTTATACCGGTCGGGAATCATACCATCAAAATTCCTGATATTGTTTTCCGCGGCATAGAGAAGCCACGCGGCATTGTCGACGCACACCAGTGAATTCAATGCGAAGGTCTTGCGCAGGTTTGGATTGCCAGTGATTTTTTTTCCATACTCGTAGACTTCCGGAAGAAGATCGTCCAGGAGTTGGTTTGGGTTCGTAAAAGAGTTTCCCTTCATGATCTGCAAGGCGCGTTCACTCATCGCGTACATCAGGGCGTTGCCGCCCGTGGGGGAGTGGGCCGCAAACACCGTCGAGTCAGACCAGAGTGTCCCTTGTCCGCCGATGCCGATCTTGTGAATTCCGGATTCTGATTCCATCCAGGCTGCCACCTGCCAGCCCTCCGTGACAACACTGCCCTTGAAGCGGTACGGTGTCAGCGGCTCCCGCTCAAAGTTGGAGTCAACATTTTTGATGCGTATCTTTTTTTCCGGAGTCATTTCGTCTTTTGATTTTCCTGCCGTGGGAGTTGGCGCGCCCGTGAACCCGAGGGCTGCCAGGCCGGCGCTCGAATATTGAACAAATTGCCGGCGGTTAAGAGTTTGTTTCATGGGATATAGTTATTAGTCGTTCTTTGTTCTTTTTAAGTAATACTGTCATAAGCACACCGCCTTCCTACCCTGGATAGGTCGAAAGGTCAAAGGCGCATCACAAGCGGTAAACGTTATCCAGTGCCGGCGTCAAAACATGCGGCTTCTTCTTATGTCTTCTCAGCTGGCATTCCAGGCGTCGCGCAACCACGTAAGGTCGCGTCGCATGGCATCAAACACGACGTTCTTGTCGACGTTGATATCAAACCCGCCATGCTCCGCGCCGCCGAGCGGATATTCGAAGTGGAGGGATATGGGTACATTGATGTTGTACTCCTTCAGCAAAGAGAAATAGGTTTTGAAATCAACCATACCCTCGCCGAGGGGAACGTTATGGACAGCATAGCTACCATTCTCTTTACGCCACACGAAGTCTTTGATCGCAAGCATCTTGATCGTGGGGGCAATGAGCCTGAGTCCATTTCTCCATGACAGTCCGCCCTCTACAACCGCATGGCGGATATCGTACTGCACCCCCATGTGATTTCTGTCCGCCTCATGTACCATGTCCCATAGCTCCCAGATAGAAGCTCCTGCGCGCAACCCGGCGTGGTTCTGGTAAGCCCCAACGATTCCCAGCTTCTTGTTCAGCGTACCCAGACCTTTGATTTTTTCTTGAAACTGGAGTATCGCCTCCGGGATTGAGAGATTTTTCGGATAAGAGAACCAGTTCATACGATAATACCCGATACCGAGTTTGGCCGCTGTCTCCAGCAGTTTCCGGTCGGTGCTGTTATTTGCATCCTCGACGGCGGTGGTCATCATGGTGTGCGAGAGCCCCGCTTTCCGGATCGCTTCGACGGCTTTCGGGAGATCGGTTTCCACGCGCTCCGGCAGCACATGTCCCTTCGGACGGACGGCGAGGTCGACGCCATCGAAACCGATGTCGCGGGCAGCGGCTGCCATATCCTGGTAGTTGAGGAACTGAAGATGTTTGGAAAAAACGTGAACCTTCAGCGGACTCGCGGCTAAAGGCTTTTGTCTCGTGCCTGCGAGCACGCCACCCTGGATCAGCGGAATCAGAGAACCGGCAAGGACGGATTTTCGAATGAAGTCCCTTCTTGACTCAACGTTTACTTTCTTTTTTTTCATTGTTGAAATATTCGTATAAAACATCTTTCAACTTCAGCCGGCATCACACAATTCATTTACAGGCGTCTTGTTCATTTTTTTTCCTGCACGGGCAGTCAAGTTCGTAAACGAAGGCGTCGATACCAAACCTTGCTTGCATTCCTTCTTGGAACGACCCGTTTTTTTACTTCAAGAGCCCTGTACACGCTAATGAAAAACAAATCCATTCTCGGGCTCAAACACGCTCCGGTTGCCGAAAGAATCTTCTGCTTCCACAATGACGCGAAAGATCCCAAAGACCTGATCTGGTATCGTATGACTGAACAGGAGATCCGAAGCGATCCGGTCCCCTCCCTGACCATCATCCGTGAGAATGGCAGTGAAGGACTTCTTTGTATCCTTCTGATCGATCAACGTCGCCTTCACGTTCGTTATCTTCGCACCATCGCGAGCGCTGACGTGCAGGATGTTGTCGCCGCTCGCGTAGACTGGCCCGATAGCGGGAGGCGTTGTGTCCTTTCCCCTTACTGCAAACCGGACGACTCCCCGTCTGACGATGTGTAACGGATACTCCGGCAGCCAGTACTCCGCCAGGAATTCGATCACCCGACCTTCGGGACAATTGGATGCGATCAAGGGAACGTCGTATTTCGCAGATGCGCCCACATGATCGAATGAAGACCAGTTATCAGATTTTCGGACATTGATACCTTCCGGATTGATATAATCATTTTCGCCCATGAGTTCGGTACGCCAGAGTTTGCCCTGTTCGCGCACAAGCACGACGATCGATTCACCGGGATTGGCAATCCCGTCGCCATTGCCTTCGCCAAGTAAAACAGTTTCGGTATCGGTGCCTGATTTGACAACTGTAAATTCTTTTCCATCTGCCAGTACAAAATCTTTTAAGGCAGAATATTGCTTTCTTACGGGGATATCCAGCGACTGTGACCAGTGATTTCTTTTGTCATCGGAAAATGTAATTGTCAGCCTTTTTACTTCCACCGTGTCGGCATTTCCGCGAAAGCGGATTAAGACCTCTCTGAATTCATTCGCGCAGAGGTTGCCAACGGGGATGCGCTCGTTTTGGCGCCCGCCGGACGGGGGTGATTTTACAGTCGCGTAAACATTCTGCGCCGGCGCGAGACCTTTATTGACAACCCGTAGTGCAACAGTTGCATCTTCGCCGGCCGTTACCCAACCGCCGGACCGGATGGCGAAAGATGCGACGGCGATATTTGGCTTGTCATTTGTTTTGTTGATACCGATCTCGTGCGACCCTCCGTTAAGGTTAATGACGAGCCTTCCGGCATTGTCGCTGCGAACAACCCGCTGCATGGACTGCAGATTTCTTGTGTCAATATAACTGATCGTGTAGTGCTGGTTTTTCTCGTAAAGCGGGGGCGTTCTGACGGAGACGTCAACTGAAGGTATGAGAGGTCCATCGGGCAGAAATTCTCTGACGGAAAGCCTGAAGCCGCGTTCGTCGACGTTCTCCAGGATGGTGAATCCGGGAACGATCCGATCGGTCGTCACCTTATAATCCCAGACGGTAAATGCCGGGTACACGTCTATATGATTCCAGCGGGAAGGTTTTGCAGGCGGATTGTTAAACGTATCAAGGATGAAGCCGAGCATCTCGCCCATACCGCACGTTGAGTGGGCGGCATCGTATACCTTGTAGCTGTATTGATCCATCACGGTGGGCCAGACTTTGTTAATGTCCTCGTGATAGCCGCGGATAAAGTCCTTATCGCCGTAGTGCAGCCGCACATTCATGCCCGCGTAGTTGTTGTACATATCCAGGTGACGGTATTCAACGGGAAAATCTTTAGGACCGACTTCGAATTCCGCGGAGCCACAAAAGCTGCCGGCCGCGGAGACCAGGTGCGGATACTTTCCGCCGATCCAGAATGACATGAAGCCGCCCATGGACAATCCGGCGATGCCGCGGTGTTCACGGTTTGCGATCGTGCGGTAGTGCGTGTCGATGTGATCCACCAGCTCCGGAAAATAAATGGGAAACTGGCGATAGGTTTCAACGGGTGTCACATTGTAGGGACGGACGTAATACTCTTCGCCGGGGCTGCGGTTGTAACCGTCGGCTTTTACAACAATGACCGCATGATCCCTGACAAAATTGGCGATGTTATCCCCTCCGTTGTCGTCTCCCTTGTCGAAATCTCCGTAGGGGTTACTGCTCCCGAAGTACCGCTGGGACCAGCCGTGAAAAAAATAAATGACAGGATATTCCAGTGGAGCGTTTTCAGCGTATCCGGGAGGAAGAAAGACGCGGTAGTTTCGCGTTTCACCAAAAACATTGCTGTAGTGCCGCCCATCGATGATCGTAACGTCACCCACTCCACCAACTGCTCGGCCCGCGATTACCAAAAATACAACTGCAAGGATGGACTGCATTTGTGACTTTAGAATTTAAGATTCAGGATCCTAAATTGACGATTTACGTAAATTTCGGAGATCCTTCGCTCACGCACTCACCGCGCACGAGCCGCTCCGGATGACGGCCCAGGAAGAGCGACTCACCACTCACTACTCACCACTCACCACTCACTACTTCACCTTCATCAAATAGTTGCTATGCCCCCACATCTTCGTCACCTTTCCCGAATTCTCGTCGCGTTCGAACCGGATTTCCTCGCCGAGGTCATCATCCCTTCGGATGCGGCGAAAAACATCACCGCTGATGTGTTGCAGGAGAGTCATATCTTCCAGAGGATTATCAGAGGGGAGGTCAACGACCGCGAGGTGACCGTACCACGTAAGCACTTTCTTTTCCGATCCCCACGGCTGGGCGTTGTACAGTCCTGTGTATTCTTCGAGGCTGCGTGAACTGGCGGGCGATCCTTTTTCATTCTCACCCTTCAGCAGGATGTTGCGCATCTGGCTTGCGTATTTCCACGGGTTCTCCATGGTGTTGATTAGCACTATGAACGCGAGCTTTTCCTTCGGATCCATCAGGAGGATGCTGCGGTACCCCGGACAGGATCCCCAATGCCCCATGAGTGTTTTCCCGTTGTTTTGAAAAACAACAAATCCGAGTCCCCAGTGGATCTTCCAGTCGGGGTCAACCCAGTGTACGCGTTGCATTTCTTTCAGCGTAGAGGCCCGGAGAATTTCCTTTCCGCCATTGCTCATCAGACGAAATTGCCACGACGCAAACTGCGCAAGATCTTCAACGGTGGAAGAGTATCCTGCGGCGGCCTGTATTCCCTGCGCATCGAACAGCGGCAGGATTTCGCGCGCGCCACTCCGGGTCATGGACGAATAGCCTGTAGCCAGCCTGGTGCCCCAAAGGTCCCGGGGGAATTTTGAAAACGTGTTGTTCAGGCGCAGCGGTTTCAGAATGTTTTCCTGTATGTAAATTTCATATGGTTTTCCCGAAACTTTTTCCACTACTTCGCCAAGCAAGGTCATGCCGAGGTTGCTGTACTGAAAATAGGTTGATGCGGGGTACAGAGTTTCCTGATGGTCGAGTTTTTCCACGACCTGTTCCTTCGTCGGGAATTTGTAGTCAGGCCCGGACCAGTAAGGAAAGTCCGATTCCCGCGGCAGCCCTGATGAATGTGTGAGGAGGCTTCGAATGGTGATCGGCCCACTATCGGAGAATTGCTGACGAATCCTGTGTTCCGGTAAGATGGTTACGAGCGAGTCATCCAGCCGCAGTTTGCCCTGCTCATACAACTGCATGATCGCGATGGAGGTGAACAGCTTGGTGATCGAACAAATGCTGTATATGGTTTCCGGTGTGGCAGGAGTTTTTTTCTTCATATCCGCAACGCCGTACCCCTTGCTCCAGATCAATTCCTGGTCTTTAACAATGCCGACAGAGATGCCCGGTAGCCTGTCATACACTTGCTCCGTTTCAAGCCAGGCGTCTATGAGGCGCAGCGCATCCGACAACGCAGCTTTGCCGTCTCCCTGTCCCTTCGAAGAAAAGGTTGCGCAAAAAACAAACACCGCGAGCAGCCAGATTTTCATAGTGGGTTGCACCTAATATTTGGAAAGATAACGGATTTAACGGAGGAGTTTCCCGGATTTTCCATATGTGGGGTAAAAACGGAAGTGAGGGGTATGACCGTATCAGGGCGTTGCGCGCAGAGCGGGCGTCTGGTGGATACGCGGCAGGGTTGTGAGACAATATCGTGCTCTGGTTCAGGGATTGCCCTTCTTCTTGAGGATTCGCTTGAAATAGTCTTCATCGCTTTCATTCGGCAACCGCTCATAAACATTAAGGGCGCGTCCGACAGCGTTGGTGGAAGTACTGTAGCGACGGAAGATCTCTTCGAGGAGTATTTCATCACCTGTCTCCCAGTACTGACCTTCGTCATAAACTTTGAATTCGGCGAGGTATTTTCGCTGGATGTATTTCAGGAGATTGATGATGATCTTGTGGGCCGCAATGCCGGCGTACTGTGTCTTCGTGGAGACGAGGTAAAGGTTCTTACGCTCTGTAACCTTATCGGTATCGCCGTAAATCTGAAGGAGTTCGGGTGAGGTCAGCCGACCGTTTGATAAGAAACATAACCAAACGGCCTCGCTACCGGTCGGATTGAAGCTGATTCCGTACAGCATTCCGTCAAATGTATCTTTACCCAAGCCCGTAGCAGGAAGGTTGCTGTCATAAATGTGATATTTCCAACCGTTGATCTCTGCGATATCCTTGACTTCGGCGATCAGTTCGGAAAGGGATGCTTCTTTTTTGATGCTGCCGCTGTAGTGAAAGGTTAGAGCCATGGTTGAAAGTACGGAAAGTCACGATGATTACAAAATGCGTCTTTCCGCTCAGCCCTTTTTCTTCTTACTTTTTTCAAGATTTTCCTGCACACGATAACGAACGATCCTGGTGATCAGGTCAAGCGGTATGGGTTGATCAAGAGGAAACTGAACCGATCCTTTCGCGGACTGATAACCCGAGAGTTCTTTTTTGAATGCTGCAATTCCGCTGGAACCTGGATAGAATCCGATGTGATTCTTGTATGCCGCGAAATGAACGAGATTGCCTTTCAGCTTGAAAGTCGGTATCGCGTAGCTGATTGTCTCCTCGGCTTCCGGTGCCGCATCGCGGATCGTTGTTCGCACTTGTGATAGCAACTTCTGAACGTCCTTGGGAAACTCTTTAATGAACGCGTCAATGGTTCTGGCATCTGATTGTCTCATGGCCTTGCTTTTTGATTAGGAATCGAATCTAGAGAATAAATCGCAAAGCCATGCGGTCTGAATACGACATTCAAGGGGTCAAGTGCGCCAGTTTTCACGGGCAATCATTTCCAACGTCGCTCTCATCGGTATTTGCAGGAATACCACGGGTGATGTAACGACCGGTAGTTACGGCTTGTTCTAATTTTACTAACTTGATCGCCGGGCCCACATTAACCCGATCATATGCGTATTCTCATTCTAGGCGGTGGCGGATTCATTGGCTGGCGGTTGGCCAAAGAACTTTTAACAAAAGGTGGATTGACAAGTGGAGAGATTTCCCATCTCATGCTTGCGGACGTTGCCTTTCCACAGGATAAGATTAATGATCCACGGGTTGAATATCACGTAAAAGACTTCAGCGAAGAAGGCGTGGTCGGCCAACTGTTGAGTGCGCGTCCGGATCTGATCTTTCATCTCGCGGCCATCGTCAGTGGAGAGGCGGAGAAGAATTTCGACCTGGGGATGAAAGTAAACTTCCACGCTTCTTTACAGATGCTGGAGTTCTGCAGGAAGT
Source organism: Flammeovirgaceae bacterium (assembly GCA_044507775.1). Lineage (GTDB taxonomy): Bacteria > Bacteroidota > Bacteroidia > Cytophagales > Cyclobacteriaceae > Chryseosolibacter. Next base: position 26,871 of record JBIQIY010000007.1, on the reverse strand, counting down.
CGTCGTTTCGCCCGCGAATCGTTTTCTCAAGCTCCTGCGGTGTCTTCGGTGGAGACACCTCGGACCTGATTACCGACAGCACGGGTCCTAAGCCGCGCAGTTCGTATGGGACTCAAAAGGCGATGGTGGAACTCCTGATCAACGACTACAGCAGAAGGGGCTTCGTCGATGGACGAAGCGTTCGGTTGCCTACTATTACAGTGCGTCCCGGAAAGCCGAATGCTGCCACATCTTCTTTTTTGAGTGGCATTATTCGAGAGCCCCTCAACGGACAACGCGCGACTTACCCCGTGCCGGCGGCTTCCAGGTTCTGGATCCAGTCACCGCGAAGTGTTGTTAAAAACCTCATCCACGCAGCGAATATCGATGAGGCAGCGCTCGGCGACGACAGGATCATTACACTTCCAGGATTAACAGTGTCTGTCGAAGAAATGATCGACAGCCTGGGCAAGATCGCCGGCAAGGAAACGTCGGATCGGATCTCTTACGAGCCGGATGAATTCCTTCAGCGGATCGTGCTCACCTGGCCCGCCAATTTCGACACAAAAAGAGCGGACAAACTTGGATTTCACAGAGACAAGTCCATCGATCAAATCATCCTTGACTATTACACCAGCAACCAACAACCAACAACCAACAACCAACAACCAGTAACCAGTAACCAACAACCAACAACCAAGCATGATCCATCCCAACAAAGTTTCAATCATAACCGGCGCCGGCAGCGGCATTGGTCGTGCAGTAGCTATCGAGTTATCGCACGAAGGGTGGACGGTGGTGCTGGCAGGGAGGCGCGAATTGTCCCTGAAAGAGACGGCGGCGGCATGTGCCCCGGATCGGACGTTGGTCGTTCCAACGGACATAAACATTCAGGAAAGCGTGACCAGACTTTTCACCAAAACGGTTGAAACATTCGGACGGCTGGATTTGCTCTTCAACAATGCGGGCGTGAGCGCCCCGGCGAAGCCCTTCGAAGAATTGACCTTGAAAGAATGGAATACCGTTCTGGGAACTAACCTGACTGGTGCGTTCCTCTGCTCGAAGGAAGCTTTCAGGATCATGAAGGGACAAAAACCGATGGGAGGGAGAATTATCAACAATGGCTCCATTTCAGCCCACGTTCCGCGCCCGCGGTCCGCGCCCTACGCGGCGAGTAAACATGCGATCACGGGGCTGACAAAATCGTTGTCGCTCGACGGGAGGGATTTTAATATTGCCTGCGGTCAGATTGACATCGGCAACGCAAACACGTCCATGACCAAAGATATTCAGCAGGGCGCTCTCCAACCGGATGGCTCGCGCAAGAACGAACCCGCAATGTCGCTGGAAGATGTTGGGCGGGCCGTCGCATTTATGGCAGGTTTGCCCATCGAGGCCAATATTCCCTTTCTGACAATCATGGCCAACCAGATGCCGTTCATGGGGAGAGGGTGACGGTTGAATGCGGGTTGAATGCGGGTTGAAAGACAGGTTAAATGCAGGTTGAAAGGCAGGTTAAATGCAGGTTAAATGCAGGTTGAATGCAGGTTGATTCTCTTTAGATTTTCATTCCCTTGATCATAACCGACTCTTTGATCGACTGCACTTTCAGGTGAAGAAACCTCTTGCGCTCTTCATCTTTGCCGAAATTCTCAAGGTCGGTCTCATGCTCAAAACTCACCAGGTGTATTTCATAAGGTTTGTCGATACTGTGCTCGACATAAGAATCCTGATTCGGACGAATGCGCAGGAGAAGTTTACCGTTGTACCGCGCGATGATGGGAATGGCAATGCCCTCAAATTCGTGGAATACATTTTCCTGGCCAGGTTTAATGTAGATGAGTTGCGTTACGTAGATCATATCTTCAATTGTCCTAGCCTTCTATTTCTATTTGGTATTTATTCAAAAGTCCCGCGATGCCGTGAATGGAAAATCTCGCTTTTTTAATCCTGTTTATCTCCGGGTCAAGGGAGTAGTTGTAAGAAGTCCTGAAGTCGGCTTTCTCCAGGATGGTATTTTCAAAGACAGCATTCAAGAGGTCGCAGTTGTCGAAGATGGCACCGCTGAGGTCGCATTCCGAAAAGTCGGCACCCTCCAGGTGTGAACTTCTAAAAATCGTTTTTCTTATTTTGGTCTTGTAGAAAGACGCATGATTGAGTTGACAGTTCTCAAAAGAAAAAGAAAGACCGAAGTCGAGGCAGGTATCAAACCGAAGTCCCAGGATCTTGCTGTCTTTGAACCGGATGTTTTGCCAGGATGTCTTATCGGTTCTCGCCATGCTCAGGTTGCAGCCGTTGATTGCGCAATCAATGAATTTGTACTGTGAAAGATCGGCACCGGCGAAATTGCATTGATTAAAAGTGCAGTTCTCATATTCACCCTTCCGCAGCGGCTCCAGGGTAAAGTCGTTTTTCTCAAAAGTTTGCCCTTCCGTGTAGGTCGTCTGCATTTGTGATCACCGTTGAATTAGTTGCACTTATAGTTCAGGGATGCCGTGCGACCCGTGCTTTCGAAGGTCCAGGCCGTCAATAGAGAGCCCGCAATCTGAAAGGATCGTTTGTGTGAAATAGGATCAGTCGAATCGGCCCCCAGGATTTCTTCAATCATGTTGTTTCGACAAAAGCCTTTGTTCGGGGCAAATACCAACTGGTGAATGCCGGGATTGTTCCTGGCAACATTAGGTTTGTGATCGTACTTGTACGCAACAGGAAATATCCACGTCGTGTCGTATGCCTGATAAGTACCGGTTGGTGACTGGAAACCGATTTCGACAAGGTTGCCGTCTTCGTAAACTTCGAGTATGTTTTCGCTCTGCTCGTTTGTGGTCAGGTATGTACCGCTTCCCGGCGATTCAATAAAATGGTCCTGGTACACCTTGTCTACGACAACCTCGCCTTCATTATTTGTTTCGGTTTCCCGTATGGTCACGATGGTAATTGCCTCTTCCAGGTATGAGAATTCGAAGCGGTGCTGATAGTCCGGCTGGCTGGGAAAGGTAGTAATGTCTTCCGCTATCTTGCCTTGCTCAAGGTTAAGAACTCTTACCCAGCTGGGGCTTTCGGCGAAAACCCCATCATTGTTGGGGTAGAAACCATGTATCCGCTGCTTATTGGGTCCTTCCGAAAAATACAGTCGCTTTTCGGTGACACCCCCAGGTCCCGGGTAACTGATCACCACCTCTCTCAATGCGCAGTCATCCAGCTTTGCCGGCGAGCAATTAAAACCAAGAAGGATCAGTAAAATAAATTGTTTTCCCTTCTTCATCTCGATGCCTGGACGGCGAGCCAGTTTTCAAATTACAATTTATAGTCCTTGCTTTTTGCCAGGAATTCCGCGCTTTCTTTCAGGTACGGATAATCCATTTCAAGAAAGCAATTTTTTACACCCCCTACCTTCGCGGCGGCGAAGAAGTCAGTCCAGTTCACGACGCCTTTTCCGAGGGGAACCATTTCTTCACCTTTGCCCGACCAATCATAGAGATGAGCGGAAATAAAACGACCGGGATATTTCCTGAAGTAGTCTGCGGCTTTGACGCCCATGGTTACAACCCAGACCTGGAATTGCAGCTTGACGAGTTTGGGATCGAACCGCTCGAGTAGTACGTCATAGATGACCTGCCCGTCCAGTTTTTCAAGTTCACCATTGTGGTTGTGAAAGCCCAGTTGCATTCCGGCGTCGCGGACTTTCGTTGCAAGTTTGTTGGATTCGTCTGCAGCCCTTTTCCAGTCGTCGAGTGTCGCTGTTTTCGGCAAACCGAAACTGGAAATAACCATTTGAGTCAGTCCGAGTTCCTTCGCAAAATCGATTCGCGCCTGTGTGTTGTCTTTCAGCTCGGAAAATCCGTAGTGACAGCTGGTGCAGGTAAATGCCGCGTCAGTAATCATCTTTTTCAGTTCTTTGGCGCTGAGATCTTTCAAGGCGCCGAAGCCAAATTTTGAATAGCCCGGCGGCGAGCACATTTCGATACTATTAAAACCCAGCGCTCCCATTTTTCGGAGCGTTCCACTGAAGTCCTTTCCGATTTCGTCTTTCATGACCCAGCTCTGAAAACCGATCTGCTTACCTTTCGCGCCGGGAGCTCTTGCGTGAAGCAGTTCCGGGATGAACAGCGAAGCGCCTGCCAGGCCGGCAACTCCCGCTGAAATAAATTTTCTTCTGTTGAGCTTGTCCATGAATGAAGTGTTTAGATCTTCTAAAGGTAAAAGTTTTGTAAGGATACTTGGATGCCTCTGCAACCAAATTCGTCTAAAAATTTTAATATTACATCGCGTTGCCGTCGACCTGGCGGCACTGTCATGAATGTTTTCCCAGGAATTTCTGCACGTTAAGTCTATGCGACAAAAACTGAATTTGATAACACTCGGCGTTGACGATTTCGAAAGATCACTGGCGTTCTATGAGCGTGGCCTCGGATGGAAACGCTCTGACAAAAGTGTCGATGGGCTGGCGTTGTTTCCGTTGGGAGGTATCACACTGGCCTTGCATCCTCGGCACGAGCTGGCAGAGGACACTACCCTGAAATATCAGCCGACGGAATTTTCCGGAATGACGATTTCCTATAATGCAAAGTCTGAAGAGGAAGTTGAGGAGGTTCTCAAGCAAGTGGAAAAGCTGGGAGCGAAGATCATCAAGCCTGCACAAAAAGTTTACTGGGGTGGTTACAGCGGATATTTCAAGGACCCCGATGGATATTTATTCGAGGTGGCATACAACCCGTTCTGGCCACTTGACGAGAATGACAACCTGGAATTGTAGCCGAAATGAAAGCAGTAGTTCCACCGCCTCTTGTGATGTTGATCTGTGGCGTTTTGATGTGGGTGATGGACCGACTGATGCCGTCGCGTTACTTTGAAGTTCCGTATCGTGGAATTCTGCCCTGGGTAATCTTGTTCTGCGGCTTTTTCCTTTTCTGGTCGGGCGCGATCGCCATTCTCAGGAGGAAAACCACAATTCATCCTGACCGGAAGTCACTTCAGCAACCCACTACTCTTGTCACCACGGGCGTTTACCGGTACACTCGAAATCCGATCTACCTTGGCATGGCGATCACGCTCGTCGCATGGTTTATATTCTTGCAGAATTGGTTGACGCTAGTCTTCGTAATTGCGTTCATCGCCTTTATCACGCAGTATCAGATCAAACCTGAGGAACAGGCATTGGAAAAGATATTTGGAGATGAGTATGTGCGTTACAAGGTGCGCGTGAGACGGTGGTTGTGAAGGCGTAGGGTGGACCTGATGTCGGGTCCTTCACCAGTGTTTCCATTCCTGTTGTATTTTTACCGTTCAACCGGTGCTTTTTTCCTTTCATGCTCTCGTTGATGGACGGGGAGGAAATGTTTGCCGGATTCCTGATCTAAGGTAGCTAATTCATTCGCCTGGGAGGCGGTTTCCGCAGAGTCGCGCACTCTATAATATATCCCTTTTGATCGCTCCTGGCTAGATTAACCAGGCCGGGGTCGCGCTGTTGGGGAAGAAGTCTGACGGGTACAATCGGATTGCTATTTAAAACTATTCTAAATTACACTTACTCCCGCTTCGTATCCATTCTTGTCCTAGATTCGCCGCCAAATCACAGTGGTGGTTTAGCTGACGCGACAACCAATAGCATCGGCAAGTGAACCGATGACCACAAAGATTTGCAGTGCTTTATAATTCTGTTTTGCATTGCGCGCACTTTGTACAGATGATTCAAGATTACCCGGTGGCAGCCTTGACAATGTTGTTGCAGCGGCAAAAAAAAAGTCCTCATGTGCAAATAAATTTGAAAAAATGCATTCCAATAGTAGATTTGTGCCACTTGTTCTGGAACCGGACACTAACTTGACATGACTATAAATTTTTATCGCCCCGCACTCAGGCCCCTTATATTTTCTATAGTCTTCGCATTATTCAGTTTATCAAGCTATTCTCAAGAAATTCCTTCCGACGATGCCGCCATCGCCGCAGGAAAACAATTGTTTGATACAAACTGCAAGACCTGCCACCGCGTAGACTCCAGACTGATCGGGCCTCCCCTCGGAGGAGTAGAAGAACGCGCCCCGTCGATAAAATGGATTATCGACTTCGTACATAACTCATCCGCTGTCATTGCGAGCGGCGACGCGTACGCAGTAGACCTCTTCAATGAATACAACAAAGTTCAGATGACTGCCTTCTCTTCTTTCAAAGAGCAGGACATCCTGAACATTCTGAGTTATATAAAGGCCGAGCACGAAAAACCGAAAGCTCCCGAAGGGCCTGCTCCGGGAACCGGAACCCAGGTAGCCGGGGGAGAGGGCACAGGGGCTGCTCCCCAGTATCTCAACCTCATTCTCGTCGGGATGGTCATCATCCTGGTTCTACTCGTCATTATACTGTTGTTCCTAATATCTGCGATCAAACGCTTCCTTGACCAGAGACCGCTTACGGAAGAACAACGCGAAGTCGTTCACTCGCCGATTAGCGCAGGCACGATTACACGCAGTCGCGGATTCATCTTTGTTGTAGCCTTCATCGTCGCAGCGCTTGGCTTCAAGGCCGTTATCAATGCGCTTTACTCAGTAGGCGTTCAGAAAGGATACGCGCCGGAGCAACCCATCGCCTTCTCGCATAAGATTCACGCGGGTCAATACGAGATCGATTGTAAGTATTGTCACACAGGTGTTACCAAGGGAAAAAATGCTACTATCCCTTCGGTTAACATTTGCATGAACTGCCACAATCAGATCAAAACCGGAACACTCACCGGCGAGAATGAGATCGCCAAGATTACACGCGCCTTCAATGAAGGAAAGCCGATTCAGTGGGTTCGGGTTCACAACCTTCCCGACCTCGCTTACTTCAACCATTCCCAGCACGTTACGGTGGGTAATGTCCAGTGCGAAACCTGCCACGGTCCGATCCAGGAAATGGATGTTGTTCGTCAGCACTCCTTGTTGACGATGGGATGGTGTATTGACTGCCACAGAACAACCGACGTCAACGCCAAGGGCAACGCCTACTACGACAAACTCGTCGAGCTACACGGCAAGGGCAACATGAAGGTGGAAGATATCGGTGGGTTGGAATGCTCCAAGTGCCACTATTGACCCGGATTTAAGGATTGAAGGATTGGCCGGATTGATTTGAGCGATTGGATGGATGGTCCGGAAGATTATGAGTTTGAAAGTCTTAAGTGCGGAAGAATTGGGAATAAATATTAGCGAAGCAAATAGATAATATCGCGAACACGAATTATGGAATCTAAGAAAATATACTGGAAAGGCATCGGGCAGCTTACGAACAGCAAGGAGTTTGTAAAAAGTGCAAACGAAGAATTTGCCCAGCCTGGTCCGGAGGAAGATCTGGGACACTCCCGGAGAGATTTTCTGAAAATGATGGGCTTTGGTGTAGCTGCGGCGTCGCTGGCGGCGTGCGACGCACCGGTCCGCAATGCAATTCCTTTCGTCCATAAGCCGGAGGACTATGAGGCGAGCATACCGAACTATTACGCGTCTACGTATACAAACGGTGGCGACTACTGCAGCATCGTAGTAAAAACCCGCGAAGGACGTCCTATAAAAATTGATGGTAACGCACTCTCTTCAGTTACTCGCGGTGGAACCAGCGCGCAGGTCGAGGCCTCTGTTTTGTCGCTCTACGATAACGATAGGCTGCGCGGTCCCAAAGCTTCAGGAGCCCGCATTCAATGGGAAGAACTCGATGCACAGGTTGGCTCGAAGCTGAACGGCATCGCCCGCAGTGGCGGCCAGATTCGCATCGTCAGCAACTCTATTTTGAGTCCTAGCACAAAAGCGGTCATCCAGCGATTCATCGCAAAATTTCCGACCACTCAACATATTCAATACGACCAGGTGTCGCAGTATGGCATGCTGAAAGCCAATGAAGAGTCCTTTGGCACCGCCATGATCCCTTCTTATGACTTCAGCAAGGCCAGTATCATTGTGAGCATTGGCGCCGACTTCCTCGGCAGCTGGGGTTCTACTATCGAAAACACCAAGCAGTACGGCGAGTCGCGCGAGATCAGTGAGACGAAGAAGGATATGTCGCGTCACTATCAGTTTGAGACGATCCTGACGATCACGGGTGCAAACGCCGACTATCGCTCGCCGATCAAACCTTCGGAAGAAGGCGCAGTCGTCGTTCAATTGTACAACCTCATCGCAGCAAAAGCGGGTAGGCCTACCGTTACAGGGGGTGCTGATAAGCAGTACCTGTCGCGCGCGGCAGACGACCTGTGGCAGAACCGCGGCAAGGCCCTCGTCGTGGCAGGGTCCAACGACCGCGCTATTCAGGTTCTCGTCAACGGCATCAACGATATGCTGGGAAGCTATGGTACTACCATCCTTCCTAATATTCCTGTGAATTACCGCCAGGGTAACGATGAAGCGATGAATACGTTCATCAGCGACGTAGTTGAGGCCAGGGTCGCCGGGGTAATCTTCTACAATTGTAACCCGGTCTATGATCATCCGAGAGGAGCAGAGCTTTCAGAAGCGCTGAAAAACCTTTCACTCACGGTTGCCACGGGATTCAAGGAAGAAGAGACAGGAGCTTATTGTCAGTTCCTGGCCCCTGATCACCACTACCTCGAATCGTGGAACGACGCGGAACCCAGGCTGAATCACTTCAGCCTCGCGCAACCTGCCATCACACAAATTTTCAAGACCCGTCCGACTCAGGAAAGCCTCCTCATTTGGGCTGGCGAAGAGCAAACAAACTACTACGAATTTCTCCGCGAAAACTGGAGGTCCCGCTTTTACCGGGGAGGTCAGGCTGACTTCCAGACGTTCTGGGATAAGTGCCTGTACGACGGCATATACGAATTACCCACGAGTGCCTCATCTGTTTCTTTCAGCGGCAACGTGAGCGCAGCGGCAAATGCCATTGCGCAGAACTACAAGTCGGCGGATGTGGAGCTCGTGATCTACGCCAACGGAACAGTGGGCAACGGGTCGCAGGCAAACAACCCGCTCCTCCAGGAACTTCCAGATCCGATAACGAAAGTAGTATGGGATAACTATCTCACCGTGTCAATGAAAGATGCGGCGGATATTTCCTTCGACGAAAGCCATACGAAGCTGGGAACGATCACCGTGAACGGCAAGAACATCACGCTTCCGATCATGGTGCAACCGGGCCAGCCCCAGGGAACTATCGGTATCCCGCTGGGTTATGGTCGCACCAAAGCCGGGCGCGTCGCCGATGATATTGGCGCAAACGCATATCCGCTGGTCACCATGGTGAACGGATCGCTGAACTACCTCGCGACGGGAATTCAATTCCAGATCAACCGAGACCAGGACTATCAGCTTGCACAGACACAGGTGCAGAACACATACATGGGCCGGAAGTCCGTGATCCAGGAAACAACCTTAACGGAATTTAACGACGGCACTTACGAGAAAGAAAAATTCCGCCCGACTACGAATACCTGGAAGTCTGAAACGCACAAGGTCGATCCGGAGACAATGACGCTCTGGAAGAACCACGAATACAAAGGCCACCACTGGGGTATGGCCATTGACCTCAATACCTGTATCGGGTGCGGTGCGTGTATCGTCGCTTGTAATGTAGAGAACAACGTTGCGCTTGTTGGTCGCGAAGAGGTGATCAACCGCCGCGAGATGATGTGGCTCCGCATCGACCGCTACTACACAAGCGATGCGCCTGTGGACGACTGGTCGGGTGCCGAGAAGGCAGGTGAAAACCCGGAGGTAGTGTTCCAGCCAATGCTGTGTCAGCACTGTAACAACGCTCCCTGTGAAACGGTTTGTCCTGTTGCGGCCACAACGCACAGCACGGAAGGTCTGAACCAGATGGTGTACAACCGTTGTATCGGAACCCGGTACTGCGCGAACAACTGTCCGTATAAGGTTCGCCGCTTCAACTGGTTCAAATACCACGACAACAAGCAGTTCGCCAATGTTAACACTGCCATGAACACCGATCTGGGCAAGATGGTGCTCAACCCTGACGTGACAGTTCGCTCACGCGGTGTGATGGAGAAGTGCACATTCTGCGTACAGCGCATTCAAGCCGGAAAACTCAACGCAAGGAAAGAGAAAAGACCTGTCCGGGATGGTGAAGTTGTCACAGCCTGCGCAGCGGCCTGTACGACTGGCGCGATCCTTTTCGGCGACATGAACGATCCGGAAAGCAGGATCCACAAACACCTGAAGGTGCGTCCGCTGTATCCCGATAAGCCCCATGTGAACGACAAGGATTCCGATAATCTGCGCGCGTACTCCGTACTGGAAGAGATCAACACCCGTCCGAATATTTTTTACCTGGCGAAGATCAGGAACAAAGACAATTCGAACGCTTAAGAATATAGAGAAGTATAAAGGATAACGCCATACAACGACAATGCAAGTAACTTCCGCAATTCGCGACCCTTTGATCACCGGTGGTAAGACCCTGAAGGACGTTTCGCACGACATCAGTCGCCACGTAGAAAACAAACCGAACTCGCTATGGCTTGCGGCTATGGCTGTATCGCTTACCTTGTTTGCTTTTGGTTTCTACTGCGTATGCGTACTGCTCTGGGAAGGAGTAGGAGTCTGGGGGCTGAACAAAACAGTAGGCTGGGCGTGGGATATTACAAACTTCGTCTGGTGGGTGGGTATCGGTCACGCGGGTACGCTGATCTCGGCGATCCTGTTGCTGTTCCGCCAGCGCTGGAGGATGTCCATCAACCGCGCCGCGGAGGCCATGACGATCTTCGCCGTTATCTGCGCTGCAACGTTCCCCCTGATGCACATGGGTCGTCTGTGGCTGGGATTCTACTGGGCACTTCCGCTTCCCAATACGTTCGGATCCCTGTGGGTAAACTTTAACTCGCCGCTCCTCTGGGACGTATTTGCGATCTCGACTTACTTCACTGTTTCGCTTGTTTTCTGGTACATCGGACTTATACCCGACTTCGCCACGATTCGCGACCGTGCGATTGTGCAAGGCCATAACACGCGCGCGCTCATTTATAATGCGCTGAGCTTCGGCTGGTCCGGCGGTGCGAAGACCTGGATGCGCTACGAATCGGTTGCCCTCATCCTTGCTGGCCTTTCAACGCCGCTCGTGTTGTCGGTTCACACGATCGTATCAATGGACTTCGCTACATCCGTAATTCCCGGATGGCACACGACCATATTCCCGCCGTATTTCGTTTCCGGTGCTATCTTCTCCGGATTCGCCATGGTGCTGACGCTGCTGCTCGTCACGAGAAAAGTATTCAAGCTGGAAGATTACATCACGATCTATCACGTCGAGTTGATGAACATCATCATCATCGTCACCGGGTCGATCGTGGGTATCGCCTATATCACTGAATTGTTCATCGCCTGGTACTCCGGCGTAGAGTACGAAGGTTACGCCTTCTACAACCGCGTGACGGGACCGTACGCGTGGGCATACTGGTCCATGATGACCTGTAACGTGGTTTCGCCACAGCTGTTCTGGATCAAAAAGATCCGCACCAGCCTCGTCGCCACTTTCGTGTTGTCGATTATCGTGAACATCGGAATGTGGTTCGAGCGATTTGTGATCATCGTAACATCGCTGCACCGTGACTACCTCCCGTCGAGCTGGAACATGTTCCACCCGACCATGTATGACATCGGTGAATTCATCTTTACCGTCGGACTGTTCTTTACAGCATTCCTGCTCTTCGCCAAGTTCTTCCCCGTGATCAACATGGCTGAGATCAAGAGTATCCTGAAGGCGACATCGTCGGAAGGAAAGCATGGAACGCCGCGGGAAGTGGAACAGACGCGTCATTAATTCATGAGCTAATAACTACAGACATACAATGGCTGCAAATAAGAATTTTCTGGTTGGAGTTTTCGAGGATGAAGATCTGTTGGTCAATGCCGTGCGAACACTACGAACCAAAGGAGTCAGAATCCACGAAGTGTTTACACCCTTTCCGGTACACGGATTGGATGCCGAGCTGGGTTACCGCAGGAGCCGCCTGCCCATCGCTGCTTTCCTTTTTGGATTGACAGGCACGTCGCTCGCGCTGCTCATGCAATTCTGGATGCTGGGTTTTGACTGGCCCATGATCATCGGCGGTAAGCCGCACGCAGCGCTGCCACCTTTCATTCCGGTGACGTTCGAGTTTACGGTGCTGCTGTCGGCACTGGGAATGGTTGCAACATTCCTCATTGTCAGCGACATGAAACCGTACGGGAAGCCTCGTCAATTCGATGTCCGCAGTACGGACGATAAGCTTGTGATGGCGATCGACGTTGACGCAAACGCTGCCCAGAACCGCGATGCTATCACGCAGCTGCTGAAAGATGCCGGTGCTTCTGAGGTGAATGAGAAGGTGTTTGACTAAGGTTGCAAGACGGGTTTAATGCAGGTTGAAAGGCAGGTTGAATGCAGGTTGAAAGGCAGGTTGAAAGGCAGGTTGAATGCAGGTTGAAAGGCAGGTTTAGTGCAGGTTGAAAGACGGGTTTAAATGCAGGTTGAAAGACAGGTTTAGTGCGGGTTAAGAAGGTAGAAAAGTAATTGGATTGATAACTGATAACAAAGAATAGATATAGAGCAGAGGGGAGGGAACTGGCAGATAGCTTGGCGACTGCGGGCCACTCACCACTCACGACTCACGACTCACGATATGCAGACAATGAATAAACTACTGATCGCATGTTCCGCGCTCGCGCTGCTGGCAGGTTGTGGTGGACACGGCAATAATCCGGGAAAGGAATACGCGCCGAATATGTACCACTCCGTGCCGTATGATCCGTTCACCCAGGTCACGGACCCGGATGCGGGACGGTGGGCAACCTCGATTGATTATCCTGACATGCCAGGCAAGGATGAGGGCCATGCAGAGTATTTTAATTCCAACATGTTCAATCCCCATCGGATGAACATGCGCATGCCTCCGCCGAACACGGTGAAGCGCAATGAGCAGGGATGGCTGCCGTACCGCCTGCCGAACGACTCGACGGGTCTGCGTCTGGCGGACCGTCTGAAGAACCCGCTGGATTCAACCGCGGAGGTAATTGCAGCAGGCAAAGCCCTCTACGAAATGTATTGCGATCACTGCCATGGAGCAAAGGGTGAAGGCGATGGTAAGGTGGCCCAGGGCGTCACAGTCGACGGGCAGCAGAAAAGCGCTTATGCCGGGGTGCCGAGCTACAAAGCCGATGCCCTCAAGAATATGTCGGAAGGACATATCTTCCACGTGATCACCTACGGGAAAAATTTGATGTGGCCCCACGGCTCACAGGTGGTTCCTGAAGACAGGTGGAAGATTGCGAAGTATGTGAAAACGCTGCAGAAATAAGTTATAAGTTATAAGTATGGACGACTCGCGGTTCACGTCTCACGATTTAAAAAAAAGAAATTAACGATGCATAGATGAGGGAGTTGGGATGATACAGGCAAGTACAGACACTCACCACTCACTAATCACAACTCACAAAATGACTGACAACAATGGCTCACGTAATTATTGAAGACGAACAATATATTTTCCGACCGGAGACGCGGAACAAGCTCTTGATAGTCCTGGGTGTCGGAGTTTTTCTTCTCATCGTCGGTGTGCTCATGGCCATCAGCGGCGGCGCCCCGGACGCGGGCGGCGGTCACGCGATGGTCGAGCAGCAGGAGTTGGTGGCAAGCACCGCTCAGGATCATGCTGTAGCACAGCACGCGGAGAGCCATGGCGAGCATAGCGGCCCCGCTTACTGGCTGAAAAGATTGTATACCTCCTTGTGGATGAACAACGTCTTCTTCATGGGCTTGGGTATCATCGGATTATTTTTCGTCGCTATCCACTATGCGGCTCAGGCCGGTTGGTCTGCGGGCCTCGTTCGTATTCCGCTCACCATGGGCAACTGGATTCCCATCGCAGGGATTCTAACGCTGGTGCTGTTCTTCGTGTCGGGCCATACTATTTTCCACTGGACTCACGATTACCTCTACGAAGAGGGCGGCGCTCAATATGACGAGATGATCTCGCACAAGGCAAAATACTTTTTCTGGCCTGGCGAGGGCGGCGGCTTCCCCGTTTTCTTCATTATCAGGATGGTTCTTTTCCTGGGAATGTGGTACTGGTTTTACCTGCTGATCCGCAAGAACCTTTTAGCGGAGGACCTCGAAGACAAGCCGGTATACTGGTACAAGAACCGGTCGACTTCCGCCTGGTTCCTCGTGTTCTTCGCCGTTAGCTCCTCCGTTGCGGCGTGGGATTGGGTTATGAGTATTGACACACATTGGTTCAGCACCATGTTCGGATGGTATGTTTTCGCCAGCTGGTGGGTGAGCGGACTTGCCATGATCACGTTGATATGCGCTTACCTGAAGGAAGCGGGCTACCTCAAGGTCGTGAATTCCAATCACTTGCATGACCTCGGAAAATACATATTCGCCTTCACCATTTTCTGGACCTACATCTGGTTCAGCCAGTTCCTCCTGATCTGGTACGCGAACATTCCGGAAGAATCCGTGTACTTCGTTGAGCGCATGACCACGAGCCCGTACAGCTGGATATTTTATACGAACCTGATTTTGAACTTTGTATTACCGTTCTTGTTACTCATGACAAGGGATTCCAAACGACAGATTGCTATGCTGAAAGTTGTGTGCCCGATCGTCATCGCAGGTCACTGGTTTGATTTTTACAATATGGTGACTCCCGGTATCATGAAGAATCAAGGAGCGCTCGGAATACTGGAGGTCGGTGTTTCTCTTGTCTTCCTCGCTGCATTCCTCTTGGTAGTGCTTAGCTCATTGGCTAAAATACCACTTGTCGGGAAGAATCATCCAACGCTGGTGGAAAGTCTTAATCATCACATTTAAAGGATAGAAAGTCATGACGAAACTGATTATAGGCTTAGGTGTTGTTCTAATCCTTATCATTCTCTACCTCATCTTCAGAGTCAGCAACCTGATAAGTCTTGCCCGCACGCGAGATGAAAAAACAGAGTCGCGGGTAGACTCTTCGAACTCCACCAACGCCACATTGTTCCTGATTTTCACCATTGTCAGCCTCGTTGGCTTCTTCTGGTATTCCATAGTCTACTTCGACGATTACAATTTGCCTGTTGCTACCGAGCATGGCGCGTGGACCGATACAATCTTCTGGATCACAATGGCTGTGACGGTTATAGCCTTCACGATCATTAGTGTGATCATGGGCTTTTTTGTTTTCAACTACCAGCATAGAGAAGGTCGCAAAGCCAAATTCTATCCCGACAACCACTACCTGGAGCTTGCCTGGACCATCATCCCGGCCATCGTCCTTGCAATTCTGATCTTCAGCGGCCTTCGCGCATGGAATGAGATCACAGCCCCAGCCTCGGAGGATGCGGAAGTAGTTGAAGTGATTGGTCAACAGTTCGCATGGACAGCGCGCTATCCCGGAAACAAGGACAACACACTCGGCAAATACAACTACAAGCTCATCGATCCCGTCAATGAGTTCGGTCTCGACCTCACCGACAAGAATTCGTTCGATGACTTTAAGTCACTCGAGCTTCACCTGCCGAAGGGCAAGGAAGTCCTCATCAAGATTCGCGCGAAAGACGTCCTGCACAGCCTTTACATTCCTCATTTCCGGGTCAAGATGGACGCGGTTCCCGGAATGCCCACGCAGTTCAAATTTGTGGCTACAAAGACCACACAGGAGATGCGCGATGAACTCAACAATCAGAATTTTAATTTCGAACTCGCATGCGCTGAAGTCTGCGGTCAGGCTCACTTTTCAATGAAGATGATTGTAATCGTAGAAGAACCTGAGGTGTATGAGAAGTGGAAGCAGGAGCAGGAAGCCTGGTTGAAACAAAATCCTGATTACCTGAAGAAAGTGCCGGGCGCACTGCAGGAAGCAGCTATGATAAAAGCAGGCCTGCAAAGGGATCCCGGTGTGGCGGTAGCAGGCAAGTAAGTTATACGGATTTAAAAGTTAGGACATGGCAACAACTGATATTCACGTTCATCCAGGGGTTCATCATCACGATGACGATCATGAGCACGAGCACCACGAAGGCAACTTCTGGACCAAATGGGTTTTCAGCGAAGATCACAAGGTCATCGCAAAACAATACCTGATCACCGGTATTTTCTGGGCAATACTGGGGGGACTTTTGTCCCTTATATTCCGTTTGCAACTCGGCTTTCCGGATGCAAACCTGGAGTGGCTGCGACCCATCCTCGGCGACTGGATTACGGTGCAGGGCAAAATCCAGCCGGAGTTTTACCTCGCGCTGGTGACCATGCACGGTACGATCATGGTGTTCTTCGTACTGACAGCGGGATTGAGCGGAACATTCGCAAATTTCCTGATTCCGCTGCAACTCGGCGCCCGCGACATGGCCTCCGGGTTCATGAACATGCTGTCCTACTGGTTCTTTTTTGTTTCCAGCGTCATCATGTTCTCCTCGCTGTTTCTTGAAACAGGACCTGCAGCCGGTGGCTGGACGATTTATCCGCCGCTGAGTGCATTGCCCCAGGCTATTTCAGGCTCGGGATTGGGCATGACCCTGTGGCTGATATCCATGGCGTTGTTTATTGTCAGTACGCTGCTGGGTGGTATTAACTACATCGCGACAATTATTAACCTGCGGACGCATGGTATGTCCTTTACGCGCATGCCGCTGACGATCTGGGCGATTCTTTTTACCGCGATCGTTGGATTGCTGTCGTTCCCCGTTCTGTTCGCATCGGTTCTGCTGCTGATCTTCGACCGCAGTTTCGGTACGAGTTTCTATCTTTCGGATATCTACATCGCAGGAGAGGCCCTGGCGCACTCAGGCGGTAGCCCTGTATTGTTCCAGCACCTTTTCTGGTTCCTCGGTCACCCGGAAGTTTACATCGTGATCCTGCCGGCACTCGGTATTACATCAGAGATTATTGCGACCAACTCGCGCAAGCCAATCTTCGGATACAAGGCCATGATTGGTTCGCTGCTCTTTATCGCCGTCCTCTCGTTTGTCGTGTGGGCACACCACATGTTCGTCACCGGGATGAATCCGTTCCTCGGATCGATATTCATGCTGCTCACGCTCATCATTGCCATACCGTCGGCGGTGAAAATATTTAACTACGTCACAACCCTTTGGCAGGGCAACCTCCGCTTTACACCGGGAATGTTGTTCTCGATCGGGATGGTGTCATACTTCCTCACGGGAGGTATCACAGGGATTTTTCTCGGCAACGCAGCCATCGACATCCAGTTGCACGACACGTACTTTGTCGTCGCTCACTTCCACCTGGTGATGGGTAGCGCAGCTTTCTTCGGAATGCTGGCTGGTATTTATCACTGGTTCCCGAAAATGTTCGGAAGGATGATGAATGCCAAACTGGGATACATCCACTTCTGGATCAGCTTTGTCGGTGTCTACCTCGTGTTCTTCCCGATGCACTATATCGGTATCGCCGGATTCCCGAGGAGATACTACACATGGACAAACTTTGATACATTCAGCGGCTGGTTTGATCTGAACATGCTCGTGAGCATTGCCGCCATCTGTACATTCGCAGCGCAATTTATTTTCCTCTTTAATTTCTTCTACAGCATATTCCGCGGCCAGAAGGCACCTGCTAATCCGTGGAATTCAAATACACTGGAGTGGACAACACCGCGGCTTCCCCAACACGGGAACTGGCCTGGTGAAATTCCGTCCGTGTATCGCTGGCCGTATGACTATAGCAAGCCCGGAGCCAAGGATGACTTTATACCGCAGTACATTCCTTACTCCGAAACTCCGGAATCGAATCTTCCTCATGAGAATGAGCTGATCAGACTTGAATCTACCGGCACGCAGGGCTCGATAGTCGTGGAGAAAAAGGACTAGCCGCTGATGAAAACGCTCCGGGCTTTTTATAAGCTGAGCCTTTCAACATTAGTCGCGGTTTATATCCTGATCCTGGTAGGAGGAGTGGTGCGAAGCACAGGGTCGGGGATGGGCTGTCCCGATTGGCCCCGGTGCTTCGGTAACTGGGTTCCGCCTACGGATGTCTCTCAGCTGCCGCCGGACTACAAAGAGACCTATGCCGACTACCGCCACCAGAAGAACCTGAAGTTCGCGCGGTACCTGCGCGTCATCGGCATGGGAGCGACCGCTGACAAGCTGCTGAGTGATGAGTCGGTCCTGATTGAGAGTGACTTCAATCCAACCAAGACCTGGATTGAATATTTTAATCGCATCACCGGTGTGATCATTGGATTTCTGATCTTCCTGGTGTTTGTGTATTCTTTGAAATTCTGGAATTCCGATCGCAGGCTGACGGTGCTTTCGTTCCTGACGCTGGTCCTTGTATCGTTTCAGGGATGGCTTGGATCTTTTGTGGTATCGAGTAACCTGACGCCCTGGACAATCACGGTGCACATGTTCCTCGCACTGGTCATCGTAGCGATGCTGGTGTACCTTGTTCACACCAGTTCGGGTGAGTCGCACGAGGTTTATAGTGCATCCGCATACTGGTGGCTGATCGCCTGCATTGCTGTTGTACTGGTACAGATCCTGCTGGGCACGCACGTACGCGAGGAGATCGACGCAGTTGCGCGGACGACGGAACGTCAGGACTGGATTGCGGCCGTCGGTGAGACATTTACGATTCATCGTTCATTCTCATGGGCTGTTGTACTGGTTCACGCGGGCCTGGTATTTAGCCTGCTGTCGGATAAGAAGAGGTTGAAAGGCTTTGTGCCGGGGTTGATCGCGCTGATCGTAACGACTCTCTTAACGGGTATTGGAATGGCCTGGTTTGCTGTCCCGCCGTTTCTTCAGCCCATGCATTTGTTACTGGCCACCCTCTGCTTTGGAGTCCAGTTTTTGTTTTTGTTGAAAATGGATCGGAATAGATCAGTTGTGTTGAAAAATTGAAATGATCGCAGAACAAGTTCATACATTATCAGGGGTTCCTTTTGCGCTGGCGAAGGCACGAGCGTTTTGGGAACTGCTGAAATTCAGGTTGTCCCTGCTCGTGGCGTTCTCCTGTGCGTTTGGTTATGTGCTGGGATCTCCTGAGGTCAACTGGGGGGTATTGCCCATGTTGTTCCTGGGTGGCTTCCTGGTGTCAGGCGCTTCCATTGTTGTAAACCAGATTATCGAACGCGACCTGGACCGGGTCATGTCGCGCACGAAAAACCGGCCGCTCCCCACGGGACGACTGTCGGTGAATGAAGCGGTTGCCTTTTGCCTGCTGTGCCTGGGAGCCGGAATCGCTATACTTCTGGCCTATACGAATCCATTAACAACGCTGTTGTCACTGGTATCGATGATTCTTTACAGCTTCGTGTATACACCGCTGAAGCGCGTAGGTCCGATCGCCGTACTGGTTGGCGCTATCCCGGGAGCATTGCCGCCACTGTTGGGCTGGACGGCCGCGACGGGAGCTATCTCACATGAGGCGATGATCATCTTTGGTATCCAGTTCATCTGGCAGTTCCCTCACTTCTGGGCGATCGCATGGGTAGCCGACGATGACTACAAAAAGGCGGGCTTCAAACTATTGCCTTCCGGAGGAAAAAAGGATCTGAATACAGCGATTCAGATCATGATTTATACCTTGTTCCTGATCCCGCTGGGATTGCTCCCCGCAACATTTGGAATCACAGGAATCAAGTCTGCCATAGCGGTGACGCTATGCGGCGTGTTGTTCCTGGCTCAGACATTCTCGCTGATGAAATCGGGCGACAGGAAATCGGCTCTGAAGATCATGTTCGGGTCGTTCCTCTACCTGCCCATTGTGCAGATTGCTTACTTGCTGGATAAAATTTGATAAGGATGGGAGAGACTATGGCAGCAGATATCAGAATTATTGAAGAGGCGAAGAAGCCGAATAGCATGAACCCCAAGAAGTTCGCGCTCTGGCTGTTCATCGTCAGTGTGTGTATGTTATTCGGAGGCTGGACGAGCGCGTACATTGTGAAACGCGGCGAGCCCGGATGGACGTCTTTCGAACTGCCCGGTGAGTTCTGGGTGAATACGGGTATTATGATCCTGAGCAGCGTCACCATGATCTGGGCGCAACGCGCGGCAAGACGGGATAGCCTTGAGCAAAGTAAACTTGCACTGGCACTTACAACCCTGCTCGGCGTCGTGTTCCTGGTAGGTCAGTGGCTCGCCTGGGGAAAGATGGTAGCGATGAATCACTACTTTGCAGGCGGTGGAAGCAATTCTTCCAGCTCGTTTATTTATGTGCTGACCGGTTTTCACGGACTGCACATTATCAGTGGTATTATCGTTTTGCTGATCGCCCTGGTTGCAACTTTCCGATACAAAGTGCATTCCCGGAATATGCTGCGGATGGAATTGTGTTCCACCTACTGGCATTTTTTAGGTGTTCTTTGGCTATATTTGTTCCTCTTCTTATTATTGAACCGATAAACTTAAACTGACAATGGCAAGTACTCCGACAAGCGTTCAGGCTCCGGGCAGAAGTGTCTGGGACGGTGGAGTTTCCCCGATGGGTGTTAGCTACGGCAAGCTCATGATGTGGTTCTTCCTCCTCTCCGATGCGTTCACTTTCTCAGCACTGCTGATCACTTATGGGCTGGTGCGTTCTTCACACCCGGGCTATGACGGGGCAATTGAAGACTTTGTGTTCTCTCAGGCGTACTGGCCCGTTCCTGAAAAAGTCTATGAGGCGGTGCCTTTCATTACCATGGAGTTGCCCCTCGTGTTCGTCGGTATTATGACGTTCATTCTCATTATGAGTTCGGTCACCATGGTACTCGCTGTGGAAGCTGGTCACAGAATGGATCGCAAGGCAGTTGAAAAATGGATGCTTTGGACTATCATAGGAGGATTGACGTTCCTAAGCTGTCAGGCCTGGGAGTGGTCACACTTTATTCATGGCGTTCATACGCTCGACCCCAATGACTTCGAAGGCGCTAACCTGATGCAGAACCAGTATGGTCCGCCGGATTTCGCCGCCTTCTTCTTCTTCATCACCGGGTTTCACGGCTTCCACGTATTCAGCGGGGTTTGCCTTAACTTCCTGATTTATTACAATACTGTCACGGGAGTCTACGAACGCCGGGGACACTATGAGATGGTAGAAAAAGTGGGATTGTACTGGCACTTTGTTGACCTGGTTTGGGTGTTCGTGTTTACATTCTTCTACCTGGTCTAGATTTACGATTCACAAAATAAACGACAATAGAAATGGCTCATCACGAGGAAACCCAGCAAATAACCGTCCTTCCCCCTGATAAGGAAAAGATAAGGAAGCTTTGGCGCGTTGCCGGAATCCTGGGTTTTATCACAGCAATCGAATTTGCCGTGGCCTTCCTGGTTCCACATGAATTTCAAACCACACGCGTGTGGCTGTTCATTGCGATGACCATTGTCAAGGCGGCCTACATCGTCGGCGAATTCATGCACCTACGCCACGAAGCAAAAGTTCTTATATGGGCAATCCTGATCCCGATGATATTTGTCGTGTGGTTGCTGATCGCCCTCGTGTACGAAGGGATGGCAATCTCCGATCTGAGATTCTAGAATCCGGAAAGGATCTTTAATACATTTACATCAGGAGGCTTGGGTTCGCTCAAGCCTCTTTCTTTGCGGTCCACTATGAAAGGAAAAAAATTGATCTTCCTCTTTCTGGCTCTCCTGTTTCCCGTGGTGATCTTTCTTTTTTTGAAGACGTTTGGCCAGAATGAATTTGAGGTCCCCGTACTGCACCAGCAAGCGGATTTCCTGCCGCCCCCTGATTGCGGACTTCAGTATCCAACTCCTTATCGCGTGGCTGACTCACTGATTGCGAAGCTGAGAGTGAACAACCGCGATTCATTATTTGTTTTCTTTTTCAAGCAGGGAGAAGAAGGAGCCATGAACCGGATCCGCGTTGAATTCCGGGGCGATCCTGTGCAGGTCATTTCTCCTGCAGATATTCCCGAGTCAGTCGATGCCCGTTTTCTGAGGGAATGCATCCTGTTGACGCCGAAGGATTCTTCGGTTGCGGTGGTGGACCACGCGCACCGGATCAGAGGTTACTACAAAGGAGACGATCGCAAGGATGTGGACAGGCTCATCGTGGAAATGAAGATTATTTTAAAACAGTATTAAATGTCTGAAGACGTAAAAATGCCGGCGGTAAAGGATCCTCACAGGAAAACAATCATAGCATTGTCTGTGATCATCCCCGTTTCACTGGCTCTTCTGATGGGCATGCCAAAAATCGAAGGCTATGATACGTCCTTCCTGCCCCCGATCTATGCGACGATTAATGGGGTTACAGCCCTCTTGCTGATCACCGCGGTGGTTGCAGTCAGAAATGGGCGGCGACTGCTCCACGAGCGCATCATGAAGACCTGTATCGGGCTCTCAGCCTTGTTTCTTACCCTCTACCTGATCTACCATAGTACGAGCGAATCGACGCCATTCGGAGGAGAGGGGCCCATCCGGTATGTCTACTTTTTCGTGCTCATTACGCACATTTTGCTATCCATCGGTGTTATTCCGTTGGTCTTGTTTACCTTTGTCCGGGCGCTATCGGGGAATTTCGCCAGGCATCGACGACTGGCCAGGATCACCTTTCCAGTCTGGCTTTATGTCTCGGTAACCGGGGTTATTGTTTACCTGATGATTAGTCCATACTACCCATGAAAAAACTGCTGCTGATTGCGTTCTTTCTTGTCGCCGGCCTCCAAAACGTATCCGCGCAGTGTGCCATGTGTCGGTCCACGCTTGAAAATAACTTCAGCAATGGAAACCCGGGTATTGCTGCCGGAATAAACACCGGCATCCTTTACTTGCTGGCGCTTCCCTATATGGCAGCGATGATCATCGGATATCTTTGGTATAAATCAACCCGGAATGGCGCAAAAGAATACAGCAAGCGCATTGCTTCAAGGTAAATGCCCCCGCTGCAGGCAAGGCGATATGTTTGCCTTCCCGGCGACAAGCGTTACAAAATTCAATATCATGAACAAGACCTGCCCGCAATGCGGCGTCAGGCTTGAGCCAGAACCCGGGTTCTACCAGGGCGCGATGTATATAGGCTACGCCATCACGGTGGCCGTCATGGTATCCGTAGGTCTTCTGTTGTACTACCTGGGCGACGATCCGTCGGAGTGGGTGTATATCGGAGTCGTCATCGGGGTCATGATCCTGCTGGTGCCCTGGAACTACCGGTATTCCAGAATTATCTATCTCTACTCGTTCGGAGGCATCAAATACGACCCCCGCTGGTCAAAGTAATATCCGTGGCACCCTAAAATTGCAAGGTTGAAGTCCAAACCTTTTTACTTCGCTGCTCTGGCGCTCTCTTTGATCCTGTTAGCTGCGGGGCTGTTCTTTGCGTGGATGTCATTCCGGGCCGATTCTGCAGAAGCAATGGCTGCACGGGTAGGAGCAAGGCTTGCCGGAGAGCTGCGCGTCATCGACGCTGAACTCGCTCCCCTTCTCGACAAGCCATTTACTTACAACTCCGCTCTCTCCACCGAAACAACATATCCCTTTTTTGTATATGACAGGAACCGACTGAGGTACTGGTCCGACAACAAGTTTGTACCTCCCGCGCAGGTCCTTGCCGACAGCTTCGGTATCAAATTGCTTCGCATCGGCCGCGAAGCTTATATCCTCAAGAAAGACAGGATCGACGAAAATTTTTACGTGATTTCTCTGGTCACGCTGATCAAGGAGTACACCATCAGCAACGATTACCTGCAGCCCGAGTGGAACGAGGAGATATTTGCGTCGCCTGATTTTTCTATCCTCGAACCGAATGCTACGCTGGGCGCCCCCGTTTGCGTGGAGAATGTATGCCCGTTCAGGATCAGCTTCCTGCCAGACCGGTTTCCTGCGAATGAAAATCTCCGGACTGTGGCGGTCATTTTTTTCGTGCTTTCTCTGGCCGCGCTCCTGCTGGCTGTATTTTCTCTTTTGTCCATTATCCGAAGACGCGCTCCCGCGTGGGGCTTTCTCTTCCTCCTCGCGGTATTCATTTTCATCCGATGGGCGATGACCGCGTTCCAATTTCCGGTGGGACTGATCAACAGCGGTTTTTTTGACCCGCAGGTATTTGCATCGTCTTCTTTCAATGCGTCGCTCGGCGACATGTTTCTTAATATACTGGCTGTTCTCACGCTGTGCGTTTACATCTTCCGGAATTTTTTTCGCTTTCATATTCTGAAGCTTCGACGGGAACCCCTCCACGCGTGGATAATATCGATCTTTTCCGGGCTGATGATCCTGTTTGCCTGGATGTTTCCGTACATCGTCATACAAACCCTCTATAACAACTCTTCGATCATCCTCGATCTGTCGCAGTCACTTCATTTTGACGGACTGCGGATCGTTGCGCTTGTGACGGTGCTGCTTTCGGGTGTGTCTGCTTTCCTCTTCTCACACGCCTTCATCAGCCTTCTGTCTTCTGACAGCAATCGCGGTCGCCCAATGGTCGCGTTCCTCATCGCCGCGGTTGTCTTTGCGGGGATTAATACCTTGACCGGCCAGGCGTATCTGTCATCGCTGGTATGCGCGACAGCCAGTTTCCTTCCGGTTCACTTTCTAAGGCTTTTCAGGAACCTGAAGCGCTTGTCGTACGGAACCTTCGCCTATCTGTTTGTGAGTATCTTTTTCCTGTCGGCCAACGGGGCGTATGGCATCCAGCACTTTACGCGCAAGGAGAAGATCGACAGTCAGTTCAGGTTTGCCAGCACTTTCCTCATCGATCGCGACATATTCGCAGAATACCTTTTGAACGATGCCTCTCAGAAAATAGCGAATGACGCTTTTATCCAAACCCGGATCATGAGTCCGTTTCTGGGCAAGGAACCAATCCGTCAGAAGATCCGTCAGCTGTTCCTGCCGTCGTATTTCAACAAGTACGATATTCAGATCTTCATCTTTAACTCGTTTGGTGGCTCGATCGACAATCTGGCAGGGCTGTCGTTCCGCGAATTGGTCCAGGGTTATCAGCGCGACCCCTTTCGAACGGAGTATGAAAATATTTACTTTGTTACGAATCCGGATACCGACATCACGCAGAAATATCTGATGATCGTTCCGATCGAAAGGGCACAGACGAACTTTGGCTATGTGGTGGTCGAGCTTTCGCTGAAGAAGATTATTCCCGAAAACGTGTATCCGGAATTGCTCGTCGACCGCACCTTCCAGCAATTCTACCACACGCAGGATATCAACTATGCGGTGTTTTCAAACAAGGAAATCGTCTTTACTTCCGGCGAATACAACTACGAGAATTTCTTTAACCGAGAGTGGTTGGGCAACCCTGCCCTATACACCACCGGGATCCGTTATTACGGGTACGACCACATTGCGCAGGAAGATCAGGCCGGTCGGATAGCAGTCGTTTCGTCCCGTGTCATTCCGCTGGTCTATCGGGTAGCCAACTTTTCATTCCTGTTCGTGCTCGGGTTGTTCATCATCCTGATCATGATCTTCATACAGGGTATTTATAATTATTTCCTGGGACGCCGGTTGTTTTTCTCCGCCCGGATACAATTGTACCTCAACCTGGCCTTCTTCGTGCCACTGATCATTGTAAGCATCACGACGCTTGGACTGACAAGCCGGTCTTCCCAGCAACAGCTCGACACGGAGTACCTGAACAAATCGCGGATCTTCGGCCAGCAGATGACGGCGTACCTGAGCGAATATGTGAGCGATGTCGATGAAACTCGTGCCGCGCTCACCAACCACCTCGCTGACCTTGCGAAACTGTCGAACATGGACGCGAATGTATACAATACCCAGGGACAACTACTGGCCAGCAGCCAGCCTCTGATCTTTGAGAGCAATCTTATTTCGCGGTACATCAATTCCAGGGCGCTGTTCAAGATACTGGGCGGAGAGAACCTTTTTATAGAGGCGGAACAGGTGGGAAGCCTGCGCTATTTTGTCGCCTATACGGGTATAAAATCACCCCAGACCGGCGACCTGATTGGTATCGTTGGCGTGCCCTTCTATCAGTCGGTGTACCTCCTGGAAAGAGTACAGACGGTCATACTCACCAACATACTGAATATTTTTGCGGTGATCTTTATCGTGCTCCTGGTGCTCTCTTATTTTGTATCCGAATGGCTGACGTTCCCGCTGCGTTTTATCACGCAATCGCTGCGGAAGACGTCGCTTACGCGAATGAACCAACCCCTGACGTGGACGGCCACCGACGAGATCGGCATGATGGTGAAGGAGTACAACAGCATGCTTTTCAAGCTGAGCGAAAGCAAAATCGAGCTTGAGCAGACCCAGCGGGAAAAGGCGTGGCGTGAGATTGCCCAGCAGGTTGCCCACGAGATCAAGAATCCGCTGACGCCGATGAAGCTAACCCTTCAGCAACTCGAGCGCGCGATCCGCGACGGCAACGGCTCACCCGAAAAGATACAGAAAGCGATCGCGAGTTTACTCAGCCAGGTCGATACGTTAAATGATATCGCGTCTTCGTTCAGTGGTTTTGCCCGGATGCCCGAGCCTGTGATCGTAAAATTGGAGGTTGTTGCTTTATTGAAACGCGTGATCGACCTGCACAGCCACACAGGCGACATCAGTTTCCGGAGCGGCATCCGGGAGGTCTGGGTGCAGGGTGATGAGCAACTGCTGGGCCGGACTTTTTCGAACCTGATTTTGAATGGACTGCAGTCCGGCAATCCCGGCCAGCATACGCGGGTCACCGTTTCAGTTCAGCTTCAGGGGGAGCGGGTGAGGATTCAGTTCCAGGACAACGGTAAGGGTATCAGTCAGCAGATCGCCGATCGCATTTTTCTTCCGCATTTCAGTACGAAGAAATCCGGTTCAGGGCTCGGCCTTGCCATCTCGCGACAGGCAATTCATCAAATGAATGGAGAGATTTCGTTTGAAACGAGACTCAACAAAGGAACGATATTTACGATTGAGTTGCCGATTCTGGTTGCTGATTCGCGCTAGGGTCGCGAAATAATTTCACGCAAAGCTCGCCAAGCCCGCTATTAATGCAAAGCCA
>JBIQIY010000051.1:0-12806 GCA_044507775.1 Flammeovirgaceae bacterium | reverse complement strand
CCTAAACTCCTATATTTAGACCTGCCTTCCAACCTGCATTCAACCTGCCTTTAGACCTGCCTTTAGACCTGCCTTTTAACCTGCATCCAACCTGCATCCAACCTGCCTTTAGACCTGCCTTTTAACCTGCCTTTCAACCTGCCTTCCAACCTGCATTAGACCTGCCTTTCAACCCGCCTTCAACCTGCCTTTCAATCTAAAAAGTAACCCCCCACTAAACCACCCTCTACGTCCCCCCAGCCCCTTCATCAGCAGGTTACCTCCAATACTGGCGCGAGTCGCCCACAGGTCGTTATTAAAAGGTGGTGTTTCTATGTCCAACTAAACATCAAAGCCATGAACGCTGTCAAAACAATTTTCGTGATCATCTGTCTCGCTTTTCTGCTGGTGGTTTGCAATCATTGCCAGGCCCAGGTGATCGTTAACGGAAAAAATCTCAATAGCAATACGAACCTCGATTACATTCAGTTGATGTATTACATTGACAAGTCGAGTATCAAACCCGTGTTCTACGTCGACTTCGGATTCATTGAGCCAGACTACAATGACATCGTCGCGCCCGAGGTTCTGGGCCAGCAGAAGATCACCATCGACGGCGAGGAGCTGACCGATCGCGTCACGGTGGTGTGGGTGCTGAACAAGATGAGCAAGGCGGGATGGGAGTATCTGGGTGATGTCGTTTATATTCCGTTGCGGTCCATGAACAACTGGCACATCTACACGCTGAAGCGCAGTAAACCGCGTGATACCCCTAATGGAAAGGTCTGAAGTTGGTGTCTCCATCGTGCCAAGCTGGGAACCGGAGAAGGTCGGCGCGAGGGTCGCATGCCATGACTCTATAAACTTTCAGAAAGTTTCGACAGGCCGGAATATCTCGATTTTGAGCCGGATGCGCGGCTGTAAAAAACCATACCAGCCTCGGGATGCAAGACGGGGAGGGAGGCGCGTTTCCTGAAACAGGAAATCATTGCTATCTTACCACGGTGTGGGTATGCAGGAAGGTGCGCAGTTTTTTAGTCAGCTCATCTTTATTGATACGATTGTACTTCCATGACGAGCCAACAGAGCCAAATCATATTCGTGGATGATGATGAAGAGGATCACCTCATCATGTTGGAATATTTCCGCGAGTCCGGCAAGGGTGATTGCATAAAGTTTATCAAGAACGGACAGGAGGCACTCAACTATCTCAACGACATTTCAGATGACACCAGGCTGCCCTGCCTCATCGTTCTCGATCTGAACATGCCGATACTGAATGGCACGCAGACGCTCGCCCTTCTGAAAGGGAATCCGAGGTATCGGAAAATTCCCGTGTTGATCTTTTCGACTTCGGAGAATGAAAATGAGAAGCGCAAATGCCTGAGTTTGGGCGCGCGCGAATATATCGTCAAGCCCACTACTTACCTGGATGGTTTTGAGGTGGTGGAGAAGTTTGCCGGATATCTTCGCTGATAATGTTTGAAAAGCTGTTGATGCTTTTAGTCGAATGGCGCTTCCTTTTGGCTATATTTTCACCGGGTAGGCGTGCTTATTATTTCACGATCAGCTTCTTCAAAGCTTCTTTCAATTCAGAGTAGGTGAGATCGGCGTCGAGAATGGCGGTGAACCTGGCGGATTGTATCGTCTCCGATTCACCGTAGGCGATAATTCGCACGTGACTCAGTGCGGGGTTCTTATCAAGAGCGTTAAGAAATTCCTGGATAACGAGTCCGGAAATGATCAGGTTGAGTAAAATAAATTCAGGGATGCACTTGTTGGCGTTCAAAAGATCCAGCGCCTTGCTGACATCGGAAACGGTGATCAACACCGTGTCGTCTGAGATCTCGTACAGCGCTTCCGAGAGTTCAACGTGATCGTCGGGATCATCCGAAATGAGCAGGCAGGTTCTAACCATTCTTTCTCTCCAGTGTATTGTCAAGTTTGCTTAAAACTTTATATGCGATGGTGCTACAATCAAACAGACGGGTGTAAATGTCATTGACCGCAGCAGCCAGCAGCTCACCGCTCCATCGGCGGGAAAAGGATAAAAACACATACCATCTTAGCGGAGGTTGGCAGCAGGCATAGTTTTTAATCATTGTCAGTAAACACATTGCACAAGCAGTATGAGATCAGATAAAGCTTTCAGGAGCCTGTTGACCGAGATCGGCGCTTGTCTTGCCGAACTCCGGGTAAAGAAAGGCTATCCGACTATCAAGTCTTTCACGGAGCGCTACGACCTGCCGGAAATACAGTATTGGCGGATGGAGCGCGGAAAAGCCAACATCACTCTCAAGTCCTTGTCCCGGATCCTGCACATTCACCGACTGACCTTGCACGATTTCTTCTGCCTCATGCAGGATCATAAGGTCGCCGCCTGAGACGGTCCGCAAAGGTTGATTATCACAAAAGAGAATTGGGAAATTTTTTTCACAAACCGGCCTTGATTGGTGTAAGGGTTTGTTGTTGAAATCTCTTGCACATTTCCAAAACGTTTAAAAATGTCGGGTGGTTGTACTTTCTCGCGATACGCGCGTCGCATAGCGGTTGACGGGTAAAAAAAGTATGCCAACAAATTTTTGCGATTACCTTAAAAGATAATTTCACAGAAGGTGTTGAATGGCTAACTTTCCGGTACTGCGCGGTAAACTAACTAAACCAACCAACACCGAATCGAACATGAATCGCATTTATTATGGTCAACCAGTATTTCGTATGTCGCATGGAGGATGGAATTGATTTTTACGATTTCAGAACGTTGCTGGCATCACTGGAAAATTCGGAGATAAAGATCAGGGTAAGGTTGATGGGACAAGGATGGACGGGATATTCCAAATTGATCTTGTTGTCTGAATCTGCTATGATACTGGAAGACGACTCTGACCAAAAGACAGTTCTTTACGTGAAGAATGTTATCAAGTTCCAGATCGATCGGGCGGCATTCAACATCCGGCCGGACACCACATACGAAGTGATTTACTGAACAAAAGCGCGGGGGCGCGCGTTGGGAAAACTTCCTGAAAGTTTTTGGAGACCAGAGTTCGGAGAATTGTTTAATTTGGGGTGTGCCAAGTTAGCTATGAAAAAAACCGTAATCATCACCGGCGCCTCCGGAAATCTCGGACGGGCTACTGTACAAAGATTTGCAAACGACAAATATCAGGTTATCGCCACCGTTCCTCCGGGGGAATCGCCGGCCCCCGGCGTCCAGGGAGATATTGAAGTTCATCATGTAGATCTGCTGGATGAACAGCGCGCCGAAGAATTTGTCGAAAGTATCATCGCCAAACACCGCTCGATTGATGCTGCCCTGCTGCTCGTAGGGGGATATAGTCCGGGTGATATTTCGCACACGACCGGAGCCCAGCTGCGGTCGATGATATCCCTGAACTTTGAGAGCGCCTATTATTGCGCGCGGCCCATCTTTCTCCAGATGAGCAAGCAGGAGCAAGGTGGAAGGATTGTACTGGTCGGCGCCAGGACGGCCCTCGAACCGAAGCAGGGCAAGGGCTCGCTGGCGTACATGCTGTCGAAGTCGCTGCTGTTCAAACTCGCGGAAGCTTTGAATGCCGAAGCAAAGGGAAAGAACATTGTCACATCTGTGATCGTGCCGAGCACACTTGATACGCCTGCTAACCGCACTGCTATGCCGGACGCTAATTTTTCAGAATGGGTCAAGCCGGAAAAAGTCGCCGATATTTTGGCGTTCCTGACCTCACCCCAGGCACAGCCGATTGTGGAGCCGGTTATGAAGGTTTACGGCAAGTAGAGAGGTGCTCTTCGTTTGCGGGGTCCTTCCCGCCTACGCTCCTAAAGCGCGAGCCAACGCGCGCTACGTCGGGCACGGCGCCTTGTCCGGCGCGCTGTCCGACGCGCGGGGCTCAGGATTTGGATTTGATTTTTTCCTGATGGTAGCGCGAGGCTTCGTCGATGGAGTGCGAGCGGTGCAGGTCTCGTTCTTTTTTTGCGAGGCTGGAGAGCTTCACGTAAAAGTTTTTCAGGACCTCGAGCTCTTCTTCGGTGAGATCTTCCACCACGATAAGGCGGTTGCTTGCGCGCTGGTTGCAGGCGATCAGTTCGTTCAGCTTTAGTTGCACGGCCATCGTATCCTTGTTCTGCGATTGCTGGATGATGAATACCATGAGGAACGTGATGATGGTGGTGCCGGTGTTGATCACGAGTTGCCACGTATCGGAAAATCCAAACACGGGTCCGGAGACGGCCCAGATCAGCACTACAACGAACGCGATGATAGACGTAACCGGCCTCCCGGCGAGATGAGTGACTTTTGCAGAGATGCGGTTGAACCATAACGAGAGCTTGCTCGTTTTTCTGCTATTTTTTTTCATAGTAATATTTTTTTCAGTCGGATGTGCGCCTGTCAGTACGAATACAAAACGTATTCCTATGCATTCCCGGACGGGAATTACGGATAGTGTTTGGGCACGGAAAAATAGAAGGTTGCGCCCTCCTCGGGTTCGGATTCCGCCCAGATACTTCCCCCGTGTCGGGTGACAATGCGGTAAACAATGGCAAGCCCCACGCCGGTCCCCTCGAAATCCTTCTGGGCATGCAGGCGTTGAAACGGGGCGAAGATCTTTTCGTAATACTTCATGTCGAACCCAACGCCGTTGTCCCGGACATAATATATGATGGCGTCGCGTTCCTCCCGGAAGCAAACTTCCACGGTGCTCTTCTCCCGCGTCTTCGAATATTTCAGCGCATTCGAGATAAGGTTCACCCAGACCTGATTGATCGTTAACTCATCAACAAAGGCAGGAGGAAGATCGCAGAGTATGAGTTCGATTTTCCGGCCTTCTTCGCTTTTTCTGAGATCATCGAAGATCGTGGCGACCATCGCTTTCATGTCGACAACCTGCCTGACCAGCTCTTTCTTTCCCAGCTGCGAGAATGTCAGCAGATCCGAGATCAGCGTGCGCATCCGCATGGTATTGGTCGTGATTTTTTCGAAGATCTTCCTGCTTTCCTCGTCGATCGTATCATTCCGGCCCAGAAAGGAATCGATGAATGTGTCGATCTTCCGCAGTGGCGCATTCAGGTCGTGAGAAACCGTGTAGGAGAAGGATTCCATTTCTTCGTAAGCGGTCTCCAGTTCCTGTGTGCGCTGCTTTACCTTGGCTTCGAGGTCCTGGTTGAACGCGGTGATTTGATCATTTTGCTTTTCGATCTCGGACAACATGTTGTTGAACGTAGTGGTAAGTGTCCCGATTTCGTCATTGTCGTACTTTTGCGCACGGATCGAATAATTCTTATCGGTTGACACGATATCCGCGGTACGGGCCAGTGAGACGATCGAAAGGGTAATATTCCGTTGGATCGTCACCGATAGCAGATAGGAAACGAACAAAGAGAGAACGATGACGCCGAGGGCGATCAGGCTATAGAACTGCAGCCGGTCGTAGATCGCATCCATTTTCGCCGTGATATACAGGCCGCCGATTTTCTCGCCATCGTGGATCACGGGGATAAATCCCTCAAGCCTGGAGCTGTTGAAGTGAAATCCGGGCCGGAAATCCGGAATACTGTCGGGAGCTACGCGGAGGCCCTCCGGATAGGTGGCTAAAACAGTATCCCGATGGTTGACCAGGATGGCTGACACGATATTGGGATCGGCGCTCAGCGTTGACAGGACCGATTGGGCGTCCTCTGCATCACCAAATTTGAGCGCCGCCGTGCTATTGGCTGCGCACATTTCCCCGAGGATGGCGGTTTGTTCCACCAATGCTTTCTTGAAGCTCGCATACTCGTAGATGAAATAGATCGCACACGCCACAAACAGAACCACGCTGCTGGTGATGAGCATGCCCATCATGAGCTTTTCCCGAATCGGCCTGTTTTCGAAGAAACGCATGTGCTTACTTGCTTATTCGCAGCAAAGCGCCGCCAGTCGCAATACCCGCGAGCTAATCACAACGTTGCTATCCTTATATTCTTTCAGATTTATTTCAAATTTTGTTTTGTTGTCTTCGATAAACAGCCCGATGACGCCTCCGCGGGATGCGAAGTCTTTCATATCACTAACCGTCAGGATGTTTTTTCCCCTTAGCTGCTCCAGTATCCGCTCGATGTCGCGGGACTTGTTTTTGTCAATGAAGAGGATGTGGCACGCCTGTGCTTCTTCTGCGGATGCAAACCTTCGGACCTGGATGGGATGTTCGCCGATATGTTCGCCGCTTACAATTTTTTCAAGGAAGGGCCCGAACGGGTCCTCCCCCAGGATGCCGATGATGATAGGGGAGGTTGCATCGGGGAATGTCTCGGCGGGCCATTCAGCAAACTGCGCGAAGTTGAAAAGAAATACGGCCTTTACCTGGGCCTCTCGAGGCGGTGGGGCCTGCGCCGTTGCCGTCCAGAAGCTTATCAGGACGATGGCCAGGGCGCGCATGCGGGTGGGAAAGATCTTCAGAGCCTGCATATAACACGGCCGTAAAAACTGCGTGGAATTCTAAATGTACGAAATTCGACGTGTTCATCCTTCCAGAGGTTTTGCCCGACCAGCGAAATTTCAAAGGCGCTCAGATGCAGAGCCAATCTCGCGTCGAAGGTGAAATATTCCGGCACTTGCGGTGTCTCGGTGGTTTTTGGAAGATAGTCAAGATAGCGGGCTACGATATCGAACTGCAGCTTCGGCGTGATATTCAGCATGGACTGCAGCATCGCCTGGTTGCGCGCGTCGTTGCCCAGGTAAGAGGGATCGAACACATGGCCCGGCTTGCTCCTCAGGTCCTTGTCAAAATACGTATAGCCTCCCCGTAACCGCCAGTAGTTGGAGAACTGGTACGTGCCCGTGAATTCACCTCCCCACGATTCAGCCTCCGATCCGTTTTGAATCTGGTACGTAAGGGTGCCGGGCAAGGCTTCGACGCTGTAGACGTCAGAGTAAGTGTTGTAAAATCCCGCCAGTGAGAATGTGGAGTGCTCATTCGCCGTTAGCCGATAGCCGGCCTCGTAGGCGATGACTTTTTCCGACTCGAAGTTTGGTCCACCCGCGACACTCAGCGAAGTAGGCGGTACAGGATACGTTGGGAGATAGTAGTCGACATCCAGCCGGCTGGGGGCGCGGATCGCACGGGAGACTGCGGCCCAGAGCAGGCTATTCTTCATGGCCTGGCTGATCCTGACGCTCGGTTGTATTTCGAAGCCCGTATAAACATTGTGCGAGAGCTTTGTGCCAAGAGTTAAAGTTGTGTTTGTGCCGACTTTGATGGCATCCTGCACGAAGCCGCTGGCACGATCGAGATTCTTCCGGACTGGAAGTAACCCGAGCAGGGGCGTCTGACTCACAAAGTGATCGTTTACGTTCCGGTAGTTTACGCCCCAGACGAGCTGGTGAACGTTACCAAGCGCGAGCTGGTGCTGGAAATCGAAGTCCAGTGTTTGGAGCTGATCCGCGATGTATGACCCGAGGTCGCTTCTCCAGTAGCGATCGAAATAGGCTTGCGCGATGAATGCGGATCTTTCAGAGTAAGTATGTGTCCACCGCGCCATCGCGTTTTGGCCGTCGAAGGGAGATTCCTCCGGAGTGGTCTTCATCTTGCCGTCATACACATCGCCCTGGAATGTCACCGCGTCTCGTGCGGATGCTTCCCAGTCCACGCGCAGGCCGGCTTGCGACAAAGTCCACGTGTCGTTATTATCTTCACCGCTCGGTAGAATCGTGTTGTTGCGCATGAAGTTTTTGGCATAGACGCGATAGGCAACTTTATCCGACAACGTCCCACCATGGCGGACGGCTATATCGTGATTAATGAAATTACCCGCCAACGCGCTGACATAAGTACCCTGGCTATCCTTCGCCTTCCTGGTGATAATGTTGATGACGCCGTTGACCGCGTTGGCGCCCCACAACGTACCTCCCGGACCACTCACCACCTCGATGCGGTCGACATCTTCGAGCAGCACATTCTGAAGTTCCCACAACACGCCGGCGAAGAGGGGAGTGTATACTGTCCGTCCATCGATCATGACGAGGAGTTTGTTTGCGAACACAGTGTTGAAGCCGCGCGCGCTGATGATCCAGGAACTGGAATTAAGTTGCGCGACCTGAAGGTTCGTAGCCAGTCGCAGCGCCTCCGGAATAGTTGTCGCGCCGGAGCGCAGAATGTCGTTGCGCGTGATCACCTGTATAGCCGACGCCGCCTCCGTCAACTTGGACGGCGTTCGCGACACGAGCGTGACTTCGATGTTCATCAGTTCCTCGAGGCTCAACGCTTTCAGATCTTCCGCGGATGCGAAAGGATCTGCCTCCTGTGCAAGTGCAGGTTGTGCAAGCGAAAACAACAACAGCACGCTGCCGACCAGCAGGGTGGAGGTTGAGGAGGTTTTTTTGTGGGTCAGGTCCATCCGGGCAATATAGGTGCAGGGAAGGGATTTGGCAATGCTAATTATACCAAACGGTTTGCCGACCCCCTGAATCTGCTTCGCAGATTCGGTCCCCCTTAGGAAGGGGGACACCCCTTACTTTCAGATTTTATCAGCCTTCACAACCATCCTCGACCTCGTATTCAACTTCTATCACGTCCGGAGATTCAACTTGGGCTATAAATGAGAAATCCCTCTTCCGGAGAAGAAGGATTTTCAACCATCGAAACACTATTGCTTTTGAGAGATCTTTACAGGGATGCTAAAGAGCCTTTGCCAGTTGTATTGGAATCGCTGTTGACAGGAGTGTTTTGCTGTCCGAAGAGGGATTTCATGGAGATCCTGAAAAGATCGGTGTTGTGAACGTTTACCTGCTTGGAGAAGACGGCGTAGTTTCCGCAATGGGTGACGCTGAAGAATTCGTCGTCGAGTGAGCCGTTGACGGCAGGGCCGAGGTTTTCAGGAGTAGACCAGTTTGTCCAGGTGTCGTCCAGGCGGTGCGTTACGAAGATGTCGAAGCCGCCGTAACCGTTGTGTCCTTTTGAAGCGAAGTAGAGCGTCTTGTGGTCCGGAGCCAGGAACGGTGATGATTCTTCGAACTCGGTGTTGATAACGCTTCCCATGTTGATGGGCTCGGTTGCTTTCTCGCCATCCCAGAAGCTTACAAAGAGGTCGCGTTCACCGATCGACTCGGCGCGTTCTACGGAGCGGATGATCACGCCATCTTTCAGCGACACGTATGAGCCGGCGTGGCTGGACATGTTGTAATCGTTCACGATGTTGATAGCAACGGGGACGGACCATTCGCCATTGACTTTGACGCTGTAAGAAAGTCCGGCGCGCATCTTTCCTTTCTTCAGGTACTGGTTGCCGAGGATGATGGTGTCGCCTGTAGCGCTCACGTTGTTTACATAATTGGGGCCTGCGTTGTTGAGTACGCCGGTCATGTGAATGGGTTCAGACCAGCTATCGGATGCCTCATTGAAATCCGAATACCAGATGTCTTCGGGATCATTTTCGCCGTTGAAATTGCCGGGGTGGAAGTTGCGGCTGAAGTACAGGCGATTTCCACCGGGCGCCAGGTGTGGTTTAATGTCGTCGTAAGGACTGTTAAGCGCATTTTGCAGCGGCGTGGGCCGTGCTTCCAGGTTGACACCTTCGGCCAGGTTGATGCTTGCGGGAGCGTGGCTCTTATCAACGCGGTGGTTGTAGCCGGAAACAGAGTAGTCAGCGTTGCCGGTTCCCTGCGCCTGTGTAGCGAATCCCCAGAGAAGGAGGGCCAACAGGGCTGCGATTTTGATCGCCGTTTCGTTAGTTCTGCTTAGCATTTGCATGATCGTAAAGTTTTAGTGTTTCGAGAATTTGTTTCGCTTGGTGATACAAAGGTGGGCGAAATACTGCCGCTGCGAATCGGGGAAAGCCTGATTTGGCGAAAATCAGGAATCGTCTGAGTTCAGGGTCCACCAACCCGCACCCCAGCCGCGCAGCCAAGACCGTCGTTCCCTCCAAAACCGTCATCCTGAGCCGCGCGATGGGTTTGAGCGCTGGCCAAAGGCGAAGGATCCCCGAACGCAGGACCTCTCCAAACAAAACCCGTTATCCCCCAAAAGGCCTTCTATCCTGATTCACGGGGCGGGCCAGAAAAATCCCTAAGAGAATCTCTTACTCCTATCAGGAAAACCCTGAGTTTGAACCCAATCCTATCTTTCCCTGCCTTATTTCCTCTATTCCGCCTTTGCGTTTGGGGATCCTTCGCCCTGGGCAACCGCTCAAGCCAGCCCACGGCTCAGGATGACGGTTTGGTGAGGGTGGGATATTGGAGTGCGAGGTTATCGTCAAGGTGCCAGACAGACCCGGGCTTGCATCCGGTTCGATTTATTGACAACTTCGGGATTCCGGATCCTGATGAATGTCAAATTGTAAATATATCTACGCATGAACCCTTACAAAGCCCTCCGGTTATTGCCGTGTATCGCGGCACTGACTCTTATTATTACAGTTCCGGGTCGCGCCCAGGTGGTGATCAACGACAAGAACCTCAATGAAGACAAGGATCTGAATTACATTCAGCTCATGTATTTTATCGACAAGTCCACGTTGAGGCCTGTCTTTTATGTCGACTACGGTCTCATCGAGCCGGAGTACAAGGAGATCCTCGATCCGGGCAAGTACCAGGGGCTGCCGAAGATCTCGCTGAACGGTCGCGAGGTCAGCGATCGCGTCACCGTAGTCTGGATGCTCAACCAGATGCACAAGGCGGGGTGGGAGTATATGGGAGATGTTGTCTATGTTCCGATCCCGTCGATGGATAAGTGGACGATTTTTACGATGAAGCGGATTGGTGAGTAGTGAGCCTGGGTCGTGCGGCTTAGGGGGTGTCTCTCTATCTTCGTGGGTGCGGCTTCTTTCGTGAGACGTCAGACGTGAGACGTGAGTGGTGAGTGGTGAGTGGTGAGTGGTGAGACGTGAGGGGGAAGCTTCCTGAAAGTTTTTGGGATATCGTTTTCTGAAATCAAGTCTTACTTAAGCCCTGAACCTGAAGCGAAGCTGCCATTTCCTACTTTCAGGAAGTTGCGCGGAGGCACGTGCGTGAGTGGTGAGGGGTCGTGCGGCTTAGGGGGTGTCGCTCTTTTCCTCGTGGGTGCGGCTTCTTTCATGAGACGTGAGACGTGAGTGGTGAGTCAATGTCGTTTACTTAAGCCTTTTTTGATCACCTCACCTCAATCCTCTCCTGAAGGAGAGGAGGTCAGCGGAGCTTAAGTAAACGACATTGAGTGGTGCGGCTTAGGGGTGTCGCTTTTTTCCTTGTGGTTGCCGTCTGCCGTCTCACGTCTTACGCCTCACGATTCACGACTCACGCACGTGCCTCCGCTCAAACTTCCTGAAAGTAGGCAAAAGTGTACTTCGCGTTGATTTCAGGGTTTGTAGCAAGACCTGCTACCCGGAAGATATCCTCAAAAACTTTCAGGAAGCTTTTCCCCACGCCCGCCGTCTCACGTCTTACGCCTCACGATTCACGTCTTACGACTCACGCACGTGCCTCCGCTCAAACCTCCTGAAAGTAGGCGAGAGTCTACTTCGCGTTGATTTCAGGACTTGTAGCAAGCCTTGCTTCCGGGGACGATATTTCAAAAACTTTCAGGAAGTTTCCCCTTGCGTCTGCCGTCTCACGTCTCACGTCTGACGTCTCACGATTGACGTTTCACGATTCACGCACGCGCCCCCGCTCAAACTTCCTGAAAGTAGGCAAAAGTGTTCTTCGCGTTGATTTCAGGATTGTAGCAAGACTCGATTTACGGAGACGATATTCCAAAAACTTTCAGGAAGTTTCCCCTCGCGTCTCACGTCTCACGTCTCACGTCTCACGATTGCCGTTTCACGTCTCACGATTTTTATCGTAATTTCGCGGCTTTGACAAGCTCATGGAATTAGATTCAAGAATTTACGTCGCGGGACATCGCGGGATGGTGGGATCGGCGATCACGCGGTTTCTGGAGCGAAGCGGCTATAAGAACCTCGTATTTGCGACCAGCATGGAGGTCGACCTGAAGGACACGGCGAAAGTCAACCGTTTTTTCGAAAAAGAGCGACCGGAGTACGTATTCCTCGCAGCTGCGAAGGTGGGAGGAATTCTCGCCAACGACACTTATCCGGCGGACTTTCTGTATGACAACCTGATGATTCAGAACAACGTGATCCATGCTGCCTTTACTTACGACAGCAGGAAACTCCTGTTCCTCGGATCCAGCTGCATCTATCCCAAACTTGCCCCCCAGCCGATCAGCGAAGACAGTCTCCTGTCGGGATACCTGGAGCCCACCAATGAAGCCTATGCGATCGCCAAGATCGCGGGGATAAAATTATGTCAGGCTTATTACAAGCAACACGGTCGGCGCTTCATCTCGGCCATGCCCACCAACATGTACGGTTATCGCGATAACTACCATCCCGAAAACTCGCACGTGCTGCCGGCGCTGATCAGAAGATTTCACGAAGCAAAAGTAGAAAAGAAAGCCGAGGTAGCGATCTGGGGATCGGGCAAACCACTGCGCGAGTTCATGTTCTCGGATGACCTGGCGGAAGCTTGTGTTTTCCTGATGCAGAACTACGAAGATCCGCAGCTCATCAATGTGGGGACGGGAGAGGAGGTCTCCATCCTCGAACTCGCACGGCTGATCGCGGAGGTTGTCGGCTACAAGGGAACGATCACATTTGATTCGTCAAAACCCGACGGCACGCCCCGCAAGCTGATGGACAGCTCACGCCTGCACGCGCTGGGATATAAACATAAAGTGTCATTGCAGGAGGGGATTGCGCTGACGTATGAGGATTATTTGAAGAGGCATGTGGAGTACGCGGCGGAGTAGTGAGTGGTGAGTGGTGAGTGGTGAGTAGTGAGTTTGTGCGGCTTAGGGGGTGTCGCTTTTTTCCTCGTGGGTGCG
>JBIQIY010000006.1:153782-208895 GCA_044507775.1 Flammeovirgaceae bacterium | reverse complement strand
CCAGTAATCAGTAACCAGTAACCAGTAACCAGCAAACAGTAACCAGTAACCAGTAACCAACCTCTAACCAGCAAGAATGAAGACAATCAAAGGACCAGCGATATTCCTGGCGCAGTTTATGGGAGACCAGGCGCCGTTCGATGACATAAGTACAATTGCGAAATGGGCGGCATCGCTGGGCTATGTCGGCGTGCAGATTCCCACGTGGGACCCCCGTTGTATCGATCTGCAGAAAGCCGCGGAAAGCAAAGACTATTGCGACGACTGGAAGGGAGCCATCGAGTCGGCGGGAGTACAGGTAACGGAGTTGTCGACGCACCTCCAGGGGCAGCTGGTGGCCGTTCATCCCGCATACAATGAGCTCTTTGATGGATTCG
Organism: Flammeovirgaceae bacterium; assembly: GCA_044507775.1. GTDB lineage: Bacteria > Bacteroidota > Bacteroidia > Cytophagales > Cyclobacteriaceae > Chryseosolibacter. The sequence continues at coordinate 208,518 of JBIQIY010000006.1, read as the reverse complement.
CGCCCAAGAAACTCAGAGGCAACCCGAAAGAGCGCACGGCATGGGCCATTGATCAGCTGAAAAATGCGGCAAAAGCCAGCAAGAACCTGGGGCTGAATGCGCACGCAACTTTCTCCGGAGCATTGATGTGGCATACCGTCTACCCGTGGCCACAGCGTCCCGCAGGACTTGTCGAGGATGGATTCAAAGAACTTGCAAAAAGGTGGTTGCCTATACTCAACGCCTTTGACAAGGCCGGCGTCGATGTCTGCTATGAGATTCATCCCGGAGAAGACCTGCACGATGGCATTACTTTCGAGCGCTTCTGGGAAGCAACCGGCAAACACTCCCGCTGCAACATACTGTACGATCCCAGCCACTTCGTGCTTCAGCAGCTCGACTACCTGCAGTACATCGACTTTTATCACACCTTCATCAAAATGTTTCATGTGAAGGATGCCGAATTTAACCCTACGGGAAAATCGGGGGTCTATGGCGGATACCAGGACTGGATAAACAGACCCGGTCGTTTCCGTTCACTTGGCGACGGACAAGTGGATTTTCAATCAATTTTTTCTAAACTCGCGCAGTACGATTTCGCAGGGTGGGCTGTGCTCGAATGGGAGTGCTGCCTCAAACATCCCGAACAGGGAGCCGCAGAAGGCGCCCCCTTCATTCAGGATCATATCATCCGCGTCACTGAAAAGGCTTTCGATGACTTTGCCGCTTCGGGCAAGGACCAGAAATTTAACAAGAAAGTATTAGGACTAATTTAAATAAAAATCAAAAATGAAAAAGTTACTGTTAATGATTGCTGTGCTTGGATTCTTCAGCTATGCCTTGACTTCGTGTGGAGGAAAGAAGGAAGAGTCTGCGGCGAAGGAGGGAGAATATGGTGAATACGAGACAGCGGAACAAGGAAAGACGCAGGAAAAGCAGGCAGAGACTCCCGAAGACATGATTAAGCAAGGGCAGGCGCTCGTCGATCAAAGCGATTGCAAAACTTGTCACCATCCGACCAACAAGCTCATCGGCCCGGCTCACTCTGAGGTGGCCAAGAAATACGAGTTCACAAAGGAAAATGTGAGCCACCTCGCAGAGAAGATCAAGAATGGTGGAAGCGGTGTCTGGGGCGAAATACCCATGACTCCTCACGTTGACCTTTCGCAGGCTGACGCTGAAAAAATGGCTATGTACGTTCTGTCTCTTGACGGCGAAGAGCCCAAGCTTTAAGACTTTATCTCCATGAAAAATCAAAAAAATATACCGCTTGGTATATTTTTTTGATTTAATGCGAAGATGACATACTTACCACAACTCTGTTACTTATGAAGGTCCTCAACCTGGTGCTGGCCGCCATGTTTCTCGTCTTTGCGTTCGTTCAGGTAAACGATCCTGACCCCGTACTTTGGATCCTCATCTATGGACTCATGGCCGTTGCCTGCGTATTGGCCGCCTTCGGCCGATATTACCGTATTGCATCCATTACCCTTCTGGTGTTGTACGCGGGCTATAGCGTTGTGTACCTGTCGGGCGTAATGGAATGGATGCGCTCGAACGACAAGTCCATGCTTTTTGATAATCTGGCGAAAATGCAGTTCCATTATATTGAGGAATCCCGCGAATACCTGGGTCTCATCATTTGTATCGCCGTATTGATTATGCATCTCTTCGCGGCGCGGGCCCGAGCCCGAAAAAGCTCGTACTAAGCCGGTAAGGCGAACCTGGGATGCTGCGTGAAAGCAGCTATTTCTTGTTATATTGAGCCGTGAGGCCAACTATTTATTCCATCTTGATTTTTCTTGCTATCGTTGCCTGCACAAAGAAGGACGATTCAGCCCGGAATATGCAGAAGACTCCCAATAAGCTAGTGATCTATCAGGTCATGACGCGCCTGTTCGGCAATAAAGTTTCTGTTAATAAGCCGTTTGGCACCATTGAAGAAAACGGCGTGGGGAAATTTAGTGATATCGATTCTGCTGCCCTACAAGGAATCCGCGAACTGGGTACGACGTACGTCTGGTACACAGGCGTGCTGGAACACGCAACGATGAGTGATTACTCCGCATATGGCATTGCCGTTGATGACGCCGACGTGGTCAAGGGAAGGGCAGGGTCGCCTTACGCCATCAAGGACTATTATGACGTCAATCCGGATCTCGCTGTCGATGTACGTGAACGCATGCGGGAATTTGAAGCGCTTGTTAAGCGAACCCACGACGCCGGCATGCGCGTGATCATCGATTTCGTTCCCAATCATGTCGCACGTGCGTACAAGTCGGATGCTCTGCCTCCCGGCGTGAAGGATCTTGGAGAAGACGACAACGCGGACGTCGCCTTCGATCGCGACAATAACTTCTACTACCTCCCCGGGCAGTCCTTTCATCCCCCGGCAGTACCGAACCAGTTTCAGCATCACACCCGTGACGGCGTATTCCAGGAAAATCCTGCAAAGGCTACTGGCAACGATGAATTCACCGCTTCACCGGGCCTCCACTCCTGGTACGAAACCGTTAAACTCAATTACGGAGTTGATATTCTCAACAACCGGTCAAAACACTTCGATCCTATACCCGACACGTGGCACAAGATGCGGGACATCCTTTCCTTCTGGGCGGCCAAAGGAGTCGACGGGTTTCGCTGCGATATGTCTGAGATGGTGCCTGTGGAATTCTGGGCGTGGGTAATCCCGGAGATCAAACGCATTCAGCCGAACATCATTTTCATTGCTGAAATTTACAATCCGGCAGAGTATCGCAACTATATCTCGAAGGGCGGATTCGACTACCTCTATGACAAGGTTCTGCTTTACGATACGTTGCGCCTGCTCATAGGAGGACAGAGCCGCACGTCCGAGATTGCAAAAATCCGCAAGGATCTCGACGATATAAGTGATCACATGCTCCATTTCCTCGAGAATCACGATGAGCAGCGCATTGCCTCCCGCTTCTTTGCGGGTGGCCCGTGGAAAGGGATTCCTGCCTTCGTTATCAGCGCCACCATTGACAAGGGCCCGGTTATGATCTACTTCGGCCAGGAGGTTGGTGAACCCGGATCCGGGGCGGAGGGCTTTCAGGGCGATGACGGCCGCACGACGATCTTCGACTACTGGGGAGTGCCCGAACACCAGAAATGGATGAACGATGGCAAGTTTGACGGCGGACAACTCTCTCCTGAACAAAAGCAACTCAGAAACTTTTATTCGGAGCTCTTGACTTTTGCCGCTGTCAGCAACGCGATTTCATCCGGAGATTACATCGACCTGACCGTAGGTAACATTTCATCCGGAAATTTTCCCTCGCAGGTCCACGCGTTTCTGCGCTATCACGACAACGAGCGGTTGTTGATCATCAACAGCTTCAATGAAAGTGATATCGATGTCAGAGTGCAGATCCCGCGCGATGCTTTTGTAAAAATGGGGCTCGATCCCAACGGGGTCTACATTGCGCGTGACATGATCTGGCGCGAGTTAGAGGTTGGCTTTGACCAGGAGCTATCGTTCCCCATCCATCTCAAGCCTTTTAGCAGTTTTATCTTCAAGATCAAATAATCCCGATAAAATGAAAACCAGCGCGCGATTCATGATCTTGGCTATCCTGGGAATGGCTTCCTGCCAATCGCCGGACGCTGGCAGTGTCAAATGGCCATTCGGTGTCAAGTATGAGATTTTCGTGATGTCCTACGCCGACGGTGACGGCGATGGAAAAGGGGATTTCAAAGGACTCACAGCGCGACTGGACGAAATCAGGGACCTGGGAGTAAACGGCATCTGGTTAATGCCGATCATGCCGTCGGATACCTATCACAAGTATCATGTGACAGACTACAAGAACATCGACCCTGACTACGGCACACTGAGCGACTTTCAGAACTTCATTGAGGCGGCGCACGATCGCAACATCAAAGTCATCACGGATTTTGTGATCAATCACACGGGGAACAACCATCCCTGGTTCCTGGAGGCGGCGAAGGATCCACAAAGCCCGTATCGCGATTTTTATGTTTGGGCAGATAAGGATTCCATCCGTAACCAGTTGTTCAAAAAAGAGAAAACACTGGATTCGGATAACATTCGAAAGTGGCATCCGGTCAACGGTGACACCACAGCCGAGCATTACTATGGATATTTCAACGGACTTTGTCCGGATCTGAATCTTGACAATCCGCGCGTCAGAGAGGCAATCGTCGATATCGCGAGATTCTGGCTGATCGACATGAAAGTCGATGGCTTTCGCATGGATGCAGCCAAGCACATTTTTCCGGATGAACGCGCTGCCGACAACCACGCCTTTTGGGTTTGGTTTAAGGACGAAATGACGAAGATCAAGCCCGATGTATACCTGGTGGGCGAAGTGTGGTCGCCTGCGAAGGAAGTCGCCCCTTATCTGCAGGGTCTTCCGTCACTCTTCAATTTCGATCTTGGATATGCCATCACTGAAGTCGCGAAAGCCGGTCGGGACACGATCAATCTGGTGAAGCGCTACAAAGACATTCGCGATTATTACACTTCTATCACGGATCAGTATCTGGATGCAACCTTCATCAAGAATCACGATCAAACGCGGCTTCTTTCGGAACTTGGCGGTGACATCAACAAGAACAAGGTCGCCGCGGCCTTGCTTCTCACATTGCCCGGTACCCCTTATATCTACTATGGCGAAGAGATCGGAATGCTGGGTGACAAGCTCAGTACCTACGCCGATCAGTTCGGCCCTGATGCCTTCGTCAGAGAACCCTACGTCTGGGATGCGGCGAATAAGGACCTCCTGCAAACATCCTGGGAGACGCCTCGATACAGTACCGATAAGAGCGTTGTTCCATACGCCATCCAGAAGCGCGATCCCGCTTCGCTCCTGAATTTCTACAGAAATCTCATCCGGTTCAGAAATGAAAGTCCGGCACTTACCTACGGTGATATTCTGCCGTCCGATATACAGGTTTCAGAGGTGGTAAGTTTCAAGCGCGTGCACGAAGATGCAGAGGTTCTCGTCCTGCACAATGTTTCTGATGTAGAAATTACCGTTGCGTTGACGGAAGGCAACCAGTCCTTTGGCGTGGTTCTTTTCTATTCCGGTGATGGCCAGGTGGAGGTGGAGCGGAATGAAATCCGACTGCCGGCTTATTCAACAGTCATACTGGCGAAAGCATAAGAGCAAACACTAACGTGAGTTAATGAGTGAAATAAAAGGTCAGGCCCGGGTTATCATCGAGAATGTGCAGCCGCAGGTGGACGGTGGCTTGTATCCGGCGAAATTTACTGTTGGTGAGGTCGTCCGCGTTACCGCCGATATATTCGGCGATGGTCATGATCACATCCGCGCGCAGGTACTCTACAAAAAGGAAACCAGTGAGTCATGGTCCACCCTTGAACTGAAACCGCAGTGGAATGACAGCTGGGCAGCCAGTTTTACCGTAACCGAGAAAGGCTATTATTTTTTCACCATCCGCGCCTGGATTGATCACTTCGATACCTGGTATGACGGCTTCAAAAAAAAGGCCGATGCCGCCCTCGACGTCCATGTCGAGCTGATGGAAGGCGCCGCATTTCTCCGAAAAATCGGCAAAGGAGATCCTTATCTTCAATCGCTCGCAGCGGAGCTTTCGGATAGCGGAAAATACAGTGATGCAATCGCGAAGGTTCTCAGTCCGGCCTTTGCGCGACTCGTGCACGAGCATCCTTTGATTGAACACGAAACGATCTATCACAGCGAAGTTAGGCTGATCTGCGAGTCACGGAAAGCGAATTTCAGCGCATGGTATGAACTCTTTCCGCGGTCGGCTTCGCTTGACGGGAGCCATGGCACATTCAGCGATGTCATCCGTCTTCTTCCGCGCATTGCCTCCATGGGCTTCGATGTCCTCTACCTGCCACCTATTCATCCGATCGGGAAGATCAACCGCAAAGGAAAGAACAACAACGTGCGGGCCGAAGAGGGGGAACCCGGGTCCCCCTGGGCCATCGGCAGTGATGGAGGCGGCCATAAAGCCATTCATCCGCAACTTGGATCGCTCAGCGACTTGAAGAAACTGGTTTCAGAAGCAAAGAAAGCGCACATCGACGTTGCACTGGACATCGCGTTCCAATGTGCGCCGGACCATCCGTATGTCAAGGAACATCCTCAGTGGTTCAAGCAGCGCCCGGACGGGAGTATTCAATACGCTGAGAATCCTCCAAAAAAATATCAGGATATATACCCGTTCAATTTTGAAAGTGAGGACTGGAAGAATTTATGGGAAGAGCTAAGGTCTGTCTTCGAGTACTGGATTGAGCTGGGAATAAAAGTCTTCCGGATCGACAATCCGCACACGAAACCGATCCGGTTCTGGCAATGGATAATCGCCGAAATCGGGCGGAAACATGAAGACATCATCTTTCTCTCCGAGGCTTTTACACGACCAAAGATCATGGGCTCCCTTGCCAAGGTAGGATTCACCCAATCCTACACTTACTTCACCTGGCGCGTAACGAAAGAGGAGATTGTCGAGTACATGAACGAGCTTGTGCACGGCTCATCGCGTTACTATTTCAGGCCGAATTTCTGGCCTAACACACCGGACATACTTCCTTTTCATTTGCAGCATCAGGGCGAAAATATTTTCATCATCCGCCTCGCAATGGCGGCGACGCTTTCTTCTTCCTACGGCATTTATGGTCCCGTCTACGAGTTTTACGACAACCAACCCGTGCCAGGCCGCGAGGAATATCTGAATTCAGAAAAGTACGAGATCAAGAAGCACGACTGGAAGAAGACAAACCGCATGACGGATATTATTACCATCATCAACCGGGCGCGAAAAAATCACCCGGCACTTCAGTCCACCTGGAATCTTCAATTTTGCACGATTCAGGAGCAGAATCTGCTGGCTTATGTGAAGGCCACGGAGGATTTGTCCGATATATTTCTGGTTGTGATTAATCTGGATCCGAATCAACGCCATTCGGGATTCGTACAACTTCCGAAAGACAGGTTGAAAATCGGCGACCAGGTCAACGTGAAGTTGCACGATCTCATGACCGACGAACATTACACGTGGACGCAAGCATGGAACTATGTGGAGCTCGACCCGTACAAAATGCCGTTCCATCTCTTCAAGCTTGAAGTACACGAATCGAATATGTAAAAATGCGGAAGTCTTTGAAAAACACGGATCCTCTTTGGTACAAGGATGCGATTTTTTATGAATTGCACGTCCGGTCATTTTTCGACAGCAATGACGACGGCATTGGCGACTTTCAAGGTTTAATGCGGAAGCTTGACTACCTGGAAGACCTCGGCGTTGACACACTTTGGCTCTTGCCTTTTTATCCATCACCGCTCCGCGACGACGGGTACGACGTTACAGATTATTTCGACGTTCATCCCGACTACGGCTCACTCGCCGACTTCAAATCCTTTCTCAAGGAAGCACACCGGCGCGGGATTCGTGTCATCACAGAACTGATCCTGAATCACACTTCAGATCAGCATCCCTGGTTCAGGAAGGCGAGGGCATCCGCGCCAGAATCGCGTCACCGCCAGTACTATGTATGGAGCGACACACCCGGAAGGTATCCGGATGCCCGGGTGATATTCCCGCAGGAGGAAAACTCCAACTGGACGTACGATGAGGAGGCAAAGGCGTATTACTGGCATCGCTACTACAGCCATGAACCCGAGCTGAACTACGACAATCCGGAGGTGCAACTTCAGATGATCCGCGTAGCAGACTTCTGGCTGAAACTGGGCGTAGACGGATTCCGTCTTCCGTCAGTCGCATTTCTCTTCGAGGAAGAGGGCACCGACTGTGAAAATCTTCCGCAAACACATGCATTCGTAAAAAAGCTGCGGGCGCACATCGACAAGCACTACCGGAATCGCATTCTGATCGCTGAAACGAATCTGTGGCCGGAAGACGCGGCAACGTATTTCGGTGAAGGCGATGAATGTCATATGAACTTTCATTATCCGCTGATGCCGCGGCTATTTCTCGCACTGCGAACAGAGGACAGTTATCCCATCGTCGACATCCTTGAGCAGACCCCGCCAACTCCTGCGGGAAGCCAGTGGGCGTTGTTCCTGCGAAACCACGATGAACTGGGCCTGCAAATGGTGAGCGAGGAGGAGAAAGACTATCTGTTCAAGGCATACGCGGCCAATGAAAAGGCGAAGTTCAACGTGGGGATTAAGCGCAGGCTGGCGCCCTTGCTCGACAACGACCGCAGAAAGATCGAATTACTGCATGCAATTCTGTTCACCCTGCCGGGAACACCCGTTCTGTATTATGGAGACGAAATTGGAATGGGCGATAACGTCTACATCGGCGACCGGTTCGGCGTTCGCACGCCGATGCAATGGAACGCTAATCAAAACGCAGGTTTCTCATCAGCGGATCCACAAAGCTTATTCCTTCCTGTCATCCAGGATCCGATGTACCGGCATGAAGTAGTGAACGTCACCGCTGCGGAAAAACATCCTAATTCTCTTCTATGGTGGATGAAGGGAGCCCTCGCCATGAGAAAGAAGCTCAGCGCCCTCGGCCGTGGCGACATCCGTTTCATCGAGAGCTCAAATACAAAGATCCTGGCATTTTCACGGAGCGATGCATCGCAAAGTATCATCGTAGTGGCTAATCTTTCGCAATTCGCCCAAGCCGGTACGTTGGACTTTGCCGGATACAGCGACTGGGATCTTACTGAGGTCTTTAGTCAGAATCGGTTCTTAAAGCCCACGTCCGATCAATATCCGGTCACATTGGGACCGTATGGTTACTTCTGGCTACAGGCTGAGCAAACGGACCTAAAAGGTAAGAATGTTGCAACCGGAGAATTGCCATTGCTGGAGACTGCTGTCTCGTGGGAACGGGTTTTCGAGAACTACAATGACGTGCGATCCCTCGAGCGGAAAATCCTTCCGCTGTTCATGAAAAAGTGCAGGTGGTTCGGCGGAAAAGCAAAAGTGATCTCACGCACCGCGATCAGCCAGGTAATACCGCTGAAGGCGGATAGCGACACCCATTTTCTGCTCATCATCGAAGTGCATTATGCTCAACGGCTCCCCGAGCTTTACTTCACGCCGGTAACTTTTGTGACGGAAGAAAAACTGGCTGATCAGGTGGAGTACACGGCTCAGAGTGTTATGTGCCGCGCACACATTCAAGGCCGTTCGGGTTTCATCATGGACAGCAGCTATGACCGCAAGTTCCGCGATTTTTTGTTTACCGGCATGGAGAAGGGCACTCGTCTGAAGGATGGTGAAGATGGAGTTCTTGAATTCAATGCCGGTGTCTTCGCAAGGCCCGACCCTCGCAAAATCGAATCCAGGATATTAAAGGCCGATCAGAGCAACACGGCGATTATTTTTGGGGACAAGTACTTTTTCAAATTTTATCGCAAGATCGAAAAGGAGATCAATCCCGACCTTGAAATCATACGCTTCCTCACGGAACATACCAGCTTTGCGCATTCCCCGCGATACGCCGGAAGTGTACAGTACCGCGACCGCGAGAACCACACCGTTGTGTTTGGCTTGCTGCAGCAAAAGGTTGATAACCGCGGCGATGCTTGGGTGATGACGATGGATTCGATCGCGCAGTACTACGAACGGGTTATCGACCGCGCCGAAGTGTCTTTTCCGCCACTGCTGGAAAAAAGGGCGATTACATTCGAGGAGATTCCCGACGTGATGAAGACACTGATCGGCCGTGAATTTTATGACCGGGTTGTACTCCTGGGCCAACGCACCGCCGAGATGCACACCGCGCTGGCCTCCGACAAATCCGATCCGGCGTTCAGACCTGAGAAAATTACGACACACTATCAGCGATCTCTCTACACCTCCCTGCGACGCCTGCTGAAAGACCGTTTTAATCTGCTGGAAGCCGCGATCCCCTCATTGGATCCCCAAACGAAGGACCTTGCGGAAAATGTCCTGTCGCTGGCAGATCCGATCCTCGAATTGTTTGGCGAAATGTATCGCACGAAAGTCTCCGCGATGAAGACGCGCATCCACGGGGATTACCATTTGGGGCAAGTGCTGTTCACCGGTGAGGATTTTATCATCATCGACTTCGAAGGGGAACCGGGCTTTTCTTTCAGTGAACGCAGATTGAAGAAAAGTCCGCTCAAAGATGTCGCCGGGATGATGCGCTCGTTTCATTATGCAGCGTATGGCAAGATTTTGTTGAATGAAAAGTACCAGGGACTGGATGCGCATATGCTTGAGGGAGCTGCGGAACAGTGGCAACACTATTGCAGCCGCTTTTTTCTCGGATCGTACCTGGCGCATGTCGGTTCAGGCGGAAGTCTCTCGCAGGATAGTAGTGTTCTGATTCGTACCTTTCTTGTAGAGAAAGCGATCTACGAGCTGGGGTACGAGCTGAACGCACGGCCTGATTGGGTGAATGTTCCTTTAAAAGGAATTCATTACCTGGTAAACAGATACCTTCGGGAGAAAGAACAAAAAGCATAATAGACAGGCAGTCGTTGATAAAGGCCGCTCGAAACCAATTCAAACATGGCAACGAAGACTAAAACCAAGAAAGGGGATAACGGTGCTCACGAGAGTTTCAGCCTGCTGACTGACTTCGACATTCATCTCTTTCGGTCGGGCAAGCACTTCAAGCTATACGAAAAACTCGGAGCTCACGTCGTCACACACAATAACGTAATGGGTACCTATTTTGCCGTGTGGGCGCCAAACGCAAAGAGTATTTCGGTTATCGGATACTTCAACCACTGGCAAAAGGGACAACACAAACTCTACCCACGATGGGACGGATCGGGAATATGGGAAGCTTTCTTCAGTGATATCGGGCACGGCGAAGCCTATAAGTATGCCGTCGAGACGCAATCAGGCGAAGTCTTTGATAAAGCGGATCCGTTCGCTGCTTATGCCGAAACGCCGCCGAAGACCGCGTCTATTGTCTGGTCGCCAAAGTATGAGTGGAAAGATGAAGCCTGGTTACACCAACGGAAATCGATCGCAGGCAAACCGCGTCCATATTCGGTCTACGAGGTTCACATGGGATCCTGGAGGAGAAAAGGGGAGAACAGTAGCCTTACGTATCCCGAGATGGCTCAGCAACTGGTTGAATATGTCCGCGACATGGGTTTTACGCATGTCGAATTTCTCCCGGTGATGGAGCATCCCTTTTACGGGTCGTGGGGATACCAGGTCACAGGCTATTTTGCCCCCACAAGCCGCTATGGCTCACCGGAAGATTTTATGTACCTCATCGACTGTTTCCACCGGGAAGGTATTGGCGTTATCCTGGATTGGGTGCCGTCCCATTTTCCGGGAGACATTCACGGACTGTACAGGTTCGACGGTACCTATCTCTTCGAACATGCCGACCCAAGGAAAGGATTCCATCCCGACTGGAAGAGTTACATTTTCAATTACGGACGCAGCGAAGTCCGATCGTTCCTCATTAGCAACGCTCTGTTCTGGCTGGAGCGCTTTCATGTAGATGGCCTGCGCGTAGACGCCGTTGCGTCGATGCTATATCTCGACTATTCCCGTAAGGAGGGAGAGTGGATTCCGAATCAATACGGTGGAAACGAAAACATAGAAGCTATTACATTCCTGAAGGAATTCAATGAGGTTGTCTACCAGAACCACCCCGACATTGTTACGATTGCCGAGGAGTCTACTTCATGGCCGGGCGTTTCGCGACCCACTTTTCTCGGCGGACTAGGCTTCGGACAAAAGTGGATGATGGGGTGGATGCACGACACCCTGCGTTATTTTTCTTTGGATCCTATATACCGGAAACATCATCAGAATGAAATCACCTTCAGCATCATGTATGCATTCACGGAGAATTTCATGCTGCCGCTGTCACATGATGAAGTCGTTCACGGCAAAGGATCGCTTTTGGGCAAAATGCCGGGAGATGAATGGCAAAAATTTGCGAATCTCCGGCTGATGCTTACCTACATGTTCACCCACCCGGGCACAAAACTACTCTTCATGGGCGGGGAAATAGCGCAGTCGGCGGAGTGGAACCACGACCGCAGCCTCGACTGGCATCTTCTTGACTATGATTTTCATCGGGGCGTGCAGGACCTGGTCCGCGATCTGAATGCATTTTACCAGGCAGAGAATGCGCTTTTCGAATACGCGTTTGATCAGCGCGGATTCCAGTGGATCGACTATGGGGATCGCGAAAACAGCGTGATGATCTATCAGCGACAGGCGAACGCGAAAGAGGAACTTATAATCGTGATATGCAATTTTACCCCGGCGGTGCGCTACCTGTATCGCGTCGGTGTACCTTATCGCGGTCAATGGAAAGAAGTCTTCAACTCCGACGACAAAAAATACGGTGGGAGCGGGGTTCTTAACCAGAGTTTACTCAATACGTCTCCCGTCAAATTTCATAGTAGAGATTATTCCGTTTCACTAAATTTGCCCCCCCTGGCAGTCTCGATACTCAAATTGGAGAAAGAAGTAAGCGAGTTTGAACTGCAGGAAATCGGAACATAGTGTTTCGACCGCTTAATCTGTACCGTTAAAAAAACAACTTTTGGAAAAATATATTTGCGTTCACGGGCATTTCTACCAACCACCCCGCGAAAATGCCTGGCTGGAAGTTATTGAAGTTCAAGACTCTGCCCATCCGTACCACGATTGGAACGAGCGGATCGCCGCAGAATGCTACGGCCCCAATACGGCATCGCGCATCCTGAATGACAAGGGAGCGATAACAAACATCGTCAACAATTATTCGAAGATCAGTTTCAATTTCGGTCCGACGTTGCTTTCCTGGATGGAACAGAACGATCCGGAAACGTATGAAGCGATTCTTGACGCCGATCGTCAAAGCGTCGAGGCATTTGATGGTCACGGCTCTGCGATTGCTCAGGTGTATAATCACATAATAATGCCGCTTGCCTCAACGCACGACAAAGAAACGCAGATCGTGTGGGGTATTCGAGACTTCGTGCACCGGTTTAATCGCATACCCGAGGGCATGTGGCTGGCCGAAACGGCTGTGGATACCGAATCGCTCGAGTTGCTTGCCAAACATGATATCAAGTTCACTGTTCTTGCGCCCAGGCAGGCGCGGGCTTTCCGTCGCATCGGGGAGACGGAGTGGACACCTGCAGAAAAAGGCTTTGACACCAAGCGCCCGTATCGGTGTACACTTCCTTCGGGCAACAGCATCGTGTTGTTCTTTTATGATGGTGATATCTCACAGGCGGTCGCCTTTGACGGACTGCTGAACGACGGGCGCAAGCTGGCGGACCGGCTGATCCATGCATTCGATAAGAACGCTTCAGAACTGCAGCTATGTCATGTCGCTACTGATGGAGAGACCTACGGACATCACCATAAGCACGGCGACATGGCGCTCGCGTTCTGCCTGGATTACATTGAACAAAATTCCACGATCAAGCTTACGAACTACGGTCACTTTCTTTCCCTGCAGGCGCCGGTCTACGAAGCTCAGATCCATGAAGACAGTTCCTGGAGCTGCGTGCATGGGGTCGAGCGATGGAGGAATGACTGCGGATGCAATACCGGAGGAAAGCCGGGCTGGAATCAGCAGTGGCGAAAACCCCTCCGCGAAACACTCGACTGGCTGCGCGATGAGTTGGTAAAAATATTCGAAAGGGAAGCTTCCCGGATTTTCAAGGATCCGTGGGCGGCGCGAAATGACTATGTGAATGTCATCCTTCGTCGTAACGATGACACTATACGCCGGTTCCTGCGCGATCATTGCAGCCAGGCCATCGAACCACAAAGGGCGCTGCGCATCATGGAAGTCCAGCGGAACGCCATGCTGATGTATACAAGTTGCGGGTGGTTCTTTGACGAGGTTTCCGGTATTGAAACGACGCAGATCATGCAGTACGCTTGCCGGGCCATGCAGCTGGTGAGCCAGATCAGCGAAGCGAACCTCGAACTTGAGTTTCGCAAGCGGCTTGAGCACGTCCCAAGCAACGTGGCAACACTCGCCAACGCCTCCAACGTATACACTAAATTTGTCCTGCCTTCCAAAATCAACCTGCAACGCGTGGGCATGCATTACGCTGTAGCATCGATTTTTGAAGAAGACCTGGAATCATTCCCGGTGTTCAACTATTCGACCGCCAATGAAATATTCATACGCAAGGAAGCAGGGGAGCAGAAGCTCGTGCTGGGAGTGACCAAGGTCCGATCGAACGTAACGCGCTCGGAAAAGCGTTTCGCCTTTGCGGTGATCTACATGGGCAAGCACAATATCATCGGGAATATCTCGCTCGATATGGAGGAGGAAAAGTTCGCAAGCATGCAAGCGCGAATGATCGCCGCCTTCGAAGAGGCACGGCTAGGTGACGTCATTGGCCTCATGCAGACTTATTTCGGGCCCGAGAAGTACACCATCTGGGAGTTGTTCCAAGATGAAAAGCGCAAGGTTTTCAACTTCATAACGCGTCAGAGCATGCTTGACCTGGAGGAATCCCTCCGCCGGATCTACAACCGCGACTATCCGCTGGTGATGGCGTTGGCCAACAATGGAATTCCCATACCGAATGCCTACAAAACCTCTTTTGAATATATTCTCAATGCTGACTTGCTGAAGTGCTTTCAGACGGAGAAGATAAACATCCGGACGGTAGAACGCGTCATGTCGGAACTTGTAATGTGGGACCTTCGCATTGAGGATCCCGGAAAAGTGGAGCACCTCGCAGGCGAGAGTATTTTTAAGGAACTGAAGCGCCTCGCTGCCGAGCGGGAAAGTCTCAAGCGCATTGAACGACTAAACCGCTTGTTTCCCTTGATGGTCAGGTTCAACCTTCGCCCCAATTTATATCGCAGTCAGAACCTCTACTTTGAAATTTGGCGAGATAGCGCGGACAACGATTCACGGTCGCCCGAATGGATGCACCAGTTCACCCTGCTCGGAGAAAACATGGGCGTAAAGGTCTGATGAAAGTGAACGTGCCTCAATCCGGTATACGGACTATACTTTTATGATCTGTTGACTATTTGCCAAGACTTACAGATCTTGACAATCGGGATGTTCCCGCTATAAATCTCTGTTAAAACTATCCTATACCGACATGATCAAGAAATTATCGGGCTGCTTGTTTTCTGCTCTTATTCTCCTTGCGTTTTGCGCGAATGCTCAACAAAAATCAGACGCTCCCCGACTTGAGAATCCGGAAAGCTGGACGCTTGTTTTGTTACCGGATCCCCAGACCTACATGAAGTTCGAACGCAATCAGGGGATCTTCGAACTCATGACCGGATGGGTAGCGGAGAATATCGAACCGCTGAAGATCCGAATGGTTCTTTGCACCGGAGACCTCGTCGAGCAAAACAACGTTCTCAGAGGCGAGGGTCCGAGCGGAAATCAAAGCAGCCTCAACCAATGGCGCGCAATCGACCGGTCGTTTTCAAGACTTGACAACAACGTCCGATATGTTTTGGCCGCCGGCAATCACGACTTTGGATATAAGAGTGTCGAGAACCGCCATACGAACTACGACCACCATATCACCGCAGATCGAAACGCGCTGAACGAGCGGATGCTGCGGGAATATTTTTACAATGCGGAGGGTATGCCTACTTTGGCCAACGCACTTTTCGAGTTTGTGGACCCCAAGGGTATCGCGTATCTGTTCCTTAACCTCGAGTTTGCCCCGCGGAATGAAGTGCTCGAGTGGGCGGCAAAAGCAATCGGCCAGGAGAAGTATAAAGACCACCGTGTCGTAGTGCTCACGCATTCCTATATGAATTCAAAGAATGAGCGGATTGTGAAAGAGAACTATCCGATCACCAACGCAAACTATGGACAGGCCATCTGGGAAAAACTGATCAATCCATCCGCGAACGTCGCCATGGTCATCGCAGGGCACATCGGCGCTCCCGACAATCCGAAAGCGCACGTTGCATTTAAACAAGACAAAAAAGCGGATGGCGAGACCGTTACACAGATGGTGTTCAATGCCCAGGCACTCGGCGGCGGCTGGCATGGCAACGGAGGGGATGGCTGGCTCCGGTACCTTGAGTTCATGCCGGATGGTGTCACGGTTAAAGTGAAAACGTACTCGCCATTGTTTGCCATTTCGCCGTCAACTGCACACCTCGCCTGGAGAAAATCCGCCGACGATGAGTTCGAGTTTAAGCTGAAATAAAGTTGTGGCCGGGAAGTTCACCTCAGGATCGTAACCAGTCCGCGGAGATAACCTTCCGGCGAATTGGTGTTGAGATCGATGGTGTAGAAGTAAGTGTCTGCGGGGAGTAATTCACCGTTGAGGCGCCCATCCCATTCCTTGTTAAAGCCTACCGATTCATACACTACGGCGCCGGCTTTGTTGTATACCCGGACACGGGCACCCGCATATTCTTCCTCGCTTTTCAGTGGGATGATCTTCCATGTATCATTCGACAGATCGCCGTTCGGAGTAAACGCCGTGGGAATGTCCAGTGCCACTGCCGCCTGTCCGAAAACAAGGTCTCGCACGACGCGTTCGCTGTCTGATTTTCCGTCGTTTACCGAAAAGTATAAGGTCTTATTCACTCCGGCGGAGGGAACAACATTCCTGTACTGCACAAGTCGGATAGCCCGGGTGTAACTCGCCGGAGACGCTTGCCCCAACAGCGTCATGATGCCCGTATTCACATCGAAAACACCCCTGATCCTGCTGTTCGGTTCCGGCGTAAATACCAGTTGATCTGCAGTCGCCTGGTATTCACCCGCCACAAATCCTACTTCAGCAAACATGATACTATCGCCATCCACCTCCACAACGGAAACACTATTGGTCACAGCTACCGGGACGTCCGGGGAGTTGTAATAAACAGGCTCCGTCTCCAGACTCGTCAAAACGGGAATGTCATTGACCGGAGTGACGGTTATCGCGAGATCGAAGGGCTTGCTGATATTCTTCCCATCATTGACCGTGACGCCGACGGTCAGCTTTCCAAAGAAATTGCTGGCAGGAGTAACCGTTGAACGGGATACTGCATAGTCTTTCCCGGGCTGTATATTAAGCGTAAAGCCATTGGGATAATTGTCGTCTTCATCCACCACGGTGAGATCAGAAAGCTTTATCTCAAGGGACTGGTCCTCATCAACCTGTAGTGTAACCTGCCCGGTGATACGAGGCGCGCGATCGACCGCCTTCACGGTCACAGGCAGCGCATAGAGATCTGAATCTACGGTGCCGTCATTCACCGTTACAGCCACGCTGAGCGTTCCGGAAAAGCCAATATCCGGCGTGACCTGATTGCCATCCAACGAATAGTTCGCGCCGGGGTAAACATGTAGCGTAAAGTCACCGGGATACTTATTGTCGGGATCCGTCACTTTCAGGTGAGAGGGAAGAATTGTCAATGCCTGGCCTTCATTGATGGTCAGGGCGGCATGTCCGGTGATTACAGGTTTGTCGTTCTCCGGGAGAACATCGATCTCAAGAGGGTAGGGCTTGCTGTCGCTCTCGCCGTCATTAACGGTAACCCGGACAGCCAGTTTGCCGAAAAAGTCCGGCTCCGGCGTAACTACATGCCCCTGAAAAGTATAGTGTTCGCCCGGATGCAGCGTCATGGAAAAGCCCCAGGGATAGAACCAGTCATCCGCGTCTGTAACGATCAGATCCTCCATCTCTATGGTGATACTATGATCCTCGGTTGTGCTGATTGCAGACTGCGCTACAATCCTCGGCTGCGTCTTGGGACCCTGCGCCGAGGCATAAAAGGCCAATGAACCAAACAGAACTAACAGTAGAAAGGATTTCATCGCAGCGGTGCTTCGGGAATAGCAGTTCTCGCTCTTTGAGGTCGTTCAAAGACAATACTAACCCAACATACCTGTAAAAAAGTATGCCGCTTCGAACCTGAGATGCTCTAGTGTTGAACTATCTGGGTGCTCGCTTCAGGATGCTGAACGATGTTGTCGAGGTAATTCCAAACCAGGCTGCTTGCGCCGAGAATAGGGGCGGCCTGATTTTGCAGACCCGAGGGCAGCACCTTGATTTTCCCTCGGAAGAGAGGCATCAGGTTGGCTTCCATGTGACGAATAGTCGGCTTGAAGATCAGGTCTCCCGCGAGCGAAAGTCCTCCGAAAAGGAAGATAGCTTCCGGATCAGTGTGTACCACCGTTTCGGCGAGCTTCATCCCAAGAATTCGCCCCGTGTATTCAAAGGCCGCCAGGGCGACAATATCTCCGCGAACTGCGGCATCGGTGATCATCTTCGTATTCAGGTTGTCAAAGCTGATCCCTCGCAGCTCGCTATCTTCCAAATGATCTGCCAGCAGCTTGTAAACCGTTCTCCTGATCCCGGTAGCCGATACATACGTTTCGAGACAGCCGCGCTTGCCGCAGTTGCAATAGCGGCCGGCCGGGTTAACGCTGGTATGTCCAACCTCACCGGCTATTCCGTGCTTTCCATTGAGCAGCTGACCGTTGGCGACAAAACCGCTTCCGAGACCGGTTCCCAGTGTTATGACAATGAAGTCTTTCATGCCCTTTGCAGACCCATATACCATTTCGCCTACTGCGGCCGCATTGGCGTCGTTAGTGACAATTGCCGGTATCTGAAACTCTTCAGTAATCATGTCGGCCAGGGGAATAATCCCTTTCCAGGGAAGGTTGGTTGCGCGCTCGATGGTGCCTTTGTAGTAATTGCCGTTGGCCGCGCCGACGCCTACACCCAATATCTTGTGTTCTCCTTTAACGTGCGAAATTCCGTCTCGAAGCGCCTGCGCCAAGCCTTTGAAGTAGTCCCTGAACTCTTCGTACTGCGCAGTCTTAATGCTTCCCTGGTAAACGACCTGCCCCCCGCGGTCGACAATACCGTACTTGGTATTTGTTCCACCGATGTCAATCCCAATCGTTAGCTCTTTCATTTCGCGTTGATTTATATGGAGAGAATTTTTGCAATCCTCAGCGCTTCCGAATCGATCTGATGAAATTTTTCCTTGGCGATCGAATCGAAATCGTTGTAAACTATTTCATTGTTTTTTACGCCGACCATGGCGTCACGCTTTCCGCTCAAGAGGCCTTCGACTGCCGCGATACCCATTCTGCTTGCCAGGACGCGGTCAAAATAGGTCGGAGTACCGCCTCGTTGCAGGTGTCCAAGGATCGTTACTTTTATGTCGAAGTATGACGACCGCTCGGCTACTCTTTTAGCGAGTGAGTTTGCATCACCGATCTTCGAACCTTCTGCCACAACGATCAGGTTCGACTTCTTGCTCGTATCCTTTTCGGCGCCCAGCAACTGAAAGAGCTGGTCAAAGGTCATATCTTCTTCGGGCAGAATGATCGCGGTCGCACCACCGGCGATGCCGCTGTTCATGGCAATGTAACCCGAGTTTCTTCCCATCACCTCGATAAAGAAAAGTCTGTTATGCGACAGCGCCGTGTCGCGGATCTTGTCTATTGCGTCTACCGCGGTGTTGGTGGCCGTGTCATAACCGATCGTAAAATCGGTCCCGGGGATATCGTTGTCGATTGTACCCGGAATACAGATCGAAGGCAAACCGTGCTCCTGATTGAATTTATGAAGACCGGAAAATGTGCCGTCGCCACCGATCGCCACGAGCGCATCAATACCTTCCTCCTTGAGATTGTCGTAAGCGCGTTTACGCCCTTCGACCGTCTTGAATTCTTCACTGCGCGCAGTCTTGAGGATCGTGCCGCCCCGCTGAATGATATTTCCTACCGAGCGTGGCCCGAGTTTGACAAGGTCGCCCTCAATCATCCCTTCATAGCCGCGCATGATACCGTAAGCCTCCTTCTTGTAGTAGGCGCATGCACGAACGACAGCACGTATGGCCGCATTCATTCCGGGAGCATCGCCACCCGATGTGAACACGCCGACCTTAGCAATATTGTTATCCATTTAAACTTAAAAATTCGCTAAAAATAAAAGATGTATTTCACTTTACCATAAACAATTTAATCAGCTGAATTTCAAACGTTTGAAATAGTTGATCAGGCCGTTTGTCGACGCGTCATGCGCGGTGACAGCGCCCGGGTTCTTCAACTCGGGCAGTATCTTTTTTGCAAGCACCTTCCCGAGTTCAACACCCCATTGATCGAAGCTGTAAATATTCCATATAATTCCCTGTACAAAGATCTTGTGTTCGTACATCGCAATGAGAGAACCCAGCGTCCGGGGAGTGAGCTCTTTGAAAAGCATGGAGTTACTCGGCCGGTTGCCTTCGAACACCCGGAATGCAGTTTGAAATGCCAGTTCGCTTTCCGGTATTCCCGCGTTCGAAAGCTCGCTGCTTACTTCTTCAGCGGTTTTTCCATGCATAAGCGCTTCTGTCTGGGCAAAGAAGTTCGACAAGAGTTTATCGTGATGATCGGAAATCGGATTGTGACTGATCGCCGGCGCCAGAAAGTCACAGGGGATTAACTTGGTACCCTGGTGAATCAGTTGGTAAAATGCGTGCTGTCCGTTGGTGCCCGGCTCGCCCCATATAATCGGACCGGTCTGATACATGACGGGATGGCCATTGCGGTCCACCGATTTTCCGTTGCTCTCCATGTTTCCCTGCTGAAAATATGCCGCGAAGCGGTGGAGATACTGGTCGTAGGGGAGAATTGCCTCCGAGGCAGCTCCGAAAAAGTTGTTATACCAGATGCCGATGAGCGCCAGTATCACGGGAAGATTTTTCTCAAAGGGCGTGTCTTTGAAATGCTTGTCCATCGCGTGTCCTCCTTCCAGCAGCTGGAGAAAATTGTCAAATCCGATCGTGCAGACAATGGACAAACCAATGGAAGACCAAAGGGAATAGCGACCCCCAACCCAGTCCCAAAAGACAAACATATTTTCAGGAGCGATTCCAAATCCGGTCACGGCCTCTGTGTTCGTCGAGACCGCGACAAAATGTTTGGCAACGTCTCCCTGGTTTTGGGTTTTCTCCAGAAACCAGGACCGCGCTGTTTCAGCATTGGTCATCGTCTCCTGTGTGGTAAAAGTTTTGGAGGCGATGATAAACAATGTTGTTTCCGGATCCACCTTCTTCAACGTCTCGGCTATGTGCGTACCGTCCACGTTCGAAACAAAATACGGCGTGATGTGGGACCAGTAGGGGCGAAGCGCTTCCGTCACCATTACAGGGCCGAGGTCGGAACCACCGATACCGATATTGACGACGGATTTAATCGCTTTACCTGAGTAGCCCTTCCATTCACCGTTGCGTAACTTCTCGCTAAACAACCGCATCTGGTCCAGAACGCGGTTTACTTCAGGCATCACATCTTCATCATCCACCATCACCGGCGTATTCGACCGGTTGCGCAATGCCGTGTGAAGCACTGAACGATTTTCCGTGCGATTGATCTTTTCGCCGCGAAACATAGCATCGATCGCTTCGCGGACGCCCACCTCGGTTGCGAGTTGCACAAGTAGCTTCAGTACCTCCTCATTGATAATATTCTTGGAGTAGTCGACCAGCAGATCCTCAAACTGAACACTGAATTTTTCAAACCGCGCCGGATCTTCTTCGAATAACTCGCGCAGATGTGTGGCCTGCATGGTAAGGAAAATCATCTCAAGTTTTTGCCAGCTGGGAGATTCGATCGGGTTCGCGGTTGGTAGCATAAGATTTACGTTTGGCGGAAAGTTATAAAATAAAAAAAGGATGACCGCGCGGCAGCCGCACAGTATCCTTTCTATATCGCAGTTTCTCTTACTTCTTGAACTTATTGAGCAGCATAGCGAGCTTTTCTTCCATGCTGACTTCCTTTTCCTTCGGCTTGTGGTTACGGCGTCCCGAATGCTTCGCCGCGGGTGCGGCGGCCTCCGCGAAAGGATCGCTCTTCATAGAAAGACCAATACGCTTTCTCGGGACATCCACCTCTACCACGGTAACTGTGACTTTCTGCTGTACGGTGACCGCTTCTTTCGGGTCCTTCACGAATTTGTCCGACAGATGGCTGATGTGAACGAGGCCGTCCTGATGTACGCCGATGTCTACAAACGCGCCAAAGTTTGTAACGTTGGTAACGATCCCCGGCAGCTTCATTCCGATTTTAAGGTCGGCAATAGCATTCACTCCTTCGGTAAAGCTGAACACCTCAAACGATTCGCGGGGATCGCGTCCGGGTTTTTCCAGTTCCGAAAGAATATCGGTCAGAGTCGGTATACCCACCTTGTCGGTGATATAGTTCTTTAAGTCGAGTTGCTTTCTCAATTCCGCGCTCGTCATGAGGTCCCGGACCGAACATCCGAGGTCCTGCGCCATCTTCTCTACGATGAGATAGCTTTCCGGGTGCACTGCACTGGCGTCAAGCGGATTCGCGGAATCATGAATACGCAAGAAACCCGCGGCCTGCTCGAATGCTTTTTCACCGAGCCTGGGCACTTGCATCAGACTCTCACGACTCTGAAACGGACCGTTCTCATTTCGGAACTCCACAATGTTTTTCGCGAGTGACGGACTCAGTCCGGAAACATAAGATAGCAGTTCCTTGCTCGCCGTGTTGATCTCGACGCCCACAGAATTGACGCAACTCATCACCACGTCATCGAGGCCTTGCTTAAGTTTGATCTGATCAACGTCGTGCTGATATTGTCCTACGCCAATAGATTTGGGGTCGATCTTCACGAGTTCCGCCAGCGGGTCCATCAATCGCCTGCCGATTGAGACTGCTCCCCGCACCGTCACATCCTTGTCGGGAAATTCATCACGAGCAACCTCCGACGCGGAATAGACCGATGCGCCACTCTCATTTACCATGGCGATGATAATGTTATTGGGCAGCCCGATTCCCCGCACAAAAGCTTCGGTCTCCCGGCTGGCCGTGCCATTTCCAATGGCGATTGCTTCTATCCTATGTTTTTCAATCAGCTGCTGAACAATAGCCGCCGATTTCGCAATCTGCTTCTGGGGTTCGGTAGGGAAAATCGTTTCATAGTGGAGAAGCTTGCCCTGCGCGTCGAGGCAAACAAGCTTGCATCCGGTTCGAAATCCCGGGTCGAGCGCGAGAACGTTTTTCTGGCCAAGGGGCGCTGACAGAAGGAGCTCCTTCAGATTCGAGGCGAAAACTTTGATCGCTTCCTCGTCGGCTTTTATCTTCGATTCCATCCGGATCTCAGTCTCAAGCGAAGGACGGAGAAGTCGCTTATAGGAGTCCCGTATCGCAAGCCTCACTTGTTCCGCTGAGGGATTTTCCTTTTTGACGAATTGCTTTTCAAGGGCATTGACAGCATTTTCTTCCGGGGGAAAAATATCAAGCGCGAGAATGCTTTCCTTTTCCCCGCGGCGCAGCGCGAGCAAGCGATGGGATGGAGTTTTTGAAATTGGCTCTTTCCACTCGAAGTAGTCTTTGTATTTGACCCCTTCCGCTTCTTTTCCCTTCAGCACTTTCGCCTCGATAACACCTTCTTTCCAAAACATCTCCCGCATCCTTTTGCGCGATTCCGGATTCTCGCTGATCCACTCAGCCATGATGTCACGCGCGCCTTCAAGTGCCTCCTGAACGGAAGTCACTCCCTTTTCCGTGTCGACGAAACTCTGGCCGTACTCCTCCAGGTCGAAGACATCCTGCTCAAACAGTTTTTGGGCGAGTGGTTCCAGTCCTTTTTCTTTCGCGACGGACGCGCGCGTCTTTCGCTTCGGTTTAAATGGAAGATAGATGTCTTCAAGCTCGGCAATGGTCGCGGCAACGACGATCTGCTGCATCAATTCCGGCGTGAGTTTCTCCTGTTTTTCGATGGAGGATATAATGGCCTCGCGACGTTTATCCAACTCGCGCAATTGCTCCAGCCGGTCGCGAACATTTGCCACCATGACCTCATCCATACTGCCGGTCAGTTCCTTCCGGTACCGGGCAATGAATGGAATAGTAGCCCCTTCGATAAGGAGCTCCGCCACAGCCTTTACATATTTTTGTTGAAGTGAAAATTCCCGGGTAATCTGCTCAATCCAGCGCGAAATGTTTTCTTGTTCCATAACCTTTCTAGGGGAGGCAAAAATAGGACAAGCGCATCAACCTGCAATGGCGTATTTTTTATATTCTTGAATGAGAGGGCATTAAAATGACCAGCAAATGGATTGCTTTAATAGAAGCAATGACAAAAAAACAAATAAGCGGATGGGCTTCAGCACGCCAACGGAATGCGAGTGAGCGGACACGCCGTGACCTTAAACGAAATAAAATTGTGATGTAGCACGGGGGGGAGTTGAACCCCGTCCGCCGCCGCGGATATGAATCCAACGCTCTGCAACCGAGAGCAAACTAAATTGTGATGTAGCGCGGGGGGGAGTTGAACCCCCGACCTTTGGGTTATGAATCCAACGCTCTAACCACCTGAGCTACCGCGCCATTCTTTTGGAGGCGCAAACTTACAAACTTGTCGACAAAAACGAAGCACCCTTTCCTTTTTTTATGGCAAGACCCGGGTTTCGCCAGAGACAAGTGAGCCGGGGCAATGATCGACCACCACATTGTGCTGCCTCTCTTACAAAAGAAACACCATTTATTTCAGGTTGCGGGCGGTTTATTTTGCATTTTTTTTTCATTCGGATAATTTATATAAATTAAGCAAAAGAGGAGGTGACATGGGCACAATGCAAATAACCAGAAAGAAAAAGTTATTCACGGCAGATTATGAGGTGCACGCCTCGATCAAGATGCTGTACCCATATCTTCAGAGTGCATCCGGACTAGCCGAATGGTTTGCCGACGATGTCAGGATCAACAATCAAAGCAAGGTGTTCACGTTCTTCTGGGACAATGAAGAGCACAAAGCGCGGTTGGTCGCCCATCGGACTAATCACTTTGCGAGATTTGAGTTCCTCCCGGAAAATCCGGATGACGAAAAAGATCCTTCCTACTTTGAACTTCGCCTGGAGTTTAACGACCTCACCCAATCCGTCTTTCTCAAGGTCATAGACTACTCGGATTTTGAAGACATCAATGAACTCACTGCCCTCTGGCAAAGCCTGGTTGATTCACTGAGGAAAACAGTGGGCGGCTAGCCACTCCCGACCGCGGCCTCTGCGTCTGAATCTGCCGCAAAGGAAATTCTCCGGCGATCGTATGAATCGCGCCACCGGCCATGTTTGGTCCTATTTTTGAGTAACTTTGCGGCGAACCTGCGCATCGTTGTGAAAAAAATCGACAAACTCATCCTCTCGTCCTTCACAGGTCCATTTATCATGACCTTTATGGTCGTCGTTTTCATCCTGCTCACACAGCACATGCTGAAATACTTCGACGACATTATCGGAAAGGATCTCGGATGGGATGTGTTGAGTCAGCTGCTGTTCTACTTCGGGGTTTTCATGACACCCGTGGCCATGCCCCTGGCCGTACTGCTCTCATCCCTCATCACATTCGGTAATTTGGGTGAGCACTTCGAACTCACTGCCATCAAGAGCTCCGGAATCTCTTTACTCCGGACCATTCAGCCCATCTTCTTTTTCGTAGTGGCCCTCACGTTCATCGCCTTCTATATCAACAACAACCTGGTGCCCAAAGCGGCGCTGGAGGCATACAGCCTTCTTTACGACATCAAACAAAAGAAACCGGCGCTTGACCTGCGAGAGGGCGCCTTTTACAACGGTCTTCCGGAAGTCAGTATCAAGGTCAACGAGAAATTGCCGGACGGAATAACGATCAAAGACATCATCGTCTATGACCATAGGAAGAATGACGGCAACAAAGAAGTTACCATTGCCGATTCCGGCAGAATGTCGACGATCCTCAACGAGCGGTACCTGAAGTTCGAGCTATTCAACGGTTACAATTATACCGAAGGCGCAACGACGGAAAAGGAAATGACCGGCCAAAAGAACAAGCGGACGGAAAGTCTCACCCGCAGCAAGTTCGACAAGACACAGGTAGTTTTTGATCTCTCTTCCTTCAAGCTCGAGCGCACGGACAAGAAATGGTTTGAGTCGAACCGCATTATGCGCAATCTCAGCGAGCTGGACATGGACATCGACTCCATTAACCGCGAGATCCTGCAGCAGGAGCTGAACCACTTCCTGTACAAGCAGACATACTTTAGCTATTACAATAAAGATTCGGTGACGATGCCCCAGTATCTGGCGGACTTCCGGCGTGTGCGCGATTCGATCAACCGCACCAAGTATATGCCAAAAGAAAATCGCGAAGAGGGATCTGAAGCCGGTGGAGGAACTCCGAGTCCCATTGTAAAGTCCAACCGTACACCAACTCCGCTTCCGAGATCCGGAAACCGAAAATTAAAGAAATCGATGTCCACGGTCGCCACTACAACCAGCAGCCCGACCGATAGTGCTTCCTCACTCGTGACAACCGACTCTGCCTATCTTGCGAAAATTGACAGTATCTACTCGCTGCCCGCTTCCCGCAATGTGGTCCAATCGGCTACCAATATGGCCCGACAGGTCAAGAGCCAGGTGCTGAACAGCAACTCGGCGATCGACAACTATCGGAAAGAGAAGATCGTCTTCGAGATTCAATGGCATAAGATCATCGCAAGTTCCTTTATGTGCATTGCGATGTTCCTCATCGGGGCGCCACTGGGAGCGATCATCAAGCGCGGGGGACTCGGCGTACCCTTCCTGATATCGATTATCTTCTTTATCATTTACTATGTGCTGAATATGCAAGGAGAGAAGATGGCGAAGCAGGAGCTGATAAGTCCCATGGTAGGCATGTGGGCGGCAGACTTCATACTCCTGATCATCGGACTTGTGTTCCTCCGGCAGGCGAGGGAGGATGCCCGACTCTTCGATGCCGACGCTTATCGGGTGATGCTGGACCGGCTCCGGGGGTGGTTCTCGAGCCGCAAACTGCAGTCAAAACCAGCCACTTAAATATTAGTTCCGATTTTGTGAATCGGATTCAATTACCCTATATTTGCACCCTGAAATAAAGAAAAATAACTTTTGCAATGTATTTGACAACTGAAATCAAGCAAGATCTGTTCAAGAAGCATGGGTACGGTAAGAAAAAAGAAGATACCGGTTCTGCAGAGTCTCAAATTGCGCTATTCACCCATAGAATTAACCATCTAACTGCTCATTTGAAGCAGAACAAGAAAGATTTCTCCACCCAACAAGGACTGATGAAACTTGTCGGAAAGCGTAAGAAACTTCTGAACTACCTCCAGAATTCTGACATCGAAAGATACAGGGCAATCCTGGCCGAGCTGGAATTGCGAAAATAAGCTTGAAGGGAACCAAAACCACGGTTCCCTTTTTCCATTTTTTGAGGGGTTTTCCTCCGACAAGTACCGACTACCCCACCGACCATTCATTTATCATTTATGCACCGGGTCAATTAGAAAAACCGCCGAAAGGCTCCTGGCAGGAAGCGCTAGTGCTTCTGGTTCCGGGGTTTTCTGACCGGCCAAAACTTATCAACTCATGAAACCTAATGTTATCACCAAGACCTGTAAGCTGCCGGATGGCCGCGAAATTACCATTGAAACAGGCAAGCTCGCTCGTCAGGCTGACGGCTCCGTCGTGCTGAAAATGGGCAATACCATGATCCTGGCAACGGTTGTTGCCTCTGAGCAAGGCAAAGAAGGCGCCGACTTCCTTCCGCTTTCCGTCGACTACCAGGAAAAATTCGCATCGACCGGGAAAGTCCCCGGCGGCTTCCTGAAGCGCGAAAGCAAACTCTCCGATTACGAAGTCCTCATCAGCCGGTTGGTCGACCGCGCCATACGCCCCTTGTTTCCCGACGACTACCACGCTGAAACCCAGGTTATGATCTACCTCATATCGGGAGATGAGAGCGCACTGCCGGATGCGCTGGCCGCGTTTGCAGCATCCGCCGCCCTTTCGGTTTCAGATATTCCCTTTGGAGGCCCTATCTCCGAAGTCCGCGTCGCCCGCATCGATGGGAAATTCGCCATCAATCCGACCATGCCGGACAGGGCAAAGGCCGACCTCGACCTCATCGTCGCCGCATCTCTGGACAATATCCTCATGGTTGAAGGGGAAATGAAAGAAGCCAGCGAAGACGACATGCTCGAAGCTCTGCGCCTTGCCCACGAAGCGATAAAAGTACAATGCGAACTACAGCTTGAGCTGACCCGCGAAACGCAGAAGACGGAAAAGCGCAAATATGACCACGAGAAGAAAGACGAAGAACTGAAGGCGCAACTCTGGGATCTGCTCTACGATAAGACCTATCAGCACGCAAAGCTGCAGACCAAAAACAAGAAACTGAGGTCCGAAGGCTTTAAGAAAATAATTGATGAATATCTGGAGTCACTCCCGGAAGACACAACCGTCGACAAGGACCTGGCGAAGCATTACTTCCACGACATTCAGAAGAAAGCGTCGCGTGATCTGGTCCTCAATGAAGGAGTCCGCCTCGATGGCCGTAAGCCCAATGAGATCCGCGACATCTGGTCGGAGGTAGATTACCTTCCGTCTCCACATGGATCTGCGATTTTCACCCGCGGTGAGACACAGTCCCTCACGACAGTCACGCTGGGTACGAAGCTCGATCAGCAGACGATCGACGGAGCCATGATCTCCGGTTCCAATAAATTCATCCTGCACTACAACTTCCCCGGATTCTCGACCGGTGAAGTGAAACCGAACAGGGGCCCGGGCAGACGCGAGGTGGGACATGGAAATCTCGCCATGCGCGCCTTAAAGTATGTGTTGCCTCCGGATTCGGAGAATCCCTATACCATCCGCGTAGTGTCCGATATCCTCGAGTCAAACGGATCGTCTTCGATGGCTACTGTATGTGCGGGGTCGCTCGCGCTGATGGACGCCGGCGTACCGGTGAAAGGTCCGGTATCCGGAATCGCCATGGGAATGATCTCCGACGCAAAGACAGGAAAGTATGCCATCCTCTCCGACATCCTTGGTGATGAAGATCACCTGGGAGACATGGACTTCAAAGTTACAGGAACTGAGAAGGGAATAACCGCTTGCCAGATGGACCTCAAGGTCGAAGGCCTCACCTATGATCTTTTGAAGGCAGCATTGATGCAGGCCAAAGAGGGCAGGCTTCACATACTCAATGAGATCAAGAAGACGCTGTCAGCTCCGAGACCGGATCTGAAACCTCACGCACCGAGAGCTCAAACCGTGATGATCGACAAGGAAATGATCGGCGCGGTAATAGGTCCTGGCGGCAAAATCGTTCAGGATATTCAGAATACCACTGGCGCTACTGTCGTCATCGAAGAAGTTGACAACAAAGGCATCGTAAGCGTATTCGCCAGCAACAAGGAATCAATGGACGGCGCGTTGAAGCGCATCCGCGCGATTGTCGCTGTGCCTGAAGTCGGAGAAGTATATGAGGGTAAGGTGAAATCCATCATGCCATTCGGCGCCTTCGTCGAGTTCATGCCAGGCAAGGACGGCCTGCTGCACATCTCTGAAATCAAGTGGGAACGTCTGGAAAATATGGAAGGTGTTCTCGAAGTCGGTGAAGAAGTGAAAGTTAAACTCATCGAGGTAGATAAGAAGACCGGAAAGTTCAGATTGTCCAGAAAAGTATTGCTTCCCAGACCACCCCGGAAAGAGACAACACCCACCGAATAATCGTATGAGCCAGGATTGACAGGAACTAACTTTTCCATTTACTTTGTTAGACAATCATCGTATAGCAATCTGAATGAGACAGCTAAAGATCAGTAAACAGATCACGAACCGCGAGAGTCAATCGTTGGATAAGTATCTGCAGGAAATCGGAAAAGTTGACTTGCTGACACCCGACGAAGAAGTTGAACTGGCCAAGCGGATTAAGGAGGGGGATCAAATTGCTCTCGAGAAGTTGACTAAAGCCAACCTGAGATTTGTTGTCTCGGTAGCCAAGCAATATCAGAACCAGGGGCTATCCCTTGGCGACCTCATCAACGAGGGAAACCTGGGTCTCATTAAAGCAGCACAGCGCTTTGATGAGACCCGCGGTTTTAAGTTCATTTCTTATGCAGTGTGGTGGATTCGTCAATCCATCTTGCAGGCACTCGCGGAACAGTCCCGCATCGTACGGCTTCCCCTGAACCGGGTGGGGTCGCTCAACAAAATCTCGAAGACTTTTTCGGAGCTGGAACAAAAATATGAACGTGAACCTTCTCCTGAAGAACTCGCGGAGGTACTCGACGTGACGACCGCGGAAGTGGTCGATACAATGAAGATCTCCGGCCGCCATGTCTCGATGGATGCGCCCTTCGTTCAGGGGGAGGAAAATAGCCTCCTCGATGTTCTTGAGAATGACAGCGAAGAGACACCGGACTCCGGGTTAATGAATGACTCCCTTCGCCGGGAAGTGCAGCGCGCGCTCTCCACTCTGACGCAGCGCGAGGCTGACGTAATCACGCTTTATTTCGGACTAAATGGCGAGCACGCCATGACCCTTGAAGAAATCGGCGAAAAATTCAATTTGACCCGCGAACGGGTCAGGCAGATTAAGGAAAAGGCTATCAGGAGATTAAGACACACCTCCAGAAGTAAAGCTTTAAAACCTTACCTGGGTTAAAAAACCGCCTGGATCTTGAGAATTGAAGGAACTCTGACGCGCTGCCGCGCACGTTCAAACGACAAGGCATGTGCAGACAGGCGGCTTTGTATTATCTTACCGCACACAACACACACTGGCAAATGAGTAAAGAAGTAGAAAAAGTATTGATTATCGGTTCGGGACCTGCAGGGTATACTGCCGCTATCTATGCGGCGCGGGCCGGTCTGTCGCCTGTATTATACACAGGAGGTCAACCGGGCGGGCAGCTTACCACAACCAATGACGTGGAGAACTATCCGGGGTATCCCGACGGCATCAACGGCCCACAGATGATGCTCGACTTTCAGAAACAAGCTGAGCGCTTCGGCACCCGGATTCACTATGGGCTGATCACCTCCGTCGATTTTTCCGGTTACCCGCTGAAGGTTGTCGTCGATGACAGGCAAGAGATCCTGGCCGAGAGCGTGATCATCGCCACGGGCGCTTCGGCGAAGTACCTCGGGCTTCCCAGCGAGACGGTATATAACAACCGCGGTGTCTCCGCGTGCGCCGTCTGCGACGGATACTTTTATCGCGACAAGGAAGTGGCCGTAGTAGGCGCCGGTGATTCGGCCGCCGAAGAGTCTACGTACCTTTCCAAGTTGTGTAAAAAGGTGCACCTCATCGTCCGTCGTGATGAGATGCGCGCCTCGAAGATCATGCAACAGCGTGTACTGAATACTCCGAATATTGAAATTCACTGGAATACGGAAACCGAGGAAATCCTTGGAGATGATCATGGCGTGAATGCAATCCGCGTCATCAACAACAAAACGGGAGCAAAGAGCATCATTCCGGTACAGGGATTCTTCCTGGCGATCGGTCACAAGCCGAATACCGATATTTTCAAAGGCATCATCGACATGGACGAGACAGGGTACATCCAGGTTATGCCCGGAACTACGAAGACGAATGTGCCCGGTGTGTTTGCGGTAGGAGATGCCGCCGACCGGGTTTATCGCCAGGCTGTGACCGCAGCGGGAACGGGTTGTATGGGGGCGCTGGATGCTGAAAAATTCCTCGTCGCAAAAGAACTCGAAGTCGCGTGATGCCGCGCCCATGGAAACAGATCGCACTAGCGCCACATCATGAAAGTTGATATCCTCGTATTGGCGTCGCACCCCGATGATGCAGAACTCGGCTGTGGCGGCGTTATCGCAAAGCATACACAATTGGGTCACCGCGTCGCCATCGTCGACATGACACGCGGAGAATTGG
This sequence comes from Flammeovirgaceae bacterium, assembly GCA_044507775.1. GTDB lineage: Bacteria > Bacteroidota > Bacteroidia > Cytophagales > Cyclobacteriaceae > Chryseosolibacter. Next base: position 176,922 of record JBIQIY010000006.1, on the reverse strand, counting down.
GCACGCGGGGCACACCCGAGACGCGGCATCGCGAGGCCCTTGAATCCGCGCGCATACTGGGCGTAGTGGCGCGGGAAAATCTCGGACTCGCCGATGGTTTTTTTCAGAACAATCCGGAGAACCAGTTGAGCGTCATTCGCGCGATACGGAAATACCAACCGAGAATCATTCTCGCAAACGCCATCTATGACCGGCACGTCGATCACGGCAAAGGCGCGAACCTCGCTTATGATGCTTCGTTCTTATCCGGACTGATCAAGATAGAAACGCACGATGAGCAAGGAAAGCCGCAGCTTCCCTGGCGGCCGGAGCTGGTATATCATTACATCCAAAGTCAGTTCATCACACCCGACTTCGTCGTCGATATTTCCGCAGAGTGGGACACCAAGATGAAAGCAATCAAAGCCTTCGGTTCTCAATTTTTCGATCCGGCCAGCACTGAACCCGAGACCTACATCAGTAGACCGGGATTCCTGAAAATGCTGGAAGCACGCGCGGTTGAATATGGCCACGCGATCGGCGCGCAATATGGAGAAGGATTCACCGTGCGAAGATTGATCGGCGTCGATAACTTGTTTCAGCTCCGGTAGTATTACGGTGCAAGGCGGTAAATCTTCCACGCCGCATCCACCTTAACGTATTGTATTCGGTCGTGCATTCTGCCGGGACCTCCTTGCCAGAATTCGATCTGGAAAGGCTCCACCTGGAAGCCACCCCATTGATGCGGACGTGGCAACACCGGTTGCCCCTCGAATTTTTTTTCGATTGCGTGAAAGCGTTCTTCCAGGATCTCCCTGCTTTCGATGAGAATACTTTGCGGTGATGCCCACGCGCCCATTTGTGATTCGCGCGGCCTGCTCTGAAAATATTCATCCGATAAACGCGACTCCACCCGCGATGCAACTCCTTCAACACGCACTTGTCGTTCGAGCTCAGGCCAAAAAAATGTTAACGCACACGCAGGATTGTTATCAAGTTCTTTGCCCTTTTTGCTCTGATAATTTGTGTAAAAAACAAATCGGCCCTTCTCCAAACCTTTCAGCAACACCATTCGCGAGGAAGGCTTTCCCTGTTCATTCACAGTAGAAAGATTCATCGCATTCGGTTCCATCACCTCTGAATTCAATGCCTCGCCAAACCATTTTTCAAATTGCGCAACAGGATCTACGTCAACACTGGCAACATCGAGTGTAGCCTTCCTGTAGTCTTTTCTTATATTCGCTAAGTTTTGCATTTTAGTTGAACTTTTCGTGCACGCGTTAAGCGGGTATACAGGCACGAAATTTATCAAAGAAATAAGATTTGCATACGTGATGGTTAAGTATTTTATTCATGTATTGAAAAGTGTCAGCTCCGAGTGAGTTTTTTCGGATGCCGGGACAGTTGTAACGATAAATTGCGCGAATGGAGTTCTTCAAATACCGGAATAAGATCAAACCTGAGCGAGGCAGATTGTTGATATCCGAACCTTTCCTTCCCGATCCTAATTTCGAAAGAACAGTAGTGTTGCTCTGCGAGCACAATGAAGACGGTTCATTCGGTTTTGTACTAAACAAACCTTCGATCCTCAAGGTCAGTGAAGTAATGGAAGACCTGGCCACACTTGATAGCGTAGTTTATGTGGGAGGACCGGTGCAGCAAGACACGCTTCATTTTATTCATCGCAACGCAACCCTCGAAAATGCCGTTGAGATTGTTACAGGCATTCAGTGGGGTGGCGCTTTTGAAAACCTGATGCTTCTCCTGGAGACGCATCAAATCGACCAGAAAGACATTCGGTTCTTCCTGGGTTACAGCGGCTGGGGGCCCGGGCAACTCGATGCGGAACTGGATCAGGATTCCTGGATTGTTTGCGATTACGTCACGGACCAGCTGTTATTCGATACGGAGCCCGAAATAATGTGGAGAAAAGCCCTCGAAAACATGGGAGGCAGGTTTTCCGTGTATTCTAACTATCCGGTTGACCCGCGATTGAATTAGGCATTTTTGAGTAACTTAGCATAAAAGGGGGTAGCAATGGATTCTTTTACCATGGAAATCGAAAAAGGCAAACGCGATGAGCTTGATCAGGTGCAAGAAGCGGGAGTTTCCAGCAACCATTCAGATCACGCGCTCAACAGTGAGGCGGACTTATCTGAACAAGACGAGGCGTTTGATGATTCATTCGATGAGGAAGAACACAAACACGTTGACTACAGCCACTATACAAAATCGCAACTAGTCACGGTTGTTAAAGATCTGACGAAAGAATCAAACTTTCGGAAGATTGACCTGGTCTTGAAAGACATCAAACCACTCTATGACGACATTCGCGGGAAGGAACGCGCTGCTGCATTGGAGAGGTTCACCGGAGATGGGGGAGAAGCCGATGATTTTGATTACAAAGGTGACGACACAGACGCAGCCTTCGAAGCGAATCTGCGGCTGATTCGCGACCGTCGTGCGCAGTTTTTCCGTCAGCAGGAGGAACAGAAGAATGAAAACCTTCGGAAAAAAATGGATCTCATTGAAAAGATCCGCGTGCTGGTCGATTCGCCTGATAACACGAACCAGTTTGAGGCCTTCAAAGAGCTGCAAAAGGAATGGCGCAGCATTGGTCCAATTCCGGGCACACAGGCAAAATCGCTATGGGCAAACTATCACGCGCTCGTAGACCGCTTCTATGATAACCAGAGTATCTACTTCGAACTGAAGGAACTCGATCGCAAAAAAAATCTCGAGTCCAAGATTGAGTTGTGCCAGCGCGCAGAACGTCTTGCCGATGTAGAGATCATCAAAGACGCCATACGTGAATTGAATGAACTCCACCAGGAATTCAAGCACATAGGACCTGTACCGGCGGAAGAGAAGGAAGCGATCTGGCAACGTTTCAAATCCGCGTCAGACGCCGTGTATGCACGGCGCGATGCATACCTGCAGACGTTGCAGCACGAACTTCATCAAAACCTTGAGCTCAAACTAAAGCTCGGCGAAGAAGCGCAGGCATATGCGACGTTCCAGACCGACCGCATCAAGGAATGGAACGAAAAGACGAAGGAAATACTGGAGATTCAAAAGAAATGGGAGACAATCGGTGGCCTGCCGCGCGCGAAGGCGAAGGATGTCAATAAGAAATTCTGGTCCGCTTTCAAATCGTTCTTCAATAACAAAAATACTTTCTTCAAGAAACTCGACGAGGAACGCGAGCAGAATCTTCAGGCGAAGAATGCGCTCGTCAAACAGGCTTTGGAATTGAAAGAGAGCCAGGACTGGGAGAAAACTTCCGGCGATCTGAAAATGCTGCAGCAGAAATGGAAGGACGTGGGTCCGGTTCCTGAAAAATTCCGCGAGAAGGTCTTCAAAGAATTCAAAGAGGCCTGCGATTACTTCTTCGCGCAAAAGCGCGGCCAGATGGGCAAGGTAGAGCAGGAGCAGATTGATAACCTCAACCTGAAGACTGCGATCTGCGAGGAACTCGAAAGGAATGCCGCGGAGGGTACTGCTTCAACAGCATTGCTGCGGGATCTGCAGGACCGCTATAACACCGTTGGATTTGTACCCCGCAAGGATATATCCACAATGAAGAACCGGTATCATGAGGCTGTAGATAAGTTTGTAGCCGCCATCCCGGATCTCAACGAAGAAGAGCGCAGCCGGGTCCTGCTGGAAAATCAGATCAGCGATCTGCGCAACGATCCCATGGGGGATAGAAAGCTCTACCAGAAGGAACAGGCAATCCGGAAGAAGATCACAAAGGCCGAAAATGATATTGCGCTGTGGAAGAACAACCTGGAGTTCTTCGGCCGCTCTCAGAACGCCGACAAGGTACGAGATGAGTTCAATGAAAAAATCAAGGAAGCATCGGAGCACCTCAAGGAACTCAAACAGCAATTGAAGTTACTTCGGACGGTCTAGCGGCTCAAACCGGATTTGTCCGGGTTCAAGTTCAAACACGCTTTCATTCCAGCGCACGCGCTTGCCGTCGTGAGAAAGGTTGCAAACCGCCAGCAATTTTCCATCCAACAGCATACCGGTGACCATTGTATCGCGGCTTTCGAGCACCGTCACTGCTTTGTCCTGATACAGAGAGAGGCTTTTCAGCATATCATAGACGGGATAGGGTTCATCGTGGAGTGAGAGGATACCCTGGTTACCTGTGGTTTGAAAAAAAGTAATTGCGGATGCACCTCCTTTTGCAGCGCTGCAAATACTGGCAAACGTCCACAATGCTGCAAAGGGTTCTTTCATCCGAGGGTCGGCCTTCGCATCCTCATCGATATACAAATCTGCCGGATTGGTCGCATAAGGGTTGAATCGTTTTCGCAATGTCAACGGTGAAATGTGAACAGGAATTTCACTACCGTAAATTGACTTTGCGCTCCTGACGAGATACTCCGGAGACGCGCTGTTTTCCAGGATGGTCCGGTCATCAAATGCGTGCTCCTGTGGATCTGCCGAAAAGGTTATGAAGTCGACGTTGGAGGCGAGGAATCTGTTCTTGTTGATCTCATTGAAATTGTAGTTGGTACCCGCTCCGAAGAGGACACGGGGAAAAACCTCTTTTAACGACGGAATCCTGTCGATGGCTGCCTGAGCAGTAACCATGCCGTTGGCCGGAAGCAGCGCGACCTTCCGCAGCCGGACCTTGTTCTGCTGGCAAATGACGCTGAAGGCTTCGATCTCCTCGTCAAGATTGTCCGTCAGATGAAGAGCCACTTCCAGTGCAACGCCCGCCCTAAACGCATTCTCATAGGCGTTGGAAAACTCGGAAGCAAAATTCTCCGAGGAAGGTGACAAATCGATCCGGTAATAGCGGAAGCGAAGATCGCGGAGAAGAGAGGCGGCTTTATCCGTCAAATGACGGCTTTCCGTAGACTCGCCCATGCCAAACATAGGAAGCTTGCTTCGGTGTCCGGCATCCCGCAAAATAATATCGCTATCCTTTTCCTTTAAAGGGCTCAGTTTTGCATCCGGCCTGAACGTCACCCGCTGCATGATCCTGTCGCCTTTCCGCAACTCAACGGGAAAAGGTCGGGTCAGCGGAGTGCAAAAAGTTTTGAAGGACGCATCACCCCAGTTGCGCTGATCTTCGGTCTCAAAGAGGTCACCTTCAAATACGAGCATACATGAAATTCCCGACGAAGTCCATTGCATTCGCTCAATGTCGACGAATGGATTGTCCGGCGCCACATCGGCCGGAAATACCTTCGCTGTCGAAGAGCCATCAGAGTGCGTGATCCTGCATTCTTCCCCGAGCACATCCAGTGGATGAAGTACACAAAACCCCGCGCGGTTCCTTCGGAAAGGGGCTCGCACTTCACCCGCGATTTCGAAAATGACTGACCCGTCGGACCACCCTTCAATCTTTACTTTCCACGCAATTATCTCGGTGCCTTCGCTGATATTCAGGCAGTCATACGTCACCTCGAAGCGATCGCTCTGTGCCTCGATCCGCTCGTTTTCAATCCGATGACTGATGGTGTTCCAGTTGTGGTCGCGCAACGCGAAGTAGATCATCCTGATAATCTCGTTACCACCGTAACTGATCACCCTCAGGAAACCATTTTCATATAGTACATTCAAGGGACCTGCGTGAAGGATTTTCATAATGAGCAAGGGAATTGGTTACCGGATGTCGCACGAAAATTATTACAAAAGCTTCGCTAATACAATGCACGAGGCAGAAGTTGGAAAGAGCCTGCCTCGTCGAGTTTACCGGGGTTTAGGAAATGGCCGGCTTCGTATTTTCATGGCGAATTAAGCTGCTTATATTCAAATTGACTACAATTACTTATATTCGGGATTCGTATATCGTGATTTGAATCACAACAAATGATAGAAAAGGTCTTAAAGGTCTACGGGATCGATCCGCAGACCAGCCAGGTGGAGTCATTGACCAGTGGATTGATCAACAACACCTGGAAGGTTACCACTGATGGAAAAGAATTCATTGTGCAGCGGATCAATCACCAGGTCTTCCGCAAGCCGTTCGAGGTCGCCGCCAATATCCGAATGATTGACCGGTATCTGAAAGAACATTCTCCTTCCTATCTTTTCGTCTCCCCAGTTCCAAATCTGGAAGGGGAGGACATTTACTACGAAGAGGCGGATGGATACTTCCGGGTTTTTCCCTACATCAAAGGATCGCATACCATTAACACCGTGTCGACACCCCATCAGGCATTCGAGGCCGCCTTGCAGTTCGGGAAGTTCACGCGGCTGTTGTCGGGTTTTGACGCCGGCTTGCTGCATACGACCATTCCGGATTTTCACAATCTTACCCTCCGTTACAGGCAGTTTGAATCAGCGCTTGAGAACGGCGATCCCGCACGGATCCGTCAATCGGCCCATCTGATCGCAGGCATAAAGAAATACTCCGGCATCGTCGAAGAATTCGAACGGATCCAGGCGAATGCAATGGCCAAAAAGCGGGTAACCCACCATGACACGAAGATCAGCAATGTCTTGTTTGACGATCGTGGCAAAGGACTCTGCGTAATTGATCTGGACACGGTAATGGCGGGATACTTCATCAGCGACATGGGAGATATGATGAGGACCTATCTTTCGCCTGCCAACGAAGAGGAAAAAGACTTCGACAGGATCGAAGTCCGGGACGATTTCTTCAAGGCCATCGTCAATGGTTATCTCAGCAGCATGGGCGACGAATTGACGACTGCCGAGCAGGGCCTGATCCTTTACTCCGGATCGTTCCTTATCTACATGCAGGCAATCCGATTTCTCGCTGACTATTTCAATCGCGATGTCTACTACGGCGCCCGCTATGAAGATCAAAACTTTGTGCGTGCGGGCAATCAGTTGGTATTGTTGGAGCGACTGGATGAAAAATCCACCGCATTCAAGGAAATCATTGCTTCCGAATTGCAAACCGGATCGCATTTTATTTTCTGATCACAACTATTTTCCCCCGCTACGCACTATCTTACCTCACCGAATATTGTCTTAAAAATTGTATCTTACGTATCATGATTAGATTATTCACCTTCGTGCTCGTTTGCTTTTCACTGGTTGTCAATGCGCAGGAGCGCCCCTTTTGGAAAGAGATCCGGGCTTTCAAGACCGCAGACAGCCTTCAGCACCCTCCGGGCAAGGCCATCGTTTTCGTAGGTAGTTCTTCCTTCAGGATGTGGAATGATGTCGGCGACGCTTTCCCGGGGCACACCATTATCAACCGGGGTTTTGGGGGCTCGAGTCTACCTCACGTTATACAGTATGCCGACCAGATCGTCATCCCCTACAAGCCGAAGCAGGTGGTGGTTTACTGCGGTGAAAACGACTTCATGGATAAAACAGTCACCAGTGAGATCGTCGTAGATCGTTTTACGAGTCTGTTTGAACTCCTGAGGCGGGAATTGCCTCGTGCCCGCATAACTTTCGTGTCGATGAAACCCAGTCCCAGCAGGCAGCATCTGATGCCTCAGATCAAGGCCGCCAATGACGCAATCCGCGATTACCTGCACGATAAGCGGCGCGCTGACTTTGTCAGCATCTGGGAGCCCATGCTGGACGCCAATGGCAATCCGCGCAAGGAATTGTTTCGCGCGGACATGCTGCACATGAACGCCGACGGCTATGCTATCTGGCAAAAGGCGCTGGAGCCATACCTGCGCTGAAGACCAACCTGAACCGTTGACTAAATAAAAATACCCACTTAAACTTAAACCTATGGAAAATGAAACTATCATTGACGCGGGGACATCATATCCCAACAGTCAGCTGACCGTAACACCTCAGGCTTCGGGATATCTCCATGAGACCAGCCGGTGGAGCAAGTTCCTGGCTATCCTCGGATTTTGTTTTATCGGACTCATGGTACTCGGCGGGCTATTCGCGGGGACTCTCTTTGCTACACTAGGGGACACCATGCCATATCCAGGCCTGATCAGCGTGATCTATATCGCGATGGCTCTCCTGTATTTTTTCCCTGTCTTCTATCTCTTCCGTTTTTCAAACCAGATAAGGGTCGCCCTGCATACGAAGGATACGCGTACGCTGGAAGGCGCTCTCGAAAACCTGAAATCGCATTACAAGTTCATCGGCATCCTGATGATCATTTTGCTGAGTATCTACATCCTGATCGGTGGTGGCGCGCTTTTGACCGCGTCGATGATCTAGCGGAAGGTCTGGTCGTTCAAAGTTCCGGAGAATCGCGCCGGGACTTTGAATTCCCTTAAGCATCGAACGCGATGGGTGCTACCAGGCATCTGTCCGGTATGGCAAAAGCGTTTACAAGAGGAATTGCATCCTCCCTGATTTCCCAGCACAGCTGATCGACCGCCTTTCGGACGGCTTTTGTCTTCACGCCTTCCATATATCCGTTTTCCAGGTACCATCCCTTATTGCTGTCGATTTGCCAAAGTGCGTAAAGCTGACAAAGCTTGTTCAGTATTGCTTTACAAGAAGGATCCTTTGTCCCCTCCACCTGTGCGACGAACTGCTCAAGAATGATCCGCTCTATGTAGGCGAAACTCACTTGTACGAGATGGTTCTGGCACACGTTGAACGCATCGAACGAATCCATACCGCTGTCAATGTGCCTTTTTAACCGTTTCGCCGCCGAAGTGAGGATATCCCGCTCGCGATACCGGAAAGCGTTCAGGTGAAAACCGGAGTCAAGTATGTGTTCTTCATCGGTGCTCCGCACAATGATCGGATTGCGCTCGGTGATTGATGTCCGCGCCTGCTCGGCGACATAGTTAAAGATGCCAAACACGTCCATGTTGCTGAACTCCTGTTTGAACTCCGTTAATCGGCTTTTCGCTACAAGCTGCATGAGGACTGTATTGTCTCCTTCAAAAGTCGTATAGACTTCCGTATCATTTTTCAGCGCATCGATACGGTTCTCGGACATGTAACCTTTTCCTCCGCAACACTCACGGCATTCCTGCAAGGTGCTCGTCGTACTCCAGGTGGCTACCGCTTTTAATCCTGCTGCGAGCGCTTCAATTTCCTGTATGTCTTTATCCGTGCGATGCAGAAAACGATCTGTCAGATATTGCAAAGCGAAATGCAGGGCATAAGCATTGGCAAGAAGAGGCATTAGCCGCCTTTGATGCTGGCGGTAGTTGAGGACGGGTATTTCCTCTCCGCCTTCCGGACCGAACTGACGGCGGCGGTCGCCATATCGAATGGCAATTGTGAGCCCTGACTTGCTGGCGCTGAGGCCTGACCGCGGTATGCCTATTCGCCCACCAACCAGCGTGCCGAGCATCGTAAAGAATCGGCGGTTGTCGCTGGCGATCGGGCTGTCGAACTTCCCTTCGTCCGTGATGCGCGCGAACCGGTCGAGAAGATTGTCGTAAGGCACAACGACGTTGGTGAACGTGATCAGTCCGTTGTCGACGCCATTCAATCCCATCTTTCTGCCACAGTCGCGTATCGATATGCCCGGAAGGAGAGCACCGTTTGCGTCTCGGAGCGGTACGAGGAACGCACTGACTCCGTAATCCTTTTCTTCCACGATCATTTTAGCAAAGACCGTTGCCATCTGTCCGTGACACGCCGCGTTTCCGATGAATTCCTTTTGCGCGTTTGCATGCGGCGTATGGATGGTGAAGCTTCGCGTTGCGCCATCATAAGTCGCAGTCGTCTCAATACCCCTGACGTTGGATCCGTGACCGGTTTCCGTCATCGCAAAACATCCCGGCAGCTTTAATTTGCCAATATCGGGAAGATAGGCCCGGTGATGCTTTTCCGTTCCGAGAAAATACACACTCATCCCGAAAAGGCCGAACTGCACGCCGAATTTTATCACGAGACTCAGGTCATGGTAGCTAAGCGCTTCCATGATGGCGAAGTAGCCCGCCATATCGCCGCCTCCACCGAATTCGCGGGGGTATCCCATGGCGCCGAACCCCTGGTCGGCGAGAAGTTTGCACCATTCAAGAACCTTGTTTCGGTACGCAGATAGATCTGCTGCGTCCATATACTGAAACTCGGGCTCTGACAACAGCTTTCTTACTTTTTCATAGATTGGCCTGTTCCGGTCGTCCAGCAACAGGGTCATTGCCTCTACATCGAAGTTAGAGATAGTCCCTCGCTGCTGCGTGATGGTCTTGCGGCTTTGTGGATAGAAATGAAATACGGATTCGCTGTTGATAAAGCCGAGGGAATCCGCCATGCCCTTCATCACCTGCTGAGGTTCAACAAGTGACTGTTCCCCGCTGTCTGACCTGTGGAGCCTGACAAGCTTTAGTCCGATATCAACCAGGGAATCATTCGTGTCCGGTTGTTGCGGGTCTACCACAGTCCGGATTTCGCGAAGCCATGCCTTGAACTCATCGGGTGAGGGGGGAGCCGATGGATCCAATCGCGAAAGGATGACCTCCTTGTCGCGATCAGAAAGCCACGCCTGACCGCGGATAAAAGCTGTCAGCGCCCGCGTTTCCGTCGGTGTTAACAGTGTGTCAGACCAGGCTACATACAATAGCGGGAGAAACGCATAAAGCGCAGGGGCGGTTTTGGCGTGATCGAGGTAGTTCATGGCAGAGTTGGGCAATCGGCATCAGTAACACCCATGCCCGCCGGGCGCTTGCTTAAAGTTCTTTAATACGGATGTTGCGAAAATAGACAGGTGCACCGTGGTCTTGTAGGGAAATGGCCCCTGTTTTTTCCTTGTTCCAATCCGGATAGTCTTTCCATTTACTCTTGTCACGACGGGCTTTGAAGTCGTCGCTGTTCTCATCGAACTCGACAATTTTTTCTCCGTTCAGCCAATGTTCTACATGCCCGTTGTTGTAAACGATGCGCGCAGTATTCCATTCACCCGCCGGATTGATTTTTTTGGATGTTGCCGCTGCATACATGTCGTAATTGCTACCAGCCTTCTGTGCATCGTTGAGGGCGTCACCTTTCCACCCGCCGTCGTCCAGCAGCTGAAACTCAGGACCGGTTTCATAATCATAGTGATACTTTGGATCCTCAACAACGTGATAAAGAATTCCGCTGTTGCCTCCCGGGGAAAGCTTGTAATCAAGAATGAGATCAAAATTGCTGAACTGGCGCGTGGTGATAAGCGAACCGCCGTGCTCGCCACTTCCTTCTCCCAGGCCTTCGCCATCACAGAGGATTGACCCTTCACTGACACTCCAGAGCGGACCGATGGTATCACGATTAAAACGCTTCCATCCATCGAGAGTTTTTCCATCGAAGAGCAACTGCCAGCCCTCCGTTTTCTGTTCGGACGTCAACGAGTTTGGACTTTCAGGCATCGCTGCGTCGGATTCTTCAGTTGTGGATGATTCTTTTTGCGTGGTGCACGAGATTACTGCGACGGTGCATATCGCAATGATGGCGGAGAAGTAGAATGTTCTTTTCACAGAGATAAAATTTCGAAACCAATTTAGCGCTGATTTTCATCCAACACAAGGCTTCCTCGCTCCCTGTTTGGTTTCGTGCAGAAATTTCTGACTTTGACATTTAAAATGACGTACTCCACCTGATTTTCTGTTAATCCGTCAGTCCCGGCAAGTCTTTCCTCTGAAACAGGATAATCTCCGCCCGGTAATGAACTATCTTGGAAGGTTGTTGAATTAATAGCTCCATGATATGGTGAACCTCAATCAATCTCCGGGCGTGTGGTATGACGGAATTGCCCTTGTGCGCATCATGGTGGGGATAATGCTGATCTTTCACGGTTGGCAATTGTTTGCGTCGCACGACATGGGCGTCTTTACCGATCTGCTCTTCAACATGTCGATCCCCTTTCCGGAAGCAATGGCGTATACTGGCAAGATCATCGAACTGGTGGGCGGGCTCTTTCTGCTCGTGGGACTATTCACCCGGTTGGTAACGGCGTTGCTATTTATCTCCTTTATGCTTGTGACTTTTGGATTGGGCGAAGGGCAGATATTTGCGGACAACCAGCTTCCTTTTCTGTACGCATTGATTTCCCTGATCTTCTTTTTTACGGGGGCAGGCCGGTTCAGCATTGATTTCATCCTCTTTATCAATCGCCGGGAGGACGGCAAAGACGGCGCTTCAATCGGTAAGAAGTTCGGCCGTTATGTATCCAGGAGTTAGGCCCGTTCAGAAGGCGTCACATTCTTTCCATTCCTCCAGAGTTCGAAGACATCGAACACCACAGCGCAGAAAGCGACCCAGATCAGTCCGCCGATAAATCCAGCGGCAACATCCGTTGGGAAGTGGACGCCGAGATAAATCCGGCTGATGCCGATAGAAAAGATCAACAAAACAAGGATGGTCAGGAGGCAGATCCGCAGCCATCGTCGCATGGGGTAACGCAGACAAAGAAAGACCAGGAAACCATAGAAGGCCATTGCGGCCATCGAATGTCCACTGGGATAACTTAACGTATTCACGGTAACCAGGTGCTCCAGCACAGGCCTCTGTCGATTAATGACCTGCTTGAGAACAACGTTTGATAGTGTCGCGAGCATGAGCACCATTGAGATCTGAATGATGAACTTCCAGCTGCGATGCCGGAAGAAAAAGTAGCCCGCCAGTACTACAGTTATCGCAAGGTAAGCGTACCGGTCGCCGAGGTCAGTAACGAAGGTAAAATATCTTGTAAGGGCGTCCGAGCGAAAAGAGAGGACGAATTCTGTAACACCCTCATCAACTGCAGTCAGCTCGTTTTCCGCGAGTTCATCCGTCAGTTCAACGAATGCGTTGAGCGCAGCGATAAAGATAATAGCTGAGATGGCGATCGACACGTAGTAGGCGAGGTCCTCATTTTTCGAGCGAAACTTCTCGCGGATAAATTTCCGAACCCAAAATATGATATCGAAGAGCCGTTGTCTGAGCATGCAGGGTGAAGAAATGTCTTTCCTGCAATAATGGAGTATTTAGCGAAACTTGCAACAGGCGGGCTATCGTCCGCGATCTTTCCTTTCGGCCTTCGTTTCGCGAGTGGTCCGCTTTTCCTTCTTTTCCTTCTTTGATCTCTTTGCCTCACCCTTGTTTTCATCCTTGCCGCCAAACACTTTTTCGATGAGGCCTTTCTTCTCTTTTTCCTGTTCCTTGTCCACAGCGGCGAGGCTTATTTGCTGATCGATGGAGGGTTGCAGTGCATTAATGAAAGCGTTTTCGAGGATCTGCACGATGGCAAAGAAAATGTTGGCCTTGGGGTTGTCGATGTCACCTCGCAAAGGGATCTTGGTGGCAAACGTTTCTTCCGATTGGTTCTCAAATATTTCAGTGACCGTTCCGGAAATGCTTTCCCATGCCTTCCTCAGCAAGTTATCCTTGCGGTCTTCCTTGCCAAGAACATCGATGTCTTCCAGGAGAGGTTTGACATAACCGGTGAAGCTTCCTTCCTTGGCAGCGACTTCGACATAAAGTCCAAACGTTCCTTTGTTCACATCAATCTTGGCATAGGCCTGGAAGAACTCGTTGAGCTTGACCAGGTTGGTGTGTTTCCATTCTGCGTTCATGTCAAACGTCGGAACATCGGCGAGGGGGTTGAGCCTCATTTCGATGTCGAGACGGCCATCGTAAATGGTTGCCTGTGCATCAATGCGCGCGGGCAGAACCGCCGCGGAATCATAGCTGTTCCTGAGGTTTAACGCCACGATGTCAACCTCCGTCATCCTGATGTTCACTTTTGGCTTGGAAGTATTGTCTACGTACTGGAGCTGGCCGTTTCGAAATTCCAGTCGGTTGATGTCAAGCGGCATGAAATCTTTCAGGACCTTTCGGAAATCAGAAGAGTCTTTCTGCACCTCCTTTGGCTCGACCTCTTCTTTGGTAAATCGCACGACCGGGCGATCAACGACGACTTCTCCCACGAGCGAACCCTTGAGCAGCGATTTCCACTCGACAGATAGGTCTACCGTAGAAGCGGAAAGAAAAGGCGTTTCTTTCCCCGTTATACTGTCGACCTGGTTTATATAGATGCTATCGATCTTGTAGGCTCCGCGGATGATAGCCAGGTCAATATCCCGGATGTGTCCGGTGTAGCCATCCATGTTTGCCAGCGTATCATTTGCGTAATGCAGGATCACGTACGGCAGTGCAATCCTTGCAGTAATGATCACCGCCAGAACAACAAGTGTAGCAATAACGGCATTCCGCTTTCGGTTGTGTTTCATGCAGGGTCAGCGGGAAAAACATTATGCCATCCGTTGGAGTCAAACCCGCTGATTTCAAACACCTTGGCATCCGCGTGGCGTTGCCTGCGTCCCTTTAAAATACTATATTTGCCCACCCCACACGGCCGCCGCCGGACAGATCAGCAAACCAAACTGAATATATATGAAAGCTTACCCGATCACCCTCATTGCTTTTACTGCGCTCTTTTCAGCCTGTAATTCCCCGAAACAAAACAACGAGGAAAATTCCGAAATGATGGAGGAAAAGACAGCCGTAACCCTGAAAGTCAAATGGGAGACCGAACCATCGATGACCACCTGCGAGTCAGTGCTGTATGATGAGAAGAACGATGTACTTTACGTATCAAACATCGACGGGGCCCCTGATGCCAAAGACGGCAACGGATTTATATCGAAAGTTTCCCTGGACGGAAGCGTCATCCAACAATCGTGGGCAGGAGGGATGGACGCTCCAAAAGGAATGGGCCTTCACGCCGGCAAACTGTATGTGACCGATATCGACCGTATACACGAGGTTGATACTGAAACCGGAAAGATCACGCATACCTATCCCGTTGAAGGTGCAAAATTCCTCAACGATATTACCACAGACGGCGGCAAAGTTTACGTGAGTGATTCGGGCGGTGGCTCGGTTTATCTTCTGGAAGACGGAAAGGTGTCGACATTCATGTCCGGACTGCAGGGGCCCAATGGTTTATTAATTGACAATGGCAAGCTCGTTATGGCCCTTTGGGATGCAAAAACGCTGAACACTGTCGATCTATCCTCCAAAGAGGTTACAAAACGCGCGGATGGAATCGAAAATCCGGACGGCATCGAAGCGATCGGCAATAACGAATATCTCGTTTCCAGCTGGAATGGTATGATCCATCACATCGATTCCGACTGGAAAGCAACCATAATCCTGGACACCCGTCAGGACTCGGTAAGTTCCGCTGATATTGAATATGTAAAGTCCAAAAACCTGCTACTCGTACCTACGTTTTTTACGAACAAAGTTGTCGCGTACGAAGTTGTCCGTTAGTATTCAAAGTCAGAGACGCGTCCTTGCGTCTCTGACTATATCTAAAAGATTGCACCGACACCGGATTATCTGGCACAGTTTTGAATCTTGTGGCAATATTTTGTCGCATGATAAAAGTCGCCCCGGTCATTCTACTTCTAACACTCGTCGCCCAACAGGCGCGCTCGCAGCACCGCGCTGATTTTTCCGATACAAACCTCGTCTGGAACGAGTATTACTCGCTTCAGTGGCATGACTTCCGAGGCAAGGCCGATGCCCGGTCAGTCGGAGATGCCGGAACGGTCGTTCACATCAAAGCAAAACCATTCATTGTAAACAAACAGATACATTATGATGTGCGGGCGATCTTCAACCGGGAGAAGTCCTGGGCCCGGGATACCTCCCGCACTCTACTCAACCATGAACGGCTGCACTTCGACATCGCAGAACTTTATGCGCGGAAGATTCGCAAGAAGGTCAGCGAACTTCGGCGCCGGGGAGTCGATGACATCGGCACCTTTAACGACGCCATCGAAGAGCTTCTGCTCGAAAGCAACGACGTCGACGCGCAATACGATGCCGAAACCCTCCACGGTGCGCTCTCCCGGAAACAGGAGGCATGGGTTCGAAAAGTCGGGCAAGAACTCGCGGATCTGAAAAACTATCAAAAGAAGAAATGGGTAATCGGCGGTTGACACACCACAGTTGCCTGGTGACTTGTGGTTGCCAATCTACATAAGACCTCTGCCGCTTCAGCACACATTGTACGTCTGATTCACGCGTGCACTTCCTCTTTCAATCATCATTTATTGCTGGCATGAATATTTTACTCGGCTAATGAAAACACCCGTCATTAAATCGTGCGGGTCGAAGAAATGTATCATCCGGGTTTATTAATTCAAGTCATAAAATGAAACGCCTTTTTGCTCTCCTGCTGCTAATAATTTTTGCAAGTCCGATGTTGATTGCCCAAGACCTGGAAGACAGTCTTCGCTACGCGGAGAGCATCTGGTCCATGAAGAAAAAGGCGATGATCCTGGAACAAATGGACCTGACTGAAGCCGAGAAGTCATCGTTCTGGCCCGTCTATGAAAGCTATTCTAATGCCGTTCAGTATCTGGATCTGGAATATCTCCGGTTGCTAAACATTGCCGATGAAGAGCGGGGTTCGGAGAAACAGTCCGCCTCACTGACGGAGAACATGCTCATGAATGATCTGCTGCTTGCCAAGGCAAGAAAGTATTACTTCAGGAAGTTCAGAAAAGCGCTGAGCCCGGGCCAGGCCAGCAAGTTCATGCAACTCGACAACAGCTTCCGGACCATGCTTCGGCTCGAGACTCAAAAGAATTCCCCGGCGTTCGTCAGTTCGGTAAACAGGATCTACTCCCGAAACTGATCTCCTGTTCCATCGGCGTCTGGTGACTTCATCGGGCACACGTTTTTTAATGACTTTGAGGGCACTTCTATCACGGGACCTAAATCAAGACTATATGACGACGACATGGAAAATTGACCCGGCGCATTCGGAAATCCAGTTTAAGGTCAAGCACCTGATGATTACGACCGTCACCGGCTACTTCCGCAAATTCAATCTGATCGTGGAGACGGAAGACGAAGACTTTACAAAAGCTAAGAAAATTGAATTCACCGCAGACGCAACCTCTATTGATACTAACAGCGAGCAGCGCGATACGCACCTGCGATCAGCGGACTTTTTCGACGTAGAAAAGTTTGGGGAGATTCGGTTCAGCGGGAAAGCGCTCGAGCGGGCCGGCGACGAATATAAACTCACAGGCGATCTGACGATACGCGGTGTCACAAAGCCGGTAACGGTGAATGTCAGCTTCGGCGGAATCGTGGTGGACCCATACGGTCAGACCAAGGCAGGGTTTGAAGTAACAGGAAAAATCAGCCGCAAGGAATTTGGACTCCTCTGGAATGCGATGACAGAAGCAGGGCAGGTGGTAGTCAGTGACGACATCAGGCTGCTTTGCGAGGTTCAGATCATCCGGCAGGCACCTTCGCCCGCGGAAAGCGAGCGGTCAACGACGGAAAGCGCTTACACCTAAGCTGTGACCTTATTGCAATGGAAAAACGCCCGTTCCCTCCAGGACGGGCCTTTGCTTTTTACGGCCGTTCGAATAAAACAGGGGGCTACGTCTTCTGCTTCTTTTTGCGTGCAGATGGAAACAAAACGTTGTTAAGGATCAGCCGATAGCCGGGGGAGTTGGGAAAGAGGTTGAGGTCGGTAGGCCCGCGTCCGCGTCCGGGAACTCCTTCCGGATCGTGACCACTGTAATAAGTCCAGTGCCCGCGCTCCAGTTCGCCGTAGATGTAACGGACCTGGTTCTTGCTTTTGTTCTCTCCCAGGATCAGCGCTGTCGGCTTCACCACGTATTTGTTAAACGCAGTAGTCTGGCCGTGAAACTCCCGAATGTAATGTTCGTGGTCTTGTGTCAGCATCGTGGGAATAATATCCCATTTCGCAGAAAAGTTGAAGACCATAAAAAAATCTTTCGATCCGTCGAAGTAGTCGCGGTTGACATTGATGTCGGAGAATCGGCGGCTGTATCCGGGCTCAAGGGTGAACTTTTCGAATGCCAGAGTCTTTTCGAAGTCGAGTTTTTCCTGCGCGCCGGGGTCCGAGTCGTCGCCGTCATAGGTACTTTCGCTGATGTCGATTCCTTCTGCCGCGAGGGCTATGTCAAAGGTCTCCGCGCCTGAGCACATGGCGAACAGGTATCCGCCTGCCGCGCAGAAGGCCTTTATCTTTTTGGCTACAGCCAGTTTCATCTCCGAAACTTTCTTATAGCCCAACCGTTGTGACGTCACTTCCTGAATGTCCGCTTCGATGCGTGAGGCGTTCCTTCTCATGTGTCTTCCGAACTGACCCGTAAAATCTTCATGGTGCAGATGCAGCCAGTCGAAGCGGGCAAGCGCGTCGCTAAGCACTTCTTCGTCGTAGATTATTTCGTATGGTATCTCGGCGTAGTCCAGCACGAGGATCACTGCGTCGGTCTCGTCGAGGATAAACTCGTTCTTGGGCGAGTACACGGCAATGCGCGGAGCCTTCTCCAGGCGGACGGCATTCATATTCACCGCCGGACTTGAAATATCCTGCAGTATTTTGCCAGTTGCGGCATCGGAGATAACCTCATGGGTGACACCGCGCACAAGGCATTCCTGCTGCACCTCTTTCGAATACGGCACGAGAAAGCTGCCACCGCGATAGTTCAGAAGCCAGTCAAGTACAACATCATGTTGGAGGACGTAATAGGCGACACCATACGCCTTGAGATGATTGTGTTGCGCGACATCCATGGGAATCAATATCGAATTCGCCCGGCTCACGCAAGGAAGAAGCACCAGCAGCATGATTGCCATTGTCTTCATCGACTCCTTCGATTAACGATTACTCATGAATATACGTTTTAAAAGAATGGAAATACAGGAAATCTGAAATTGTTTTCCAATTTTGCCGGGGAATCGCAGTACCTCAATTCATTCTCGTATGCCGGAAATACCCGATCTCCAGGTCTTCAGTCACAACCTTTCCAAGAGGTTTTCCGGAAAGAGAGTCCAAAAAATACATGCCATTGTCACCCGGAAACTCCAATCGGATGAAAAAGAATTACAAGATGCCATCGAGGGTGCGGTGCTGACCTCCGTTCATCGCGAGGGTAAAGCACTGCACTTTACATTCGACAATGGCAATGTACTCGGCCTCCACCTGATGCTGAAAGGAGAACTGCATCAGTATGAAAAAAGTAACGAGCATAAGTTCACGATCCTGGAAATCGTGTTTGATGACGGCACGGGCCTGGCCATGACTGATTTTCAACGGCAGGCGACACCCACATTGAATCCAGCGCCTCGTGAAGCACCTGATGCGCTCTCGAAGGAAGTGGATACCGAATTCCTGAAGCAGATCCTGAACCGATCAAAGGCTGCCATAAAGAAGAGACTGATGGATCAGAGCATCCTTCGCGGGATCGGCAACGCGTATGCCGACGAAATTCTATGGCACGCGCGGATATCCCCGTTCGCGGTAAGCAATAAAATTCCCGACCCGGTCATTGAAAGGCTTTCTGCGAGCATCCGGACCGTTCTTGCCGACGCCGAGGATGCCATCCGGAGCGCTTATCCTGACATCATCAGCGGTGAAGTGCGAGAGTTTCTTTCGATCCACAATCCCGCGAAAACTCACAGCCCGACCGGTCAAAAGATTGAAGTCGAGGAAAGAAGCGGCAGGAAAACTTACTTCACGGGAGAACAGCAAATGTTTCATTGACCGGCAAGCTTCGAGCCCACGGGCACTTGTCGGCCTTTGCAATCGGATATTACCATAGGTGGCACGGATTTCTTTGCTATTCGGATATGAAACTGGTAGAATACAAAAAGAAACGGTCGTTCAAAAATACCCCCGAACCAACAGGTGGAAGAACCTCCAGGACGAAGTTGCACTTTGTCGTTCAAAAGCATGCTGCGTCGCGTCTGCACTACGATTTCCGACTCGAAATGGACGGCGTGTTGAAGAGCTGGGCCGTGCCGAAAGGACCCTCGCTCAATCCGGCCGACAAAAGGCTCGCCATGCAGGTGGAAGACCATCCCTACGATTACAAAGACTTTGAAGGAAATATCCCGGAGGGAAACTATGGAGCCGGTACGGTGATCGTGTGGGATAGTGGGACATACGAGTCGCTCGAGGAAGTAAAGGGAAAGGCAGCGCAGGAAAAAATATTGTTGAAGGGACTACAGTCAGGTACTTTGAAATTCCGGCTCCATGGCGAAAAACTTCAGGGTGAATTCGTTCTGGTGAAGACTCCGCGAAGAGCGGATAATGCCTGGCTCCTGATCAAACACCGCGACGAGCACGCATCCGACGATGACGTAACCGAACAGGATGAATCCGTGAAGTCCGGGAAAACCCTGGACGAACTGGCGGCAGATCCCGAGGCGGAGCAATGGAAAAGCAACCGTTCTACCACGCGCAAGATGAAAGCAGCAAAGAAACCTGTCAAAAAAAAAGTCCGCGCAAAGCTAAAGCCGGAGAAAAGTCGAGCCACCGCAAGCAGTCATAGTACGCCCCCTGAAACGGCAAAACTTCTTGCCGGGCTCGGAAAAATTAAGAAATCGGCAATTCCATCTGACATCGATCCGATGCTGGCTACCCTCGCCGATAGCCCGGCCGATGGATCCGGGTGGATTTACGAAATCAAGTGGGACGGCTTCCGGTCCATCTCGTATATCGACAAAGACAACGTCGACATTCGCTCTCGAAATAATAAGAAGTTCAATGAAAAATTCTATCCGGTCCGCGAGGCGCTGGAAAAATGGGGTGTGCGTGCAGTAGTAGATGGGGAGATCGTGGTGATCAATTCAAAAGGTTTTCCCGACTTCGGAGCGCTCCAGACCTGGCGCAGCGAAGCCGATGGAGAACTGGTCTACTACCTCTTTGATGTCCTTTGGTACGATGGGTATGACCTCATGAATGTTCCCCTTGCCGGGCGACGAAACATCCTGAAGCAGATTGTTCCGGCCAACAGTCCCGTTCGGTTGAGCGAAAGTTTTGACGTGACCGGCGCCGAACTGATCGGAATTGCGGGAGACATGGGCCTGGAAGGTATCCTCGCAAAGAAAGAAAAGAGTGTATACCAACCCGGCCACCGCACACGCGATTGGCTGAAGATCAAAACCGTCAAACAGCAGGAGGTGGTCATTGCGGGGTACACGCGCAATGAAAACTCATCAAAAGCTTTCAGCGCGCTCTTGCTGGGGATTTACCGCAACGACACGTTAGAATTTGTCGGTCCGGTGGGAACGGGATTCACAGCTCAGGTTCAAAAGGATCTCCTCAGCAAGCTGAAACCGCTGGAGACTTCAAAGTGTCCTTTTGAGACTGTTCCCGATTACAACAAGCCCTCGCGTTTCCGGCCCAATCCGCCGAAGGCCAGTGTCACATGGGTGCGGCCCGAACTGGTCGCGGAGGTAAACTACCGGACGCTGGCCAGTGATGGTAGTTTCCGGCATCCTTCCTTTAAAGGTCTGCGCGAAGACAAAGAGGCCCGCGAGGTTGTCTGGGAAGAACCGGTTCACATTGACCATGAGAAGACGGACTCCCGGAAGTCAAAGATCGTTTCGCCACCATCTAATCCGGCCGAGCGGAAAACGCTGCTCAACCCGGGCGATGAAACGCAAGTGCGGAAGGTTGGAGGGCATGAACTGAAATTTACAAACCTCAGCAAGATGTTCTGGCCGGAAGATCATGTCACAAAAAGGGATATGCTGAATTATTACTACCAGGTGGTACCTTTTATGTTACCCTACATGACCGATAGGCCGCAAACGCTAAACCGTTTCCCGAACGGCATACGCGGAAAGAGTTTTTATCAGAAAGATGTGACCGGCAAGGTGCCTTCCTGGATCAAGACACACCGCTATTTCAGCGAAGCCGATGACCGCGAGAAACACTTCCTGGTCTGCACGAATGAGGCGAGTCTTCTTTACATCGCATCGCTCGGTTGTATCGAAATGAATCCCTGGAGCAGTCGGTCGGCTAAACCGGACCATCCCGATTGGTGCATCATAGACCTGGACCCCGACAAGAATACATTCGATGAGGTGGTCGAGGCAGCGCTCGTTACGAAATCGGTCCTCGACGGAATGGGAGTACCCGGTTATTGCAAAACGTCGGGTTCTACGGGTCTGCATATATACATACCGTTAGGCGCGAAGTATACATATGAAGAGTCCAAAGAGTTCGCCAGGGTCGTGGCCCAGACGGTGCACGCGGAGATTCCGGGATTCACCAGCATTGAACGATTGACCAGCAACCGGAAGGGCAAAATGTATATTGACTTCCTTCAAAATCGGCCGCAGGCCACTGTGGCGGGGCCGTATTCCTTGCGTCCCAAACCCGGCGCTCCCGTGTCCATGCCGCTGGATTGGGACGAGGTGAAGAAAGGTCTCAGGATCACCGATTTCAATATTAGAAACGCTATTGCGCGGCTTCGCGAAACCGGCGACCTCTTTGAGGGAGTCCTGGGAAAAGGAATCGACATGAAAAAAGCTCTGAAGAAATTAGGTAAGTGAGCAAGGCCTGGCGGAAAGCCCTGGAACAGGGTTCTAGACATAGAACTCCAATTGAAAATCCGTTTCATTACCATTGACCTGGAGCGGTCTCATGGCGATGATCTGGGCGTCGTTAAAAGTCCGGATAAATTCATTCCGGCTGATGCGAAGCTTGCTTTTCCCGGGCTTGATCTTATGGTACTGCATCCTCCCGGACTTATTGGCCACGGCGCTATAAATCCAGTCGCATTGCACCGGAATAGGGGAGGGGACGTAGCGCATGCCGTTCAATGGTTCCGGATGAAATCGCGGTACAACATGGAATTTTGTCGCGAATTGTATTGCGACAGCAGGGAATACGCTGTGAGTGGCACGTAGTTAAAGCGGCGCTTGTAGTCCTCGATCTTCTCACACAGTTCCTGGATATAAAACCGTATCTGGTCCAGATTGCGGCACTCTGAGGGCCTTACGAAGTTCCGGGAGGCAAAATGCTTTACCTCCAGTTCCAGATGTTTCTTCTCAAATTCGCTCATCGTCGTTGTGTAATTTTACACAACAATAATGCGTTAAAATCAATATTACAAATATTAGTTGTACAATTTTGCACAATTCACATCGCAAAAGTGCATGGCAAAGTGACACATCATATTAAAATCATTAAGAATCTAACATATAACGCATTAGATACTCGAACTTCATGTAAATGTTCCACGGGGAATATTAATAGAAACCCTGTTTTTAGCGTGTAAACGGCAGTTCCTTCCTTTTATGTGGCTGGCTGCCCGCACCGCTATCGATCTGTGCAGGGTTGCACCTCCGTGCATCGCATAGTCACTGCCAGCCCTGGCCGGCAAATCATTTTCATGGGCGACCCGGAAGGTGCGACCGACCAGTACATCCAGTCATTCACAGCGTGGCTCGTAGTCAGGGTTTTGACACTTCAATACAAAGGCGCGAACAAAGGAGGGCTGCAAAGAAAATATCCTTAACTTAT
>JBIQIY010000006.1:0-153772 GCA_044507775.1 Flammeovirgaceae bacterium | reverse complement strand
GCGATCATACCTTCAACATAAAGACGCGAACAAAGGCGGGCTCGCATAGAAAGTATCGGACTTATGAAATGGAAAACGGAGGCTGCATTGCTTTACCGACGCTGTGTCATTCACGCCCGGAAATAATATTTAGTCAGGCG
The DNA here is from genome assembly GCA_044507775.1 of Flammeovirgaceae bacterium. GTDB lineage: Bacteria > Bacteroidota > Bacteroidia > Cytophagales > Cyclobacteriaceae > Chryseosolibacter. The sequence continues at coordinate 153,632 of JBIQIY010000006.1, read as the reverse complement.
GTGGATTATATCAAGAACCGTGTATCTTTGATGTTATAATTGAATTAAAGTCCTCAGAAGTTCCCCCCACACCTTCCTATACCTGACCGGTATTGAATGCTTAGCAACAGGCTTCGTTTCAATCACAACAAGAACACCAATTAAATTTTAACATAATGAAAGAAGGAGTAGTAAAGTTCTTTAACAACTCAAAAGGATTTGGGTTTATAAAGCCATCCGATTCAAGCGAAGACATCTTTGTTCATCAAAGTGGTCTCATCGATGAGATTCGCGAGAATGACAAAGTGCAATTTGAGGTAGAAAGAGGAAAGAAAGGTCTGAATGCCGTGAAGGTTCAAGTCATTCAGTAATAGAAATTTGTCTAGCATGAAAAGCCATTCGGGATCGGATGGCTTTTTTTTTGAAACGATGCCGAAGCACATTACAGCAACCAGGCAGGTAAAATAATTCCCTTCTTTTTCATTGCTCGGCGCAAGCAATCACATAAGAGATGATTTTGTCAACTGTCAACATTGCCTCCCGCAAACCGCAAGGACTGCAAAATGGGACTCAGGCTGATCACCCAATGGACTGATGCCCTTGTCAATTGTCAACTTTTTTTCCTATGTTTCCAGTACGTTGTCTCTTAAAACGCGTGCGAATCCTTGCAACCGAGTGAATTAAAACGAACGCTTTCCCCCGCCATGTTGTGGGGGCTGGGCGTAGGATACGTGATCTCGGGAATGTACTTCGGATGGAATCTCGGGTTGGCGGAAGGAGGAACACTCGGCCTGGCGATAGCCACCTTCTTTATCATCATCCTGTATGTAACTTTTACGTTCAGCTATTCGGAGCTGGCATGCGCCATTCCGAAAGCAGGAGGCGCTTTCGACTATGCACATCGGGCGTTGGGAAAAGACCTCGGCTTCATCGCCGGTATCGCCCAGAGTGTTGAATTCATTTTCGCACCGCCAGCCATCGCATTCGCAATCGGCGCTTACTTCAACCTGTTTTTCCCGGCCATTCCTGTCATAGCCATCGCCATATTCGCTTACATGCTCTTCACCGGATTAAACATATACGGGGTAAAGGCCGCGGCGATGTTTGAGCTGGTGATCACCATTCTTGCCGTCGGAGAACTCCTGCTCTTCGCGGGACTGACCTTGCCGCACTTCGAATGGGCTAACCTTGAACACAACGCTCTGCCTAACGGGTGGAAAGGGGTCTTCGCCGCCATTCCTTTTGCCATCTGGTTTTTTCTCGCCATCGAAGGGGTGGCCAATGTCGCCGAAGAGGCTGTGAACCCCCAACGAACGATTCTTCTTGGATTCGGGTCCGCGATCCTCACACTCGTCATACTCTGTCTCCTGACCTTCACCGCTTCCGTCGGCGTCGCGGGGTGGGAGGCGATCGTATACAAGGCCGATGGAACCACGTCTGACTCACCGTTGCCGCTCGCCCTCGGGTATATCGTAGGCGACAACCACGTGTTCTATCACCTGCTTATTACGGTGGGGCTATTCGGGCTGATCGCTTCCTTTCACGGTATTATTCTCGTCGCCGGAAGGTCGACGTTCGAGTTCGGCAGAGTGCGGTTCGCGCCCGCATTCCTGGGAAAGGTAAGCCCCGTATTCCGCACGCCTGCAAATGCCCTGCTCGTCAATATGGCTATCGGAATCCTCGCCCTGCTCACCGGCAAGACCGGGGAGATCATCACAATGTCCGTTTTTGGAGCGCTGACACTTTACATTGTCTCCATGATATCTTTCCTCCGGTTGCGACAGACAGAGCCAGATTTGCCGCGGCCGTTCCGAGTGCCGCTCTATCCTTTGTTCCCCTGGACAGCGTTGGTCATCGCGGTCGTTTCGATCGTGGCGATGGCCGTGTACAACCCGGAACTGGCCGGAATTTATTGTCTGCTGGTGGCGGGTTGCTACGGAATATTTAAATTATGGCAGCGCGCGAAAGCGCCGGATCCGGAAACCCGTACGGCAAGCGCTCCCCCGAAGAAATCAACGCTGAAAAAATGAATACGGAAGAGGTCATTCAGTACGTCAAAGAGCATCCGTCCGGAAAAGTGAAGATTGCATTCACGGACATCGATGGCATTCTTCGCGGCAAATACATTTCAGCGGAAAAGTTTCTCAGTGTTATCAAAGGCGGATCGGGTTTCTGCGATGTTATCTTCGGATGGGATGCCGGAGACACAGCCTATGACAACGTGAAGTATACCGGCTGGCATACCGGATATCCCGACGCACCCGCGCGAATAGACCTGGCCACATTTCGAAAGATCCCGTGGGAAAATGATGTGCCGTTTTTTCTCGGCGATCTCGCCGATCAATCCGACAACCCGGCCTATGTCTGTCCACGACAACTTCTGAAAAAAATAGTAGCCCAAGCCAACGATGCGGGGTACCAGGCATTCTTTTCTCAGGAGTTTGAATGGTTCAATTTCAAAGAAACTCCACAGTCCGCGCAGGAGAAGAATTTTCGCGATCTAACACCGCTTACACCTGGGATGTTTGGATACTCGATCCTCAGAAGCACACTGAACAGTCCTTTCTTCAAAGATCTGTTTGAATTGCTGAACAAGTTTGGCATTCCCCTCGAAGGTCTTCACACGGAGACCGGCCCGGGCGTGCTGGAGGCCGCGATCCGCTATGCAGATGTCGCTGAAGCCGCTGACCGCGCTGTTCTGTTCAAGACCGCCGTAAAGGAGATCGCCTATCAACACGGGATCATGGCCACCTTCATGGCGAAGATCAGCGAGAACCTTCCGGGTTGCGGCGGACACGTCCATCAAAGTCTGTGGGACAGCAAGGCGAATAAAAATCTCTTCTTCGACAAAGCCGATGATCTGAAGATGAGTGAGCTGTTCAGGAACTACGTTGCAGGCCAGTTGTATTGTCTTCCTCATCTGCTGCCGATGTACGCGCCGACAGTCAACAGTTACAAAAGGTTGGTTGAAGGAGCATGGGCTCCGACCACACTTACGTGGGGAATCGACAACAGGACCGTAGCGATCCGCGTGTTGTGCAGTGGAGACAAGTCTTCGCGTCTGGAAACACGTGTTATCGGCTCGGATGCGAATCCTTATCTCGCCATGGCAGCCGCGCTCGCATCCGGGTTGTACGGCATTAGAAATAAAATGAAACTTACACAGCCTCCCACAACCGGGAATGGGTACCGCGATTATTCCCACGGGGTTTTACCCTCCAACCTATTTGAAGCCACACAACGCATGAAGGGTTCGGAAGTAGCGAAGGAAATCCTGGGAGGCGATTTTGTCGATCACTTCACGCATACCCGCGAATGGGAGTGGCGGCAATCTCTTAAAGCAGTCACCGACTGGGAGTTTAGGCGATACTTCGAAATCATTTAGCGCAAGAAGACTACTATCAAGATTCAGCTGTCATGACATTTGACCGGATTTACCAGTACAATTTTCCCACAACCATTCGCTTTGGCGCCGGCGCCAGCAAAGAGTTGCCCGATTATCTCGCACAGCAAAAGCTAACACGGCCCTTGATTGTCACAGACCCTGTTGTCGCGCAGCTGGATTTTTTCAAGTCGATCATCCACGACCTGAAGCGCAGAGGACTTGCGGTCGAAATATTTCTTGATATCCATAAGAACCCGGTCAAGTCTGACGTGTATAACGGAACGGACGTCTATGACCAGACGGGCAGCGATGTCATTGTTGGGATAGGGGGAGGAGCCGCGCTCGATGTCGCAAGGGCAATCGTCTTGCGCGCGAATCACCGCGATGACCTTTTCAAATACGACGACCTGATCGGGGGCGATGTTTATGTTACGAATGAGGTACCTCATTTTGTTACGATTCCAACGACCGCCGGAACTGGTAGCGAGGTGGGACGCAGTGCCATCATTTCCGACGACGTAACGCATCAGAAGCGCATTCTGTTCTCGCCCAAGCTCATTGCAAAGATTGTTTTTGCTGACCCCTTGCTCACGATGGAACTACCCCCTGCTGTGACAGCCGCGACCGGTATGGATGCCTTGACTCACAACATGGAGGCCTATTTGGCAAAGATGCCGCATCCTATGTGCGAGGGGATCGCCATGCAGGGAATGATGCTCATCAACGAATCGCTCGAAAAAGCCGTCAACCGGCCGGATGTGGATTCGAGAAGTAAAATGCTGATCGGATCGATGATGGGGGCTGTCGCCTTTCAGAAAGGCCTCGGCGTTGTTCATTCGCTTGCTCACCCGCTTTCGACGCTGCTGGATACTCATCATGGACTGGCCAATGCCGTCACAATTCCTTACGGGATGGAATTCAACATCGCGGGCTTTGAATCAAAGTTTAAACAAATCGCCCGGTGTTTATCGTTAGAGGAAGAAACGGGCCGTGCAGTCGTACATTACCTGAAGGAATTGAATTCGAAGATTGGTATCCCCGGCAAGCTGAGCGAGATCGGAGTGCGAAACGAGCATATTGAAGATCTCGCTGACCTGGCAATTGCTGACTTTGCACATCCCAATAATCCTAAACCGGTGACCCGTGATGATTTCAAAGCGCTTTATCTGAAAGCTCTTTGAATCCACCGGACCCCTGACCATGATATCATGTTAAAATGAAAGAGAAGATTACGATAGGAATCACAGATTGCAGTAAGTACGAGAATTATCATCGGTGGATTGAAAACGATCCGGGAGTCGAGGTCATCAAGCTCAGCTATCACGACAAGAACATCGGCGATATCAGCAAGTGCGATGGTGTGATCCTTTCGGGAGGCGAAGATGTTCATCCGCGCTTCTACGACAAGAACGAATACCTCGAACTTTGCGAGGAGATCGACGAGCAACGGGACGATTTCGAGTGGAAGGTGCTGGAGCACACCGAAAAAAACGCGCTGCCCGTTCTTGGAATTTGTCGCGGGCTGCAGGTTGTCAATGTATTCTTCGGAGGAACTTTGATTCCACATATCCCGGCGTTTGGCAAATTCGATCATTCACGCACCGGCTCCGTGGATCGTTACCATCTCGTCCGGGTTGATCCGAACAGTGAGTTTCACAGCATTACAGGAGCAACTTCGGGAGAAGTCAACAGTGCTCACCATCAAGCCGCCGACCGGGTCGGGAAAGGACTGGTAGCGAGCGCTCTTTCTTCTGATGGAGTGGTCGAAGCGATCGAGCGGGATAAGCGCGGAAGTGCGTTTCTCCAACTGGTGCAATGGCATCCCGAGCGAATGAACAATCCGGATAGCGCATTCTCAAAAAATATCCGTCTGAAGTTCGTCGACGCCTGCCGGGAGGTTTTTCAAGGTAAATAGGCGGTTTCAAAAATCAAGCATTCAAGGTATGCAAATCATCAACCCCGCGACGGAAGAAGTTATCCGGGAAATCAAAGAGGATTCACCCGCCACCCTGCAAGCCAGGTTCGACAGCTTGAAGGCTGGCCAACCGCGATGGGCGGAGGCCGCAGTCGCGGATCGCGTCGCTGTATTGAAGAGATTTTCGGCGTTGCTTTCCGAACAGGCGCAGGAGTTAGCCGATGTTTTGACCAGTGAAGTAGGCAAGCCGTTGCAACAGTCGCGCAATGAGATCAAGGGCGCTCAGTCGCGGATCGCGTGGCTGACGGACAACGCAGAAAAATACCTCGCAGACGAATTGATGACTGCAGGCGATGGCCTGGAGGAAAAAATATCGTATGAGCCTTTGGGTGTAGTGTGCAACATATCCGCGTGGAATTATCCTTATCTCGTGGGAGTGAACGTTTTTGTGCCCGCATTGCTTGCGGGAAACGCTGTAATGTACAAGCCTTCGGAGTACGCCACGCTCACAGGACTTGAAATTGAAAGGGTTCTCAAAGAGGCCGGGGTGCCACCCGACGTGTTTCGCGTTGCTGTCGGAGGGCGCGCCACCGGTGAAGCATTACTTGATCTTCCCTTTCAGGGATATTTTTTTACAGGTTCCTTCAAAACCGGTCAGTACATTTACGAGCGTGTGGCACCGAAGATGGTCCCTTGTCAATGCGAACTCGGCGGAAAAGATCCACTGTACGTTGCAGACGATATAGCCGACGTTCCCGCGGTCGCCGCAGCCACTGCCGACGGCGCGTTTTACAACAATGGCCAGAGCTGTTGCGCCGTCGAACGAATCTATGTTCATGAATCAATTTATGAGCGCTATGTGGAAGCTTTCACGCGAGAAGTAGCGTCCTGGAAAAAAGGGCTGCCTACGGAAGATGGCGTATACTTCGGCCCGCTTACGCGGAGGGATCAGATCGCCGCATTGGAAAAACAGGTTGGCGATGCGATAACCAAAGGCGCAAAGTTGGTCATGGGAGGGAAGCGGGATGGCGGAACCGGATACTTTTTTCAACCCACCGTTTTGACCCACGTTGACCATACCATGGATGTAATGCGGGAAGAATCCTTTGGTCCGGTGATCGGAATCATGAAAGTGAAAGACGATGTACATGCAGTTGAGTTGATGAAAGACACACCGTACGGGCTGACAGCGTCGGTCTACAGTCGTGACCGGCAGCGAGCCGAGAACATACTCCGGCAATTGGATACCGGTACGGGATACTGGAACTGTTGCGATCGCGTGAGCGCAGCCGTACCCTGGAGCGGAAGGAAACACTCCGGCTTTGGGTCAACACTTTCTCATGCGGGACTGCGCGCGTTTGTCAAGCCAAAAGCATTTCACCTCCGTCAACCGTAATACAGTTTTGCGGCCGTGCAAGACACATACATAATCCGGCGAAGAAACCCGACGATTGTGAAGAAGATCATCCATATCGATATGGATGCATTTTATGCGTCCATTGAGCAGCGTGATAATCCCGAGTATCTTGGGAAACCGATCGCTGTGGGAGGAAGTCCGGAGGGGCGGGGCGGGGTCGTCGCCACCGCGAGCTACGAAGCGCGGAAATACGGTGTAAGATCGGCCATGCCGGCCAAACAGGCACAGAAGTTATGCCCGGATCTGATCTTTGTTCGTCCGCGGTTCGAAGTTTACAAAGCAGTATCAAATCGGATCCGTGAGATTTTTTTGCGCTACACCGACCTGATCGAACCTCTTTCACTCGACGAAGCATACCTGGATGTAACAACAGACAAACGCAACATCGGCTCGGCCATTGATGTTGCCCAGGAGATCCGGCAGGCAATCAAAAGCGAGTTGCAACTCACAGCTTCGGCTGGCGTCTCTGTGAACAAGTTTGTCGCCAAGATTGCTTCCGATATCAACAAGCCTGATGGCCTCACGTTCATCGGGCCGTCCAGGATCGAAGCATTCATGGAAGACCTTCCCGTCGAGAAATTTTTCGGCGTAGGAAAAGTCACTGCGGCGAAGATGAAATCGATGGGACTCTTCAAGGGATCCGACCTGAAAAAGCTGGCGGAGGCCGATCTCCGGAAACACTTTGGAAAGAGCGGTGCGTTTTTCTTTCAGATCGTTCGGGGTATCGACAATCGGGAAGTTCAACCACATCGGGAAACCAAATCAATCGGCGCCGAAGACACATTTCCATTCGACCTGACATCTATCGACGACATGCAAGACGAACTGCTGAAAATCACGCAGATCGTTTACAACCGGCTGTTAAAACACGGCATGAAAGGGCGGACCGTTACGCTGAAGGTCAAGTACCACGACTTCAAGGTCGTGACACGCAGCCGTTCCTTCCCGGAACCCATCGATGACCGGGATCTTATATACCAGACTGCCTGCGACCTTCTGCTGGTAACCGAATCCGAGTCAAAAAAAGTAAGGCTCCTGGGAATTTCACTCTCGAACTTCGCAGGCCCTGCGGAAGAATCGCCAATGGAACAACTGCCGCTGTTCTGACGCACAGGGCAACCCGGCAGACTGGTTCCCGGAGAACGACGCTTTAGCGGAAATAATAATGTTTCGGGTCTTCGGGAACAAGGAAATATCGTAACTTTGTTCAGATAGTTCACTTTAAATAAAAACCAATTTTAGGTCATCTATGGGAAAATCACAGGAAACGTGGAATAAGAAGGAAAACGAAAAGAAGAAACAGAAGAAGAAAAAAGAGAAAGAGGCCAGACGGGAAGAGCGCAAGGCTAATCCCAAAGGAAATAGCTTTGAAATAGCGTACGTAGACGAGTTTGGAAATTTCTCTTCCACGCCTCCTGATCCCAGCAACAAGGTCAAGGTGAAGGAAGAAGATATCCAGATCAGTGTTCCCCGTCACACCGTTTCCAAGGAAGATCTCATACGGAAGGGCATCGTGACCTTCTACAATGACTCAAAAGGGTATGGTTTTATCAAGGACCTAGAGACCCAGGAAAGTGTGTTCGTGCACGTGAACAATACTACTGAGCCTATCAAGGAGAATAACAAGGTGACCTACGAGGTGGAGATGGGCCCCAAGGGTCCGAGTGCTGTTAAAGTTAAGGTCTCCCGGTAAACACGCCCTTTGGGAATGTATTTCCCACACGACTTCTTGACTACTGCCGCCCTGGCATAGAATTTTGAGATGGTACCGGAAAATGAATGATCCGGAAATCCACATCTGTTTTGAACGCCAGGGCCAACGTAAACTTCGGTAGCGATAGAGCAAGTAAGCTCCCCCTTATCCTTTCTATTTGCCTGCCAGTCCTTCTTGTCGTTTGCTATTTCGCCTTCCCTGGCTTCAGAGAGGGCGTTGATGAAGCATTTGGTGTGCTCACCAGCGAAGACGAGGAGAGGATCGCTGCATGGGTTGCGGAATTTGGAATTTGGGGACCCGTTGCGATCATCGTCGGGATGGTATTGCAAATGTTTCTCTTCGTCATCCCGAATATCTTACTGATTTACATATCCATCGTGAGTTACGGACCTGTATGGGGGGCACTGCTCGCGTGGTTCGGTATTCTTCTCGCCTCGACGGTTGGATACTTCATCGGCAACAAACTCAGCCCGGTGATCGTCCACAAGCTCGTCAGTCCGAAGACTCATTTTCGATTGAAGGAATTCATCCGGAAGTACGGTGCAAAGGCTGTAATCGCCCTGCGTGTTTCGAGTTTCTCAAATGATGGCCTAAGTCTTGTGGCCGGCCTGCTCAACATGCGGTATCGCCGGTTCATCGTGGCGACAATCATCGGGATCACACCGCTCATTGTCGTCGTGGCGATCTTTGGCCATAGCGGAAAGGTTGAGAAAGCGCTCATTGGTGTTGGCGCCTTCCTGATCATCTGTCTGATAGCGTTCGTTCTGATCGATAAGCGGAGGAGCCGAAAAGCGCCTTGAGTCGTTTTGTCGTCCGGAAAAATCAGAGGGTCGACATGTCGATGACAAAGCGGTATCGCACATCGCCTTTCAGCATGCGTTCATACGCTTTGTTGATGTCTTTGATATCGATAACCTCAACGTCGGAAACAATTCGGTAGGAGGAACAAAAGTCCAGCATCTCCTGAGTTTCGGGAATGCCGCCGATATTGGAACCCGCAATGCTTCTCCGGTTTGCGATGAGCATCATGGTGCGGAACTGCGACGGAGTAGGCGGAGCACCGACGCAAATATGCACCCCGTTGGTATTGAGCATCCGCAGGTACATGTTGTAATCGTGTGGCGCTGAAACCGTATCGACGATGAAATCAAAGTAATTTCTCAGAGGCTTGACTTTTTCCGGATCGGTAGTGAGCGCAAACTTATGGGCGCCCAGGCGCTTACTATCAGCTTCCTTCGACGGTGACGTGCTGAGCATTGTGACTTCCGCGCCGAATGAAGAAGCGAACTTCACTGCCATGTGACCCAGTCCGCCCAAACCGACTACGGCGACCTTGTGTCCTTTCCCAACCTGCCAGTATTTCAATGGCGAATATGTCGTGATGCCCGCGCATAGCAGGGGCGCTACAGCCTCCAGTTCCAGGTTGGAAGGAACCTTCAGAACAAAATCCTCATGGACAACGATGCGGTCGGAATATCCACCGTAAGTCGGCGTCTTACCATCGCGTTCGTAGCTGTTGTAGGTCCCGACCGAACCATTGCGGCAATACTGTTCGAGACCCTGCCTGCAGTTGTCGCACTCGCGACAAGAATCGACGAGACAACCCACGGCGCCGATGTCGCCCACGGAAAATTTCTTTACCAGGTCTCCGACTTTTTTTACGCGCCCCACAATCTCGTGTCCGGGCACCATCGGATACATCGAGTTGCCCCATTCATTGCGGACCTGGTGAATATCCGAATGACAAACACCACAGTAGAGGATCTCCAGGTATACGTCGTGTGGTCCGGGTGTTCGTCGTTCAAAAGAAAAGGGGGCAAGGGAAGAACTGGCGTCAAGCGCTGCGTATCCTTTCGTCGCTATCATTTTTTTTCGGGTCGTCTGCAGCATTTTCTAGGGATTTGTAAATGAGTGAGGGATGGTTTCGGGCTTTAATTTAAAACCAACGCCATAAGCGGATGGTTTGCTAAAAGTAAACTTTTCGGGATTTTTTTTAGGAAATTTTTTTTCAGGCAACATCGATGGTGTACATTTCTTCCAACGCCGTCATTTTATCTTTATTTTGCGATAGGAAATCCTTAAAGTAATCGTTTAAGATATTATCGCATAAGGCTGAAAAGCATTACCCTTTTGAGAACATGGACAAACGACTGTCACCCTTGATTACCGCCGGCGAAGTGAAGAGCGCGTTGGCTATACCCGGCGCGTTGCTTGTTGACGCCAGGGGAGGAACGGATGCTCGCGAGCGCTGGGAGGCGGGTCACATCGAAGGTGCGGTTATGGTGGACCTCGAGACGGAGCTGTCAGACAAGAGTCGGCCTCCGGTGAACGGAGGTCGGCATCCACTTCCTCATCCGCTCGCTTTCGCAGAGCTGCTGGGCAAGAAGGGGATCTCTCCCTCAACGCACGTTTTGATTTACGACGACAAAGCGGGAGCCAATGCAGCCGCGCGCTTCTGGTGGATGCTTCGGGCAGCGGGACATGAGAAGGTGCAGGTTGTGGACGGTGGGTTGACCGCCCTGCAGGAAGCGGGCCTGCAGACTGTGACCGGATCGGAGGTCACGCCTCCGCCAGCCATCTATCCGGCCACAGACTGGCAGCTTCCCACTGCCGACATAGAAGACGTGGACCGCGCGCGATTGGACCCTGGTTCCCTGGTGATTGATGTCCGCGAAGGATATCGCTACCGCGGCGAGAGTGAACCCATAGACCTCGTTGCGGGTCACATTCCCGGGGCTGTGAATATCCCGTACTTGAGCAACCTGGAGGCTAATGGGCGTTTTCGTCCGGCGGCAACACTGGCTAACTTTTACCGGACCCGGATTGGAAACAAGCAAGATATCATCGTTCATTGCGGCTCCGGGGTTACAGCCTGCCATACGCTGCTCGCGATGGACGCAGCCGGCCTGCCTGCGCCCAGACTCTACGTTGGATCCTGGAGCGAGTGGTCCCGGAACCCGAAACCCGTCGCCACAAGCGACCAACCCTGAAACCCGCGGTCATAGGCGTTTGTGTAAGGTTCTGTCGCAACTTCCACAATAAATGCGGCCACTTATCCGGAACTTTGATCGACCGTGAAGCGGACCTTGTCAATCCTCGTTCTATTTCTTGCCTCGAGCTGCCTCCTGCATGGCCAGGACGCATCCGACCTCGAGACGTTCCGGTCGTTTTTTTCCGAACAGCAACCCGTACCCCTTGAGAAATCACTCAGCGAGGCATCTTTGAAACTTGAGCAAGCGAATGAGATCGGCGACCCAAAAGAGCAATCGGAAGCCCTGACCGAACTGGGTCTGATTTATCTGAATCGCGTTCCCGATTACGAAAGGGCGATGGACCTTTTTACCAGGGCGCTAGCCATCGAAGACTCCCTGAACCTGCAGCCACAGCAAGTACTGACGTATGTAGCCGTGGCCCGTGTATTTGAAGTGGTGGGCGACTATTTCAGAAGCGCGCAGTTCCTCGAGCTGGCATTGGCATCCAACAAGGATGGAAAAGACATCAATACCGTCGCGATGATCCTCAACGCCCTCGGAAAGATTAATGCCTCCAGGGGTCAGTTGGATGAAGCACTCGGAAACTATCAGCAGGTGCTGCGCTACCGCGACGACATCGACAAACAATTTGAGGCGGAAGCGCTTTTCAACCTGGGGCATTTGTATACCCTGCAGGCACATTACTCCGAAGCGCTTGACCACCACAAGAAGGCCCTGGCTATCGTCCGCAGGGAAGGCGACCGTCACGCGGAAGCCCGTTCGCTCAACGACATTGGAGTGTTGTACGGATTGATGCAGAACGACGACAAGAGCCTGGCAAACCACCTCGTCGCGCTTGAAATCCGGCAATCCCTGAATGATCAGAATGGGATCGCGGAGTCGTACAACAACATTGGCTTGCTCTACTTCCGCCAGGAGAAGTGGAATGAGGCAATCGGGCATGCAAACCTTGCACTGAAGAACGGACAGGAGGCTCAGGCACAGGAACAGATCTTCAAAAGTTATGAGCTTCTCAGCCAGGCGTACAAACACCTGGGGGAATACAGACATGCTCTTGGCTACAAAGAACTCAGCCTGGCCATCAACGAACTGGTTCAGAGTGAAAAGCATGAGCGTGAGCTGCTGGAAACCCAGAACCGCTACGTCGTTGCGAAAAAAGAGAGCGAAATCCAGAAGCTTGAAACACTGCGACTCGAACGCGAGCGGGAACTCGCGGCACAAAAGAAGTTCCGCAACATACTCTTCCTGGTTGCTGTGCTGATCTTCATCACGGCCGGATTACTCCTTATCCTGTACCTCGTAAAGCGCAGATCGAACCGTGTTCTCCTCGTGGCCAAAAAGGAAGTTCAGCGGCAGAACGACAAGTTGCAGGAACTCATAGGCACGAAGGACAAATTCTTTTCCATCATCAGTCATGATCTGAAGGGACCCCTGAATTCCCTGACGTCGTTCTCGCGCTTGCTGATTGACCACACGGACAGCATGTCAAAGGAGGAGATCCGGTTGCTGGCAAAAGATCTCGACAAATCCGTAAAAAATCTGCTCACGTTGCTCGAGAATCTTCTCGAGTGGTCGAGGTCCCAGACAGGTAACATTGATTTTTCCCCGGAAGAATTCGACCTGGCTGAAATCCTGGACACCAATAAGACATTGCTGCAGTCACAGGCCGCAGACAAGCAACTTGAGATCATCACCGAGCATTCCGGGCCGTTGACGGTAAGGCTTCACAAGCAGTCGGTCAACACGGTGATTCGCAATCTCATTTCCAATGCCATCAAGTTCAGTAACCCGGGTGGTACGATCCGCGCTGGTATCACCCGCGATAACGCCCGGCTGAATGTCTTCATAGCTGACACCGGCGTGGGAATGACACGCGAGGTGATGGATAAGATCTTCCGCCTCGACAGCAAACACTCCACGCGCGGTACCGCCAATGAAAAAGGCACGGGACTGGGGCTAATCCTCTGCAGGGAATTCATCGAAAAAAATGGCGGAACCATCCGTGTTGAAAGCGCGCCGGGCAAAGGATCCGTGTTCACCTGCTCTTTTCCGCTCGCCGTTTTGTCCAGACCGGCCACAGTAAAAACAAGCGCGGTTAGTTTTTAGCCAGCTCGCGGAGGTTTCGATAAAATGCGTACTTTGGCGGTTTAATTATCCTTTATGGACGATACAGTGATCCTTTGGACCGCTTTCAATGTGTTTGTGTTGGGCATGCTAGCCCTGGATTTAGGAGTTTTTCATAAGAAGTCGGAGGAGATCACGGTGCGTAACGCTCTCATCTGGACAGGGATATGGGTTGCCCTGGCAATGATGTTCAATCTCTTTGTCTATTTGTACATCGGGAAAGAGGAGGGGATCGCCTTCCTCACCGGATACGTGATCGAGAAGTCGCTGAGTGTTGACAACATTTTTGTCATCATCATGATTTTTTCCTATTTCCACGTGCCGCCTTCATACCAGCACAAGGTTCTGTTCTGGGGGATCATTGGAGCGCTGATCATGCGGGTGATTTTTATCTTCGCCGGCATCGAGCTGATCCACCGCTTCCATTGGCTCATTTATATTTTCGGGGGATTCCTGGTCTTTACCGGACTGCGAATGATCCTTGCTTCCGAAGAAAAGATTGAACCGGAAAGGAACCCCGTCGTACGCCTGGTCCGGCGAATTTTCCCCGTGACGGAATCGTATCAGTCCGACAACTTTTTTGTGCGGCTGAACGGCAAACTCTGGGCTACACCATTGTTTGTAGTAGTCGTGCTCATTGAGACGACGGACCTTATCTTTGCGGTAGACTCAATTCCCGCGATCCTGGCAATCACGGACGACCCGTTCATCGTATACACGTCCAATGTTTTCGCCATCCTGGGCCTTCGTTCCCTGTACTTCGCCCTTTCAGGAATTGAAAAGTATTTCCACTACCTGAAATATGGCCTCGCCGCGATACTCATGTTCGTCGGAACAAAAATGTGCCTTGCAGATTTTTACAAGATCCCCATCGAAGCATCGCTGATTGTGATTGTTTCGGTTTTGATCGTGTCGATCGGGGCTTCCATGCTTTTCCCTAAGAAGCCGGAAACCTCTGACGTGCCGGAATAAGGATTTGTAACGAGCGCGCGCGCTAGCCGGTCCTCTTCCTGAAAATATTTTTCGCCGTCTTGAGCATGTCGATACTCCTTCCGAGGAGTCCTCCCGAGATCTCCTGCTCGTAATTGGAGATAACGTTATCGGTAGCGGTCGCAGGATAGATAAACACCAGACTATTCGGTTGAAAGTACCTGGACATTTTCTTGGGCAGGACGTCCAGCGCGGGCGTATGCGAAATGCCTCCTTCGCGGGATGATACCAGCACAACCATGTCATACGGTTGAAGTTTGGGCGCGAGCAGGGCGATGTCGCCGAGGTCGAGATAGCCGCGGTAGTCGATGGTGAGGGCCATCTTGTTCACATTCATGAACTCCCGAATGTCGCTTTCCACTTCTGGCGGGGCGTGCAATTGAATGGTGGTGCTCAGTTGAGACGCCGCACGAAAAACACTGATCAGCCACTTGTAAAAGCCGGGTTCCTTCTCTGCGAAGTAGGGACAGATCAGCACGATCTTTTGATGGACATTCAGCGGCATCGCAAACCGTGTGATAAAGATCGTCTGTGTGGTTTGCTTTACGAGTTTGTCGAATGTCTGACCGAAAATAATATCCGCCAGGTTTTTCTGCGACGACCATCCCGCTACGATATCGGTGATAAATTTTTCAGTCGCAATCCGCTTGATCCCACTGGTCACGTTCCGATCAATCGTGGACATGATCTCGATTTTCTGGTCGGCGGACGCCGCGTAGACGATGGCTTTGTCCAGCAATTTCTTTGACTGCAGCAGCCTCGCCTGCGCCTGGTCATCGTCTTTCACAATGGTAAGTCCGAGGATAGGTGAGTAGTCTTTGGGATTCTTGATGACCATGGAGAAGTCGATGAGCTTTTCCATCGTGTCGGGATTTGCGATCGGAACCAGCACACGTTGTGCATTTGCGACCGCCTGTTCTGGTTCGTTGTCCATATGCAAAACAACTTCCTTCCCTGCCTGTTCCGTGACAAATGATGCCACGATGCACGTTACCAGGATGAGGACGATCGTGCCGTTCAGTATGTGATCATCGATGATGCCCAGGTTGTATCCCACGAGAATAACGGCCAGCGTAGCCGCCGCATGCGAGCTGCTAAGTCCGAAGATGAGGCCCCGTTGTCCCTTGGAGTAACCGAATATCCGCCCGGTCGCCTGCGCCGCAATCCATTTGCCCACCAGCGCCACAACGGTAAGGCTAGCGGCGACTATGAGCGCCTGCGGACCATTGGTCAGAACGCGGAAGTCAATCAGCATCCCGACACTGATGAGGAAGAACGGGATGAACAAAGCATTACCCACAAACTCAATTCGATTCATCAAAGACGACGTATGGGGTATCAGTCTATTAAGCGTAAGCCCCGCCGCAAATGCGCCGATGATCGGTTCCAGCCCCGCGAGCTCCGCCAGGAAAGCGGTGAGAAAAACCACCAGCAGCACGAAAATAAAGTGCGCGTTCTTCTCATCTTCCAGGCGCCGGAAAAACCAGGACGCAACCCTCGGAATGAGAAAATAAACGATCCCCGAAAAGCAAACAATGGAAATCACCAGCCTAAGCCAGAGTTCGCTGGTTGCCTGGCCGGTCGCGGTACCTGAAATAATGGCCAGGATGAGCAGCACGGCCGTATCTGTCAGAATCGTTCCGCCGACGGTGATGGCTACCGCCTGATTCTTTGCAATACCCAGGCGGTTTACAATCGGGTACGCAATCAGCGTGTGCGTTGCAAACATACTGGCTACAAGGAGGCTCGTGCTGAATGTATAGCCCAACAAGTAATAACAAACCGGTAGCCCGATAGCGATCGGAAAAATGAACGTGAGCAGACCGAATATGAGGCTCTTGTATTTGTGCTTGTTGAACTCGTTCATGTCGAGCTCAAGGCCCGCGATAAACATGATGTACAGCAGGCCGATGGTGGAGAATAGATCAACCGCTGAATTCTTCTGGACCAGGAAAAGGCCGTAAGGGCCGATAATCATCCCCGACAGGATCAATCCGATGATACCGGGTATTTTGAACCGGTTCAGGACAATAGGCGCCAGCAGAATAATAAAGAGGATGAGCGAAAAGATCAACACCGAATTGCCGAACGGAGTCTGAAACTCATGGGTCAGTTTTTCTATAAACTCTTGCATTCTCTATGTCGTCCACCATCGGGACCCCTTAGTTGGTTTTACCGCCAATGATACTAAAAAAACCAACGCTGCGGCCCTGAAAAAGGTCTTGCGTCGCTTTCCGTGTATGAAAAACCTACAACAAAAACAATCAGGCGGTTGTCGTCCAAGGTTGAATCCACGAATGTGCTTCATTGGCACTACTTTTTTAGAATCAGGTCGTCCTCCAAAGAGAGCGGCTAGAAACAACAGAGATGGCGCCTATGCAGCAAATTCTACTCAACGGGCTTGTTTCCCGGATTATTTAAATTATTTTCACATCAATCCCAGTATCGCAATGAAAAGCTTTGGCTTGGCTGCAACCATTTGTCTGCTCTCGTTTGGCTGTTTTGCACAGCACGCCCGAAACACGCTGGCCTTAAGCGTTTCGGGCAATGATCGAATTTCAATTGTCAAGAGCAGCGTCAGGCTCGCCGAGTGGCACGAAAAATCATTCTGGCCGCTATATGATAAATACATGAACGATGCGGTGAAGGTCTATTCACTCACGTACCGCTCCCTTCAGGATCTCGCCAGAACCGACGCATCTGTTCCCCAGCAGGACGCCTTCGAAAACGGGTGGAAACTGCTGACCTCCCGCAATGAAGAACTTGAACTGAAGAAAAAATATTATCAGGAAGTGGGGGCTGTTCTCAACGGCGTCATCGCGCTGCAATTCCTGCAAACCGAGGCCATGATGGACATGCTCGGAACGGCGCAGATCTACAGCGAGAGCGAATGGAAAAAATATCGCTTTCATGATCAGGCATTAGCAGTAAATGAAGTGAAGGAGGCGAAGCACAATACGCTTGCGGCTGCATTGTCGATACCGGCCGACAAAAGAGAAGCATTCTGGAATGTGTACACAAAATACGAAGAAGAGAGCGACGCGTTGCTGGGAGACGCCTACAGTGTATACAGCTTGTTCGCAAGTGACGCCGCCGATTTTACACCCGCACTCGCCAAGCGCCTTGGCAACGATCTCCTCAAAGTCATGGAGCGAGAGGTGCGCCTCAAGGAAAGATACTTTCTCGAAATGAACGCCATGGCTGGATCAACTCTCGCCGCGCAATTCCTGGCGTTTGAAGATTACTACTCTGTTGTGGCAAAGATGTATGCATGGTCTGACAAGGAGTAGTTTACAATACACAATTGACAATTGACAATGAGGGTAGTTCTCGGTGTGCGTGGTCCTGAGCTTGGATTGTGCCACTTTAAGAGTTTAATATTGGCCCGTTTTGTCGCCTGACGCATCAAAGAATGCAAGACGGGACCTACAGCCCATTGCCGACTGTTAACTGCACAATTGTCAATTTTTTTTGAAGTTTAGGCAGACGGATTTATCTTGAGGTCGACCTCACACCGGGCCTGCATGTACGGACTTCATTCAGCTGACTACACCGTCTTCTTTTTTTACTTCATCGCTGTCAGCGGCTACGGCACTTATGTCTATTACCGAAAGAAGGCGAAGAGTGTCGACTCGCGTGATTTCTTTTTAGCGGAGGGATCTCTCACCTGGTGGGCTATCGGCGCCTCGCTAATCGCATCCAATATTTCAGCGGAACATTTTATCGGGATGTCCGGATCGGGATTCGCGCTCGGCCTGGCGATCTCCACGTATGAGTGGATGGCTGCCGCGACGTTGATCATTGTCGCCGTGTTCTTTGTTCCCATATATCTCAAGAATCGAATATACACGATGCCGCAATTCCTCGAGCAGCGGTACAGCGGAACGGTCAGCACGATCATGGCAATCTTCTGGCTGCTCGTTTATGTGTTTGTGAACCTTACGTCCATTATTTACCTGGGAGCGCTTGCCATCACGGCTATTTCAGGGATTAGCTTCGTCGTTTGCATTGCAGGACTCGCAGTCTTTGCCATCATCGTAACACTGGGAGGGATGAAGGTGATCGGTTATACTGACGTCGTCCAGGTGGCGGTGTTGATCATCGGAGGGCTGGTGACTACGTATCTGGCGCTGAATCTCGTATCAAATCATTTTGGGTATGGGGAAAATGTTTGTGCGGGAGCGAGGTTGCTCGTCGAGAAAGCCGACTCTCACTTTCACATGATCTTCGACTCATCACACAAGTATTACAGCGACCTTCCCGGGCTTTCGGTCCTTATTGGGGGAATGTGGATAAACAACCTGAACTATTGGGGATGCAACCAGTACATCATTCAACGCGCACTCGGCGCTGACCTGAAGACGGCGCGGAGCGGGATACTCTTTGCCGCGTTCCTGAAACTTCTGGTTCCGGTGATCGCAGTTATTCCGGGGATTGCCGCTTATGTGCTCTATTCGGAGGGTATGTTCCAGGCGGAAATGGTAAACGAGGCCGGCGTTGTGAAACCAGACCAGGCGTATCCAACTCTTCTGAATCTCTTGCCCCCCGGTTTGAAGGGGCTCGCTTTTGCCGCCCTGACCGCCGCCATCGTTGCTTCGCTGGCAGGGAAAGCCAACAGCATTGCCACCATTTTTTCACTCGATATATACAAAAAGTTTTTTCACCGCAGGGCGACCGAGCGACAGCTGGTTCTCACGGGGCGATGGACTGTAATCATCTCGATGGTGATCGCATCGCTGGTAGCACCGGCGCTGCGCAGCCTGGATCAGGCATACCAGTTCATCCAGGAGTATGTCGGATTCATTTCACCCGGAGTGCTGGTGATTTTCCTGCTCGGTTTTTTCTGGAGGCGTGCAACCGCCCGGGCCGCGCTCATCGCAGCGTTGCTCACTATTCCGCTTTCAACCCTGCTAAAGTATCTTCCGTACTGGACGAACGGCGCATTCCCCGATTATCCGTTTCTCGACCGCATGTCCATCGTATTTATCTTCCTGCTTTTTCTGATGATTATAGTCAGTCTCCTGGATCCGCGCAGCAAGGAGCAGCCGCGACTTATCCAGATTGATCCCGCGATGTTTAAGACTTCCAACTCGTTCATCGCAGGGTCCGTTTTGATCGTCGGTATCCTGACTGCGCTCTATACCGTCTTCTGGTGAAACGCATCCCTATTGAATTTTATCTATCGGGGATTTTGTATATTTGTTTATAATCCAGTGAAACATGAAAAACAATGGCTTTTCTGAGAAGGAGATGAATCCTCTTAAGAGTATCGAAGAGTGGGAAGATGACATCCTCGAGCGTTATCCCGAAGCGGACCAGCCGGCCAAGGCGAAGGAAGAATACCGGAACTATGCTGAGCCGGGCCGGGATACCGTTCGCGAATTTTACAGGCTGAATCACCAGTATCAGACGTATGATTTCGTCATGCAAAAGAGGGCGGAGTTCCTGAAGTTTGAGCGCAAGCAGCTTACCGTCTGGGAGGCGATGGAATTCCTCAACACACTCGTTGATGATTCCGATCCTGATATCGAACTTGATCAGTTGCAGCACTTGCTGCAAACCGCAGAGGCCATACGGCGCGATGGTCATCCCGACTGGTTTGTGCTCACAGGATTTATTCACGACATGGGCAAAGTGCTTTGTCTGTTTGGCGAACCTCAATGGGCTGTTGTGGGCGATACATTCCCGGTAGGGTGTAAATTTTCAGACAAGATTGTCTACCCCGAATTCTTCGAAGCTAATCCCGATTCGAAAGACCCGCGCTATAATACGACTTATGGTATCTACAAGCACGGTTGCGGTCTGAAAAATGTGACCATGTCCTGGGGCCACGATGAATATCTCTATCACATCACAAAGGATTTCATGCCGGAGCCCGCATTGTATATGATCCGGTACCATTCATTTTATGCGCAACACCGTGAAAATGCTTATGATCACCTTCTGGACGATCATGATCGCGAAATGTTTGAATGGGTGAAGAAATTTAATCCTTATGATCTGTATTCAAAGAGCCCCGTTCCTCCGGATGCAACAGAACTCAGGCCTTACTACGAACAACTCATCGCCAAATATCTTCCTGCAAAGGTGAAGCTGTAAAAATTTCTACTTATTTTTTGGAGTTAGTTTTTGTTTACATTTTTTTAAGAGAGCGTCACAAATCCCTGTGGCGCTCTTTTGATTTTTAGGCTGATATTCGAAAAGACGAGGAATAATTGTCATTCTCACACTTGATCCTACCGGCTGGAAAATATTCTCATCGGATCATTAGTCATAAACTCCACTTTATTTATTAACTTCCCAAAAGGTTCAATCCACAAATCTTTCCTCACCAACGGATGGGAGACCAAACCGAACATAAAGAAGCGAAGTTGCTCGCCGATCTGCGGAAAGGTTCTGTTCGCGCATTCGAACAGATTTTCAATGATCACTGGGACCCCCTCTATAAGCGCGCTCGGGCAAAACTGCGCTCGCACGAAGAAGCGCAGGAAGTCATCCAAAATATCTTCTCGGCCCTTTGGGAAAAGCGCGAAAAACTTTTGATCACCAATCTTTCTTACTATCTTAATACTGCACTTCGCAACCGGATACTCAATATTATCCGGGACAAAATACCCCACCAAAAGTATTGGGATTACTATAAGACATTTATTCCGCAACAGGTTCAGGCAACGGAAGAGGTTATGGAGTTTGAGGATCTGAACAGTGCTGTTGAATTAGCGGTCGAGAATTTGCCGGAGAAATCAAGGCAGGTCTTCAAGCTGAGTCGCCTGGAAGGTCGGTCAAATGCCGAAATTGCCAGCCTGTTGAAAGTTTCCGAAAAGGCCATTGAATACCATCTTACAAAATCATTGAAGGAACTCAGGCTACACCTGAAGGACTTCATCACCTAGGTTTCAAGTTATTCCATAAATCCCATTTTTAGCATTTCACAAAGAAGTGCAGAAAAAAAGTGATATCTGACGGTTTTCCTTTAGGGATGGGGGGCCGTTGCGTGTCTTTAATAATACAGATCATGATGCCGGAGCATTTTCAGCAGTTATTGGACAAATTTTCCCGTGGTGCGTGTACGCCCGAGGAAGAACGGCTTATCGCTGAATGGTATGAAAGCATCGGCGACGAAGAAATTTCATCCGCCCGGGAGCCTGAAGACGCTCATATTCGGGAGAAAATCTGGTCGGCCATTAACCCTGGGCAGAAATCCGGATCCCGAAAATGGATGCGTACGCTTGTCCGCGCTGCCGTCATTACCATTCCGCTACTCTTCGCCGCAGTCCTGTATTACAATCGCCAGGGCCTCGGCGCGTTGATCGAACCCGCTCACAGTCATCTCGCTTCCACCAGCGAATCGCTTCATTTCAGGAATGAAGGATCCGTAATGCGCACCGTGGCCTTACCCGACGGGAGTGTAATACAGCTACAGCCATCCAGCGAGATCGAACTTCACAAAGATTTCGGCGAGGTTTCCCGTGAGTTGGATCTTCGGGGAGAGGCATTCTTCGACGTTGCTCCCGACGCAAGCAAGCCATTTCTTGTTTATGCCAATGAAGTGGTCACGCGCGTGATCGGAACGAGCTTCAATATAAAGGCATACGAACGCGAGGAAGAGGTGACCGTTGCCGTGCGGACAGGAAAAGTATCCGTCTATGCGAATATGAACAAAACATCGAGGAACCTGGCCCAGTCGCCTACGGTAATCCTCACACCCAATCAGCAAATCGTCTATCACCGCCTCAGTGAAATGATTTCGAAAAAGCTCGTCGAAGAGCCCGAAATCGTCCTTCCGAATTCAGACCTTTTCAAAATGCAATTCGACAATGCGGAGGTATCCGAGATCCTTGACGTACTGCAGGAGAATTATGGCGTCACCTTCAGCTATGACCGCGATAAACTCCGCAATTGCAGACTGACGACCTCGATGTCAGAAGAAGGCCTCTACGAAAGAATAGAAGTTATTTGCAAAGCGATCGGTGCGTCGTATTCAATAGACGACGATGCAGTTATTACTATCACAAGTAACGGTTGTTAACGAATTAGAAACTTAAACTTAGCCTATGGATCGATAATACAAGCACACCCGGATCAATCTGTAATCCAAAAAAAAGGGCTAATGATGCTGGTACCATCACTAGCCCGACATGTTGGGCGAAGGACGCACAACATCCGTTTTTGTCGGAAATTGACAAACAAAAACATCCTCAATGTATGAATTATAACCCAAAACCTTGTAGAAATACCCTGCTATTTCTTATGAAAGTTACCCTGCTCCACGTTCTGATCAGCTCTGTTTCCATCGTCTTTTCGTACGCATTGGATTCGCATGGCCAGAGTGTGCTTGACCGCAAAGTGACCTTGCAGCTCGAGAATACGAAAGTACGCGACGTATTGACGAAACTGGAAGCGCAAGCGGGTGTCAGCTTCACGTACCGGCCGCGTGTCATCCGGAACATCGGCAACGTAACGCTGAATGTGTCGGAACTGCGACTGGAAGAAATCCTGTCTCAGGTTTTCGACAATTCCCTCGAATATGAAGTAGTAGGAAAACAGATCATTCTGAAAGAGCCTCCTCTTCCGGCGAAAGGATCGTTTATGGCAACGGCCACCTTCCAGGGAGTTCAGGTCAACGGCGTGGTCAGCGATGACCAGGGGCAGCCTGTCCCCGGCGTTAACGTTATCGAGAAAGGCACGACCAACGGTACGGCTACTGACGTAAACGGCCGGTATTCATTGCTCGTCAGCGGCGATAACGCTGTGCTGGTATTCTCTTTCATTGGTTACATGACACAGGAAGTCGACGTCAGCGGACGCTCTTCTATTGAAGTGACCATGGCACCCGACACCAAGACGCTGCAGGAAGTGGTGGTCGTTGGTTACGGTGAAAAGAAAAAGGCCACCATAACGGGATCGGTTGCTTCAATCAAGAACGAGGATATCCAGAAGGCGCCCGTTACGAACCTTTCAAATGCGCTGGTCGGGCGTCTTCCCGGCACAATCTTCATCAACCGCTCAGGTGAACCCGGGTACGACGACTCGCAGATCCGGATCCGGGGTACCAATACCACCGGAAATAACAGCGCCCTCATTGTTATCGATGGAATTGCTAACCGCGACGGGGGACTCAATCGCTTGAATCCCGCCGACATCGAGAGCATTACTGTCCTCAAAGATGGATCTGCTGCGATCTACGGAGCGCAGGCTGCGAACGGCGTCATTCTCGTCACCACGAAGCGGGGAAAGGCTGGCAAGCCTCAGATCGGATTTAATTACAACTACGGCTTCAATACACCGACCCGGTTGCCGGAAGTGACGGATGCGGCGACCTACGCAACCATGCTGAATGAAATCGATGAGTACCGCGGCAATACTCCGCGATATACCCCCGATGATTTACAGAAGTTTCGCGACGGCTCCAGTCCGTGGACTCACCCGAATACCGACTGGTACGGTGCCGTTATCAAAGACGTCTCCTTGCAGGACATGGCCACGCTGTCATTATCCGGTGGAACGAATGATGGCGTTACCTACTACGTCTCTTTGGGAAAGATGTTTGAGGATGGTGTGTACAAGAACAGCGGAACCAAATACAAGCAATATAATTTCCGGTCCAATATTGATGCGAAAGTAACAGACTGGCTGAAGATCTCTCTTGACCTGGCCGGAAGGCAGGAAAACCGGGTCTACCCGACACGCGGCGCAGGAACGATCTTCCGCATGCTCATCCGCGGTAAGCCAAACCTGCCCGCATACTGGCCAAACGGTATGCCCGGACCGGACATCGAGAACGGTGACAACCCGGTCGTGATCAGCACCCCTGCAACGGGATATGTCCATGACAATAACTATGTATTCAACAGTAACCTGCGCGGACAAATTGATATCCCGTGGGTGAAGGGCCTGAACGTCGTGTTGAATGCGGCGTTCGATGAATCTTTCCGGCCTGTGAAGCGCTTCAGAACACCCTGGTATCTTTACACGTGGGACTATGCCACGTACGATTCAAATGGGAACGGCGTGCTGCAGCGCTCTCAGCGTGGACTCAACACTCCCGAATTGCAGGAAGAGTTCACGAAGAGCTCGGGACAGACGACCAATGCCTACGTGAACTATTCGAAGGATTTCGGACCACATGCTTTTGCCTTCATGGCGGGGGCGGAGAAACAAATCCTGAAGGGATCTTTCCTCACGGCTTTCCGAAACGGTTATATCTCCACTGCCGTGGATGAACTCTTCGCGGGAGCACAAAACGCGAGCATGAGGAATGACAACCCGGATAATGATACCAATACACCGGACCGGGATCTTCTTTACACCAAGAGCCGTCTGAATTACTTTGGACGGATCAACTATGGCTACCAGGAGAAATACCTGTTAGAAATGGTGTGGCGGATGGACGCGTCTTACATCTTCCCCGAAAGTGACCGCTGGGGATTCTTCCCTGGATTCTCGGCTGGCTGGGTCATTAGCGAAGAGCCGTTTATGCAAGGAGTTGGCGGTGTTGACCGGTTGAAGCTACGCGGATCATGGGGCCAGATGGGAAATGACCGCATCAACCCTTACCAGTTCGCCAACAACTTTGGCTTCGGAGGCGGTTATGTATTCAACTACACGACTCTTGCCACCACCATTACCCAGGCGATCTATCCGGTCCCTAACCCGAACGTTACCTGGGAAGTTGCCAACAACACCGACATCGGCATCGAGGGTACTGTATGGGGCGGAAAGATCAACTTTGAGCTTGATTACTTCAATAATATCCGGTCACAAATGCTGATACGAAGGAGCGCATCAATTCCGCTCACAGCAGGGTTTGACCCGCCGCAGGAAAACATCGGAAAGCTGAGAAATCGCGGATTCGACTTCCTGGTCAGCTATGGTAGCCAGGTCGGCGAAGTCAGTTTCCAGGTGGGATTGAACGGCGGATATGCGAAGAACGAAGTGCTATTCAATGACGAAATACCAAACGTCCTTCCCTGGCAGATGACAACGGGCAGACCGTATGACACCCGGATTATGTACCACGCTATCGGTGTGTTCAAGGATAAGGCCGCAGTAGATGCGTATCCGCACTGGGAGGGCGCACGAGAAGGAGACATCATTTTCGAGGACGTGAATGGCGACGGAAAAATTGATCCGGACGACCGGATCCGCCTTGAAAACAATACGATCCCTCGATTCCAGGGAGGCTTTACGCTGGACATGCGGTATAAAGGATTTGACTTCAATCTGCTCTTCCAGGGCGCTACCGGAGCTCGTTCCTACATCCGGACACAATCGGGAGACTTTGGAAACTTCCTGCAGGAATTCGCAGACGGTCGATGGACTACTGAAAATCCGAGTTCAACAAAACCGCGCACCTTTAACCGCGAAGACGAGTACTGGATTTCGCAGGCAAATACCTACTGGTTCCGAAACACGGATTATCTCCGCCTGAAGAACGTCCAACTGGGATATACATTTCCGAGCGAGCTGGTGGATCGGATTAATATGAAGTCGGCCCGCATCTACGTGAATGCGATCAATCTCTTCACAATCGATGAGTTCAAAGTTTTCGATCCGGAAACCGACAACCAGGACGGTACGGTTTATCCACAGAAGAAAACGTTCAATGTGGGTGTCAATGTTACCTTCTAATCTGATGACAAGTATGAAAAATTTCATAAAATACTTTTTTGCAACAACGCTTTTTCTCTGCGCAAGCTCCTGTAACCAGGACTTCCTCAATCCGCCGCCGGAAGACCGGTTCGCCAACGACGTAGTGTGGCAGGATCCTGGGTTGGTTGAAGCGTTTGTCAATGAAATGTATCGTGGGCTGAACCACGGCATTCGTGAACTGATGCTGGGATCGCTGGCGGATGAGTCTCACTTTATCCACAACTATGGATCCGCACAGGTTGTGCAATCTCTTGTCACCCCGGCCGATCTAGGTTCGTTTTCCAGGGGGGATTTCGAAGAGTTCAACTGGCAGCAACTTTATCGGCGCATCCGACAGATCAATATCTTTAATGAAAATATTGACAAGGTACCGTTTGACAACGAAAATGACCGTGACCGGATGAAGGGCGAAGTCCATTTTTTGAATGCGTACTTCTACCACAATCTGATCCGTCTCTATGGAGGGGTTCCTCTGGTCACACGCACTTTCGAATTGCAGGATGACTTCTTAGTCCCTCGGAGTTCCCTGGACGAGAGCATTGCGTATGTTGTTGAAGAAGCCGATCTGGCGGCTTCACTATTGCCGCTGGACTACTCAGCAAGTGCTGAAGACATCGGCCGTGCTACCAAGGGTGCCGCCCTGGCACTGAAAGCACGCATCCTGCTATACGCGGCAAGTGATCTCTTCAACGATCCAAGCTGGGCAGGAGGCTACTCAAATCCTGAACTGATATCTTCGACTTCCGGCAACCGCACAGCCAAATGGCAGGCTGCCAAAGACGCAGCAAAAGCGGTGATGGATCTTGGTATATACGAGCTCTACGATACGGACAACCCGACGGAGGACTACACCAATTTGTTCCTGCTGAAAGATACAGAAGAGGACATTTTCAGTCGCTATTTCATTAAGAGCCGTGGATGGGAAGATAACGCGTTGCCCGGTCTCACGAATGGGCCGAACGGTTACCACAACTGGGGTGGCAACACACCGATTCAGGAACTGGTCGATGACTATGAAATGGCAGACGGCTCGAAGTTCGACTGGAACAACCCGGCTCACGCCGCCGCACCCTACGAGAATCGCGATCCACGCCTTGCCGCGAGTATACTCTACGATCAGGCCCCCTGGAGACCGCGCCCCAGCGATGCCAAGGAGATCGATCCCGATGGAAAAATCATCATCCGGTCAGTGGAAACTGCTCCGGGCGTGTGGACCCCGGGCCTTGACACACGGGATGGACCTATTGAAGATTGGAATGGCGGTTACTCCGGCTACTATCTGCGCAAATTCGTCGATCCTTCTGTAGTCCACGAATATGCAGCAGCCGGTGGAAACCAGGAAGTGCCCTGGCAGTATTTCCGCTACGGCGAGATCATTCTGAATTACGCTGAAGCATGCCTGGGACTGGGACAGGAGGATGAGGCCAAGACATACATTAACATGATCCGCGAACGCGCGGGTATGCCGGATATTACCAGCACAGGCGCGCAGCTGATCGACGATTATCGAAATGAACGACGGATAGAACTGGTGTTTGAACAGCACCGGTACTTCGACATCCGCCGCTGGATGATCGGCGACGAGGCGATGGTGAACGCAAATGGCATCGTCATAGAAGATCCGCTCGCGGGCCCGGTGGTATACAAACGCAACAAGATCCAGGATCGCGCGTGGAACGACAAGATGTACTTCCTGCCCATTACACTGGACGAAATCAACCGGAATAAGAATCTCGTGCAGAATCCGATGTATTAACAAGACCCGCTGAAAAAAAGGGAGGCCATCCGTGTTGAAACGGATGGCTTCTTGATTTACGCACGCGGTTGTTAAACCGGTCGTTTTTTAGCAAATTACTTCTGTTAACCTGAAGTTTCTAACCGTTGTCACAGGGTATGAGAGGGCGATGCATTTCATTTCTAATTACCCTGTTTTTGTTTTCACACTGTGCGAAAAAAAACGAGGGACTATTTCGGTTAGTATCTCCATCGGAATCCGGAATCTCCTTCAACAATGCCTTGCCCGAAACGGATTCCATAAACATCCTGACAGTCGACTACCTGTATCACGGCGCTGGCGTCGCCATTGGCGATTTTAATAACGACAGCCTCAGCGATATTTTTTTTGTGGGTAACATGGTGTCAAACAAGCTGTACCTGAACCGGGGCCATCTGCGCTTCGATGATGTAACTGCAACTGCCGGGCTAAGCGCAACAGACCGCTGGAAATCGGGGGTCGCCCTCGCCGACGTAAACAACGACGGCTGGCTGGATATTTACGTCTGCGCGACTGTGCTGAAGGACTCAAGCCAGCGAGCCAACATGCTGTTCATTCACAAAGGTCTCGACGCGAATGGCGTCCCGATCTTCGAAGACGAGGCCCGCAGTTATGGCGTGGATGACAAGGGATACAGTCAAAACGCCGCCTTCGTCGACTACGACCTGGATGGAGATCTTGACTTGTACCTGTTACAGAACCTGGAGAGCGACAAGATTCCAAGCGTATACCGCCCGCGCATCCTCGACGGATCCGCGCTCAACAATGACCGGCTCTTCCGCAACAACGGAAATGGCACCTTCACAGATGTGACCCTTCAGGCAGGCATCCTCGTGGAAGGATACGGCCTCGGGATTGCAATCGCCGACATCAACAACGACGGCTGGCCGGACCTTTACATCGGCAACGACTACATTTCAAACGACATCCTTTACATCAACAACCGGAATGGAACGTTTACGAACGAGATCCGCGGCCGGATCAAGCATCAGTCTTTGTCCACGATGGGTATAGACGTCGCCGATATCAACAATGATTGCGCCCCCGATATCGTAACGTTGGAAATGCTCCCCGAAAATAACCTTCGCCGTAAAACGATGTCCGGAGCAGGCGCTACCTATTATAACTATATCAACAACCGGGAGTACGACTACGAATTTCAGTATATGCGCAATATGCTGCATCTGAACACGGGCAACGGAACATTTAGCGAGATCGGTCAGCTTGCAGGTATCCACCAGACCGAATGGAGTTGGTCCTCCTTGCTCGCCGACGTCGACAACGACGGCTACCGCGACCTGCTCGTGACAAACGGGTTTCCAAAAGACATCACCGATCGCGACTACGTCATGTTCAAACGAGAGGTGGGATCCTTCCATCATACGCGCTCCCTGCTTGACTCGATACCCGTTTTGAAAATCCGCAACTATGCTTTCCGCAATGATGGCAACCTGCAGTTCACAGATGTGAGCAGTCAATGGGGGTTTAACACACCCTGTTTTTCGAACGGGGCGGCCTTTGCCGACCTGGATAATGATGGAGACCTCGATTACGTGGTAAACAACATAAATGACCCTTCCTTTGTTTATGAGAACACTTTGAACCCGAGTAAAGACAAAATAGGTACGCATTACCTCCGGATCCGGCTTGACAACGGCATCAAACCCGCCGGCGGAGAGTTCGGCGCGAAGGTCGAGTTGCGGTACGGGGAGGGTAAACGCCAATACCACGATCATTCGGTTTACAGAGGCTACCTGTCTACCGTGGAGAACATCGTTCATTTTGGATTGGGAGGCCACGCGGTGGTGGATACCCTGCAGGTAAGGTGGCCGGACGGCAAAGAAAATATCTTTTACAATGTGCCAGCGAATCAGGTGCTTACGATCTCCTATGATGACGCCCGAGCGGTGAAAAGGCCGGCGTCATCACGCGCGAAGCTAATGCGGGAAACCTCTTCAGCGCTGGGTATCCACTATCTGCACCGCGAGTGGGACAAAGTGGATTTTTACAGGCAACGCACCCTGCCGCACAAGTTTTCACAGGCAGGACCTGGCATTTCTGTAGGGGACATCAACGGTGATGGCCGCGAGGACTTTGTCATCGGCGGCTCCGCGGATTTCGATGCGTTCCTGTTTACACAAAATGCAGATGGATCTTTTTCCGAAAAGCCACTGTCAAAGACCACGGACAAGAAATCGGAGGATGAGGGAATGCTTCTGTTTGACGCGGATGCAGATGGCGACCTGGATCTGTACTGCGTCAGTGGCAGTTACGAGGGCGGAGCAGGGGAAGCACATTACCAGGACAGGATGTACCTCAATAACGGGAAAGGCAACTTCAGCCTCGCGCGCGATGCGTTGCCGCCGACCCTTGCAAGCGGTTCCTGTGTGCGGGCAGCGGACATCGATGGCGACGGAGACCTCGACCTTTTCGTCGGAGGACGGGTGGTTGCAGGTGCGTATCCGCTCGCTCCGGAGAGCTATCTCCTTCGAAATGACGGAGGAAAATTCACCGACATAACTACCGAAATGGCGCCGGCACTCAGGCACGCAGGCATGATCACCGATGCGCTCTGGACCGACTACGATGTCGATGGCAAAGCAGACTTGCTGGTCGTCGGGGAATTCATGGCGCCCACGTTTTTCAGAAACCGGGGTGATAAACTGGAGAAACAAATTGCGACGAACCTCGAACACTACACCGGATGGTGGAACAGCCTTGCAGCAGGCGACTTCGACGAGGATGGAGACACAGATTATATCGCCGGCAATCTCGGACGGAATAATCTCTACCGCTTTTCGGAGAAGCATCCCCTCCGCGTCTACGCCAAAGATTTCGACGACAATGGCAGCATCGACGCTATCGTGAGCTGTTATCTCAAGACAGAAGCAGGAGCGATGGCGGAGTATCCCGTACACTCCTGGGAAGAGTTGTACAGCCAGAGTCCCAAATTCCGGAATCAGTTCA
Organism: Flammeovirgaceae bacterium; assembly: GCA_044507775.1. Lineage (GTDB taxonomy): Bacteria > Bacteroidota > Bacteroidia > Cytophagales > Cyclobacteriaceae > Chryseosolibacter. The sequence goes on along the minus strand of JBIQIY010000006.1, from coordinate 122,722 downwards.
GCAGTTATAAACAATACGGAAACACAACCATGGAAGGACTTCTGAGCCCTTATGACACAACGGGCATGTTGGTCCTCGAGGCGGTCTATCCGTCCACAAGCTTCATCCGAAACAACGGAAACGGTACATTTGGAATTTCAGCCCTGCAAATCGAGGTACAGGTTGCGCCCGTGAACGGAATGATCGTCGATGACATCAACGGCGACGGCCACCTGGACGTACTCATGATCGGCAATGACTATGGAAACGAAGTCTTCGCGGGGAGATACGATGCCGGTACCGGACTTGCCCTCTTTGGTAATGGCAAGGGAGAGTTCACGGTGCACTCCAATTCGGAAACGGGCTTCACCGTCGACGGCGACGGCAAGGCCCTGGCAACGCTCAGGACACGGCAGGAGGATCTCTTCATTGCAACGCAAAATGCAGACAGCCTCCGCATTTTCAGAAAGAATAGTCCGTCAGACGATACAAAGTATTTCATTCCGCTCGCCACAGATTTTCGCGCCGAGCTGACGTTCAGCAATGGGGCGCGGCAAAAGATCGAATTCTATCACGGGTCCGGATACCTTTCGCAGTCGACGCGATCGGTAAGAATTCCATCACAGGCGAGGGAATTTGTAGTATTCGATTATTCGGGCAAAAGCAGAGTAATCGACTTTACGGGGTTGGCGCAGGCTCGTCAATAAATCCGTTCGGCCTGCAATGTGTAGAGGATAAACTTAATGACGTAATGAAATTGATCCGGCATATTTTCTTCTGTCTTGTTGTGGGTGCAGCGATGGTATCGTGCAAGAAGGCCGTAAAGCAATTCACGCTGATACCTTCGCAGGAATCGGGACTCACGTTCCGCAACGATCTCCGGGAGACGCAGCACAACAACATCATGACCTATGAATACAGCTATAACGGAGGCGGCGTAGCAGTCGGGGACGTGAATGGGGATGGCCTCGCCGACGTGTACTTCACGGGCAACACAGTGCCTAACAAATTATTCTTGAATAGAGGAGGATTGAAATTTGAGGACGTCACCCTGGCTTCCGGCGTCGGGGGAAGAAATGACTGGAAGACCGGTGTCACCATGGCGGACGTCAACGGTGACGGGTGGATTGACATCTACGTCTGTTACTCGGGGAATTCCGAACAGGAAGGATACGAGAAGCCCGTGATCCGCGATCACCCGAAACGATCGAACGAACTCTACATCAACAATGGGTGCGATCCCGGAGGAACGCCGCTCTTTACCGAAAGCGCCGCAGCATACGGCCTCGATGCGCCGGGAACATTTTCCACCCAGGCATATTTTCTGGACTACGATCTTGATGGGGACCTTGACATGTTCCTACTGAACCATGCGAACATGTTCTATTCGGCTTTCCTGAACACGCGACGTCTGCGAAACCTGCGCCACCCTTACTTCGGCAATAAGCTTTACCGCAACGACTCCCAGGCGGGTGGCCAACCCTCGTTCACCGATGTCAGCGACAATACTGGCATTCATGGAAGTGGGCTAAACTTCGGGCTCAGCGCAGCAATCAGCGACCTCAATGGCGACCGGTATCCTGACATTTATGTGACGAACGACTACGAGGAGCAGGACTTTTGCTACATCAACAACGGTGACGGCAGCTTTCGCGAAGTATCAAGGAAACTTTTCGGGCATCTGTCCAAATACGGCATGGGTTCGGATATCGCCGACATCAACAACGATAGCTATCCCGATGTGATTGTACTGGACATGCTGCCGGAAGACAACCGTCGTCAAAAACTGCTGAAGGGTCCTGACGAATACGACCGATATAGCCTGGCCGTTGACAGTGGCTACCACCATCAGTATATGCGCAATACTCTTCAGCTGAACCGGGGCCTTGCGTCAGATACACTGCCGCGGTTTAGTGAGATCGGCCAGTTCGCCGGCATATCAAACACCGACTGGAGCTGGGCACCGTTATCCGCCGATTTTGATAACGACGGACTTAAAGACCTGTTCGTCAGCAACGGATTTCTGCGCGATTTCAACAACCTGGATTTCATCAAATACAATGCGAATGCTTATGAGGAAGCGCGTTCGTCCCGTAGAAGCATCGACTACCTCGGTCTCGTTCAAAATCTGCCCTCGACGAAGCTGGCTAACTACATATTCAGAAACGAAAACGGTGTGAGGTTCAGCAACGCCGGTGACGACTGGGGCGTTGTAGAACCATCCGTTTCTAATGGTGCAGCCTACGCCGATTTCGACAACGATGGTGACCTGGACCTGATCACCAACAACCTTAATGGCGATGCATTTCTCTATCGCAACAATGCCGAAAGCATCGGCCAAAATAATTACATCCGGATCAAGCTTGCGGGAGAGGGCATGAACAGTGCAGGAGTCGGCGCCAAAATCCGGATCACGACGGGAGACAGGGTACAATTCCAGGAAGCCTGCTTCGGCCGCGGTTATCAATCCAGTGTCGAACCCATCATCACCACGGGTATTGGCGACGCGTCAGTCATCTCGCAGGTAAGCGTACTGTGGCCAGACGGCAAAGAGTCCGTGGTCCGCGATGTGATGGTCAATCAACTTATTACCGTATTGCATGCGGACGCAGCCGATTCCTCGCCCGTGCCCGCAGCGCCGAATAAAACCCTTCTCACCGAAGTGGATGATAGCGGAATAGATTTTGCACATCGCGAAAATAATTTTGTCGACTTCAAGGTTCAGCGATTGCTTTTTTACCAGGTGTCCAGGCTGGGAGGGAAGTTCGCGAAGGGCGATGTCAACGGAGACGGTAACGACGATGTTTTCTTCGACGGGGCGGTACGACAAGCGGGGACATTGTTTCTGGGTCGCGATGATGGAACCTTCTCTCGGGCATCCAGTCAGCCCTGGGCGGCGGATTCGCTGGCGGAAGACACGCATTCACTCTTCTTTGACGCAGACAACGATGGCGATCCGGATCTCTACGTGGTCAGTGGCGGCAGCGAGTTTGTGTCGAACGCGCCGCTATACCAGGACCGGCTCTATGTCAACGAAGGCAATGGTGTTTTTAGTAAGGTGTCCGGAGCCCTTCCACTGGAAACAACCAGTGGCGGGCACGTTGTAGCTGCCGACTTTGACCGCGATGGTGACCAGGACCTGTTTGTTGGAGGCAGGCTTGTTCCGGGTAACTACGGATACGCGCCGCGGAGTTTCATCCTGCGCAACGACTCGGACAAGGACGGAATAAAATTCACGGATGTAACCGGCGACCACGATGACATCCTGTCCAATCCCGGGATGGTGACCAGCGCGCTCTGGACCGATTACAACAACGACGATTGGCCCGACCTCATACTGGTGGGAGAGTGGATGCCCGTGAGGATCTTTGAAAATCAGCAGGGCCACCTGAAGGAGAAGACTGACCTCCCCGCGCTGGAAAAAAGCAACGGGTGGTGGTGCACTATTTTCCCGGCCGATATAGACGCGGATGGCGATATCGATTACCTGCTCGGGAATTCAGGGACCAACATGCAGTTCCGCGCATCGATCGAAAAGCCCGTCGAGCTTTACGCAGGCGACTTCAATCACGACGGCGTGGTGGATCCGCTCCTAAATTACTATATTGACAACACGAGTTATCCTCTCGCCACACGCGACGAGTTGCTCGATCAGATGAGCACACTGAGAAAGAAGTTTGTCAAATATGAGGACTACGCCGGCGCCACGATCCACGACATCGTCCCGGATGACGCGTTACAAAAAGCTTCGCGTTTCAGCGCTTATAACTTCGCATCCTGCTGGCTTGAAAACGACGGCGGCCAACAATTCAACCTTCACTCATTGCCCGATCTCGCACAACTTTCGCCCATCAACGGGTTCGTATTTGACGACTTTGCAGGTAATGGAAAAAATGAAATCATCGCGGCCGGGAATTTCTATCCATACAAGCCGCAATTGGGCAGAAGCGATGCTGGGTACGGGCTTGTCATGCGCTGGGAGAACGGGTTGAAAACGAGTAATACCACGCTATCGGATGTGTGGCTGTCGGGAGATATTCGCGACGTCAAAGTTTTGAATTTCAAATCGGGGGTGAAGAGGGTACTGGTCTCGAGGAACAACGACAAGCCGGCGCTTTTTTCGATATCCGCGGAAGCCGTGAAAGCAGAAAGCAAAAAGTAGAAAGCAGAAAGTAAAAAGCGGAAAGGGAATGAGGAGGGCAAGTTCATACAAGCGAAAAGACCGATTCAATCACCAATACCTAGACACATGATCCTTACTAAAAAATTACTCGCCATTACAGCCTTTCTCATCGCGGCAGTTTTTATCGGAGGCTGCAAACCTGAAGCCAAAACAGCTGAAGAAACAAACAGCGAAAGTGTTGCAGCAAAAACAAGCAATGCATCGCGCGTGTTGGTGTTCTCCCGGACAAAAGGTTACTACCACGAGTCGATACCCTCCGGCATTGCGGCGATCCAGAAACTTGGATCAGAGAATGGCTTCCAGGTCGACACGACGAAAGATGCGACGCAGTTCACGGCCGAAAATCTGAAAAAATATGGCGCAATCATTTTCCTCAGCACCACCCAGGATGTTCTGAACGATGAGCAGCAGAAGGCCATGGAGGCTTACATTCGCGGCGGGGGTGGCTTTGTGGGCATTCACGCCGCAGCGGATACCGAATACGATTGGCCCTGGTACAACAAGTTGGTTGGCGCATACTTCAAAAGCCATCCCAACAACCCCAATGTGCGCAAGGCTACCGTCAATGTGATCGATAAAACGCATCCTGCCACGCGTGATCTCCCCGACAGCTGGGAACGGATGGATGAATGGTATAACTACAAGGACATCAATCCCGATCTGAAAGTCCTCGCGAAGCTTGATGAAAAATCTTACGAGGGTGGCGAGAACGGAGACAATCATCCGATCATCTGGTATCATGAATATGATGGTGGCCGCGCGTTCTACACGGGAGGCGGACACACGCAGGAAAGTTTTGCAGACCCGGTATTTATGAAACACGTCCTGGGCGGCATTGAGTACGCCATGGGCGGAGAATAAACAATCGTTTAAATCAACAACTACTATGACATCGCGTAGAAATGCTTTGAAAAATATGGCAATCGCTTCCGGCACAGTAGCCGGCATCTCGCTCTCAAACCGGATTGAAGCTGCCGAAGCAGTTTTGTCCGCCGATTTGAAAGGCCGGGTGAATCACTCGGTTTGTCGCTGGTGCTACAATGGAATCCCTTTGGAAGATCTTTGCAAGGCGGCGAAAAATATCGGTCTGACGTCAATCGAATTAACGGGGCCTGACGAGTGGCCGGTGTTGAAAAAATACGACCTGATTTCCGCGATGCCCAGCGGTGCAGGTATGGGTATCGAAAAAGGATTCAACGATCCGCAATACCACGACGACCTCGTCGCCAGCTATGAGGCGATCATTCCGAAAGTCGCCAATGCGGGATTGAATCAGATCATTTGCTTTTCCGGAAACCGGAACGGACTGGATGACGAGAAGGGTATCGAGAATTGCGCGAAGGGTCTCCAACGACTGATGCCAATCGCTGAAAAACACAAGGTAACGGTGGTGATGGAACTGTTGAACAGCAAAGTTAACCACAAAGACTACCAGTGTGATAAAACGCCATGGGGCGTTGCGCTCTGCGAGAAAGTAGGGTCGGAGAACTTCAAGCTTTTGTACGACATCTATCACATGCAGATCATGGAGGGCGACGTGATCGCCACCATTCGCAAGTATCACCCGTTTATTTCGCATTATCATACGGGGGGAGTTCCGGGAAGGAATGAGATCGACGAGACGCAGGAGCTGAATTATCCGGCGATTATGAAGGCGATCCTGGAGACGGGTTTCAAGGGATATGTGGCGCAGGAGTTTATTCCGAAGAGAGCGGATAAGATTGCGTCTTTGAAGCAGGGGGTGGAGATTTGTGATGTGTGATGGTGAGGGGGTGAGTGGTGAGTGGTGAGTCGTCAAATCGTGACGGCGTTCTTCTCTCTCCGTGTTGACCAATCTACGGCGGATACCACCTGCGCTTCAGCGCTGGAATCCCTTTGCGGTCCCTGTGGTGGCCTATCAAAAACCAGCCAACAAGCCGTAGCCGCACGCACTGAATGATTTAGAGGCATTTAATAGCGAGCTTGGCGCCTTTGCGTGAGATTTCCGCGACGGTGCGTGCAACGACCCGCGAGACGTGAATCGTGAGACGTGAATCGTGAATCGTGAGACGTGAATCGTGAAACGTCAACCTTCGATCGTGAGTTAGTCAATTGCGAAAGCTTGCAGGGCGGCTTCGATGGCGTAGCGGATGTCCTGGTTGGAAGTAGTTGTTAAGAGCTTGCGCAGGGTGGGGGTGGCGGACTGCGCGTCCTTGCCAATCTTCCCAAGTATGACGACAAGCTTGTATTGCAGTCCGCCATCGTGAATGGTGGTGGCATCCAGTTGTTTTATGAGGGATGGCACTGCGGGCTTTCCGATAGACACAAGCGCATCTGCGGATACTTCCGCTGTCTTGTCGTAGTTCTTCAGGCTGGCAACCATGAAGTCAATCGCCTGTGAATCCCTCGTCCTGATTTCTCCAAGGGCCCGGAGCGCCAGGGTCTGAACTTCCTGCAATGCCGCTTTGTCCTCAAGCGATTTCCGACTCAGGAGTGAAACGAATGTCTTCTCAAGCGGTGCGGTTTGATCGCCCATCTGAACTAACAGTTTCATCACGCGAAGCTGCTCGTCAACCAAGCTGCCCGCCAGGATTTTACCCGACTCCTCCAGATTGGGAATAACTCCCGCTATCGGAATTCCGTTCTGCACGCAGAAGTTGATGCGATCTTCGCGTTGGCTGGCGTAGGGTGTCTCCGTGGCGTACTTTGCAAACTTGTCGCGGCACAATCCGACGAGCACTGCCAGATCGCCCGGTGGAAACTTGCGCGCCGCTTCCTTGTTCTGATCCATCCGGAACTGAACATTCTCATGATTAGGGTACGGCTGGAAATCACGGGCGAGGTCGTAGAGTTGGTCGCCAGATTTCCGGTTGATGTGCTTGTTGAAGTAGGCGCCAATCCAGCGGATGATGATCGTCTTTCTTGCAGGATCCGTTTCGTCCCCGTACATCCGTTTCAGGTACATGAGATGCAAGCCGAGGCTATTGTCCGGTTCAGTGGGGAGAGGCTCAGAGTATCGCCTGTAGACATACATCCGGAGTGCCTGGTTCGCGGAAAGCGCCTCCATCATTTCGTAAAAACCGCGATCATAGGAAATAGCCCGTGGCAAGCCGATCCGCCCTTTGTTGAGAAGATCAAAATACTGATCCGCGCGTTTTTGAACGGTGACCGTATCCGGCACATCGACCCGATTGAAGAGGAACCCCAGGTAGGATGAAAGAGTGTAGTCGCCGACTTTACTTGCGATGGACAATCCAGTTGCCCACAGATCGTCAGGAACTTCTTTTTGCTTTGTGAGATAACTCAGTGCACTGTAGGCGCGATCGTCACCGGGCGGATACGATATGGTATCCAATGTAGATAAGAGGAACTGGCGGTAATCCGCGGGATAAAGGTTGTAACGCGAAAGTGCATTGATGAGGTGATAGTGAAGCGCGCCGCAGGTATTTTCGAACGGTGTCTTCATCGCCTCTTTGACAAGCGCGTCTACTTTGTCCGGCGTTGAAAGATCACGAAGTTTTTCCTGAAACGCTGTCGTGTGTGCCTTGCAACGCGATTCGATATCAGCCTGTGTCTCTTTCGCCTCAGGGAGATTCTTTCCTGGTGATACTCCTGCCGCTGCGGAGGAAGGTTTTGGGTCGGTTCCAGACGATTCCGGGAACAGTGTCCTGATGTTCTTCGTCAACCGGATCCTGCCTGTGTAGGTCATGATGATCTCACCACTAACAACGTCGATGAGTCTGCCCGTGACGTCAATGTAGTTCTTCAATTTGGTATATGTTCCTGAAAACAGTGCGTCAATAGGAAGCAACTCCCCAATCTTGATCGCTTCGCTTGCCTTCATCATCCCGGAGAGCATAAACTCATTTTCTTTCAGGATTGCGTCAACCCGTTTGCGTTCAAAAAGTCGGATCGAATGGGTATTGGCGGATAACTGGCCGATGATTGACTCCGTGAGGTAGTCGCCAAAAGTGTTTGCTGCGTTCACGTTCGACTGGACGGGAACAAAGGTCACCACTGCCAGACGGGTTGGAGATTTAGGGAGCGAGGCATTCGAAATCTGCCGGGCGAGTTCTGCAACGACCGCGGTATGGTCCTTGGTCTTCTGTGCTGAAACCAGAATTGGCGCTGCTAACAGGCCAATGAATAGCAAGTGGCGCATACAGGGGTTTATTCAAATATGAGGAATAGCTCGGCGATTTCAAAGATGACTAATTCGGCAACGCGAATGCTACGTAGCTGTCACCTTTCTCTGCGCCGAGTTTCGTTCCACCGCAGGCAATGACGACGAACTGCTTTCCCTCCACTTCATAAGTACTGGGTGTGGCAAAGCCTGCTGCCGGCAATGAGGTCTCCCATAAGAGTTCACCATTTGCCTTGTTGTATGCGCGGAACTTCTTGTCTTTGGTTCCGGCGATGAACAGCAATCCACTTTTCGTAATCACCGCACCGCCGTAATTCTCGGAGCCGGTTTGAGGAATGCCTTGCGACTCGAGCTCGGGGTACGTGCCGTAAACTTTCGTCCACACGTATTCCCCCGTGTTAAGGTCGATGGCATTGAGCGTTCCCCAGGGTGGACGGATGGCGGGATAGCCATCTTTATCCAGGAACTTTGTGTAGCCGGAGATCGCATAATCAATAGGCTGTTCACCCATCACCTCCTTCTTTTCCACCGGACGCTGCGCTACAGGACGGATCTTGTCGCCGTAAAGAAATGCAACGAGGCTCTTCTTTTCATCTTCCGTGAGGCGTTGGTTCCCTGGCATGCGTCCGCGACCCTTGGTGATGACGTCAAGTACATGATTCCGCTCAAACCGATTGTTCACGTCGACCAGTGATGGATACCCACTCGCCGCATTACCCTGGCGTTCAGCGCCATGGCATGTTGCACAGTTCAAGGCATAGATTTGCTGACCGGGGCTTACGATATTTTCAGTTTTCTCTTTGCGTTTGTCCAGGGAGATCAGCCAACTCATCTCGTTACTGTTGACATACATGATGCCGTCGGGGTCCACAGCAGCGCCGCCCCATTCAGCCCCTCCATCCAAGCCAGGGTAGACGATGCTTCCGCCTTTCGAGAGGGGAGTGAACGGCCCTTCGAATCTGCTTTTTCTCAGCGTTATCAACAACGAATCCCGGTGCTTCGAATGGGGGTTGATATCAGCTTCGGTCAGCGTCTGCCGCGCATAGGGCAGAGGTTTCACAGGCAAGGGTTGAGTGGGCCAGGTTTCCTCGCCGGGAATGTCGGAGGATGGAACAGGTACTTCTTCTATGGGAAATAATGGCTCGCCAGTTTCGCGGTTGAAGATAAATACAAAACCCTGCTTGGTTACCTGGGCAACAGCGTCGATTTTCTTACCATCGTGTGTAAGCGTGATGAGGTTGGGCGGCGCCGGCGCATCACGGTCGAATATGTCGTGGCGCACGAACTGAAAATGCCATATGCGTTCGCCCGTCCGGGCGTTGAGGGCGAGAAGTGTATTGGCAAAGAGATTCTCGCCTTTGCGTTTGCCGCCGTAGAAATCGAAGGCTGCGGAACCCGTCGGAACGAAGACTATCCCACGGTCATTGTCGACTGCCATTCCTGCCCAGTTGTTAGCTCCGCCCACGTCAATATTCCTGTATACATCCTGTGGCCAGGTGTCATATCCAAATTCACCCGGGTCGGGGATGGTCTTGAACACCCATGCGAGTTTGCCCGTCCGGATATTGAAGGCCTGGATATGTCCCAATGCTGCATCCGACCCTTCGGAAAGACTCAGCGGCATGATGATCAGATCCTGGTAGATTGCTCCCGGAGTTCGCGAGTTAACATATTTCTTTTCAGCAGTTGGCCCCAGGCCGGCCTTCAGGCTCACGCGGCCGCTGTCCCCGAAGGTCATCACCGGCTTGCCCGTCAACGCATCGACTGCATGCAGCCACGAATCGCGCGAAAACAAGATGCGCTTGTCACCGCCATCCTCCCAGTACGACACACCTCGCATGATCACATTGTTAGCGTTTTCATTGGGGATCCTCCACAGTTCCGCGCCGGTGGCTGCATCCAGGGCAAACGGTTCGGCATTTGCCGTGACGGCGTACAACCTGCCGTTGACGATAATTGGATTGCATTGCACCTGGCCGCTGTCACCGGTGTGGTATTCCCATGCGATTTTCAGCCGGCTGACATTGGAAGCATCGATTTGGGTGAGGGTAGAGTAGTGGTTTCGGTCGGGGCCGCCCAGATAGTCTCGCCATTCTTCGCTATCCGAATGAATGGGGTTGAAGAAATACAATACGACTAGTAATGTTACGATCAGGAAAAGAAACAATAAGAACGATCTCGACTTCAAATCAATTAACCTTTTAAATTTTTAAATTCTTGAACTTTGAATTTTGAATTCACTCGCCACCTCCAATGTATTTCGCCTTTACGGGGCTTCCTTGGTACGATGCATTCAACCCCAGGGCTCCTGGCCGGACGACCATCACCATTTCGGTGCCTAATTGTCAACTTTAGACAATCGAAACACGCTTCTTCTCCCGGACGGATTTATAGATCGCTTCGACAATCCGGATGTCTTTGAGCCCCTCTTCCCCTGGAACGATTGGTTTGGTTTTTTTCATGATCGCCATCGCATCGTCATCCATCTGCTTTGCTTGCTGGTGAGGGATCTTTGCATTCAGCTGGATTCCATCGCTGGTTTGTCCGTTGATTCCGCTGTAGGCCTGGAACGGAGACAGTGTATACGATCCCTTTTCGAAGTTGACCTCGAGGTCGTTCATGCCTTTGCCAAAGCTCGTCTCGCATTTCGCTGTGGCGCCGCCTGGGAATTCGAGATCAAACTCCATCGTTTCTTCCACTTCCTTGTAGATTTCAGGACGCGTGGTAGAAGCCCGGGCTGTCACTGCGATTGGCTCCATGCCGGAGCTGTAACGCGCGGCATTCAGCGGATAGACGCCCATGTCGTACATCGCGCCTCCGCCCATTTCCTTTTTCTGTTTCCAATGGTCCGTTCGCCCTTCGCGATAGCCTGCAGCTGCGGAAAGCGTCGTGAGTTTCCCATACGGAAGATCCTTCGCAATTTTCATAATCCGCTGCGTGTTTGGCTCATGATGCATGCGGTATCCGACCGTGAGCTGCACCTTATTCTTGTTTGCCGCATCGATCATGCGCTGGCATTCCGATGCAGTCATGGCCATCGGCTTCTCGCACCAGACCTGCTTGCCGGCTTCAGCGCCTTTTATGCTGTACTCGGCGTGCATTGAAGGCGGCAGCACGATGTACACAATATCGATGGCAGGGTTATTGGCAAGTGAAGCAAAATTGTCGTAGTTGTAGATGTTCTTGTCCGGGATCTTGTATTGTTGTTTCCACCGCTCAGCCTTGGCGGGTGTGCCCGTGACGATGCCCGCGAGATAACAGTTGCTGGTCATCTGCAACCCCGGGGCGAGAAGATCCGTGCTATAGTAACCTAAACCGACCAGGGCGACGCCTAATTTGCGGCTTTGAGGGACAATAATGTTCGCGAAAGCATGCTCGCTGCTGAGGGCGACTCCGGCCACTCCTGCAACCGCTCCCTGAAGGAATTTTCTTCTGTGCATCATATCTATATTATTGGATTCGTTAAGCGACGGCACAACCGTGGCAAAACTTAAATTAAGACCTTCGGAGGCTAAATCCAAACCCCGGAGTGAACACCCATCCAATAAGGCGGGTTACTTTGGGACGCGCCTCCGAATCAAGACAAAGTGAGCCCATTTTTATTGTCATCCGCCTAAAAAGCGGTTTTTTTGCGTGCCAGGTTAAGAAATGATGCTTTAATCAGCAACTTTGCGGCCTTCGGGAACTAAATGGAGCAGATATTTGTACCTTTAGGGAAATTTTTTAGCCATCGGCTCAAATACCCATCCCAAATTCTGTTTTTCGCCGAACCTAATCGGTCCTGTAGCGGTTAACCCCCCTGGAGACAAGAATTTTTCATCGTTTTTACGCACAATAATTCATATCAAAGTTAATGAGACAGTTAAAGATCAGTAAACAGATTACGAATCGCGAAAGCCAGTCGCTGGACAAATATCTCCAGGAAATTGGCAAGGTCGATTTGATCACATCGGATGTAGAAGTGGAGTTGGCAAAAAGGATCCGTGAAGGGGACCAGATCGCGCTGGAGAAACTGACGAAGGCAAACCTTCGTTTTGTCGTTTCAGTAGCGAAGCAATACCAGAACAACGGACTTACCCTGGGTGATCTTATCAATGAAGGTAATCTGGGACTGATCAAGGCCGCTAAGAGATTTGATGAAACCCGCGGCTTCAAGTTTATTTCATACGCAGTGTGGTGGATTCGTCAGTCGATCATGCAGGCGCTGGCAGAACAATCGCGCATCGTTCGCCTCCCCCTCAACAGGGTTGGGTCACTTAACAAAATCTCCAAGACGTTCTCCGAACTTGAGCAGAAATTTCAACGCGAGCCTTCTTCCGAAGAGCTGGCTGAAGTACTCGATATCTCCACAGACGAGGTTACCGACACCATGAAGATCTCCGGTCGCCATGTTTCGATGGATGCCCCATTTGTGCAGGGAGAGGAAAACAGTCTCCTGGATGTTCTCGCCAACGACAGCGAAGAAACGCCGGACTCCGAGCTGATGATGGACTCGCTGAGGAAAGAGGTGCAACGCGCACTCTCGACACTGACACAGCGGGAAGCAGACGTAATTTCATACTACTTCGGATTGAATGGCGAACACGCCATGACGCTTGAGGAGATCGGCCAGAAGTATAACCTCACGCGAGAACGCGTACGTCAGATCAAGGAAAAGGCAACTCGCCGGCTGAGACATAGCTCGAGAAGCAATACGCTGAAGCCGTTTTTAGGATGAGTTGGTGAGTGGTGAGTGGCCTCTCTTTCGAAGGGCCTGTCCTGAGCGGGCCGCGCAAGGGTGGTGCAGGGGATGAGCGTAAGCGAAGGGATCTCGTCAACGCAAGGGCGGGGTCGTGAGACGTCAGACGTGAGTGGCTCGTGCGACTCGATGATTGCAACACTTCGCTCGAGTTTGCGAATAAAGATAATGCTCCTTCTTGTGGACTGCATCCACAGAGAAAAACCACCGAAAGGTGGTTTTTTTTTGTTGGGGCAAATGGCATTTTAGTTAGTCGCAAAAAATTGGAATCGTGGAGAAAACCGCTGAGTCGCAGTTTCCGTCTCACGTCTCACGTCTCACGTCTCACGTCTCACGATTCACGATCCCGCCCTTGCGTTCAGGAGATCCTTCGCTGACGCTCAACCCAGCACCACGCTTGCGCGGCCCGCTCAGGACAGGCTCTTTAAAGGGAGTGCTCACTCACCACTCACCACTCACCACTCACCAACTCACTACTCACCACTCACCACTCACAACTCACCTCAGCTCCCTCGCCCGAATGTTCCTAAACCTCACAATCGTTCCATGCCCGAGAAATCCAATATGTCCTTTGTTCGAGAGTAATCCCGGATGGTCTTTGTGGTCCATGGGGCCGTTCTTCGTAGCTTGCTTCAGGTCTGCGTCGACGATCACGGTGCCGTTCAGGGTTACCTTGATGCGGTTGCCTTTCACGTACACTTCTTCCTGGTTCCATTCGCCTACGGGTTTGAGGTAACCTCGCTTCGCGGGCACGATGCCATAAACGGAACCATGATACTGATACGGTTCCAGGTTTGCGTATACCGGAGCGGTATCGTCGAGAATCTGGATCTCTTTTCCGCCGTAGGCGGCATCCCCGCTCAGGGGCGCGTGGATACCCAGTCCGTTGTTGGCGCCGGGCGTGAGCTGAAACTCGAAGCGAAATACGAAGTCCGAATACTCTTTTTCCGTGTAGAGATTGCCGTGGCCTTTACCTGCCGGGTAGATCGCGATGGTGTTGTCTTCAACGACATAATCAGTTTTGTTCCCCACCCACTTGTCGAGGTCCTTCCCGTTGAAGAGCAGTTCAAAGCCTTCCTTCTTTTCGTCGGCAGTCAGCTCGTAAGGTTTTGCGCCGAGCTCCTTCACATAAATATTGCGAAACGCCAGCTCGTTGCCGTGAGCTTGTAGTTCGATCGCTTCTTCCGGGAAAATAGGAATACTTCTGTCCCAGTAATTCTCCATCACAACGTCGTCAACCACGAGGATGCCATTGAGGTGCACGGTGACTTTATCTCCCACCATCTTGATGTGAAAGGTATTCCATTCGCCCACGGGATTATCAGCGACCACCAACGGTTTGCTTGGGTTCTTCTCGTTGTTGAACAATCCGCCGGATCCCACTCTTGCGTTGTCTGATTTGCCGGTCGGGTCCCATATCTGCACCTGTGGCGATCCGCGCAAATAGATGCCGCTGTCACCGTCGCGGGATATTTTCCAGTCCACGTACATTTCAAAGTCGCCATAAGGGCGGGTCGTGCAGAGGTTAGAGCCCTTGCCTGAGAACCAGATCGCGCCGTCGTTCACACTCCAGCTTTCCTTCAGTTTGGCGTCTGCTTCCTTTTGCTTTTTCGACAGCTCCGCCTTCGTCATCTTTGCACGCGCGATGGGGTTCTCAACCAGTCCCTGCCATCCGGAAAGATCCTTTCCGTTGAAGATTGGTTCGAAGCCTTTGGTGTACGGCATGTTGGCGAGGTACGTCTGGATATCGATCACTTCGTACTGGCTGTCCTGCCCTTCAAGTTTGTCGAGTATTTTCTGCAACGTGGTTCTTACCACCGCTCCCGTCAGACCGGGTCTGGCATCCGCGGTAGGCAGAGCGATCTGCATAACGGATCTGCTGGCTGCGCGACTGAGGTCAGCATCGTCCAGGTAAGCCGATACAAACGTCAAAGCCAGAAAGCTGCGCAGGTTGCCCGCGGCGCGGATAACAGATGTCTTTTCAGCATTTTTATCTGCCTGGTCCATTGCTTCGCGTAGGAACAGGAGCTTCTGGTCATCCGGTAACGAGGACTTCGCCACCTGTGAAACGACTGCCTGTAATGCTTTCTCGTGATACTTCTTCAACTGCTGATCCTTGCGAATCGCCAAAAGAGTCCTGACTGCGTTGTGGTCCTGCCAGTTTAAAAGTGCTTCAAAGGCGGCGGCCTTCTCCTTCTCGGAGCCCGACTTAAATGCGTCGGTCACCTTCGCAAGGGCATTGCCATCGTTGACATACGGTAGCAAGGGAAGGATGGATGCCTTGTTTTGAGCATAGGCGTCATTAACCAGTCCCTGGCTGCTCTTGTCGATCGCCGTAATCAATGCCTGTTGCACGGAAGCCGTTTCTTCATCGCTCTTAGCTTCCGACAACAGCATCAACAGGTCGCTGGTATGTTTTGAGGATGCCAGGTTAGGCAATGCCGCATACGCCGCCTTTCGGACAACGGCGTCGTTCGAGGACGTGTTTTGCAATGCAACATCAAAGGTTTCGGATGCGCGTCGCGCGGCTAGTATCCCGATGATTGCGGCCTTGTTGGCGGGTTTGGCCGCCGCAATCTTTGAGGACAAGATCTTTGCGTCGTTATCGTCCATCATGCGAAGCAACGCTGCCGCCGCGGCCTGTATCTCTGCTTCATCAGTCGATGTAAGCAGGTAGTCGACAAGGGCCGGCTGAAATTTTTTGTTGTCGCTGTAGGCGATTTCCTCGCTGGCCACCATTCGGGTCGAGGCATTTTTCGATTTCAGGGCGGGAAGAAGTGTTCGTTCAACGAACGCGTCCGAGCGATCTGCTTTGGCAAGCATCGAGAGAATATCGCCCTCCAAGGAGGTTGCTTTCTTATAGACTTTTGTCCACTGACGCAGCGCGCCTTCATTTTGGGCGTTCAGACTCGCGACTTTCAGGACCTCCTTCTGGTATTGCGGGTCGAACCGGTTGAGTTCCTTGATGAGGATTTTGGTCGACTCATCGGGCTGACTTTTTGTGATGGCTTTCAGAGCGGCCAGGCGAAAATGTTGCTGGTCTGCTTCCAGCGTATTGCTCAATAATTCCTGGCTGGCCTGGACTGCCAGCTTATCGTTGCCCTTGGCGGACAGCTGGTGAATGTATTCGACCAGGGCGTGTGTCGCTTCCATCGGATCGTTCTTGAATTTCACATTCTTCGCCTGTTGCATCAGCGTACCGTATGAGTTTGCATCTGCGATAAGTGCCAGGGACCATAATGCGTGCCTTCGAATCAGAGCGTCGCTGCTCGTAGCATGTTTTGTAATCGTCTGCAGCGCGGGCTGATATTTCAACTCACCCAGCGATTGAATCAGCCGGGCAGTAGCGCCTGCACTGGCATTCTTTTCCAACGCTGACTGCAGGGCAGCGCGCGCATCCGGAGTTCCTATGCTAACAAGCGCTGTGATCGCCTGTTGCGTCAGTCCCTCCGTGTTGATGTTTTCTGACAATGCGCTTACAGAAGCATTTGTACCAACGAGCTTCAGGTTATCAATGAAGTATGCCTTCACTTCTGTGTTGTCAGAATTACTAAGTCCGCGCAGGTAGGCTTTTTCAATGCGCGACTTTTCCCCCGGTGTACCCGCATGATGGGTGAGGAGGGCCACAGCATAACGCGCGGGCACACCTTCTTCTTTTCCGTTCGGAAGGACGCGGTCCATGACCAGGTCGAGTCCCTCGTCGCTCAGGTTAGTCAGATCTTTGTACAGCCTGTCTGCGTCAGCGCTCGTCTGTGCGGGGAATAGCGCCAGGACATCAGCAACTTTGGTTTGGACCGTTCGTTTATCCTGCGCATGCGCGTTGAACACGAATGTCGCCAGCAACAGGATCAGTGGGATATATTTCAATTTCATGGATGTGTAAGACGTTGGTGTTAATTAAATTTTCCAGGGGCCCCTCATAGGCTGGTCGATGAGCCTGTTCGCGGCATCGTCGTTGACGAAGACTTGTTTGACGGGATCGTATTCGAGGGAGCGTCCGAGTTGCAGCGCGATTTTTCCCAGGTTCACGACCGTAGCCGAACGGTGACCGTTGATCTCATTCAGCGCGAACTTCTTGCGCGTGCGAACTGCATCCGAGAAGAGGCCGACTTGAGGATCAGGGTCTGGCATGGAGTCGATAACCTTGAGAATATTGGGGATATCGGAGCGGAATCCGCGATAGATCTTGCCTTTTGGTCCTTCGATGTAAGGGGCATTTACGTCCTTGTTTTCGCCGTCGAGGATGATCTTGCATCCGTCGTCATAGGTGAATTCAATCCGGCGCCAGGTGCCGACTGCATCGTCGTGTTGTTGGGGCGCGTCGACGTCAATCCGTACAGGAGAGGTGTCGTCCTTGCCGAGGAAGTACTGTACCGGGTCGATGTAGTGTTGTCCCATATCGCCGAGGCCTCCGCCATCGTAGTCCCAGTAGCCGCGGAAGTTGGTGTGCACGCGATGCGGGTTATAGGGTTTGTATTGCGCGGGTCCCAACCACATGTCATAGTTGAGATTCTTCGGCACTTCCATCGGTTGAAGGTTGGTTTTGCCGACCCAATAGAATTTCCAGTTGAAGCCAGTGACACCGCTGATAGTAACTTTTAACGGCCAGCCCAGCATGCCGCTTTCAACTACTTTCTTGATCGGCTTAACCGTAGTGCCCATCCCGTAGAAATTATCGTGAAAGCGGAACCAGGTATTGAGTCGGAACATTCTTCCATATTGTTCCATCGCTTCGACCACGCGCTTGCCTTCGCCGATCGTGCGCGTCATGGGTTTCTCGCACCAGACGTCCTTCCCCGCCTGTGCGGCCATGACCGACATGATGCCGTGCCAATGCGGTGGCGTTGCGATGTGCACGATATCCACATCGGGCTGAGCGATGAGTTCGCGGAAGTCGGCGTAGCCGCGCACGCCGCCGCCGACCATATCCATTGCAATTTTGAGGTGTTCAGTATCCACATCGCAGACAGCGACGACCTTCGTGCCCTCATAGGGGATATGGCCGCGACCCATACCCCCGACGCCGATGATTCCTTTTGTCAGGGTGTCACTGGGAGCGAGGTAGCCATTGCCACCGAGCACGTGTCTGGGTACGATGTAAAATGCTCCGATCGCGAGCGCGGATTTTTTAAGAAAGTCGCGGCGACTTTTGTTCTTAAGGGGTGTGTCTGTTTGTTTCTTCATGAGTGGTGATTAGCACAATTTTCGAAAGTACGCTAATTGAGTGAATTGGGAAAATGCTGCGTGTCTTGAATGGATTACGAGGAATTTCAGTGGCATGAAGCGCGGTGTTTGATTGGGGAGACAGAATTCATCCTGTCGGGTTGAATGAAATCATGTCAATAGGTCCATTACAACATAACATATTGATTATCAATATATTTAAATATAGATTATAGAAGTGATAATTGAAATACGTTTGTCCCGATTTACTAGCCACGTCCGCTGATGTGATCTGAAGTGGTTGAGAGAGAACCAGGCGTTGTGCAAGATGTGGGGGGGGGCGAGGATCAAAGGAAGACGCCAGACCCATCACTCATTCTCGCATCTGTTCCAAAAACAATTCCACCTTTTCCGGATATGTATCAATCAAATGCGTGCGCACAAAGAACGGCATCACCTTCGCGTCGCGGGCTCATTGCAAAAACACCTGCCGGGAAGGTAGGGCAGGCATGTGGCAATCGATGCAATTGTCTTCGAGAACCAGTCCGGCCATGGGTTCCTGCCTACAGAAATGTGCGCTGCCTTTCTCATGGCAGTTCATGCATCGCGCCGAAAATACTTTGAGCTTTCGCGACTCTTTCGCATGAACATCGTGACAGGAAGAGCAATCCATCTCGCTCCCCTTGAAGCACTTGCTTTGTATCAGCAGACCATACTGATTGCCATGTACGTCAAGCGTGGCGCCGCTATCCGCCTGGGTAACGGCGTAAGAATACTCGCGGATGTCTTCTCCCACTACATATGAAAACGAGGGGAGGATATTCTCGCGGAGCCCTGAGTGGCACAGCGCGCAGTTGTCGAGTCTTTGCTGGCGGGTGAGCCGCGCAGGATTGACAACGTAGCGCGCTTCCTTTTCCTCCGGATTCTTCCGGTGAAAGATCACATGGTCGCCCGCGGGACCGTGACACCGCTCGCATGTGACCCCAAGCATGACCTGGTTGGGATCAAACGTCTCGCGCCCCGCGATAGCTTTGCCCGCTCTGAAGAACGTGCTATGGCACTCGAGACATCGCGCAGGAATACTTCGGTTAAAGACCAGTTGATCCGGCGCGTAGCCTGGGCTGTTACTCCATTCTTTCGAAGCCGCGTAGTAGGATGCCGGAAGCTGGAACAATTCATTGTCGTCCCAGTAAAGATAAGTTTGTCCTTTGCGGCCCGATCCGATGACAACATCCATGTGTTTTGACTCCACTTCCCTGCCATCGATGATTCCACGCTGCACGAAGCCCGAGTCTGTTTCCTCCATCAGGACTTTGATCCGCTCGCCGAGCATGAGCGCGTTACTATCGGAATGAAAGCTGCCTTTTATGGTTTCCGCGCTCGCAGTTGTAGAAGTGAGATAATGGGGCGTGTGGTCGTGCTCTTCGGTAATGGAAGCATGACATTCGCTACATGTGGAAGGGCCGGCGAATTCCTCCCCTGAATAATGAATGACGCCGGAGAGATTGTTGTCGCTTTTAAAGTCGCAGGTGGCGACGAGTAAGAGCGATGAAAGGAAGACGCCGGTCAGGGCGATGCGGGAGGATCGGACGCTTGGGGGTGCGGATGGCATGTGGAAAGATACTTCTTTGCGAGGTATGAAGGTAAGAAAGTAAAAAGGTATGAAAGGTTGAAAGGTAAAAAGGTAGATAGGTAAGGGGTAGGGCACGAAGTTTTAAACGTTCTCAAAAACGTTTGTCATGAATAATTTTTTTCGAGCGCTTATTGCCGGTTATGGCGCCAAGAAACTGGGGGGAGGATGCCTCGGCACCATCGTGGTCTTCATTCTGATCTGGGTTGCATTAGGCCAATGCAGCTTTACATCCCGTGAAGTTCCACCACCCGAAACCTATCCAGCGAAGCATCAGGTAATGTTCCAATACGAGGAGCCCACTCCTACAATAAACGAGCTCGCGAAGAGCCTTAACCTCGCCTTACATCTTACCCTATATCCCTTATCCGTTACCTCAATTTCCCTTTTGCCGCCAGCGCGCGGGTGAATACTTCTATAGCTTCAACCGGATGATGAGGCCTTCATCGCCGCTGATGGTGAGGTCGTCTTTGGCAGGCAAGCCGATGCGCTCGGGTTCCGTCGAAAGTTCGATCGTTCCTTCGAACGGGTAATTCTCGGGACGGAAGTAACACGGCCGGTGGGTGAGATTCAACACGACAAGGAACCTGCTGTCACCGGATTGTCGCGAATAGGCGATGACCTGCTTGTCTGAAAAGACGGAGCGGTAATTACCAATGTTCAACGCGGGCTCTTTCCGTCGCAGGTCGATCAGCCTCTTGTAAAACGAAAGCATCGACAGCGCATGAAGTTGTTCCACCTTCACGTTGATCCGCGGATAGCTATAAGGAACGCGCAGCCACGGCTTGACCTTTGAAAATCCCGCGTATTCACTGTCGTCCCATTGCATTGGTGTCCTGGAAGGATCCCGGCTGAGGTTTAGCCCCGGCATGTTTAAGCCTTGCGGATCCTGTATTTCGTTCGGAGGAATGGCCACGTCCCGCATGGCGATCTCTTCGCCGTAATAGATCGTCGGCGTACCCCGCAACGTCAGGAGCAACATCGCCGCGATCTTGGCCTGGTAAGGACCGATACGACTGATAATCCGGGGTTGGTCGTGATTGGCCAGCACCCAGTTCGGCCATCCGCCGGAAGGCAAAGCGGACTCATATTCTTCTATTACAGAATAAATTCGCCCCGCGACCCAGGGAATAGTCAGTAGCTGGAAGTTAAAAGGGAGATGGGTGCCTCGGTTATCTTTCCCGTAATACATGACCAGGCGTTGAACGGGAAGATAAATTTCTCCTATCATAACCCGGTCGTCGTATTCATCCATAATGGCTCGCATGCTGCGCACGATATCGTGCACTTCGGGCTGATCCGTGGAGTGTATCGGAATGAGCCGCTCATATGTGGCGTGGTGTGGCTGATAATCAGGATTGACGGGATTATCCCGGAACTCTTTGTCCTTGATCATGTGCCACATCACATCAACGCGAAATCCATCCACTCCTTTGTCGAGCCACCACCGCATGGTGTCGAACATGGCCTCCTGCAGTTCGGGATTTCGCCAGTTGAGGTCGGGTTGCTCTTTGAGGAACGCATGGTAGTAAAACTGTCCTGTTGTGTCATCCCATTCCCATGCGGGACCGCCAAATACACTCAGCCAGTTGTTCGGAAGAGTTCCATTCGGACCGGCGTCACGCCAGATATACCAATCGCGCTTTGAGTTGTCCCGTGACGATCGCGATTCCAGAAACCACGGATGCTGGTTGGAAGTATGGTTCGGCACCAGGTCGAGGATCAGTTTCATTCCCCGCTTGTGAACCTCGGTCAGAAGTCTGTCGAAATCGTCGAGCGTTCCAAACAAGGGATGAATGCTGCAGTAGTCTGAAATGTCATAGCCGAAGTCCGCCATGGGAGACTGATAGATTGGGGAAATCCAGATCGCGTCCACGCCGAGCCACTCGAGATAATCCAGGCGCGAGAGGATTCCCGGAAGGTCGCCCACGCCATCGTCATTCGAGTCCTGGAAGGAACGCGGATAAACCTGATAGATAATCCCCTTTTGCCACCACACGTAGTGTTCTTGTTTTCCCATCGTCGATTCCTATTTGTTCGCGCGAGGTTTCTTCCGGAACAAATGCGCCAGGTCGCCGGCCCTGAACCAACGATATCCGTATGCGTTTAATCGTATCCGGTGAACACCTCCTGCTTCGGCTATGTTTTCATCGACATCCATCAGGTCCACAAGTTTTGACTCTTGCTTTGTCTTGAGGTCGAGGCGAACTTCATGAACCCGCTCGTCGAAGTTGTGAAGGATCAGCAAGGAACTATCCTGCCATTTGTAGTACATGCCCAATACGGCAGGAACACCCGTTTCGATTATACACCATTCGCCCCATCCGATCTCCGGACACTCCTGCCTGAGCCTGATCAGGGCTGTCATCCAATTCAATAGCGAGTCTCGTTCACGGCGTTGCGTTTCGACGTTGATCATGGTATAAGAATAAGGACCTTCGCTGATGACAGGGTGCACGAGCTTACTCCCCGTCGAAAATCCCGCGTTTCTTTCTCCTGACCACTGCATGGGAGTTCGCACGGCGTCGCGTTCATTCAGCGACAGGTCGTCGCCCATTCCGATCTCATCGCCATAACGGATGACCGGTGTACCGGGGAGGGAGAACAACAGGCTGTAGGCCAACTCCGTTTGCGGACGGTTGCCAATCATCGACGCCAACCGCCTGCGTATACCCCTACCGTAGAGCTGCATTTCCTTTTCCGGACCAAAACGGTTAAACACTGTCTGGCGTTGTTCTTCACTGAGCCTCCCGAGGTCCAGTTCGTCGTGGTTGCGTAGGAAGTGCGCCCATTGCGAACCGGGAAAGGAGAGGCGGGTAGCTTCGAGTGCCTCGATCAATGGTTTTGTATCGGCGGTAGCGAGGGCGTAGAAGATATATTGGTTAACATAGAAGTTAAACATGAGGTGAATGCCATCGCCTTCTTCGCCGAAGTATTTTCCGCTCTGCTTAGGCAGCACATTCGCTTCACCCAGCAGGACGGAACGCCCCAGTCGCCATTGGAGGAATCTCCGCATTTCCCGCAAGTATTCGAATCGCAACTTCTTGTCGGGTAGTCCCGGCCGCTGCGTCTCGAGGATAAACGGCACGGCATCGACGCGAAAGCCTTCAACGCCCTGCTGAATCCAGTACCCCATAATCCTGTTTATCTCCGCCCTGACTTCCGGGTGATCGATATTCAGATCTGGTTGAAAATCATGAAACCGATGGAAGTAGTATTGACCCGCCTTTTTGTCCCGTGTCCACGTCGCTTTTTGCACGCCGGGAAAGACCATTCCCTCATCCCAGTCCGACGGCTTTTTTTCGGACCACACATACCAGTCGCGATGGCGCGAGCGAGGGTCCTTGCGGGCCTCCTTGAACCATGGGTGTTCGTCAGACGTATGATTGACGACCAGGTCCATGATGACTTTGACACCGCGTTTCATGGCGTGGTGCATAAATTCTACAAACTCGCCGCTTGATCCATGGCGCGGGTCGACGCCATAGTAATCGGAAATGTCGTAGCCGTTATCCTTGTTTGGCGAGGGCTGAAATGGAGCCAGCCACACCGTGTCGACTCCTAGCGCGTGCAGATAATCCAGGCGAAGTTTCAACCCCTGAAAGTCGCCATTGCCATCGCCGTTGCCGTCCATGAACGTTTCCAGGTCGAGGCTGTAGATGACTGCATTTTTGTACCAGAGGTCTTCGATCATAATCAACAAGTTTCAATCCGCGAGAGATGTCGGAAGTCACATCGCGCACCATCGCCATCAAAAGATAGCTTCCAATAATTTCCAGATGCCGTATACTATGGCCGCCAGGATGAGTAACGCAATGACGAAGATCGCAATGAGTAATCCTGTACCGGATCCCTGATGCTTACCTTCATAATAGTGTTCGCGAAGCAGCCGCAGATTTCGTTCATTCGAGCGGTAGAAAACATCCAGCACCGTCCCCACGAGTGGGATCGCGCCGATCACCGTATCCAGTCCCGCATTCAGCAGCATCTTAACGACAACCTCCCGGCTTGCGCCATGGTTGCGCATCGTATTGATGAGGAAAGCCGATATCGCCAGCGTAATGAGGTCGCCTATCAGCGGGAAAAGGCTGAAGATAGGGTCAAGTCCGAAACGAATACCCGTTCCGGGAATCTCGAACTTTGAATCCAGAAGTTTCGCCATCCTTTCAAATGATTCCAGGGATGGGGGCGGCGTTCTTCCTTTGGGATCGTATACAACTCGCACGTTGGGCTCCATGCTTAGACGACGAGAAAAATAATGCCAACCAATTCCCGTATTCGTGGCATTCATTCGTGGTAATTCGTGTATTCGTGGCATTCGTGGTAATTCGTGTATTCGTGGCATTACTTCGTGGTAATTCGTGCATTCGTGGCATTTTCATTCGTGGCATTCATTCCAGTCCATTTCGTGCATTTGTGGCTTTTTTTTTATTTTAGGGTATGAAATTGCAGGAAGATCTTTCCCTCTATCACGAGGCCCTCGACAAATCGTTTTCACGGCCCGTTACGCGCGACGAATGGGAAAAGTATAAGTTAAATGACGATCAGGTGGCGTTCTTCAACGAGAACGGATACCTGGCAAATGTCAAACTCCTCGACGACGATCAGGTCGCCCAATTGAACAACGAACTGGACGAGATCAAAGATCCGGCGCATCCGAGGCACCATCTGTTCTACGAGTTTCACAGCAACGAGTCGGCGAATCCCAACGCTGTTCTTTTTCATTCGCTCGGACATTGGCGGATAACACGCGGCTTTCACGATGTATTGTGGAATCCAGCATTCGTCGTGGCGGCGAGCCAGTTGCTCGGCAATAAGATTGTACGATTCTGGCACGACCAGCTATTTTGCAAGCCCGCACACCATGGCGGGGTTGTTGCCTGGCATCAGGATTACAGCTACTGGACGAGAACAAAGCCGATGCAACACCTCACTTGCTGGGTGGCACTGGATGATGTGTCGACGGAGAATGGATGCGTGTATTACATCCCGAAGAGTCAGCGATGGGGATTGCTGGACAAGCCCGAACTCGCCGGCGACATGGAAGGAATCAATGCATTTCTGACGCCCTCCCAAAAAGAAGAATTCAAGAATAAGGTTCCCGTTGAGATGAAGCGTGGGTACGCCACATTTCACCATCCGCTGATGGTGCACGGGTCGTATGAGAACAAATCCAACAGGCCGCGCCGGGCTTTTGTGCTCAACGTCTTCGCGGATGAAACACGATCAGATTCCGACGGCGAACTTCTTCAGGGCGTGCCGGTCATCGGCAAGGGAAAGAAAATGGAGGGCCAGTTCTTTCCCGTCCTGTTCGATCCTGCGGCCGTCAACGGATATTGATCTCGATCCGCGTCCTCCTCATTTGGCTTTCGATGCCGGCTCGAATCCTCGTTTGATCATCAATGCTTCAATGCGCGGGTCCCGTCCGCGGAACGCGCGATAGCCTTCGGCCGGATCGATCGTATTGCCGACAGAGAACACGTGCTTGCGCAACCTTGCGGCTACTGTTTTATCGTAGGGACCTCCCGCTTCGGTGAAGGCATTGTACGCGTCGGCTGTGAGCACGTCCGACCACAGGTAGCTGTAATAACCTGCCGAGTAACTATCGCCCGAAAAAATGTGCGAAAAGTGCGGACTGCGATGGCGCATGACAAGCTCTTTCGGCATGCCAAGCGATGCAAGGGTTTCGCGTTCAAACTTGTCCGGATCTATTTCCTCTTCAGTCGAAAGATGATATTTCATGTCCATCAGGGCGCTGGCGAGATATTCCGTTGTGGCGAAACCCTGGTTGAATGTGGCCGCTTTCTCGATTCGGTCCACAAGCTCCTGCGGAATCGGTTTGCCCGTCTTGTAGTGCAGGGCAAATCGCTGCAGTACCTCTGGAGTTGCGAGCCAGTGTTCCATCAATTGGGATGGGAACTCAACGTAGTCCCGTACGACGCGCGTGCCTGCGAGGGTGGGGTAGGTTACATCAGAAGACAAGCCATGCAGCGCGTGTCCGAACTCATGGAAAAGTGTGGTCGCGTCATCCCAGGAGATTAGCACCGGCTCTCCCGGTTTGCCCTTCACAAAGTTCGAGTTATTGGAGACGATGGTTGGCACGGGCTCATCCATTTTGTTTTGAACGCGGTAGGCGTTCATCCAGGCACCCGACCGTTTGCCGTCGCGCGCATACGGATCGAAATACCAAAGGCCTATGTGCTTTCCGGAAGTCTTATCCTTGACTTGCCATACCTTTACGTCAGGATGGTAGACCGGAACATTTGTGACCGGCGTAAATGCGAAGTTGAAAAGTTCTCCGGCGACCCAGAACATCCCTTCGCGCAGTTTGTCGAGTTGAAGGTAGGGCTTGACTTCATTCTGGTCCAGGTCGTAGCGTTCCTTTCGTACTTTCTCCTGGTAATAACGGTAGTCCCAGGGAGCGATGGTTATTTTCGCGCCGTCCTTTATTGCGTACGCCTGCATATCGGCTACTTCCTGCGCGACCCGCTCAACGGCGGGTTTCCACACCGCTTCGAGAAGTTCCATAGCTCTTTCCGGGGTTTTGGCCATTGTATTCTCAAGTCGCCAATGCGCATGTGTTTCATAGCCCAGCAGTCTTGCCCGCTCACGTCGCAGCTTCAGGATGTCAGTTATGATCTCGTTGTTGTCGTGCTCGTCGCCGTTGTCGCCGCGGTTGATAAACATTTTCCATGCCTTCTCACGAAGGGCGCGTTTCCCCGAGTAGGTGAGGAACGGATCAATCGACGACCGCGTGTTGGCAATAACCCACTTGCCTGGAAGCTCCTTCGCCCGCGCTTGTTCTTCGGCGGCATTCTTTACCGATAGCGGTAACCCCGCGAGATCGTTCGCATGCTCGAGAACGAGCATCTTCTCATTCTCATCTGCGAGGACGTTCTGACTGAATTTTGTGAAGAGGCCAGCGAGGTTCTGATTGATTTGGGTAAGGCGGTCTTTTTGCTTCTCGCTCAGTTTCGCTCCCGAACGAACGAAGTCCTGGTAATAATCCCATACCAGGCGTTGCTGTTCGGCGGTCAGTTTTGATTTGTCCGGCGAATTATAAATCGCCTCAATCCGTTTGAACAACTTTTCATTCTGGACAATCTTATCCGACAAGGCGGCGAGCTTTGGCGCCATCTCCTTTTGAATCTCGCGAAAGTCGGGTGTACTCATCGTTCCCGACCAGACGCCGTATAGTTGGCCGACGCGATCCATCATTCTACCGGTGCGTTCCATCGCCGCGATGGTGTTGTCGAAGGTTGGCGCATCGGAAGACGAAGCGATTTTTTCGGTTTCGTCCAGAAGCTCCTTCATGCCAGCTTCCAGGGCGGGTTTGAAGTATTCCAACTTGACTTTATCGAAAGGAGGTACTCCGCCATAGGGACCACTCCATTCTGCCACCAAGGGATTGTCTGCCAGGCCAGGCTCTTTTGCTATGTTTCTTTTTTCATTTGGCTCAATACCGGAATTCGTTGACAATACGCCCATAGTAATCAGAATGACTGATAAAAAGTGATGTGATAAGTTCTGGATTTGCATAAGAAGGGCCGGTTAATAAGTACACCTCAAACTTAATGAAAATGCCAGATGAAAACAGCCGCCGTTGAGGAAGAAGTCAACTTTCCTCGCGGTAGTAGATCTTGTAATACTTGCGTCCGTCCGGATCGATTCCCTTCTCGATCAGTTCCCGGTCGCCGTGAATATAGATGTGAAAGTTCCGGTCGAGTTTCAGAACGCTTTTGAATACTCGTGACTGCCGCTTGACCGCCGGAGCCGAGATCTCGAATTCGCTCACGACCCTCAGCTCATGCTCGTTCTGGAAGTCACCCTTGAATTTCTTAAAGGAGGTGATGACTTCCTGATGTTCGAATACATCCCGTTCGAACTCCTGTTCATTGAACTGCTCTTTTTCCTTGAAATAGTTGATCGAACGATTGAGGTAGTCGATTTGATCCGCTTTGGAAACTTCAAATTCTTCATCCAATCGCCCGGTCACAAAATCGCGCGCAAGCGTAAGATAGTTTTGCGTCTGGAAATAGTTATCCGCAACAGGCTTCAGCTTCAGGAACTCATCTTTCCAATATTGCGCTTCCGTTCCGGTAGTTTGGTTATCGATGATGCAAACGCGGTATCCTTCGTCCTCCTTAACATTGAAGATCAGGCAGGCTTTATCCGGCTTTTTAAGGCTGATGCCTTCGTCGTGGTTGACTCCGAAATACGCATCTTCCTGAAAGACCTTCAGATAGTGTTCGCGGTTCTCCGACTTGAAGATTCCGATCGCATCCACCGTTTCGTTATTGATCACACATTCGTCGAAATAAGCAATGTAAAGTTCGCCGCTTCGGATCTTCGGGTGATTTGAATAAGTGTACAGGATGTTGGCGATGTCTTTGGATTTTTTCACAAAGCCCTTTCGCGACTGGAATAGCGCCGATGCGATCGTAAATATCTCATTGAGATCCAGTGACGAGACGTGGTGAAACTGATGGTAGACCGGTTCTTTAAAGGCGGAAAGGAAATACGTTCTGAGAATTTCCGGCAGATCCGGCTGTTCGGTGAGCGACGTCTCCTCGTCCGACAGTACGACATTTTCTTCCAGCAGCCTGTTGCCCACCTTGTGAATGATCAATTTCCGTAATTCCGCTCTCGCGAGGTCTATCATGATGTTTTGATTCGATCTGGGTGCAATGATAGGGGATTGAGCGAAATAAAACTTTACACTGGCGGCTTGAATCTTTTTTAGCTTGTACCTATCTTACTCCTCAAACAATCACCATATCCATGGCTCAATTCAAACTTCAGATCAACGGACGCAGTCACGAGGTTGACGTAGATGCAGACACCCCGCTCCTTTGGGTGCTGCGGGATCATCTCGGGTTGGTAGGCACCAAATATGGTTGTGGCATCGCACAATGCGGCGCCTGCACCGTACACGTGAATGGAAAAGCAACGCGGTCATGTATGTTGCCGGTGTCGGCCGTGAGCGAAAACGCTATTACGACGATTGAAGGCCTCTCCGAAAAGGGCGATCACCCGGTACAACTTGCATGGGATGAGGTGGATGTTCCGCAGTGCGGCTATTGCCAGGCGGGGCAGATCATGACTGCTTCGGCGCTGCTGGCCGAAAACCCAAAGCCGAGTGCCGAAGAGATCGACGATGCCATGAACGGCAACATTTGCCGTTGTGGGACTTATCACCGTATACGCGAGGCTGTTGTAGTTGCATCCAACAAAATGAAATAACCATGACCACCCTGACCAAGACCACAAGACGGAATTTCATGAAGCTGGCTGCAGCAGCCGGGGGCGGCCTCATGTTGGGTTTTCACTGGAATGAAGCCGAGGGCTCGACCATGGAAGTGCTCTCGGAAGAGTCACTCGCCGCGGCGAATATCCGGTTCAACAGCTATCTATCCATCGCGCCGGACGGTGTGATCACTATACTTTCTCCAAATCCGGAACTCGGACAAAATATCAAGACGTCATTTCCGCTGATCGTGGCAGAAGAGCTGGATGCCGACTGGTCGAAGGTAAAGGTCGTTCAGGCTCCTCTGGATTCCGCCAACTTCGAACGACAGGTTACCGGAGGAAGCGGGGCCGTGCCCCATTCCTGGGAGCGGCTGCGCAAGGCAGGAGCAACTGCCCGCCAGATGCTGGTAGAGGCGGCTGCGAAGAAGTGGAATGTTTCGTCCTCTGGTATCACGACGGAAAACAGCATGGTGCTTCACAAGGAAAGCGGACGAAAGCTAAGTTATGGTGACCTCGCCACGGATGCATCAAACGTTCCCGTGCCGGCAGAAGTGAAGCTGAAAAATATTAAAGATTTCAAGCTCATAGGAACTTCCGTTCGCAACGTGGACAACCACGAGATGGTGACGGGCAAGCCACTTTATGGACTGGATTTTCACCGCGACGGAATGCTGATCGCCATGGTGCAACATCCGGCGTTTGGAATGAAGTTGAAATCGGTTGACGGCAGAGCGGCTAAGGCGATGCCGGGTATTGTAGACGTTGTTACTTTCAAAAACAACGTTGCCGTGGTAGGAAAGTCTACCTGGCAGGTGATGAAGGCGAGGAAGGCGCTGAAGATCGAATACGAAAAAGAAGGTCCCGTTGAGAGCACGAGCGATCACGACAATTTGTTCAAGACGCTGCTCGACAGCAAGGACGCCACTGTCAGAAGAAAAGACGGTGATGTGGATGCCGCATTCAAGTCTGCTGCCAAGGTTATCAAGAGCGAGTACCAGTGTCCGTTCCTATCGCACAGTCCGTTGGAGCCTATGAATTTCTTCGCGCACGTACGGGAAGATGGAGTGGAGTTAGTCGGACCTACGCAGACGCCGGATCGCGCGCGCAATGAGACTGCAAAGTTATTGGGAATTTCTCCCGAGAAAATCACGCTCGACCTGACGCGCCTTGGGGGCGGGTTTGGCCGGAGACTGCAGGCGGACTTTGTGCTTGATGCTGTAGAAGTGTCGAATATCATGAAGGCGCCTGTCAAGATGATCTGGTCACGTGAGGACGACATGGCTGGCGGAAGTTATCGGCCCGCGGTCCGATACAGGTTCGAGGCTGCGTTGGACGCCAAGGGGAACATGATCGCGTACAAGCTCCGCGGCGTTGGCATTAATGCGGGCAATTGCACCCGCGAAGACAACTTCCCATCCGGGGCGGTGGACAACCTGCTCATCGATTCGGTCGAGCACAAGTCACCGATCACGACAGGAGCCTGGCGCGCGCCCATCACCAACTTCCTGGCGTATGCCGAGCAATCCTTCCTCGATGAAGTGGCCTTTGCTGCAAAGAAAGATCCGGTTCAGTTCCGGCTTGAACTCCTCGACAGGGCGAAGAAGAATCCTGTGGGAGCTATCAAGTACGATATCGACCGCATGAAAGCAGTGATCCAGCTGGCCGCAGAGAAGGCGCAGTGGGGCAAAAAGAAGAATGTCTCGCAGGGCTTTAGTGTATACTTCTCGCACCGGTCCTACGTGGCCCAGATAGCCGAGATTGAAATGAGTAAAAATAACCCTGTCCTGAAGAAGATCATCGCAGCGACAGACTGTGGGATTGTCGTCAATCTCAGCGGCGCACGCCAACAAGTAACCGGTGGCATCGTGGATGGATTCGGCCACGCTATGTTTGGCCGACTGACGTTCAAAGACGGCGCACCGGAACAGCACAACTTCCATCAGTACCGCCTGATCCGCATGAAGGAAATTCCTGACGTCGAAGTGCATTTTGTCGACAACGGCATTGACCCAACAGGATTGGGTGAACCCGCGCTTCCCCCGACGGGCGGAGCAGTAGCCAATGCGTTGTTCAAGGCCACGGGAAAGAGACTTCGAAGTCAGCCGTTTATGCAGCAGGAGGAGATGAGGGGACTTAATTTCGGGGAAAAGTTGTAAGTTATAAGTTGTAAGTTTTAAGTTAGATTGGTTCCTCGTTGTGCTTTATGCTTTATGCTTTATGCTTCGTCTTAAAATCGTAGCCCTTACTTAACCACGACTCCAGACTAGCTTAAAACTTAAAACTTACAACTTACAACTTACACTACGGCAGCGTGAATGCGACAATAGATCCGGCGGGGTTGTCGGGGTGGCCGGAGATGGAGACTGCGACGTATTGTTTTCCGTTTGCCATGTACGTGCACGGTGTGGCGTTTGCTACGCCTGGCAGGGTGGTCTCCCACAAGAGTTTGCCCGTCGACTTATCAAATGCGCGGAATTTTTTGTCGCGTGTGCCGCCGATGAAAACCACCCCTCCCGCGGTGACGATCGGTCCGCCATAGCCCTCCATGCCTGTCTCGGGCGCTCCTTTATCCTGTAACTCCGGAATATTTCCCAATGGAACTTGCCACTCATACTCGCCCGTGTTCAGGTTAATAGCATTCAGCATTCCCCACGGTGGCTTGATCGCCGGCTTGCCTTGCGGATCGTTCCAATGACTAAAGGGAGTCATGTTGAGATAAAGCGGCGCGGACTCTTCATAAACTTTGTTGACTTCCTTTACGGACATCTGGTTGTTGTGAATTTCAAAGAGATTGGATTCCGTCCGCGATGGACGAGTTTCGTTTGTCTCAAACAAGAACGCGAGGATAGCTTCTTCCTTCCCCTGCAGGATGGTTGAAAATGATGGCATTCGTCCGGCTCCATCGCGCACTTTGGCCAGCGCGGCGTCCGGGGTCAGTTTTTCATGAAGGTTTCTCAAGGAAGGATAAACAGGTTCGTCGCCGTTGCGATCTTTCCCATGGCAGGTTGAGCAGTATTTCAGATACAATGCCTTGCCCTGGTTGTAAGGGGAGGACGCGAGCGCGATACTTTCCCGGTCAACTCTTTCGATATGGTCGATCTCCGGAGAGTCGCTCGATTTCACGAAGAGCACACCCGTAGCCGGATCGAATGCTCCTCCTCCCCAGTTGGAGCCACCGCGAGTTCCCGGTAGCATAAGCGTGCCCCGGGTGTCCGGTGGTGTGAACAATCCCTCGTAGCGCATCGAGTTAAACTTTTTCAGGAGCGAATCGTATGAGCCCGGCGCGAAACTCGTCAGGTCCTCCGGGGTCATAATCTGCCTTGCATAAGGCTTCGGCTTCGTGGGAAAAGGCTGCGTTGGCCATGCTTCTTCTCCCGGGATATTGGATGATGGGACGCTTCGCTCCTCGACAGGAAATAGTGGTTCGCCCGTGTCGCGGTCGAGCAAAAAAAGAAATCCGGTCTTGGTTGTCTGTGCTACCGCGTCGATTTCCTTTCCGTCGCGTCGGATGGTGACAAGGTTAGGAGGAGCGGGAAGATCGTAATCCCAGAGATCGTGGTGCACGGTCTGAAAGTGCCAGATATGCTTTCCGGTTTCGGCGTCCAGGGCGACGACGCTGTTTCCGTAGAGGTTTTCGCCCTTGCGATCCGCGCCATAGAAATCGTAGGACGGGGAGCCGAGCGGAACGAAGACCATTCCGCGCTCGGGGTCAAGGCTCATTCCAGCCCAGCAGTTGACGCCGCCCGCGTACTTCCATGCGTCTGGCGGCCAGGTTTCATATCCGGGTTCTCCGGGATGCGGAATGGTGTGAAAAGTCCATACGAGTTTACCGGACCGGATGTTGTATGCCCGAATATATCCCGGCTCGGCACCGAACAATTCCGAAACTTCGGCACCGATAATCAACAGATCGTTGTACACGATGCCGGGAGACGTTGGGACAACAGAGATCGCTTCCGGGTCTCCGCGAAGTCCGACATTCATGCTCACCCTGCCACTGTCGCCGAAGCTGGTGATGAGTTTACCCGTGAGGGCATCCTGAGCAAACAAGTCGTCGCCCGCAGTGTAGAGAATGCGTTTGTCGTCGCCATCTTCCCACCAGGCGACGCCGCGATAGATCCCGCCACCTTCGCC
The DNA here is from genome assembly GCA_044507775.1 of Flammeovirgaceae bacterium. Classification (GTDB taxonomy): domain Bacteria; phylum Bacteroidota; class Bacteroidia; order Cytophagales; family Cyclobacteriaceae; genus Chryseosolibacter. The sequence goes on along the minus strand of JBIQIY010000006.1, from coordinate 89,523 downwards.
CCCGTCAAACGGATCATAGGCCCATCGCTGTTTTCCCGATGCAGCATCAACGGCGTACAACCGGTGTCTCGCCGACGTTGCATACATGATCCCGTCGATGACGATGGGATTGCACTCGGCATTTCCGAAACGAGAGCCCGCTCGCGCGTCGTTGGGTTCGAACGTCCATGCATGTGCAAGTGACTTGACGTTCTGTGCGGTGATCTGCGTCAACGGCGAAAAACTGCTGCTCGCCGCATCTGCTTTGTACATACTCCAGCTACGGTTTTCGTCGTATGCCGGGCGGCAGGAGAGCAGAACCAGCCAGGTGAATAGAATAGCTCTTGAAAAGCCGGGCCATCGAACACTTTTTGTTACGCGCCTTAACATGGGATCAGTATCCTGAGTGTTTCTCAAAACAAAGGTGTAAATTAAATCGGGAATTTATTTGTCCAAATGTCCGAATCGAAAACCATAGCGTCCCGAATCCTGACATTTTTGAACACGGCACGTCCAGTCAACTATGTCATTGCATCAGCAACAATAGATCACATGAAAGAAGAAAGCATTCTATCAGCGCCTCGGGCACAGAAAATCAGCGTCGCAGGCCAGGAGCGGGTGACCACGATCGATATCCTTCGCGCCCTGACGATGATATTGATGGTCTTTGTAAATGATCTGTGGTCACTAACAGGGATTCCCACCTGGCTGGGACACGTCGAGGCGGGAGCAGATGGAATGGGACTCGCCGATATCGTATTTCCTGCGTTCCTTTTTATTGTCGGCCTTTCCATTCCGTATGCGATGGAAAACCGGCGCAAGCACGGAGATACTGACCGGGATCTCATCCGCCACGTACTAGGACGAACCGTGGCACTCCTTGTCATGGGCGTATTCCTCGTCAACGGCGAGACTATCAACGCAGGCGCTACCGGCATACCACGTTACGTCTGGGGTCCGCTTTGCTGCCTGTGTTTTATTCTCGTCTGGAATAGCTATCCGAAGAAGGCGAACCCCGCAGTTGTTTACGGACTTCGTGGAGTCGCTATTACCACCTTACTGGTGCTCGCGTTTATTTACCGCGGCGGGCCGGCTGACGCGCTCACGACTTTCAGCCCGCAATGGTGGGGTATCCTCGGTTTGATCGGCTGGGCCTATCTCGCCAGCGGTCTCATCGCCGTATTCGCCCGTAACAACTTTTACGTCATACTCGGCGCGTGGATCTTCTTCAGCATTCTCAGTATGATCTATCACGCCGGCCTCGTACCTGATTTTCTTTTGTTCATTCCCCCGCCCATCCTGGGTGGCACGCTCGCAGGCCTTACTATAGGCGGGGTGCTTACTTCTCTGATCTTCCGACACTTTCGCGAACGCGGGGACAACAGGAACCTGACACTCATCCTCCTCGCGTTTGCAGGACTTTTAGTCGGTCTCTCCCTTGTGACCCGCCCGTATTGGGGGCTCGCGAAACTAGGGGCTACACCAGCGTGGCTTTTCCTGTGCAGCGCCTTTACCATTCTCGGGTTCCTCGCTATTTACTGGATTGCCGATGTCAACAAAAAGGATCACTGGTTCAAGATCATCAAGCCGGCGGGAACAGCCACTTTGCTCTGTTACCTCATCCCGCATTTTGCATACTTTACGACCCGGGTGTTTGGAATCAGCTTACCCGACTTCATGCTGTCCGGCGGAGTGGGTTTGTTGAAGTCATTCTTGTTCGCCTTGCTGTGTGTCTTTGTTACAGGGGCGCTGATAAAAGCGGGCGTGAGATTGAAATTGTGATGTCATTAGTCATTACGCGGAGATGGATTACCATCTCGGCCGGATGCCCGGCGCAAAAGGAAACTCCAACGATTGGTAGTACTCGAGTTTGTGAGCCGGTTTATCCAACCCATTGGGTATTGGTCTTTTCGAGAACGTCTGGAAGTACGAAAGGCAGGCATCCCTCCACCAGACGGCTTCATTGTACTGAATGCGGAGCAGTGTTTGTACATGGCGGAAACGCTCGTCGTCGACTTTTCCTTCAAGGGTGTTCCATTGGCCCTGCATCCACTGAACTGAGTCCACTCCCGCGGAATACTGATGGCACAACTCGTCCCAGAGGATTCGACCGGAATGCATTTTGCGATCCCACGGCACATGGTGGAACCAGAGCAAATATTCTTCCGGGCAATCATCGACATCATTATAAAGAGCCCTCACCGGAGGTTGATATTGCTCGAGGGCATTACTTCCCGTCGAGCTGCGGTCAAAGCCGATGCCGTCGGATCCCGCCTTATGGTAATACACCGATGTCCAATCCGCGCGTCCTCCTTCGATCCACGGTGCGGGACCGTAGTGATGGTTTCTTCCCATGATATGGTGAAGGCCCACGGGCGTCATGTACTTGACGAGTATCTCACGAGATGCCATCATGATCATGCTGATCGTATTGACAAGGCCGACATCGTTGCTGTATGTGCTGCGAATCCATTCCGCTGCGATTTTTTCCGATGACAGAGTGTGATCCCACGCGAGTCTTCCGAATGCATACCAGTTTGCCTGGGCGAGGGGATGGCCGCACCAGTTCCTGTCATTCCCGATGTTGGCAACTCCGGCCATGCCGGTGAGGCGGTGGTCTTCGAGCGAGCCATCGAGTACCTTGCCCACCGTTGATCCTTTTCCCTTCGCATAAGTATCGGCATCGAGCACTTCCTTGAAGAGTGGTGCGAGATAGGCAAGGTGTGTGGCAAATCCGAGGTATTCCTGCGTGATCTGGAATTCCATCATCAGAGGAGTCGCGGGCATTGCGCCGAATAGCGGATGGAATGGCTCGCGGGGCTGGAAGTCTAGTGGTCCATTCTTCACCTGAACCATAACGTTGTTTCGAAATTTTCCGTCGAGGGGCTTAAACTCATTGTAGGCCTGCTTGGTCCGGTCGACAGGCACCTTGTCGTCGTAAACAAACGCTCTCCACATGACGATGCCGTTAAATGGTTTCACCGCATCGGCGAGCATGTTCGCACCGTCGGCATGCGTTCGTCCGTAGTTCTGCGGGCCCGGCTGTCCTTCTGAATTCGCCTTGACTGTAAAACCTCCGAAATCCGGAACATATTGATTGATCTCTTTGGCTTTGTCTTTCCACCATTTCTGAACCTCTTTATCCAAAGGATCCGCAGTCTTTAGCTTGCTTAGTTCTATGGGAGCGCTAAAGCGCGCCGTCAGGTATACTTTTATCCCGTAAGGTCTGAAGACATCCGCCAGGGCGGCCACCTTTTTCAGGTACATCGGTGTGAGTATTAATGCGTTCGCATTCACGTTGGTCAGGACGACGCCGTTGATACCGATGGAAGCGTTTGCCCGAGCATAGTCTATATATCTTGGATCGATATAGTCGGGCAGCTTGTGCCAGTCCCATAGCGAAAACCCTGCGTATCCGCGCTCGACGGTGCGGTCGAGGTTATCCCAGAGATTCAGGATCCGGATGTTGGTGCGCGGGCTGCTCGATATGGAAAGCTCAGCGATAGGCTGCTCCGTTTGAAGGAGCCGCAGGAAGTGAAAGATGCCGTATAACATGCCCGCCTCTGCGCCGCCGGCGATGGCGGTAATTTTCTTTCCGTTGACACGTGTCGTGAGGATCACAAACCCTTCCCCCGTGAGGGTGGGAAATTCTTGTCTGAGATTGAGGCTGGCCAGGGAGGGGCTGTTGAATGTTCCGGCGAGGATGACGTTGTCCTGAATTGATTTCACTTCGCCGACGGGGGTGTTCAGCAGTTTCGGCAATGCGATTTGCAGTTCATTGCGCGAGGCGGTGGCAGCAGGGGACGCATCGTCGATGATCCATCCTCTGATCTGGTTCCGGTATTGCTGCAATTTTTGGGGATTGTCAACGGCGGCATAGCGGAGCCAGAGTTCGTAACCATCTTCGGCGCTGGCGGGCGATAATAAGAACACGGCGAGGAAGAAAGCGAGGAAGAATTTCATGGACATATTGGTGAAGTAAGAAAATATGCAATCGGTTGCAATATTAACACGCGTTTTCTTACATTCGGACAAATCCCCGGTACAAATTGTCAAAACAAGAGATAAGAATGCTAAATCGACGTCAGAGATTGCCGCGTTGCCCGTTTTTCATGTTGTCACTGGTTTGCCTCATCATCCCATTGTCCCTGAAGGCCCAAATCGCGCAGGAGAAGTGCAAATTCCTCGGAAACGTCATCCCGGCCGCCACGCCTGATGATTTTAAGACCTATTGGAATCAGGTCACGCCCGAAAACGGAGGTAAGTGGGGATCGGTCGAATCCAAGCGCGATGAAATGAACTGGACTGCCCTCGATAACGCATACCAGTTTGCCATCGCAAATGAGCTCCCCTTCAAACAACACACACTCGTCTGGGGTCAGCAGCAACCTGCCTGGATCAGCACCCTGACAGAGACGGAAAAAAAAGAAGAGGTAGAAGAATGGATCCGGACCTTCTGCGAGCGATATCCAAAGACAACCTATATAGATGTTGTTAATGAGCCGTTACACGCTGTCCCGGAGTATGCCAATGCCTTGGGAGGGAGTGGCAGCACGGGCTGGGACTGGATTGTATGGACCTTTGAAAAAGCCCGGCAGTATTGTCCGAATGCCAAACTCATTCTTAACGACTACAACATTCTCAGCAATGACGCCGCGACCACCGACTACCTGGAGATCATTGAACTGCTCAAAGGCAAGGGGCTCATTGATATTGTGGGAGAACAAGGGCACTTTATGGAAACCACTCCGTCGGCGACCATCAAAAAGAATCTCGATCGACTCGCGGCCGGAGGCCTCCCCATCCACATTTCTGAATATGATGTGAATCTCGCGAACGACCAGCAACAAGCGGAAAAATACAAGGAACAATTTCCGATCCTATGGGAACATCCAGCCGTGAAGGGTATCACCTTGTGGGGATACCGTCAGGGTCACATCTGGCGTGGTGATGCTTATCTTCTCCGGTCGGATGGATCGCCGCGTCCAGCCATGACGTGGCTGAGCAAATATATCGCGGACAGCACGCCCTGCGGCGGTCCCGTGACCGGCATGTTGGAGGATCGGGAAGAACGCATGAAAGTCTATCCCATCCCGGCTCGGGATGGACGCCTGACGCTCGATCTCGGTGCAGGCAATTTTGACGTTACGATCCGAGACCTACAGGGCCGGATAAAGAAAGAAGTCAGCGTCGGAGGCTACGAACTTGTAACCTTAACCCTTGGCCCGGGCCATGGCTTATACCTTCTCGAAGTTTACGACGGCCAGCGGACCCTCTACAAAAAGATCCAGGTGAACTGACTGAGACCGCAACAGCGATAATGCCCTCGCAAAATTTTTCATAGACACTTTCTCCGGTTCGGGTAGTCAAAACAAAGCCGCTGAATTTTTTAGCAGTGGTTTTTTAATTATGAAAAAAAGAACATTCTTGTCCCTGTTATCCAAGCGTTATTGAATATGAATTACATGATGGAACAGACCATGCGGTGGTATGGTCCGAACGACCCCGTAAGCCTCAGCGACATCCGCCAGGCGGGGTGCACCGGTATTGTCACGGCGCTGCATCACATCGCCGTCGGAGAAGTCTGGACCACTGAGGAAATCAGGAAGAGAATCGCCCTCGCCGAGGACGCAGGCCTGACGTGGACAGTAATCGAAAGCCTGCCCGTACATGAGGATATCAAAAAACAGAAGGGCGCCTGGAAGCAATACATCGAGAACTATAAAGCGAGTCTGCGCAACATCGCAAGCTGCGGACTAAGAGTAGTCACGTACAACTTCATGCCCATCCTCGACTGGATGCGCACCGATATCTCATACACCATGAAGGATGGAAGCAAGGCCCTCTACTTCGAGAAGCACGCATTCATCGCATTTGATCTCTTCATTCTCAAAAGACCGGGAGCGGAGAAAGATTATACATCTGAACAGATCGAAAAGGCGCGGGAACGGTTTGCCACTATGACCTCTCAGGAAAAAGAGACCCTTTATCGCAACGCGCTGCTGGGGCTTCCGGGAAGTGAGGAGAGATTTACCGAAGAACAAATCCTCGTAGCCTTAAAGGAATACCAGGATATCGACGCGGCCAGGCTCAAACAGCATCTGTTCCAGTTCTTGCAGCAGGTCGTTCCTGTTGCGGAAGAGCTTGGATTAAAAATGGCGATCCATCCGGATGATCCTCCGTTCCCGATACTCGGCCTGCCGCGCGTCGTCAGCACCGAACAGGATGCAAAAGAGCTGATTAATGCGGCGCCTTCTTCCTCGAACGGACTGTGCTTCTGCACGGGCTCGTATGGCGTGCGTGCGGACAACGATCTCACGGGTATGATCCGGAGGTTAGGAGACCACATTCACTTCATCCACCTGCGGAATACCCGGCGTGACGCTGACGGAAACTTTTATGAAGCGGATCATCTCGACGGGGATACGGACATGTTCGGCGTTGTTAAAGAAATTGTCATGCTGATGAAGCGCCGCAAGGTTTCCCTGCCGATGCGGCCGGACCACGGGCATCAGATGCTCGACGATCTCAAGAAGACCACCTACCCAGGCTACTCGGCAATCGGGCGCCTGCGCGGGCTGGCAGAATTGCGCGGCCTGGAAATGGGCATAGCCAGATCGTTGTAGCGACAGGGCAGGCCTTGTCTCTATAACCCACGATTGTTCCCTTTATTGATTCTTCGGTGGGCTGATCATGATATGCGCGCGGTGCGTTCCCGGATCCATGATCCAGGGCTGGCCGGCGAAATCGGGTTTGAGCGGCAGGCCGGTACTTTCCGCCGTTGCGTAGGGTATGTAGATCACGTAGCGGAGATAGCCATTTTGTACCTCGCCGGTCGTCGTGTTGTAGTCTTCTTCGGAAGCGCTATAAACATAGAGGGTGGTGGGTTGTCCTGGCATCTTCAGTTTGCCGTTCTTGACCTCCTGCTCGCGCATATCGAAAATCTCCTGGAATGATTTTCCCGCTTTCTTGAGTTCCCGTCCGCGGGCCATGAAAGGATCAAGGTCTTCATGGTAGCAGGATACGTTCAAGCCCTTCTGATTCGGATCATCAGCCAGACATACCATCCCGTTGGTGCCCTTGCGCAGTACGACAAATTCACCTTTCGAATTATAGCCCATAACCGTTGCATTTTCGCGCTGTTCCTGAGGAGCAGCGAGTACCGCACTCTTGATCTGAACTTCCGGCGAGGGAATCTGTTGGGCCGCAGCAATGCCTGAGCCGAGTGTCAAAATGATCAGCAATGTTGTCTTCATATCTTGTGGTTTGATGAGGCGCTGTTATCAGTCCGATTCGAAGCTGGCGGCGCACCCGAATAGCGGCCGGCAGGCAAAAGTTACATGGTTTCGTTCTGAATTCATAACGCCAGGGCTCTATATAAAAGTTAAACTCCGTTTTTCCATTCGGCCCTGCTTTCTAGTTTGCTATTCCGTACTTTTGTTGATTATCTAAACCGCGATGACTCACGATCCTTCCTTGTTTTTGAAGAACCTATGGTATATGGCCTTCCACAGCTCGTTCCTGAAGAAAGGAAAGCTGGTGGCAAAAGAGATGCTTGGGGAGAGAATTGTCTTCGGGCGCGACTCGAACGGCGAAGCATTTGCCTTGCGCGACAACTGTCCGCATCGCGGAGTTCCCTTGTCGGAAGGCTGGTTTGAAAAAGATACCCTGCAGTGCTGCTACCACGGTTGGCAGTTTGGAACAGACGGAGTATGCACGAATATCCCCGCGATCGCGCCGGGAGGAAAAGTCGACTTCAGCAAAATCCGGATCTTCCGATATCCGCTAAAGGAAATCAGCGATACGGTCTGGATCTTTATACCGGACAAAAAACTGCATTTCAATGTCACTCCTTCGGTGCCGCCTCCTGATCTGTTGCTGGATCCGTCGAAGAATTTTCTCCACGTGGAAACCGTGTCGCTTCCCACAAACATCGACCATGCGGTGATCGGGTTGATCGACCCTGCCCACGTAACGTTTGTTCATCAATCCTGGTACTGGCGATCGGCGAAGAAGCTCAAACCAAAAGAGAAGCATTTTGCCCCGACACCCATGGGCTTCAAGATGACCCGGCATGCGCCCTCCAACAACTCCAAGGGGTATTCAGTCCTGAAGGGCGGCTCGTCCACGGAAATTACCTTTGAAATTCCCGGCAATCGCTATGAACACATTCGGGTGGGAGAGAAGCATGAGGTGATCTCCATTACAATCCTTACGCCTGTAAACGAACACAAAACAGAGCTTCATCATATTTTCTATTCTACCCTACCGGCTACACGCTGGCTGTGGTGGCCACTGAAGAGATTGGGAAAGAAGTTCATCGGCCAGGACCTCAATGTTTTTCTGAAGCTCGCGAAAGGTCTGGAAAGCAACCCGACACTGACACTCATTGGCGAGCCAGACGCGCAGGCGAAGTGGTATTATGAGATCAAGCGGCTGTGGCAAAAATCGCAGCAGGATAAGACCCCTTTTGAAAATCCGGTAAAGGAACAAACCCTGCACTGGGTAACGTAGGCACGACGGCGTTAACGCAGGCCCTATCGGTAAAAAATCCGGCCGGTTGGCTGGGAATGCACAATTTGTATGAAAATTGCGTACCTTTGCGCAAAGCGAAATCTATTGACACCAGGCCAGGCCATCGTATTATATCAACCCATTCTCCAGCAGATCGCTATGAGGATGGTGCGCAGCAAAGCTGACGCCGAGGATATCGTGCAGGACACCTTTATCAAGTGGCTTTCGCAAGAGCAGGAAAAGATCAAGAATACGAAAGCGTATCTCATCCGGGCGGTGCGAAACAACTGTATAAATCACCTTCAGGCCCTCAAAAGGAAGCGGCAGGAATGCCTGGAGTCGTTTCACTGGCAGGAGTTCGTAGACAAAGTGCGCGGAGGCGCTGATTTTTCGCAAATCGACCTGGAAGCTGAGCTTGCAAAGGCTTTTCAGATCCTGCAAAACAAGCTTGAGCCGCTCGAAAGGGCTGTATACGTCCTGAAAGAGGTTTTCGATTTCGACTACAAGTCATTGCAGGAGGTTCTGGACAAGAAACAAGACCACTGCCGCCAGTTGTTTTGCCGGGCCAAAAAGAAGCTAAAAGAAGAAACAGACCATTTCAATGCTGTTTTCCAGCCTAAAAAGGCCGCATTGCTCGAGAGTTTCCGCAGAGCGTGCGACGTAGGACAGCCTTTTGATTTTGTTACTCAACTCCGGATGAACTGACCCCGGAAAAATATTCCAACATTTTTTGAAAAATCTGTCACAAAAAGGCAACCGCCTTGTCTTAGTCATGCCCGGGTGAACCGGGTAACATCATAAACCTAATACTCATGATTATTTTGCTCATTTTTGCCGCGCACTGGTATCTGTCGCTCTTCTTCCAGACCTTTTTTCTCCATCGCTATGCCTCACACCGGGCATTTACGATGAACAAGACGACTGAAAAGGTATTTTTTATACTCACCTGGATTTTCCAGGGATCAAACTATCTCAGCCCTTATGGCTACGGTGTGATGCACCGCATGCACCATGCATTTGCCGACACGGAGAATGATCCTCATTCTCCCAAGTATGATGAAACCATCTGGAATATGATGTGGAAAACCAAGACCATTTATTCCGCCATTGCCAATAAGAAAATGATCCCCGAAAAGCGTTTCACAGAAGGTGTGCCGCAATGGGAAGCGTTCGACAAGATTGCCCGCTCGTGGCCTTCACGCATTTTCTGGGGCGCTATCTATGTGTTCCTCTTCGTTCAGTTTGCTACGGCGTGGTGGTTATGGGCCTTGTTGCCGCTGATGTTCCTGATGAGCCCGATTCATGGAGCGATTATCAACTGGTTTGCCCACAAATACGGATACCGCAATTTCGAAGTCGGAGATACCTCCAAGAATTTTCTTCCTGTAGATTTTCTCATGATGGGTGAAAGCTATCACAACAACCACCACAAGCACGGCTCCCGTGCCAACTTTGGCGGAATACGCTGGCACGAGATCGACCCTACCTATCAGGTAATCAAACTTCTTGACAAACTGAAGGTGATCAAACTGGCACAACAGAAGACGATCCATCTGGAGCGCGTCAAGAAAGCGGCTTAAGATCTTTGATAAATTGAAATTATGAGTGGCGCGCGGAAACGAGCGCCACTTTTTTTATGTCTTGATGCGTCTTACCGGATAACCTTCCTGACCTTTGGTGTGACCGGCCTGCTTCGTTCCTGCGAGGCTGCCTCCTGCGATGCGGGGTTCCGTATCCTGAGCGGCGGACGACGCCGGTGTTACGTGGCCCTTCTGCGCGGCGTAGACGCGGGTGAAGACTCCGCCAAACAACAATATCATTCCGGCGTACGACACCCAAAGCATAATCAGCACGATTGAGCCCGCTGCACCGTAGGTCGAACCGGGCTCGCTCTTTCCGAAATACAGACCCAAGAGAAACTTAGCAGCAACAAACAATAACGACGTCAGAATTGCGCCTACCCACACCGATCTCCACCGCACTTTTGCGTCAGGCAGGAACTTGAAAAGAGCCGCGAACAAAACAGTAATTACACCCAGTGATACGAGAATATCCAGTACCTTGAATACTACCTGAAGCCCTTCGGCAATATGGCTCGCCACCCAGCCGGAGATGGCGGAAAGAACAGCCGAAAGGAGAAGCGACACGAGCATGAGAAAACCAATGACCAGTATTAAACCAAACGAGAAAACGCGGTCTTTAACGATCTTCATCAACTTGCCCTTTGGTTTTGGCTTGACTTCCCAGATGGCATTGAAGATCAACTGCAGGTTGTAAAAGACTCCGGTAGCACCGAAGATGAGGGTGGCAACGCCGAGGATAGAAGATAGCGTCGTTCCCTCGCTTACAGAAGCACGGGCGATGATCTGCTGCAGGTCCTTCGCAGTATTGCCGCCGATGACTTCATCTACTTGACGGGTCACTTCACCTGTCACCGCTTCCTGACCAAAGAAGTAGCCCGCGATGTTCACGATGATAACCAAGAGACCGGGTAGTGAAAAGATCGTGTAGTAGGCTATTACGATGCTTTTGTTAAATGGATCGATATCCCCGAACGCCTTAACCGTTTTCTTTAACGCGGCCCAGATTCCCGTGAACAGACTGCCGAATGATGCCATAACGAAAGTTTAGGTTTGCTCATTAACAATATTATGCCGCGAAGGTGGCTCTCCGCCGCTGGCTTATGGACAACGTCAGGGTTCGATCGCACCGGCTTGGTCACCTCCGACGAGCAAAGCGACGGGAAATTTTTCGAAGACCGTATCAAGCGCGATCTGGTTGACGGCATCAAAGGTTTCCGAGGTAAACAAGTTGAACCACTTTTGCGGTGCCTGTTCCGGCAAAACAATATACTGGGTGGCAGCGGCGTCATTCGTACCTTCCCGCTCATGGCGTGCAAGTCCAAATGGAAAGATCACGAGAACCCATTCGTCGTCAAGGCATCGTGCAAAAGCCGCGGCAGTTATCTCATCTCCCGTAATAGCGACGGGTACATAGATGCCATCCACAAACAGCAGCGGCCGGGACTTGCGGAAGTTTAGTGTTCGCCAGGTGATATAGAGCTTCTCAATGCCGGCTTCGCGGTTTTCGCGGAGATATCGCAGCACCGCCTCGGGACCTTTTTCCTGCTTTACTACAAGTTGAAACAGGAACTCCATGCGCTTGTCGAAGTCGACAGGCCTCCGGTTATCAGGATCCACGAAGCTGAGATCCCAGAGTTCGCAGCCCTGATAGATGTCCGGGATGCCGGGAGCCGTAAGCTTGATAATTGTTTGCGTGAGGGAATACACCATCGCGTGCTCACAAACTGTTCTTACAAACGGGATGAATGCTCGAAGGAATCCATGATCCGGGTTGAGGATCTTATCGATAAACTCTTCGCAGGATTTCTCATAGACTTCGTCAGGCGCTGACCAGTTGCTGTTAACCTTTGCCTCGCGGAGGGCTTTGTTCAGATAAGCTTTTACACGCTCAGTCCACGCAGGTGTCACCACGAAATCTTCGGGAAATCCACCCAACATCGACTGGTAGATAAAATATTCGTCATTGATCTCCGGGACCCGCTTACCGTCAATCTCCGTCCGGAAAGGCGTATTGATGGATAGCCATTCCGTCACCTGGTCCTTCCACAGCGCAGGCATGCGGCTCAGTACGTTAATACGGACGCGAGCGTCTTCGCCCCGCTTGGTGTCATGCGTAGCCGTCGCATTCAGCGACAACGGTGTGGCCATTTGCCGTGCCTGCATCTTCTCGTGAAAGCGATTGATAGTCATACCGAGTGGCGCGGGAGCGTCGCCGACCTCGTCATGCGAGATCAAAGGATTGTAGATGTAAAAAGTCGTGTCTTCAACGCCCTTGGCCGTCAATGGCCCTGTAAATTGCATCATGCGCTTGAGAAACAAGAGGACCCTTTCGCCAACTTCCTCGTCAAGGGGCGCGCTCGTGAACAATTGCCTGAGATAGATAAGCTCTTTCGAAAATTCGGGACCTTCTTTAAGAGCCTTCTCAAACGCCTCATGGAGCGTGAGCAGACTTTTCCCTTTCACCGGAAGGCTGTCAGGATAAATCCGGTAAACGGGAAGGCACAACATCAACAATCCAAGAGCCGATCGTATGCGATCAGCGGGAAAGTCTGACGACAGGCCAAGTGATTGAAAAAGCGCAGAAAGGTTATCCCATTCGCCTACCATGTAGTGCTCAAGAATCAGCTTCTTGCTTTCAAAGATCAGTGTGTGGTAGGGAAGCTGGTCCGGAACAAGCTCCTGGTAAAACGTCAGCAACTGTTTCGCTCCCTTGCGATTGGTCAGGAACCGGTTGAGTATTGAAAGAAACTCATATCCGCTCGTGCCATGCAGTGGCCACTGAGTGGGCATCTCCTCTTTCGCTTCGAGTATTTTTTCTGCGATGAGGTAGGGTTTCTCACCAATTTCGGCGCGAAGTCGCTGAATGTACTCTGCCGGATCCTGAAGCCCGTCTATATGGTCGATGCGAAAACCATCGACAAGCTTGTCTTTATGCAGCTTTAATAAATAAGTATGATATTCCTGAAAAACTTCTTCGTCCTCCATTCGAAGGCAGATCAGTTCGTTCACCGTGAAAAATCTCCGGTAGTTGATCCTCCGATCAGTCTCCTTCCAATATGACAACTTGTAGTACAGTTGATTGACGATCGGTTTCAATAAGCCGCGGTCGCCGTTTATCCTGGCTATGAATTCCCGGATGACCGCCAACTGAGCCGGATCTTCAGACATTGCTTCGAGTAACTCCCGGCGGACTGCATTCCATTTTTCGATCGTATGACCTTCCGCCTTGACAGGCATCGCCTTGAGCACTGACGCCACCTCGTTATCTTCATCTTTCCGACACAGAGAAGCCAGCAACGGATAGGCCGAGAGTGATAACGGGTAATCCTTATCGATATATCGGATGCTGAATCGGTGATCCTCAAAGACCAGTTTGATCTGTTCGTCGTCGATGCAGGTGTCAAGCCCGGCTCCAAGAAATGGAACCATCACCTTTCCCTTCAGGTCTGCGTCGGGATGATTCCAGTTAATATCGAAATATTCGTAATACGGAGATACCGGTCCGCGTTCCAGTACATCCATCAGCCGATCGTTCATTGTATGAAAGGCCATGTGGTTGGGAACGATATCCTGCAGCCAGCTCATGTCTTTCTTGCAGAGATCCCGGACGAGCGCTTTTAACTCTTCGATCGTTCCAAGTTCGCCGTTGATTCGGTGAGGATCGGTCACATCATAACCATGCATGCTGCCCGGCGCCGCCTGTGTGATGGGAGAGGCGTATAGGGTACTGACCCCCAGTGTATATAGATATTCGATGATTCTTTGCAAGTCGCGAAAGGCAAAGTCCGCGTGCAGCTGAATACGGTAGGTTGACGAGGGAATAGACATCTTATAAAAATTCAAACACGGATACAGATTCGGGGTGAAGTTCAATTTCGCCTGAGACAATGTTGGTGGTCTTATCGTCCGAAGCGGGGCCACCCCATCGCGCGGAAGCGCTGTTCATTATTCGGCGCAGCTTTTCGCCGGAAGGAAGCACCCATGATGAATGATCTTTCCGGAAGTTCAGTATTACCAGAAGGCGATCTTCGTTGTCGCTCCGTTCATAAACAATGGTTCCATCCATTGAGGGAAGAAGTGACAGCGAATCACGGCTTTTCGCGGTCAGAGCAGGAAACTCCTTTCGCAATCCGATGAGATGTTGATAAAAAAGAAACATCTCACGTCCCTCGGGAGCTTCTGCAAGATCCCAGGACAACACACAGCTCTGAAATGTGTCCCTGGACTGTGGGTCAGGCACTTCACCCTGCCACTTGAAGTAAGCGAACTCTTCTTTCCTTCCCTTTCTTACAGACTCAACAAGGTTCTCATCCGTATGGCTGACGAAATACTGAAAGGGATTCTTCTCGCCGTACTCTTCTCCCATGAAGAGCATCGGAATATGAGGGGAAAGAACGCAGGCGCACGCCGCGAGCTTCAGGGCTTCGCGCGATACGAGCGTAGAAAGCCGGTCTCCAAGCATACGATTGCCTACCTGGTCGTGGTTCTGCGCGAAGACCACAAACTGATCATACGTTGTGCCCTGCGGCGTTCTGCCGAATAACTTCTTCCGATGAGGCGAATATTGTCCGGTATATACGTAGGAATGACTTAGCGCTCGCGCCAGGTGGACGGTTTTACCAAAATCTTCGTAATACCCTTCCACTTCTCCTGTTATCAGGGAATGAAGGGCATGATGATATTCGTCAGTCCATTGGCCGTCGAGGCCATAGCCACCCGCGGAGACAGCCGATATGTACCGGGGGTCATTGAGGTCTAACTCCGCGATAAGTATCTTCTTGCGACCGTTTTGCTCTTCCAGCGAGCGCACCCTTTCGCTAAGGGCTTCGATGAAGTGGTTGGCACTGAAGTCACGAATGGCATGGACAGCGTCGAGGCGGAGACCATCCAAATGAAATTCATCCAGCCACATTAAAGCATTCTGCCAGTAGAAATTACGGACGCCATCACAATACGCATCGTCAAAATTTATCGCCTGGCCCCAGCCTGTTTTATACTTTTCGGTGAAGTACGGACCGTATTCTCCGAGATAGTTTCCCTCCGGACCCTGGTGGTTGTAGACTACGTCAAGAATCACAGCAATCCCCGCCCGGTGGGCGGCGTTGACAAGGGACTTCAATCCTCGATAGCCACCATAAGAGTTCTGAACGGCGTAAGGAAACACACCATCGTATCCCCAGTTACGATCACCGGGAAACTGGGCCACCGGCATGAGTTCAATCGCATTGACGCCGAGTTCCCTCAGGTATGCCAGCCTTGACTCTATGCCTTTGAAGTCATGGCTTCGAGTAAACGTGCCGACGTGCAACTCGTAGAGGACCATCTCACGCATTTGAAGTCCCTTCCAATCATCGTCTTCCCAAGGGTAGTCCGATTCAGCGACCGCGGAGGCGCCATGAACCCCATCGGGCTGCGAACGCGATGCCGGGTCGGGCAACTTCTCTTTGCCATCAAGCTTGAAGTAGTAGCGGGTGCCGGCAGGAGTTCGTTCCAGCTCGACACTCCAGCAGCCCATTTCATCCCTATTCATGGAATAAGTTCGACCACCATCAATGACAAGCTCAACCTTTTCTTTGAGCGGAGCCCAGACTGTAAACGAGCAGGTGTTTTCATTTAGCCGGCATCCGACCATCGGAAAATTCATGGATACTTTTTACATGTGAGTGTTTATTTTCATGCCATCCGGATGTATTGGACAAGTACATGCAATATTCCTCTGCCGCTGCCGCTGTAGACGTTCTTCCTCAAATAGCCGCGCGAGCGGTTGTGTGCCAGGCTTTGTTTTCCAATAAAGCGACCGGCTTTACTCCATTTAGGGAAGGTTTAAGACGGGATATGCGGTATGAAAGTTTATTGAAATTAAAAGAGATCCAGCACCTCGCGCGAAAGGCGGCGGGGATGTTAAAGCCGTTTACTATGAGCGCACTGGAAAATATCAGGGAGAAGCAATACATCATCCTCCATTTTCAGGTTCACCAACCCAGACGACTGCGAGCTCTTGATTTCCTGGACATTCAAAACGAGCCGTCGTACTTTGACGATCGACTTAATGAAGACATCGTGCGGCGCGTGGCACAACACTGCTATATCCCAGCCAACAACCTTTTATTGAATCTCATCGCGCGATACCCGCGGCAGCTGAAGATCGCATTCTCAATGTCCGGGGTAGTCTTGGAGCAACTGGAGGCATACGCGCCGGAAGCGTTAGAGAGTTTTCGAAAGTTAATTCGGACGGGCTGCGTCGAGCTGCTGGGCGAAACATATTACCATTCACTGGCGAGCCTGCGGGGCGGTGATGAATTCGAAATCCAGGTGTTGCAGCACGCTGAGAAAATCTACGAGCTTTTTGCCGTCCACCCCACGGTCTTTCGCAATACGGGGCTGATCTACAATGATGACATCGGCAAACGCGTAGCCATGCTAGGCTTCAATGGCATCCTTGTGGAAGGGGACGAGAAAATTCTTATGGGAAAAAGTCCAAATGAGGTCTACTGTCATCCGGAGATGGAGCACCTGAAGATCCTCCTCCGAAATTATCATCTCAGCGATGACATTGCTTTCCGATTCCCGCAAGGAAGTTCTCATCTTACTATCGGTGAGTACATGGCGTCGCTCCATGCGATGCCTGCAACCGAAAAGCTGATAAATCTCGCAATGGGCTATGAAACGTTTGGCGAGCATCACAAGTCCAGCGCTGGTATCTTCACGTTTCTCGAAGGCCTGCTGGATTCACTGGCAACGGATGACCGGTTTTCCATGGTGTTACCGCAGCAGGCACTCGAAATACTTCCCGGCAGAATACCGTTGTCGGCAGAGGCTTATTCGTCGTGGGCCGACCTCGAAAGGGACCTCTCCGCATGGCTTGGGAATGACATGCAGAAAGACGCCTTTAATTCACTGATGAACCTTGAAGGCGACGCAAAGATTCTCGGCAGTGAGAAGCTCCTTAGATCCTGGCGCTACCTGCAGACCGGCGATCACTTTTACTACATGTCAGGAAAGACGGGCAGCGACGGTAGTGTACATTCTTATCTTAGTCCGTTTGACTCTTCGTATGAGGCCTTTATTAACTTTATGAATGTTGTCACTCACCTTAATTTTACCATCCGCCAGGAAAAGGAAAAACCTGCAGGCACAGTACAAGACCTTTCATCATGTGAGGCCGAGCGGCAGGATGTGAAGGCCAATACGCCGGTTTGGGTTCAGAATCTCGAATCCGTGCCGCAGGAAATTGTACCTTACTCTCACCGTTAAGGCGGGTACATTTTTTTGTACCTGTTGTCCAATTAAAACCATATCCATTGAATATCAAAGACTATCCAGGCATTCCGTATCCACTCGGCGCTACCTGGGACGGCCAAGGAGTAAACTTCGCACTCTTTGCAGAAAACGCTACCGGTGTTGAACTGTGTTTGTTCGACAAAAGAATGGGTGAGACCCAACACACCATCGTGAAAATGCGGGAGCGTACGCACCACATGTATCATGTTTACCTACCGGGAATTCAACCCGGGCAGCTATACGGATACCGCGTGCACGGCCCGTATGAACCCCATAACGGCCATCGCTTTAATCCCGCAAAGCTGCTGATCGATCCTTATGCCAAGGCTATTGCCGGTACAATCGAATGGGACCGCTCACTCTTTGGATATGAGATTGGCGACGAGGATGAGGACCTGGCGATGAGTGACGCTGACAGCGCTCCATTCATACCGAAGAGCGTGGTCGTGGATGACGCTTTTGATTGGCAGGGCGCCACTGCACCCAAGACGCCGTATCATAACTCCATCATTTACGAAACCCATTTGAAGGGATTCACCAAGATGCATCCGGACATCCCGGAGGAAATCCGCGGCACATACGCAGCATTTGCGCATCCAGCGGCCATCGGCTACCTGAAAAAGCTGGGTATCACCGCGGTTGAGTTCTTACCCGTACATCATTTTGTCGCCGACTCGCACCTCGTTGAAAAGGGGCTGACTAATTACTGGGGTTACAACAGCATTGGCTTTTTCGCTCCCGATGCCCGCTACGCCGCAACGGGAGTCGGCGGGGAGCAGGTCACGGAATTCAAGTCTATGGTGAGGGAGCTTCACAAAGCGGGTATTGAGGTAATCCTGGACGTCGTCTACAACCACACCGCCGAAGGCAATCACCTTGGACCTACGTTTTCTTTCAAAGGCATGGATAATGTATCATATTACCGCCTGATGGATGACAAACGGTACTACAATGACTATACCGGCACAGGAAATACGTTGCGCGCGAACTATCCCGCAGTCCTTCGGCTGCTGATGGACAGCCTCCGCTACTGGATCCAGGAGATGCATGTGGACGGATTTCGTTTTGACCTCGCCGCTACGCTTGCCAGGGAACTTCACGACGTGGACAAACTGGGATCGTTTTTCGATGTGATTCACCAGGATCCGATTATCTCGCAGGTAAAGCTCATCGCGGAACCATGGGATGTTGGTGAAGGCGGGTACCAGGTGGGCAACTTTCCTCCCGGCTGGACGGAGTGGAATGGAAAGTATCGCGACTGTATCCGCGACTACTGGCGCGGCGCTGACAGCGTGCTCGGGGAATTTGCAGCTCGGTTCACCGGAAGTCCGGATCTGTACCAGGATGACAACCGCCGGCCTACTGCGAGTATCAACTTTGTCACCGCACACGACGGGTTCACACTAAATGATCTCGTTTCATACAATGAGAAACACAATGAGGCCAACGGCGAAGAAAACCGCGACGGTGAAAGTCACAACAGGTCCTGGAACTGCGGGGTTGAAGGTCCCACCAGCGATCCCGAAATAATCGAATTGCGTCAGCGTCAGAAAAGAAATTTTCTCACTTCGCTGCTGCTGTCGCAGGGAGTACCGATGATCGTCGCCGGCGATGAGATGAGCCGGACCCAAAACGGAAACAACAATGCCTATTGCCAGGACAATGAGATCTCCTGGATCAATTGGGATAAAGCGGATCACGAGCTGATGGACTACACGCGAAAGCTAATCGCCCTTCGGATCAGTCACCCCGCGTTCTGCCGACGCAAGTGGTTTCAGGGACGACCCATCAAAGGCGTTGACGTAGAGGATATCGCGTGGTTTCTTCCCGATGGCAACGAGATGTCCTACGAACACTGGAACACGTCGTTCGCAAAATCCCTCGGAGTCTACCTGAATGGGAAGGGTATCCACATGCAAAGTCCGAAAGGTGAACCGATGGTGGACGATTCATTTTACGTCATCTTCAACGCCCATCATGAGTCGCTCGATTACATCCTTCCCCCGGCAAAATATGGCAGTCAATGGAGAAAAATACTCGATACATTCACCGGCGTCATCGGAGAGGGAGAATCCTACAAACCAGCTGAACAGCTGAATGTCGGACCGCGATCCATCATCCTGTTATTAAACCCGAAAGCATGACGAAAGAAGCGAAAGCAAAGCGATCGACAAAAACCAAAACAGCACATCAACCGGTTCAGCAGTTGCGAAGTGCCGGCATCCTGCTTCACATTACTTCGCTGCCATCGCCGTTTGGAATCGGAGACCTCGGCCCGGAGGCGGAAAGATTTGCCGACTTTCTCAGCCAGAGCGGGCAGCGGTACTGGCAGACGTTGCCTGTCAATGCCACTGGCGAAGAACAGGCCTACTCACCGTACAGCGCAGTCTCCGGCATGGCGGGAAACCCGATGCTGATCAGCCCGGATAAAATGGTTCAGGATGAGTGGATCGCTCCTCATGACATCAAAAAGTTTTCCGTCGCTAATCACGGCAAGGTAAACTATCGCGAAGCTTCACTTGTGCGCGAGGTGCTTTTTGAAAAAGGATTCCGAACGTTCCTTACAAACCCGCAGACGCACGCACCCTTTCGGGAATTCTGCCGTCGGGAATCCTGGTGGCTTGACGATTTCGCATTGTACATGGTACTCCGCGAACAGCACGAAAACAAACCCTGGTACGAATGGCCCAATCAGTACAAGAACCGTCAGCAGCGGGCACTGGGGGACATCAACCGGTTTCACCAGGAGCGGATCAATAAGGTGAAATGGCTTCAGTATGTCTTTGACAAACAGTGGAGCGAGCTGAAAGCCTACTGCAACCAGCGGAACATTCTTATGTTCGGCGACCTGCCGTTCTATGTCAGTTATGATTCGGCCGACGTATGGTCTCATCCGGAAATATTTAAGCTCGATGCCGCGCGTAAGATGAAGGGCGTTGCAGGAGTACCACCCGACTACTTCAACTCAAAGGGCCAGCTATGGGGAATGCCGGTTTTTCGATGGGATGTGCTGAAGAAGAAAAGATATCAGTGGTGGGTCGACCGTGTGCGACGGAATTTCGATCTGTTTGACCTCGTCAGGCTCGATCACTTTCGCGCGTTCATTTCATTCTGGGAGGTACCGAGCGGCGAAGAAACAGCAATCAACGGAAAATGGAATCGCGGGCCGGGTGCTGAAATATTCAAAGTACTTGAAGAGCGCCTGGGCAAGCTGGCATTTGTGGCTGAAGACCTCGGCGATGTGGACGCTTCAGTATTTGCGCTGCGCGACCAGTTTGGCCTTCCCGGAATGAAGGTCCTTCAGTTTGCCTTTGGCGACAACATGACCACCTCCGACTATATCCCTCACAACTACACTCCCAACTTCATCGTCTACACCGGTACGCACGACAACAACACCACCGTGGGATGGTGGCTTAAGGATACTCGACACGACGTGCGAGCCAATCTCAAGCACTATGTGGATCAACCCGGCATCAGCCAAAACAACATTCACCTCGTCCTGGGCAAAATGGCTTATTCGTCCGTCGCCAGGACCGCCATATTACCCTTGCAGGACGTGCTCGGACTAGACGAAAGCGCGCGGATGAACACACCGGCTTCCATGAAACTCAACTGGCTATGGAGGCTCAAGCCCGGGCAGCTGGCTCCTTCATTCAAGAACCAGTTGTTGAAGTGGGGGAGGCTATACAACCGCATATAGACAATCGTCGCGCGCAAGCGCGATAGGGATTAGCAATGATGGACAACTGTCTTGACATAATGCTAATATGACAGAACAGGATATGGAAAAGTATCAACCCATCGAAAATTATGGCGTCATCGGTGACTTAAGTACCGTGGCACTGGTCGACCTGAACGGCTCGATCGATTTCCTATGCTTTCCCAGCTTTGATTCACCTTCGGTTTTCGCGGCGATGCTCGACTCAACGAAAGGTGGGTACTTCCGCATCTCTCCGCGGAAAAACGAGTCCAGGCGCAAACAACTGTACCTGCCCGATACAAACGTTCTGCTGACGCGGTTTCTCGAAAAGGAAGGAGTAAGTGAGATAACCGACTTCATGCCGGTTGAAACGCTCTACACCGGAAAAGAAGTGATTCGGATGGTGACGTGCGTTCATGGCACGATTGAATTCAAGATGGAGTGTTGTCCTCGATTTGATTATGCCCGGGCAACGCATCACATCGAAGTGCGAAGTGAAAAGGAATTGCTCTTCATCAGCGATGCCAACTCCGGCGACGTGTTGAGGCTTGTCTCAAATGTTCCCATGAACATCAATGAACAGGATGCAACCGCGATATTTTCGCTTTCGACATCCGAGCGGGCGATCTTTATGCTTGAGTTCGTCACTGACAACCCACCGATGCCAGCGGAAGAGCTGGAAAATTTCGCCGGGAAAAGCTTGTTCGACACCATCAATTATTGGAAGAACTGGGTGGCAAAATCCCACTACAAAGGCAGGTGGATGGAAACCGTGCATCGCTCCGCGCTGGTACTGAAAATGCTCATCTCTCAAAAGAACGGGTCGATGGTTGCTGCACCAACGTTCGGGCTACCAGAAGAAATAGGCGGCGTGCGCAACTGGGACTACCGGTACACCTGGATACGCGACGCATCATTTACCGTTTACGCGTTGTTGAAGCTGGGTTATCAGAAAGAAGCGCGCGAATTCATGAAATGGGTCGAGCAACAATGCAACGATATCGGCAAAGCAGGGAGGCTGAGCCTCATGTATGGAACGGATGGTCGCAAGGATCTCTATGAAACCGAGCTCAAACACCTCGAGGGATATCGCAGATCATTTCCA
Organism: Flammeovirgaceae bacterium; assembly: GCA_044507775.1. GTDB lineage: Bacteria > Bacteroidota > Bacteroidia > Cytophagales > Cyclobacteriaceae > Chryseosolibacter. Next base: position 67,358 of record JBIQIY010000006.1, on the reverse strand, counting down.
GTGCGGATCGGAAACGCCGCGTACGAGCAAATTCAGCTTGATATCTATGGCGAGCTCCTGGATGCGGTCTACCTCTACGACAAACACGGCGACCCTATATCGTATGATTTCTGGCTTGACATCTCAAGGCAGGTCGACTGGGTCTGTGACCATTGGCGGATGAAGGACCAGGGCATATGGGAAGTCCGCGGCGGTCAGCGCGAGTTCCTCTACTCGCGAATAATGTGTTGGGTCGCTATCGATCGCGGCATGAGGATTGCCCATGCGCATTCCTATCCACTGTCACCGCGATGGCTGCAGGAGCGGGACGCCATCTTCAAGAGTATCCACACGGAGTTCTGGAGCGAAAAGCTTCAGGCGTTTGTCCAGTTCAAGGGCGCCGAGACAGTCGACGCAGCTACGTTGCTCATGCCGCTCATCCGGTTTATCAGTCCTCAGGATCCGAAATGGCTTTCGACGCTGAAGGAAATTGAACGACAGCTGGTGTCCGACTTCCTGGTCTTCCGTTATCGACCTAACCAGGAACTGGAAGGACTGACGGGCGCTGAAGGCACGTTCTCTATGTGTACGTTCTGGTATGTGGAGTGCCTCTCAAAAGCCGGACAGCTTAACAAAGCACGACTGAATTTTGAGAAAATGCTGGGTTACGCCAACCATTTAGGTCTGTACGCCGAACAGCTCGGGCTGCAGGGTGAACACCTCGGTAATTTTCCACAGGCATTCACCCATCTCGGTCTTATCACCGCTGCTATTAGTTTAGATAAACAGTTCAGTGATCCGCGTAATAAGGAAAGGTAGGGAGGAGGTTGAATGGTTGCTGGTTACTGGTTGTCGATGCTGCTGGTGGGTGCTGGATCTTTTAAGTTGGTCGAATCAACCAGCAACCCATAACCAGCAACCAATCACTCTACCTTTCCAGAACAGCGGCCACCCCCATCCCCCCTCCGGTGCAGATGGAGATAAGTCCGCGGCCTCTTCCTTTCGATTCAAGTAGTTTGGCGAGTGTTGCAACGATACGGGTACCTGTCGCCCCAAAGGGATGACCAATGGCCACGCTCCCGCCGCAAACGTTCATCTTTGTCCGGTCGATCGGGCCGAGGGGCTTGTCGAGCTGTAAGACGTCTCTGCAATATTTCGCATCTTCCCACGCCTTCAATGTCGAAAGTACCTGGCCGGCGAATGCTTCGTGTATTTCGTAAAAATCAAAATCCTGGAGAGACAGCTTGTTTCGCTTCAACAGGCTTGCCACGGCCAGGGTAGGCGCCATCAAAAGCCCCGCACCTTGCACGAAGTCCACTGCCGCGGCCTCTGCGTCGGTGATCGTCGCCTGAATGGGCAGATTGTTTTTCGCGGCGAAATCCTCCGATGTCAGCAGAACAGCGCTCGCTCCATCCGTTAACGCCGTGCTGTTTCCGGCTGTAAGGGTGCCGGCGGCGCTCTTGTCGAATGCAGGCTTCAGTTTCGCCAACTTTTGCGGCGTCGTGTCGCTTCTGACAATCGTATCACGCGAAACGCCTTTAAAGGGAACGATCAGATCGTCATAAAATCCTCGCTTGTACGCCTCGTCCGCTTTCATGTGGCTCTCGTATGCCAACGCATCCTGCTCCGAACGTGACACGCTCCATTCCTTAACCATCTTCTCAGTGTGCTGGCCCATCGAAAGATGAGTACGCGGTTCCACAATCCCGGGATAGGCAGGCTTGAGATCGGAAGGGCGTATTTTCAGAAAACGCCGCAGTCGCTCACCGACGGATCGCGCTTGGTTTATATCAATCAATTTCCACGCAAGTTTGCGCTGAATCATGATGGGCAGATCGCTGTTGGTATCACACCCGCCCGCGATCCCACTCTCAATTTGCCCCGCAGCAATTTTCAAAGCGATCAGGTTAGCAGCTTCGAGGCTCGTCCCGCAGGCGCGCTGCACGTTAAACGCAGGAGTATGCGGGTCCAGGCTCGAACTAAGAACGACTTCCCGTGCAAAGTTCCACTCCAGCGAACTCGTCATGACGGCGCCGAGCGCCACGTCGCCCAGCCTCTTTCCCGAAAGGTTATACTTGCGCGCAAGGGCTTCGACCGCTGCTGCCATCATTTCATGATTCGACGTCCTCGCGTATTCACGAAAGGACCTGACAAAGGGAATGCGTTGTCCACCGACAATGGCTACGCGTCTTGGAGGTCGTTGCATAGGGTGTGGTATATCATTTGATACAAAAAGAACCGGGCTTCAGACGGGCCCGGATCAAAATTACCAAACCGGCCGGATTTCCCACGCGCAAATGTTTGGCAAGCGCCATAACATTACCTGAAATAAAAGCGGGGCCAAACCGTTTAAGACACGAGTTATCGCTCGGTGGCTTTGGTAACCGCATCAATTTGTTAAATTATAGCCATCAAGAACACTGAGTAGGGGTAAACACGCGGCTGGATGTCTTAGGGGGAGCAACTCAGTAGTTTTATGGTTTTGAATCAAAAGATCGGATGCATATCGAGTTTGGAGCAGAAAAAATAGACCTTGGCAACCTATCCTCGTTGGGAGACTCGGCCCCGGACCTCCTTGTCTGGGCGGCCCCAGTGATGTTCTTCTTTGTCGCTATCGAGTACCTGGTATCCCGCTATCAGGGGAGACACGTCTACGATAAGAAAGAAACAATCGGATCAACGCTCGTTGGGATCGGCAACGTCGCCATTGGTGTGGCGCTAAAGACGATCATGTTCTCCGTGTTTGTTATTACCTATAACCTGATCCCCTGGCGCATGGAGTTCAGCTGGTGGACCTTTCTGCCGTGTTACGTGATATTCGATTTCTGTAGTTACTGGGCGCATAACATCTCACATAGAATGCGGTTCCTGTGGGCAACGCATGTCGCACACCACTCCGGAGAGCATTTCAATCTCACCATCTCGTTCAGGCTGAGCTGGGTGCAATACATAAAGATATTTTTCTTTTTGCCAGTCGCAATGTTAGGTTTCCATCCTGTCATCATATTTCTCACAAACCAGATCGCCATTCTCTTTCAATTCTGGGTCCACACCGAATACATCGGCAAGCTGCACCCCTGGATTGAGTACTGGCTTGCAACCCCTTCAAATCACCGGGTACATCACGGCTCGCAGGAGAAATACATTAACAAGAACTACGGAGCGACCTTTATCATCTGGGACCGTATTTTCGGAACGTATCAGGAAGAGGAGGAACAAGTGATCTACGGCATCACAAAAAATATAGATCACAAGCACGACCCGATCCATATCAACTTTCACGAGTATGTCGACATTATTCGCGACGTAAAGGAGGCGGACAGCTGGAAGGAAAGGTTCTTTTTTATTTTCGGAGACCCGGAAGATATTGGGAAATATAAAAAAGCCAAAGAAGCAAAACCGACACACGAGCGCCCGGCCAGGAAAGCGGTCGTTATCGAAATGGAACCGCTGGTTGATTCCGACTTTCCCGAAAACAAAAATGTTGTTGGTAAGTAACTCTCAAGTGCGCCCGCACTTATAACTTAGCCGTTACATTCAAAGGCATACTTTTTATCCGATGCTAGTGGTTACACGCGACCAACCTGAAGGCCGCAATCCAATTCAATTCACCAAAGCATCTTATATGAAAAAATCCTACAACAAAGTAATGGCCGGTATCCTGACTTCGCTGTCGGTATTCGTCCTGAGTGCATGCTATTCTTCATTATCCTATAATGAAGCCATCCAAAAGAACGCCAGCAGGATCGAAGACCCGACCCGGCATGACGATGCCCGCTTCCTGGTTGAAGCTGCAAGCTACAATATGCTCGCAACAAAGATGGCAGAGGCTGCCGTCAAGTCCGGTTACTCTGCATCTCTCGTCTCTCTTGCCCGCAATAACCGGGAGCAGCACGAAGAGATGGGCAAAGAGCTGAAGAAGCTTGCGCGCAAGGAAAAAATCATCCTGCCCGCGGAAATGAGCGATGAGCACCAGAAGTTGCTTGCCGAACTCACCAGTTCAGACCGTAGCGCGTTTGATCGCACGTACATTCGCATACTCAGTGAGGTTAACCAGGATGACCAACAACAGTTCTCTCAAATGGCAACCGCCGCAAAAAGTGAAGAAGTACGCGCTTTTGCCGCGCGCAAACTGGATCTGTTTGAATCTCATAAGAATCAGTTGCAGACGGTGGATGCGGAGTTGCTGAGGACTTACTAAGTGAGTGGTGAGTAGTGAGTGGTGAGTAGAAGTCACTTGCGTCAGTTATTTGCCACTTCAGATATCAGCTCCGCTGATCGGCGGAGGAGGTAGAGATCAAGATTCGAAGGTGTGCGGTCTTGCATTCGTTCGCGTTTGAGCCGGTCGTCGTAGTAATCGAACACGGCCTCGCTCAACGATCTCGCCGACGCCCTTTCATCGAGCGCCAGTATGATTTCCGCTGCCTCAATATTTGTGTAAGAGGGAGGGAGATGCGGCAGGTAGAGTTTCTTCATTGCGTGCTGCATGACGCGCAGCGCCATCGTTGCGTTGCCTTCGCGCATGAATGCTCTGGCGAGATCATTGAATGCCTGCCGCAGCGGCACGATCATTCGCGCAAAGTGATCTTCATAGCTGAAGTACACCCTCGAGTCTGCCAGGTTACTGTAATCCGCATTTACGAGAAGATTGCGATACGCGAGGGAAGTGTCGATCTCGATTGACTCACCTCGCTGTAACTGCGGCCGCAGGCGAAAAACCGGGCCTTCCTGGATTACATACCGCGAAACGTCGGAGTCGAGCGAATTCAAAGATGTGAAGTTGAAGTATATCGGCCTCTCCCAGTTATTGGAAATCGCGAGATCGAGTATGGCAAGCATATTCTTCTGCAGGTAATTGCCATCTATGTGAAGAACCACTTCTTCCGCGGAGTCGGAAGCCGACACGCGAATGGTTCGCGAAGGAAGAATGTGATAGGGTTCGCCACCGTTCGAAACCGCGCGAAGGGCCGGATGTCGGTCTTTAAGTAGCTTTAGATACTGGCCGAAGTCAATCGCGCCTTTGACGGTTTCCTGAACGTAGAGAACATCGTTTGGTCCATACTGCCTGTAGTCATCCGCATCAAGAGTGAGTTTGAATGCACCGGAATCGTAGTACGTATTTCTCAGCTGATTGATGTACCAGTCCGTATTCATGTAGGATAAAACCATCACGCGGACATCGGTCCTGATACCTTCAACCTCCTGCAGGTACCAAAGGGGAAATGTGTCGTTGTCACCCCCGGTAAAGAGGATGGAGTTAGGGGCGCAGCTTTGAAGAATGTTCCTGGCGTTGTCGACCTGGAATGTACGCGCGGAACGATCGTGGTCGTCGTAGTTCTGAAAGAGCATCCATGATGGCACCGCTATCGACAGGACATAGAGGGACGTCCGGCCGATACGCCCGCCCGTGCCAGCCACTGCCAACAAGCCGATTCCAACCCAAACACTGAATGCTATAAACGATCCAACATAAATGTAATCCCTTTCCCGCGGCTCCACGGGAGGCGAGTTAAGATAAAGGGCAAGCACGGGTCCTGTGATGAGGAAAAGTATCGTGACCAGGACGAATCCCCTGCGGTCCCAGCGATACTGAAAGACGGCGCCCACCACGCCAAGCAGAAATGCAATCATCCAGTACTGGTTGCGCGCATGCTCGAAGGGAGGCGCGCTTATTCCTTGCCACGGCTTCAGCCAGCCACTGTCCTGCACATCGCTCTCCCTTCCGGCAAAGTTCCACAAGAGGTACCGAAAATACATGTGGCCCAGTTGGTAGGTAACCATGAACTTGAGATTATCCCCAAAATCGGGTCTCTCATTGGAGCCCATGCCGAGCCACGACCGGTATGCCCGGATGTGGTTAGGATCACTGCTGTAAAGGCGCGGCAACAGCGTCTGTCGCGAATCATACCTGTATTCAGGGACGGTACCTGCGACGGAATAGCTATTCGCACCTTTGTAAAAGATCCGCTTCTTTACGTCTACAGCGGTAATACGTGCATCGAAATAAGGCCCGTAAAGCAGGGGAGCTGTGGGATACGACTCCCGATTCATATAAGCCTTGATCATCGGCAAATTCTGTGGATTGGATTCATCTATAGGCGGATTGTGGCTCGACCGGATAAACAACAACAGATAGGGGGTAAAGCCGGCAACGAGAAACACAGCTGACATCACGTAATTTTGCAATCCGCGGTATCGCAGGAGATAGCGCGATATTCCAATGAATATCGTCAGAAAAATGACAACCCCGGAATAGAATGGCAGCCGAAGTCGGTTCACGGCAAAGAGATCAAGCTCAAATACAAACTCGAACATTCCAACCGCCGCGAGTCGGCTGATGAAAAAAACAAGCGCCAATCCAGAAAAGAACAAGACCGCTGTTCGGCGGATTGATTTCACGTCCCGCCGGTGCAAGGCCGCGTAGGGCAGGAGCGTGAGCGCAAGTAAGCACATGGGGTGAATGCAATATCCCAGGCCGGCGACGTAAAAGATAAGGATCATCCTTCGCGAACGCTCGTCACCCGTGAGATCCATCCCGGTTATGACTAACCACACCAGTAATAACAGGAAGAATGATGCCGGGCCATACGTTTCGGCTTCGACCGCTGAGAACCAGTAAGTATCTGAAAACGCGAGAACGAGGGCGCCACCACAAGACGCGGCAATAAGGTGCGCTGCATTCCGGCTCTTTTCTTTAGTTAGCGCACGACCGAGGATAAGAATGAGGTTATAAAGAAGAAATATTCCCAATGCCGAGAAAAAGGCGCTCATGAGATTCACCATGAACGCAACTTTGCCCACATCTCCAAAAGCTAGCATGGCAAACAGTCTTCCCATCAGCAGTGACAGCGGCGTCCCAGGGGTATGGGGAACCTGAAGTTTGTAAGCGGAAGCAATAAACTCCGAGCAGTCCCATAAACTGGCCGTTGGTTCCAGTGTGAGGATGTAGACGACAAAGGCCACCCCAAAGCAAAGAAAACCTGCCAGGTGCCCCGGATTCAAAAATCTACGGAAATTCAGCCTGGCTTTTTCCACACCCATGATGCCTAAGATGGGTAATAGAAATCCCGCCAGCAGGAGTGGTGGCGCGAGCCAGAGCGTGAGAATTCCAAAGCCATTTGCTGCAGGATCGATGGCAACCAGTACAAACCCGGTGCCGACCAGTAGGGCAGCCATTAAGAATAAAATGCAATCCTTCCGTGAGAACATGTGAAGAGAATCAATTCTTCAAAGCTGCGGCCTACAGTCCATCCGGAATGTTAAGGAGTGTAAAAGAGTGTTAACGGACAGTTAATTATTCTAAAAAACTATCAACCGCCATGCCAAAGCATTATTTTTAAGTATGAAAACGAAACATCTCCGCCGGATTATCATCCTGGGAACTCTCACTCTTGCGGGGCTAATGGTCGTCCAGGTGTACTGGTTTCGAAAAGCGTTCGACAGTGAGCAGCGCGAACTGGATCATCGCGTGCAGGTCGCACTCATGCGCGTGGCTGACTCGGTTTCCACAAGCGCGGAAGTCCGCAAACTATCTTCCAACTTGTTTTTCGTCACGGCGGAGGCAAACGTCACGGGCGAAGCGATTGACAGCCTCCTGAAGTCGGAGTTTTCCAAACGAAATATTTTTCTGAACTACGAACTTGGCGTGTACAACGCCGAAGACGATACACTGATGTATGGACAGTACATCGAGGCAACCCGCAAGACAAAATTAGAGCAAGCGCAACCTTCGGCCGTTCAAACAGCCGAAGCCCGCAATTTTGGCGTCTATTTCCCGGGGAAAGACGGGTATCTCATTGCGCAGCTCGACATCTGGATCTTTTCCACTTTGGCGCTACTGTTGATGATGGGCTTCTTCGCATGGTCGATCGCAACTCTTTTGAGAGAAAGAAAATTCTCCGAATTAAAGAACGACTTTGTCAACAACATGACGCATGAGTTCAAAACGCCTATCACGAACATCAGCATCGCAGCGGAGGTATTGAAGAAGAAACTTCCCCCGGACACAGGACTTGAATCCTATATCGAGATCCTTCAAAAAGAAAATACAAAACTCAAGAGCAAGGTAGAGAGTGTTCTCCTGGGTTCCTCCGCAGCCAGGCACGACAGAACAACCTTTGAACAGGTCGATGTCCACCAGCTGATCGCCGAATGCGCCGACGCTTTCCAACTCAAAATGCGGCAGCGGAACGGCATTCTGCAACTGCAGCTGGATGCGAGTAAAAATATAGTCCTTGGAGATCGCGACCTTCTTTCACAAGCGATCAGTAATGTAATCGACAATGCGGAGAAGTATTCCCCGGCACAGCCGCAAATCTTTGTCCGGACTGTGGATGGCGAAAATGCGATCAGCATAGAGATCAGGGATCGCGGCATAGGCATTCCCCCAAAGCTTCAGTCGCGTGTATTTGAAAAATTCTTTCGTGTAAGACAAGGCGACATACACACAGTCAAAGGTTTCGGGCTCGGCTTGAACTTCGTAAGGGACGTCATCAGGTCTCATCGCGGCAAAGTCAGCCTGTTCAGCGCGCCTGGCGAGGGGACAGAAATAAAAATAATATTACCAAACGGATGAGTTCACAAGCCCGCATCATGCTCGTCGAAGATGACGAAAATCTCGGCTTCCTGCTCAAGGACAGCATGGAGTCGCACGGCTGGAAAGTCGACCTTCTTCGCGATGGTAACAAGGGCCTCACCGCATTCCACAACCACGGGTTTGATCTCTGCATCCTCGACATCATGTTGCCGGAGAAAGATGGATTTCAGTTGGCATCAGAGATCCGGAGATACAATCAGCACGTGCCGATCGTTTTCCTGACTGCCAAGTCTCAGGTAGATGACCGCATCCGCGGATTTCAGACCGGCGCGGATGATTACGTCTGCAAACCATTCAGTATCGAGGAGTTCAAGTACAGGATTGACGCAATTCTGAAACGCTCGCGGGGACTTGCACAGACAGCAGACAGCGAACAATCAAGCGCGCTGAAAGTAGCGAGCACAACGCTTGACGTCAACAACCTCATCCTAAACGCCAATGGCTCCATTACCCAGTTGACTTATAAAGAAAGCAAACTACTGGAGATGTTCTTCCGCCATTCCGGGAAACTGATTGAACGCGATGTTTTTCTCAAAGCGATTTGGGAAGACAACGGTTTCTTCGTGGCCAGGAGTATGGACGTGTTTGTGTCGCGGCTGCGAAAGTACTTAAGACCCGACACGGCGATACGGATTGAAAATATCAGGGGGGTGGGGTATGTGTTGAAGGTGAGTGCGAGTTGAGACAGCGCATCCTTCTATCTGGTGTGGTGCCGCTCTGCGGGATTGCTTCGCGATGGCGCTGCGCGCCGTTGGCTCGCAATCTGTCCGGGCAATGACTACCTATCTATTTATAAAGCATGCTGAAAGCCTATCTCATCTTCGCCCTCCGAACCTTGTCCAGGCAAAGGGCATTCGCACTTATTAATATCCTGGGACTCTGCATCGGACTCACCGTTTTTACGCTCATTAGCCTGTACGTCCATTTTGAGTTCAGCTACGACCGCTTTCACGAAAATGCAGACCGTATTTACAGAATCAACACGACGGTCAGCCTGGAAGGTGAAATGATCAATCACGAAAGCAGTTCATACGCCGGTATCGTTCATGCGCTGCGCCGTGATTATCCCGAGGTAGAATCGACGACAGTCATTTCCCCCTTTGATTCGGAAGGAACGTTTATACGATTCACAGATAAGCAGGGTAGTCGGGTCGCGCTTGAGAACTACAAGGGGTGCTACGCAGACCAATCATTCTTTGATGTATTTTCATTCCCCCTGACAAGCGGAGATTTCGCGCGTGTTCTTCAAAATCCGTACTCGGCCGTTATCTCAAAATCGGTAGCCGAAAAATACTTTCAAAGCAACCCGATTGGGCACGTCCTCGAGTTTACCGACGATGCCAACGAGCCCAAGCACCTCATCATCACGGGCGTGATGGAAAACGTCCCGTTCAACTCTCATCTGAAATTTGACGTACTCATCAACATTCCCGATGCGGAAGCGAATTTTTGGGATTGGTCCGGACATCCCTATGTATTGTTGAAGACCGACGCCGACCCACACGCCATCGAATCCAAACTGGATGCACTCGCCCTAAGCAAGAATGGACTTAAGACCAACGCCGACGATTACGGACAGGTAAGCACATTCGGTCTGCAACACCTTATTGATATCCATCTCTTCTCGAGTCTTGATTCAGAATTTGAACCTGGAGGAAATAGCACACTAGTTTATTCCCTGCTTACCCTGGCAATAATCGTTGTAATCATCGCATGGGTAAATTATATCAATCTGTCCACCGCGCTCTCCACCGAGAAAGTCAAGCAGATCGGCGTCCGCAAGGTCATCGGCGCAACCCGGAAAGAGCTGACACTGCAAGTCCTCGCGGAATCTGCGCTTTACAATGCACTGTCATTTATCCTGGCGGCCGCGGCGGCATGGCTGCTGTTGCCGGCATTTTCTCAACTCGTAGGCGTTCAACCCGGAGCTCTTAACCTTTCGAGTCCTGGACCAGGGTGGATGCTATTCGCATTCTTCCTGTTTAGCACGCTGGTATCAGGCAGCTATCCCGCGCTGGTTATCTCTTCCCGGCACCCGTTGTCAGCGTTGAAGGGCCAAACCGGAAAAACAGAAGCATGGTCACTGCGCAAGAGCCTGGTCGTTTTTCAATTCGCCACTGCCACCGCGTTAATGATTGTCGCCCTCGTGTCCTATCACCAATTGACGTTCATGCAAAGCCAAAAACTTGGAATCGATATTGACCAGGTGCTCGCCGTCAAAGCGCTTAACTTCAATCAGGAACAATGGTCCGATGACGAAGGTGGATACGTCATTGACTCGATATGGCAGCGCAAATCCGAATCATTTCAACAGGAACTGCGTCAGCTGACGACCATCGTCAATACGACGTCGCTCTCTCATCTTCCGGGGCAAATGCCCAATTGGGGGACTGAATTCAAGGCGGAGTCGGTGGCCGACGCGAAGGCTCATACGCTGACGGCAATGGGCATCGACTACAATTTTGTTCGGACGTTTCAGGTGCAGCTGTTCGCGGGTCGTAATTTCTCTCGTGATTTTCCCTCCGATCAGGGAAACGAAAACAAGCGCGCCATCCTGATCAATGAAGCCGCGTGCCGGTCCTTGGGCTTCGCGACCCCAGAATCCGCGATCTCGAAGCACATCAAATCGTACTGGGGCGCCGACTACGAGATCATCGGTGTCATCAACTCGTTTCACCAGGTATCTCTTAAAGAAAACCTCGTGCCGATGTATTTTACTTTGCAACCCCGCGCGCTGGCATACTTTGCCGTCAACTTTAAGGCGGGAAATTCATCTGACATTCTTCCTCAAATCCGGGATATCTGGCAACGACACTTTCCGGATGTGCCGTTCGAGTTCATGTTCCTCGATGACTTTTTCAATAGCCAATACCACATGGAGGCAAAGTTCACTACGGCTATGAACAGCATAACTGTACTGGCTCTTTTCATTGGATGTATGGGACTGTTTGGACTGACGTCCTACGCGATTGTGAAACGGACAAAGGAAGTGGGAATCCGGAAGGTCATGGGAGCTTCTATTGCGAATATCGTCGCCCTCTTTACCGGCGATTTCCTGAGACTCAACCTGCTTGCAGCAATTCTTGTTGTTCCACTCGCTTACATCGGTATTCGGTATTGGTTGCAAAACTACCCGACCCGCGTTCCATTGGAATGGTGGATGTTTGCCGGGCCAACTGGCGCCATCGCCGCTATTGCGGTGTTTACCATTGCGGTGCAAAGTTTAGGGGTGGCGAAGACGAATCCGGTGGAGAGTTTGAGGGGGGAGTAGGTGTTCTATGTCGGCTCGAGCTTACTCACCGCGGTTGCTTCGCCACGGCGCTGCGCGCCGCTGGCTCGCAACTCCCTACTTCCTCCTTGCCCGTCGCATTCCGCGATCGAGATCGCTTACGCCGGCAATATCTTCGGGATCGCTACCTGTATCGCGATCGCTCACGGTTCCTTTCACGTCCTGTGCCAGCAGTTCAATATCATCATCTTTTTCCTCGTTGGCTTCACGTTCAATTTCATCTTTTGCCTGCTGACTTTCCGGAAACCTGTCGGGCTTCGTAATTGGCCGGTTGGTATTCAACTTGCTTTCAGGGTTCGCATTCAAATCCTTTTCGGAATCTCTGTTATCGGTTTTCATAGTATTCTTGTTTTAAGTGGCTCTTTGCCGTGGTTGTTCTTGATACAGCGGAAAAAATCGTACCTGCATGTCAGCGGCATTAGTGAGTAGTGAGTGGTGAGTGGTGAGTAGTGAGTAGTGAGTAGTGAGTAGTGAGACTGCGGACGCGCCGGCATTCATAGGGTGAACCAGTGACTTAACTCTAAATCCTGGGGGCCGATTTAAGTTATTCGTTCCTCAAGCATTCAGTGGGTTTAAGCCTTGCCGCCCGTAAGGCCTGCGCTCCAACTGTAATCCATGCGATGACAAGTGCGATCGCTGCGGCGGCAGCGAAGTACCACCACGCCAGCGGAATCCGGTATGCAAATGAGGCAAGCCATTGTGCGGAAAGGATATAGCTGACCGGCAACGCAATGACAACTGATATCAGCACGATCTTCGTAAACTCGGCCGACAACAAATAGACGATCTCAAAAACGCTCGAGCCCAAAACTTTTCGGATACCGATCTCCTTGGTCCGACGCTCTGCAGTAAACATGGCGAGGCCGAGAAGACCCAGACAGGATATAACGGTCGCTAGCCCCGCACAGTACTGCGACAGATCCGCTACTCTTTGTTCGGAGGCATACAGCGCCTTATACTGTTCATCGAGGAAGTCAAAAGTGAACCTAAAACCGGGATTGAAAGATCTGTATAATCGCTCGATCGCTTGCATGGTCGATCTTTCCGTTCCGCGTTCCAGTTTCACCATTATGGTAGAGACTGCATCCGGCGCCAGCATGAAGCAATGAGGTTCAATCTTCTCATGCATCGACTGGAAGTGAAAGTTCTTCGCGACACCCACGATCTTGGCGCCGTTCGGAAGAACCAGGCCAACAGGATCTTCAATTCCCAGGGCATCAATCGCAGCTTCGTTATAAATATACTGCAATGTATCGGCGGAATGGTCCCTTGAAAAGCTTCTGCCTGATTGCATTTGAATGCCAACGGTCTCGATAAGTCCATAATTCACCTGTGACACATTCATCACGACGTCATTTCCGTTCCACGAATGCGTGCCCCGCGTCCCGCCACCCGGAGTGTCACCTCGTCCGCTCACGAGGTTGCCGAGCATGCTGGAAGCGTTTATTACACCTGGAATCAAGCGAACTTCATTCAGGAATGCTTCATGACTGTCCGACAGGCGCCCTTTCGTTTCGAAATAGAGAACATTATCCACATCAACGCCGAGGTTTTTCGATTGTATATACTCGATCTGGCTTCGAACAACGATTACCGCAACGATAAACACAATTGACACTGCAAACTGCAGGGCCACCAATCCTTGTCGCATCGTTACATCGTGCGGCGTCGCCGTCAGGGTTCCGCGAAGCACCCGGACGGTATTCAGGCTCGAGAGGAAAAGGGAGGGGTAACTTCCGGCTATCAATCCAGTAACAAGCGCAATCAACAGCCCGGACCCAATCACCTCAAAGTCCCACACCAACGAAAGGGTCTTTCCTGTGATCAGGTTGAACTGCGGAAGTAGCAGGTCCACGATCAGTACACTCAGCGCCAGTGACAGAAATGACATTAGCAGCGACTCTGCCATGAATTGTGCAGCGAGCACCTTCCTGCTGGCGCCGACCACTTTTTTTACGCCGATCTCTTTCAGCCTGCGCGACGCCTTCGCCGTAGAAAGGTTCATGAAATTGATGCAAGCGATTAGCAGTACAAAGGCAGCGACTGCCGAAAATAGCCGTACGTACAGAATCCTTCCAGTAGCCACACCGTGCTCATACCTGCCATAGAGGTAACTATCAGAGAAAGGCTTGAGAAATAATGTCCGGTGACTGGCACTAGCACTTTTGGACTTCAGGAAACCAGCAAGCTTGTCGTTGAACGCATCGGTGTCCACATCGTCCTTTACCATCACATATGTGAAGAACGGCGCAGTACCCTCCCAATCCAGTGAGTTCTGGTCAACGGCCATGATATCCCGAAACGCATCGAAGCTCAGCAGGAAATCGAATTGCTCCGAAGAATTGCGCGGAACATCCTGCATTACGCCGGTGACGATCACCGACTTCTCGAGTGTAAAAATCTGGTACTCGAGGGTTTGTCCCACAGCCTTGGAAATGTCGGGGAACAAGCTCCTGGCCATGTGCTCACTGATCACGATCGAGTTTTTGTCCGACAGGAGGCCTCCTTTATCACCGTAAATCAGCGGATGGGAAAACATCCGGAAAAAGTCGCGGTCGACATATTTTCCCACACCCGACACATGAACTTTGTCATGCGTGACCGTGAAGGCCGGAAAGAAAAAAGGTGGCGTAACGGTGACAGCGTGCTCCACCTCCGGCATTTCAGATGCTAAAAATTTCGCCAGGAAGGATTGCGAATGGCCACTAACATTGACGTCATTGTCGGTTTCCGCACGCTCCATCACTTGAAAAAGCCTGTCGTCGTTCTCATGGTACCGATCAAAACTCCATTCATCCATCACCCACAGGCAAATGAGCAGCGCACACGCTATTCCCGAAGACAATCCAACGAGGTTTATGAAAAACGTCAGTTTGAAACGTCTGGTGTTGCGGAAAACCAGGAGGAGGGAATGACGGAGCATTTAAGTTGTAAGTTGTAAGTTATAAGTTATAAGTAAAATCGGTTGCTGGTTAACTTTGGGTAAGTCACTACTCGTCTCTCAGGCATTGCGTTGGATTCACTTTTGCGGCGCGCACTGCTTGTGTGGCGACGGTCACCCACGCGATGAACAACGCGATGACGCCTGCGGTGATAAAGTACCACCACTGCAGCGGAATCCGGAAAGCGAATTTGTCCAACCACTGACTCGTCAGGAAATAGCTGAATGGCAGCGCGATCATGATGGATATGATCACAAGCTTCGTAAAATCGCCGGAAAGAAGGTACACGATATTGACTTCGCTGGAACCCATCACCTTGCGAATACCTATTTCCTTCCGCCGTCTTTCGGCGGTAAAAGCTGCAAGGCCCAACAAGCCAAGGCAGGAAATAATGATGGCAATTGCGGCAAAATATCGGGACAAAATCGACACACGCATTTCATCGCCGTAGAGGGCCTGATAGTCCTGATCGAGAAACCGGAAGTCAAAAGGGAAACCGGGATTAAACTTTGAATAGAATTCCCGGATGCGCTCAATCGTCGCTCGCCCGTCGCCACCTGCGATCTTTGCTATAATGGTCTCAGTGTATTGCGGCGCCAGAACAAAAAATAAGGGCGCAACCCGGGTGTGGAGTGACTCATAATTAAAATCCTTCACGACGCCGATGATGGTAAGCTTCCACCCATTGCCCATGGTAATAACTTTGCCCACAGGATCTTCCAAACCCATCGCCCGGATGCCGGCTTCATTGAAGATAACTGCGGCGCTATCCGTAACAAAATCCCGCGAAAAACTCCTGCCTTCAACCATTTCCAGATCAAGCATTTCAATGATATCGTAGTTGACAGGCCTTATTGCAAACGGGGTATGCTGCTGTGGGTCGCTTCCTTCCCACTGTATCTCGGTCGTATTTCCTCCACCGATCATGCTCTGCGCAATACTCGATGCTTTAATAACACCCGGAATCTTGTTGAACTCCGCGAGAAATGTTTCCAGACTGGATTTGATCTTCCCCTCGTTGGGAAAATAGATCACATTGTCCTTGTCGTATCCGAGGTTCCTGTTTTGGACGAACTGA
The DNA here is from genome assembly GCA_044507775.1 of Flammeovirgaceae bacterium. Lineage (GTDB taxonomy): Bacteria > Bacteroidota > Bacteroidia > Cytophagales > Cyclobacteriaceae > Chryseosolibacter. The sequence goes on along the minus strand of JBIQIY010000006.1, from coordinate 51,474 downwards.
ATCTGATGGTAGATGACAAGCACCGACACAATGAGGATGATAGAGAGCGTAAATTGAAATACAACGAGGCCCCTTCGCGCCCACAACTCCCCAAAAGAAATGCTCATCCTTCCTTTCAGGACCGCGGCGGGGTTAAATCCGGATAAATAAAGGGCCGGATAACTTCCCGACACAAGTCCCGTGAACAGGGCGATCGCAGCCAGGGAGCCAACCAGACCCTGGTCAAACCGGAGCTCCAGGTTCTTCCCTGTGATGACATTGAATTGGGGCAACAACACATCCACCAAAAGTATTGCAATCAGCACAGCAAGCACGGTCATAAACATTGACTCGCCCAGATATTGTAAAACAAGGGTACTTCTCCGTGCGCCGACGACCTTCTTGATTCCGACCTCTCTGATCCTCCGCGCCGCCTTTGCAGTGGCCAAATTCATAAAATTGATACACGCAATCAGCAGAATAAAAATGGCAACGATAGAAAAAAGTCGCACGTATTCGATTCGCCCACCCGTCTGCACGCCATTCTCATAGTTCCCGAACAGATAACCGTCAGAATACTTTGACAGCAGCAGCGTGCGGTGCTTCGCATCGACCGCCTTTGTGGATATGAAGTTTTCAATCTTCTTGCTAAATGAACCAACATCAGTTCCTTTCTTCAAGACGATAAAAGTATTGGGGCCTGAGTTACCCCAGTCTGTCATCTGGGGATGCTGGTCGGTCAGGATCTTGTAATTCATCACAAAATCGAAATACTCCGAAGAATTTGGTGGAAGGTCCTTAAATATGCCTGACACCTTGAAAAGGTTATCCTGCTGATAGGTGACGGTCTTTCCAAGAAGGTTTTCCGTGCTGCCAAAGAGTTTGATCGCGAGCCCCTCCGAGATTACAACAGAGCTTTTGTCGTTCAGGACCTGATCCTTGTTTCCGCTGAGAAGGTCATAAGAAAAGGCATTAAAGAAGTCTTCGCTGGCATATTTGCCGTTGGCTTTCACCGGGTTGTTGTTTACTGACAAGGTCGGCCCGCCAATGCCACCAAACCAGTAGGTAGGAGTTGCCACGACAGCATATTCCACCTCCGGCATTTCATCGTCAAGCGCTTCTGCCAGTAGCCATGGCGTCGAGTCGGTCACCCGTACATCGGCAGAATGCTGCTGGTGCTCGCGCAGCTGATACAGCCGGTCGTCGAGCGAATGAAACTTGTCCATCTTCAGCTCATCGTTTACCCAAAGGTAAATGAGCAACGTGCAGGCCACGCCGGTTGACAGCCCGATGAGGTTGATGAAGAACGTTGTTTTGAAGCGCTTGTAATTACGGAAGATGAGGATGAGGTTGTGGCGGAGCATGGGGGTCAGGGGTGAGTGGTGAGTGGTGAGTAGTGAATAGTGAATAGTGAGTAGTGAGTAGTGAATAGTGAATAATGAGTAGATGGTGAATAATCAATGTTACGCAGTAAACGATTAAGTACGAGGGTGCCCTCCTCTTCGAGGAGGGCCCGTTTGTCCTTCGGACAAACGGGGTGGTGTTAGTCTGCCCTTAAGGTCTTAGCCGGATTAACGAGGCCAACCCGTCCCGCCTGATAGCTCACAGTTACCAGTGCCACCATCATTGACAGCAACCCGGCCGCGGCAAATATCAGCCATGAGAGTTCCACATGGTAGGCAAAGCCGTTCAGCCAATGCTCCATCCAGAACCAGCTGATGGGTACAGAAAGAACGAACGCGATCACTACCAGGATCATAAATTCCGAGGAGGCCAGGTAGAACAAACGGCCGACGCTGGCGCCGAAGACCTTGCGTATGCCATACTCCTTGCTCTTCTGCTCGGCAGTGTAGGCGGCCAGCCCGAACAATCCCAGACAGGAGATCACAATAGCCAGCACTGAAAAATACTGAAAGATCGTGCCCGTCTGACGCTCTGACCGATACAGCCTATCAAGGTCTTCGTTGAGAAAACTGTAGTTGAACAACTGGTCGGGGTTCACTGATTTCCACTCTTTTTCAATAGCCTTTATTGCATCTTCCGGGGTCCCTGCGATCCGCACCATCATGTTCGAAAGGTCTTCCCGGTCGATGTACATCACCAAAGGTTCAATCTTGTCGTGGACGGACTTGAAATGGAAGTTCTTCACAACGCCGATGATCTGGTACTTCTCGTCGTCACCCGCGGTCAGGTATTCGCCCACCGGATTCTCGAATCCAAGTACCTTCATCGCCTCCTCATTGATTAAGGTACTGAGTGTATCCCCCGGCGAACTTTTTGAAAATGACCGACCCATCAACATTTCAATCTTCATCGTTTCAATATAATCATAGTCTACACCCTCCAGGTGGAATAACATGACTTCATCCTCGGGTTTTCCCCGCCATCCGATACCCGACGTGGAATTTTGCACATAGTTGGGATGTTGATTCGACGCTGAAACTCCTTCAATCTGTGAATGCGCCTTCAGGCGTTCTTTCAACGTAAAATATCGCTGCACGTTCGGCACCAGCACCACGTTGTCGTGATCCCAGCCCAGGTTAATTTCCCGTATGTACTTCATCTGCGAATAGATCACGATCGTTCCGGAGATCATGATGATCGATATGCTGAACTGCACCACGACCAGCACCTTCCGGAGCATGCCGCCTGCCGATCGGTGAGTAGTTCCCTTTAATACATGTGCTGGCTGAAACGATGACAGAAACACCGCCGGGTAAGATCCAGCCAACAGACCTGTAAAAATCGTAGCCAGTAGACAGACCGGTAGGATGCCGCTGTAAAAGTTGGTGAAATCAATCGCAAGTGATTTTTGAGTCAGGTCGTTGAACGGCGACAACAACAGATCTACGATCAACAGCGCGATACCAAGGGCTACGAGCGCTACCATCACCGACTCGCCCAGGAATTGGAGTATGAGCTGGTAGCGATAGGCTCCGATCGTCTTGCGTAGCCCCACTTCTTTTGCGCGATTTATTCCGCGCGCAGTCGCGAGATTCATAAAGTTGATGCAGGCGATGACGAGAATGAACATCGCAATAATTGAAAATATCGTCACGTACTTCATGTTGCCGTTATGGCCCGCATCCGCCGCAAAACTCAATTCACTGAGGTGAATGTCCGTGATCGGCTGCAAAAACAAATCTGTGACCGACGTCTCCAATTTAGTCTTCAGGTAATTTTGGATTTTGCCATCAAAACCATCAGGTGAGGCCCCGGCCGCAAGCTTTACATAAGTGTATAGCGAATTATTCCCCCAGGCATCCTTCAATGAAGGCACCTCGATCAGCCGCCTGGACATCGGCATGATATAGTCAAACTGCATGTGCGAATTGTGGGGTACATTTTTTGCGATTCCCGTAACCATCACCTCGCGTTCGCCATTAACTTTTAACGTCTTGCCCATCGCATCCTCATCGCCGAACAGTTTTTCCGACAACTCCTCCGTCAGTACAACAGAGTTCACTTCATCCAACGCTGTGGCCGTGTCGCCTTTGACGAATGGAAAATCGAACATGGAAAAGAAGTCGTCGTCGACAAAAATACCACGCGTGTCAAAACGAGTCTCCCCGGGCTGAAAAGCGTTCCATCCATAGTGGACACGCGAAGCTTTCTCTACTTCGGGAAACTCAGACTTCAGCGCTTCTGCCAACGGCCCCGGCGTAACAGCCACTGGAAAAACCGGCTGCCCGGAGTAGTATTGATTTTCAACAACTCGGTAGAGGTCCTTGTCGAAGCGGTGAAACCTGTCATAACTCAACTCATCCAGCACGTACAACATGATCAGGATGACGGTAGCCATTCCGGTCGCCAGGCCAAAAATGTTCAACAGCGAGTAGAACTTCTGTCGTGTGAATTTGCGAAAGGAGAGTTTGATGTAGTTGAGGATCATGGTTGGATATAGGGATATAAGGGTATAGGGTATAGGGTATAGGGTAATAGGGTATAGGGTATAAGGTATAAGGTATAGGGTATAAGGTATAAGGTATAGGGTATGGGTATAGGGTATAGGGTATGGGTATAGGGTTATGGATCTTTGTCAGGTTTGGTCATAGAGTATGCCATTCTAAAAATGTGGTTTTTCCGGGGAAAAGACGCCTTTTTCACTTGAAAAGGCGTGATTGTGTCCAATTTTAGAAAAAAAGACTGTCCATCCATGGACACTCTTTTCGGTTATTTTCCTGCTTCCTGATACCTTCGATCAGCATATACACTACTAACTCACTACTCACAACTCACAACTCACTACTCACTACTCACCACTCACCACTCACCATGCAAAAGTCCCCCGGCAAAATTCTCCTGGCTGACGACGATGAGTTCGTGCTCCTCTCATTGAAGCTTCTCCTGGAGCCACATTTCCAGTCAGTGGTCGCGACTAACAACCCCGAGCGGATTCCGGCGCTTTTCGACCGGCAGCCATTCGACGTCGTCATACTGGACATGAATTTCCGTCAGAGTGATACGACCGGCACGCAGGGACTTTTCTGGCTGAAGAAAATACTCAGCATCAGTCCGGAGACGCAAGTCATCTTGTTGACCGCGTACGCCGACGTTCATGTGGCCGTTGAATCGATCCGGGAAGGGGCGCTAGACTTCATCGTCAAGCCATGGCAGAACGAAAAGCTACTCGCGACCGTGAAGGCGGCCAACAAGCTCAGTCAGGAGAAGACCAAAGTCCGGCAGCTGAAGTCCACCCAAAGATCACTTATCTCTGCCCTGGAACCCCCTCACGAACCACTTCTCGGAAATACGAAAAGCATGCAGGAAATCCGCCGCATGATTGAAAAGGTTGCACCTACGGATGCGGAGGTCCTGATACTGGGCGCGAACGGAACGGGCAAGGAAGTGATTGCACGCGAGATCCACCGGCAGTCGGCTAGGGCGGAAGGCGTATTCATGACCGTGGATGTAGGTGCACTTACCGAGACGATCTTTGAAAGCGAGATGTTCGGACACCGCAAGGGCGCATTTACCGACGCGAAGGAAGACCGCATCGGACGATTCGAGGCTGCAGCAGGGGGTACGTTGCTCCTGGATGAGATTGGAAACCTTTCCCTTTCCCTGCAGTCAAAATTGCTTACGGTTTTACAGCACAAAAAAATCGTCAGGCTTGGAACAAACGAACCAATCGACGTGGATGTGCGGATCCTTTGCGCTACTAACAGCAACCTTGAAGCCATGGTTAGGGAGGGAAAGTTTCGCGAGGACTTACTTTACCGCATTAACACAGTCGAAATCACCGTACCTCCGTTGTTGGAGCGACAAGATGATATTCCGGTATTGGCTGAATATTATTTGAAAAAGCTCGCCACCCGCTATCACAAACCGGATCTTCAGTTCTCGGAAGAAGCGATGCGGTGGCTTTGCAGCGCGCCGTGGCCGGGGAATGTCCGCGAGCTGCAGCACACCATCGAACGGGCCGTGATCCTCTCAGAAGGAACGACCCTTCAATCACGCGACTTCGGATCCAATCAAAAGGCATTGCCGAATGATTTCAATTTTGAAGACCTTAATCTGAGCAAGCTGGAGGAGTGGGCAATCCGAAAAGCTCTCGCCAGGCACGGTGGCAACGTCAGCCACGCCGCGGAGGAATTGGGCTTGTCAAGGGGGGCATTATACCGACGAATGGACCAATATGGTATTTAAGAACTTCAGGTTTCAGATCATCAGCCGCGCGCTTCTGCTGCTGGCGGCGATCACGCTGCTTGTGTGGTGCTTCCTCAATGAGCACTACCTGCGGGGTATATATGCCAGCGCGGCAGTAATTGCGATCATCGTGGAATTCATCTGGCACGTCGACCGGTTCAACCGTGATGTAAACTCGTTTCTCGTCAGCCTTATGCAACGCGACTTTACAACCCATTTCCAGTCGCGGGGTAGAAGCAAAAGTTTTGACGAGCTGTATGAGACCCTCAACCGGATCTCAGGTGTTTTCAAAGCCATCAGCGCAGAGAAGGAAGCACAGTACCGGTTCCTGGAAATGCTTGTCGAACATTTGCGCGTTGGTATACTGAGCGTTGACGAAACGGGAAAGATCGTTCTGGCCAATCAGGCGGTCAAAGACCTGTTGCGCAAAGAAGTGTTGTTCAGCCTGAGAACCCTCGAGTCATTCGACACGTCCCTGGCGAATAACCTTCGGGATATACGCACCAACGAAACAAGGCTTCTGAAACTGCGCGTACAAAACGAACTTCTACAACTTTCAGTCCACGCCTCGGAATTCAGGCTGGAGGGCCAATACCACAAACTGATTTCCATGCAAAACATCCGGAATGAGTTGGATGTCCGTGAAATGGAAGCGTGGCAGAAGCTCATCCGTGTGCTGACACATGAGATCATGAATTCCGTGTCGCCGATCATTTCACTAAGCGAAACCATGCAGGGTGTCGTTGCAGCCAATGACGAAGTGCTGACCAGGGGAGATGACAACCTTTACAATACCCTGGCAAAAGGGTTGGATGCCATCAGAGTCCGCAGCGAGGGCCTTTACAACTTCACTCAATCCTACCGCAAGCTGACGGGGATTCCGAAAGTCACCCTGCGCGAAACTACTACAAGGGCGATCCTTGAGCGGGTCGTCATCCTCCTGGAGAGCAAGCTTAAGGGAAAAGGGATCCATCTTGCGATGTCGTGTGAGGAGATACCGATGATCGTCGATCCAGAACTGATGGAACATGTGATAATCAATCTCGTTCTAAACGCAATGGATGCTCTGCGCGAGACGGCTACACCACAGATCGCCATCGGTTGCAGGCGGGGAGCTACTGGCGATCTCCTCATCTTTGTTCGCGACAACGGCGAAGGCATCGATGAAGCTACAGGGGAAAAGATCTTCATTCCCTTCTTTACCACACGAAAGCACGGATCGGGCATCGGCCTTGCATTAGTCAAGCAGATACTTCAGTTACACCAGGCCGATATCACATTTACCAGCGAAAAAGGAACAGGCACTGAATTCGTGATCCGGTTGTGATTCACAAGTTTCAGCAACTTAGAGCACGGGCTAGTACATATCCGAAAAAATTATTTACTTTGGTTCAGCTTTTGCGATGTGAACTGACGCAAGTCGTAACACGTGATGAAAAGAACCCCCTTGCTTTTTACGCCCTTACCGGTGATTGTGCTGGTATGCCTGGCACACTTTATTTCTCCGGAGCATCCCGATGGCTCCATTAAGAAGCGCACGCTCAAGGTCCTCACGTATAACATTCATCACGCAGCGCCCCCATCCCGGCCACAGGCGATCGACCTCGACGCAATCGCGGCGGTAATCAGCGAACAAAACCCCGACCTGGTAGCACTGCAGGAAGTAGATGTGCATACAGGACGATCCGGTCCATTCAACCAGGCCGAAGAACTGGGTAGGAAATCCGGGATGACCGCTCATTTCTTCAGGTCAATCAACTATGACGGCGGCGAGTACGGACTTGCAATACTGTCCAGGCTGCCTGTCGTCGACGTGAACCAGTACCCTTTGCCGCGCATGGAAGGGAATGGGGGCGAACCCCGGATACTGGCGACGGCCATCATCCAGCTGTCACCACGGGAACAGTTTCTCTTCGCCTGCACGCATCTCGATGCGCAGCGCGACTCCACAAATCGCTATCTGCAGATGAAGGCGATCGCCGGACTGCTCCGTGATGTATCTCTGCCGATCATCATCGCCGGGGACTTCAACGCTGTGCCGGGAAGCCAGGTGATACGAACACTCGACAAGCACTTCACCCGCACCTGCGATCGTTGCGACTTTACAATCCCTGTCGATCACCCAAGCCGGGCTATTGATTTCATCGCCTTTACACCTGACCAGGCATTCAAAGTGAGAATGCACAGCGTCGTTCCCGAGCGCCAGGCATCCGATCACCTACCGGTAACAGCTGTGCTTGAAGTAGACTTCTGATTTTACGCATGAGACCGGTACAAATCGCGCATGCGTTAGCGTGTTGGCGCGCAACCGGCGGGTATCTTATTCTGTTTTAACCACCCCCAACAATAATGCGCAAGCGCTGACGTTACAAGCTCAATCTGCACGGCTTCGAGTTGAGCGACAGGGTCAGGATGGAGCAGGACGGTAGGAAAATATTTATCAGCGTGCAACAATTTTCAATTTGCTTCCGTCTTTATACGAAGTGCAGAGTGTAACTATTTTAGATTAATCAAGTATTTTCTCAAAGTTTTCGTGTCCCGGTTTAAGAACAATGTCCGCATCAACGACAAAGAGCTAGAGTTGCTTGAGGCGATCAATACGCTCGGCCCTTGCAGTTCGGAAAAAGTCCATGAAAGCATCGAGCCGAAAGTAGATTACCTGCTCGTCATGCGCACGTTACACGGGCTGGTTCAAAAGGGATTTCTCCAGCGCATCATTATCAACCAGAAGCAACTGTACAGAACATCCCGTCAATACAGTTACATCAAGAGTTTTCTGAATAATTCGCAGTCGTAACGCTGCTCACCCACCCAACCATAAGGCAGTCCCTAACGGGACGATAATAAGCCGATCCCTGGCAGCATCTACGTCAGGTCGCCTTAGACGCACTCCATATACTACACCACATACACAGTAAAGAGGTTCACTCTCTCGCACTACAAAGAGATTGTGACTACGATGGCGCTATCTCTCACGCAACTCAGACTCGAATGTCAAAGTTAGTCCGCACTGAATCCCGCTAGGGATGACCGTATGGTAGAGAAAAAATTGCGTATACATTTTATTGAATCCCGTCGGGATGACCATATAGGTTGAGCACTACGCGCCGACAACCTGATAAATTATCAGATTCAGAAGAACTACTGGAACACATAAAGAGAGCGCCCTATATGGCCGTCCCTATGGGACTTGATTTCGGTGACACCCTCGGGGCGGGGTTTCGCAAGCTTCACCCCGCCCTACCATAAGGCAGTCCCTAACGGGACTATAATAAGCCCGTCCCTGGCGGGACTACATTTAGGTTTCCTTAAACGCATTCCAATAGATTGTACCGCGCACTATGATGAGAATAGGTGGGCGTGCGTCAAATAAGGTCAACCCCGACAACCATAGAATCTTCCTGATTCGATTTGATAAATTCACCGGAACGTACCTCGGTATCCGAATGTCAAAGTTAGTCCGCACTGAATCCCGTTAGGGATAACCGTATGGTAGAAAATTGATTGCGTATAATTTATTGAATCCCGGAGGGATGGCCATATTGGTTGAGCACTACGCGCTACGATGTGCAGGGACTAAATGTTGATCTAATTAGATGGGACGTGCGTCTAATGAGCTATTCGGTGGTTAGGACACCGCATCAATTTACAATCCAGACAACCGGAATCTCGTCAGGCGACAATCATCGCCCACAATGAGATGAGAAGAACCACGGCGTAAAGAGCAAGCTTTTCCTTTCGGCGAATCTGGTTGTATTGCTTTCTGTCAAATTTTGTTTTCGGACTCATACGCACAGAATTTTGAGTGAAACAGTAACTATTAATCGTTTGAAACTCAAAAAGTAACCAGGGTTAATACAAGTGATGGAAACCGTTCCGGCTACGTTAAGAACAGCAAAGCCGATTTTCAACAACTTTCAGGAAGTTATTAGGATCATGCTTGGGAAGGTACCTCGACTCAGGTAATAGAAGCTAACCTGCAATCAGCAACACCCACAACGATATGACAATGATCACCGCCATGATGATCATGTTTTCCTTAAGCCGGGTGTGCACATTCTGTCTCCTGTGATATCGTACGCGAGTTGCCATAAAAGCGAATTTTTCCGGTTAATACCGCGAGGTTAATCGTATAAAATTTTCAAAAGTAACCGATGGTAAACCCTCCGCAATCCGGAACTAATGCGACTTACAGCCATTCATTACATATCATTTTCGGTGCAGTTTTTAATGGATGCCACTCTATGCGGCAATACCGGCACCCGATTGACCAAAAGCCTCCAAATCTTACACTAAAATATTCCCTCAAAACCCTGAAAATTTACACTAATTTTATTAGTTGTTTTTAACTAATATTTTTAGTTAATTGTTTTACCTTTGATTTTCAAAGAAGGAAAATGGGATTGAAACCCGCTGATATTGTCCAATCATTGCAATCGGATATTCTCCGTATGGAAGGTTTTAAGCCCTCCGGAAGCTGCAATACGGATATGGGTCTGGGATCGATCCATGAAGCTTTTCCGAATGGCATATTTCCGCAGGGTGCAGTCCACGAGTTTTTGTCCGGGCAGCCTGAGGATACCGCTGCCACAAGCGGATTTATCACCGGGCTATTGGCTCCCCTCATGGCTTCGACAGGCACCGCGATGTGGATCAGCGCATGCAGAACCATTTTTCCACCGGCGCTTAAATTGTTCGGCGTACAACCGGACCGCATCATTTTCGCAGATCTTAACAAAGAAAGCGATGTCTTGTGGGCCATGGAAGAAGCTCTAAAATGCAGCGCTCTTACTGCTGTCGTCGCCGATCTGCATGACTTAAGCTTTATCGCATCGCGGCGGCTTCAACTGGCGGTCGAGCAAAGTATGGTCACGGGATTTATCATTCGACGCAACGTTCGAAAACCCGGCACTACTGCATGTGTATCCAGGTGGAAAATCACATCCGTACCCGGTGAGCAGATTGAAGATCTTCCCGGCCTGGGATTTCCGCAGTGGAAAGTCGAACTACTGAGAATGCGCAACGGAAGAACCGGTGTATGGGATGTCAGGTGGATGAACGGACGGTTCGAAACGATCACTCCCATGCCTTCGTCCACGGATCAACAAAAAAGAAAAGCAGGGTGAGATGTCGAGGCGTTTTGTGTCTATATGGTTCCGTCACCTGACTACGGACTGGTTCAGTATCCGCCAACCTTCGCTGAGGGAAGTGCCTTTTGTGTTGCGATCATCTTCCCATGGGAGGATGATCATCACGGCTGCAAACACACCGGCCCAAATTCAGGGTGTTGATGTCGGAATGGTTCTCGCCGATGCAAGAGCTGTAATTCAGGATCTGGAGGTAATGGATGACAAGCCGGATCTGATTCCGCGGCTCCTGAAACGTCTTGCGGAATGGTGTATCCGTTTCACCCCGGTTGTTTCCATTGACCCGCCTCACGGACTTTTCTTTGACGCAACCGGATGCACGCATCTCTGGGGCGGAGACCAGAACTATCTCAAGGACATTACCAGCAAGTTGAATGCACGCGGGTACGACACGCGCGCGGCAATTGCGGATACCCCTGGCGTTGCATGGGCGGTAGCGCGCTTTGGCAGCGATTCGGGGCTAGTGGAAACCGGAGGCAACCTGGATGCATTGCTCAGACTTCCGCCAGAAGCTTTGCGCCTGGAGGCTGAAACGGTTGAGCGTCTGCATAAGCTTGGACTTCATCAGTTGCATCAGTTCATAAACCTGCCGCGATCCTCCCTGCGCCGCAGGTTCGGTCCCCACTTGCTGATGCGAATCGACATGGCCCTTGGCACAGAGACTGAAAGGATAGAGCCCGTTGTACCGGTAGAGCCTTACCAGGAGAGGTTGCCTTGCCTGGAGCCGATCGTCACGGCCAAAGGCATTGAGATCGCATTGCTGGAATTACTAAAAGCCTTGTGTTTACGGCTTCAGCAGGAACAGAAGGGACTCCGGATTGCAGTATTCAAAGGCTACCGCGTGGATGGAAAAGTTGAAGTCGTGGAGATAGCCACCAGCCAGCCAACACACCACGTAAGTCATCTCCATAAACTTTTCGAAATACGGTTGTCCACGATCGAGCCGGCTCTCGGCATTGAGCTGTTCGTTCTGGAGGCCCCCAAAGTCGAAGACTACATGCCACGTCAGGAGAAGATGTGGGAAGGTTCGGGAGGGATAGACGACATCCGGTTGTCGGAATTGCTGGACAGGCTCGCTTCCCGGACGGGGATGCAATCGATCCGTCGGTATTTACCGGACGAACATTACTGGCCGGAGCGGTCGTTCAAACGGGCTTCCTCTCTTGGCGAACATTTAACTACGTCCTGGAGAACGGATAAACAACGCCCCTTACATCTTTTGCGAATACCGGAAAAGATCGAGGTCACTGCACCGATACCGGACTATCCGCCTATGTTATTCCGTTACAAGGGGAAAATTCACAAGGTGGTCAAGGCAGATGGCCCCGAGCGCATAGAGCAAGAGTGGTGGATACAGCAGGGCCAACATCGCGATTATTACCGGGTCGAAGATGAAGATGGAAACAGATACTGGCTTTTCAGGCTTGGGCATTATGATGAGGAGATATATCAATGGTTTTTGCATGGGTATTTTGCGTGAATACCTCACCCCAACCCTCTCCTAAAGGAGAGGGTTGGGTGAGGTAATAGGAGAGGGATTTAGGGTGAGGTTTAAAAAAAAAATGCAATACACCGAATTACAAGTAACCACAAATTTCACCTTTCTTCGCGGGGCATCGCATCCGGAAGAAATGGTTGAGCAGGCTGCGGCATGTGGATACAACTGTATTGCCATAACGGATCACAATACTTTAGCGGGTATTGTCCGCGCGCATGTGACCGCAAAAAAAATCGGCATCCGGATGATCCCCGCATGCCGTCTCAACCTGCAGGACGGTCCACCTTTACTCGCGTTTCCCACCGATGTCCAGGCTTACTCCCGTATATCGGCATTGTTGACGACCGGCAATCTCAGAACTGAAAAAGGAAATTGTCACCTCTTCAAATCGGATGTTTATGCACACGCCAGCGGGTCCAAATTTGTTGTAATTCCGCCTGCTTCCCTGAATGAAAACTTTGACTTCGATAACAACTTCAAAAAAGTTCTATATGAGTACGGGCAGATCTTTGGAGACCAGTTGTATATCGCCGCATCCAGAGGTTATCAGGGGGATGATGCAAAGAGGTTGTCCCGCATCCATAAACTGTCCCTACAATACGGCATACCCATGGTGGCGACGAACGATGTCCATTACCACCACCCGATGCGGAGGGAATTGCAGGATGTCGTCACCTGCGTTCGTGAAAAATGTACCATCTACAATGCCGGATACCGTCTTTATCCCAATGCGGAGAGATATCTGAAGACACAGGAAGAAATGCTGCGGTTATTCCGGCATTATCCGGAAGCAATCCGAAGTACTCAAGAAATCGCCGATGCATGCACCTTCTCGCTCGACGAATTGAAATACCGTTATCCGAAAGAGATTACCAGCAATGGCCGATCACCGCAGGAAGAACTGATCTTCCTCACCTGGGAAGGAGCACGGAAATATTTCGGCGAAGAGATTCCGGAAAAGGTGAAAAAAAATATCGACTATGAACTGGCATTCATCGAACAGATGAACTATGCGGAATACTTCCTTACTGTATACGATATCGTGCGATACGCCCGGGGACTGGGGATTCTTTGTCAGGGACGCGGGTCGGCCGCTAATTCTACGGTTTGTTATTGCCTGGGGATTACGTCCGTCGATCCGTCGAAGTTCGATCTGCTGTTCGAACGTTTTATCTCTTCCGCGCGAAACGAACCCCCGGACATTGATGTGGATTTCGAGCACGAACGCCGCGAGGAAGTTATGCAATACATTTACAGGAAATATGGCCGTGACCGCGCTGCGATTGTTGCAACAGTCACGCAGCAACATCACAAGGGGGCAATCCGCGATGTGGGAAAAGCAATGGGACTTTCGGTGGATACGATCACGCGGATATCAGCGCTGATATGGGATTTCCAGGACGATGGATTCGATCGAAAACGCATTGCCGACCAGGGATTAAATCCGGATGATACGCATCTTCAAAAGGTCCTGCAATTGACCACTCAATTCATGGGTTTTCCCAGGCAACTCGGTCAGCACACAGGAGGATTTGTCATCACTGCGGGAAAAATATCCGACCTGTGTCCGGTCTTGAATGCGCGGATGGAAGACCGTACGAACATTGAGTGGAACAAGGACGACGTGGAAGCTCTGGGCTTCCTCAAAATAGATGTGCTGGCCCTTGGAATGCTCACCTGCATACGCAAAGGTTTTGACCTGGCGAAAAAACATTACGGCCTGGATCTTACGCTTGCCAACATACCGCAGGATGACCAGGCGGTGTATGAGATGGTAGGTCATGCGGATACGATTGGGGTTTTTCAGATAGAAAGCCGGGCCCAGCAGTCCATGCTTCCGCGGCTGAAGCCGAAATGTTTTTACGATCTCGTGATCCAGGTGGCGATCGTTCGCCCAGGTCCCATCCAGGGTGATATGGTGCATCCCTATCTGCGCCGCAGAAATGGGGAAGAGCCGGTGGAATATCCTTCCCGGGAGCTCGAAGAAATCCTGGGCCGCACACTAGGCGTACCGTTATTTCAGGAACAGGCCATGAAAATTGCTATCGTGGCAGCGGGGTTCACGCCTTCAGATGCCGACCAGTTGCGCAGAAGTATGGCGACATTCAAAGGTAAAGGTGTAGTGGCTGCCTTTGAAGAAAAGCTCGTCAGAGGAATGACGGGAAACGGTTATAGCGAAGACTATGCGCGCCGGGTTTTCAAGCAATTACTGGGATTTGGAAGCTATGGTTTTCCCGAGAGTCATGCAGTGAGCTTTGCATTGCTGGTTTATGTCTCCTCCTGGATCAAGTGTTATTATCCCGAAGTATTCGCTTGCGCGCTCCTTAACAGCATGCCGATGGGTTTCTATCAGCCGGCACAGATCGTCATTGATGCAAGAAAACACGGAGTGGAAGTTCGACCCATTGATATCAATCATTCAACCTGGGATAATCTCCTGGAAGATCAGGCCGGGAAATATTTTGCATTGCGCCTGGGTTTCCGGCAGGTAAGAGGACTTCGCTCGGAAGACATAGAGATTCTTATAAAAGGAAGAAAAGGTCCCTACCGGTCGGTCGAAGAACTTCGCATAGCGGGGCTCTCTGATGCAGCGCTGGAAAAACTTGCAGATGCTGACGCCTTCAGGTCCATCGGACTCGACAGGCGGAGGGCGCTTTGGGAAGTCACAACGAAGGACCGTCCGACAAAAATTTTTCATGATCATCAGCTTTCCGATCCTGCCGACAGGACGATATCGCTGCCGGAGATGTCATTGTCAGAACACGTTGTTCACGATTACGCCAGCACATCCCTGTCGATCAAGTCACATCCTGTGAGTTTTATCCGGGACCCGCTCCGCCAGCTTCACGTATTATCCGCTGCAGAGCTTGAAATGGCAAAGCCCGGAGAAATCGTGAAGGTGGCCGGACTGATCCTGGTTCGTCAACGTCCCGGCACGGCCAGTGGAATCTGCTTTATCACATTGGAAGATGAAACCGGAACAGCCAATCTGGTGGTGTTCGCAAAATTGTTTGATCGCTATCGCAAGGAGATCATCCAATCACGGCTCCTGATGGTTGAGGGTCAGCTCCAGCGAGAAGGAGAGGTGATCCATGTGATCGTCAGGAAGTGCTATAATTATTCAAAGCTATTGCGAAGGCTCGCTGTGACGAAGGACGAGGATCTCTCGCTGAAGATGTCCCGAGCAGATGAGAAGACTTCACCGGTTTTGTCGAACAAGGAAAAGAAGTTTGTTCAAGGCAAAATATTCGGGGAAGGAAGGAATTTCAAATAGATCAAGACCGCAACTGAAAATCCAACAAATTCATTGAAACAAGAATAAAAATCGCGTGTTGTTATTGCGCGTACCAATCGCGCAACCTGACGTCGATGTTCTTGTTCTTTTCATTGACAAGGTTTTTGAACGCTTCGGTGTCGCTAAGACCGTTTTGTCCGCGATAGTGGTAAGGATAGACGACCTTCGGCTTGAAGTCCAGCACCGCCTGAGCGGCTTCCTTTACGTCCATGGTATAGGGGAGGTTCATGCAGACAAAAGCGATATCGATGTCTTTGAGCGCCCGCATTTCAGGAATCCCCGACGTATCACCGGATATGTACAACTTCTTGTTACCAAATGTGAGGACATATCCGTTTCCACGGCCTTTGGTATGGCGTGAATCAGCCGACTCCGGAAGGTTATACATTGGAATTGCCGCAATGGAAATGTTTAGCAGCGACTTGCTCTGTCCATTTCCCAGAACGACAGCCCTGGCTTTGAAATTATCCGGTAGCTTATCTGCTACGGCCTTGGGAACAACGAATGTCGCCCGGGATGCGTCGATTGCTTCAAGCGTCTCAGGGTTGAAGTGGTCGCCGTGAATATCTGTGATCAGGATCAGGTCCGGCGCAGCGATGCCCTCGAAAACTTTTGCTCCGCCGAAGGGATCAACATAAATCGTTTTCCCTTGCCAGGTCAGGGAAAGGGTGGCGTGGTTGAGGGGCTGAATGGTCAGGGGACCTTTTGACGTTTCAATCTTGTCAGCGGCCGGCTTTTGAGCAGCAGCAATGATAGCAGTCAAAAATGTGAGAATCGAAAGAATGGTTTTCATACGCCTTGAGTTTGCATACCAAAGATAAGAGGTTGGGGGTAGCGGACAAGAAAAAAGATATGGAAGGAATGCACAAAATGGTAACTGCCTGGCGCGAATGATTCTCAGGGACAGGTGCATGGATGTCGTGGAAGAATGAATCGACCATGAATTTGATGGGTTATCAGATGCAGTACAACCACCTGGTAGAGATCACGAGTGTTGCCGTATAAGGGCCGTCGCTACGGACTTGGTTTTGATGCCCTCGGGGCGGGGTTTCGCAAGCTTTACCCCGCCCTACTCATAGGATCGTCCCTAGCAGGACTATAATAAGCTCGTCCCTAACAGGACTACAATCAGATCACCCTAACGCACTCCAAATAGATTGCACCACACGCACTAAATGAGATTGTCCCTTCTGGACTATAATAAGATTGTGACTACAATGGTGTCATCTCTCACGCGATTCAGTAATCAGAATGTCAGAGTTAGTCGAGACTGAATCCCGTTAGGGATGACCGTATGGTAGAAAAATGATGCCCTATATTTTTTATTTAATCCCGTTAGGGATGGCCTTATATGGCAGCGACCTATGCGCAAGGGCGATATCCACGTGTTATTTTTCCAAACTCATTCCACTCAAATCCGGTTTCAACCCGCCCATGTCGGAGGGCTGGAATCTGCGTTGTGATCAGCAGGATCGTGCCCTCGACATCTGCAACATGATGCTGCGGTATCTTTTGTTTTATGGCTTTCATCATATTGAATTTAACAGAGGGAAATGCTTCCTGGATGGACGCCTTAAGCATGTTGATGTTCTCCATCCCGTACATCAGGACAACCTCAGGACTGTATTCGCGAATGCTATCCACCAAACCCTTTATGCGATGAGGAAAAACATGGGTCTGGTACAGCTGGCGGCTCTTGAGAAAAGGAAATTGAGGAAGGTCAAGCCAACTGTAATACCACCCGTGGTTGTGTGGAGCCGGAAGGGGATACAAGCGGACAAGCGCCTCCCTTCCTGCGTCCTGTGACGCAAAGACGTTCTGTTGGTACTGCAACAGATCCGGGAGCTTCTCATTCGCGTAGCCATGGGAGAATGCGATAAGATTCTTCCAGACACCGTGCAGCGTTGCATTGTTACCAAACCTGAATTCGGCGAAGTTTTGAAATAAACCAGCCTTGGGCCCATCCCACCTGACGGCTACACGGCGATAGAGTTCACGGATATTACAAAGCACGGGATTATTCTTTTCAGCCGAATGTTCGGTGTAAAAGTAGTCCAGCTTTTCCGCCACTTCTTCCGGCAGGTCGCCGCCGCCCTCTTCGTGTGCAACAAACCACACGGGCGCATGCCACGAGCCATAGCCGTAAAAATTGTTAATCCAGTGGTGGAGAGGTTCGGGGTTGATGAGCATGGGGGAAAGATAGTGAATGGAGGATACAAGGGGAATAGGGGGGATAGGGATATAAGGGGAATAGGGGGGATAGGGATATAAGGGAAATAGGGGGATAGGGGAATAGAGGATACGCTGACCTCCGACACTCCTTATACCCTTACACCCCTATACCCTTATATCCCTATATCCCTATACCCTTACACCCCATTTCCTTTTCTTTCTATCTTCGCGCGATTGATCGAACATTTTGATGAGATGAAATACTGGCTTGTAAAATCCGAACCCTTCAAATACAGTTGGGAGCAGTTTGTTAAGGATGGGAAAACGTTTTGGGATGGCGTGCGCAACTATGGAGCGCGTAATAATCTCCGGGCCATGAAGAAGGGCGACCGCGTGCTGTTCTATCACAGCAATGAGGGACTGGCAATCGTTGGCATCGCCGAAGTAGTCAAAGAAGCTTATCAGGATCCGACGACGAAGGATGCAAACTGGGTGGCGGTCGATATCAAACCCGTGAAGCCGTTGCCGAAACCTGTAACACTCGCGCAAGTCAAGGCCGAGCCAGCGCTGGGCGATATGGATCTCGTTCGTCTGTCACGGTTGTCGGTGGGAGCGGTTAAGGAGCGTGAATACAAAAAGGTCCTGGCGATGGCCGGAATGAAAGTGGGGTAACCCTCGATTTATAGCAGCTATTCATCGCATTCCGTCGCCGCGGAAGGTAATTCACCGACGCAGATGACACAGGTGAACTTTCGGTTGCAGAATGTTGTCATTCTTTTCGTTTAAACAAAGGACGCAGGACAATGACGACAAGAAACAAGAGGGCGATTATTCTGTACCTGGCCGGTATACTCATCGTTATACAGGTAGCGGCAAATATTCGTCGCGATCCTTACCCGAAGCGTCTGACTTCTTCGCATCTCTACTCGGACAATCCACAATTGCATGAAAGGATCGAAGCATTCAAAAAGGGCGGTGTCGAAAAAAAAATAGATAACCCCGACTACGATATCGAAGGTGTTATTAACTATGCCGAATCGTTATTAGGTACTCGTCATGCCATGGGAGGATATTCGCCCGCGGGCCTCGATTGCTCCGGACTGGTCAAACTGGCACATGCGAAATTTGGCGTCGATATACCCCGCTCGTCACACGATCAGGGCAGGTATGGTACCATCATTTATCCCGATGAAGATTTGAGAAGGGGTGACCTGGTATTCTTTCACTCTACCTATCGAAAACGCGAACTCATTACGCATTCCGGTATTTATCTGGGCGACAATAAATTCATCCACACATCGACTTCGCGTGGCGTTTCAATTTCAACGCTATTGGATTCCGGCTACTGGCAGCAACATTATCTGTTTGCCACACGGCTAAAGGATTAGATCGCCGTTTTTTCGTTTCCACAGGTCATCGCACGGCCATCCGCGAAACGCAAAACATCATTATTACGTAAGTAGAATATCCGGTCGAAACCGACCGGCTGAATGATTGTTAACCATCAACTTACGGAACATGGACACCCTCTATCTCGTACTCAAGACACTTCACATCCTTGCCTTCATTGTTGGAATCGGAATCACAGTGGCTAACTTCATAGCCTACAATCAATTTTGGAAGCTTTATCAACAGGATCCTGAAAAAGGGATTGCCTCATTTGCAATTATTCGGGGATTCTTCGTCGCCGGTGCCGCGAGCATGCTCGTCTTGTTATTGGCGGGCCTGGGCATGCTGGCAATCGCCGAGTGGTCATATGTCCAGCTTCTTTGGTTTCAAATAAAACTCGGTATGATCGTCCTGATCTTTGTAAACGGATTCACCCAGGGCAGAAGCTCTGCCATGA
The DNA here is from genome assembly GCA_044507775.1 of Flammeovirgaceae bacterium. GTDB lineage: Bacteria > Bacteroidota > Bacteroidia > Cytophagales > Cyclobacteriaceae > Chryseosolibacter. Next base: position 31,888 of record JBIQIY010000006.1, on the reverse strand, counting down.
AGGTGCAGGCCTTGATCGAGCGCAAGGGCGCCGGAGCGGATGCCACAGAGATATCTTCTTTGCAGGCACAGACACGTCGGTTTATTTCCCTTCAGCTCCTAATATTCTTCACGATCGTTGTATTGAGCGTATTCAGATTCGTCTGAGACCGTCTTTTTATTTCTGGCTCGCTTCAAACTCCTGCTTCATCTGAAGGCGGATTTTTTTCCTGTGCCGGGCACCCCATTTTGCCAGCGCGTTGAGGACAGGCCGAACTGATAGGGCATAGTCCGTCAGTTCATACTCAACGACGACAGGCGTCTCCGTGTATACACGGCGCCTGATGAACCCGTTTAGTTCGAGGTCTTTTAACTCCGAAGCCAGGACTTTGGAGGAGATGCCCTCGATCGTACGCTGGAGCACGTTAAAACGGCTCCTTCCATGCATGAGCGCGATGATCACCCGCAGCTTCCACTTTCCACCAATGGAGTACAGGGCGTCGCCAATCGCGCTTAGTTGCGCCTGGCACTGCGTCTCGTTGTGCTCTGATTGAATCTTTTCTTTCGCCATAATTCGCGGTTAATGCTTACAAAAAGGTAACTACTTACCTTTAGTAAAGTGCTTACTTTTGGTAATCAAAAATACGCAGTTTTGTGTTATCAACAAAAAAACAAATCAAGATGACAACAAAACACGTTAAAAGATCGAAAGGCTGGCATGTCAGTTTATGGATCGTGCAAATCCTGCTCGCAGGGATGTTTCTGATGATCGGCTACATGAAAACACTGACGCCCATCGCGGAGTTGAACAAGACAATGCCCCTGGCGGGCGATATGCCTGTACTGTTGAGGTTCATCGGTATTAGCGAGCTGGCGGCGGGACTGGGCTTACTTTTACCCGCTGCACTCAGGATCCAGCCACGGCTCACAACATTAGCTGCCGCCGGCCTGGCATTGATCATGGTACTCGCGATGATCTTTCACCTCTCAAGGGGTGAGTACAGCGCGATCGGTACCAATGTAGTACTGGGACTGCTTGCCGGAGTGGTAGTATGGGGAAGAATACGCAAGGCGCCGATTTCAGCGAGACACGAAAGTTCACATGCCGTTGCGGGCACTAAATAAGGAGGAAATATGAATAGTATAGAAAGGAAGCTGACGACCGTTTACAAGCCGATACCGAGCCCGGGCTTTCTGGGCAAAGGGCATACAGCGAGTCCGGTTATCGGGGTTGATTTTTCGCAGAGTGATCCGTTCATTATGTTGATGGACGATAAGCTCGAGAAAACCGACAACATACCCGTAGGCGGTCCCCATCCCCATGCGGGATTTGAAACAGTATCCCTGCTACTCCAGGGTGAGTTCGGGGAAGGCGAGCACGCGATGAAGTCAGGAGACTTTGAGATGATGACTGCGGGGAGCGGCATCGTGCATACCGAGACCATTTCGGAGCCCACGAGGATGCGACTGCTGCAGCTTTGGTTGAATCTTCCGAAAAATGACAGGCGTGCAACGCCGCGCGTTCAGCGCCTGAAAGCGGAGCATGTTCCCGGTATGTCGGCCGACGGAGCAACTGTTAAAGTTTACAGTGGAACATTCGCGGGGCTCACTTCACCGATCCTGAACCATACACCGCTTGTCATTGCCGTGATCACGCTGCAGCCGGGTGCCTCGATAACGGGGGTCCTTCCAGCGGATTTCAGTACGTTCTTGTATGTGATCGATGGAACGGTCAACGTCGGGCCTGATGGCAAACCGCTTACAGCAGATCAGGTTGGATGGCTCGACCGCGGAGATCCGGGCGCAGACAGCGACCTGAGATTGTCCGGTGGAGAAGAAGGAGCACATCTCGTTCTGTACTCAGCGCAGCCGCAGCATCACGAGATTGTCTCTCACGGTCCGTTCATTGCGGATAGCATGGAAGACATCCGGCAGTGGTACGCCGACTATAGAGCCGGCAAAATGGAGCACATCAGCGAAGTATCTGCCGAACAGCAGATTGTATATTGACGAATGGCAAAAAAGCCCGGAGGCAATTGATGTTCTAACTACTCATCAATTGCCTCCAGCTTTAGCTGGAGGCAATGAATAGCGCACAGCCACTCATCAACTGTTTTCATTTCCCATCGGGCCATCCTTGAATTTTTGAAAGCCCCATTCCCGAAGATAATTATCATATTCTTCCTGGAAAGACTTGCCCTTGTGGTGATTCTCCTGGTTCCGGATGTAATTTCTGACAGCGTTCAAATGGGACCTAGAGACCGAGACAGCAAAATATTCATCCTGCCACTCAAACTTTTGCTGGCACAAGTGATTACTATTGATCCAGAAAGAAGATTCACCCTTCAGCAATTGCATGATCTTCTCCATAGTTTGATTTGTAGCCAGGGAGATCAGGCAATGGCAGTGATCATCGTAGCCATTTATTGTATCGATGAAGATATTCTTCTTTATCGAATTTTCTTTTATGTGCTGCCATGTTTGCTTCCTTGCTGACGCTGTGTTCAAAAAAGGAACTCGGTTTTTTGTTGACCAGACAAAATGAATGTAAACCTTTACAAATGGCATATAGAGAGGGTTTGTTTTTTCAAAAGTTAAAAGCAAGATCGCTTACAGGAAAGAGCTCGCGCAAGAATTGACCATTTAATCTGGTTCTTCTTGTAGTCGCTGTAATGTTTTCCTAACAATTATTTGAGTCTCCCAGCGAAATTCGAGAAACAGGGCACATCAATTGCCTCCAGCTTTAGCTGGAGGATTAAAAGAAAATAGCCAGCACACAATGGGCTTTTGCCCAAACAAACATCATTCAATTTCAGCGCTGGCTGTGTGATTTTTGGCTAAAGCCAGAAAAATGCTTCTGCTCAATCCTAGCTCCATCCAGCTAAAGCAAGAGGCAATTGGCAGCAAGACATTTGTAATTTATCCATTAGAGCGAAAAGCAATTGACAGCAAGAAAATTTGCGATCATCCAGCTAGAGCGGAAGGCAATTGATGGCACAACTTCACATATCAGTCTGGACTCATCAATTGCCTCCAGCTTTAGCTGGAGGATTAAAAGAAAATAGTCAGCACACAATGGGCTTTAGCCCAAACAAACATCATTCAATTTCAGCGCTGGCTGTGTGATTGAGCTGGAGGGAAGAGAGGCATATCTACTCATCCTTCAAGACAATCACAGGGTTGGTCATTGCAGCTTTCAGGGAATGGTAGCTGGTAATCAGAATCGCAACAAGCAGGGTGCTTAATCCCGCGACAGCGAAGATCCAGATGGATGGCGTGATACGATAGGCGAAATCCGCGAGCCACTTTTCCATCATCCAGTAAGACAATGGCGCGCCAATCAGGAACGCCAGGGCAATCAACGCGGTATATCCCCTGGAGATCATGAGCAGGATATCCCAGACTGAAGCGCCCGAAACCTTGCGGATCCCGATCTCCTTGGATCTCCGTTCAAGGGCATACACGATCATTCCCAACAGGCCCAGCGAGGCAATTAATATCGCGAATGAAGCCATGGCCGTCAGGATTTCTCCAAACCGTTGTTGTGTCTTGAATGTCTCTGCAAAGTTCTCGTCAACAAACCGATAGTCGAATGTGGTCCCGCCCGCGTGTTTACGCCATAATTGCTCAGTGGCAGCCAGCGTTCTATCCCAGCTGCTCAGGCTTTGAGGTTCAATCTTCAGGACAATAAACTGTCGTTTTTCGTGGAAGATCTTTTCGTTCTTCAGGTGGAAGATAGCCATGGGTTCGATCGATGTTTCCAGCGTCCAGTAATTGAAGTCTGAAACAACTCCGATCACCTCAAAGCTCGCGTCATTGTTATTGGGGTAAGTGATCTTTCTGCCGATCACCGACTCATCCAACGGCCAGCCTATCCTACGGACCGTGGCCTCATTGATGATCACCCGTTCCACATCCCCCGGATTATTCGCTGAAAAGTTGCGGCCGTATTTCAGGTTGATACCCAAAGTGGGGATGTAATTTTCATCCGTGCAGGTGTAATTGAGGGAGAAACCACGGCCATTTAATCCTTCCGCGCTGTACGTGTCGCCATTAAAAACTTCTGGCGGTGTGGACGAACACCAACTGGCGGACACCACCCCAGGCAGGGTCAGGCTTTCATTGCGAAGACTCTCCGGGTTTTTCAAACCTTCAACATGCCGGACTACCATCAGGTTCTCCTTGTCGAAGCCGAGGTCCTTTTCGGATACGTACGTCAGTTGCTGGAATACAATGGCTGTACAAATTATCAGAATGATTGAAACACTGAACTGAAATACAACCAGGCCGTTGCGAAACCACATTCCTGAGCGGCCAACCCTTAGCTTTCCTTTCATCGCTTCCACCGGATGGAACCGCGTCAGGAATATAGCGGGATAACTGCTGGAAACTACGGACATCAAAAGAATCACTGCAATGAGAATCAAAAGAAGCGTGGGATCATGCAGCAAATCAAGGCGAAGCAACTTGCCGGTACTAAGATTGAAAGAGGGGAGCAGCAATTGTGCGATGCCCACCGCAGCAACCAATGCCAGCGCGCAGAAAACAAACGCTTCAATAAAATAGCTGAATCCCAGTTGCGTTTTGCCAATACCCATGACCTTCCTCACACTGACTTCCTTGAGTCTTCGCGTAAACTGCGCTGTTGACAGGTTCATGAAGTTGATACAGGACAACACGACGATGAAGAACGCGGCGCCGATAAATGAATAGAGGATCTTGATGTTGCCGGTGTCAGGAAATGATCCGACAACTTGTTCGTCGGGAAGATGAAGGCGGCGGATGGGCTGCAGGAAAAGCTCCCACTTTTTTCCCGACTTGATGTATTCGTCATAGCTAACGCCCATGGCCCGACGCAATGTCTCGTCCGCACGCTTTCGGGGAATAACTTTCAACTTTTCGCGAACCTGATCAATATTGGCATCCGCGCGAAGTAAGACAAACGTTTCAAGTTGCGTCCATACCCAGCTCCAGTACAACCGCCTGATCGGGAATGCCTCCATGGAGAGCAGAACGTCAAACTGAATTGTGGAATTATCGGGAGGATCGCTGACAACGCCGGTCACTTCATAGGTCTGCGCCTCGTCACCGTTGAGGCCCGTCAGGCGCAGGGTTTTTCCCACAGCATCGGCTTTGCCGAAGTATCTCTCCGCTGTGGACTGCGTCATAACCAAAGTATTCGCAAGACGAAAAGCGCCATCGGGGTCGCCCTTGATCAATGGAAAGTCAAGCACCTTGAAGAAGTTGGTATCCGCGGCAAAGACCTTTTCTTCTTCAAACGAAACGATTTCCCCCGAAGGATCTTCGTATGAAAGAATAAAGCTTCCCGGCGTGTGAAGGCTGGTAACCATTTCCACTTCAGGAAGTTCCTCCTTTAGCGCATTAGCAACACCGGGGCCCGTACGGGAGAACTGGCTCTTGTCGTTCTCGGCCCAGATAAATGTCTGGTTGACGCGGTAGAGCCGTTCTGAGTGAGGGTGAAAATTATCGTAACTCAGCTCGTGGTTAACATACAGGTAAATGAGTATCGTGCTGACGAGACTGACGGTAAGCCCCAGAAGGTTTATGCCAAAGAAAAGCTTCTGGCGGGTGAGATTTCGGAAGAAGAGCAGGAGGTTGTATCGGATCATAATTCAATCTGAAACTTTGAGTTTGGCAAAGGCTGTACCACGTTCGTTTCTATCGTATGAGAGATGAAAACAGGGTTTCGATCAACAGGATTGTTCGCCCTTGGACAAAAGCGTTCGCGCCCGCACGATGCACCGAGGGCCCGGTCTGCTTCGTAGAGATGGAAGTTCGAACCCACCCAAAGCGAAATGAAGCCTCTTCATAAAAATGCGCAAGGATAACTATTAACTGAGGTATAACTTTATCTGATTATATTTAATTATAAGATTATCAGCTTATTATAAATACAATTAAAGATGAAGGGCGGTGGTCGTTGAATTCGTCTCTGCACAATAATATTTAAACTGCAATTGCGAATAATACCGTTCTTTCTATATTTACTACAAATACGAATAAAATCTTATGAAGAAGACCAGGCTGGGAGAGTTTGAAGAGTTGGTTCTGTTAACGGTTGCCGCATTGCAACAGGAGGCTTACGGAGTTGAGATCAAGCGCGAGCTCGAATCACGGCTGAATGAACGACTGAGTGTCGGCTCCATCCAGTCGGCGTTGAAGCGCATGGAGGAAAAAGGATTTCTCACTTCCGAATTTGGAGAGGCTACTCAAAAACGAGGTGGGAAGCGCAAGCGGATTTACAGCACGACCTCATACGCACGAAAAGTGCTGGCTGAAATAAAAGAGATCCGCGCCGGTTTGTGGGAGTCCATTCCGACACTCGTACGCGAACTAAAACTCATATGAGTCATCACGCACCGCCCGAGTGGCCCCTGAAGTTGCTCAGGTTCTGCCTGAAGGAAGAGTATGTCGAAGAAATCGAAGGCGACATGGAAGAACTCTTCCAGGCAAGCCTCGAAGAGACCTCACCACGAATGGCAAGGCTTCGCTATTCGCTGGAGATGGTTAAACTCTTGCGACCGACCTTGCTAAAGAATTTTCGAACAAGACCCACCTTTAATCAAAGCGCCATGCTGAAAAACTATTCCATCGTCGCCTGGAGAAATCTGGTCAAGAAGAAAGCTTATTCGTTCATCAACATTTTCGGACTTGGCCTCGGCATCGCCTGTTGCCTGCTGATCTTCATGTTCGTGAAGGATGAGCTTTCATACGACAACTACCATGCAAAGAAAGACAGGATCTACCGTGTGATTCACGGTGAAAGTGCTCCGGACTCAAGAGGCGGTCCATCCGTGTATCCCTATTGGGTGTGGGGCAACGCTCCCATTGGCCAGGCGCTTAAAGGCGACTTTCCGGAAATTGACAAGGTGGTGCAGTTCTCCGGCAGAGCCGATATTCTGCTGACACATGAAGACCAGGCCTATCAGGAGGAAGGTGTCTTCTTTATGGATTCCACCGCTTTCGATGTATTCAGCTGGCAACTGCTCAAAGGCAATCCAAAAACAGCCCTTACCGCACCATTCAGCATTGTACTCACCGAGAGTACGGCGCGAAAGTATTTCGGCGATGAAGATCCCATGGGCAAAACATTGAAAGGCAGTGAAGCCGCTGGTCGCTCGAACGCCGGAGACTATACAGTAACCGGCATCCTGGCGGATGTTCCCTTGAATTCACATTTCCGCTTCAACGCATTGCTTTCGATGAGTACCTTCCGGAAGGCCAGACCTGAAGTATTCGATGCGTGGGGATACGTCGACTTTTACACGTACTTTCTCGCAACCGACCAGTTCAATCCGCAAGCCTTTAAGAGCAAACTGCCCGACTTCCTCGCAAGGCACGAAGAGTATCCTGGCTCGCGATACACCATTGACATCGAACCTCTTCGTGACATGTACCTGCGATCGACAGCCGAGCGTCAACCCGGCGAAACAGGGAGTCTCTCGAACATATATGTATTCTCGGTCATCGGGTTGTTTATCCTTGTTATCGCGATTATCAATTTCATGAACCTCTCGACCGCGCGGTCTATGGAACGAGGGAAGGAGGTAGGGATCAGAAAGTCGATTGGTGCCGCGCGCAGCAGCCTCGTATACCAGTTTCTGGGAGAATCGCTGATCATCGTCTGCCTTTCAACCATCCTCGCTGCAGGAATCGTATGGCTCGCGATGCCGTACATGGTGGACTTCACCGGGAAGCAATTGGAAATTCAACGCTTCATCACGTGGCAGAACGTGTCTGTTTTTTTCGCAGTCATATTGCTCATCGGTTTGCTGGCAGGGTCATATCCCGCAGCGGTACTCTCGGGTTTTAATCCGGTTCGCGTCCTGAAAGGCTTGACGCGATCTCACACAGGAGGAGCAAGTCTCCGCAAGGCGCTCGTTGTTTTTCAGTTCACCCTTTCCATTGCGCTGATAGCCGGAACGATGATCGTCTATTTCCAGATGAATTACCTGCTGGACAAAGATCTCGGGTTCGACAAAGAGCAAATGCTGATTGTGGACTACAACTATGACGGCATCGTTAATGAGAAATCGGCCGTGCTGCAAAGTGAGCTGGAAAAGAACCCTTCGATTTTGTCAGTTGCTTTTTCGAGAAGCGTACCCGGAAGCTATTTTCCCCACGCTGGTACGCAGATCGAAAATCCGGATGGGGAAATGGCGTCGCAGGGACAGCCCATATTTGAAGTTGGATTGGATTTCGTGACACACTATGGTTTGGAACTCATCGCAGGCAGGACCTATTCAAGAGAGTTCCCCACGGATTCCTCGAAGGCACTGATCATCAATGAAGCGTCCGCGAGAGAATTCGGTTATACCAATCCAGCGGATGTCGTCGGCAAGAAATTCAGTCAGTGGGGAAGGGAAGGTGTTGTTATCGGCGTTGTAAAAGATTTCAACTATACATCCCTGCACAACAATATCGCGCCTCTGACACTTCCATTCTCCCCATACGCCAGCCGTTATCTTTCGGTGAAAATAAGGCCGGAGAACATCAATGAGACGGTCGCAGCGGTGGGCAAGGTATGGCGCGAGCAGGTACCGCACAGACCGTTCCTCTACAGCTTTCTCGACGAAGATTTCAACAAACAATACAAGTCTGATTTCATCTTCCGTAAATTGTTCACAACTTTTGCGTGTCTGGCGATATTCATCGCGTGTCTGGGATTGCTGGGGCTCGCGACCTACACGGCGCAGAAACGGACAAAGGAAATCGGTATTCGCAAAGTCCTGGGCGCCGACCTCGGGAACATCGTGAGTCTGCTTTCGAAAGATTTTATCCTGCTGGTGCTTATCGCGATTGTCATTTCCACGCCCATCTCCTGGTATGCCATGACCCGGTGGCTCGAAGGCTTTGCGTACAAAATGGAAATTCACACGTGGATCTTTGCGCTTTCGGGGTTGATCGCGCTTTTAATAGCGGTGCTCACGATCAGTTATCAATCCCTTAAATCGGCGGGCATGAATCCGGTTTTATCGTTGAGGAGCGAATAGGAGGGCGACGTTATCGCTCATCCCGGAGCAATAACTCTACGCGCCGGTTTTGTTCTCGGCCGACTTCAGTTGTGTTTACCGCGATCGGTTTCGAACTGCCGAAGCCAAGGGTCTCAATTCGATTTTCATCAACACCATTGTTTGCGAGGTATTCCGCGACGGCCTCCGCGCGACGTTTGGAGAGCGCCAGGTTATGCGATTCACTTCCCGTGTTATCGGTATGACCGGATATTTTCACCGAACGCCCCGGATGCGCGATCATATACTTGACGATAGGATCAAGCGTCGCAAAATATTCGCCGCGCAGCGTTGACTTGTTAATCTCAAACAGAACCTCGGCACCGAGCACGATGAGACTGTCAGCTTTGATCACCGGCGACGGAGTTGCAATAGTTGTGTCTATGCCTATTGGTTCTCTTGGTTGTTCTTGCGGCCTTAGGGGTCTGGACTTGTACGTAGAGTCTACCGCAGGGCGCTTGTAAAGACCTTTTCTTCCGTTACGGGCGATCTTCTTTCTGAACTTTTTATAGCTGATGGCGTTCAATGACGCCGAATGTCCGGATTGAATGCGGCACAACTTGCGGAAGCACAAAATCCTCGCGAAAATCGAATGTCGCGAGTTCCGGGTCGCCCGCTTCAACATTTCCCGGTTTGCGCCGGCCAGGTGAGAAACCATCATCGGCATTTTCGGATTGCCGTATTCCCGCCCGACATTGTTCGGTGGTCCCACATACTGAGCGTGTGAGGGGATGAAACCTGATAGGAGCACGGACAGCAAAAGTATTTTCATGCGGGGCAGGTGGAGTTGAAACGATCGCCCTTCGTTAATATTGCCGCTTCCCTTCCTGATGTCCTGTTTGTGAGCCTCATTTTTTTCTTCTAGTTTGGAGGCAAAACCAGCTAATATGAGCGACAATTCAATCGGAAAGGAGTTTTCTAAGGAGCTTCAATCGGAGGTCCGGGCTACTCGCAGGTGTCTCGAAGGGATCCCCGATAAGCTGTACAAATACAAGCCCCATGAGAAATCTATGGAGTTAGGATACCTCGCGCTCCTTGTAGCAGATATGCCGCGATGGATCATCGATATGATCGAAAAGTCCGTCATTGACCTTGCTACCTATCAGCGCTTCGAGCTCAGTACACCAGACGCTCTCTTGAAGTATTTCGACGATAACATAGCTGGCGCCAAACGCACACTTGAGGCTGTCTCAAACAAAGACCTCGACGGTATTTTTGAGTTGAAAGTTGGCGGCAAGGTCGTCATGTCATCGTCCAAGAAAATCAGTGTGCGACAGACGATCAATCACTGGGTTCATCACCGCGGACAGCTAACCGTGTACATGCGACTGAACGACATTCCTGTCCCATCCATATACGGGCCCTCAGCCGATGAGAGGACGTTTTGAGAGTTTTCAGAAGATCCAAAAGCCTTTGACCCTGGTCGATCCTTGGCCCGGTCTAGTTACCTTCTGTCTACATGAAGGCTCTCCCTGCATTCATGACCGGTTAACGCCAGGGCGAACGTCGGGAGCGCTGTAAAAATTTATATATTGCATAACCATGCGATTAATCGCCAGCCTTCTGGCTCGTCTGTCTTCACGATTTTATAGGTTTTGATTCATCCATCCGGCTAGCACCTGTACTTTGTATTATCGGGAACAAGACAAATGAACACGAAAAATTGATATGAAACGAAGCCGCATTCGGTTGATACTAGTTCTGGCTCTTATCACCGGGGCCGCATTCGGCCAAAAACTGGATCATAGTTTCCAGGCGCCTTTGCCGATCCGGTCCGCGTACATCAAGTCGATCCTCGTGCAGCCGGACGGTAAGATCCTAATTGGAGGCGACATCAAATTCTATGGCACCCAACGAGTTCACAATCTTATCCGCCTTGAAGCAGACGGCTCGCTGGATGAAAGCTTTTCCTACAATGGCCCCGACGATGAGATCATAAACAAGCTTGGGCTGCTGACATCAGGTGAAATCGTGGTGTTGTCGGAAAAGTACGACTCTTACAACGACCTGTTGTTTGGTGCCGAGAGCAGGCTAACGAAGGTGAATGCGGATGGAGTCATCAGCAAGCAGATTACAACCTATTTGAATTCGGAAGAATTGGCCGTCGACGCGTTGGACCGGATACTGGTCATTACTAACCGTCTAATGCGTTTTGATGCCGATCTCACCCCCGATGATGATTTTCATGCGCTTGATGCCGATGGGCCGATCACCGCGATAGCCCTTTCAGGAGACAAAATACTCGTCGCCGGACCATTCACTAAAGTACAGGGTGTAAAAAGAAACGACATCGTGAGATTGAACTCCGACGGGACGCTGGATCCGGCTTTTGATGTAGGGGAGGGAACAACGGATCGCATCGGATCGATGACCGTCCTGGCCGATGGAAAAATTCTATTGGGAGATACTTACATCAACTCCTTTAACGGGGTGATGCCAGGAGGGGTTCTGCGCCTGAACGCTGATGGTTCAGTTGATACCGGATTTTATCCACCCCGGCTAAACGGGGTAGTCAGTAGGGTAATCGCTGCGGAGGATGGTGTCTATCTGGCCGCCTATCTCGAATATGAGGGAGAAACAAGTGACCGTTTGTTCCGGTTGAACTCCGATACCGGCGAACTCGATCTGACGTTCGCCCCCGTAAGGCTTGATAATTTTGGCTCTATTTCAGTGCGATTTGAGATTACAGGTGATCAACAAATCATCGCGAATAATACGCAGAACATCGGCAACGTCTTCGGTGTTTCCAAGTTCAAAAAAGATGGCACTTACGAAGATTCCTTCGATCCGGAAGTGGGTCGCTATGGAACCATCAAACTCGCCGACGTTCACGAGGGCAAACTGCTCGTAGCGGGTGACTTCATCCGTATGAATGGAATGGAGACCTATGGCATTGCCAGGCTCTCTCTTAATGGAGAACTTGATCAGTCATTCCGATTGAAGGAGAATAAAGGGGTCGTCTACCAGTTAAAAGTTCTTGACGGCGACAATGTGCTCGTTACGACATACAAAAATTTTTTCAAGCTCGACGCGGAGGGCAATGAACGTCCCGAATTTGCATGGGCACCCTTTAAACTGCAGTACCAGGTAGTGAAGTTCAAGGCCCTGCCCGATGGAAAGATCATGAGTGCCGATGCGAATCTTATTTACAGGTTGAATGCCGACGGGTCTGAAGATTCCTCCTTTGATATCGAAGATATTTGTTGCGTACGGTCTACTGCTTTCGATTTTGACCTTCAGGGAGACAAGGTCATCTGGGGATCCGCCTTTTCTGCAGTCGGCAGCGTGACAGCGAACAGACTGGTACGACTTACGGCCGGGGCGGACGTCGATCTGTCGTTTGATACAGGTAGCGGTCCGAATGACGCGGTGTGCCTGGTCAAAGTGCTAAATAATGATGAAATAATCGTCGGCGGTTTTTTTGACGAGTTCGATGAAAAACAAGTTGTTCTCCCGTTAGTCAAACTGTCGGCAGACGGAAAGCTCGATCTGACATTTTATAGCAATCTTAAGAATAATCCAGCACTGCCTTATGATATCATTTTTTCAAGAAAAGTGGAGCAGTTGGGTTCGACAATATACTTTCAGCATAGAAATGGCATCTATGCAGTCGGAGTTGATGGCAAGGTGGATACTCATTTCAATATTCCCGCAGTCGTAAGCGCCGTCAGCGACATCATTACGATAACCGATAGTCCTGCCAGCGGAAGGCAAAGGTCGGAGACGGGCGTGATGTACACGCTGGGAAATTTCAGAGTGGATGGCAATACCTCGCCCTCTTTCCTTTTGAAGATGGACGTGAATATAAACTCAATTGATCCCGCTGAAATTACAACCGGCGTCGGCGAAATGGCGCCGCTGAGCGCATTTTCACTGGACATTTATCCACAGCCTGTAAAGAACACAGTGCGCGTGCAGATCGCCGGCGTGACCGGTACATATACGGCCGAAGTGTTTGACCTGACGGGCAGGAAGGTCTTCGAAAAAACTATTGAAGTTGACACCTCCGGACACGCAGCGGAACTCAACATGGTGAATGCGCCTGCCGGGCTCTACCTGATGAAGGCTACGTCGGAAAATGGACAGTACAGTTTTGCGAAGTTTTTAAAGTCTCAATAGAACCAGAGACTTTTCGGCTTCGTGTCTCAAAGGCAAATCAGTGGCTTATGACTTTTTCTTTCAACCGGTACGAGGCGAAGTTCCTGCCGTGGATCTCCGTGTATTGAAATCCTCTGAGTCAAAACCGCCGGTGGGGCCGCGCTATCAAACAAACTTTTCCCGGAACTGAAGATTGAACATACCGTATAGCAGGGAAAGCAAGCTTAGGATCATGAGATAGCTCCTGTTCTTGTAAATAACCGTCAACCAGATAAACTCGCTCATGTTGCGCGGCTCTGAAAAGGGATTGAGGAAAATGTTATATGCGCTGTACTCCAATGGGCCGGAAAAAACAAAGAATACGAACGAAATAATCACCAGCACAATAGCAGTACCGTTACCGTTCCGGATCAGCGTCGATAACATGAACGCTAACGAGGAGAGGAATGTGATGGGAAACAATACCTGCCCGATCATCGGTGGAATATTAAATCGGTAAAGCGTCAGATTAGCAATGGTGCCCAGAACAGCCAGGATGACCGCCGCGATAGCGATTGTGAGGACAAATCTCACCAGCCACACTTTATACCGATAGTTAGGAATGCCGAAAATTGTTTCAAGCATCTTCGAGTCGTCATCATTCTGAATCCCGTACGCCATAGGATAGAAGATGAGCAGCAGCCCCGGAAAAACCAGAAACCCGTATATCAGCGCTTCATCAAAATCGGGATCGTCCAGGATGGTCAGCATGATGACGAAGGCGAAAAACAAAAATGCCGCAGCCACAAAGTAGACAAACTTGTTGCCAAAAATCACTTTGACGTTGTAGACAATCAATTTAAACAACAGCAGCAGAAAGCTTTTCATCTTTAGTTCGCGATTTACTTTTCATTAACCATAAGTATGCATCTTCCAGGTTTGCCCGAACCTGAGCGGCATCGAGTCGTGGAAGTTCGTCCGATAAGCATTTCACCCGAATGAGGTCGCCTTCCCGCATGTGATGAACGATCAGGTAATTGTGTTTTTCTACTTCGAATTCATCCGGTGTTAAATGGAATTCCCACACCTTTCCGTTAGCGAGTTCGGCCATAGTGGTCGGACTGCCGATGTATTCAATATTACCGGAGATTAGCACGGCCAGCCTGTTGCAGCTACTCGCAATATCTTCAATGATGTGGGTCGAAAAGACGACGATCCGTTCGCGGCTGAGTTCCACCAGGAGATTGCGGAATCGAATCCGCTCCAATGGATCCAGGCCCGCTGTAGGCTCGTCCACTACCAGGATCTTGGGAAGATGGAGCAATATCTGGGCAATACCAATTCGCTGTTTCATTCCTCCCGAGAATGATCCGATCTTTTTGTGCTGATGCTCGTCCATGTGCACGGCCTTTAGCACGTATTGCACTCTTGCCTCTCTTTGATCCTTATTAGAGATCTTTCTCAGGATGGCCTGGTAGTCGAGGAACTCGTAAGGGGTCATGTTCTCGTAAGTTCCAAACGCCTGTGGAAGGTAGCCAATCAGTCCCTGCAGTTCCTCCCTGCGCAACGTCGTGTCATGGCCGTTGATCCATATCTTGCCATAGCTTTGGTCGAGGATACCACAAAGAATACGCATCAGGGTTGTCTTGCCGGCGCCATTCGGACCTAGTAATCCGAACATCCCTTGTTCAATGGTAAGGCTCGCCCCTTTGAGTGCCTTGAATTCAGCCTTCCTGGGTTTGACGAAAGGGATGGAGAGCAACAATTGGTAGTACAGCCTGCGAATTTTTCTGAACCGACCTGTGATCGCATCGACATTTACCGGGTCTTCGCGGAGGCGCTTCCTTTTCCCGATCAGAAAAAGTCCCGTGAACCACAGCAGGATAAGTACTATCCCGACCGCTTTCACTTGCACGTCGCTGTATAAGTAGACTGCGCTGGCAATGGGAAAACCCCAATACAGCACCGTGTTCATGACCTTTAGCAGTCGTTGCCTGTGCACGAGCAGTTGCCTGGCGTCACCAAAGATTGACAACAAGAGTGCATGCAATACGATCATGAAGACCAGTTGCCAAAACGCCTTGTCCAAATGGAAGTAGATAAAATAAATCAGGAAGCCAATCAACCCGCTTTGCCAGATGAGATCCTGGAGAATCCGGCTTGTTGTCACAGGTTCCTCGCCGCGTTCCTCAAATAGTTGCTTGTTTCCTTTCCATTCCCGTATCCATCGTTTGTCTCTTCCATAAACTTTCGTGAGGTTCCGGATTTCAATATGCATCGCTTCTCCCGGTGCGACCATTTGTGCGTTCGCCTGGCGCAACGATGTCATGATGAAATGTGTTCCGCCCGGCACCAAAATCACCGCGGCAATAAATGCCACCATCTTCAGCAACCCCGATTCTATCTCGATCGAAATAAGGGCTCCAGCGGCGATCAACAAGATCAACTGAGCCGCCTTGATGCCGGGCTTCAGGCTCCTGAACCAGTTGAGAACGCTTTCGAGGCCGGCGCTCATGGTCGGAATATAGAACAGCGTAAGGATAGTGGCGAAAGCAAGGCCGCCCATTACCGTAACGGCAAACGGTTGACCGATACTCATCACATATTCCGCATCTCCGAGTGCCAGCGGCAACATTGCGATCATCGTTGTAATGGAAGTAATGAGAATAGGCCGCAGACGCGAGATCCCGCTCATCATCAATGCGCGATACCTGGAATATCCCTCCCTCCGCAGAATGCGGGAGTAATCGATCAAAATAATGCCATTATTTACAACCACTCCCAGCAGGATGAGAAACCCGATCAGGGTATTCGTGCTGATTATCGAATTACCTGTAAGGGTCAAACTGAGCAGCGCGCCAATCCCGGCAAGGGGAATTGCGAACATGATCACGATCGGCAGGTACAACGATTCAAATACGGCGGCGAGAATCATAAAGATGAGTACGATCGCTGCGAAAATAAAAAAGTAAAAGTCATCGAATAGCCCTTCGTCATGAATCACCTCCACTGCTATACCGGACGGGATGTTGACACCGCTGACTATCTGATCGATTTCCAGGCGGGAGGCTTCAAGAAGCGATTTTGATTTTAGCACCTCGTCGATGAAGGTGTAGGTAACCTGAATGCGTTTTTCCTGGTTGGTGCGGGTGATGGTGCTTTCCCCGGACGAATAGAGAACCGAGCCGATATCAGATAGCTTGTGTGACGCGCCTGTTGTGCTGGTCACTGGCATATTGCGCAAATCCCGCATTTCCTTTGCCGGCTGATCCACTCGGTTCTGTGTGCGAATCGTGATCTCATATTCCTCACCACCACTGACAAAGCGCGACCCCGATGCGAAAGAAGGTTGAAAATCATTCAGCGCAACCGCTACATTCTGTAGGGATATGTGATTATCACTCATGCGCCGCTGATCAAAAACCAGATGCGCTTCCGGGCGTTCCGGGCTGAGGTTCACGGAACTTTGCTTAACGGATTGCAAACCGCTTACCATCGTGTTGATGTCCCGTGCGATTGTCTGCATCAACTCAAAGTCCTGGCCCTTGATAATCACCCGTTCGGACGCGGTTCCGATTCCCAGCATTCGTAGAAAGTCGTCTTCGGCAGAGCTTCCTCCCGAGCCTTCACCCCGGTTTTGCGCGGGCGGTTTCTCCAGTGAAATGTTGACGTCCTCAAAATTTTTCGAAATGCCGGAAAGCTGATTGCGCACATCTCCAACAGCGATTGTATCCAGATCATTGAACCCCTCCACGAGCTTGACCGTGAGCACAGCCTCACCTTCAGACACCTGGCTGATGACCTCTTTGATTACCGGTATCGCCATCACCTTTTCCTCGATTTTTCTGATTCTAACGTCTGTCGATTCAAGGGTGCTGCCCTGCGGCAGGGTAACGAACATGTTCATCTCGGTAGTTTGCACTTCCGTCGGACTCGACATGCTGACAAACAATCCAACGGCAAGGGAAACGACAAACAGCAAGAGGCCGCCCACTACAGTAAACATCGGTCTCCTGAAACATGATTTCAACAGAACGATGTAAATCTGAATAGCGCGTTGACGGATCGACGCATTCCTGATCAAGGGTTCTCTTTCCTCATCTTCCTTTCGGATGGCAGAGTCCGCCAGCATGGGGATCAACACAAGGGCAACCACCAGGGAAACAACCAAAGTTGATATGATCGAAACGCCGATGTGTGTCCCGATGATGGTAACAAGAAAATTACTTGAAAAGATAAAGGGCAGAAAGACCATGACCGTCGTGAGTGTGGCGGCAATGACAGAGCGCATGACCTCGGATGTTCCCCGGACGACGGCCTCCTCGCGTCCGGTTTTGTTTACAACATGTCGGTAGATATTTTCAATAACCACGACGCTGTTGTCGACCAGCATCCCAATGGCCAGTGACATTCCGATGAGCGTAAGACTATTGATCGAGATGTCGTAAGCATAAAAGAAATTAAACGCCACGAAGACGGAGATGGGAATGGAGAGCGCGATGCTCAGGATGAATTTGATGCGGCGAAGAAAGATCCAGAGGACAAATATCGCCAGTAGTCCGCCGGTCACCGCGAGGTTCTTGATCTCATCAATATTCCGCGACATCGTCTCGGCCTGATTGCTCTGTACGACGACCTTCACGTCCATCACTTCCAGATCTTTGTTGATATCATCAATGGCCTTTAGCGTTCGATCTGACAGTGCAATTAGGTTGGCTTGAGGGTCTTTGGATACCCGGATTGAAACAGCATCCTTGCCATTTACGCGACTTAGCGATGTCTGTTCCCTGACCCCGAAGAAGACGTCCGCGACATCCCGGAGAAGGAGGGGTCCCTTTTCCGAAACGACGAGGCTTTGAATGTTGTTGATGTCCTTCAACTCAGCTCTCACGTTGACATACACTTCCTGGCCGCTCATCTGCACCTTGCCTGCGAATGCGCTCTTGTTCGAATTGCGTGAAAGTACATTACTGATCGTATTAGGCGTGATCCCGTTGGCTTCGCAGACGGCATCGTTCATGATGATTTCCACGGTCTTTTGCCTGCCGCCAAACACCTCGACGCCGCCAACGCCATCAACGTCGTTCAGACGGTCGGTAATGTACTGATCGGCGATGTTCCGCACCCGGTCGACACCGCCACTGCCCAATACCTGCAGGTCCATGAAGCTGTTCGAAAATTCTTCGGTGTCGATCTTAATGATGTTCACAAGAAACTCGGGTGTGAGCGTCGATTTGATGGCGCCGACTTTCTGCTCAAGCTTGAGGTAGGCGTATTTGATATTCACACCTTGCTGGAAGGAAATGAATATCATTCCCTGCCGGCTATCGGCGTTGGCCGTGATTTCCGCCACGCCCTCGAGGGTACTGATCGCACTCTCCAACGGTACGATTGCCTTGCGCTCCATATACTTCGGGTCAACATCGGAGGCGGATCGCACATGGACGATCAGCACCGGGAGCTCGACATTTGGAAAAAGCTCGACGGGCAGTTTCGTATAGGAGATGTAACCCATCACCGTGAACCCGATGAAGAGCATCGAGACCAGAACTTTTCTCCTGATGATCGTCTTTAGCAGGCTGCTGTTACCCATGCGAAACTTCAATTTTCACTTCTTTCCTACGGCCAAATCTTCCAATGATATTTTCAATACCCTCGTAATAGCAAGGAATGATGACGAGTGTCAATATCGTCGACGTCACCAGTCCACCGATAACCGCAATGGCTATTGGCGCTCTTAACGCTGCACTTTCTCCAAAACCCAGGGTCAAAGGAAGAATACCCAGGATTGTCGTCATGCTTGTCATCATGATAGGACGGAGTCTGCGCTCGCCCGCGTCAAATATCGCTGACCGAAGTTCCATGCCATTCGCCCTGTTTTGATTGATGCAGTCGATGATCATGATGGAATTGTTAACAGCAATCCCGCCGAGCAAAATGATTCCGATGTATCCCATCATATTCAAAGGCATTCCAAGGATGAAGAAGGCGAGAATGGCGCCAACGGCCGCGAGCGGTATCGTCAGCAGAATGGTGAAGGGGTGCAAAAGAGACTCGAATTGAGCCGCGAGAACCATGTAGACCAGAACAATCGAAAGTATGAGCGCGAAGGTCAGGTTTTCAATAGACTCCTGCCGCCGCAGTTCCTGGCCGGCCACGCGGATCTTGTATTGCGGAGGCACGGACAAGTTCGCAAGGGAACGTTCCAATGACTTGACGACTTTGTCATAGGGCTCGTCCGGGTTTACACGAGCGCCGATGGATACCGTCCGGGTCTGGTTTCTCCGGTAGATCGAGTTGCTCGCATAGTCCACTCGGACATCCGCAATTTCGCTCAACGGAAATTCCCTTTGACCGTTCCTGATCCGGATGTTTTGCAAGCCGGCCAGGTTGACCTCCGGTACCTTTATCCGGATGTCTTGCATCTCGCCTCCCTGCTCAATCACGCCCGCGCTTTTACCTTCGAGCTGGTCCTTGATTTGAACGATCACATCGTCGATCGACAGATTGACCAACCCTGCCCGGTACTTGTCGATGTCCACCTGAATTTGTGGGACGCCGCTTTCAAGGTTCGACACGGGGTCAAAAATGTGTTCATTGGCAACCATGACAAGCATGACCGAATCGGAGAGGAGGCCGAGCTTTTCAGCATCCGGACCACTTACCTCAACGACCAAAGGCATTTCTTCGTCTCCCATAATGGAGTAAAGTGCGCTTTCATCATTGGAGAAAGTAGCTTCCAGGCCAGGAAGCGCCTCAAAATAGGCAGACAACTTAGACGTGACCGGTGCGATGTCGAGTTCAATATCGTCGCGGAAGATCAGCTTGAGCGTCGCCTTATTCTCGTTGAATACATTATCATTTGTGATGCCCGACTGGCTTTGCGAGGCACCGACGTGCGAGTAGATCTTATCGAGCTGCCCATCGAACAGCTGCAGGAGCTGGCCTTCAATCTGACTGACGGTAGAAGAGGTTCGCGAAAGAGGTGTACCGTTCGTTAACGTCAGGTCCACCGAAATAGCCCGCGTATCCGATTGCGGCATGTACTCGCTTCCAATGATGGGAACGAGCAGCGCCGCGCCCGCGATGAGCACGATCGATGCAATGACAAGCGGGGTCTTGCTATTCAAACCTTTTTCCAGCAGTGACCGGTACCACTTGTATCTTACCTGCTTCTCTTCGGAAAACACATCCTTCTCCCTCGCAAACACCTTGTCCTTTCGAAAGAACTGGACAAACAGCATCGGGATTACCAGGATGGCCACAAAAAGAGATGCAAATTGCGAAAATGCAACCGTCCACGCCTGATCCTTGAAGAGTTCGCCCGAAGGACCCTGTAAGTAAACGATCGGCAGGAATACAACGATACAGGTAAGCGTCGAAGCGGTAATGGCGCCACTGACCTCACTCGTTCCTTCAATGGCAGCATCCATAACACTCAATCCCTCTTCGCGTTTCCGGAATATGTTTTCCACAACCACAATCGCGATGTCTACCAGCATCCCGGCGCTCAAGGCCAGTCCGCCGAGCGTCATCACGTTCAGCGTCAGCCCATTGAAGTACATCAGGTTGAACGTTGCGATGATCGAAATAGGAATAACAGTGCTGATGATCAGGGTTGAGCCTATTCTTCGGAGAAAAAGAAACAAGACGATCACCGCGAAAAAAATTCCGTACAGGCCGGATTCCTTCACCTCGTCAATAGCCCCCTGAATAAACCGGCCCTGGTTTTGAATGATGACAAACTCATAGCCAGGAACTGTCTTCTTCAAGCGCTCGAGCGATGCCATCAGCTCATCTACGGCATTCACAGTATTGTAGTTCGTCTCCTTGTAGATCGACATTCCCACGCTTCTCCGCTGATTGACCCTGACAATACTGGTCGGCTCTTTGTCGAGAATTTTAATAGTCGCTACTTCGCGAAGGAGCACAGGGACGTCACCGGACGAAGGCGCGGGAACAGCCGCGGTTGCCAGGGCTGGCACTGACGCGGGTTCTTGAGGATCCGGGCGACTCGCGTAGCCGACAACCAACTCTTCCAGGTCTTCAGGCTTTTCAATGATACCCAAACCTTTGATCACGTACTTCCTTCCGAGCTCTTCAATGAATCCCCCGGAAACGCTTCGGTTGTAGTTTTGAATTTTCGTCACAAGATCATTGACCGTCAAGCCAAACGAAGCGAGCAGGTCAGGGTCTGTTTCCAATACGACTTCCTTTTCCTGTTCACCAGACAAGCGAACTTCCGCGATACCCGGCAACTTGATGAATTCATTTCGAAAATTATTTTCCGCAATTCGCCTCAAAGCTTCGGTATCATTGGAAGCGGGATTGTAAATCCCCAGGATCATAACTGGAGCCGCGTTCGGATCAAACTGCGAAATGGCAAACTCCTCGATTTCGTTGTTCAGCGAAAAAGAAGACAATGCTTTCTGAAGATCCAGAAACGCCTCATCCATGTCCTTGTTCCAGTCATACTTCACCGTCACGCGGCCATAGCCCGTCTGACTGACGGAACTGACTTCCACCGCACCGCCCTGCCGGATGGCAACTGATTCGATTGACTCAATAAACTGCTTTTCAACTTCCGACGGCGGCTTGATCCCTGCCTTCAGTTCGACAAACAACGTGGGGTTCTTCAGTTCGGGAACCAGCTCAATGCCAAGTTTTCCGAATGAAATTGCGCCCAGCAATATGACCGCCAATACCATCATCAAGATCGACACGGGATACGATACGGCCAGTGAGACTATCTTTTTCACAGCTGAGTTGGGTTAGATTTTACTGGATGACGCTGACCTTCGATTTGTTCCTCAACGTTTCAAACCCCGAGACCACCAGCCGGTCGTTAACCTTCAGCCCGCTGACCACTTCTATCGCGTCCATGCTCTCAAGTCCTGTGGTAATCTTCTTCTCCGTGGCAATGCCATTCTCTACGGTGAAAACTACCTTCCCATCCTGTCGCGATATGACAGTTTCTTTCGGTATCACGATCGTACCCTCGCGCTTCTCCGCAAGGATGAAGGCTTTGATAAACATTCCCGGACGCAACACGCGCTTGTCATTATCTATTTGCAGAACACTCTGAAATGTTCGGGTATCGGCATTGATCACCGGAGATATCTGACTGATCCGGCCATAGATAGTATCTTGCGCAGCGTTGTAGTTGGCGACCCTCACCATCTGATTCATAGAAACTTCGGGCAAATGTTTCTCCGGAAGCTTTACATCCATGAGCAGTTTGTCGTATTGCATGATCTTTAAGAGGACTTGTCCCTGCTCGATCCTGACGCCATCCGTATGGTAAGGCAATTCCACGATCACACCCTCAAACGGCGCTCGCACCGACATCTTTGATAATTGTATCTCCGAATTTTCATAGGCATACTTCGCATTAACATATGCAATCGACGAATTCTTCAGTTCAGTTTGCGTGACGCCACCTTTGTCATACAAGGACTGCTGCTTCTTGTAGTTGTTCTCAGCGAGTTCCAGGTTTAGTTTCTTTCCCTCGATCTGCAGATTGTTCTCGAACTCCCGATCTTCAATCCGGATCAGTACCTGGCCGGCCTTGACTGCATCGCCGAGTGCGAAGGGTCTTCCGGTAGCCGGGTTCCGCTGCAATTTGTAAACTCCGCTGAGTTCGGATTTCATCACACCCTCCTTGAAGGAATAGACAGTACCCGTTGTCTCAATAAAGCTCGAGATACTCTGAGGTTTGATGCTCACAACGGACACCGGGATCTTGATCTCCGTCTTTATGCGCGAATCCTCGGGATTACAGGACGAAATGACCACCAACAGCAGCAGCGCAAGGAGTGCCTGGCGAGTGGGAGAGGAGATGCCTTTTATCAGCTTTTTCATTTTTGTGATGTTAATTCAATGGATGCTTAGTAGTTGGGGACAATGACAGGTTGTTGTGTCTCAAAATCATAAAGGGAAAGGATCTTGAGGTTCAACAGTTCGATCTTGTAATTGATCAGCGCGTCAGCATACGTGCTCTTTTTCTCGGAGAGCTGACTTTGAAAACGGTTCAGGTCGATGCTCGTGAGGTCGCCGTTCTTGTATCGTTCAAGGTTGATGTCGTACGTCAGGTTTGCGTTCTTGACGTTTTGCTCGGCGATCAGTATTTGATTCTCGAGATTCTGCAGGTTCCGATACACTTTCCGGATGTTGATCATGATATCGTTCTTCTCAACCTCCAGATCTATTTGTCGTATCTCGCGGCTGGCATTGGCCGCATCAATGCGAGCCCTTTTCTCTCCCCAATCGAATATCGGGATGTTGAAAGAAACCGCCACCCGTGGGTTCACGTCGGGTACTGCATAGATGTCAGTGGCGCGTTCGCTGTCCCCAAATACTCCGAGGGATAATGAGACCGCACCTTTGAATTCGTTCAGCGCCTTCGTGCGGATCAACTCAAATTGCGAGCGCTCAATGTCGATCGCCCGTTCCCGGAGTTCCATCCGGTTATCCAGCGCATGCTGCAGCGCCTGGTTGAGGTCTACTTCCCGTGTGATGAAGTTGATGTCCACTTCAACAGTGATTTCCTCTGTCAGTGGAACTCCCAGCAAGAGCTTGAAATCATCGGCGCTATTTGCGAGCAGAACTTCGTTGTTCTCCAGGGTCGACTTCGACGTGGCCAGGTTCAGCTCGGCCTGGTAGAGCTCCTCCTTTGCAAGCAGGTCGGCGTCGACTTTGTTCCTGGTAATCTCATAGCTGATCTTTTGATTCTCATACTCGTCTTTTGCGATTTGAAGGTTGTTTTGTCGCTGGTAGAATGCGTAAAAAGATTGCGTAACGCTTTGCTCCAGGCTCAACAATTGAAGCGAGTTGCTGATCGTTGCATTTTCAAGGTTCAGCTCCAGTTCCTTCAATTGTATTTTGGTCCGGTTGTAGGTAAAGATCGGCTGGTCGAGCTGGAGGTATAGGTTGTTGCTGTACGTCTTCGTTCTGACGTCCTGGAATTCGGAGTAGTTGTCCCGGTACCCGAGGCGGTTGATAAGAGAAATAGTTCCGTCTGTTGCAACGATGGGTTGGCTAATCGAAAGGTTTGCAAATGAGTTGTAGTCTTCGTTGGTATTCCAGGTTGAAAACAGGTCGTTAAAGCTGCGCTGACGGTTATAATCGAACGGGGTGAATGCCAGGGCAAACCTGGATTTCAAAGCCGCCCGTTGCGCATCGAGGCTGCGCTGGTTCCCATAGAGGTTCAACTTCGATTTTTTTATGCTGCGGCTGCTCTGCTGAGCAATTTTGATGGCTTCACTCAAGGTTAGCTTTTGTTGGGCGATTGTTTCGTTCCATACCATCAAACCGAGCACAACCAGGAACGCTACCTGAGCCATAGATGATCTCAATCTGGATTTGTAATGTGATTTCATTTTGCTATTCCTCGAATTGAAAAATTGAACTTCGAATCAAGTGTTTATTACGCCCTTACAGGGCTTCGTGTTGACAATTGCTCTTTACCCAGGCCTCGCGAGGCGCTCAGCCTGGGCTAGTATCTATCGCCCTTTCAGGGCTGAATTCGAACGCCGTTCATGCCCTCACTACATCATTGTTTTACAAACTTGACGGCATCTGCATACACGGTGCGGAGGTCGCATTCGTCTGTTAGGGAAACGCTTCCTCCGGTTTTGTTGAAGTAATACGATCCCAGGTAGTTCCACCCCGGCTGGGCGTTGGAGATATTGTACTTCAGGTTGTCAGTACCGTCACCGTTGTGAACGATGTAGTGATAATCAAACTGTTTGCTGTCTCCATCGCGTCCCAGGAACTCGTTCTGGTTTTTGCCTTTCATGTAGACGTAGACATCGTAAAAGCCTTCTTCCGCGAGCGTGGGAGTCCAGGTCGCAATTTTTTCGCCATCGCCCGAGCCCGTGAAATGCGCGGAACGGATGACTCGTCCATAGAAATCAGAGCCCGTTGTGGCGAGCCACTTGGAGTACGAACGAGACCAATTTCCAAAGTACTTCTGATCGACTGCGTTGCGACTATCCAGCCATGCCTTCAGAATCGTCGGCTTGATGGGGCTGAAGTGACTAAAACCGGGGTCTTCGTTGTCTACAATAACCTCATATTGGTTTGACTCCTCCTCCCGATCGATAGCCCGTTCCCCATCGAAGAGAATGCCTCCCTCACGCCGGGCCATGGTCCCCATCGACACGTTAATTACAGAAGGTATATTTCTTGAAATGAGCGTATTGATTGTCACGTCAGTTGGCTTTTCGTCGCGCACGAATCCAAAAAGCTTGGTCTCGCCCTGTTTGATGACCGACAGTTCTCCGGGCGTTTCCTCTTCAACTTCTTCATTTACCGTAGGGCTGTAGTTATAATCCTCATCGGATTCCGACTTGCTATTGAACTTGATTTCCAGCACGCCGTCACTGTCGCCGGAGTTCTTCGCTTTGATAAGGACCTGATATCGCTTGCGATCGCCATCCATCACCTCGTATTTCTGAACATCAAGAATTTCGAAAGCCGGCTGTGAAGTTTTGGAATACACCTCGCGAATAATCGGTTCAATGTCGATGCTAAATCTGCGGAGTATCGCTTCCCGGAATGATAGATAGCTGCTGAGCTGATGCTGATGCCCATTTACCCAGTCATAGAGGAAAGACCTGAAATTGCTTTCACCGATGACCTGTCCAAGATAGGAGAAGAGGTATTGGCTTTTTAACGTTACAGATTTGCTGATCTTGCTGAACTCGGCTTCTGTCAGGATTTTGTTAATGGGAGAAGTGCGCATGAGGGTATTGCATTCTTCCGTAAATGAAATTCCATTTATGTTCCGTGAATAGTCATTCAGGACTTGTTTGTCCGTCCTTAAGTAAGTCGCGATACTGCGATTGAGCAACGACCAGTCCTGGCTCACGACCCCGGAATTAAAATCATAGTAATTAGGGAAAAGTGAATAATCCGGCTCATCGAAATCCCTGCCCTCATACACCCATGTTGAGCCGCTCTGTTTTGTAAATACGTTTCTGACCAGGTCTTTGAAGACGTTGGCTTGTTTTTGCTTTTCAGTGAAGACCTGGTTCGACTTGGCCGCCTGACGGTTCATGTCCCTCAGCCGTCGCCTGAAATCGAATTGACCTATCGGGCCGCCTTCTTCCGGCCAGAAGACGGTCTCGGGCTGCAGGAAAGCCTGATGGCTTTCGTATATCTTATTGTATGCGGTGAACTGAAGCGGGACTTCAACAAACTGTAACCTCTTAAAAGGATAGGACAGCTTTTGAGCGTCCTTATATTCATTGACAATATCCGTGATCAGGTAGCTCAGCGTATCCCCAAGCTGGTCGAGTTGTCGCGCGAAGAATTCGTTCTCAGGATAATGAAATACCGAGTAGACGACACTGTCGACGGTGATTTCCTTTTTTGCATAGTCGCCAATGACCAGTGAAATCTGGGGCAGGGGGTATTCGGGCTTGAATTTGTAAAGGTCGCCAGTGACCGTGAGTTCGCCCTGCGAAACCGGCGTCTTGCCCGCGGGCGCCTTGACTGTTAATTCGAAATTTACAAACGCGCCTCTCGCCGTGGATGCAGACTCCCGGTTGTAGCCCACCTCTGTACCCGGATACCAAAGGACATCCCGCGTAAGCAGCACGTAGTCATCTTCCAAAAAGGCGTATTTCTTCGGCAACGAGAACATGATAAAGTCATTTGCAGTCTCATATCGCTTCTCATCAACCTCCAGATGAGCAATTGACTGCGTAAGCGGACCGTGATACTTCACCTGTACGCTGGTTTGCTGGTCAGGCTTCATATCGATGCCTTTGCTGACGAAGACGATCTGACGATCTCTGCTGAATTCCATCGCGTTGCCGTCGATGGAGAGGGCGTCTACTGTTAAAGCCGGATTCAATGTAAAGTAGATCGTGTCGAGGGTGCGGTCCGTGTTGTTGTGCACCTGCATTTCGGAAGTGCTGATGATCTCTTCGCCGGCCCACTCCAGGGCTATTGCATGCGAGGTTACTTCTACGTTCGGGACGCTTGTCCATTTTCCGTTGACGGTGATCATCTCTTCCCGCGATTCAATGGGTGACTGTCGCATATCCCAGAGGCGGAGCATAATGAAAGACGAATCCACCAGGAGGAGAAGTCCGACCATAGCCGTCGCGGTATGAGAAGTCCTGTGGCCGGACAACCGCTCGAGAAGAAAGGCTGTCACGAACAAAAACGCGATGCCGGTTACGAAATAAAAAGCGCGTTGCCACAGCACGAACTCGATATCAATGAAGCCCGATATCTCCGAAGCGAGCATCGGGAGGCGGAAGGAAGTGAAGTCCAGGATATTTGAAAACCGGTCGAAATAGTAAATCAATTGAACGCCAGCAACGCCGATGAGCAATACGATGGAGATCGGCTGATTCCGGATAAGGGTCACGAGGAGAAAAGCGATTCCGGTGGTAAAAACAATACTCGGAATGCTCGTGAGCAGGGGATAAATCAAAAACGCCTCCGGCTTGACTGTAGCCAGTGGGTTCGTCAGGCCGACAATGAGCGGAATGCAAAGCAAGACGAAGTTCAGGAGGAAAAAGAGCTTAAACAGCGCAAGCGCCTTTCCGAACACGTAGTCAAGGTTGGTGATCGGTCGGACGAAGAAGACTTCGTTCGTATCCAGCTTTTTGTCCTTCTTGATCAGGCCCGTTGCCAGAAAGATGACGGCTGCGGCCTGGGGTATACTGATCAGGACCAGGCTCGAATACGGGAGCATCCATCCGTTGGCAAGGTCGCGCCACGCCGGTGTATCGATTTCCGAAAAGACAGCCAGGTTGAAAATGGTGAGAAAGCCCACGCCGAGAAGCGCAACGATCCGGAAAAACCAGTTTCTCCAAAGAACTTTTCCTTCGTATGAAGAAATGGTCAATATCGTCCGGATCGACATCATACCAGCGAGACTCCTAGTTCATTTTCCATGAAATACACGTATGCATGTTCGAGATTCGGATTGGCAACTTTCGCTGCCGGGTGCGGCTGGTCGTTGGCGATGAGCTGCACTTCCCATTTTCCATCAGCCGGGATGGTTGACACAACAGGATACTTCGCTTTCAAGACGTTGAACTCTTCGTCATCAAGCATGATTTGCCACACATGGCCGCGCACTTGTTCGATCATTCCTTCCGGCGAGCCCTTGAACGCCACCTCGCCTTTGTTGAGCATCGCCATGTTGTGACACGTGCTGCTGATGTCTCCGACAATGTGTGTAGAAAGGATGATGGTAACATCTTTTTGACTGAGATCGGAGAGAATATTCCGGAAGCGAATACGTTCCTCCGGATCAAGACCTGTAGTTGGTTCGTCGATTACGAGTAACCTGGGCTCGCCGATGAGGGCCTGCGCGATTCCAAGCCGGCGTTTCATCCCGCCGGAAAGCTTGTTGGCCATTCGGTCGCGGACATCGAGCAAGCCGACCTGGTCCAGCAACAAATCGACGCGAGCCAACCGCTCCTTTCGCCGGAGGGAGGTGGAAAGTTGCGCGGCATAATCCAGGAACTCCCACGTCTTTAGCTTTGAGAAGAAGGTGAAGTCCTGCGGAAGATAGCCGACGAGCTTTCGGATCTCATGGCGATGGGTGTTGATATCCATTCCGTCCATGATCACCTTCCCGGAAGTCGCCTTTTGCACGGTGACCAGTATCCGCATGAAGCTGGACTTACCGGCTCCGTTCGGTCCGAGCAGGCCGAACATGCCGCTTCCGATCCGGAGGTCGATATTACGGATGGCGGCGTGGCCGTTGGGGTATACCTTTGAAAGACCGGTTATTTCGATATTCATAAGTCACCAATTCATTGTTTGCCGCCCGCTGCAAAGGTATTCAAAAGTACTTTGTGTTTCAAAGCGTACAGGGTATTTTTGTTTCACCAGCCGGAGCAGACCTTTCACGCAAGATTTGTATGAGCGAACAGGTAGTTGCATTTGCTTTGATGACAAGTAGCGTTAGCCGATGCGTTTGTTACAGCGCCTCGCGCAGATATTACGGATACAAATAGATTGCACTGCTCTCATCCTTATTTACATGGATCTCGCGAAGTTTGTTTATCTGTATGAAAGCTTTGTTTTTGATCGAGCCCTTCAGGAGCGGGACAGGAGAGGAGACGTGCACCTGTGAACTGTCAACGGCTGCGGACAGCGTATCTAATTTTGTCTCTGAAATATCCAGGAACGAACGCTCCGACAAGTCGATTTGCAGATTCGCAATTCTGTTATCCGACATCGAGACGCGCGCACCGGATTCCCTGAGATGCAAGCTGGCTAACTGCAGACCCGAGATACCAGTGGCCGAACGGTTTACCTGGATTCCTTCGAGACTTCCACCGGGAATGAAGGCGGAGATAATGACGCTTCTGACACCTTCTGACTGAAAACCCGACAAAATGAGCGTGTCTCCGGACATCTCATAACTCAGTCTCTTCAGCAAATCGCCGGAGACGCTTCGCACTTCCAGCCTGGCCGTATCCGACCCTATTATGTTGATATATTTGTCCACATTATCAATGACCACGTAGGTAATCCGCGGGAGCTTGACAGTCTCGGCGATGCTGTTCTTATCGTTTATCAGGTGAGGTGTACCGGTCAGCCGCAATTCCGCGAACGAGGCCGTGAGGTAGATGAAGATAAAACCAAAAAATCCGAGAAGTACTTTGTTACTCAGCTTCATATGTAGTTCCATTCAGGGTCTCAAGATGTTTTTTCAAGTCGTCGGCTGTGATGCCGAGCAATGCCGCCTGCCTGAGAAATTCAGGCAAGACCTTATTGAAGAACTCCTCCTTTTTATCTTTGAGGATGATCTTTTTCGCCTGCGGATTCACGAAGTATCCGATGCCTCGTTGATTTTCAATTATGTTCATAGCCTGAAGTTCACTGTAGGTACGCATGACTGTATTCGGGTTCACGCCCATTTGGGCCGCCAGCTCGCGCACGGAAGGTATTTTTTCTCCCAACGGAAACTCTCCGCTCACGACCTTGTCTGTGATCGTATCTGCGATCTGCAGAAATATGCTTTTGCCATCCTGAAATTGCATGTTACACCTCCCGTTCTTTTAACTTCCTGTACGCCACAAAGAGCATAACTGCGGTGCTCGCAAAGAGCGCAATAGCTAGAAATCTGAAAGCGCTGTACTCATCCGCCGGAATCAACACCATCTGATCGGGTGGCTGGAATTTTCCAACTCCGAGATGCTCCACAACGATGTAGCTATATCCCAGGAAGAACATCACAATCACCGCTACTGCGAATAGCGACTTGACCAGCGGTTGTTTGTCGAACATAGCCGAGCCCGTGAATGCAAGTGACAGTGCAAATAACACGGCAGCCGTGATGACCGTGTAGATCTGGGCCATGTCATCAGTAGGTCCTTCGCCGAGCCGGACAAGGTACAAGATGCCGATGGGTTCGAATTCTGCTACTGTAAACATTCCAAAGAGGAATCCCTGCAAA
Organism: Flammeovirgaceae bacterium; assembly: GCA_044507775.1. Classification (GTDB taxonomy): domain Bacteria; phylum Bacteroidota; class Bacteroidia; order Cytophagales; family Cyclobacteriaceae; genus Chryseosolibacter. Next base: position 1,364 of record JBIQIY010000006.1, on the reverse strand, counting down.
TTGAATGTAAGCCAGTACAGCAAGGGCAATATGAGAAGAACGATTCCAAAACGGCTGATCAACTCAAAGACAAACTTCTCCAGCACGGAAGCCGGCATCATCAGATAGGTGATCGTGCTTTCTTTCGATCTCAAAGCAGGAAATGCATGACCCGCGTAGAGGAGGCCAAAGACCGAGACGAACACAATCAGGAAGCCCTGAAAGGAGTTCAACTCGTGGGGAGAGAGATCGCTGCCCACCTGTGCAATACACAGCACAATGAAAATGACGCCGACGTACGCTACGGTCGACAACAAAAGAAATTGCGAATTCTGAAAGGCATGCTGCTTAAAGAGCAAGCCCAATCGTTTACCACTGAATATATTATTGAACATATTCCTTCATTTTTTCAGTACCATTGGAGATTGCATTGAACAACAATTCAATGTCGACAGGCGAATCGCCGCCTGTTTGCGGAGTGATTATTTTATAACCGCCCGGGACCATTTCGCGATACAGAACGTTTTCCCCGTCAGGGGAGGAGGTGGTGGCGAAATGTAGTTGCGAGGCGATCTCATAAATGTTCTTTTGCATGATGAATTTTCCCTGCTCGAGCATGAGAACCCGATCGATCAGATTTTCCACATCCCTTACCTGGTGCGTTGAGATGATCACGAGCTGATCTTCATCCAGGGAGCCTGCCATCACTCTCCGGAAAATTCCTTTGGAAGGAATATCCAGTCCGTTCGTGGGCTCATCCAATACAAGAAGGCGGCATTTTGTAGATAGCGCGAAGGAGATGAGAAATTTCTTTTTCTGCCCGTACGAAAGCTGATTGAGACGTTTGTTCTCAGGCAATTCAAAATCGTTGATCAGTCGCGCGAGCACTTCCCGATCGAAGCGCGGATAGAATCCGGAGTTTGCTTTTACGTAGTTGCTGATTGAAACGCCGGGCTGATAGAATTCTTCCGGTAGGAAGTAGATATCCTGTAGGAGGGAGGGCTTTCGGTCGAACGGTTGGTGGCCCATAACTTCAACAGATCCGTCGGTAGGCTGCAGCAAACCGATCATGAGTTTCAGGAGGCTTGTCTTGCCCGCGCCGTTTTTTCCGAGCAATCCGACGATACTTCCCGACGCAAGTTCGCAGTTGAGTCCGAGGAACAGCGGCGGCTGTTTCCGGGAATATTGAAACCTTAAATCATTGATTTTGACCATTGTAGGTGATTTACTGTATTACTTAACTAATACAGTACAATGGTCGTTATTAGATTTCACATTTCCAAATCGGCGATACCAAAAAGATTTTCAAACGCGAAGACGCCATCAAGAGAAGTTGACAATTAGGCAATTGGGCAGTTGACAACGGGGGTAGTTCTCAAAGCGTG
>JBIQIY010000005.1:217-209581 GCA_044507775.1 Flammeovirgaceae bacterium | reverse complement strand
TCACCCGGAAGAGGTCCGCTATCAATTTACCATCTATTCAAAGAACGTTTTGATCAATCGCCCGGTACAAAACTCCGTCCCCGGCGGCTATCAACTGTGAGTTTCTCTTTTTCAAGACCCTCTTTTTTTAAACTCTAGCCCACTTTCTTCCAAAATGGGAGTGCAAAGGTAGGTTTCAATATTTCAAATTGCAAGTGCGTGCCGAAAATATTTTAATCACAAAGACACAAAGTCACCAAGACACGAAAAACTTAACGAGTTCAGCGCAGCAAGTCTCTTAACCTGGCAGTCCGCTCCAAAGTTCACCACAACTTCACTTTTTTTACATGCCCTTGAATCGCAATGCATTACGCGCAGGATGGTGCGCAGCATCACCAAAGAAAAACCTTCGTGCCTTTGAGTCTTCGTGCCTTTGTGATTAATGCTGACCCTATCCGGCTACTTCCTGCCCGAGGAACGGGTGCCGGTAAACAGTCTGCGTGCGGTCAGGTCCCGTGGAAATCAACGTGATGGGTACCCTCAGATTCTCTTCGAGATAGCCGATGTAGTTGCGCAGCGCGTCCGGCATCGCATCGCCGGAAATTCCGGCAAGATTGCAATTCCAGCCCGGCAGGTCTTCATATACAGGCGTGATCTTTTCGTCTATCAACTCATACGGCACTGCGTCGGTGATACTACCGTCCTTCAGCTTGTATTTCGTGCAAACGCGGATCAGGGGAAACACATTCAACACATCGGCCTTCATCATCAGCAGCTCCGTAACGCCGTTGATCATGATAGAATATTTCAGCGACGGAAGATCGATCCATCCGCAACGGCGAGGCCTACCGGTCGTCGATCCGAATTCGTTGCCTTCCTTGCGCATCAGGTCTCCCTGCTCGTCCAGCAACTCGGTCGGAAAAGGACCGCTACCAACGCGGGTGCTATACGCTTTGAATATTCCGAACACCTCTCCGATATGACGCGGCGCGATACCAAGTCCGGTGCACGCGCCCGCCGTTACTGTATTCGAACTGGTGACAAAAGGATAACTTCCGAAATCCACATCAAGCAGCGACCCTTGCGCGCCCTCTGCCAGTATGGTCGACCCGCGCTTCAACTCCTGGTTCAGGAAATACTCGCTTTCAATAAGCTTGAACTCTTTCAGAAAAGCGACGGAATCCAGAAACTGCTGCTCCAGATCCTTCCAGTCAAATTGAATATCGTAGTCCTTCAGGATATGAAGGTGACATGCCGAAAGCTTTTTGAAGCGCTCGTTAAAATTTTCAGCCAGAATATCTCCAACCCGCAGTCCCTGTCGGCCGATCTTATCCTGGTAAGCAGGACCAATCCCCTTCAAGGTCGACCCGATCTTATCGTCACCTTTTGACTTCTCGTACGCCTGATCCAGCAACTTGTGAGACGGAAGAATAAGAGTGGCCTTTTTCGAGATGAACAAGTTCTGCTTGACCTTCAGGTCGTACTTCTGCAGTTTCCGGATCTCGGCGCTGAAAACGATCGGATCCAGCACTACGCCGTTTCCAATGACGTTCTTGGTCGTCTCCCGGAAAATGCCGGAGGGAATCTGGTGGAGAACGTGTTTGATGCCGTCAAATTCAAGCGTGTGCCCCGCGTTCGGGCCGCCCTGAAAACGGGCCACAACATCATACCTGGGCGCCATCACGTCCACAATCTTTCCCTTGCCCTCGTCACCCCACTGAAGGCCTAGCAGTACATCTACTTTCGACATTTTATTTCCTGGCAGTTTTTAGAACTTCGTCTTCGGTTTGAATAACATGAAAAATGGCGTTGAGCTTCGTAATGACAAGAAGCTTCTGCACAGTCTCGGAAGGCTTCATCAGATAAACTTCGCCTCCCTTGTTCCGAAACTTGGTAAGAATGGTAATCAGCACGCCAATCCCGCTGCTGTTGATATAGCGCAGTTTTGAAATATCCACGATACACAGACGCACATTATCCTGAATGGCCGTGTTGACCTTATCCAGAATGTTCGCTCCGTTGTCTTCGCCGATCAGGTCTCCCGAAAGGCGCAAAACCAGGACATTATCTTTTATTTCCTGTTCAAATATCATGGCAGGGGGTTATTGATTTCAACTTTCTCAACTTTTCTGTTCTCACAATTCTGACGCGTGCAGGCCGCGTACAGGATCAGCGAGTGGTGCAGCACATTAAAGTGGAGGATTTCCTCCACGGTCGTCTGGATATTCTGTATCCGGGGATCGCAAAACTCCACGACCCGGTGGCAATCCGTGCAAATCAGATGGTCGTGCTGCTTATAACCGTATGACTTCTCGTATTGCGCGAGGTTCTTTCCAAACTGATGCTTCGATACCAGGTCGCACTCTACCAACAGATCCAGCGTGTTGTAAACCGTTGCCCGGCTCACGCGATAGTTCTTGTTCTTCATGCTGATGTAGAGCGATTCCACATCGAAGTGACCGGTGCGGGAATAGATCTCCTCCAGGATGGCATAACGCTCGGGCGTCTTCCTCAACTCCTTGTTCTCAAGATAGGCCGTAAAGATCTTCTTGACTTCCTCGTATATCGTTGGATTCAGCGGCATATTTCCGATTGCGGGGTCAAAGATAACATTCGAAGCCCCCTTTCAAAAGTGATTTATTCATTAGAGTCGAATCGGCTGACCTTTATGACTCCTTCAACACTCAGTAACTTGGAGATAAGTTGCTCCAGATGACGGGTGTCGTTTACGTACAACATAATTTCTCCCTCAAAAATCCCCGAATCCGTGTGAATTGACATTGAACTCATGTTAACCTTCAATTCTTCCGAGATAATCTTGGAAACATCATTGATAAGGCCTACACGGTCTGCGCCGCGGATTTTCAGGCCGGTTAAGAATGCGACCTCATGCTGTGACGTCCATTTCGCCTTTACAACGCGGTTTCCATGGTGAGAGAGCAACTCCGGTGCGTTCGGGCAGTTGGTCCGGTGGATCTTGATTCCTTCATTGACCGTTACGAATCCGAAAACATCATCCCCAGGTATCGGCGTGCAGCATTTCGCCAGCTTATAGTCGACGACATCCATGTCTTCGCCGATGAGGAGACTGTCTTCATACCGGCCCTTGATCTTGTTGATCTCCTGCTCCACCGGCCGCGCATCGGTTACCAGCACATTCGGTTTTGAGCGGATCGGAGAGGCGGGTTTGTTCTCGACAAAGCGCTTTATATCCGCCGTTGTTATGAATCCGGCGCCCACGCGATAATAGAGGTCGAAATGCGAAGGCGCTTTAAAGTAATCGCGCATCTGCTCAAGTATCTGCTGGCTGGGGTCTTCTTTTAATTGTCGCACCTTCCTGAACACTACTTCTTTTCCGTCCTCGGCTATTTTCTTCTTGTCTTCTTTCAGTTCTTCCTTGATCCGGGCCTTTGCCTTGGAGCTGACGACAAACCTTAACCAGTCTTCATTGGGCTTCTGCTTTTGCGAAGTGAGAATCTCAATCTGGTCGCCGTTCTTCAGCACGTAATTGATCGGCACCAGTTTGTTGTTCACTTTGGCGCCGATGCACTTGGAGCCGACCTGCGTGTGGATCTCGAAGGCGAAGTCAAGGGCCGTGGATCCGTAAGGAAGGTTCTTGAGTTCACCTTTTGGCGTAAAAACAAAAACTTCGTCGCTGAAGAGATTTCCTCTGAAATCGTCGACAAAATCCAGGGCATTGTGGTTGTGTTGCTCGAGCAGGTCCCGCACGCGCGCCAGCCACTTCTCGAGATTCGATTCTGCCGTGGAGTTCGTGTCTTTGTATTTCCAGTGCGCCGCATATCCCTTCTCGGCGATCTCATCCATTCTCTTTGTGCGGATCTGCACTTCAACCCATTGCCCGTTCTTGGCCATCACCGTCGTGTGAAGCGATTCATAGCCGTTCGCCTTCGGTGTGCTGATCCAGTCGCGCAAACGGTCGGGATTCGGGGTGTAGTAATCCGTGACGATGGAATATACCTGCCAGCAAAGCGCTTTCTCCTGTTCAACCGGGCTGTCGAGGATAATGCGAATGGCAAACAGGTCAAACACCTCTTCGAACGGAATATTCTGCTTCCGCATTTTGTTCCAGATGGAATAGATCGACTTGGGACGACCCTTGATTTCGTATTTGATCCGGAGCTTGTTCAACTCTTCATCGATGGGCACCATGAACTGCTTGATGAACTTGTTACGCACAGTCTTGGTAGCATCGATCTTCTGCACGATCGTGTCGTAGATATGACGGTCCGTGAAGCGCAGGTAGAGATCTTCAAGCTCCGTCTTCATGGCGTTGAGGCCAAGCCGGTGCGCGAGCGGAGCGTACAGATAAATTGTTTCCGATGCGATCTTCAACTGCTTGTTTCGCGGCATGCTGTCGAGCGTGCGCATGTTGTGAAGCCGGTCGGCAAGTTTGATGAGAATCACCCGCACGTCTTCCGAAAGTGTGAATAGCATCTTCCGGAAATTTTCCGCCTGCTGCGACGAGCCGTATTCGAAAACGCCGCGGATCTTCGTCAGACCGTCGATGATACGCGATATCTTCTTGCCGAACATCCGCTCGATGTCGGCCAATTCGATGTCAGTGTCTTCAACGACATCGTGCATCAGTGCGGCAATAATGGAAGTGGTTCCCAGTCCGATCTCCTCGGTACAGATCTCGGCAACGGACAGCGGGTGAAAGATGAACGGTTCGCCCGACTTCCGGCGCATGTCTTTATGCGCTTCCAGGGAAATTGTAAAGGCCTTCTTGATCAGTTTGGCATCATCTTCCCGGAGAACGGGTTTTGCCTTGCGCAATAATCGTCGGTATCGGTTTATTATCTCTTTTTTCTCCTGCTCGGCGTCTATGACCATCATTGAATTCACTAAAGTTTGCTATGACTTTATGCTACTCGTAATTTAGAACGTTTTAAAGAGTAATCATCGCCACATTACTTAAACAATCAGAAATTATTCTTTATTCCCGAATTATCTCTAAATTTGCCCTCCTTTTGGAGCAGTCTCCCGTCTTTGGGAACGCTGTTAAAAGGCGAGGGCTGATAAAGCGCCCATTTGACTTGCGGATGTGGCGTAATTGGCAGCCCTGCCTGCCGGCGCGCAAGGCCATCAGCACCGGCAGGCAGGCGCGCCAGACTTAGGATCTGGAAAAACACATGAGCGGATGTGGCGTAATTGGCAGCCGCGCCAGACTTAGGATCTGGTGCCGAAAGGCGTGGGGGTTCGAGTCCCTTCATCCGCACAAAGAACGTGGAGTACTGTGCCGAAAGCGTGGGGTTCGAGCCTGCCTGCCGGCTTTTGCGTAGTAACACCTGTGTGACGAGCTTTTGCCCAGTCACATGAACCCCCGGCAGTTGTTTAAGGACAGTCCCGGGGGTTCTTGGTTTCTTTTTACATCAAACGTTGAGAAGTTTTGGAAATTACACTAGACAAAAAGACCAACACGGAAGGTTTAATAAAAATTAAATTAACCGAAGTCGACTATCAGCCGAAGGTTGAAGAAAAAGTGAAAGATTATGCGCGGAAAGCCAGCATCAAGGGCTTTCGGCAGGGAAAGGTGCCGACAGGCGTTATCCGCAAAATGTTCGGCAAATCCATCCTTGTAGATGAGATCAATCACTTGTTGTCGCACAAAATCACCGACTATATCAAGGATAACAATATACGCATTCTGGGAGAGCCTCTGCCGAATCAGGACAAGGCCCGGGATATCGATTGGGATGCCCAGAAGGACTTTGAATTCGAATACCAGATTGGCCTGGTGGAGGACTTCAATTATGATTTTTCACCTAAAACCAGGATCGCAGGCTACAAAATCGAAGTGGATGACAAGACCATCGAGGAGACTGTCTCTGACCTGAAGAAGCGATTCGGAAAGGTTACTTATCCCGAGGTGAGTGAAGCCCAGGACTCGCTGTTCGGAGATATCCGGAAAAAGGACGCTCCTGCAGCCGCGGATGAAGCGGCCGACAAAGAGCAGGCGGTCATCCAGATTGAAAAAGTTGACAGCGCCGAACAGGCAAAATTTCTAGGACGCAAGAAAGACGACGAGGTTGAGTTCGAGCCGGGCAAGATATACAAGGACGCCAGCCTGGTCACGGAACTTCTCGGTCTTTCCGCGGAAGAGTCGCAAGGCGTCTACGTTCTGAAGATCAACACGATCAGCCGCACCGAGCCGGCGGAGTTGACGCAAGAGCTGTTCGACCGCGTATTTGGCAAAGATGTCGCGAAGACGGAAGAAGAATTTATCAACAAGATCCGCGAAACGATCAGTGAAAATTACAATCGGGAAACTGATCATTTCCTGGACCATCACATAGAAGATTATTTCCTGGAGCACACGAAGATCAATCTGCCGGCGGACTTCCTGAAAACATGGCTCAAGAGCACCAGTCAGGGTCAGGTAACGGACGAAGTACTCGATACCGAGTTCGACCAGTACGTGCGGGGTCTGAAGTGGGATCTGATCAAGAACAAGATCGCCGATGACAACAACATCAAAGTGGAGCAGGAAGAAGTTCGCGAGAAGGCGAAGGAAATGATTGTCGCCCAGTTCGGTGGCCAGGCTTTCGCGGACCAGTTAAAAGACAAACTGGATGGCATCGCGGAAAATTATCTCTCCAATGAGAATGGTCAGAACTTCATGCGCCTCTTCAATCAGCTGCGCGCGGAAAAGATCATGAAGCACATCAAGGATAACATTACGGTCGAAGAGAAGAAGGTTGGTGTCGAAGAATTCAAGAAGATAGTCGCCGAACACAAGCATTGATCGGTCAATGTCGTTTGATCCGGTGGCCCCCGCCGGCAATAAAACTTAAGGAAAAACGTCAATGGTTTTATCAGGCACTCCCGGGTAAAACCATTTTTGTTGAAAGGTGGTTTTATATTGTATTTTAATCCGGGTATAGGTAAGATTGTCCGCCCGGAAACCCCTGCCAATGCCCGTCGGACGCCTTTTTTGCCGGGAACGGGCCTGTGGCGGAAAAATGAAATGTCACAACCAAAGTCAAAAATAACTACTATGGACAGAAACAATGAATTCAGGAAATACGCGGTTCACCACCTTGGCATGAGCGGCAATACCATTGACGGCTATGCCCAGCGGATTGATAACATGACCCAATATGTTATTGAAGAAAGGCCGGGAAACTTCCGCGCCATCGACGTCTTTACACGTCTTATTTCAGACCGCATCATATTCCTGGGAATGGGCATCGATGACCAGATTGCGAACCTGATCACCGCCCAACTTCTGTTCCTTGAGTCGTCGGATCCGAAGAAAGATATCGTTATGTACATCAACAGCCCCGGAGGATCCGTCTATGCGGGTCTTGGCATCTACGATACGATGAACTATGTCAACCCGGATGTTGCTACGATCTGCACCGGGCTTGCGGCTTCCATGGGCGCCGTTTTACTGGCGGCAGGCGCAGCCCGGAAGCGCTCAGGACTCCCACACTCCAGGATCATGATCCACCAGCCGATGAGCGGCATGCAGGGACAGGCCTCAGACATGGAAATCTCGCTGAAACAAACATTAGAGGTCAAGAAAGACCTGTACAACATCCTGGCCAACCACAGCGGCCAGAAGTATGAGAAAATCGAAAGGGATGCCGACAGGGACTACTGGATGCGGTCGGCGGAAGCCAAGGCATACGGCCTTATCGACGAAGTTCTGGAAAGAAAGCTACCCGGCAAGTCCTAAGGTCTTTTGTGAAAACTGATGTGCGATTAATTCCGTACCTTTGTAAAATGGCCGGTCGGCGGCCCGGAATAGTCAACTATAACTATGGCAGAAGTAACGTGCTCGTTTTGCGGACGAAGTAAGAAGGATGTGGACCTGATGATATCGGGTATCCATGCGCATATATGCGACAAATGTGTCACGCAGGCGAGTCAGATCCTGCAAGAAGAAAAGAAGAGCAAAACAGAAGCAGGTTTTTCTCCGAATTTCAAGCTGATCAAGCCCCGGGAGATCAAGAAATTTCTGGACGAGTACGTCATCGGCCAGGATGAAGCGAAGAAGATCATTTCCGTCGCAGTGTACAATCATTACAAGCGGTTGATGCAGCGCAAGCTTGAGAGCGATGTAAACATCGAAAAGTCAAACATTATCATGGTGGGCGAGACAGGTACGGGTAAAACCTACCTGGCGAAGACACTCGCAAAAATACTCCAGGTCCCGTTCTGTATCGCCGACGCAACGGTGCTCACGGAAGCAGGGTACGTGGGTGAAGACGTCGAAAGCATTCTCACGCGCCTTCTGCAGGCAGCCGATTACAACGTGGAGGCAGCCGAACGCGGCATTGTTTACATAGACGAGATCGACAAGATTGCCCGGAAATCGGACAACCCATCTATTACGCGCGACGTGAGCGGTGAAGGTGTGCAGCAGGCATTGCTGAAATTGCTCGAAGGAACCGCCGTCAACGTTCCGCCCCAGGGTGGACGGAAACATCCGGATCAAAAGATGATCACCGTCAATACAGAAAATATTCTCTTCGTCTGTGGCGGCGCGTTTGAAGGCATTACGCGTTTCATTGGCAACCGCCTTAACACGAAGCCCCTCGGATTTATTTCAGGGATGGATGGCCTTCACCCCGGCGATATTGACAAAGACAATCTTCTGCAATTTGTGTCCGCGCAGGATCTGAAAAGCTTCGGACTTATCCCCGAGCTTATCGGTCGTCTGCCGGTGGTGTCATATTTGAATCCGCTCGACAAAGAGGCGCTACGTAGAATCCTTACTGAGCCGAAGAACGCCCTGGTCAAGCAATACCAGAAACTATTCGAAATGGAAGATATCGAGCTCGAATTCAAGGATGGCGCGATAGAATTCATCGTCGAAAAAGCGCTCGCCTTCAAGCTCGGCGCGCGGGGTCTGCGCAGCATCTGCGAGGCGATCATTAATGACGCGATGTTCGAGCTTCCTTCGGATAAGACGTCCGAAAAGCTCAGCATCAATCGCGCTTACGCGGAAGAAAAATTCAGCAAGTCCCAATACAGCAAACTGAAAGTCGCCTGATCACCTGACGGCATCGCGATGGGGTACCTGCTCCAGTGTGTCTGACGTATTGCTGATTCCACCTTTAAGATACTCAACCATCAACCGGCCGGCATTTTCGGATGCCGAGCCGGTATCGAGTTTCCTGATGATCTCGTCATATCCGCTGAGCATTTCTTTACGGTAGCCACCCTCCGCGACCAACGCTCTTAATTCCTCGCTGATGGTTTCGGCATTTGCCTCCTCCTGTATCAATTCGCGTACGACCTGTCTTCCCGCAATGAGATTGACCAGTGAAATATACTTTACTTTGATAACGAGTTTTCCCAGGGCAATGGTGAGTCCCGCGGCCTTGTACACGACCATCTGGGGAATTTTGAACAGAGCTGTCTCAAGGGTAGCCGTTCCGGAAGTTACAATGGCGGCATGCGCATTCAGCAGCAGGTTGTACGTGTCCTCTTCAACCAGCGTTACATTCGGATAAGCCGTTACCGGATCGTACATCGCCGGATCAAGATTATTGACAGTTGCCACAGCGAACTGCAGTTCCGGAAATCTCATGATCACCTCGCTCATGACGGGAAGCACGCGCAACACTTCCTGTTTCCGGCTGCCGGGAAGAAGCGCTATCAACGGCTTTGCGCGATCGAAGCCTCGCGAAGCAATGAAGTTCAGATCCGGATCGTGCGCTTTCACCGCGTCGAGTACGGGGTTGCCGACATAATCCACTTTCCAATTGAACTTCTCGTAGAAATCCTTCTCGAAAGGGAGAATGACAAACATCCGATCGACTTTCGCCTTCAGTTGGTAGGCACGACCTTGATTCCAGGCCCACACTTTGGGACTGATATAGTAAAAAACACGGATGTTGCTTTTCTTTCCGAACCGTGCCATTTGCCTGTTGAAGCCAGCGTAGTCGATGAGTATGATGACGTCTGCCTTGAAGGCGAGGATGTCGCGCCCGCATTTGCGCAGATACATCGATATCTTCACGATGTTAAGCATGACTTCGACGAAGCCCATGACGGCAAACTCCGCATAGTGGACGAACAACTCCACCCCTGCCCCTCGGAGATAGTCACCGCCCAGACCGCGGAAGACAGCGTCGGGGTCGTGTTTACGTATCGCTTTTACGAGATTACTGCCGTGTAAATCGCCCGAGCGCTCGCCTGCAATGATATAATACCGCATGAAGTTGGGTCAGGATTTCTGTATAGTCCGTGTACGCATATAAGCAGGCAAAGGTTCACGCGCGTGACCCCAAATTCCGGGCTTCCATCGGCGGGAATCACTCACCAAAATATTCCACGTAGTTCCGCGGCGTTTCATACAAGCGGATCGAATGGAGCCTCCCTGACTTTGTGACACCGGGCAAATGCGTCGCCAGAATCTTCCAGATCTCGACGACGAGGTTTTCACAACTTGCCAGTTTGCCCTTCATAAAATCGACATCGACGTTCAGATTCTTGTGATCGAGCTTATCGATTACCTCGCGCCGTATCATCGTGCTGAGCTTTTTGAGATCAACAACGAACCCTGTGTCCGGATCGGGCAACCCCTTGATCGTGACAATGAGGTCGAAATTGTGTCCATGCCAGTTCTCATTGGCGCAAGGGCCGAACACTTCCACGTTCCGCTCCGGGCTCCATGCAGGGTTATAGAGCTTATGGGCTGCGTTAAAGTGTTCTTTCCGGGAGACGTAGAGCATTGCCTGCCTTGAATTGCAAGGGGTTAAATCCAAATTATCTTGCCACCTTTAGCTCTGTAATTCTGAGAAGGAGTCAAAGCGCAAATTTTGCAATAATTTTCAACAATTATCACCTTTCATTCCGGTTTCGTGCTGATATTTCGAAGCAAAAACCACCCTGTGTTTGCCAGAAAAGTTCAGCTTGTTGCCGCTTTGTTAATGTTGAGTATTCCGGCATTCTCACAGGACATCCTGGGCAACCGATACGAGGCGCGTCACGCTTCTCGTTTGTTGAATTATCTTGATTCCCTGGAGCATTCCGACAACGTCTATTTCTTTTATATCGACGAATGGTTGAAGCCCCTGGTCGTTGAGAAGACCGGCCCGCGCACGTTAAACGAAATTCTTCGGGACGCGACGGCCGGCACTGACATAGGCTACGTTCCATTCGGCAACTACGCGGTGATCTTCTTCAAAGACCCGGCAGGTGATATTCAGAGATTAAGTACCATCGCCAGCGCGGAAGGACGGAACAAGACAGTAGAACGGATGACATTCGGATCCTGGGAGAATTACCGCGCCGGGAGAAAACTATCGTTCAAGGGAAGAGTCGTCGACGAGAACACATTTGCACCGGTTCCCGGTGTTACGGTTTATTTTCATGAACTGAATCTCAGGTTGATCACCAACGCAAATGGCGAGTATGAAATTGTGCTTCCCGGAGGCGAATACCTGATCACCCACACGGCGATGAATTACGAGGAAAAGATCGTCCACCTGCACTTGTATGAGGATGCAGAAACAGATATAATACTTCAAGACGAGCCCAGCCAGCTGCAGGAAGTTATTATTTCGGATCAATCCATCATCAACAGGCGGATAGGCCAGTCCGTTCTCAACATGGCTGACCTGCGAAAGGCGCCGTCCTTTCTCGGAGAAGCGGATATAATCAAGCAGATACAACTGAAGTCCGGTGTTACTACCACGAGCGAAGCATCTGCCGGTTTCCATGTGCGTGGCGGTGGAGTTGATCAGAATCTTGTACTTTACGACGGCACACCCATCTTCAATACGGCTCATGCGCTTGGCTTCTTCAACGCCTTTAACGCCGACGTGATTCGCGCCGCGACATTCTACAAAGGCGGCATCCCGGCTGAATACGGGGGTCGCACCTCGTCAGTTCTCAATATCATATCCCGCGAGGGAGACTACAGAAAGTGGCATGGAAAGGTTGGCGTCGGGCTTGTGTCAAGCGATATTGTCTTAGGTGGGCCCGTAAAAAAAGATACGAGCTCGATCATGCTCTCTGCCCGGTCCTCATACTCCGATTGGATGCTCGATCTTCTAAAGACCCGGTTCAAGGGTATGAGTCAGGGCTCCATACAATTCTATGATGCGTCGATAAAGTATACATACAAGATCGACGCAAGCAACAGGATTTCATTTTCATCTTACACGAGCAGGGATCGCTTCTCCCTGGCGAGTGACACATTGAACCAATGGCAAAACCTAACCGCGTCGGTTCTATACGAGCGTACGATCAGTCAGCAACTATTTGCTACGGCTACTCTTGCCGTTGGAGGGTATTCTTACAACGTGCACGACAGCGATCCAAAAACCGCCTTTGACCTTGATTATGGAATGACCTATCCTTCGTTGAAAATTGATTTAAGTCGCAATGGTTCCCTTCACAACCAATCATTCGGATTTCAAACCACGTATTACAGTTTTCACCCGGGGGATCTTGAATCCCGTTCAACCGAATCGTCGGCAAGGACCACCCACATGCCCACCGAAAAGGCGATTGAATCAGCGCTGTACTTTTCCGACAACTTTCATTATACAGACCGTATCCAGATCGAAGCCGGTGCCCGATTGTCGACATATAATCGCCTGGGTCCGGGAAAGGTTTATCGCTATCGCACCGGCGAACCATTGGAGCCACAAAACATTATTGATTCAACATTCTATGGAGCCGGCGATGTGATGAAAACATTTATCAGACCCGAGCCGCGTTTGTCCGTGAACTACATACTCAATTTGCAATCTTCTATTAAGCTGGGATTCAACCGCATTTACCAGTACGTTCACCTGATAACCAATTCGGCGACGGTCACGCCGGTTGATATATGGCAGCTGAGCAATACCTACTTCACTCCTCAACGCGCGGACCAGGTTTCGGTCGGATATTTTAGAAACTCGCGCAACAACAAGTTTGAGATGGTGGCTGAAGCATATTACAAATACCAAAAAAATATCCTCGAATTTAAAGACGGCGCAAATCTCATCTTGAACCCTCAACTGGAGACGGATCTGTTGCGCGGAAGGGGAAGATCCTATGGCGCGGAATTTTCGCTTAACAAATTAACGGGCAGGCTGCAAGGAGGGCTTAGCTATTCGTACTCGCGCTCGCTTCGCAGAGTAGCGGGCATAGGAAATGTGGAGACAATTAACGATGGGAAGTGGTTTCCGTCGAATGCCGATCAACCCCACGTAGTCAATCTGAACTGGAATTTTGGCGTCACTCGCCGCGTATTCTTCACAGGGAATTTCCTGTATCACACGGGACGGCCAGTCTCTCTCCCATCGGGCGGATACATTGTAAACGGAATTGTTATTCCGGACTTTCAGGAACGGAACAACTATCGCATACCGGATTACCATCGGCTCGATATCGCGTTTGTTATCGAGGGAAGCAACAGAAAAAACCGGAGTTTCGAGAGTTCCTGGGTGTTCTCTTTATATAATGTCTATGGGAGGAAGAACCCCTACTCCGTATTTTTCGCGCACCTGGGTGGCGGGGTCGTGAAGCCATACCAGCTTTCACTGATTGGTACTGCAGTGCCTTCGATATCCTATAGCGTCAGATTTTAGGCAATGAAATTCATTCGTATCATATCGTTATTGTTTCTCGTGATAGATGGTTGCATTGATCCATTGCCCGTGCACATTCTGAAGCAAACGCCGAGGCTGGTTGTAGATGGAGCGATTACGAACGAGCCAGGACCCTATGTGATCCGTCTGTCATACTCAACCGATCTTGAACAGTCCTTAGGAAAGGCCATGCCGGCGACGGGTGCTTCAGTGTGGATCGTTGATGACAGCGATGAAGGCGAGTTGCTCACAGAGGTTGCACCGGGGGAATATCAGACCAGTGTCGACGGGATTCGCGGTGAAATCGGCAGAAGTTATCATATTCAGATCATCACAGCCTCCGAAAAGGAATACTACTCTCCTCCGCAGCGGATGTCACCAGCTGGTGACATAGACGTCATCTACACCGAGTTTCAAAAAAATGCCTTAAATGGTGATGAGCCTGCGGCCCCCCAAGACGCAGTAAATGTTTACATCGATTCTCACGGCAGCGAAAGCGAAGCGTCGTTATTCCGTTGGAGATGGACAGCAGTATACCACGGTAGGACCTATCCTGAATTACGCGTAAAGGGCATTCCCGGTGGTGGCTCTGTGCCAGATCCGCCAGCTTGCAGCGGATGGATTTACGATGGCGGTGAGTTGCTGCGCGTCGGAGAATGCACATGCTGTTCGTGCTGGCCTTACGAATACAACAGCACGGCTATCCTCTCGGATCCGAGGTTCGCTGGCAACAACTTCTTCCGGAAAGTACAGGTAGCGCAAATACCAGTCGTACCAATGCGTTTCCATGATAAGTATTACATGGAAATCGAACAGATCAGCCTGTCGGAGGATTCTTACAATTTTTGGAAACTCGTAAAGGCGCAGCAGGAATCAGCCGGAAGTCTCTTTCAACCCAGCGCTGTGAAAGTCACAGGCAACATCCGTGCGTTTGACTCCGATGAAAAAGCCCTTGGCATATTCGAGGTATCAGCCATCACGAAGAAAACGATTTTTGTAACTCAAGAAGCGCTGCCGGAACCGTTGCCAGCAATTGAGCAGATACCCGAAGATTGCACGCAGGTATATACAAACGGAACGAATCAAAAACCGATTTTCTGGTGATGAAGAGGATTTCGAAGTTTTTGCTCGCATTGTCAATATTATGCACCGCGTTTGGTTTTGCATTCCTCGCAACCCTGCCCGCGAGGATACAGGAGGGTCTAGACCGGTTCTATTCCGACCCTGGACAGTCAAAACTGCATATCATCTTCAATCAACCAGGGTATGCTCCAGGAGATACCGCCTTCTTCAAGGCATATCTCTTCACTGCGGGAGAGTCTAACCTTGTAAAAGGAAGGAACATCCTGAACATTCACCTTACCGATACGACCGGCCAATCCGTATTCTACAACCGGGTTCTTGTCAACGATGGCTCGGCAAGCAATCAGTTAATGCTGCCTGATACTTTACGAGGAGGAAGTTATTCGCTCATTGCTTTTACAGACGCCATGCCTGAAAGTCGGTCATCTTTCAGACGAGAATTTGTCGTGACCACCTCGAAACAAGTAGTATCTGGAAATGCCAGTACCGTCGGCGTATTTGTTGAGGGTGGAAATTTTGTGGTCGGTTTTCCGAATACGCTCGTCGTAACGGGATTGACCGCAGGAGACTCTGCCCTAGTCGTCGATGCAAACAACTCGGCCGTAGCCACTGTTAAGGCTTCAGCCTCAGGTTTGGGACAATTCCGGATCACTCCCGAACGATCCCGCTCGTATTTTCTTAGCTATAGGGGGAGACTGGTATCCCTTCCGTCTCCCGTTGTCAACGGAGTGGCTATGTCGATTGACAGAGTTAACAAGGGAAAGCTGGTTGCCACCCTGCAAGCGTCGGATTCCATCAAGGAGTTGGGACCACTATATCTTATCCTCACCCTGAATGGAAAATTATGTGAGGCCATTGATGTTTCATTCGATGCCACTTCGGGATTGTCCATTCCTATTACGACAACTTGCGGCTCTGGAACAGCGCAACTCACTTTATTTACCCGCGAAGGGAGGTCCCTCGCCGAGCGATTAATCTATGTTCCTCCACGAGCGGGAACAGTGGATCTACAATTAAGCAAAGGGGAACTCCGGACCAGGGAAGCGATAGAGTTGTCGGTTCGTCTTCGTGATTCCGCAGGAAACAGGTTGAAAGGAACTGTCGCCGTCTCTGTCTACAAGAAGGAATTATTCAACAACATCAAGCCCGCATCCGGTCTCGCGGCGACGGCATCGTTTGGCGGCGACCTGAACGACTTGGGCACCTTGCCAAACCTTTCGCAGGCTTCCTATGAAACGATCGACTCGTACCTTATCACACGCCGTTGGGAGCGATTTACGTGGGACGAAATAATAAGCGCTTCGCATAAAAGTGTCGGGCCTGCAACACCAGTCTATTTCAAAGGGCAAGTATACGACGCAGAGAAGCAGCCTGTGCCGAATGGGAGTAAGATCACGTTCTGGTTGACGCATCACGACATTCGATACACGCTTCTCACGAAGGGCAACGTATTCGAGTTTCCGCTGTTCATGAATCTGGCCGATGAGTACGTCATGTATGCAGTTGAGTCGGGCGGTAAGTTGATAAAGGATGCGACAATCGATATCAATCACAGCCCAATTGGAAAAGTCGAAGCTATCAATGCAAATGTCACACACGAGTACCCTTATGGTGAATTCGCGCGGATGAGAAACTCCGTTCGCCATTCATACTCCCACTACGCTGGTCAGCCAGGAACAGAACAAGACAGGTTGGAAGAAGAGCGGGATGTCACAGCGGATTTTACCGTTGATATCCGAAAGTACAAAGACTTTACCAGCGTATCCCAGATACTTGGCGAAGTGGTTCCTATGGTGCGGGGCAAGAAAATCAACGGAAAAGAAGAGATCCGGGTATTTTTGAAGGAGACTGCGATGTTTGCATCGGATGCGCCGCTGTGCCTCATCGATGGAAAGCTTACAGATGACACCCGGTATTTTCTTTCTCTTGACCCACAGACCATATCTACGATCGGTGTTGTTCACAGCGCCGAAGAACTAACCCGTTATGGCGTCCTGGGCCGCAATGGGATTGTCATCGTGGAAACAAGCGTTCCTATGCAAGACCGGCACGTGCCCTCCGGCAAAAGTACATTGATGATAAAGGGATTAAACGAAGAGATTGCCTTCAATTCTCCGAAGTACCCTGAACACCCGGGTGGCAGGATTCCAGATCTTAGGGTTTGCCTCTACTGGAATCCAAACGTCATCGTTGACGGAAGTAATGAAGGCCAAATTCGGTTTTATACTGGGGATGACACGGGAATATATGTTGTCAGGGTAGAGGGTCTGACAAGCGATGGACGGCCCATTCATACAGAGAAGACCTTCCTTGTAAAATTCTGATTGTACCATTCCTGGAAGTTGAGTACTGTGTGGCAAGAAAGTTCGTCGGCCAAAAAAAAGGCTGCCAATAATGGCAGCCTTTTTTTATGATGATTGAGGGCACTCTAGTTCACGTCCCAGAATAGCTTGGTAGAGGTAACGTCTCCACCGATCGCCGAAGCAGCGGCCTCGCGCGCAGCACCGTTCAATGTTTGTTCGTTGATCGGATAGATCATACGGACCGGAACCTGAAGGCCGGCAGGAGCGCCGTCTGCTTCAGATGGAGGAAGCAGGATCGGATAATCGAGTCTTCGCCATTCAGTCCACGCGTCGAATCCCCGATTGTATAACGCAATCCATTTTTGCGTGCCAATCAGCTTCTTATAGTCTTCACTGGAATAGGCGACATCCTCCTGAATCAGATAGTTCGCGTCTGGAGCTCCTGTCCAGTACTCTATTGACGCATTAATCGCATTATTGTAGTGCTCGGACGCATCGCCACCGATGAAGCCCCGTTCGACTGCTTCTGCAAGGTAGAATTCAACCTCGTCATAACCGAGCAGCACTGCTTCGAGCTCAGGGTCAATGATGATTTCGCTAACATGGGAAAAATCGGGGTAAGCATTAAGAAAACCATATTTCCCGCCGATGTATTCGCCTTCTACATCGGTAAAATAGAACTCCCTCCTGGGGTCGTTGTAAGCATTCATGGAATCAACCAAGGCTGCAGCCATCACGTAGTCCTGACGTTGCGAATAAAGCGGGTTCAGATTTGCGGACAATGGGTTGTTGTTCGGCGGGGCACTGATATAAGGAAAGCTCGCGTTATCCGCAAGCTCCTCAAAAACGTTAGGAGCCGCTTCAGCGACGAGCGCTCCAGCGGACGGGTTAACATCAGCAACGATCATTGCAAGCTTAAGCTTCAAGGAATTACCAAACTTTACCCATTGCGCTATATCTCCTTCATACAACAGGTCGCCATCTTCAAACCCCTTAGCGCCGGCGTCCAACATCCCAAGGGCATCATCAAGGCGTGCCAGGATATCATTATACACAGTTTCGGCATCGTCATACTTCGGCAGCGGAATCTCATATGTAAACGCTTCTGAATACGGAATGTCGCCAAAAGCATTCACTAACACAGACCATGCATAAACTTCCAATATTTCACTTTGCGCGATTTGATTGGCCTTCTCTGTAGCATCCATCAATTCGTCTTCCTCCAGCAGAGTTTTCGCCTCCTTAAGATCGGCGATCACATCCCGATACATCGCTTGCCACAGAGCTTGAGGGATGGTGCGAGACGTCATATCATACCGCGGTTCTTGCAAATAGGTCGTTGTTGCCCAATGCTGAACATACAACCGAAAATTGTTGTTGTTTACGTTGGGTGTTGTCAGTATATCGGAAAAATTTTTCAGCGCATTCGTAAAAAGCGTTTCCGGGGGAACCGTCGAAGCATTCTTTTTATCGATATTATATCCGTCCTCGATGAGGCTATCCACGCAGGATATCATCATCGCCAGAGGCAGCAGGAATATTATTAATTTCTTTTTCATGATTTCTTATTCTAGAATTTGAACCTCACATTAAAACCATAAGTCTTCACGGCCGGGTAGGCACCGCTCTGGTAGCCGTTGGTCTTATTTCCCGAACTCAGTGTTTCTTCGGGATCAGAGTATTCCATGTTTTTATGGATGATCCACAAATTTCGCCCGACAAAAGAGACGTCAATACCCTCAATGGATTTTCCATCCCCAAAAAGAGAAGAAGGCAGTGAGTAAGTGAGAGCAACCTCGCGAAGCTTTACGTAGCTTCCGTCAAACACATACCATGCGCGAGGAGGGTTGACAGGATATCCGAAAGAAGTCGCGCTTCCGTCATGGTTGTTTGCCCGGATATCGTTCGGGGATCCATCAGCTTTGACACCCGGCAGTATGACGCCACCGCCTTCGGCAACCGGATCCCTTTTCGGAATTCCGTTCTCGTTCAGGCCGGCTGTAAGAGGATAAATTCCAGTGCCATCACCGTACCACCGGTCAAGCGAAAAGATGTCTCCGCCGTGGCGCACATCGATGAGGAAACTCAATGCAAAGTTCTTATAGTTCACTGAGTTGTTGATGCCCCCGAACCAATCAGGATTAGGATTGCCGATGATCTCAGCTGAGCTGGCGGTTGCCATATAGCGACCTTGCGCATTCACAGTGCGTTGTCCGTTTGTGAAAACGAAGTTCGTCCCGCGCAGAACGCCGTAAGGTTCACCTACAGCTGCGTTGGTGGTAACGCCACCCTGAAAAGAGGCCAATTGAATGTTTGTCACGGGCACTCCTTCAATCTCGTACAACTCAACAACTTCACTTCTATTCCGTGAAAACGTCACTCCCAATCTCCAGGTCACATCATTGGTGCTCACAGGAAGAGCAAAAGCTGATACCTCGATTCCTTTGTTATCCACTTGGCCAGAGTTCACGTACCGAGCCGTGTAACCGGTTGCGGATGTCGTATTGACGGGGATGATCTGGTTAAACGTGCTCGACTGATAATACGTTACATCGAAACCTACACGCCCCTCAAATACTTCAAACTCGAGCCCGGCTTCGAAACTCTTTGTTCTTTCAGGAACGAGGTCCGGATTATTCTTCGTGCTGGGGACGGAGAAAAGCGGAATGGAACCATAACCAGTCGGTTTAGTATAGATGTCATGCAAACTCAATACCGGGGCATCGTTTCCGACTTCCGCGTAGTTCACCCTCAGTTTACCATGTGACAACCAGGGAGCGTCCATTGCATTTGAGAAAAGGAAACCACCCGCTGCGGACCAATAAAAGTACGAGTTGTTATCGGCAGGAAGGGTGGTAGATTTGTCATTTCTGGCAGCGAGATCGAGAAACACCATTTCGTTTAGTCCGAAACTTGCGTTCGCGAAAATCCCGTCAACACCAATACGCTGCTCGGCTTCCTCGGGAGGCTCGATTGGATTCTTCGAGTTCGATAATGCATATAAACGGGGAACAGTCAACCCGCCGTTTGTGCTTGCCCGCATAGAACTTAATCTCGACCTCCGAAGGTTAGAGCCCAACAAACCGGTAAAACTGATGGCTTCAGAAATATCCCTATGGAAATTCAGCATCAAGTCCATATTGGTTTCATTGAAACTTCTGTTGTAGCGCTCATATTCGCCCGGATCAGCACTTCCCACCGCAATCCTATTTTCCTGAAAGTCCGTCGTTCCGTCGAAAGCAATCCTGCCCGTAGCACTCACCCAATCGGTGATCTTGTAATCCAGGCTGGTGTATCCAAAGATGTGATTACGCTCGTCGTTGGAGTAATTTTCATAGCGTGACCAGTACGGGTTATCCGAATAAATTGGCCCGGTGCCTTCCAGGTCGGCCCAGTTCCAGGTGATATTTTGCCTGTTCCTGAAATATGCGTCCTTTTGTTCCTGGATGTCAGTATTTACTTGCCACCACTGTCTGAATTGTTGGTTAGGATTTCGTCCGCTATATCCCGTTCCATAGCGTCCAACCCCTACGATACGCGAATAATTAGCAGATGCTACCACCTTCAGTCTCTCCGTGATATCGTGTGAAGCAGAAAGGTTTACAAGGTCTTTATCCAAGGTGCTGTTCGGCAACACACCTTTATCATCTGTCCGTGTATAGGCCAATTTGAAGGTTGTCTTGTCGGTTCCTCCGCTGACAAGAATGTTTTGATTGGAACTCACAGCCGTCTCGTAGAACGTAGACGGATCATTCTTAGCAGCTACCCACGGTCTGGTCTTGCCATAATTCGGATGAAAAGGATCAAGGGCGTCCCAATGGTAGACCATCAGGGTTGGATCGAAAGCAGCTCCGAATGAGGCATCGTGATCGAAGAGGACCACGGGTGCAACCCCAGACCCAAGGTCGGCAGAATAGAAGCCGGCCGCATAGCCTGCACCATACTCGTCCTGATACTTTGCGAAAGTACTCTTGTCAATCTTACCAAATGTGACCCCGCTGTTGATGGTCACGTCTAGTTGATTCTTCTTTCCTTTCTTAGTGGTGATCATAATTACGCCATTTGCGGCCCGCGATCCATAAAGCGCAGTTGCAGCAGCGCCTTTTAAGACGTTGATCGACTCAATATTGTCCGGGTTGATATCCGCCGCAGCGTTACCAAAATCAGCACCGGGACGACCCGTTTCCTGATCGGTGGTATTCGTATTGGCGTTGCTAACCGGAACTCCATCAATTACAAACAACGCCTGGTTATTTCCGGTGATGGATTTGTATCCTCGGATCACTACATTGGTTGAACCACCCATGTTGTTATTTGTCTTGATATCGAGACCAGCAACTTTGCCTGACAATGTAGCCGCAATGTTGTTGTTCCTGGTTTGTGTGAGTTGCGCACCGGCCACTTCCTGTGCCGCATACGGCAGCTCGTTCCGATTCCTTTCGATACCGAGAGCAGTAACGACAACTTCTGACAGCTGAGAAACGTCAGTCGTCATCGCAACATCGATCCGGGTGCGACCCGAAATCTGCACTTCCTGGGTAGCCATCCCGACGAAAGTGAATACGAGTGTTCCTGTCTCAGATGGAACGGTTAGTGTATAGTCGCCATTGGCGTCTGTAACAGTGCCATTGGTCGTTCCTTGCAACACGACATTAACACCCGGCAGTCCGGAACCGTCTTCGGCATCGGTCACCTGCCCCGAGACGGTTCGCTCCTGTGCCCACGCCACGCTACTGGCGAACATAAGCACCGCGGTTAAGCCCCTTAGTAAAAGTTTTTTCATATGTAATATTTGGTTAATGAATTGAGATAAGTTGGCCAAACTTATAACAAAAACTCAAAGTTTAAAAATGAAATTACCGCATATTTAGGTATAAAACCGTGTGTAAAATACCTCATTTGTCGGTATTCAGGCTGTTTTCGAACGATGCCGACAACTTTTCCAACGCTTCCGGAACAATGTATTCTTTGACTCGGCAATGCCAGTTTTAATGACACAACGGTACCCTTAAGGTCCCTCCGGGAACCGGCATTTTGAACAATAGGGCAAATGATTAGGCCGTCCACGTACCGGGGAAGGCATGAGGGAATACCAGCTTTACGCTGCGGGTTATGGAGATAAGTTGGTCCCGGATGAACGCTTAGCCGGGGGGTAATTACCGGGTGGCTATCCGAAGATTACTGTACGAGTGTATCGCAATACCGGATCAGGGACTGAAGGTCGGCTTCCTCGTCAAAGTCTACGCGATTCTTCCTGATGAACTGTTTGATTGCATCTCCTTCGTCCGGCATCAGGGCGACTACCGATTTTTTTGTGAATTCAATCAACTCATTACCCCTAAGGAGATAATGCCGGGTCTTCTTAATGGCGCGGTCCTCTTTGCTTCCTACATCAAGGGCCACGTTGTAATCCGCCGGGATAATTTCCACGGAATAATGAGTCACCATTTTCAGCAGGTCGCCGGAAACAGCGCAATAGCCTTCGATCTTCGCTCCATTAAATAGGAAATCACGGCCGTTGACGAAGACTTCCTTGATCGTGGTTTGCGGGTTTATCCATTCAAACTTTTCCACTTTTGACAAGGGGAGCAACCGGATACCTCTGGATGTCTGAACCTCAAGCGCGCTCGTTAGCAAATCCAGTTTTACGGGAGTATTTTTTACCTGCACGACGCCACCCGCAGGTTGATGAACCAGAACGTCAGCAGAGATCCAGTCATCGTATAAATAAATACTGCTCTGTTCTGTTACTTTCCCTTCGTTTGTTCGCTTCACCTGGATGGAGCCAAATTGATCGATAACAGGATTAACAGTTGGAGTCAGTTGCGCGGCTGCCTCAAAAACAGAGATGCTGATCGATAATGCTGTGAAGAACGTTTTCATATCTAATGTCAAGGCTATTTCTAATGTCAAATTCGATGCCGGCCCTTCTCAAAAAGAATGCCTCCCCGGGGGAAGGCATTCTTTAAAGGCCTCGGGCTTTTATTCGTGCTCATCTTCCAGGAAACCGGTCCGGCGGTGACCTGCCACAATAATTTTCGTGGCATAGGGTGTCGGATTACCGGAAGTCGTCTCATCGCTGAAGGAAGCCACAAAATAAATGCTGTCAGTTTTGACTCCACTTGTGGATTCTCCCTGACCCAAAAGCATTCTCCCGTCTTCGATCGTTACCTCGCTTTCATAACTTACATTCTCGCCTTCCGAAATCGCAAACGTTTTACCGGCAGCGTCATAGTCCACCTTTACCTGGAAATCCCAGAAGTTGCCGAGATCACTCACCCAAAGTTTGTCGGCGGTGTTGTCGGCAGTGTTGAATGTCATTGCTTTCAGATAACCTCCCGAAATATCGACGAGGTTTCCGGCACCGTCATCGATGTAATAGGTCACCCACCATTCTCCTGCAACGTCCTGGGTAGCAGTTCCACCTGGCTCGGGATCTTCCTGGCAGCTTGACCAGAACAGGGAAACAGAAATCAATAATGTGTATATCGTCAACTTTTTCATAGCTCAGGCATTCGTTAAGGAACTTGTTTCAGAATTATTTTAAAAGTGTATACATCCCATTCGGCGTTGTAGGTTATCGTCTTCGCGGCCGCATTCACCTGCATACCGGTGATGACGGCATCGCCACCAAACGTGAGAACTTCAACGGGATCTCCGAAGTCAAAGTCGTTAGCCGCGATATTGTTGGCCGTGATTGTGGCGCCCGGACCTGCGTAGGTCGGACCATAACCGCGTCCGAGATCGTAATAACCTCCGATGACATCCGACAATTGATAGGTGTCCTCTCCCGTCTTGATAATATAGACATACTCCATATCTTCGTAATCGCCGGCCGCTGCCGGTGTCCGCAGGGACGTAGCGAGGTACGTACCTTCGAGGCTGTTTACCAAATCGCCGGTGGGCGGCTTCACAAAAACGGTTCGCGACGCGGAGCCGGTAAAACCATCCACGTTGACAGCGGAGTAGGTAACGTTGTAGATATCGGGCACGGAAGTGTCGATGTCATTTACAACGCCGGCAAAGTATGTTCCGGTGATGTTCCTCGACACGGGAATTTCTGTGCCCTGTTCTGTGGCGGTCGCCCCCGGAAGCGTAAATGCTTCGCCAGCCGGGACAACCATTTCCTCCTCTCCTTCCAACTCAAAAACGGGATAGTAGGTGATCTTGGTAGTAACTCCCAGCGTGTCGAGGTCGCGCTCGCAGCCCGCCAGGAACGTCAGCAACCCGATCGCTAATATTCTTAAAGTATATGATTTCATAGTCATTCTCTTTTTTTGTTAAGTCCGGAACCTATTTATGCCACCACATGGGATCCCAGACATTCGCCTGGTTCGGCGCGTTAGGATTTCGCGCGGTCTCCGTGTCGGGAAGGAAAAGGCGTCTGGCAAATTGCCCCGACGTAGTACCCTCTTTCGGATACACAACCTCTCCCGCCACATACGATGGATCGCTGTGGTACACCGGGCTCACTTTCGGATACCCCGTGCGCATACGGTCGAAAAATGCTTCGATACCCTGGTAAGTACCGGCTAAGGCGATCCACTTCTGCATCAGTATGGCGCCCAAGTGATCGCCGCCGTAGAAGGTATTAAAGTTATAAGCGCCTCCCAGCAATGTAGAAGCATCTAGGCCGAACCGGTCAAACGCCGCCGTAACGCCCATGTTATATAATGCTTCTGCGTCGCCTGTACCCCAGCCGCGCTGCACGGCCTCAGCCTGGAGGAAGTAGCTTTCGGCTTCCGAGATGAAATAAACAGGATCGACAGGTCCTACTTTTGCCGTTGAAATGGTCAACGGCGGCAAGGCAGTAGACGTAGCGTTGAAGTCACCCTGATTCATGGCCTTGTATCCGCCGTCTTCCGCTTCGTTGTAGATCTCCATCAATCGCGGGTCCGCATTCTGCTGCAGAAAATCAAACAGGGTTCTGCTCGCTTTCAGGTTTTGACTAGTGTTGAGTGCCGGACTCTTGTCCATTTCAAAAAATGGATTGCGCTTCCCGGCCTGGTCTGAAAATTTATCGATGGCCGCATCTTCAGATAAAAATTGGGCGCCGGAAGCATACATTGCCTGGATTCCACTTGCGGCAACATTCGGCTCGACTTCAGCAAAGCGAAGGTAAATTTTGAGCTTAAGCGTGTTCGCGAACTGAATCCACTTTTCAATGTCGCCACCGAAGATGAAGTCAGCCTTTCCTACGTCCGAGACGGTCTCAGCCGTGAAATCCTTTGCCAGCGCCTTGTCGATCCTCATGATCAGCGAATCGTAGATCGCCCGGCTTGATTCGTACACCGGCTCGCTGATTCCCTCGTCACCTTTCAGTGCTTCTGAAAAAGGAATGTCACCCCAAATGTCAGTCATTACGTGAAACCCATAGGCCTCCGTGACAGTCGCCATCAGGTAGAAACTCCAGTCCTGCGTCCTCAATGCCTCGTCCTTTACATACTTCAGATCGTTGAGTCCCCCGGAGTAATATTCCTGCCACGCCGCAGCAAAATCGGGCGGAGTGTAGTAGAACGCTTCAATATTCTTGTATTGGTTCGAAGCGTTGTTCTGAGTGTAATACTGTGACCAGATGCCGCCAACAATTGCAAACTGCCCGCCTGAAATACTGCCCACCGATGTCATTCCGGTGGGAAGCACCAGCGAAGGCGTAACCTGGCCGGGATTGTTCGGGTCGATGTTCAGATCTTCCAGCTTCTCTTCACAGGAGACCAGAAAGACAATTGTGAGAATAACGGGTATATAATATTTCAATCGTTTCATTGTGTGATCTTTTAGTGTTAGAACCCTGCTTTCAGACTAACGCCATAGCTCCTCACGGTAGGCCCGGCCGCAAACTCGCCGAATTCGCCTGAGAGGTCGTTGCCATACGTAGTCAACTCGGGATCAATGATGTTGTTTTCAGTGGCCGTCCAGAGCAACAGGTTTCTTCCAATCAGGTTTATCTCCAGATTTCTGAAACCAAATCTGCTGACGAGGCTGGAGGGAAGTTGGTAACCGAGTACCAATTCTCTCAACTTCACATAACTGCGGTCAATCACATAATTGCTGTCGATGTACGGACCCGTTCCCCAATACGAAGAAACGTTTGTCACATCTACTGGAACGGTATTCTCAACATACGTTGCTCCGTCACCCTCTCCGACCTGGATCACCGAATTGGGGACGATGAATGGATTCCGGTCGTTATACGTAGACTGCGTCGTGTTACCCACGAATGTCATGAGTCTTTTGGTGTAAGAGTACATGAGGCCACCTTGTCTCCAGTCGAAAGTAAATGACAGCGATGCGCCCTTGTAAGATATTCTGTTCGTCATACCCGTAATGAAGTCGGGCTGAAACGATCCTAATACTTCCGGGTTATCAAGATCTACCTGGGGAAGACCGTTGCTCGGGTTAATAACGATTCTGCCTTCGGGATCTCTCAGAATTCTGGGACCTTCAAACAGACCAAGTCTTTGTCGCGGATAACCGACAAAGTCGACGTCATAAGCGCCCACGTTGAAACCTCCCAATCCCGTCAGCTCTGTTCTCTCAAGCCCGCCTTCCAAACTTACCAGGGTGGTTTTGTTGTGCGTGTAATTGAGAGAGACATCCCAGTTCAATCCGCGTTGCGATTGCACCGGACTCAGGTTTAACAAGAGCTCAATTCCCGTGTTGTTCACTTTACCAAAATTTCGCACCTGACTGGTGTATCCGGATGACACGGGCAGTGGAACATTCATGATTTGACCGTCGGTGTCCTTATCATAGTAAGAAGCATCGATTCCAATTCGTCCATTGAAGAGTCTCAGGTCGGCACCGACTTCGAATTCCGTAGTGATCTCCGGCTGGAGATCAAGGTTGCCGATCTGGTTTGAAACCTCGAATGCGTTGACACCGTCCAGGGGAAACGCAACGTCTCCGAAGGGAAGGGCGATGTTACTGGCAATGAATACAGGATAGATGCTGTAGATCGGCGCATCGTTACCAGTCTTGCCGTAGCCGACGCGCAGTTTAGCGAACGACAATATGTTATTCTGAATCTCGAGCGCGTCCGTTAATATAAAGCTCAGGTTGGCGCCGGGATAAAAGAAAGTATTGTTGCCGGGAGGCAAGGTTGATGACCAGTCATTGCGGGCGAGCAGGGTCAGGAAGATGTATTCTTTGAAACCGATCTCCGCCTGGCCGTACAAGCCTAACAGTCTCCGGTGTGACAGCAAGCGGCTGGTGACCGGCGTCTGCGAACTGTTGTTGATATTGAAGTAACCGGGTATGTCGAGATCGCGCACGAAAACGTGAAGGTTGTCGGAAGCGCGGTCGTTGATATTATAACCCAGCAACGAGTTTATAGTGAAGTCTTCACCGATGCGGTTATTTGCTGTGAGCATAAAATCCGCATTGAGATCGCGCGCATAGCGGGTATAGTTATCAATTCTTCCGGGGATATCATTCGCGGATGCGTTCGGCGATCCGTCGGTGATTATGGCCTTGTCGACCCAGTCGTGTACCTGCGCGTTCGATATATCACCACCTACTCTGGCCGTTGCATTCAGCCAGTCCGTGATTTTATATCCCAGATTGATGTTCCCGTAAAGTCGATCTTCGTTGAAATCGTTGCCGTTCTTGAGGATCGGATAATACGGGTTCTGCGCGTATCGCGTAAAGTAATTGTCCAGGTTGTTGAACTTGTAGTTGATATCGCGGTGATCCACAATACTGATATCGCGCGGGACCTGAATAATTTCCTGGAACACCGTTGTACCGTCACCGCCCTGCCCTGTTGTTACTACCTTGGCGTCTTTGTGCACATAGTTCAGTGAAGCCGACGTGTTGATGCGCTTGCCTTGAGTAGAACCTCTTAACGAGAACGTATGTCTTTTGTAAGAGTCGGCATCTGTGGGGATCACACCATCGTCCGAAACATTTCCGTACGACAGATAATAAGTCGCCTTATCCGAACCGCCGCTCAAGGCCACCGTGTTCACAAATGAAGTACCGCGATCGTAGAAGTCCTTGAGGTTGTTCTTCATCGGGCTAAACGGCTTCAATTGCTGTGAATTGTCGACGACGTTGCCCCACAGTCTTTCCTTACCATCCATTTTCGGGCCCCAGCTTCCGTTTTCTTCAGAAGCATAGTGACCGCTCCAACCCTGGCCAAATGTGTTCTGCATCTGAGGAAGTCTCAATGGCTCGCTGATGGTTGCTGAAGACGATATGTCGACATGAACGTCGTTCGAAGTTCCCTTTTTGGTTGTGATCATGATGACACCGTTCGCAGCGCGGGAACCATACAGCGCTGTCGCGGATGCTCCCTTCAATACGGTAATGGAGGCAATGTCATCCGGATTGATGTCATTGGCGCGGTTACCAAAATCCTGTGTTCGCTGTACCGCATTCGATTCATCAAAAAAGATGGATGCGTTATTATTGATCGGCACGCCGTCAACAACATAAAGCGGACTGTTGCTACCCGCCAGCGAAGTATACCCGCGGATGACAACCTTCGTCGACGCACCCGGCGCACCGGACGATGTCGAGATATTCACACCGGCGATCTTTCCCTGGAGGGAGTTCATAGGAGAGAACGATCTTCCTTGTGTGATCTCTCTGTCCTCAACTTTAGTAGCCGAGAAGCCCAGAGTTTTTTCCGCCCGTTCCACGCCGATCGCGGTGACGATTACTTCAGACAGTTGAGTTACATCCTGCTGAAGTTGTAAATCGACTGTCGACCGTGATCCAACCTCCACTTCCTGTGTTTGAAAGCCGATAAAGGAAAAAACGAGAACCGTTCCTTCCTGGGGGATCGCGAGTGTATAGTCACCCTGTACGTCCGTTACCGTTCCCTGGCTCGTTCCTTTTATAACAACGTTAACACCCGGTAGTGGTTGTCGGTCCTCACTCGAGGTGACGCGCCCACTTATCGTTCGCTGTTGAGCCAGTAGTTGGCCGCACGCGATGAGCAACACCGCAGCTAAGCAAAGTATAATTTTCTTCATACTTAATAATTAGGTTAATGAATGACTTTATGACTCGGCCAAACTTAAAATAAAAACAGATCGTTCGAAATGTGACGAAAGCAGCGCAGACAGATTGGGGGATAAAGCATCCCTCGTTTTGGGTGAGAATATTTCTCGTGATTGCACGCAAAGACCAGCGCGAAATTTTGGTCTCGCTATCCAAGACATGAGTTGCAGTATTGCTGCTTTTATATCAAACGCGAATCAGTCCGAACCTGTGAAGCAAACTTTCGGACATAAAAAAACCCCCTCTTAAAGAGGGGGTCTCGGGATCGAGTGATCCGATTTTTTATCAGCTCATCGCTATTGATCGAGAACCGGGTTATTCAATACTTCGGCCTGAGGAATGGGGAATGTCAGCTCGTCAGCGTCGTAGCTGAACGATTGACCCGCAAAGAAAAGATGGTTTGATCCGCGGGTAATCGTCGCCTTATTGCGCTTCATTGCCAGGTAGCTTTTCCCTTCACCCCAGAGTTCTATGCGGGTCTGCAGGTAGATCTCATCCTGGAGTGCCTGGCCGCTGAGTGCGTCGACGTAAGAGTAGTCGGTGATGCGCAGGTCAAGGAGCTCTTTCAGTCTCGAGATGGCATCTGGATCTTGACCAAGTTTTGCATTCGCTTCGGCATTAAGGAGATACATTTCCTCAACGCGCATGTAGAGGTAATCAGAGGTAATCTGTCTTTGACCTGCAATCGGAGAGAAAATCTTGGTGCGTTGCTGGGCGAAAAACTTGTTAATCGGCCACATCAGCCCGTCTTCGTCAACGTCTACAAATTGCTGTTTGCGAAGATCATCATCGCGGATGGCATCATAAAGGTTATCATCAATCACTTTAGGATCGCCGGCCCAGGCATAGCTGTAAGTAAACAGATCTACCTGGCCCCACCAGGAAACAAGATCGAGATTATTTGCAAGCGTCAGGTCAACACCCCACATCCAGCTTGGGTTGGTAACGCTATTAAAACCTGCCTTAGGGTTTAGAAGCGCGCCATTCCCGTCGAACTGGGCGACTACCTCATCCTCAGCGACGAGGCGAAAACCACCGTTGGTAATGATGTCATTTGTAATCGTGACAACCTCTTGCAGATCTGCCGTTGTACCTCGTGCCGCAAGCGCATAAGCGAGGAGACCTTTAGCAACCCAGCTATTAACCTGGTCTTTGGAAGTCCTGTTAAAATCGCTGAGATAATCAATCGCCTCGGTGAGGTCACTTATGATGAGATCGTAAACTTCCTGTGCCGTACTTAACGGTTGATTAGGAACCTGTGTGTCTGTATAGACCGGAAGGATCTTCTCCGTGCCATCGCCATAACCGGTTGAGAAAAACTGAGCGAGATAAAAGTAGGCGTAGGCTCGCATGGCTTTCGCCTGTCCCATAATGTGCCGTTGAATATCTTCAGTTTGTTCCGCGTCAGTTCCGCCTAGCGCATCAATGACCGTGTTAGCGCCGAAGATAATTCGATAGTAGTACCTCCACGGTTGATAAGTGGCTGTCAATGTGTAATCCTTCGTCGCCTGATACCGGGCAATTCCAGAATACCAGCCATAGTTCAAAGCACCTAACACCATGTCGGACGAAAGCAGGTCGCTATAAATATCATAGCCTTTTTGCCCGAAGTCGTCGTGGTTTAAATCGGTGCCGCCGGTACCCGTGTTATACATTGTAGAATAGAGACCTGCAATATTTCCGTTAAGCAGGGACGGATCCTTGTCAGCGGCTTCCTTGATTTGCTGTGAGGATAACTTTTCATTGGGCTTCTTCTCCAGGAAATCTTCCTGGCAGCCGGTAGCCACTAAAGACAAAGCGGCCGTGAATAATATATAGAAAGATATTTTCATGTTCGTAAAATTTAGCACAACCATATACTTAGAATGAAACCCGAACGCCTGCAGATATCGTTGAAAGAGGCGAATAGCGATACATGTCTGAAGTTCCAGCTTCATGAGTGGACGGATTGAATCCGTTTCGCTTAGACTTCAGCCACAGGTTGTCGCCAGAAACCCAAACGCTGGCATTACGCATACCCACAACACTCGAGAGTTTCGAGGGAATGTTGTATCCCAGGCGCACGTTATTCAAAATGAGATAGCCCGCCTTTGTAAGGAATCTGGTTGAGGCCGAATTGACGTTTTGATCCTCTTCGTTTGACAGACGAGGAACATCCGTCATATCTCCCGGTTCTTGCCAGCGCTTTCTAATATCGGTATGCCAGTTGTTGCCCCCAATCAGGTCGTTACCCATCAGGACAGCGTAGGCAGCATCGTATGCATATCCACCAATGCCGTAAAGCATCTGTATGGATAACTCTAATCCCTTGAACCCGGCAGCCAGATTTACCGCTCCTCTGACTTTAGGAATAGCCGACTTGCCCGAGTAAAATTGAGTAGCCTGCGAATAAGATTTCGTCGTTGTCTTTGACAATGAGTTTTCCATGTCCGGATTATCGGCCAGATACTGGTGAAGGGAAGTGATATTTTCTCCGCTAGACAACTCGCCGTTACCGTCCAGATCGTTGTAGTAAACGGTCCATGTGCTGGTTCCATCTTCGGGGTCCACGCCCGCGAACTCTCTCAGATAATAATCAAAGATCGAATGATTCACTGCCCAGCCAAAACGACCTTGCACATCAAGAATCTTTTGTTGTTCTGTCGCCGGGTCAATAGGCATCTGAGTGATCTTGTTCTTGAGGATCTCTCCGTTTACGGTTAAGTCGAGATACGCATTATTACCTCGGATAAGGTGCCCTGTAAGATCGAACTCAATACCCTGATTTCTAAGCTCGCCGTCATTTACCTTGATCAAGGCGTATCCGATCGAAGGTCCTACTCGCCGATCGAAAATCAGATCAGTTGTGTTCTTAACGTAGTAATCAATCGTACCGTCGAGGTAGTTTCCAACTGAAAATTCAATTCCAGTTTGAAACATTTTTGAGGTCTCCCAGGTAAGGTCCGGATTACCCTTCGTGTCAAACGAGAACGCAGGACCATCATTCAGGTTATCAACATTGTACAGGTCGTATCCCGGATAGTAGCCTATACCAGCCTGCTCACCGATCAAACCATAACTCGCTTTCAATTTCAATGACCGGAAGATATTTTGTGTCTGCATGAAGTTTGCGTTCGAGATCATCCAGCCCGCACCAATGGACCCGAAGGTTCCCCACTTTTCCTTCACAAACCGTGATGATCCGTCCCGACGGATACTTGCTGATAGAAAATAGGTCTTGTCAAAGTCGTACGACACCTGCCCGAAATAGCTCTCCAACGAATAACCCTCGCTCCATGAGTCGATGGGATTTGAGACAACCGCATTGTTAAAGTCCTCCAGGTCGGGGTCAACAAGGTTGAAGGCAGATACGTCCATGATATCGATGCCCCATTCCGTTGCCTCGTGTGCAGCAATCACCTCCAACGTATTGGAGCCAAAAATTTTGTTATAACGAAGTAAGTTCAAAAGGTTTGAGGAGAACATTTCGGACCGCCTGTTGTATATCGATCCGTTTTGAGACGCGGAGCCACCGTAGTATTTATTGCCACGGCTAACATACTTGTTGTTGTAGTACTGGACGCCAAGCCTGTTCTCAAACGACAGACCATCCATAATATCAAAGTTTATGGATGCCGCGCCATTCAGCTCATTCCGGTCGTCCCGCTGAGTATCATAAGTAGCATCAGCAATCGCATTTGTCAGCGATCCGAACTTCCTTTTACTATCTTCTCCATAGTCGAATCGATCACCGCCAAAGATTGGATCGACCAGCTTGTTGCCTTCTGCATCGCGCATGAACAGCGGATAAATTGACGGGATGTTGTCGACAAACCAGAAAATACTTCCCGAGTCGGTGCTCTGCCCACCGCGATTCCTTTTCGTCTTCGCATATCCAAAGTTCAGGGAAGTGTTCAGCCATTTTTTAACTTCATGATTCAGGTTCAAGCGGGCAGAGAGGCGCTGGAAATCTGAATTTACAATGTAGCCGTTGTCTTTCAGGTATCCGAGCGAGCTGTAATAATTGGTCTTATCATTTGACCCGCCAAATTTGACGTTTACTTCATTTCTCGACGAAGCTTGAAACGCATAGTCTTCCCAATTTTCAGGATCAAACAGACGCGTTACGCCGGTCCGCACCATCCGAGTCGCGGGATCGATAAGTTCACCGCCATCAGCGACGTTCCACATGTTGCTGTTCGGGTCAATCCCATCGCCAGAAAACAGCGTCGCGTTTGCGTACGCCGTAGGATCCGTTTCGTCTATGGCGACTCCCTGATTGTACATAGCTTCCCAGCTAAGGCCAATATATTCTTCCGGCGACCTGATAACGCTGTATCGGGGCAACAACGACATGTTCGTTCCAAACTGGCCATCGACCTCAACGAATGAGTCTTTCCCTTTGCCACTGCGAGTATTGATAATAATTACACCGTTTGCTCCCCGCGATCCGTAAATCGCCGTGGCAGCAGCGTCCTTGAGAACCGTTGTCGATTCAATATCCGACGGGTTGATTGAGTTTAAACTTCCCGTAAACGGAACACCATCCACAACATAAAGTGGATCACGGTTCCCATTGACAGACCCGAAGCCGCGAATACGGATCGTTGCTTCCGTGCCGGGCTGACCACTCGTGTTGATCACCTGAAGACCGGCAACCTCCCCGGCTAACGCGCGGGAAACGTTCGTGACGTTCTTGCGGATAAGATCGTCAGAATCGACCACCTTCGCCGTACCGGTAAAGGCCTGTTGCGTAGTCGTTCCGTAACCCACAACAACCACCTCGGAAAGCTGGGTCATGTCCGGCGACATCTGCACGTCGACGATAGAACGAGGCCCAACCTGAACTTCCTGCGTACTTAATCCGATAAACGAAAAAACAAGGACCGATTCCGGGGTTGGAACGCTCAGGGAAAATCGCCCGTCTGCGTCCGTGGAAGTCCCTTCCGTGGTGCCTTTTATCACCACGTTCACTCCAGGGAGAGGAGTACCGTCTTCAGCAGACGTTACAAGCCCTGAGACTGTTCGGTCCTGAGCCTGTAGGGCGGCCGGCATGAACATACTTGCCGCCGTAATAACTAGCAGTAAAAGTCTCTTCATAAAATAATAGGTTAATGTGAATTGTTAGTCAACCAAACTTAGGACAAAAAAAGCAGCCGTAAAAATAATTTACCCCCATCAGGGGTATTTCGCGTCGCATAAAATACCTCAAAAAACGGTATGAAAAAAGTACCCCTACAGGCGGTCGATTTACGACCTCAGGAGCTTAAATTCGATCCTGCGGTTTTGCTGCCGTCCCGCTTCGGTAGAATTGTCGGCCAGGGGCCGGGAAGCCCCATATCCGCGGGTGGAAAGCCTTTTTGGATCTATTCCGGTGGAAATCAAGTGGTTATACACAGCTTGTGCCCGTTTTAGGGACAACTCTATATTATATGAGTCCGAACCTACATTGTCCGTATGACCGCTGATCTCAATCCTGAAGCCCGGATTTTCTTTCAGAAAGCGCGTGACCTTGTCCAGTTCGGTTACAGACTTCTCTTTCAGATCATACTTGTCAACATCAAAAAATATGTTCTGTAGCACGGCTGTGGTCCCTTCTGTAGCCCTCTCGAGCTCGATATCCAGGACAATGGGTTCGTAATCCTTGCGCTCGGAGTAGTTGAAGTTCAGACTGCGGAATAGGTAATCCTTCCGGTTGACGTACAATGCATACTCCGCTCCCTGAGTCAGTACGATGAGATAGGCTCCCGACACCGAGTCGGACGTCACAAGCGATTCCGTTTCGCGGGTTTCCAGGTTGATAAGCTCAACGCTTGCGGCTAACGGCGCGTGTGTCTGCTTATCCGTCACAATCCCCTTTACGTAATTGCTTTTGTACCGGATGCGGTTTGCTTCCGGGATGTCTATTTCGAAGATCCGGCTAACCGTGTAACCGGCATCCCGTACTTCCTCATGCGAGAAATATCCCTTCTTGCCATCGGAGGTGATGAACATCGAAAACTGATCTTCGTGGTTATTGACCGGACTGCCCATATTTTCAGGGCCTGTCCAGGCGCCGGAGGTATCGCGCTCCGAAAAGAAGATATCGTAGCCTCCAAAGCCCACCAATCCGTTCGATGCGAAATACAGCACGCGGTTGTTGACGTGGATGAAGGGCGATATCTCATCGTAGATCGTGTTAACAGGCTTTCCGACATTTCTGGCACGCGTCCATTCGCCCTTCTCATTGAGGTAGCTAACCCATATATCGCGGCGCCCGACGCCGCCGCGACGATCGGAGACAAAATAAAGAGTTCTGCCGTCCGCCGATAGCGAGGGCTGTGATTCCCATTCCGCACTGTTCACCGCGGGGCCGAGGTTCCGTGGGCGTGTCCACTCCTCGCCTACACGCACACTTTCGTACAGATCGCAACTTCCAAGACCCTGACGGCCGACACATGAAGTAAAGATCAGTTTGCGTCCGTCCGCTGAAATAGTGCAGGTGCCCTCATTCAGGTCACTGTTGATATTTTTTGAAATCGATTCAGGCTCGGTCCACCTTCCACGCGCATCTTTTCTGGAAATGACCAGGTCCTCGTCGTCACTTGGCCCACCGCCGAGCCTTCGCGTGAAGATCATCTGCTGCTGGTCTGCAGTAAGTACCGGAAAGTACTGCATCACAAAAGCGTTGACCGTGTCGCTCAACACTTTCAGTTTGTAACCGGACGCATGGTCCTTGTTTTCCCTCGCAAATTCAATATTGTTCATCAGCAACCGGGCACGCTCGACCTTGGGCCGGTTCTGAACTTCAGCTTTCAAAAACTGGCCGAGGGTGCTTTCAGCTTTGTCATATTGTCCCGCCGTGAAATAACTTTCGCCGAGATCGTACCAGAATATCTTCTGCTTGCGGATGTCGTTGGTCAGGCCCAGGCCCTTTTCAAAATTCCGGATGGCCGCCGGAAAATCTTTCAGCGTCATATAAATGATGCCCAGGCGGTAATAGGCCTCTACAAAATTCTTGTCCTTTTTGATCGCTTCGTTCAACAAACCAATCGCCTGCGAGAATTGTCCGCGCACGCGGAAGTTATCCGCCTCCGTATACAGTTCAATGGCCTTTTTCGATTTGGTAGCAAGCGGCATCTGCGCCTGGGCCGAGGCGGAAACCAAAACAAAAAGAATCAGGAATATCCGAACCATCACGAAAGCTAAAAAACTATATCCGATACTTCAATTTCAGGACTGTCAAATTCAAGCATGGCATTGATTATCCGGACACCGTCAAAAGAACGAATGTCGCGCGCCTGTATTTCCCGGGCCTGAATCTTATTTTCTTCGAGCAGTTTGGCGCGCTGCGTTCCCTCGAGCAAAGGACTGTCAGATGTGTACCATGCTCGGCCCTTCCTGAAAACCACATTCGAATAACTGCAATCCGTAACCCTTCCGTTGCAGATGATCATTACGTCGTCACAATGCTCCCGCTGATGAAACAGGCGCTCAATAGAAGAGCGGTCAGCATACTTTACGGGATATGCAATATCACCGCCTTCCACGACCTTCAGTGTCCTGACAGGGCGGGGCGTGTACGAAGAAAAAGTTGTCTCGCCCGCCTGCGCATCGTAAAGTATCCTGCACTTGAACAAGCCGGACTGCGGAATGCTGCAATCGCGCAGGTACCGTTCGATTTGAACGGGTTGATCGACGCCCGAAACTACAGACAGCGATTTTCTCATTCTTTGCTCGTGAAAGCGCAGGTTGAAAAACTTGCCGTCAAGCAATTTGATGGACTCAATCAAGAGGGACATATACTTTGTCGATTGCTTCTTTATACTCCGACTCTACATTGCTCTGCACCGTTATCCCGCCTCCGCTGCGGTAAAACAATGCGTCCTTATCGCGTTCGAGGAACCGGATCATTACGCCGCTGTCGAGAACGCTTCCGTCGAATAATCCTACGATACCTGTATAATAGCCGCGGGGTTCATCTTCTGCCCCGCGAATGATGTCGAGTGTTTTGCATTTCGGCGCGCCGCTTACCGAGCCTGCCGGCAAAAGCGTGAGTATAATATCGCCAAGCTTCCCCTTATAATGCGGATCGAGCTCGCCGCGTATTTCCGAACTCACCTGTAACAGATTTTTTTGCGAAGTCCTGATCTCTTCCACATAGCGGAAGCGAGTAACCTCCACGTGATTCGCCACGGCGCTGAGATCGTTACGTATGAGGTCGACGATCGTTACGTGTTCCGCCATTTCCTTGGCATCACCTAAAATTCTCTTCCTGGCGCCCGGCATCGAAGCATCGATCGTTCCTTTCATGGGATAGGAGAATATCTGTCCACTGTCGATGCGGACAAAAGTCTCCGGCGAGAAAACCAGGAACTCCTCGCGGAACCACAGTTTGTATTTCGCGTGACTCAGCGCGAAGATCTCCTTCAGTGTGAGATCCGTTGTTACTTGCGTCTTTATCGTCAGGTTTGTCAGATAGGAATCACCGTAGGTAAGCCGCGACCATACCCGGTCAAACTTTTTCTTGTAAACATCAAAATCCGGTGGGTACTTCACTAAGTCGATCGTGCGACGTCCAACCCTTAAGCCCCCAAAATTGGTGCGGCCGTTTATGTGGTATAATATATTCGAATCGTCAACCTCGGAAAGCCGGAAGACAATGGGCTTCTTCATTTCAAAATCCACCAGGAACAGAAACGGCGTTCCGTCCGCGCCATATTCATTCAAAACACTTGCAAACTCCCTGACAGACACAATAGAATATTACTCAAACCTAACCTGCATTAAACCCAGCCTTTAAACCAGCATTCAACCTGCCTTTATACCTGCATTCAACCTGCCTTTATACCCGCATTCAACCTGCCTTTTAAACCCTTACACCCCTAGACCCTTATACCCCCTACACCCCCTATACCCCTTACACCTCCACCCCTTTCAACAAATCAAGGTATCTCCATATACTTATGTATCTGAAGCGATATCTTCCACTTCGGATGTTTTTTCACATACGCGATGATACCCGGAAGCATTTCCTTTTCACGCGACCATTCGGGCTGCAGAAACAATTTACACTCCTCCCGAACCCGGCTGGCATATTCTTCGGCCCATTGGAAGTCGCTGGTATTATAGACGATGATCTTCAACTCATCGGCGCGCGGGAAAATTGATGCATCGGGTTGCTTGAACTTTTTCGGAGAAAAGCATATCCAGTTCCATGATCCCGTCAGGGGATATACACCAGATGTTTCAAGGTGCGTTCGCACGCCGGCTTCCATCAGGCTTTTAGTGAGGGTAGTCAGATCATACATCAATGGTTCTCCGCCGGTGATAACAGCCACCGGTGCACCGGTTGACTTAACGCGGCGCGTGATCTCTTCCACAGTAACAACTGGGTGGGCTGAAGCATCCCACGATTCCTTTACGTCGCACCATACACAACCGACATCGCATCCGCCGAGGCGCACGAAATATGCGGCCTGCCCCTGATAGTTTCCTTCTCCCTGGATGGTGTAAAAATCTTCCATCAAAGGAAGAGCACTGTTCGGCGTATCGGAATTATCCAACATCGCGGGAGAATGAAATTAAGGATTGCGCGACTCCGTTGCGCGCAGTGTATTCAAAAGCAGTGAAGCGATTGTCATGGGCCCTACTCCACCGGGAACCGGTGTGATGTAGGAAGCTTTTTTGGAAACACCTTTGAAGTCGACATCGCCGCGGATAGCCCAACCCCTGGCAAATTCAGGCCCTTCAACCCGCGTGGTGCCGATGTCAATGACCACGGCGCCATCTTTAACCATATCTGCCGTGATTAGCCCTGGCTTGCCCACTGCGACGAAGAGGATATCTGCAGCGCGTGTAATTTCGGCCAGATCTTTCGTGTATTTATGGCAGATAGTAACCGTCGCACGGCCCTGTTCCACAAGCATCATGCTCAGGGGCGCGCCTGCAATACGGCTGGCACCGACAACTACAGCGTGCCGGCCTTCCGTCTCTATATTATATCGGCGTAGCAACTCCAGTACGCCGTAAGGAGTCGCTGGCATCAGCAGCGGATTCTTTGAAATGATACTTCCGAAGTTGTGATTCGTAAATCCATCCACGTCTTTGTCGGACCGGATCATCTCGGTAATCTTCTCGACCGAGATATGGTCGGGCAGCGGGAGTTGCACAATGAAACCATCGACGTCGTCGTCATTGTTGACATGATCGATGTGACGCATCAGTTTCTCTTCGCTGATCGTATCCGCAAAGCGCATCATCGTATAGTGAAAGCCGACCGCTTTGCACGCTTTCACTTTGTTGTCGACATAGGTCTGGCTGGCGCCGTCGTCGCCGACAACAATGATGGCGAGATGCGGTATTTTCTTGCCCTGTTGTTTGCGCAGCGCAACTTTCTCCGCGATCTCATGTTTGATGTCATCCGAGATCTTGCGGCCATCGATCAATGTGTATGTGGTTGTTTCAGTCATATCAGGTATAATATGCGAGAAGGTCAATCAATTTTTAGCACGGCCATAAACGCTTCCTGCGGCACCTCCACGGTTCCAATCTGGCGCATTCTCTTCTTGCCCTTTTTTTGCTTTTCCAACAGCTTGCGCTTCCGCGAAATGTCACCGCCGTAACACTTGGCGATCACGTTCTTGCGAATGGCACTGATGGTTTCCCTGGCCACAATCTTCTGGCCGATGGCAGCCTGGATCGCCACTTCAAACATATGGCGCGGGATCAGCTCCTTCAGCTTTTCGCATAATTTTCGTCCCCAGTCGTGAGCCTTCCCACGGTGTACTATCGCACTCAGCGCATCGACGCGTTCGCCGTTAAGCATCACGTCAAGCTTTACCATATCCGATTGCTGATAGCCGATCAAATGATAGTCGAGAGAAGCGTATCCCCGGGAAATGGTTTTGAGCTTATCGAAGAAATCGAAGACGATCTCCGCCAACGGCATTTCGAAGCTCAGCTCGATCCGGTCGGTGGTTAGATATGTCTGGTTCTTGATCATACCGCGTTTATCCATACACAGGCTGATGATCGGACCGATAAACTCTGCTTTGCTAATGATCTGCGCCTTGATATACGGTTCTTCAATGTGGTTGGTCTTCGTCGGGTCCGGCATTTCCGATGGAGCGTTGATGTCGACAATTTCCCCGTTCGTGAGATGTGCTTTGAATTGAACCGAAGGCACGGTGGTAATAACTGTCATCCCGAACTCGCGCTCAAGCCGCTCCTGGATAATTTCCATGTGCAGCATGCCGAGGAAACCGCAGCGGAATCCGAAGCCGAGGGCGGCGGATGTCTCCGGTTCCCAGACAAGCGAGGCATCGTTGAGTTGAAGCTTTTCCATGGAAGCGCGCAGCTCCTCGAACTCGGAGGTGTCTACCGGATAAATTCCCGCGAATACCATCGGCTTGACGTTCTCAAAACCTTTGATCGCTTCTCCCGGCTGTTCTGGATGGGTGATCGTATCTCCTACCTTCACTTCGCGAGCCACTTTGATACCGGAGATCAGATACCCGACATTGCCCGCAGAGATCTCGTTCTTCGGTTGCTTTTCGAGTTTAAGTACCCCGATCTCTTCCGCGAAATATTCTCTGCCCGCATTGACAAATTTGATACGCTCTCCTTTCCGGATGGCGCCGTTGAATACGCGGAAGTAAACTTCAATGCCGCGAAAGGAATTGAACACCGAGTCAAAGATCATAGCCTGCAGCGGCGCTTTCGGATTGCCTTTCGGTGGCTTGATCCGCGTCACCACTGCATCGAGTATTTCCTGGATGCCGACACCTTCCTTCGCGCTCGCACGGATAACTTCTTCCGGCTTACAGCCGATGAGGTCCACGATCTCTTCCGTTACCTCGTCCGGCATGGCGTGGGGAAGGTCGATCTTGTTCAGGACCGGGATAATCTGGAGATCGTGCTCGAGTGCGAGGTAAAGATTCGAAATCGTTTGTGCTTCAATTCCCTGGCTGGCGTCTACGATTAGCAGCGCCCCTTCACAGGCGGCGATCGAGCGCGACACTTCATAGGAAAAGTCGACGTGGCCGGGGGTATCGATCAGGTTGAGAGTGTATTCCTGGCCATTGACCTTGTAATTCATCTGGATGGCATGCGCCTTGATCGTGATACCCTTCTCCCGTTCCAGGTCCATGTTGTCCAGTACCTGGGCCTGCATCTGACGGGAGGTCAGCGTGCCCGTAAACTCCAAAAGCCGGTCTGCCAGGGTGCTTTTCCCGTGGTCAATATGGGCGATTATGCAAAAATTGCGGATGTTTTCCATTCCCGTCTTTATTCCTCAAAATGTGGAGTGCAAAAGTAGGAATTTATTAGCCAGATGTTGCAAAAATTAGCCGTCAGCCGCTGATTTTTAAACTTTGCCGCCGGCCGGTAACGCGCAGGAGCGTCAAGGCTTATTCAGAAAGTTTTGCGTCAGCTTTTTTAGTGATTCCATCTCGGCAGCTTCCATGCGGCCTGACTTCACCTGCGCCAACAGCTCAAACATGACGTGCTTGCTATACCCCAACCTCGCCCCGACCTGACCGCAGAATGCTATCTCTTCCCGATACATCCTTTCATCGAGTTTCATCAACTGAACGAGGGTGAAGATCAGCTCGAACTTCTGGTCGTCTGATAAATCGGCTGGAACGGTAACAGTATGATTCTGCGTGAACAACGGATAGATCTCATCGGGGTAAATGCCGTTCGCGCGACCGATGCTGATCAGGTAATTCTTTTCCTTGTCGGCAACCTGACCATCGACCTTGGCGAGATTGATCAGAAGCTTCATCCGGGACAAATCGTTCATGAGGGGCTGTTTGTGATCACCAACCTAGCAACTTAATGACAAATAACCAATAACTTTAACGTTATGAATTTCCTGGCGCACGCATACCTTTCCGGAACAGACAAAAACATTTTGCTTGGAAATTTTATCGGCGATTTTATCAAAGGCCGTCAGGCGCTGAGCAAGTTTGACCCGGCGATCATCCGGGGCGTAGAGCTTCACCGCGCCATCGATGAATTTACGGATGGCCATCCGATCGTGCGCGAAAGCAAAGGCCGGCTGCGCGCGACGTATCGCCACTACGCCGGAGTCATTGTCGACGTTTTCTACGACCACTTCCTCGCCATCAACTGGGCGCAGTATCATCGCGAATCGCTCGGAAAATTTGTAGAGGACACATATCGGGCGTTGGAAAGTTTTTCGCCCATATTTCCCACCGGATTCAAGCGCATGTTTCCCTATATGCGAAGCGGTAACTGGCTCGTGAGCTATCGCGAGATCGGCGGCGTTCACCGCGCGCTCTCAGGCATGGCAAGCCGTACCCCCTATGATTCGAAAATGGAAAACGCCTCCAACGACCTGCGCAAATACCACGAACAATTCAACAACGAGTTTCAGAGTTTTTTTCCGCAGCTTAGACTGTTTTGTGAGAAGTGGCTGAACGACACCGAAAAATCTTCTTAACGGTTGCTGGTTACTGGTTTCTGGTTACTGGTAA
Organism: Flammeovirgaceae bacterium; assembly: GCA_044507775.1. Lineage (GTDB taxonomy): Bacteria > Bacteroidota > Bacteroidia > Cytophagales > Cyclobacteriaceae > Chryseosolibacter. The sequence continues at coordinate 167,185 of JBIQIY010000005.1, read as the reverse complement.
AAGGCAGCAACCAGTATCCAGAAACCAGCAACCAGTAACCAGAGACCAGTAACCAGCAACCTTCACAAATTCCACCAATACGTCAACTTAACGACAAGCGCCCTGTTCCTCACAGAGAACGTCTCAGGGAAATAGTTATCGGTGTATACGATAAACAGATCCGACGCGGGACGGTATCGCCATTGCACACGGGTGTTCAGGTTGACATTCTTCTGCTGTTCGTTGTACTGCGCGAAGGCGGTAAAATAAAGCTTGTTGGTCATCGTCACATCGAGCCGTGGACCAATCAGCCAGAACCTCCTCGTATTCCAGGGCGCCGGAAGGTGTATGTCGTTATAAGCAGCGCTGAGAAGAAAACTGACATAGGGCTGAAAGCGATATCCGATGTCCGCCGTAAAATTGAAACGGCTTCCTCCAGCATAGTAACCACCCTGGCGCAGCGACATCGTGTACGTCAGCATACTTTGCGGACGCGACACAAAATCAAAGCCCCACGATTTCCACCGATGCTCTGTTCCCGCCTCGAGTGAATCGATGCGGAGATTGGTAGGATCAAACGGGCTTAACAGTTTCACATAGTTCTCCGCAGCCCACACGGTCAGTACCGCCTGCGAACGGAAGGATACCTTATACAACCCGACTGTTTCGCGATCGGTCACTTCCGACAGCGATTCGTTCGTATAGTAAGTTGCATTGACACCGGGACCATGACTGAGGACGATGGTTCCCTTCGGAAAAAACAATCGCGACGCAACCGGGTTAAATTTGACATAGCCGCGGCGCGGCACGTAACCCACCTCTGCATTGTAATCCTTGCCTATGTATTCATACAGTCCCGAGACGATCCATTCACGGCTGTTATACTGAAGGTTTGCGGCATGCGTGAAATCGCGGCCGGCCACTCCCGGGGTGTAAGATTTCAGGAACATCGCCTTGCCGGTCCACACATTGTTTGCCGATGCAAGGTTGTACTCCAGGCCGAGATTCCGGTTGTAGCTGTTCAGTCCGGAGATCGTATCCGAGGGGGTGTAGTTGACGGCTTCTTTATTGATAATGATGGCGCCGATGTTGGAACGTGCAAAGACTCGTCGATGCAAAGCCACAACGGCGAAGTTATGGGCGGGCAGAAAGACATTATCATCTTTCAGTTCCTCCGTTTGCATATCCATCGCACCGATACGCCAGTCCTTGTTGATCTTGCCACTCAACCGCGCGCCGTACCGGATCGGCACACCCACTTGCGTCGCCTGTTGCTCCCGACTGGCTCTGAGCTCTACCGGGTCGCCGAGGCCGATCCGCCGTGAAAAGAAAGGACGATTGGACGTGTATCCGAAGTTGGCAAACAGGTCGCCGTTTTCAAGAAAAAATTGCCTCCTCTCGGGGAAGAACAGCTCAAAGCGGTCAAGATTCGTTACCTGGCGATCCACCTCTACCTGCGAGAAATCCGGATTCACGGTCAGGTCGAGATTTAGTGAAGACGTGAGTGCGATCTTGGCATCGGCTCCAACGTCAAGACGGCTCTTCGAAGGAATACCGTTTTCATAATCGCGGGTTACGCCGCCAAGCGCATACGGAATGACGGAGATATTGGCGCCGGCAGCCGGTGGTGGGCGATCCCATACCAGGTTGCCCGTATATGCCAGTGCCGCCGACGGGAACTGGCGAGGAATGGGAGTCCAACTCGACTTCTCCGTGGTCTTCAGGTCGAGCCTGCTGAAGTTGATCCCCCACTTCGTGATTCCCTTTTTGTAGCGAATGGTCTTGAACGGCACCGCCATCTCAAAAATCCATTTGTCATCATAGTTCTTTACTTCCGATCGCCATTTGTTATCCCAACTCAGATCAACTTTTCCTCCTTCGTACATGATGCCGTCCCATTGCGCCCCTGCTGCGTTCGCTCCGAAAGAAAATCCGTTGGTGAGGTCATCAAACGGATCCATGAAAAGCAAAAAATTATCGTTTTTCCCGAATACAAAATCCCGGCGTAGCGATTCCACCATATAAGGTCCGGGCACCGCGTGATAATTGATGGCGATCAAATAAAGATTGTGCTGGTCGTAGGTCATCCGCACATCCGTTCTCACGCGCGCCTTGCTCGTGTCCATGGGAAGCATCATGTAGAAGTCCGTGGCCACCTGCGCTTCAGTCCACGCGAGTTCGTCCATTACCCCGTCAATTATGATCGGTGATGAAGCTTCCTTGATGTGCAGCTGAAAGTCGTCATTCTTCTTTTGCCCGAAAACGGGATGGGAAGCATCGATCAGAACGGCAACTAAGAGGAAGCAGTATAAATACTGATATTTGCGGAGAGGAAACAAATTGGTAAGGAAAACGGTTAAACTTAGGAAATTGAAACAACAGTACATTAGCTTTAACAGCAATTATTAAAGATCAATATGCAAAATGACCCCGAATTAAGTGGTAAATATCTCGGGACCATCTCGCAGGATTTTGTGAAGGTGGCTGACACTCTCAAAGAAGCTTCCTATCAGATCCGCAAGAGGGGCTTCTCATCCTATCCGATATTCCCGGTCTGCAAGGTTGACCAACCCATAGGCCAACTGTTGATCGACTCCAGGACGGCGCACACAGAGTGGAACTACTACGCGTCATACCTGGATGAGTTTGTGCAGCGCGATCTGATCGAACATGAGGACGATTTCAAGTCGGCGTTCAAGGATCCGGACGAGTTCTGCTGCCTGTTTGTCGTTGACACGGACTTCACGAATTTCGTTTTCATTCCATTCCCTGAAGACTAGGGGCGTCTATTTACAGTATCCCCTTATGACCGGTGGGTGAAATGGTCCCAGCCCTGGGCTTGCAGTGGCACGGGGTTTCCCGACTTTGTGATCATCACATTCTCGGTGGCGCGGGGATGAATGTATCCGATCATGTGGATATCCGGATGATTTTTCAGCTTCTCCTGGTCGGCCTTGTCGATGGTGAACAATAACTCGTAATCCTCGCCGCCATTCAGCGCACACGTCACGGGGTCAAGATTAAATTCAACTGCAGTGTCGTACGTCATCTGGTCAATGGGGATTTTGTCCTCGTAGATCCGGACACCTACTTTTGATTCTTTCGAGATATGAAGCAGTTCAGACGCAAGTCCGTCGGAGACATCGATCATAGAGGTCGGTATGACACTCGCTTCTGCCAGGTCGAGAATAATTTCGGTGCGCGCCTCAGGCCTGAGCTGACGGCCGACGATGTACTCATACTTTTCCAGGTCCGGCTCCATTTTAGGGTTGGAGAGAAACACCTGCTTCTCGCGTTCCAGCACCTGTAATCCGGCGAACGCCGCGCCCAGATCGCCGGTAACGCAAATGATGTCATTCTCCCGAGCACCGGCCCTGTAAGCGACCTTTTCAGGCGCGACCCGGCCGATCGCCGTGACTGAAATCACCAGCCCCGAAGCCGAAGATGTGGTATCTCCTCCCACCAGCTCAACGCCGTAATTGTCGCAGGCCGCCTTAATCCCATCGTAAAGGGCATCCACGGCTTCCACGGAAAAGCGATTGCTCAGCGCAAGGCTTACCGTGATCTGTTCGGCTTTGCCGTTCATGGCAGCAATATCGGAGACGTTGACGGCCACCGACTTGTACCCCAGATGCTGAATGGGCATATATCGCAGATCAAAGTGGATGCCCTCGAGGAGCATGTCTGTTGCAATAAGCAGGTAATCGTTGCCAGCCTCCAGAACAGCGGCGTCATCGCCGATGCCCCGAATGGTTGGGCCGGGCCGGGTGGCGAATTTACTCCGTATGCGCTCGATGAGCCCAAACTCACCTAAACTGCTGATTTCAAACCGTTTGTTTTCCATGTTGGAATTCTCCCTATCTTTAATGGTCGTTTAACTGCTTTTCAGGTCAAAAATCTGAATTTAAATTCAAAAGCGGTTATTTTTATTGGTCGAGACGTATAAACCGGGAATGAGCAACGCCATGAAAAAGTATTTTGGTTTCTTGATCGTTCTGTCCATCATCCTGAGCTCGTGCGCGAGCAGCAAACCCTATTACAAGACCGCCGAGGGTAAGAAAAAGCAGAAGTACTACAACGATATCCAGTTTGGCGGACGGAAGGCTTCGAGAGGGTATTAAAACAGTTGACAATTGGGCAATTGGACAATTGACAACGGGTCTGCGTTTCACCGGGTGTGGTCCTTTCAACGGTTTTGAGCATCTAAGACAGTTGACAATTGGGCAATTAGGCAATTGACAACGGGCCTGCGTTTCAGTGGGTTGTCGTCCTTTCAGCAGTTTTGCGCGTTCTATCCAAATTTTCAGATAATAAGTAAATTTTTGAGCTGATAGGTTCTGCAGGTTGAGCTTTGTCAACTGTTAATTGTCAATTGTTAACTATTCAACGCTTTGACACAGCTCAATCAGCACACCATTGGTAGACTTTGGATGTAGAAATAAAACCAGCTTATTGTCGGCGCCGCGTTTTGGGTGGGGGTTGACCAGCTCGAAGCCGAGTGCCTGGTATTTTTTAGCGCTTGCTTCGATGTCGGCTACTTCGAAGGCGAGGTGGTGAATGCCTTCTCCTTTCCGTGCAATAAATTTCGAGATGGCGGATTCTTCGGATGAGGCTTCCAGAAGTTCAATCTTGGTGTCACCGATCCGGAAGAAGGAGGTCGTGACATTTTCGCTGGGGACTTCCTCAATTTTATAATGGCCGGCGCCGAGAAGACGGGCAAACAGCTCATTGGCATTTTTTAGGTCCTTGACGGCGATGCCTATATGTTCCAATTTTTCCATAATTGGGTTAACTTTGAAACCGAAAGACGAAACTTTTTGCCGTATTCTAAAGTTTTACTGGAACTTTCGGCCATTATAACCGGCAAAGCGGCCGTATGGCTTCGCGCTGAATCTTGATTCAGCAAAAAACGTTAGTACTAAAGTAAGCACCGAATATGATCACAGTTACTGATAAAGCTAAAGAAAGGATCTCTGAACTTCGCAAAGAGGAAGGCCGGTCGGATAACGCCAATATACGCGTATCTGTAAAAGGCGGCGGATGCTCAGGCCTCATGTATGACCTTGGATTTGACGAGAAGATAAACCCTGTTGATCAGGTCTTCGAAGATAAAGGGGTCAAGATCCTGGTTGACAAGAAAAGCCTGCTGTACCTGCTGGGTACCACGCTTGACTTCTCCGACGGACTAAACGGCAAGGGATTCCAGTTCATCAATCCAAATGCATCCCGAACCTGCGGATGCGGGGAATCATTCTCTGTGTGAGTTGTGAGTGGTGAGTTGTGAGTTGTGAGAGTGCGTCTCCACTCTCTTTGTTCACCATTCACCATTCACCATTCACCATTCACTATTCACTATTCACTACTCACCACTCACCACTCACTACTCACTACTCACTACTCACTACTCACCACTCACCACTCACCACTCACCATTGTCAACTTCTCATAATATCTTCAATCTCCTCAGCCTCGCGGGGAATATCTTTCATGAGATCGACGATGCCGTTTTCAGTAATCAGCACGTTGTTTTCGAGGCGCACGCCGATGCCTTCTTCGCGTATGTAGATGCCCGGCTCGACCGTCCACACCATTCCTGCAACCATCTTCTGGTACATGTTTCCGACGTCGTGAACGTCCAGGCCCAGCATGTGTGAAGTACCATGAGCAAAATACTTTAGAAAGAGCGGTTTATCCGGATCCTGCTTTGCTACATCGTGTTTGTCCAGCAGTTTGAGTCCGATCAATTCCGACTCCGTAAGTTTTTGAACCTCCTTGTGATAATCGTAATACTTGACACCGGGTCGTAGCATGGAGGCCGCGGCCTTGTGGATGCGGAGCACGGCGTTGTACACATCCTTCTGCCGCGCCGTAAATCTTCCATTCACCGGTATCGTGCGTGTAAGGTCAGCGTTGTAATTGGCGTACTCGCATCCCACGTCGAGTAATAAGACGTCGCCATCGCGGCAGGGCTGATCGTTCACGATGTAGTGCAGCACGCACGAGTTCGCGCCTGAGGCGATAATGGGTTCGTAAGCAAACCCCCGCGATCCCTGTCGAAGGAATTCGTGTGCATACTCCGCTTCGATCTGATACTCCATCACACCCGGCTTCACAAACTTCAGCACCCTCCTGAATGCATCCGCCGTAATGTCGCAGGCTTTCTGCATCAGTGCGATCTCCTCGCTGGATTTAATACTGCGCAGTCGGTGCATGATGGGCGCCAGCCGCTCATAGCGGTGAAGCGGATATTTTTCCTGACACCACCGGATGAAACGCTGATCGCGTGAATCAACCGTCACGTCGGCGCGGTAATGATCGTTGGTGTTGAGATAAACATGTTCTACGTTTCCCATCACCATCATAGTATTAAAAATCCTATGGAATTCCGAGGCCCACAAAACCGTTTGCACACCCGTCAGTTTACGTGCCTCCGCCTTTGTCAGCTTGTGACCTTCCCAGAGCGCGATCTGATCATTTGTTTCGCGAAGAAACAGGACCTCGCGATACTTCTCATCGGGAAAATCCGGACAAAGCACCAACGTGCTCTCCTCCTGGTCGACACCCGTAAGGTAAAAGAGATCGGAGTTCTGGCGAAAGCGCATCGTCCCGTCGGCATTCGTCGGCATGATGTCGTTCGAATTGAGAACGACTACCGAGTGGGGTTTGATTTCCTGGAGAAGGTTTTTCCGGTTCTTGACAAAAAGCTGTTGGCTGATATTCTGATAGCGCATGGGCTGGAATTTGGGATGCACAATGTTAACGAACTTTCTGAAGGTTTGGAACTTGGCGCGATGCGTGGAGCTTGAGTAATTGAGGGAAGGGGTGTATTTTTGGTGGAGGGGGGATCAGCTTCGCTGTGAGTTGGTAGGGCTCGGCGGACCCCCTGATCTTCCTGCGGAAGATCGGTCCCCCTCGGGGAGGGGGACAGGTGGGGGGACGAATTAGACGCAGTTAAATGGAGAATATTCGGGTCAGTACGGCGCAGTTTGAACACAAGAGTGGTGATAAGAAGTATAATCTTAATATCATCGAAAAAATGGCGGGTGAGGCTGCGGCGGATGGGGCGCATGCGGTGGCATTTCATGAGTGCTCTGTTACCGGGTACACATTTGCGCGGCATCTTTCAAAAGAGGAGATGCTGGACCTCTCCGAATTGATACCTGGCGGCGAAAGCGTTGTCCGTCTTCAGGCTATAGCCGCCAGGCACAACATTTCCGTTCTGGCGGGTTTGTTTGAGAAGGATGCCTCCGGCGCTATTTATAAAGCTTATGTCGCCGTAGGTCCCCATGGTCTGATCGCGCGGCATCGCAAGCTTCACCCATTTATCAATCCTAACATTACACCCGGAAACTCGTACACCGTCTTTGATCTTCACGGCTGGAAGTGCGGGATCCTGATCTGTTACGACAACAATGTGGTGGAAAATGTTCGGGCTACAGCCCTGCTTGGCGCGGATGTGATCTTCATGCCACATGTGACGATGTGCACTCCCTCGACTCGCCCGGGAGCCGGCTTCGTCGATCCGCGATTGTGGTATAACCGCGAGAACGATCCAACATCGCTGCGAATGGAATTCGATGGATTGAAAGGTCGCGCCTGGCTCATGAAGTGGCTTCCTGCCCGCGCGTATGACAACGCGGTATACGCTATCTTCTCCAACCCGATCGGTATGGACGACGATCAATTGAAGAATGGTTGCTCGATGATCATAGACCCGTTCGGCGATATCATTGCGGAATGCAGGAAGCTCGACAACGATCTCGCGACCGCTACCTTGTTCGAAGATAAACTCAAGCAAGCCGGCGGTTATCGGTACCGTAAAGCACGACGTCCGGAACTATACGGCAGCATACTTGCGCAGCCGCATCAAGCCGAACAGAAGGTGGCCTGGATGAAAATCACTGAATAATCTCGCTGCGCTTCGCTTCTCCGCTGGCGGGCCGTCTGGCTGCCATAAAATTCGAAAGCAGAAACGTTACGAATAAGCCTGAGAAGAATCCCTCAAGAGTAACAATGAACGAAGCAATATATGGGTTCAGATAGAAACCCAATGGCTGCTTCTCCGCGAGAATCGACATGAAGTGATTGTCGATATGCAGGTACACCAGCAGGAATATTCCGAAAGCACCCGTTCCGATAGCGGCCGTCCATATGCCGGTGGTAAATGCGTGAAAGTAATCCATGTGGCCACGGTGTGTCCGCTGGTACTGTTTCAACGCCAGGTAGACTCCTGCCACCAATATAAAAAGGTTGACTAGCCGCAACTCTGTGATGTGCACCAGTCCCAGCGCGTACATCAAAAAGAAATACACCAGCAACGCTGCAAATATCAAAGTGCCATATATTTCGGGAATACGCGTAGCAATATTCCAGACAGATGTATTACCGATCTTCATATCAATCTGTTTGGAATAAAATCAAAAAAACTATGCCACGGCCCACCACCGCCTCAGTGGAAGGAGAGCTAGTGGAAAGACTTGCTGCGCCTGCTGTCGAAGTGAGAGTTAGCTGCTTGCGCTTTTCGGGATCCTTCGCCTTTTCCCACGCTCAATCCCTCTCACGGCTCAGGATTGGGATTAGAAGGGGGGTCGGGGTTCCTTCGCCTTTGCCCACGCTCAATCTCTCAGGCGGCTCAGGATTGGGATTAAAGAGGGGCTCAGGATTGGGGGTTCAACCGTGCGATTCATTCACTCCGTCTGTCGCAACGAAGTTCATCAAAATGAATGTAACCAGCAGCCCTGAGAAAAGTCCTTCGAGAGCAACGATGAATGAAGCGATATACGCATTCATGTATCTACCCATCGGTTCATTTTCACGGATGGACTGCATTAGTCCGTCGTCTACTTTCATGTAAATAAACAGGAACGCAGCAAAGATGAAAGAACCGATCGCCGCCGTGGAAACGCCCAGGATCAACGCGCGAAAATAATGGAGGTGGCCGTCATGTGTTTCTCTGAATTTCTTAAGGGCAAAATAAACACCTGCGACGAGGATGAACAGATTGAAAAGACGCAGCTCCACCTGATGGGACAACCCAACCAGATGCATGGCGACGAAGTACGCAATCAGGCCCAGAGCAATTCGAAACCCGTAACTCTGAGGAATTTGGTCAGGATCGTTGAAGAATTTCATAAGCGGAATGGTTAGGTGTATAACAATGTAGTGAAAACAAGAGTTAAATACAAGGCATCTTCGGGGCGTGCGAACCCGGTGGTAGAAAAAAAATTCGCAACTTTGTCGCATGACACTGATGGAATTCAAATCAACGTTATCGGCTTCCAAACCTCCGGAAGGCGTTTCAGAATTGTTGCAAGCAATGTGGTATGAGGGGAAGAACGATTGGGAAACAGCACACAACATTGCACAGGATATCACGTCGGAAGATGGGTCGTGGGTGCACGCGTATCTGCATCGCAAGGAAGGCGACTCCGGCAACGCCGCGTATTGGTACCGGAGGGCGGGCAGACCGGTACCGCAAATTGGCCTTGCAGAAGAATGGGAGGATATCGTTAAAGAGTTGCTGCGCTAGTTAAACTGGGAGGGCGCATAACATTCCTGCCAGTAGTCGATGATCTTTCGCAATGTATTCTGCAGATCGCCCATGGTAGCCGGCTTCATGAAATATCCCTGGACACACAAGTCGTAGGCATGCTTGACAGCCTTCTCGTCGACACTTGTCGAAAAGAACAGATACGGTATACATTTCCGGCTTAGTTTTTCGTTCGCGCATATCCGGTCCCGGATTTCGAATCCGTTCATTCCGGGCATGTTGATATCTGAAAGGATTATAAAGGGGAGTTCCTCGGTGTGGTCGAGGTATTCCATTGCGCTGTTGCCGTCGGAAAAGAAAATCACCTTATTGGGATAGTCGAGTTTCCTGAATATTTCTTCGAAGATCATATGATCCTCGAGGTCATCATCGATCACTATAATCGGCCCTGATTTGCTCATAGTAGTGTCAATTTATCGTAGACCACAAAAACACAAATACACCCTTTCGAGGTGTATTGTTATAACATGAAAAGAAAAAATGGTGCCAACAGCCGATTGGTGCTGGAAATCAAGAGTATAAATAGCCAGTTGTGGAAAGATGCAGCACATGGGGGCAGGTGTCCCGGGACCAGAAAGTCTCTGACGGGATGAACGCGCCGCGCCTATTTCTCAAATCCCAGTTTGTCAAGCGCGGGTCGTATCTCGGGCGCTGACATAAAAAGATCCCACAACAAACCGGAGCGGTGATTCTCCATCATCACAACGACGGGCCCTTGATCGATCGCGAGGTAACGGTTTGGATACCAGTCCTGCTCTTCGCTGAACGCATCATAAAACCCGTATTGCCCCCATACCTTATCTCCGAGACTGTCGTAGAGGTAGCGCACTACTTTCATCGATTCCTTTGGCGTATACGGGATAGAGGACAACGCTGCCGTGGGTGAGATCACTCCGAGATCGTTCGCAGGACTGTGCCCGGAATAGCCCTTGATCGAATAGCTGGCGGTAAGTCCCCAACAGCTTTCGCCGTATCCCTTAAAACCGTTCGGGTTTTCGATGCAGTACTGGCGATTGATCAACGTGTGATTCCTGTTGTGCTCCCAGTAGTCCGCATACTTGTCGCGAAGGTTTCTCGGGTCGAGGCCGAGGTAGGAATAGTGCGCCCAGAAGAGCGGGCCGCCGAACTGCTCGGCTCCATTGTGGCGGAGGGCGAGATGATACCCGTACTGTTGATGAGCGGGGTCGTTTACGATCGCGCCACCGCGTGCCCAGCCCTCGTGATAGACTTCGGCGGGTACCCCATGCGTTGGAGATGCCGCCGCCAGAATGTACATGATCAGACACTCGTTGTAACCGGTAACTGCAAAGTTCATCGCCCATTCATTCTTCGGAGACCAGTGCCAGTAAAGAACGTTCTGTCCGCCGCGGCGATACCAATCCCACTCGATCTCTTTCCAGAGCTTGTCGATTTTTTCCGCCATCGCCTTTTCATCCGCATTGCCATTCTTAAAATACTCCCTCACGCAAAGAAGTCCCTGCGCCAGGAAAGCGGTTTCCACGAGGTCGCCGCCATCATCCTTCGGGCTGAACGGCTTCACCTTTCCCGTCTCCCCGTTCATCCAATGAGGCCAGGCGCCGTGAAACCGATCGGCCTTCTCGAGCCAGTTCACAAGTTTGTTCAGTCGCTCGTAACCTTGCTGTCGCGTAATAAACTTCCGCTCAATGCCCGCAAGGATCGCCATCACGCCAAAGCCTGTGCCACCGGAAGTCACAATATTTTTATCGTTCTGCGGATAAACGTTATCAACGTGAAATCTCTCGCGCGCAGCGCCCGAAACGGGTTCCGCGCCATCCCAGAAATATTGGAAGGTGCGATACTGCACCAATGTCATGAGCGAGTCATCGCTGATGGTTTCCTGTTCGGAAGAAGCGGAAGTTTCCGCTTCCTTCCGCGACGTGCAGGCTGCCAGCGTGCAAACGAGAAGGAAAATGATCAAAGCATTTTTCATATTTGAAGTATTTTGTTTGAAAGCTATACATACAATAACAAAACATCAGCGCGTGAATCCAAGCTTGCTCATCCCGGTTTGCACTTCCGGAGCTGACATGAAGAGATCCCAGAGCAAACCCGTCCGGTGATTTTCGATCATTACGATGATCGGGCCCTGGTCAATAGCAAGATAGGACTCCGCCGTCCAGCCTTCGGTAATGTTGAAAGCATCATAAAAACCGTACGGTCCCCACAACCGGTCCCCAAAGGTGTAGTAAAAAAACTTCAAAGCCTTCATCGACTCTTCAGGCGTATAGGGGAAGGACGACAACGCCGCAGTTGGCGTGATCACACCCAGGTCATTGGTCGGCGAATGCGCCGAGTATCCCTGATGATTGTCACTTGCTGTCAGCCCCCAGCACACATCGCTGTATCCAACGTACTTCTTCGGATTGTCCCGACAATAGGCGTGATTGATCTTTGAATGATTTTCGTTTTGTGTCCAGTAGTTGGCATACGTGTCGCTGAGGTTGCGCGGATCGAGTCCGAGGAACGAGTAGTGGGCGAAGAACAGCGGACCGCCGTAATCGAAACCCAGAGGTAACGGAATGTCATAGAAACTCCTTCCATTCCTGATGGAACCATTACGGGCCCACCCTTCGTGGTATACCGACGCATCGATTGTATGCGACGGGGAGGCGGCGGCAAGAAAATAGGTAATGAGCGCCTCATTGTATCCCTGCACCGGGTGGTTCATTGCCCATTGCTTGTCCGGAGACCAGTGCCAGTACAATACTTTCTGGTCACCCCGGGTGTACCAGTCCCACTCTACGGCATGCCACAGCGCATTGATCCGGTCAATCATGGATTGTTCCCCGGACACGCCTGCATCCAGGTATTGCCGGAAAGTGAGCAGACCCTGCACCAGGAAGGAGGTTTCCACCAGGTCGCCACCGTTGTCATTCGGACTAAAGGGCACGACATCGCCGGTGTTTCCGTTCATCCAGTGCGGCCATGCTCCGTGAAACCGATCTGCATTTTCAAGAAAAGACAGGATCCGGCCCATTTGCTCCAGACCTTCCGCGCGTGTGATAAAGTTTCGCTCCATACCCACGATCAGCGCCATGATGCCGAAGCCGGAACCTCCGCTGGTGACGATGTCGCCGGAAGTATTTCGTTCCCGAGCCATCCCGCTGGAAGGATGGGCGAGGTCGCGGAAGTATTTGAACGTCTGCCGCTGGACAATTGTGAGCAGTTCGTCGTCAGATACGACTGGGAACTTCGGCGTCTCATCCGCCTGCGTGTAGAGCAACCGTGAGAGTCCGGCAAATGGCTCTCCCGCGGCACCGGTGAGCGAATTTGAAACGGAAAGCTGGTACCGGGAAAGGTGCCGCAGTGGCGCCGTTGTTGTTATCAAGACTTTGCGATTCTCATCTGAGAAAGCCATGCTGAGACCCGAAGCGTTGGGTCCGGTGAACTCCAAGGTTTCCTTTAACGAAGCCGGGTCTACTGGTGATGAAAACTGCATGGAAAGTGAAAGGTCCAGCGGAATATCCGCTGCCCTATTCAGGGCCGTGACATTCTGATCTCCGACTTTTATCTCCGTCGCGATGAGGTCCGCCATCTTTGTTTTGAAACCAACCTGCCGCGGCTCGCCGTGCTCTCCGTTTGCACCGCGAAGAGTCTCATTGACCACGACCGTGTAGACCGTGTTAACCATCAAGGTACCGCCTGGAAACAGCGACACCGTGCGGCCATCGGAAGAAATGCTGATATCGGCGTTCACTGTGTGTTGGTCGATTTTTAACTGGATAGCATCGGGTGACTGTGATTGACGCAGCCGGGCCGAAAATATCAATGTGATGCTGCGGTCGGTAGGCAGGCCTTCCGCGATTCCGGAAGAGAGATCGATTTCAGTATTGCCCACGAATATCTTCGTCAGCCGAAGCAGCTTATCAGCTTCGTCATCCCTGTTGCATGCGCTGATTCCGCACAGAAAGAAAAATAACAGTAGTGTGAGTTGCTTTAGCATGTCTTACAAAAATAACGAGGATTTTCAGTGCGTCCTGAAAATCCTCGTACCCATGTCGTTTACTTAAGCCTTTTTTTGTCTACCTCACCTCTGATCCTCTCCTAAAGGAGAGGAAGTCATCGGAGCTTAAGTAAACGACATTGATCCTCGTACAGTTATTCCGGAATAATTCCAGATACTAATTATTCGTCATGATCTCTTTCACCTGCGTTTGCGTCAGTGCCTTATTGAAGAAGCGCACCTCATCAAACAGGCTCTGGTCGGACAAGTGTCCCCACTCTGTAAAGCGTGGTGCACCGGATGCGATTGAAAGAATGTCGCAGTCAGTCCAGTCAACACCGTCGAATGTGTTTTGCGAAACCGGATTGCCATTGATATAAACAGCCGCCTTGTCCTGTGAGATCGTGATAGCGAGGTGTACCCAGGGTCCGGTTGCCGGATCCACATCCGCCGCCGCGCCGCCGTCAAACCAGGTGTCTGCTGTACCAGTGCCTACGTTGAGCTTGAATCGTTGCTTCCCACCGGCATTCTCCCGAAACAACCTAAATCCATTCTTGCGGTTGTTGGGCGTCGCCGGAAGGTTTGGATCAGGCGGACCAATTGTTAGAATACCCGCGCGATCAGGAGTTCCATTTAGCTTATACCATAACACCGCACTGAATTCATCGCCTAACAATCCAGCCGTAGGAAACGTCAGGTACTCATCTGTAGTCCCGGAGTACGCATTTCGGTATTTCCCTGCCGCAAAGCCCGGGGTCCCTACGACGTCCGCATTTGTTTCGGTAATCAGATCCATGAACAATCCTCCTTCGAACGGCATATAAAAAGTTTCACCTTCATATTTCGCTACGTATTTGTTGCTGATGGTGAAATCAAAATCTACCGTTGTGTTCTTTCCGGAAACATCGGTAGCCGTGACCTTTAGATGGTGGTCGCCAAGCGGAAGGTCCTCATAGGCAAAAGTTTGAAGTGCGCGCCGGTAATCCTTCGAATTGTTGACGGCCTCTACAGCGGCCCCGTTCAAAGTAGCGGTAACAGAGGCCAGTTCGATATCATCCACGGCTTCGAACTCAAAATCGATGGTAGCCGACTCATCCGTGAACGGTATCACGATTGTCTTTTCAGCCGGGCTTTTGATTGTAACCACCGGTGCTGCTTCGTCGGGCCCGGGATCAACTTTTGAAATCGGATCGATTCCCTCGTCGCATGAAGCGATCAGGAGCGCAGCTCCAGCCAACAAAATACTATTGAATACTTTCATTGTCTTCATCTTTTAGATCGGTTGTTGTTTTTCGCGAAGGATGGGATACAGATCGACTTGTCCCTGCGGGTAGGGCAGAAAAATCTTATCCTGTGAAAAAGTTCTGCCATCATAGCTCAGCTCATCAAGCTCTCCCAGGCGGATCATGTCGTAGTAGCGAGTTCCCCACTCCATCGCAAGCTCGGCGAATTTTTCATCCATTACCTGCTGAAGAGTCACACCCGAAAGCGGGCTCAGACCTGCTCTGTCGCGAACGGCATTTACAGCTTCATCCGCGGTCATACCGGTCCCGGAAGCGCCTTGTACCAACGCCTCCGCGTGCATCAGCAAAATTTCTGCATAGCGAATACAAGTAAAATTCTTGTTCGTTCCATACTCCGTACGACCCGGGGTGAGTTGATCGGATGGCAGGTAATGCTTTCCACTGGCGAACAAGGCACGGGCATAGTCCGGAATTACATCTCCGGAAGGAGTGGTGTTGGTAACCCAGCCTGGAAGCGTGGCAAAGGCCGGATCCTTCTTGATCTCGGCGATGCCGCGGTTCGTAAATAAAACCGAAGTCTGAAGCCGCGTGGTTTCGCCGCGATTCAGCATGAACTTGATGTACTTAAGACTCGGTTCGTAGAAACCCCAGCCCGCATTGGTGCCGGCAACTTTAGGCACCCAGGATTGAGGACCAAAGAACGCGAACAAGTAACTCTTTTGATCCCCAGATCCGGTACCGAAGTCGGAATATTGCCACTCGAGAATGTTTTCATTGTTCAGTTTGCCCGGGATCTTGAATAACTGATAGAAGTCTGGTTCAAGGGAAAATTCACCCGATTTGATTATCTGGGAGGTCGCATCCGCTACTTTCTGGTAGTCCTTTAACTCCAGGTTGGCGAGCGCTTTGATCGCCAGCGCTGTGTAGCGGGTAACGCCACCGCGTATGTCGGTTCTTTCGTTGGGGTGCATACTCGGCAAGAAAGGAATCGCGTCATCCATCTCTTGGGAAATGTGCTGCATCACCGTTTCCCTGCTTGATATCGGCGCCACGAGGAGATCGGAAGGGTCAGAGCTGGTTGTGATGAAGACATCACCCCAAACGCGGGCAAGTTGAAAGAGCAGGAAGCCCCGGATCACTTTTGCTTCCGCGATGTACTGGTCTGCGAGCGCGGGATTCGGTGCGAACTCCTTGTACAGCGCTATTTGTTCCATAGCCGAATGCGCATCCCAGATATCGTTGTAGAAGTTTTGAAAAACCGAATTGTACATCCAGAAATCCTTGTTGTAATTGTACTTATCCATTTCTGCGTAATCCTGTTGGTCGCCTAGTCCGCCGGCGTTGACATCGTCGCCGCGAACCGAGATCAGAGGAAAGTCTTCCCAGCCACGCGCATAGAATTCAGCATAAGCGCCGAGCAGAGGCAGGATCATATTTTCAGATTTTGTATAGTCTGTGTCCGCCAGGAACGATGTGTTCTCGGGGGCTTCATCCAGCAAGTCGTGGCAGGAACTGACGACCATCGCCATCAGAGCCACCATCGTTATCTTGAGATAATATTGAAACAGTTTCATAGATCTGTGAATTAAAATTTGATGTTAAGGCCAACGGTGTAAACAGCCGGGATCGGATACGTTTGAGTATCAAGTCCGTTGGGAACTTCCGGGTTAAAGCCATTGTAGCTGAACATTGTCAGCGGACGCTCGGCCGTAAGGATGAGTCTCGAGTCCGGCATCTTCTTGCCAAAAGCTTCGAGGTTCCGGAAGTTGTAGGCGAGCTGAACATTCTGCAGCCGGAAGAAGGCTCCGTCTTCGACAAAAAACGTACTCAATTTCTGGTTCCATCCCTTTCGCAACGCCGCGGAAGACGGGTATTTATTCGAAGTGCCTTCGCCGTGCCAGCGATTGATCGCGAGGTCAGCGTCCATGTTTGCGTCCGGCGTCCAGATCACCTCGCCGCGTTTACGGTTCAGGATCTTGTTGCCGGATTGGCCCATGATGCTGGCTGATAAATCAAAGTTCATGAAGGAGATGCCGAGATTTGCTCCATAAGTCAGCGTCGGAATGTAAGATCCGATTACCACGCGATCATTGTCGTTGATTACCCCGTCGTGATTTTGATCCTTGTACATCAGGTCGCCCGGAACCAGACTGTTCGCTACAGCGATGGGGTCTGCCTGAACTTGTTCATCTGTCTGGTAGACCCCAGTGACTTCATAACCGAAAAATGCGAGTAACGGCTCGCCGACCATTGTCCGTCGTCTGAATTCTGCGCTTCCGCCGTCGATGTATGGCTGTCCGTAAACATCGGTCACCTCATTTTTTAACGTGGCGATATTTCCGCCAATACGATAGCTCAAACCGTTGGGCAGTTGGTCGGACCAGGTTGCCGAAAGCTCAAAGCCTTTATTGCTGATCTCGCCCGCATTGCGGTTGACATAATCATTGCCGATCCGCACCGGAATCACTGCGTTAATATTGTTTCTGACAAAGTAATCGGCTTCGACTGAGAGCCGGTTGTTCAACCATTGTGACGATAGTCCGAAGTTCCATGACTCGATGATTTCCCAACCGAGGTAGTCAAACGTGTTGGTGAAGAGCGCGCCCGAAACCAGTTTCCCGTCGATCGCGGTCGTGATGACCTCCGTTGTTCTCGCGCCGTCGCTGGCCGCAACTTTGTCGTTTCCAAGGCGTCCCCATCCCGCACGGAGCTTCAGGAAGTTCACCGCGGGCACATCGTCGAGGAATCCCTCTTCAGAGATTACCCAACCCGCGCCCACGGACGGAAAGTATCCCCACTTGTCCTGGTACTTGGACGTACCGTCGGCGCGCATGGTACCATAGATCAGATATTTGTCCTTGAAGTTATAAGTGATCCTCCCGAAATAGGAAAGGCCATATTGCCGCGTCCCGTCATCGTCAACCTGCTCCGTCGGAATCTGATTGGCGAAGTTAATATACCAGGATTGTTCCTTATCCAGGGGTATATCATACTCAGTGCCGGCTGCCTTTAGCTTCGTCCACGCCTCGTCGCGGAAGGAGGTTCCCGCCATGACTTCGAAACTGTGATCGCCGATGTCTTCGTGAAAGGTCAGGACGTTATCCCATATCTGGTTGTAAAACGTCTCATTTGTCTTCGTGATGGTTGCCTGCGCACGTTGCCATCCGTCACTTACATAGTAGGGCAAGTCTACGTTGCGAACGCTGAGAGACTGTGAGCTGTTGTTGTAGGCCGTTCTGAAATTCAGTTTTTGCGGGATAATATCCAGTTGAACATAGAAGTTCGCCAGGATCTGCCGGATCCGGTTCTGGTTGTCGTTGAATTTAAGAACCGGAAACGGATTCTGCCCGCTGCGGTAGCCCAGGGTCTGCGCGCTTGCATAACGGGTGGGCCATGCGCTGGTATTCATCTCGTCATAAACGGGCAGCACCGGTACAGCGAAATAGGCCTGGTTCCAGGCTGCATCCTCCGCATCATAACGCGTGGCGTTGGTCATGTTGATGTTGGCACCGATCTTGAACCAGTCGTTTGCCTGAAAGTCGATCTTGGTTCTGAGGTTAAAGCGCTCGTAATCGTTTTTTGTATCCAGGATTCCATCCTGCGCGAAGTATCCCCCGCCGATCGAGTAGGAAGTGTTCTCGCCTCCACCCATAACGTTAAGCGTGTGATTTTGAATGGGCGCCGTGCGCAGGATCTGATCATACCAGTCCGTATTGACATCCGGCACATTTGGATTGATCCGGCTTCTTCCGTAGCGCTGCATCGCATTTACGATGAAGCTGGCATCGGGCGCAGAGCCCGATTCATTGGCCATGTTCGTGAATTGTTCAGCATTGGCCATCTTGAGCACGTTCTGGGCTACCTGAACTCCATAATAACCATCGTACGTGATCTGCGCTGCCTCGTTGGTGAGCCCGGATTTTGTTTCGATGAGGATGACTCCATTGGCGGCGCGAACTCCGTAGATTGCTGCGGCCGACGCGTCCTTTAAGACAGACATCGTTGCAATGTCCGAAGGATTGAGGAAATCGATGTTGTCAAAGAACATCCCGTCGACAACGTAGAGCGGCCCCTCGACATTATTCGATCTACCTTCCCCATCGATTCGCGGAAAGGATCCGACGCCGCGAACGCGGACCGAAGGACCCGTGCCGGGGGCGCCACTGCTGACAATCTGGAGTCCGGGCACTTTCCCCTGCAATGACTGCATGGCCTGACTCGCAGGTGTCCTGGAAATCTCTTCGGAACGAATCGTTGTTATCGCAGAAGTAAGGTCTTTCTCACGCTGTGTTCCATAGCCGACCACCACTATCTCATCCAGGGAAGTCACATCGGGCTCCAGGACCAGGTCTACTCTTGCGCGACTGCCGATATCGACAGTGGTAGGCTTGAAACCCACGAAACTGAAAACCAGAACATTCTCAGTTTCCGTCAGCGAAATCGAATAGTTACCTTCTGCATCAGTTGCGGTACCTTTGGTGGTACCCTGCACAATAACATTTACACCGGGAACCGGTAACCCATCCTCAGCGGAGGTCACCGTCCCGGAAACAAGTCTTTCCTGCGACCACGCCGTGAACGCGCACAGGACTGACAAAAGGACCAGTAAATATTGTTTCATACGTTAGCAGTTTGTTTAAGAAGAAAGATGGTCAAAAATCAACTGGAGCGACAGAAAAATCGACATTATCGGCGATTCCGAGCCGTGCAATGAGGGCAAATCACATCGTTGTTTTTCCGGAAAAAAAACACTGGTTTCAAACGATTTCAGGCGAAAGATGGGTGAAGTCGCCCGATCGTTTTGCGGTTAAAAGACATGCGCGTTTCGTCCGTATCGGGGCGCCTCCTCAAGAACCTTCCGCAAGGGATGCACGCTGCCTGGATTTCCTCGCTTTCGTGGCTGCGGGGAGCAGGATAACCTCCTCCCAACGGGACACGGAAGGCTTTCTACCGTTTCGCTCCATTTCAAGAATACGGTCGTGCACCTTCTTTCGGAATCCCCACACGGTATTCACGCGGAGGTCGAGTTGCGCCGATAACAATTCCAGCGTGTGGTCCTTCCTCCCTGTCACTCCCAGATAGGCCAGATAAAACGCCTTTTCAATGGGAAACTTGATGCTGTGAAAAATAGTGTAAGTCGTAATAGACTCATTGTAGCCACACCGTGTGCACCGCCGGGAAAATTTTTGGGCTCCGTCAAAATACTTTTCATTCCCGCATTTACGGCACTGAAATCCCTTCTCCCACTTCAGTGTCTCCAGGAACCGGTAGCACGAAAGGCGATCACCATAGAGTGTGCAGAACTGTTTGTAGTCCATGGTTTTCTCCATCAGTCGCTCGTTAAGCACCTCGCGGATGCTGTTTTTCAGTTTCCAGTTATCGAGGTCGAGCATCGAATTGATCTGGTTGATCTCCGCCGATTGCCGTTCGAGTTTCTGGTTGATCGCCTCCAGTTCTTCATTCTTGGTATTGAGTTCCAGGGTACGTTCGTGCACTTTCTGCTCCAGCTCGCGGGTGACTTTGTCCTTCAGCTCCATATTCACTTCGTGCTCCCGGATAATCCGTTTCATCGCCCGGTCGCGCATTGCCTTCAGGATGCGGATGCGGTCACCCATGGCAAAGGTCAAAAAGAGCATTTCCAGCACAAAGCTGAAGTGCAGGCTGTAATGCAGGGCCGTAGTGAACGGCAATACGTTGAAGTATACGAGCGTGCGAACGAAAAAACCGGCAAATAATATTCCATAAGCCATCACAAAAAAGCGTGCGGGCCTGTATCCCCGCTTCCATACCGCGATTGCACTGTAAAAGATCAGCGACAGCGGAATAATCTCGATGTTGCGATATGTTAGTAATTGAGGGACGAAGAAAATCACCGTCACGAAAAAGACAGACCGAAATACGATCATCCAGTATAGCGCACGGTCGAGCACGGGCGCGGCCGTCTTTGTTCGGAGAAACCTGCGCGTGAACACCAGCGCGGTAAGAATAACCGAATACAATGTGATGCCGGTGGCGTAGTCATTCCATTCAGGGTGATTCGGCCATAGAAACTGGAAGCCGATGCCATCGTAGCTCATCGCATAGGCTGCCACGCTGAGGATGTAAAGGATATAATAAATATTCTTGATCTCCCGGATCGCAAGGAAGACGAGGAAATTATACAAGGTGATGATGAGGATCATCCCATAGAATGTACCGAAGAGGAAGTACTCGTTCAATGCATAGTAAACGAACCTGTTCACCGAACGGAACGCGATCCTCAGGTCGGCAAATCCATGCGACTGAACTCTGAAATAGTACGTCATCACGGTATCGGATTTCATGTCCAGCAGGATCTCGAAATTCTTGTGCAAAAGCATACGTTCGTTGAACGCATGCTTGTCGCCAAGGCGAACTTGCTTGTAACTTCCATCCACCTGCGGGATATACGCGTCCAGGTGATCGATCGTCTGATCATAGAACTCCAGCAGCCAGATCTTCCCGGTTTCTGTGGTATGCCGGATGGGTAGCCGGATCCAGTACGAAGTATTGATGCGGAAGTCCTTGTTCTGATAGGAGGTGTGTTTCTTGAATCGCCCCGCGTAGGCAGGGGAAGAAACATCATCAAGCGAAAGCGAATTGGTGGAGTCCAACAGGTACGTTAGCTGATAGGGCATGAAGTTGCGCTCGTCGATTGAATCGTCAACTTCGATTATTTGCTGAGCATAAAGGGGAAAGCTCAGCGGGATTAGTAATACAAATCTGAAGAATTGCTTCATATCCGCTACCAACAAGCCGGCACGCAAGATAAGAACATTTCTTTGCAGTTAGCCGGAATGCTGCGCACCGTTCCGCTCATGGCGGCCAGCCAGAATAGCAATATCTTTCATTTCAATGATGCGCTTGTCATAACCGTACCGCGCAGCATTTATCATCGCCTTTCCCAATGATACCGAGTCGGTCATCAGTCCCTTAAACGGTTTCAGCACATAATAGAGCGGTGTAAAGACTGTATACAGCGCGTTAACGATTCCACTCCGGGCTTTGACGCCTTTCAGAGGCTGGATGTAGCCAGGCCTGAACATGTAGGCGCCCTTGAAAGGCAGGGCAACCAAGGCGTTCTCCGTCTTTCCCTTTATCCGTGCCCACATGATCTTGCCTTTCTCCGTTTCATCGGTTCCCGTGCCGGAGACATAGCAGAAAACAACATCCTGATTGACCGAGGCGAGGGTGTGCGCAAAGCCGAGCGTAAGATCGTACGTCAACCTTCGGTATTCCTCCTCCTTCATCCCAACGGAGGAGACACCCAGGCAGAAAAAGCAGGCGTCGTAGCCCTTGAGATTGTCCTTAAGAGCAGAGGTATCCATGAAATCACGGTGGATGATCTCTGTGACCTTCTCATGAGAAAAGTTCAAAGGCCGTCTGTTGATGAGAAGCACGGCCTCGACATCTTTATCTTCGACGCATTCCAGCAGAACGCTTTTGCCGACCATGCCGGTGGAGCCGAGGATTATTGCTTTCATTTTTGTTCTTTACGCCTTGAATATACTGATTGGGCCGGTTTAATGCAGGTTAAATGCAGGGTTAAATACAGGGTTAAATACAGGTTGAATACAGGGTTTAATACAGGTTAAATGCAGGTTATATGCAGGTTATATGCAGGTTCAAAAAAAAAGGGACCGCTTACGCGGAACCCCTTCTCTAAAAAGTTAGTTCTTGTCAGACCTACTTTCCCTTCCCCTGAAGCACGACGAGGGCATTGATGTCAGTTTCTGACAACGCCTTATCGTAAATGCGAACTTCGTCGATTGTTCCTGTCAGATGACTCGCCCAGCTTTCCGGCCCGTGGTTCGTCAGACTGGGATTTGTCTGGAACTGAGCAGTGCCGAAGACCATCGGACCACTGTTAGTAAAGGTAATCGGTCCCGTCCAGGGCGTCGTCTTCGTCGCCAGCCTGGAAGCATTGATATAGTATGACAAGGTCGACGTCGCTGCGTCATAGGTTAGCGTGTGATTTGTCCATGTATCAAAGAGTCCTTTGTAGCTGCTGACGAGAATATCCGTTTCTGTCGTGTTGTCATTTGTCAGGATGACTTTCAGGATCGCCGCATCCGGGTTGCTGTTGTTTTCGATGAACCACTCGAGGTTCCCCCAGAAACGATCCGGATTGGATAATGTCATCAAACCGATCACTCCATCAATGCTGCCGTTCGCATCGTTGTCAATGAATGCCGGATTTACCCAGAAGGAAATTGTAAAACTCTGCAACCCGGTGACACTCTCCGGAGCATCTGTCAGCAACCAGGAAGGGTTGTTCGCGTTGAAGCTGACCCCCTGACCCTTGAAGGCGTTGACAGTGGAAGTCTCGTGACCAGTGGCTGCGGTGCCTGAAATCATTTCGATCGGCTCGCCGTCAAACGACCAGTAAGCCACCAGGCTCGCAGGCTCAATCTCATCTGTCGCGGAGTAGCCGCTGATTGTAAAGACAGGTTGGTAACTCTTTGGATCAAACTCGTCGTAGCACGATGACGCCAACAGCGCGGTCAGCCCGACCAACCCGAGGCTAAGCACTGACTTGATATATTTGTTCATTTTCATTGCTTTGTTATTCAGTTCCAACTCCATAACCCGGGTTTTGTTCGAGCACGCCTGCGCTCAGGTCGATCTCTCGCTGAGGTATGGGCCAAACTTCATTGTGCGGCTGCCATCCGAGCGGGCCGAAAATTTCCTGTCCCCTTCCCTGGCGGATCACGTCGAAGTATCGGTCAAACTCAAGCGCGAGTTCCACTCTGCGCTCATGCCAGATCGCAAGCCGCAATTGCGTCTGATCGGTCGTAGTTACTTCCGGCAACAGCGTATCGTCGCCGCCACGGGCACGAGCCCGGACCTTCTCGAGTGATTCGAGGGCTGCCGCTGGTGTGCCTAGTTCATTGTTGGCTTCAGCGTTCATCAGTAGAACGTCAGCAAACCGCAGCCACCGGATGTTCTGATCCGCACCTTCATTGTAGCCTGCAACGTAAGTACCGAATGGAACATAAGATTTCTGGTTGTACATCGGATTGTCGCCGGTTGCAGGAATAGCATCGCCCTGCGGCGTGGTCTCGCCCCGGAAAATAATAGTGGCATCGCGGCGCGGATCGCCTGCTTCAAATGCTGCCACGAGATCAGGAGTGGGAACATTAAATCCCCATCCTCCGCCAACCGACCCGCGCACCCCCTGCACCTGCGAATACTGAGAGTTAGAGGCGGCGGGATTTCCCGGAATAACCGCGGCCTGGATCTCAAAGATCGATTCGGAATTGTTTTCATTCTCCACGCGGAATAATCCCTCGAAGGAAGGGAACAGCGTGTAACCCATCGACATCACCTGGTTCGTCAGGTCGAGCACCTGCTGCCATTTTCCCTGATACATGGAAACCTTTGCATGCAGCGCGAGTGCAGCACCTTTCGTCGCCCGTCCCACATCAATTCCCGAATAGGTCGGAGGTAGAACCGCCGCTGCTTCGGTGAGGTCCTGTTCGATGGCTGCGTATGTTTCTTCACGCGTGGCCCGCGGAAGGTTGTACTGCGATGCATCCGCCGGAACATGCAGGCGAAGAGGAACTCCGCCAAACGCGCGCACCAAGCGGAAGTAAGCAAGTGCGCGGATGAACTTCGCTTCCGCGAGATATCGCTCTTTCAGGTTCTCGTCCATTCCGATGGGAGGAACATTGTCGAGTACCTGGTTCGCGAGATTGATCGACTGGTACTGCCCCGTCCAGAAGTTCAGGATCTGTTCCTCGGTAGCAGTAGCCGTATAGTTATCAAAGTTATTGAGGAACGTCGCATCGGAAGGCGAACTTCCTTTTTCGGTATTATCCGATCCGAGGCTTTCGATCGCGATCGCAGGGAAAGCTACCTGGAAATACGATCGAAGATTTGCATACATGGCATTTACGGCCTTGAGCGCATCCTCGCCGGACACCCAGAACTGTTCATTCGGTTGCTGACCCTGCGGGGAAACGTCGAGAAAATCGTTCGAACACCGGGTCGTAACAAGTGTGCCCAGCAATACGAGCATCAGAACTCTGGCACTTAAAAGGTTACTAATAAATATTTTCATGGCTTCGAATTATGAGCTTTAAAAAGAAACATTGAGGCCTATATTGTAGGTAGCGAACATCGGATACACGTCCGTATCAACGCCTGCGCGCGTGGGCTCGCCGCCAACCTCGGGTGTAAACCCGCGATAGCTGAAAAAGTTAAGAGCGTTCTGAGCGTTGGCATAAATTCGCAACGATGTGATGTTCCAACGATCCGTTATCGCCGAGGGAAGAGTAAATCCCAATTGAATATTCCGGACCCTGAAATAGTCGCCGCTTTCCACATAGAAGGAGTTGGCGCGATAGTTCTGGCCACCTCCGATGTTGGTCGATGGATACTCGTTCGACGTGCCCTCGCCGTGCCAACGGTTTTCGTAAAAGTCGCGTGTGAAGTTCTCGGTGCCAAAACGCGCACCCAGCGTTGCATTATAAATCTCCACACCCGCGACACCCTGGAAGTCCAGTGTCAGATCAAATGTCTTGAATCGCCAGTTCGTGTTTAGCCCGTAAATATTGCGCGGGTTCGGATTGCCCAGGAACATGTGGTCATTGCCATCGATAACTCCATCATCGTTCAGATCCGCGTACTTGAAATCGCCGGGGATCGCATTTGGTTGAATGACCTTTCCGCCACTGGAGAGATAGCCGTCGACGTCTTCCTGGTTTTGAAAAATACCGACAACATTAAATCCATAGAATTGTCCGATCGGTTGACCCAACACGGTTCGTGTATTCGTCGCGCCACCGGTTGTTCCCACGGCCTGGTCGATCGGGTTGGCTCCCGTTGACACTTCAAACACTTCATTCTTATTGATGCCGAGGTTCCCGCTGATGGAATAAGAGAAATCATCATTGGGTTGATCCTGCCATGTCAGCGCAAATTCAAATCCTGAGTTTCGGAATGTTGCCTGGTTACCGACAATGGTACTTCCGGTTGTTCCCAGGGATCCGAGTATGGGAATATCGAAGATCGCATCCTGGGTATCTTTGATGTAGTAGTCAACTTCCGCGTACAAACGATAATCGAGGAAGTTGGCCTCCAGTCCGACATCTGTTCCCACGCTGGTCTCCCACACCGTCGTGGGTGGCGTGATCGTGTTGATACTCGCACCGGCCATCGTTCCGCCGTTACCGCCGACATAGGTTAGGGCATCGGTCTGCGTAACGCGTAATACGGATGTGTTCGACGGCACGCCGCTGTTGCCGATGCGTCCCCAGCTGGCGCGCAGCTTGAGGTTGTCAAATATATTTTGGTTCTGCATGAAATCTTCTTCGCTGATCACCCAACCGATTCCCACGGACGGGAAGTATCCCCACCGTTCGCTGAATTTGGAAGAGCCATCCATTCGGAAGGACGCTGTCAGGAGGTAGCGATCGCGGAAAGAATAATTCACACGCGCGAAATAAGACGCCACAGTCTGCAGGTCTCCTTCGTCATCGACAAATCTTGTATCGGGATTTCCCAGGCGGAAGTAATGATCTGCTTCGCTGTTGTTCGGTACATTCTCGGCTGTGCTGATCATTTTATAGAAGCGATACTGTTGTGCGCCCTGTCCCAGCAGTACTGTGATACCGTGATCTTCATTGTCATTGTTGCTGTAGGTCAGCGTGTTTTCGAGGATCCAATTGCGATTTTCCGATCGCTCTCTTCTCAGGAGGCTGATGGAACGGCGCTGAGAAAGCGTCGCAGTGTATTCCGGTTGAAAGTTTCTCAGTTCGTTCTCGCCGAAATCACCGCCGAGGCTTGTGCGAAACCTGAAGTTCTTGAGAAAAGTAGCCTCCGCAAATACGTTACCGGTCATCCGGTAATTCAGCGCATCCTGATCAAAGAAGTCCAGCGTCGCCTGAGGATTAAACCGGTTGGAAGAACCAGCTTTGTAGTCATAAGGATCCCCGTAGGTACCGTCGGCATAATAGACCGGGGTGATCGGTGAAGCGGAATACATCTCATGAAAAATTCCCGTGGGAATGTCTTCGGATCGCATGAAAGCGCCGGTGATGGTATATCCGAGGTTGAGCCACTCGAAGGGTTGAAAACTATTCTGCAGACGGGCAGTATATCGTTTAAATTCATTTCCCTCTACGGTGCCCTGCTGGTCTAGATATCCCAGTGAGAAATTATATGTTGATTTTTCTCCTCCTCCTGATACTGAAACCTGGTGATTTGAGATCAGTCCAGCCCGGAGTATTTGCCGGAACCAATCCGTCGTTCCGAAACTCGATGGGTCATCGTAGCTGGGCTCACCTCCGAGCGCGACATTCAGCTCATTGATCATTTCAGCAAACTGCGGCCCGTTGGCCATTTCGACCTGATTGGTCACTACCTGCGATCCGACGAAGCCGTCATAGCTAACGACGGTGGCACCGTCCTTCTTCCCGCTCTTAGTTGTTACGAGCACGACACCATTTGCTGCGCGAACACCGTAAATCGCCTGGGACGAAGCGTCCTTTAGGATACTGATCGATGCTATATCGCCCGGGTTCAGGAAACTAATGTCGTCGTACCAGACACCGTCCACCACATAGAGGGGATTGACATTTCCTTTTACAGTGCCCGTACCCCGGATTCGTATTTGCGGCGACGCGCCGGGCGCGCCTGAGTTCGTGATCTGAACACCTGCAACACGTCCCTGCAAACCGCTGACAGGGTTTACCGCCGGTTGCCGGGTGATCTCTTCACCCTCGACATTAGTGACCGAGCCCGTGATATCAATCTTGCGCTGCTCGCCATAACCGACGACCACAATTTCATCAAGTGCCGTTACCTCCGGCTCAAGTGTTATGTCGATGTTGGTGCGCCCGTTCACCGGTTCGGTGACAGTCCGGAATCCTACAAAGGAAAAAACAAGTGAGGTTTCTTCCGGGCCGAGCACGATCGTATAATTTCCGTCAACGTCTGTTGTCGTTCCCCGCGTCGTCCCTTCGACAACGATGTTCACACCCGGAATTGGCAAACCATCTTCACCGGAAATGACTTTACCGGTCACTTCCGAGTCCTGCGACCAGGCTGTCAGAGTCAACAACAACGGCAGCAGGAGGAGTAAAAATTTTTTCATACCATCCATCATTAGTTTTAAATGGAAATGGGGTAAAAGGGATGTGCCAACGTTTATTGTTGGTTGGTTACAGTTACTGGGTTACTGGTTGTTGGTTATACGAAGGACGCTTGGTTTGGACAACGCGTATTAGTGGCCGCGTTGGGTTTTGCGGTCAGTCTTCAGTTGTTGCAATTCCTCGCGGTTTTGTTGGAGTTCCTCCGCGGTAGGTTTAAAGTCGATGAGTTTTTGAAGATCCGGTTGGCCGGCGTCGACCCATGCTGTGAGCCAGAAGTCGCCCGTTGATTTTATCGACGCCTGCATTTGCCTTTCTACCATCCCGTTGAGCGATTGATGATAGGCTTTTGCATACTCGGCAGAGTATACCTTGACTGTCGTCTTGCCGCGTGTTTCGAAGGAATATTTCTTCTCACCGAACCGCGCGGCCAGCGGAAGTTCGTCCGCGAGTACTTCGTCGACAAGTTGATACGTGTCACGCACGATACGCCAGGCACGAAGCTGCGGGTCCTCCAGATATTCCGCTTTGCCGACGAAGTAGTCGTAGTCGCCGTCAAAAAGTTCGGGCAGGCGCGATTCCCACAGACCATGTATTCCCTCCTGCCCTGTCAGCTGGCCGTTGTAGTTTTCGGTTGTGTGCAACGGCACATGCGCATCGGCGATGTAATGACCCAGTTCTGCCGACACCTTCAGAATTTCGGCCGGGTCCTTCACCATGAATGCGTCGCGTAAGCGCGCGTACATCCGATAGATATGCCACGGCAGTATCCCATGGGCCGTAAGTGTATCCGGATGGTAGACTTCACGAGCCCGCGTCCAGTCCCGCGGAAGAACGAATAACGCGCTGTCGCCATAATGATCGATGTCAATGTAATGGCGGGCACCCTCCTCTTCCATTACATACCGCCGTTTGTCGGGGTCAGTGGCGGTCTTCGATATATACTCGATGTTAGCTTTGTAAAAACCGATCATCTCGGGGGGCAGCGTGAACACCGCAAGCCTGTTGATCTTTTCATGGGCATAGAAACCCCAGACGGCCGGGTGAGTTGGCGTAAAGACGCCGATGAACAGGAAGAGGATTTTCAAGGTTTTGTGCATGTTGCCCGGTGCTTAGCTGATCGCAATGCCAGATTGGCGCGATTTGCCGGTAGCACCAGTCGAAAATCGTGTAATTTGGCTCGTTTTACAAACAATCGTCGCACAGAAAACCTGACATCTAGGTCCCGGGGGGCTTGGCCAGGGAGCCCTGGAATCAACTAAGTTTGAGGTTCAATGTTGCATTTTTAAAAATTCCCCTTACCTTTGCAGTCCTTATTTTGGAAAAGAGATATGGCAAATCATAAATCAGCAGAAAAAAGAATCAGGGCGAATGAGACCAAGCGGCTCCGGAACCGCTATCAGCACAAAACAACGCGTACGGTTATTAAGAAACTTAAGACGACCACTGAGAAGTCAGAAGCGGCCGAATTGCTGAAAAAGGTTTCTGGCATGATCGATAAGCTGGCAAAGAAAAATATCATTCACTGGAAAAAAGCGGCCAACCAGAAATCCAAGCTGGCAAAAATGGTCAACGCGATCGCCCAGAAATAATGTGTTAGCATATATAGGGACAACCCTCTCCGGTCTATCCGGAGAGGGTTTTTCTTTTTACATTCGTTTACCGGAATAGCCGGCTCGACGAAAAAAGACCCTTTTATGAATGAACCCTCTCTAACACCTCTGAAGATCAAGAGTTGGCCTTCAGAAGAACGACCCCGTGAAAAATTACTGAGCAAAGGCATCCGCGCCGTGTCGGATGCCGAACTGGTGGCCATCCTTCTCGGCACCGGCACAACTACCATCAGCGCAGTTGAACTCGCCAGACGCGTCCTGCAAACAGTTGACAACAACCTCCACGACCTCGCCCGGCTCTCCGTAAAGGATCTCATGAGGATCCGGGGAATCGGTGAAGCAAAGGCGATTGCCATCATTGCAGCGCTGGAACTCGGACGAAGGCGCAAGGACACGGAGCCCGTGGAAAAACCGCGCATTACCGGCTCCCGGGACTGCTTCGATATACTCAGGCCTCATCTTCAGGATATTCAACACGAAGAATTCTGGATTCTTGTGCTGAATCGCGCAAATCGACTGATCAAGAAATACCAAATCAGCCAGGGCGGCGTTGCAGGTACGGTGGCAGATCCGAAAATTATTTTTAAACTCGCAATATCAGAGCTGGCAAGTGGCATCATCCTGGCCCATAATCATCCCTCAGGAAATCTCACAGCAAGCCAGGCTGACATCGATCTGACAAAAAAGATCAGAGACGCAGGTAAACTGCTTGAAATTCAAGTACTCGATCATTTGATCGTTGCTGGACAAAAATATTTTAGTTTTGCAGACGAGGGGATTCTGTAATTCCCGCTGAGCAGCCTCTGTTCGCTGCAAGCAGTACTTTTAGCGCATGATTAGAAAGAGAGTTATTGGAGGAGGACTTGTGATTTTGTTGATCATCTTCGGGTTGGTCGTCAATTTTCAGGCGAAGGATCCCGTAGAAAGTCCCGAGATCACGCCACAGCCGATCAAACCCGCGCTCCCAAACCCGTATGTTGAGGAACTTCTCGCCGAGTATGAGTCGGAAATAACCGATCTTCTTCACAGCACAAAGACACCGGGGCTTGCCATCGCCATTGTGCAGGATAGTACGGTCCTGTTTATGAAGACCTATGGGGTGCGCGAGGTCGGTACACACGACTCTGTGAATGTTCATACCGTGTTTCGGCTCGCATCGGTATCGAAGTGCTTTGCACCATTGTTAACGGGATTGCTCGTGGAGGACAGCATACTTCAGTGGGATGACCGCGTGGTGGAATACCTCCCCGACTTTGAACTCAAATCCCGGGAAAACACAGACAGTCTGCGCTTGACGCACGTGCTATCGCATACAACCGGATTGCCCTATCACACCTATACGACACTGGTCGAAGACGGAATGGATCTTCCCGCGATGCTGGCGGAATTGAAGAATGTAAACGTCATTGCAATGCCGGGCGAACTGTACAGCTATCAGAATGTCGCATACAGTATCATCGGCGAAGTTATCCACGCACGCACGCACAAGACCTATCAGTCGCTCATGCAGGAAAAAGTCTTTAACCCCCTGAATATGAAGGACGCTTCCATGAGCTATAACGCCATCATGCAAAATCCGAACGTCGCCCAACCGCATCTTCATTGGCGCAAGGGATGGAAGACAACGACGATCTCGGATACTTATTACAACGTCGGCCCTGCTGGCGGAATCAACGCGAGTATTTCCGACATGGCGCAATGGCTCAAGGCAATGCTGGGAACCCGCAAAAATTACGTTGCTGCCGAGACGCTGGACAAGATATTCCACCCCCGGATCAAAGCAAAGAGCAAGAACCGGTATTTCCGCAAGTGGGTGGGCCGATCGGATTCTCACTATGCACTGGGCTGGCGCGTTTTGAATTTCAAGAACGATACCCTTGTATACCACGGAGGATACGTGCGCGGTTACCGTAGCGAGGTCGCGATTGATCGTCGAAGCCGAATCGCTATTTGCGTGCTGAGCAACGGACCCGGAAGACTGGTCGACAACAGCGTACCGATCTTTTTTAACAAGTTTTACAATCGGCGTGATTCAATTTTGTACTGGCAGAACAAGCAGTTGATCCCCGAACAATTCACAGCCGGAAAACCCGCGGAACTTTTGAATTGACTCGCGTCGTTCATACAAGTGCCCTGAACAAAATATGAAAAGCAAGAACATAATTATCCTGGTGGTAGCGGTAGTGTTGATCGTCACGCTTTTTTATTCTTTCCAGGGTAGCCAGGATGTTACAGCATTTCAGAAGGAGATCGAAAAAGAACGTCAGGACAAAGACCGCTTTATGCGAACATCGGACGAATCTCCTTTTGCGAATGATCCGGATACCTACGAAGGCCTGAAGTTTTTCCCTCCGGATGTCAAATATCGAATCATTGCAGACCTTGTGCCGATCGCGCCAAAGAAAGCGGTCATCCTCGCGACCAACGACGGACTGGAACAGCGCTACATTGAATATGCTTACGCAAAATTCAAGCTCGACGGCGTTGCCAACAAGCTTCTCATACTGGAAATAGCGGATGGCCCCTCGCGTGGAAAGTTGTTCCTGGCCTTCGGTGATGAGACCAGCGCGCGCGAGACTTACGGCGCAGGCCGCTATCTCGATGTGCCCAAGACCCCGGGCAGCAGTACCATCACACTGGATTTCAACCTTGCCTACAATCCGTATTGCGCATACAACGATTCGTTCTCGTGTCCGCTGCCCCCGCGTGAAAACATCCTTGGGGTAGCCATCCGGGCCGGCGAAAAGAATTATCATCAGTGAGGAAGTGAGTAGTGAGTAGTGAGTGGTGAGTAGTGAGTGGGGAGTAGTGAGTCAATGTCGTTTATTTAAGCTTCGCTGACTTCTTCTCCTTTAGGAGAGAATTGAGGTGAGGTGAAAAAAAGGGCTTAAGTAAACGACATTGAATGGTGAGTGGGGAGAGCCCCTCTTGTTCCCCTCTCCTGCGCGGGATGTACGTGGCAAGGAGGAGAGGGGTTAGGGGTGAGGCGGCCGCGTTTGTGTATAAAATGTGTGTAGAAATTGCCGGAACGTCGATACCTTTGGCTCCCTTAATGGCAAACGCTATTTTTGGGTTTTATTCTTGAACACATTGCATGACAATCGCTTATAACTGGCTGAAGGAATATATCGAGATATCCGAAAGTCCTGAGGAGATCGGAAAGGTCCTCACGTCAACCGGACTGGAAGTAGAGAGCGTCGAGGCCTTCGAGACCGTAAAAGGAGGCCTGCAGGGTCTCGTGATCGGCAAGATCCTTACGTGTGAAAAACATCCCAACGCGGATAAACTATCCATTACCACAGTGGATGTCGGCCAGGACAGGCCGTATCGTATTGTTTGCGGCGCTCCGAATGTCGCCGCGGGGCAAAAGGTGATAGTGGCCTTGCCCGGCACAACCATCTACCCGCTGAAGGGTGAACCGTTCGCCATACGCACCGCCAAAATCCGCGGAGAAGCTTCCGAGGGCATGATCTGCGCGGAAGACGAGATTGGTCTGGGAGAAAGTCACGCAGGCATTATGGTGCTGAACGATGACGCTCGCGTAGGACAAAAGGCTTCTGAATTCTTCAACATTCAATCCGACCACGTTCTGGAGATTGGACTTACTCCCAACCGCGCGGATGCAACTTCGCACATCGGAGTCGCACGCGACATCCGGGCAGCGAAGAGCCGGCCCGTTAAATGGCCCGACGTGGATGGTTTCCGGACTGACGATGAGAGTCTGACGATACCCGTTGTCGTCGAAAACAAAGAAGCATGTCGCCGCTACTCTGCCGTGACCATCAGCGGTATTAAAGTGGCGGATTCACCAGCCTGGCTGCAGCACCGGCTGCGCTCAATCGGGCTCACGCCGATCAACAACGTCGTAGACATCACAAACTTCGTATTACATGAAGTAGGTCAACCACTCCATGCATTTGACGCCGCAGTAATCAAAGGCAACAAAGTAGTTGTCAAGACCCTGCCGGGTGGAACACGCTTCACGACACTGGACAACAAAGTGCGAACCTTGTTGCCTACCGACCTGATGATCTGCAGCGCTGGTGACGAACCCATGTGCATTGCAGGAGTCTTCGGAGGGTCGGAGTCAGGCGTGAAAGATACCACGCGCGATATTTTTCTGGAGAGCGCATATTTTGATTCGGCTTATGTCCGCCGTACCGCGCAGCATCACCAGCTTAAAACCGACGCATCGTTCCGCTTTGAGCGCGGGACGGATCCCAACATCACCGTCTACGCGCTAAAGCGCGCGGCACTGTTGATCAAGGAAATCGCTGGAGGCAAAATATCATCGGAAATCATCGACGTATATCCGGAGAAAATCGGCCCGCGCACAATTGCGATCAAAGACCGGAACGTCAACCGCCTGATCGGCAAAACTATTCCGCGGAAAGATATCGAGGATATCCTGAAACGCCTTGATATTGACGTGACTGAACAAAGCCAGGAAAGCTACATGGTCTCAGTACCGCCCTATCGCGTAGATGTGCTTCAGGAAGCTGACGTGGTCGAAGAAATCCTTCGCATATACGGTTTGAACAACATTGAACTGGCCAGCACGGCAAAAACAGACTTCCTGGCGGAATTTCCTCTCAGGAATATCGATCGGTACAAACGCTCAATCGGTGAATTGCTGGTGGCGAATGGTTTCTACGAGATCTGGACGAATTCACTCACGAACCAGGCCTACCAGCAGAAGCACGGGCTGACATTCGAGGGCGAGGCGGTCGAGATCCTGAACAAACTCAGCGAGGAGCAGGGAATATTGAGACAGACCATGCTCTTCACAGGACTGGAAGTATGTGCGTATAATATCAACCGCAAGCAGAAAGATCTCAAGCTGTATGAGTTCGGCAAAATTTATTTCCGGAAGGACGGCAGGTACGTAGAGCAGGAAAAACTAGCCTTGTATGTCACGGGCAATCTCGAGGCGGAAAACTGGCAACATAAAGTGCAACCAGCAGGGTATTATGATCTTGCGCAACAGATTCACAACATCCTGCAAAAGACCGGCGCGACGCGGATCAACCAGACGGCTGACCATGATCAGTTGTACGAATATGCCGCGACACTTGCAGTGGAAAACCGGATAGTAGGCAAGGCGGGAAAGGTGAAACCAGGTCTGTTGAAAGATTTTGGGATCAAGCAGGAAATATTTTTTGCTGAGTTGGACACATCCTTGCTTTTCAGCCTGGCAAATCCTAAGTTAGTAATTCAGGAGGTTGCAAAATTTCCGGAAGTGAGACGAGACCTGTCGCTCGTTTTAGATGCGCCAGTAATTTTTGATGAAATACGTAAACTGATCCTGGATACCGAGAAGCGGTTGATCAAAGATATTGGAGTGTTCGATGTTTACGAGGGTGAAAAGATCCCGAAAGGCAAAAAGGCCTATGCCCTTAGCTTTACACTGCAGGATGAAACCAAGACCCTGACCGACGAGGAGATAGACAGGACGATGCAACGACTCATGTCGGCTTTCGAACAGAAATTGGGCGCGGTGATCAGAAAATGAGGGAAGGATGACGGACAATGAAGAACTATATTTACCGGTGCTGGATCAGGCGAGTGGCTTGGAATCAACTGATGGAATAGGCATTAATGAAACCCCCGACAGTCAAATGGATCAAGAGGTATTAAAAACGAACCTCAGCGGTTTGGAGCGCAAAATTCTGGTGCTGATCAACGAGCATAAGAGCCTCAAAGAAGAGATCAAAACCCTGAAAAGCGAAAACCAGGAGCTCCGAGCCGCCGTCAGAATCCGCGACGAACAGATCACGGGCTTTCATAATCAACTGAAAATCACTAAAATTGTGGATAATTTACACCCGGAAGACGGAAGTGTTTCGGAGTTGAGGAAAAAAGTAGACGAATACATCAGAGAGATAGACAAATGCATAGCACACTTAAGCACGTAGCAACCTGTAAGATTTTTTGATGGAGGAACTTTCGATTAAAATCAGAATAGCCGACCGCGAATACCCGATGAAGGTGAAGCGCACGGACGAGGAGAGGGTAAGAACTGCTGGCAGACTCATCAATGAAAAACTCAAATCTTACCGCGAGCAATTTGGGATTGACGATAAACAGGATCTAATCGCAATGGTGGCTTTCGACTGTCTGGTCGATAAGATGGCAGCTGAAGAAACACATCAGGTTATTGACCAGACTGTGTTCGAAAAAGTAAAACAGCTTAACCATCTGGTCTCTCAATCAATACTTTGACCTCTTCTTCCCTTCCAGCCAAAGCGGCACACCGGGTTTTTACATAAACCTATTTCTTCTTTATGTCAACAAACCTGATAATAATTGTCGTGAGCGCGCTCGCCACGATCCTCCTCAGCTTGCTTTTCGGCAACCTGCTCAGCAAAAGGCGCTCCTCCAAAATAATCGAGGACACCGAGGAAAAGTCAAAACTGATCCTGAAGGAAGCCGAAATCGCCGCTGAGAATCTTAAGAAAGACAAGATCCTGGAAGCCAAAGAGAAGATCCTCAAAATGCGCTCCGAGTTCGAGGATGAAGCCAACCGCAAGAAAAGTCAAATCATCACCAACGAGCAAAAGATCCGCCAGCGCGAACAGAGTCTCAGCAAGGAGCTGGAGAATATTAAAAGGAAGGAAGGCGAACTCGACGACATACGCACGGACCTCGCCGCCCAGCTCGAACATGTAAAAAAGAGAAAGGAAGAACTCGACAAATTCAACCAGCAAAAGATTCAGATGTTGGAAAACCTGTCGAAGCTTACGGCCGATGAAGCGCGCGAGCAACTTGTCGCCACGCTCAGGGACGAGGCACAGACAAAGGCGTCGAGTTATATCAAAGACATTGTGGAGCAGGC
Source organism: Flammeovirgaceae bacterium (assembly GCA_044507775.1). Taxonomy (GTDB): domain Bacteria; phylum Bacteroidota; class Bacteroidia; order Cytophagales; family Cyclobacteriaceae; genus Chryseosolibacter. Next base: position 130,888 of record JBIQIY010000005.1, on the reverse strand, counting down.
GAAACTGACCGCCACGAAAGAGGCCAGGAAAATCGTTGTCGAAACAATCCAGCGAACCGCCACCGAGCATGCAATCGAGAATTGCGTGTCGGTATTCAACATTGAAAGCGACGATATCAAAGGCAAGATCATCGGTCGCGAGGGCCGCAATATCCGCGCGCTCGAAGCCGCAACCGGCGTGGAAATCATCGTCGATGACACCCCGGAAGCCATCATCATTTCCGGCTTTGACCCCGTCCGCCGTGAGATCGCACGACTAAGCCTTCACCGCCTGGTGCAGGATGGTCGCATCCACCCCGCGCGCATCGAAGAGATCGTGGCCAAGACAACCAAGAACATCGAAGACGAGGTCGTAGAGATCGGAGAACGAACGGTTATTGACCTCGGAATTCACGGACTTCATCCCGAGTTGGTCAAGATGGTAGGCCGCATGCGCTTCCGCTCTTCATACGGACAGAACCTCCTGCAACATTCGCGCGAAGTCGCCAACCTCTGTGCGATCATGGCCTCCGAGCTCGGACTGAACGTCAAGCAAGCCAAACGGGCAGGGCTTCTTCATGACATCGGAAAGGTGTGGACGGAAGAACTTGAAAAACCGCACGCGATCGTCGGCATGGAACTCGCGCAAAAATACAAGGAGCACCCGGCCATCTGCAACGCCATCGGCGCCCACCACGATGAGATTGAAATGAATAATATCATCTCACCGATCGTCCAGTCATGCGATGCGATCAGCGGCGCGCGACCCGGCGCCCGCCGAGAGGTGATGGAGCAGTATATCAAACGCCTCAGAGAGCTCGAAGATGTAGGACTGAGCTTTGACGGGGTCGAAAAATGCTATGCAATACAGGCGGGACGGGAATTGCGCGTGATAGTCGACGCAGAAAAAGCTACCGATGATCGCGCAAGCCAGCTCAGCTTCGATATCTCGCAAAAGATCGAACGCGACATGCAATACCCCGGTCAGATTAAGGTGACTGTTATCCGCGAGATGAGGAGCGTTGCTTACGCGAAATAGCAGGTACACCAAAAAAAAGAAAAGAAAAGGCTTCGCGACGCGGAGCCTTTTTTGATGAAAAGAAAGTCTTAAACGGCGGCTATATTGGGAAAAAGGATTATTTTTCGTAATCCTTACCTCTGACTCTCTGAAATGAAATGGAAATCTGTGCCCTGCATAGTCGCCCTGCTAACATGCTTCGCGGCTTTTCCACAGGCGCAAACCGACACGGCATTCATCGCGCTGGCTAAAGCAAACACCATCCAGTTGCACCAGGAGGCCCTTGGCGCTCAGGCCCGGCTCTATAATGGCAGCAAATACCGCGACCCGGTAATGACACTCGAGTTTCATCCCTTCTTTATCTCCGAAGACTGGATCACAGGTTCGGTATTTTACGACGGCGAATATTTCCAGGATGTTTCCCTTTTATACGATCTCCTCAATGGCGTACTCGTAACCGAACATTACCCCAGCGGCCATCCTATCCGGCTCGTCACCGAAAAGATTCAGTACTTCTCGATGGCCGGCCACAACTTCAGACACATCGAAAATCAGTCGGTGCAGAATTCCCTGCCGCGCACAGACTTCTACGACATCCTCTACGATGGAGAATCCCGCGTGGTCGCGCTCCGACAAAAGTTCAGACGCGACGAAGTCTCAACGCTTGAAATCGTCGTGACGTACGATGAGAAGAACCGCTATTTCCTGCAGCGCAACGGTGTCTTCTTTCCGGTGAGAAGTAAAGCCTCCGTGCTCAAATTGATGGGCGACAAGAAACAGCAATTGCGAAAACTTTTGAAAGAACATCATATCTCATTCAAGGACGACCGCGACCTGGCATTGAAAAGTGTTGCAAAGTTTTACGATGAATTGAAATGAGGCACTTTTACCGCGTCGTACTTCTCCTACTGCTCGCTGTCATCTCTGCACAGGCGCAGCGCAAGCAAACGATCAGCGGTAACTTTGCGTCCATGCCTTTCGAACAGGTCATTCAGGCAATCGAAGACCAGACGACCTACCGGTTCTTCTTCGATAAACGTTGGACGGATAGCCTTACCGTGAACCTGAACGCTTCTGAACAGCCGCTGGAGAGCGTACTTGAAAAGATCTTAACAGGCACTCAACTGCAATTCGCAGTCGACCCGCACAATCGGGTCTTCATCACACTCGAACGACCCATTCTTACCGAGCTGCCGCCCGGCTTCTTCGGTGAATCAATTTCCCAGCGTCAGTCCGCCCCCTTTGATTATTCTCTTTACGAGAAAAAAGGCAAAGAGATGAAGCTGGCCGAAAACAAGGTTCACATCATCGGAAGAAATACAGGCGATAACCAGGGTTCCGCCACCGTGGCGGGAAACATCCGCGATTCGAACACCGGAGAACCGCTGATCGGCGCCTCCATCTTCGTCGAGAATCCGGTCATCGGTGTAACTACGGATCAATTCGGATACTATGCGCTGACGCTACCCAAGGGACAACACGAGCTGAAGATTCAAAGCATCGGCATGAAGGCCACCACACGGCGAATCATGCTCTATGGGGTTGGACGCCTCGACATCGAAATGGAGGAGGACATCAAGCCCTTGAAAGAAGTCATCGTCGAGGCGGAATCTGATGCACACATCCGAAGCATGCAGATGGGAACGGAAAAACTCGACATCAAGACCATGAAGCAGATTCCCCTCGCATTGGGCGAAACCGATATCATGAAAGTCGTGCTGACCCTGCCCGGCGTGCAAAGCGTGGGTGAAGGCACCGTGGGTCTGAACGTGCGCGGTGGTGCGGCTAACCAGAACCTCATTCTGCTCAACGATGCCGTGGTCTATAATCCCTCGCACCTGTTCGGCTTCTTCTCCACATTCAACCCCGATGTGCTGAAAAATGTGGAACTGTATAAAAGCGGAATTCAGGCCGAATACGGAGGAAGGCTTTCGTCCGTACTCGACGTTCACACGCGCGAAGGCAACACGAAGAAGTTCACAGGATCTGGCGGCATCAGCCCGATCACCGGCCGAGTGAGCCTCGAAGGACCCATCATTCGCGACAAAACCTCGTTCATCATCGGCGCACGCTCTACGTATTCGGGCTGGCTCCTTCGGAAGCTCGACTCAAAAGCGCTCAGCAACAGCACTGCCTCGTTTTATGATATCACAGCAAACGTCAGCCACCAAATAAACGATAACAACAGCCTTTATCTGTCGGCCTACACCAGCAAGGACCAGTTCACGCTGAACAGCGACACGACTTACGGCTACAGCGACCGGAATGCATCCATCAAGTGGAAGCATCTCTTCAACAACAAACTGTATGGCGTACTGACTGGCGGAATGAGTCAATACCAGTACGCCGTTGAAAGCGCCGAAAACCCTGTCGAGGCCTTCAAGATGGATTTCTACATCCGGCAAGTTAACGCGAAGGCTGACTTCAGCTACTTCCCGAACTCCAGGCACGTGCTGAACGCGGGTATCCACACGACGCGCTATAACCTGAGCCCCGGCACCTTTAAACCGTTTGGAGAATCTTCCCTTATTGCTCCCGATGTGCTCGCCGATGAACAGGGGCTGGAAAGCGCTGTCTACATCAGCGAAAACTTTGAGGTCAACCCGAAACTTTCCATCTATGCGGGGTTGCGCTACTCCTACTACCAATACCGCGGACCACGCGACGTCTACCAGTACTCACCCGGGCTGCCTTTGCAACGCGGCAATATCATCGACACAATCCGTTACGCGTCGGGTAAGACCATCGCGAGCTATCACGGCGCCGAGCCACGGTTTTCTATCCGGTATCTCGTTTCGAACACCGCAAGTATAAAAGTGGGATTTAACAGGATGCGCCAATACATTCAAATGCTGTCCAATACCGCGGCAATAAATCCCACCGATACATGGAAGCTTAGTGACTCCTATATCCGCCCGCAGGTGGGTGATCAGTACTCTTTTGGATTCTATCAGTATCTGAAAGGCAACACCATTGAAACTTCGGTTGAAACGTATTACAAAAACACTGAAAGCCTCACCGATTACAAGAATGGCGCCGTACTCCTGATGAATCACCATCTCGAGACCGACCTTGTCAACGCTCGTGGAAAAGCGTACGGCGTCGAACTCATGGTGAAAAAACTTTCCGGTAAATTGAACGGATGGGTCAGCTACACGTACTCGCGCTCTTTCATCCAGGCACGAGGTGCCTTCAGCGACGAAACGGTTAACAGCGGAGAATACTATCCTAGCCACTATGACAAGCCGCATGCGGTTAACTTCATTGGCAATTACCGGTTTAACAGGAGGTTCAATTTTTCCCTGAATATGATCTATAGTACGGGGCGGCCCATCACTCTGCCCGTCGCAAAGTATGAGATTGACGGAACCATACGCGTCCAATACGCCGACCGCAACCAGGACAGAATTCAGGACTACTTCCGCACAGACATTTCCATCAACATCGAGGGAAATCATAAAGTGAGAAAGCTCGCACACAGCTCGTGGACGTTCGCCGTTTACAATTTGCTCGGACGGGCAAACCCGTACTCGGTTTACTTCGAAAGCAGAAATGGAAAGATTCAAGGGTACAAACTGTCCATCTTTGCGCGGCCTATACCAACCGTTACTTATAACTTTAAATTCTAACGCAGAATGAATACTGTTAAGAAGTGCGGAGGAATTCTTTGTTTTGTACTCATTCTGAATGCATGTATTGAGCCGTATGACCCGCCCCTGAAAGAGAGCGATGCCAATCTCCTGGTGGTAGATGCTTTCCTGGACGCGAGCAATGGGGCGGTGAACGTAAAGCTCAGCCGCAGTCTCCCCGTGAAGAAGTTCAGTGACTTTCCGCGCGAATCCGGTGCGTTCGTGCGCATTGAAGATGGAGGAGGAAATACATACACCATAGCTGAGTGGGGAGGCGGCACCTATACGGGCACCGTACCGGACCCGGGAGTGGAGCAGACATATCGCCTGCTCATCACAACAGCTGACAACAAGGAGTACGCATCGGGTTTTATCCAGATCGTTGAAACACCGTCTATCGACTCTGTGACCTGGACGGCCGATCGCGACGGCATTGAATTCTCCGTAACCACCCATGACCCCACCCACCGCGCCAAACATTTTCGCTGGAAGTATGAGGAAACCTACGAATACAACGCAACATTTAATTCACTTTTTAAGTGGGTCGGCACTAATCTCGTACCTCGCGAACTCGATGAATCCGTCTTTACCTGCTGGCGCACAATTGAATCGACCGATATCATCGTTGGATCCGCCCGTCTGCTCAACGAGGCGGTCATCAGTAAATTCCCCGTCACAGTCGTGCCACTGGAATCGATGAAGCTATCAATCAAGTACAGTTTGCTCGTGAAACAACAGGCATTGACAGAAGAAGCGTACGACTACTGGACAAGCCTGGAGCGCAGCACGGAAAATCTCGGGGGCCTGTTCGATCCCCTTCCGTCCGAGGTGCAAGGCAACATTCGCAGCATAAGCGATCCGAGCCAGACGGTGCTGGGTTTTTTCAGCAGTGGCGAAACACGCGAGACCAGGATCTTCTTCACGAGAAGCCAGATTCCGAGGGAATTGAGACCGGGATACCGACCAAATTCCGCATGCCGCCTGGATACGGTCTTGTTGAGGGATATTCCGAAACTTAACGGACAAGGGTTGGTAGTAGACCCTATCTACGCGATGGGCGCTGGCCTGATCGGATACACGCACACAAGCGCCAGTTCGTGCGCAGATTGCACCAAGTTCGGCGGCACTACAACAAGACCAACGTTTTGGAAATGACCGGGATCAACATGAAATTTTTCGGATGTCTTACGCTGCTCGCACTCCTCGTCACGGCTACCGGACGCGCGCAGAATGTCACCTTCGACACCCTGAAAGAAAACTTTTCATACTATCGGGAGCATGCGTTGCAGGAAAAAATATACGCACACATCGATCAGCGCTTTCATCTGACAGGCGAAACGCTTTGGTTCAAGTTGTATACAGTCGATGGTTCCTTTCACAAACCGATCGATGTCAGCAGGGTCGCATATGCCGAGATACTCGACCGCTCGGACCTCCCGGTACTCCAGGCAAAAATAGAACTGATCAAGGGCTCAGGCTATGGTTCTTTCTTTTTGCCGGCATCGCTAAGCACAGGAAACTACAAACTGCGCGTGTATACGAGCTGGATGAAAAATTTTCCGCCGGAATTTTACTTCCACGAGCAGATCGCAATTGTAAATCCATTCGTTCTTGCCGATGCCATCGCCCCCAGGCCGGCCACAACGTACAGGCTGGACTTCTTCCCCGAAGGCGGCAATCTCATCTCGGGACTTGAATCCAGAATCGCATTCAAAATATCCGATCCCTCCGGGCGTGGTGCGCAAGGCCACGGTTATGTTCTGAATCAGCGCAGCGATACAATCGCCAGTTTTTCACCGCAGAAATTTGGACTCGGCTCTTTCCGGATCATTCCTGATCACGATCAAAAATACCAGGTAATTCTCATTGACCCGGCCGGAATAAAGCGCGCCTATCCGTTTCCCGAAATACAACCTACCGGCTACACGATGCAATTGACGGATTCATCGGATGTCCTCCATTTGGTGGTCCGGGCGAAAGGCGTCTCACCCGGAAATGTCTACCTGTTCGCGCACGCCCGCCAGATCATCGCGAGCGCTCAGGTCCAGCCACTACAGCATCAAAAAGCGGTGTTCACACTGGACAAGAATGATCTCGCGGCAGGCATCACGCACCTTACCGTCTTCGATGACAATGTGCAGCCAGTATGCGAGCGCTTGTATTTTACCTATCCTGACAAGTCGCTCGATATCGCCATCGCTTCCAATCAACGCGTCTTCTCGCAGCGGGGAAAAGTATCCGTATCCCTGCAGGTCACAGCGGACGGCCAACGTTCCGCGCATTCGAACCTCTCCATGTCGGTATACAAAATCGATTCACTCTCCGCCGAAAGCCCGGCAGGCATCTATCCGTACCTCTGGCTGACATCGGACCTCACGGGCTCCGTGGAATCGCCTGAGTATTATTTTTCCGAACGCTCGGAATCGGTAGCTGCGGCGATGGATAATCTCATGCTTACCCATGGATGGCGGCGGTTTGAATGGACTGATGTCCTCACAAAAAAAGCCACCTTCACGTTCCTGCCCGAGGCCAGGGGACACATCGTCAGCGCCGTCGTTACAGACAAAGACCAGAAACCCCAGCGGGTTTTCACCTATCTGGGATCTCCCGGCAAGATCGTCCGCGCGTATGGTGCGTGGAGCGACAACAATGGCGATGTCAGATTCGAAATAAAAGACTTCTACGGACCGCGCCGGATCATCCTCCAAACCAAAGGAGATTCCACGGCGACTTATCAGCTGAAAATTCAGGATCCTTTTTCCCAGAAGTTCGATCCCTCACGCCTGACATCCTATAGTTTGAGACCCGGTCTCAAGAACGACATACTGTCTCGCAGTATCGCCATGCAAGTGCAGGACATTTACTACTATGATCAGTTTGCCGAACTGTTTGTCACGCCCGCTGTGGACAGCTCAGCCTTCTACGGCAAGGCCGATGCAACGTACCTGCTGGACGACTACACACGTTTTCCGGTCATGGAGGAAGTCATGCGCGAGTACGTGCCGAGCGTCTTCGTTCGCAAACGCAGGGACGGATTCCATTTTATGGTCGTTGATGAGGTGAATCGAGGTGTGCTGTCGGGCGACCCAATGATCCTGTTCGATGGCGTACCCGTCCTGGACGTCGACGACATCATGCGCGTGGATCCGCTGCGCGTAAAAAAACTTGAGATCGTAAGTCGCGCGTACTATCTGGGCCAGGCCCTCTTCTCCGGAATCGTAAGCTATACGACCTATCACGGCGATCTCGGCGGGCTGGAACTTGATCCGGGCAGTATTTCCCTCGACTACGACGGGCTCCAGCTGCGACGCAAATTCCACAAGCCGGTCTACACCCGCGACCAGGCAAATGACCGCTTACCCGACCAACGTCACCTGCTCCATTGGGAGCCTGCGATATCCACAGACAACGAGGGCAACGCCCAGGTTGAATTTTATACATCTGACGTTACGGGCCAATTCGCGATCGTAGTCGAAGGCATGAATGAATCGGGTTTCGCCGGCAGCAGCATGTACACCGTTACTGTTAATCCGTCAGACAATCAATAACCTCATCGCGAGTTTCCCGTAACCATGCTACCGTAAGATCATTGAAGTACCTTACTTAAGACCAGCCGTGCTACGCAAAAGAATCGCTGTCAAGATCTCGTTCTTCCTCAATGGATTCATCTATGCTAACTGGATCTCACGGCTCCCGTTGATACAAGAGCAATTCAATGCTGACAATGGCGCCATCGGGCTTGTGTTGTTCATCTTCGCCTTCGGCGCCTTCCTGACAATGCCCTTCACGGGATGGCTGATCATCAAACACGGAAGCCGGAAGATATCATTGGTCTCGCTCTTCTTCTATTGCGCACTGATACCCCTTGTTCCGTGGATGCCCGGGCTGCCGGCATTGATGATCTTGTACCTCGTGATGGGTGTCGCAACCGGTATGCAGGACGTTGCTATGAATGCGCAGGCCGTGCTGGTCGAGAAGCAATACAACAAGCCTATTATGACTTCCTTTCACGCCTTCTTCAGTATCGGGATGGCTATGGGGGCATGGTGCGGCGCATTGTTCACCGATCTCCACATGGGCCTGCCCTATCATCTCATGATCATCGCGGGCATTTCGTTGGTGTTGGTGGCATGGGTTCGAAGCAACCTGGTTGAAGACAAGCCGGACATCAGCGACGCCCACGAAGGGCCGCTGTTCCGGATCCCGAACAAAACACTGATCGGTATCGGCGTCATCGCCTTCTGTTGCATGCTGGGTGAGGGGGCAATCTCAGATTGGTCAGTGAACTACATGACCAACATTGCGCAATCCACGGCGGCGTTTGCTCCCATTGGGTTGTCGGCTTTCGCAACTGCCATGACACTGGGCAGGCTGTTCGGAGATCGGTTCAGGGCGCGGTGGGGCGACACAAAACTGATCTTCTACGGCGGCTTACTATCCCTGTCGGGACTTTTGCTCGCACTTTTGGTTCCGGAGCCTTACCCCGCAGTCGCAGGATTTTTCCTCGTGGGACTCGGACTGTCGACAATTGTTCCCATCACATATTCAATTGCCGGAAACACAAAGGATCTCCCCCCGGGAGTTGGCTTGGCTATGGTGACGACGGTCGGATACTCCGGGTTTCTGTTTGGTCCGGCAATCATCGGATTCGTAGCCGACGCATCAAACCTCCGCAACGCGCTCTTCTTTGTGAGCGCATTGTTCCTGATCATGACCGTACTCGCCCTGGCCAGGAAGCGTTAGAGAAGAGCGCCTGTCCTGAGCGGGCGCCGCCAGGCAAGGGCGGGGCAAGGGTAAGGGAAGGATCCCCCAAAGCGCAAGCAGCCGACTCTCATTCGACAGCATGCGCAGCAAAAACTTTTCGCCTCACCTGCATCATCCCCTGAGGAGAAAAACCCTCTGGAAGCTTCGGCAGACGACATCGAGTCCACCACAGATCACTACTCCATGTGGCTGGTAACAGAATTCTCATCGATGTGGATATCGTCTTCGCCGATCTCGTCGAATGGATGTTCCAGGTGGTCCTGGATATTGTCAAGGCTGACCAGGATAAAACTGTAAAGGATGGGCATCACATACTCCAGGTTAGCGGAGAAGTCGTTGAAGGTGCTGGCGAAATAGGGACCGTAGATGATCGGAAAAATGTAAATGAATACCTTGCTGTAAGCACGCAACGTGACGGGTGTCCTGTATGTATGAACGACTTGCAGGTTATCAAAAGCAATGATCATCTTGCTCACGTATTGATTTACGCGTGAGACCTCGCTTGTCTGAACGCCGTGTTCGCGCATTGCGTTGGCGATTCCGGACAAACGGGAGAAATGTTCGTATATCTTCCGTTCATTTTCATGAAGGTCAGTGCGACCATTCGATGTGAACATTCTGCGCATGATACGCATCATCTCCGTTACTATTTCGCGGACTTGAGCGGGAAGGTTGTGATCCTTGTCGGACGTCCAGTCGCGGGTAGCATAAAAGATCGCGATGGCATGTCCTTTGAAGTCTGAGAACCGCTGCAGCGCGTTCTCCCGCCGGTTGTAGGCAGAGCCGATGGAAAACACGACGGGGAAAACGATTGCCACCCCAACGAGCATGTCCGGAAATTTTGCCGTCAGTCCCAGGCGGTAACAGACGTACGTTGAAATAACGGAAAGGGCGGTGATGATGACGGTTTTGTAATTGATAATGAGCAAAAAGCTTTTCAGAACTCTTTTCATTACAAGGGGTTTATTGTACAATATTCACAAAAAAAATCCTGAATTCAACGTGCCTCTTTGTTTCCGTGCTGCCAATTCAGGCCGCACCCTTTCGCTTTTGCCCGATCTTCTCTATGAAAAAGCCTGCCCCATATCCCCATAGCTGGATGAGCGCAGAGATGACTGACAGTGCGGCAACACCGAGGTGGCGGTTCTCCATCAGGGAATGGCCGAAGATTAGCAGAAGGTAGAGGACAAACAACGCGGCGCCTATCGGGAAAAGCCAACCACCGGCGAAATAGAAGAGGATCAACGACAAGGTACCCAGCGTAAACAGCGTCGGAAACCAGTGGGTCAGTTTTACCTCTTCCGGATGAACAGTGCCCACGCGTGCGCGTCCCTTTCCGAAGTTAAAAACCTGTTTGAAGAACTGGAGAAAATTCGCGCGGCGTTTGTGAAAAACAAAGGCGTCAGAGATAAGGCCGACGCGGAATTGTGCTTTCTTCATCCGGATACTAAGCTCGATGTCTTCGGCAAAGCGATCAAAACGGAAGCCCTGTGTTTGCTCGAAGACAGCCCGCGAAATACCCATGTTAAAACTTCGGGGCTGAAACCAGCCAACACGCCGCTTCCCGCCGCGTATGCCGCCCGTTGTAAGAACAGACGACATTGTATAAGCCATCGCGCGCTGAGCTACGGTAAAGCGGTTATCCGCGCGGTCCGGGCCACCCCAGGCATCAAGGCGCTCGGTCTTCAGCGCCTGGTCTACGGATTCGAAGTAAGCAGGCGGAAGAATGCAGTCGCTGTCCAACACCACAAAGTATTCCCCCTGCGCATGGGCAAATCCAAAATTCCGCGCAGGGCCCGGTCCGCTGTTGGTTTTGACATAATAATGAATCGGCAAACGCTTTTCGTATTCTTTCACCACTTCCTCCGATGTCAGCGCAGACCCGTCCTCGACAATGATGACTTCAAAATCCTTTCGGGTTTGAAGGGTGAGGCTTTCCAGCAGATCCCGGACTTCCTCCGGTCGATTGTACACCGGGATAATGATGGAGTATTTGGGGGTTGACACCATGGAGGCAAGTTAAGGCATTGAGGTGATATGTTTTCGTTTCCCGCGGAGGCCGGTTAAGACATTGTGGTGGAATGTTATTAGCTCACGCCAAGGAAATCCAGGTTCGGGGCCGGAACGCTCGTGAGATCAAGACTCTGTCGGTCTCGTCCAACTTGCAATCGTGCAACCCGAGCACGCGAGGGACTCCGCTTTGCGAGCCATTAACTGATAAATCCTTAACTATCGGAACATCTTCGCAAGCCCACGCATTGAATTAGTATAGACCTTTGCATTAATAGCGCCTTTGCGAGCTTTGCGTGGGATTTAAGACTCTGTCGGTCTTCAACAATCAAAAACCGCTACACCCATCTGAAGTATTTCATATTGGAAAGGTTTGTTGCGCATGCTGTCGAATGAGACTTGGCTGCTTGCGCGGTGGGAGATCCTTCGCTTACCCTCAAACCCTGCACCACGCGTGCCGCGGCGCGCTCAGGACAGGCCCTCGAAAAGAGGGGGCGGCGCCCGCTCAGGACAGGCTCTTCGAAGAAGAGCAACCCGCGATCCCATGGACAGCAACAAGCCCTTGCAAGGGGGCAGTCAAACTCAAGTACTCACCACTCACGACTCACGTCTCACGTCTCACGAAAGAGCCGCACAAGCACAAATAGAACATAAACCCGCCAAGCCGCACACACTCACCACTCACCACTCACCACTTCACCCCGCCATCGAAGGCAACCTCTTCTCCCTTGCATCCTCCTCAAAGCCGATCTTGTCGATGACCAGGTAATCGCGTTTCGTGAGCGATTGCATGGCGAACATCTCTGCCAGAAATCCGGTGACGAACAGCTGTACCCCGATGATAAGGGCCACCAAAGCGAGGTAGAACAGGGGTTGTTCTGTGATGTCACGCTGAAGGGGTACTTTTGAGAAATAAAGTGAATCCATCTTGTGCCAGAAGATCTTCACCGTGAAGACAAATCCGATCGCAAAAGAAAGGATGCCGAAGGTCCCGAAGAAGTGCATGGGCTTCTGCCGGAAGCGACTGACAAAAGTGATCGACAGCAGGTCGAGAAACCCGTTCACAAAACGTTCGATGCCGAACTTCGTGCGACCGTATTTTCGTTCCTGGTGTTCAACCGGTTTTTCGCCGATACGCGTGAATCCGGCCCATTTCGCAATCAGCGGAATGTACCGGTGCATTTCGCCGTACACGGTGATATTGCGTACTACAGAAATCTGGTAAGCCTTTAATCCGCAATTGAAATCGTGCAACTGAATGCCTGAAAGCTTGCGCGTTATGTAGTTGAAAAATTTCGAGGGTATCGTCTTGGAGATCGGATCGTAGCGCTTCTTCTTCCAGCCCGATACCAATTGATACCCTTGTTCCTTGATCATAGAGTACAGCTCCGGTATCTCGTCCGGACTGTCCTGAAGATCCGCATCCATTGTGATAACGACATCGCCGACCGCCGCCCGGAAGCCGGTTTGTAATGCGGCCGATTTTCCAAAATTGCGATTGAACCGAACACCCTTGAAACGATTGTCCCGCTCGTTCACCTCGAGGATCTTCTGCCACGTGGAGTCCGAGCTACCATCGTCGATGATAATGACTTCATACGAAAAGCCGTGTGATTGCATCACACGGCTTATCCATTGGCATAATTCGGGAATTGATTCCTCTTCGTCCTGTGCCGGAATTACAACTGAAATATCCGGATTTATCATCTGCTCAAAATGCTGGTTCTGGATTTTTCTTCTGCGTAAAGATAGTGACAATTAAAGCAATAATGATAGTAGCGATAATCCCGCCGATTAACATCATGATCAACATCGCCTCCGGTGTCATGAACATTGCGGCCATCTTCATTCCCTGATCGATCTGCTCATCCGACATTCCCTTCTGCTGCATCGCTTCTATCTGCCGGTCCTTTACAAGCTGCAGGAACCCGGTGTCGATAAACTTGATGTAGATATAAGTGAATATGCTGGAAATAACGGCGGATACAAGACCCATCCAGAAGGCGATGCCAATACCCTGGCCGTAGGACATATATCCATCTCCCTTCTCCTTGAACTGCTTCTGCGACAGGATAACAAACGTCAGCGTGATGGCGTATCCTACCCAGTTCCAGAAGCCCTGTGTCATATCTATTCCCGCCACATTCATTACCAGAAAGTATGCAATTCCGACCAATGCCGCGATGAGACCAAAGCGAACACCGACGGACCGGGTCGTTACCTGCGGAATGTTTACTTGTGTTTCCATAATTTATAGAGTTAGGTTTGAGGTTGCCTTCTTAAAGTTACGGATAAAATTACGCTTATGAAAAAGCTGATCAGGAAGCTCTGGACCAGGTATGTGAAGCCAAGCGTCACACCTGTAGTCGACGGCAGCAATTCCAGATTGCGCTCATAGACATCTTTGCCGATTGTTTCGATCACCTCCGGCGTGAGCGACCTTAACTGAACAGTTTCAAGCCGGATGTATTCGGAAAGAAATTCAGGAACGAAGTAAATGAAGACTATCACTGCGGCGGATGCGATCAGCGCGTAGCACACGGTAAATATGAATGACGCAATAAATCCCTGCCAGAAGTACAAAACGCCGTTCTGGTAATAGTCCCTGAACTCGCGCAGCGCAAAGAATATGAAAACGGCAAACAGGATTATCCGGAAATCCAGGTAGACGGGTATCAGAAACGGATGGCGGTCGATCGCATAAAGCGTGAACAACAATCCGGCGCCGATGACACCGGCCAGCACGCCATATCGCAACGAAACCTTTAGGAGTGAATTCATGCTTCAGCGATCAAGCCAGTAGTTGCCATTGTTAAAGACCGCCACCGCCTTTCCGGTGAGTTCCTTGCCAAACCATGGCGAGTTCCGGGACTTTGAAAAATTCGTTTCGTCATTGAGCACCCATTTGTGATTCGGGTCGAACAACGTCAGATTAGCGGGCGTGTCTTCAGCTATCCGGGGCACGTCGAGGTGAAGCACCTGCCTCGGTCCGCTCGTGACTTTCTCAATCAGTATTTCCAAGTTGATCAATTTGGATAGCGAGGTGAGGTTAGCGCAGAATGTTTGAAGGCTGATTATCCCGAACTCAGCGCGGTCGAATTCAAGGTTTTTACTCTCTTCGTCCTGCGGCATATGCCCCGAGCTTAGCACGTCGATGGTACCATCGCGAAGCACCTTGATAATGCTGTCGTTGCCCGCGCGCTCACGCCACGGAGGGTTTACCTTGTAGATGGTATCGAAGTCGACGAGCCGGGTGTCATCCAGTAAAGCCTGGTAGACGGCGACGTCGCAGGTAACTTCGTGTTTCTTGCGCGCCGCCTTGATCAGCTCGATAGACCGCGGTGTAGATATACGGGCGAAATGGAGGCGTCCTCCCGCATATTGAAGCAGTTCGAGATTCTTTCCGATGACAATTTCTTCCGCAATGCGCGGCATGCCTTTGAGGCCGAGTCGCGTGCTGGTCACGCCTTCGTGCATTTGCCCAAAAAGATTCAGCCAGTAGTCCTCCGGATGGTCAACGAGCACCCCGTTGAACTTCTGAAGGTATTGCAGCGACTTAAGAAAAATATCCGTGTGCCAGACAGGCTTGAGTCCATCCGTGAAAGCAACGGCCCCCGCAGCGTGAAGATCAATCATTTCGGTGAGCTCCTCTCCCTTGTTGTTCTGAGTTACCGAGGCCATGGGATGTACCTGCACGAGGCGTTGCGCGTTGCCCCGCATGATGTAGCTGATTTCATTCTTCGTCTGCACGCAGGGGTGAGTATTGGGCAGAAGCGCAATCTCCGTAAAACCTCCGGCAGCAGCAGCGCGCGTACCCGACTCGAGATCCTCCTTGTATTCGAGACCGGGATCGCCGATGAACGTGCCGAGGTCAAACCAACCGATAGAAAGCTTCATACCCTCCGCCCGGATGATTTTGTCTGCTGAAAAATTCTTGTCGCCGATCGCCGTGACGCGCCCGTTTTGAATCAATACATTTTTTTCTTTTTGATGAAAGGGGGAACCTGGATCGAGAATTTCAGGCGACTGGATTAATATCTTCATCAATCTCTATTTTAAAAAGCGAATGAGCAGTACCTCGACGAGGAGGAAGAACAGCGCCAGCATCAGAGCATACTTCCATAAAGGTTTGCCCAAATATCTTTCTTTTATTTCGTTAGTGAAAGCTTCCGCCGAAGTGGCCTCGAAAATAGTGATATTGTCACCGTTGCCCATTTGATCTTTGATCTCTGTTCCCGTGAACTGATCGAGCAACGATTCCGCTTTATCGAGGTTAAAGGCGATAAGTCCCACTGAATCGGCCCCGGCCAGCACCTGATAAAAACCTTCTGTGATGGAGAATTTCGGGATCTCGAGAAAAACCTGCTCATTCACGCTTCGCTGGGAGGGTACGATCTCCTGGGCGCCCTTCAATCGCAGGGGCTCATCCTGGCGGAGACTGTCAAGCCGGAGTGTAATGAAATTTTCTTTCAGGGTGTAATACAATGGCGCGTCATTCTTTCGGCTACTGCCCGCGATGCGGTACATAACCGGCACGAACAACGCGTGGTTGTGAAAATCGGTGTACGCCGGATTCAGGGGCGTCGACAGCAGATACAGTTTTCCCCCTTGATCCATCCGCGAGAGAAACGGCTCATCGTTCTTGAAGCGCAGGATCGCCGCACGGTCCTGACCCCAGCGAAGAACCTGCGCCGCCCGCGGCATGGCAATGGAAGCGGACCGCTCTTCGAAAACATTTTCAAAAAAAGGATTGCTGTAATCGGGTCGGTCCAGATCTTGCAACACAGGATCGCCCTGGACGACAGTCACAAGCGGATTTCCCGTCAGCTGCTGCAGCAATTGAACATCCGGGCGCGTACCCGGGATAAGCATAAGTGTGCCCGACTCGTTGATGTAATTCCGGAGTGAGAGATTCAGCGCGGCATCGGGACGGTCGATGCCATTGACTACAACCAGGTCAGCCTGATCGAGCAGGCTGTAGTTGAAATTTTCAACTGAGAAGCTTCTGAAACTGAATACCTGCCTGTTGCCGAAGACCCGTTCTACCGCCGTCACATCATTTCCGGGCTTGATCTCGATGATGGAAATCTTGTTCGTAAAGTTGAGCGCCAGGTAAAATTCATTGTCGAAGCTCACGGGAAAATCGTTGAATGAAACGATGGCTCTGTTGAAGCCCGTCAGTCCGGTTGTGAGATCGAAGTTCGTCTCGGCGAGGCCGCCCGCCGGAATGTTGATCGTTGCGGTTCCCGCCTGGATATCATTGATTGAAAGCTTCAAGTTGAGTTGAGTTACCTCTTCATCCCCGTCGTTGCGAACGCGTACCGTAAGCACATTCTTTTCGCCGCCAGCGGCAAAAGGATTTTGCAGGTAGGCAGAGTCGACGAACACATTCGGTGCCGAGGCAAAAGTAATGGGTGCCAGATGCCATCGCGAAGCGCTGTCCCATTCCGTGGGAATGCTGCCGAGCGTTGATTTCTGGAAATCCGATATCCAGAAAAACTCCCGCGCGCGCCCCTCCTGCTGAACGAGCCGGTTCTTGATTTCCTCCATTGACCGCGACACCGGCGAGGCGCGAACCTGGGCTAGAATGTCCAGCGCTTCAGCCTTTGTCTTGAAAGTATTGGAAAAAGGAGCGAAGTCGTTCGTGAGGATCCGGTAACGCGTATCGGGCGGAAAGAGATCGACGATCCCTCTGCCAAAGTTCAGCGCCGCGTCCAGCGCGGGTGTTCTGTCCGGCATTTGCGCGGACATACTTTGCGAATTGTCAAGGTAAATCACAATATTCCGTTCGGCGTCAAGCTGATCTTTCGCCGGGATCAGGGGTTGTGCAAACGCCAGGACGAGGAAAAGCAAAAACAGCAGGCGCGACGCGAGGATGAGATAATGCTTGAGGCGTCTCTTCGCAGTGGTGACCTCCTTGACCTGTCGGAGGAACCGGTTGTTGGAAAAGAAAATGCGGGTGGTCTTCCTGAAATTGAAAAGGTGGATGATGACCGGGATGGAAAGCGCAAGAAGAGCCCAGAGGAAGGAAGGATATAGAAACGTCATCAGAAGCAAAACTAAGAAAAAACCTTATCGCCCGCCGGCCCGCGACATAACGTATTTCCCGGTAAAATAGTCTTGGCTGTCCCTCTTTGCGGTTGAAAGATCCCCTCCTAAAAATAATGTGCCGGCATTTGCTAAAAGCAGGGGACCCGGAAACCTTCAAACCGGGCCCCTGCGCGGGCTAGGCCTTCTTGGGCCCTAGCATCACCATATCATTGACACTGATTTCAGTAAAGAACCGCTTTTCGCCATTGGTTTCATAAACCCGGTGGATAAGCTTCCCTTCGACGGCGACTTCCGCTCCTTTTTTCAGGTACTTTTCCGCCACCTCCGCCAGCTTGCCCCAGATCACAACATTGTGCCACTGAGTGTCTTCTACCTTCTCACCTTTCTGATTTTTGTAGTTGTCGGATGTGGCGACCGAAAAAGACGCCCTCTTCTTGTCGTTAAAGACTTTTACCTCCGGGTCTTTGCCCAGCCTTCCAATGAGCTGAACACTGTTTCGCAAAGTTTTCATAAGCGTTGAATTTTGATAGTTAGATTTAATTGACATCAGGACATGTCCTCCTCGCTGATGATTCAAAAGTGCGCTGTAAAATTTCCGTTAGTCGTATGTTAACCGTTTATAATCGATTATATTCGTTTGCTAATCGTTTGTAAACGGATAACAAAAATGCCCTCTCAAACTTCAAGATCATGCCTTGAATGCGGCGAGCCATTCAGGGGACGGATCGACAAAAAATTCTGTTCAGACATTTGCCGCATCGCATACAACAATCGTCTGAACAGCGACGACAACAGTTGCGTCAGGAACATCAACAACATCCTTCGCAAGAACAGGCGAATCCTGATGAGCATGAATCCCACGGGAAAAAACAAAGTGAGCTACCAGAAATTGAAAGCCCGCGGATTTGACTTCAATCATTTTACGAGTACGTACACGACACGCGAAGGCGCGCAGTATCATTATTGTTACGAGCAGGGTTATCTGCCAATCGAAAATGATTGTTACCTGCTGGTGGTGAAAAAGGAATACCAGGAAGTATGATCCTCAATCTCGTTTCAGGCCCGCGCAATGTTTCGACCGCGTTAATGTATTCGTTCGCGCAGCGCAGCGACACGGTCGTCGCCGATGAACCCTTCTATGCCGTATACCTTCTGAAGAGCGGAGCCCTCCATCCCGGCGCGGAAGAGGTACTCCGATCGTTGCCCCAGGACGAGCACACCGCACGAGCCGGGCTCACAGCGAGCGCCGACAAACCCGTGCTCTTCGTCAAAAACATGGCGCACCACATGGAGGTGCTCGACGACCCCTTTCTTCCGGGGGCGAGAAACATCTTCCTCATCCGCGACCCGCGCCTCATCCTCGCCAGCTACGCCGCCGTCATCGAGCGCCCCGTCATGCGCGACATCGGTGTCGCCTATCAACACACGATCTTCACGCGGCTGCGAGACACCGGTAGCGACCCCGTCGTGCTGGACAGCGGGTTCTTGCTGAAGGATCCTCCCGCTGTCTTGAAGAAGCTCTGCGACCGTTGCGGGATCGCCTTCGAACAACGGATGGCACACTGGCCGCCAGGGCCCAAGCCCTATGATGGTGTCTGGGCCCCCCACTGGTACGCGAACGTTCACCGCACGACCGGCTTCCAGGCGCCCTCCGATGCTGATGATCGCGCCCTGCCCCGGCACCTCGACAAACTCTATCAGGAGGCCATTTGCTTTTACGAAAAACTCCTACCATTTTCCTTAAAAGCTTGATCGTTCCATAAAATAATCCTTACTTTACTTAAGCCCACTCGCCCCGCCTAGACAAGAACAACTGGCTGATCAAGTGTTCTTCCACATGGAGTGAACATCCATATGTTACAGAAGTACAACCCGAAGAATAATACCATCCAGGTATATGTGGGCGGAAAGTTACTACCGAGAGAGGAGGCAAAGGTTTCTGTCTTCGACAGCGTCGTCCAGGGTGGAGACGCAGTATGGGAAGGGTTGAGAGTATACAAGGGAGGAATCTTTTGCCTCGACAAACACCTTGAACGCCTGGAAGCTTCGGCACGCGCCCTTGCTTTTGAAGATATACCCGGCAGAGCAGACATCAAGAAAGCGATTTTCGAAACCCTTGCAGCGAACGGCATGCATGATGAAACGCACATAAGGCTCACGTTGACCCGCGGCGAAAAAATCACATCGGGTATGGACCCCCGGTTGAATACGCGCGGATCTTGCCTCATCGTGCTCGCGGAATGGAAACCCCTTGTTTACAACAACACCACGGGTATACGCGTGATCACCTCGTCGCAACGCCGGAACAACCCGCAGTTCCTCGACTCGAAAATACACCATAACAACCTGCTCAATAATATCCTGGCCAAGATACAGGCGAATATTTCCGGCATGGATGCGGCGGTCATGCTTGATCATTTGGGTTTTGTTTCCGAACTTAATGATGCAAACCTCTTCATGATCCGGGAGGGAATGGTGTTTACGCCGCTGCCTGACGCATGCCTTCACGGCATCACGCGCGGACTGGTGCTGGATATCTGCCGGGATCTTGGAATACCCGCAGTGGAAAAAAATCTTTCGCTGACGGAATTTTATAATGCTGATGTTGTCTTTGCAACGGGAACGATGGGAGAGCTGACTCCTGTAGTGGAAATTGATGGACGAGAAATAATGAACCGGTCTTCCGATAATACACTGGAAAATATCATCACCCGATTTCACTCACTAATTCCTCAATACTCAGAAAAAATAAAATAATTATGGCAAAGACATCCAGGAAAAATTCAGCAGTCAAGTCCCTTGCCGGCGAGCGCTGGAAGGAGCTCGAATTAAAGAAAGGTGTAACTACGAAGCGATACGCCATCTCCAACCGCGGCCGTATCGTCAGCTTCCGGAACAAAGTTGATGACGGCTACATTCTTCGCCCGCGCCTGACACAAGGTTATCCCAGTGTAACCATCGGTCGTGAAGCAAATCGCCAGAACTATTATCTGCACCGCCTTGTGGCGGAGTATTTTCTCAAGCAGCCGAGCAGCCGCCACAACTTTGTCATTCATGTCGACCATATGAAGGAGAACAACAGGGCGGATAATCTTAAATGGGTACGCCATGAAACACAGATCGAGCACGCGCTGCGCGATCCCAATGTGTTGGTGCGCCAAAATCCGGAGGAAGGCCCCAAGCTGAATGCGTCGAAAGTAAAACAAATAAAACGCGCGCTTCAGTCGAAAAAACAACCTACCTTGAAAGCCCTGGCCAGGCAATTCAAGGTTTCTGATATGCAGATACACCGGATCAAAACCGGTGAAAACTGGTCACACGTAACAGTATAATTGTTTTCATGATGTTGAGATCGTCCCTTTTCCTTTTGCTGCTGCTGGCAGCCCAGGCGTTGTTTGCCCAATCCGTAAAGAATTTTTCACCGGCACCTCCCGCAGAAGCGGGTTTCTCGGAAGCCCGCCTCTCGCACATCGATAAGATGCTCGAAGAGCATGTCCGCAATCAAAGTATTCCGGGAGCGGTGGCGCTTATCGTGCGGCACGGGAAAATAGTCTATTACAAGGCGTTCGGCTACAGCGATGTCGCAAAGAAAACGCCGCTCAGAAAAGACGACATCTTTCGCATCGCATCGCAGAGTAAAGCGATCACCAGTCTCGCCGTCATGATGCTCTGGGAAGAAGGTAAGTTTCTCCTCGACGACCCGGTCTCCAAATACATTCCGGAGTTCCGGAATCCCAAAGTGTTGAAAAGTTTCAACCCCAAAGACTCCTCGTATACCACCGAACCCGCGGCAAGCGAAGTCACGATCCGGCAGCTGCTCACGCACTCCTCGGGAATCGACTATGCCGTTATCGGCAGCGACGAGTTTAAAGCTATCTATGCCAAAGCTGGAATTCCGAGTGGGATCGGCAACGACCGCGACCGTCTTGCCGATAAAATGAAGATATTGGGCGGCATGCCGTTGAAGCACCAGCCGGGGGAACGCTTTACCTACGGCCTGAATAGCGACGTGCTGGGATACCTGGTGGAGATCTGGTCGGGCATGTCATTCGACCAGTTTCTGAAAACACGCATCTTCGATCCGCTCGGAATGAAAGACACTTATTTTTATCTGCCGAAGAACAAACACGACCGTCTGGTTGCGCTCCATGGCACCCGGGATGGCAAGACATACAAGCTTGAATCGGCAGCCTTCGACGCCGTGTCGACGGACTACCCCAATCTTCAGGGTACCTACTTTTCAGGAGGAGCGGGCCTGTCATCCACGGTTGAAGACTATGCAAAATTCCTGCAGCTATTCCTGAACAACGGTCAGTTTAACGGTACGCGATTGCTGGGAAGAAAAACAGTAGAGCTGATGTTGCAGGATCAGCTACCCGGCCTCGACAATGAGTTTGGGTTGGGATTCGGCCTCGAAACTGAAAAAAATGACTATCGATCGCCGGTGAGCCTGGGTACATTCTCGTGGGGCGGCGCTTTCAGCACACAGTACTGGGCCGACCCGAAAGAGGATCTGATCGGAGTCATCTACACGAACATCTTCGGCAATCCGTACGGATACATCCACGAAAAATTCAAGGTCTTCACGTATCAGGCAATAGTGGACTAGCTTTCGTTGTCGTTCAACCGCGTGTCCTTGTGATATCCGTTTGCCAGTCGGTTATAGGGTAAATTGACGATCAATTCCTCCTCTTCAAGCCTGGCGTTGATCTTGTTGATGTCAATGTAGTACGGCACATTCCGGTTGTAGACTACGCGCGGCAAAGGTATCATCCGCTCTCCCGACAATATGTTGATCAGGTAGAAGATAGACAGATTGTTGTCGTGTATTTCGACACGCATGTCGTCCAGACTGATTCCCGGCACCTTCAGGTGGATTTCCCGGTACTGCTCATAGTGCTCGAGACAAAGCTGTGGTTCACTCACGCCGCCATTCAAGGTGTTCAGGACATCTATCGAGGTGATCAGGTCTAAATAGTTTTCCTTTTTCATGTCGTTTGGTCAAGAATGATTAAAGCATCCATATAAACCAACAGGTAGTTGCTGGCGACGATGTTGTTTTCGTTCCCCGAAACCTCGATTCCCGCCAGGATCGCAAGGATCTGTCTTCCGAAGGATTTAAAAATTCCATACCAAGCCAGAAGCTAAAGCGGCGGCAAGGAAAAACTTCCTGAAAGTTTTTGCTGTAGCTCGATCCAATGCAGTTTGCGCCCCTTTTCGTGATATGACCGCAAGGCGATTCAGTGCGAACTTTCAGGAAGTTGTGCGCGGGGCACGAGCGGTTGGCGGCATCGCGAGACTGGAAAATACGGCACCCGACCACTCCATTTATATATACCAACAATCGGAGTCTTTCTGCCGCGGTCGTTTGCCGGGCTTCTTCGCATTTCCTGCAGGCAACCATACCCCTATCCTTCTTCGATGATTGTATTCCCGGCACTCAGGCCCTCCGTAGCCCTTGCTGTGCAGAACCCGGAGCATCTACAGTAAAAAAATACCGGTATTCCAAAATCCCGCAAAGGATTGTCCGAAATCGTTTGTTTTTTCCAATAATTGATTTACCTTCAATCGTCACCCTTAAACCACCTGTACTATGGGAAAAGTCAGAAATATTATTCAGACGAAGGGCAACGAAATCTACTCTGTTCCCTCCACTGTCACGGTGTATCAGGCGCTCAAGGTCATGCTTGAGAAAAATATCGGAGCATTACTGGTTATAGACGACGGAAAATTTCGCGGAATTTTCACAGAACGCCACTATGCCCGCAAACTTGCGTTACGGGGAAAATCATCCAAAGAGACATCGATCGGCGAAATTATGACCGAACGACCTGTCACGGTCACCTGCGAGAGCAGCATTGAAGACTGCATGCGCATCATGGCCGGCAAAAAGATCCGACACCTTCCTGTCATGGAAAACGGCCAGATACTCGGGGTCGTTTCCATGGGGGATGTGGTACGATATATAATTAACGAGCAGAAATTCATTATTGAGAACCTGGAACAATACATCCAACATTGATCGTATTGTACTCGCCCGTGCTTATTGAAGTACGCGCAGACGAAGAAGTGCAGTAGGTTGTTTATTTCTTAAGAACTCAAAATAGGTTTGCCGGAGGCAAACAATTTTGGATAGCTTAGAAAAAACCGAAATGCTTTGGCCCATTCTCGTTTATGGGGCTATCGTTCTCAGCCTGGTATGTTTAATGCTAGGCCTTTCTTTTGTATTGGGACAACGCCACAAAGAACGAGCCACTGAAGCGCCCTATGAAGGTGGCATTGTGAGCGCCGGTTCCGCCCGTTTGCGCTTCTCATCACAGTTCTATCTCATCGCCATGCTATTCGTCATCTTTGACGTCGAGACGATCTTTATCGTCAGCTGGGCCATCGCTTTCCAGGAGCTCGGATGGTACGGCTATTTCGGCGTCATGATCTTCGTCATCCTGCTCTTCGTGGTTCTCATCTACGAATGGAGGAACGGCGCACTCGACTTCGGTCCCGATGGCGGCGGAATCCTCAAAGCCTACAAGAAATTAACGAAGAAGTCGAAAGCGATTTCAAAAACTGAATCTGTCAACTCTCAATAACTCCTAGCAAAATGAACTGGTGGCTGAGCAAACCTGACGAACAAACTGTAAAAGGCACAAGCTCCATGGAAGAGACCATGAAGCAAAGTATCATGCTCACGACAGTTCAGGACCTCCTGTCCTGGGGCAGGAAGAATTCACTGTGGCCTTTCCACTTCGGACTATCGTGCTGTTTCGTGGAAATGGCAACCAGCATGACTCCCAAATACGATGTGGCACGATTCGGCGCTGAGGTGATCCGGGGTACACCCCGTGAAGCCGATGTCATGATCATCGCAGGCACGGTGTTTATTAAAATGGCGCCTATCATCAAGCGGCTGCACGAACAAATGATGGAGCCGAGATGGGTGATCTCCATGGGGTCCTGCGCCAACTCCGGCGGAATGTACGATATCTACAGCGTCGTACAGGGTGTCGACAAGTTCTTGCCCGTCGACGTGTACGTCCCCGGCTGCCCACCGAGACCCGACGCCTTCATCGACGGACTTGTTCTCCTGACAGAATCAGTGGGGAAAGAAAAGCGACCCCTCAGCTGGGTGATTGGAGAACAAGGCGTCATCCGGCCAGAAAAAGTTTCAGTCAAGGAAAGACGACACGATAGGAGACAGGAAATGACCACGTTTAAGTCCCCGGACGAAATTTAGTTAGTTGTAAGTTATAAGTTTTAAGTTCAATGTGTTCCGATTTAAGTACCAGCTACGATGAGCATATAAGTTACGATGACGCAGGAGTAGTCACTACTCACTACTCACCACTCACTACTCACGAAAATATTTTGCCGAAATAAAACAAAGGCGCAAGACACGCCGGAGTGTTATGGAAAAAACCATCAGTCCAACAGAGCAATTAAGGTCAAAGTTTGGCGAAAGCAATTTCACCGAACAAGTAACCAGGGATGAGATCCTCACCCTTTGGCTCCCGTTGGACAAACTAAGGGAGGTCCTCACCTTTCTGAAGCGTGAAATCCCTCAGCCATACCTCTTACTGTACGATCTTACCGCCATCGACGAGCGCACCCGCACACTGCACAACGGGTATCCTTCCAGGAACTTCACCCTGGTTTACCACCTTTACTCGTTCAACCGCAACAGCTTCATCCGCCTGAAGTGTGCCTTGCAAGGAGAATATCCCTCCGCGCCGAGCATCTCCGGACTTTGGGAAAACGCGAACTGGTACGAGCGCGAAGCATTCGACATGTTCGGCATCCGCTTCGAGGGACACCCCAACCTGCGCCGCATACTCATGCCGTTGACATGGGAAGGTCACCCCTTGCGCAAGGAACACCCGGCCCGGGCAACCGAGATGGGGCCATTCAGGCTCTATGACGAAAAGGTCGATCGCGAGCAAGCGGCACTGAAGTTCAAACCGGAAGACTGGGGAATGTCGCGGCACAGCGACGAATCAGACTTCATGTTTCTCAACATCGGTCCTCAACACCCGGGCACACACGGCGTGCTGCGCCTGGTGCTGCAACTCGACGGCGAGGACATCGTCGACATCGTTCCCGATATTGGATTCCATCACCGCGGTGCGGAAAAAATGGCGGAGCGTCAATCGTGGCACACCTATATTCCCTACACCGACCGCATCGACTATCTAGGTGGTGTAAACAACAACCTCGCTTACCTGCTGGCTGTTGAGAAACTCGCGGGCATACAAATTCCCGAACGCGCGCAGGTCATCCGGGTCATGCTCTGCGAATTTTTCCGGATCGCCAGTCACCTCGTGTGGTATGGAACGTTTGCGCAGGACGTCGGGCAACTCTCGCCAGTCTTCTATATGTTCTCGGACAGAGAAAAGGTTTTCGATGTCATCGAAGCTGTATGCGGCGGCCGCATGCACCCGAACTGGTTCCGAATCGGCGGCGTAGCGCAAGACCTTCCCATCGGATGGGAAACATTGGTGCAGCGTTTCGTGGATTACTTTCCGAAAAGACTCAAGGAATACGACAACCTGGTGATGCGCAATTCCATTTTCAAGGCGCGAACGGTGGGGATCGGAATCTTTACCGCGGATGAAGCTATCGAATGGGGCGTTACAGGTCCGAACCTCCGCGCTTGCGGCCTGGATTGGGACTTCCGCAAGAAACAGCCGCACTCCGGCTATGAAAAATTCGATTTCGAAATTCCCGTCGCGCAAAATGGAGATTGCTATGACCGCGCAGTCGTGCGCGTTGCGGAAATGCGCCAGAGCCTTCGAATCATCGAGCAATGCCTCAAGAATATGCCCGCGGGTGCGTACAAGTCTGACCATCCGCTGACGACTCCCCCGGTCAAGAAACATACGATGCAGGATATCGAAACACTGATCACCCACTTCCTCAGTGTAAGTTGGGGACCTGTGATCCCACCGGGGGAAGCAATGAGCTGCATCGAAGGAACGAAGGGCGCCTACAGCTTCTACGGCATCAGCGATGGAAACACATCGCCTTACCGAGTGAGAGTCCGCACTCCGTCGTTCCCGCATATGCAGATGATGCCCTACATAAGCCGCGGATACTCTGTAGCTGATTTGCTGAGCATCCTCGGAGCAATGGACTACGTGCTGGCGGATATTGACCGGTAATAAGTTGTAACTGGAATACGATTGACAATATGTTGACAGCGGAAGAAAAAATCGATATTGAAAAAGCCATCAGCATGATGCCGGTGCGGAAATCCGCGTGCATTGAAGCGCTGAAGGTTGTACAGCAGCATCGCCGTTGGATTTCAGATGAAAGTCTCCGCGATGTGGCCGCGTATATGGAAATGTCCGCCGAGGAACTGGATTCGGTGGCTACGTTCTATAACCTGTTGTTTCGCCGGCCCGTCGGTCGCCACATCATTCTTCTTTGCGACAGCATCAGTTGCTGGGTGATGGGATACGATCAGATCCGCGAACATCTCTCGAACAAACTCGGGATCAAATACGGGGAGACAACCTCCGACGACCGGTTCACACTTCTTCCCAACTGCTGTCTGGGAACCTGCGACACCGCGCCGGCCCTGATGATAGACAACGACCTGCACAAAAATGTAACGATCGAACAACTTGACGGAATTCTGGAAAAATATTCATAACCCCAACTGCTCACGTAGGTAGCCATGGAGAAACCGCTGACTGAACATATTCGCGAGGACCGTCGTCCGCTCTCTTTGAAGGAGTACGAACAAGCCGGTGGCTATCAAGCGCTGCGGAAAGTGATGCAGGGAATGTCGCCGAAATCCATCGTCGATCTGGTCAAGGAATCCAACCTGCGAGGCCGTGGGGGCGCAGGCTTTGCCACCGGACTTAAATGGAGCTTCGTGCCACAGAATGAGTCGCGGCCGAAATATCTCATTGCGAACGCTGATGAAATGGAGCCCGGAACTTTTAAAGACCGCATCCTGCTCGAAAGCACTCCGCACCAACTTATCGAAGGCATGATCGTTTCCGCCTTCGCAATCCAGGCCGACCAGTCATTCGTCTTTTTGCGCTGGGCATATCATACGGCTGCCCACGCCATTGAAGAGGCAATTCAGGAGGCTTACGCCGCCGGCTACCTCGGAAAAAATATTCTGGGATCCGGATACGATCTCGACATGCATCTTCACACCGGTGTGGGGCGCTATATGTGCGGCGAAGAGACTGCGCTGCTGAATTCACTGGAAGGCAAGCGTGCTACTCCGCGCGCCAAGCCCCCGTTCCCGCAGGTAAGTGGTCTGTTCGGAAAACCGACCATCGTGAATAATGTCGAAACTCTCTGCAACATCCCGCACATCATCAACAAAGGTGCGGATTGGTTTCGCGGTCTCAGCCTCACACAGGATGCGGGAACAAAACTGTACGGCGTCAGTGGAAAAGTAAAACGTCCCGGTGCGTGGGAACTTCCGATGGGAGTGACGATGCGCGAACTGATCGAAGAGCACGCAGGCGGGATGCTTGACGGACTGAAATTCAAAGGCGCACTCCCCGGCGGCGCTTCCACCGACTTCCTCGTCGAGGAACACCTTGACGTCAAGATGGACTATACTTCCATCGCTGCGGCGGGAAGCAGGCTTGGAACCGGTACGCTCATCATCCTCGACGATAAGACCTGTCCCGTGGGATTCGTGCAGAACCTCGAAGCATTTTTTGCGCAGGAGTCATGCGGTTTTTGTACGCCTTGTCGCGAAGGTCTTCCGTGGGTGTCGAAAATACTTTCTTCGCTGGACGAAGGACTGGGAAGAGAAGAGGACCTCCATCTTCTGGAGCTTCACACAAAGGCGCTCGGACCCGGCCATACATTTTGCGCCCTGGCGCCCGGAGCAATGGAACCGCTGCAAAGTGCAATGAAATATTTCAGAGACGATTTCGAGCAACACATACACGATCACAAATGCCCCTGGAAATAAGTTAGCGAGCAACAACATCTACTGACTGACTATGGCAACACTATATATTGACGGCAAGCCTTACGAAGTAAAACCCGGAAAGAACATCCTGGAGACGTGCCTTTCGCTGGGTTTTGACCTGCCCTACTTCTGCTGGCATCCCGCCCTTGGTTCGGTGGGAGCCTGCCGCCAGTGCGCCATCAAAGTTTATAAGAACGAGGAAGATAAGAAAGGTCGACTCATCATGTCGTGCATGGAGCCCGTCGCCGATAACCAGCGCATATCGATCGCCGACGAAGAAGCCACTGCTTTCCGGTCGAATGTTATCGAGTGGCTGATGACGAATCACCCACATGATTGCGCGGTTTGCGACGAAGGTGGATCGTGCCACCTCCAGGACATGACGGTAATGACGGGCCATGCTTACCGAAGGTTCCGGTACAACAAACGCACCTATGAGAACCAGAATCTCGGGCCGTTCCTCAATCACGAGATGAACCGCTGCATACAATGCTACCGTTGCGTGCGCTTCTACCGCGATTACGCCGGAGGTCACGACCTGGAAGCATTCGCATCGAAAAACCATGTTTACTTTGGAAGGCATGAAGACGGAACGCTCCAAAACGAATTCAGCGGCAACCTGGCGGAAGTGTGCCCCACAGGCGTATTCACTGATAAAACACTGAAACAGCATTACACGCGAAAGTGGGATCTTACGGCGGCGCCTTCTATTTGTCAGCATTGCAGCCTGGGGTGCAACACCATTGCGGGCGAACGCTACGGAGGCCTTCGCTCCATCACCGCCCGTTATCACGGCGACGTCAACGGCTACTTCCTGTGCGACCGGGGACGGTTCGGCTACGAGTTTACAAACGCGCCCGACCGCATCCGCGAACCACTGATCCGCGAAGTGCCAGCCGATGCTGAAAGGGTTGTTGCCGATCTTTCCGAAATTGTAAAAAACAACAAGGTAATTGGCATTGGGTCGCCGCGCGCGTCACTTCAATCGAACTTCGCGCTTCGGGCGCTCGTGGGTGAAGATAATTTTTATCACGGTGTTTCCGTCGATGAACACAATCTCGCCGAGCTCGTCCTCAAAGTGCTGAGGGAGGGGCCGGCGCGAACACCTTCCATGCGTGAAGTCGAAAAAGCGGATGCGGTTTTCATTCTCGGTGAAGACCTGACCAACACCGCGCCCATGATGGCGTTGGCTGTGCGCCAGGCGGTGCGACAAAAACCACTGGAGGAAATATCGCAGGCTTCCATACCGGAATGGCACGATGCCGCCGCGCGGGAAATCATTCAGGATGAAAAAGGACCCCTGTTCATTGCAACCGTATCCGAGACAAAACTTCACGAGGTGGCTACCGGCACCTTTCACGCTGCGCCAGACGACCTTGCACGACTGGGATTCGCGATTGCGCACCTGCTCGACCCTACACTCCCGCCCGTGGAGCGGTTGCGGGAAGAAGTGGCGGACCTCGCCCAGCGCATAGCTGACGCGTTATTGGCGGCAAAGCGGCCTGTCATCATTTCCGGAATGTCCTGCGACTGCGCAACGGTCATAAAGGCGGCAGCGAACGTCGCCTGGGCCTTACACAAGAAGAACCCGTCAACGGGTATCGTCATGACGTTGCCCGAATGCAACTCGATGGGTCTCGCCATGATGAGCGGTCACCGCCTTAACTCGGCTTTCAACGCCGTCATAAATAATCACGCCGACACCGTCATCATTATCGAAAACGACCTTTATCGCCATGCAAAGACAGAGGTCGTGGACAAATTCCTCGGCAAATGCAAGGAAGTGATCGTGATCGATCACACTCCCACGCCCACGAGCGCCAAAGCAAGCATCCTCGTTCCGGCCGGAACTTTTGCCGAGTCGGATGGCACACTCGTGAACAACGAAGGCCGCGCCCAGCGGTTTTTCCAGGTACACGAATGCTCACCGCTAATTCAGGAGAGCTGGAGATGGTTACTCCGGATCGGCGCCGAAGCAGCCAATCCCGAAATAATGCAATGGAAAAACTTCCAGGACATCACCCGTGCCCTCTCTTCCCGCGAATCAATTCTCAAGGGAGTGGATGGTATTACCCCACCGCCCGATTTCCGCATCGCAGGGCAAAAAATACCGCGCGAGCCGCATCGCTATAGCGGCCGAACCGCCATGCACGCACACATACACGTCAGCGAAGACAAACCACCCGAAGATCCGGACTCGCCGCTCAGCTATACCATGGAGGGGTATCGCGGTCAGCCCCCGTCGTCGATGATTCCATTCTTCTGGGCTCCCGGCTGGAACTCCGTGCAGTCGATCAACAAATATCAGGAAGAAATAGCCGGGTCGTTGCGCGGCGAAGACCCGGGTCTCAGACTCATTGAACCGCAGGCGGGAGCGCAGCCAAACTACTTCGTCGACCTCCCGGAGATATTCATTCCTTTACAGGACCATCTCTGGCTGGTAGCGCTCCATCACATCTTTGGTT
This sequence comes from Flammeovirgaceae bacterium, assembly GCA_044507775.1. Classification (GTDB taxonomy): domain Bacteria; phylum Bacteroidota; class Bacteroidia; order Cytophagales; family Cyclobacteriaceae; genus Chryseosolibacter. The sequence continues at coordinate 100,033 of JBIQIY010000005.1, read as the reverse complement.
CCGAGGAACTCAGCGCACGCGGGAAAGCCGTTGCAAAACGGGTTCCGGCAAGCTACGTACTCGTGAACACAGAAGATGCTCAGGAGTTGAACTTGCAGGCCGGATCGACCCTGTCGTTTGAAGTTAACAAACAACCATACGAGCTACCTGTCGTGATCAGTGGATCAATCTCCAAAGGTATCGCAGGAATGCCGTACGGACTTCCCGGTCTTCCCTTTGTCGATCTACCCGCGTGGGCAATCTTAAAAACCGTTTCCCATGGATGAACCTGTAAATCCGATCTTAATCGTTGCAGTCGTCCTCGGAGGCGTCATGGCAGTCGCGCCGGGGCTGATCTGGCTTGAGCGGAGACTCCTTGCCCTCTGGCAGGACCGCTACGGCCCGAACCGCGCAGGCCCGTTTGGCTTGCTGATCGTTCTCGCTGATACTCTGAAATTATTTTTCAAAGAGGACTGGATCCCTCCCTTCGCCGACCGCAAGGTCTTCGTCATCGCGCCCGCCATCGTCATGATCGCCGCGCTCATGAGCTTTGTGATCATTCCATTTGCACCCGGGTTTATCGTATCGGATCTCAACATCGGCGTCCTGTTCTTTCTGGCGGCGTCCTCCATGGGAGCCTACAGTATCATCCTGGGAGGATGGGCGTCGAATAACAAATACGCGCTCCTCGGCGCCATGCGCGGAGCGGCGCAAATGATTTCATACGAAGTTTTCATGGGCCTTTCCATCATGGGGGTGGTCATCCTCTCCGGGTCGTTCAGCCTTCACACAATCGTCGAATCACAGGCGGGTATGTGGTATGTCGTGCCGCAGTTTGCAGGATTCGTGATCTTCTTCATTGCAGGAATAGCCGAAACACACCGTCTTCCTTTTGATATCCCCGAATCGGAAAGCGAGATCATCGCCGGGTTCCACTCCGAATACTCCGGAATGAAGTTCGGAATGTTTTTCGTCGGGGAATACGTCGGAATCATACTGATATCCAGCCTCACCGTTGCGCTGTTCTTCGGTGGATGGCTTGGACCCGATTTCCTTCCACCGGCCGTCTGGTTCATTCTCAAGACGTTCGTGTTCATATTCGTATTCATTCTGCTTCGCGCCTCGTTGCCGCGGCCGCGTTATGATCAGCTTATGGACTTCGGCTGGAAAATCCTGTTGCCTATTACCATCATCAACCTGATGGTGACGGCAGCGATAGTACTTTATATGAAAGAAGGCTGGCCCTCTTGATAGACAAGGGGCTCATGAAATAATAAAGGAGAGCTTATGTTCAGCATCGTCAGAAGTATGTGGCTTACGTTTATGCACATGTTTCATAAACGTGATACAATCCTCTACCCCGAAGAGAAACCTAAACTTACCACCCGGTGGAGAGGGCGGATCGTGCTGACGCGCGACCCCGATATGGGAGAGCGATGCGTTGGCTGCTACCTGTGTGCCGCCGCCTGCCCGGTCGATTGTATTTCGCTGCAGGCAACTGAAGATGAGACGGGCAGGAGATATCCCGAGTTTTTCAGGATAAACTTCTCCCGCTGCATTTTCTGCGGGTATTGCGAGGAAGCCTGTCCTACTTATGCTATCCAACTCATCCCTGATTTTGAAATGGGAGAGTACAATCGCCAGAACCTGGTATACGAAAAGAGCGACCTGCTCATCAACGGCCCGGGCAAGTATCATGGATACAATTACTATAAAGTCGCCGGACTCGCGATCGGCGGCAAAGGAAAGGGCGAAGCACAAAACGAAAATCCTCCGGTCGATCTGAAAAGCTTATTACCCTGATATGGAAGCAATGTTCTACATAGCGGCCGGCGTGGCAATCCTCTCGACAATCATGGTCATCACCAGCTACAATATGATCCATGCGTTGATCTACCTCATCGTTTCGTTCCTGGCGATTGCCATCGTGTTCTTCGTTCTCGGCGCACCCTTCATCGCCGCCCTCGAAATTATCATTTATGCGGGAGCAATCGTGGTGCTCGTCATCTTTGTCATCATGATGCTTAACCTCCGCAATGAAACTGTCGAGCAGGAAAAGTCATGGCTTACACGAGAGATCTTTATTATCCCTTCGATCCTTTCAACAATCCTGTTAGCAGAACTCGTTTACATAATTGTCAAAACTGGCAGTGAAACCTCAGCGATAATCGCCGATGCGACGATCGGCGCCAAAGAGGTAGGCAAGTCGCTGTACGGGCCTTACGTGATTGGCGTAGAACTCAGCGGCATATTGCTGATGTCCGGAATAGTCGGCGCTTATCACCTCGGACGTCAGAAGAAAAAAGTAGTGCACAGATTCCTGGAAAAAGCAGAACAATGAATGGTATACCTGTAGAAGCCGGATTGATACTCGCCGGAGTGCTCTTTATGCTGGGTCTGATCAGCGTCCTGATCAGGCGTAACATTATCTTCATGCTGATCTCGGTGGAGATCATGCTGAATGCTGCGGGCCTCGCATTCATTGTCGCCGGCGCGCGCTGGGCACAACCCGATGGCCAGGCTATGTTCATCTTCATCATCACCATGGCCGCGGCAGAAGTCTCCGTAGGGCTAGCGCTGATCCTGCAGATCTATCACCAGATCAAGACACTGGATGGAGATGCTGCTAATAGTATGAAGGGATAGATTCTCACGACGCCGTCATCCTGAGCGGGCGGCCGAAGGACCTGCCTGCCGGCGCGGAAGCCATGCACTGGCAGGCAGGCTGGTGCGGGACGGCGCGTAAGGGAAGGATCTCGTAAAAGGAGGGAAATGCTTGAAGCAATGCAATAGGAAAAAAATATAAAACATCGACCTATGAGTGATTTGTTATGGTTGATTCCGGCGCTGCCTTTGACAGGGGCGCTTATCCTGATTCTTACCAAGGGGAATTTGCCGCGCGTGATCGCCGGGCTTGTAGGATCGGGAAGCGTGGGACTGGCAGCGATCGTCACCATACTGGTAGCGTCGGACTTCATGTCCGGTAGCCGCGAACCGGTTCACCAAACACTGTGGACCTGGATGAGTGTCGATGGGTTCAATCCCGGATTTGCTTTGTATCTCGATTCGCTGACGGTGGTCTTCATCTTTGTAATCACGTTCGTCGGTTTTCTCATCCACATCTATTCGATGGGCTACATGGCCGACGACGCCGGCTTTGCCCGGTTCTTTGCCTACCTCAACCTTTTCGTCTGCGCGATGCTGATCCTGGTCATGGCGGACAACCTGGTTCTTCTCTACCTCGGATGGGAGGGCGTCGGCTTATGCAGCTACCTCCTGATCGGTTTCTGGTACGAAGAGGAAAAAAACGGCTACGCGGCCAGGAAGGCGTTCATCATCACGCGCTTCGGAGATACGGCAATGGCGATTGGTTTGTTCATGCTCTTCAACAACCTGGGGACGCTTAACATCCAGGACATTCTCGCAGCCGCGCCTCAAAACTGGGAAGTCGGTTCACAGACCGCCGTAGCTATCGGTTTCCTCCTGCTGGGAGGCGCCGTGGGAAAATCTGCGCAGCTACCGCTTCAGACCTGGCTTCCGGATGCGATGGCAGGCCCGTCACCCGTGAGCGCGCTCATCCACGCCGCCACGATGGTAACAGCAGGTGTCTACCTTATTGCACGCATGCACGTCATCTTCGAACTGGCACCAACGGCGCAGCTATGGGTGGGAATCATCGGCGCCATCACGTTGTTGATCGCGGGCTTCAGCGCACTAACGCAATCCGATCTCAAACGGGTTCTCGCCTACTCTACTATTAGCCAGATCGGATACATGTTCCTCGCCCTGGGCATCGGCGCCTGGTCGTCGGCGATCTTCCACTTTATGATCCACGCCTTCTTTAAAGCACTCCTCTTCCTCGGCGCCGGTGCCGTAATCTATGTCCTCCACCATGAACAGGACATGTTCAAGATGGGCGGTCTCAAAAACAAAGTACCGGTGATTTACTGGACATTCCTCATCGGATCTGCCTCGCTCGCTGCCGTGCCCTTTATCACAGCGGGGTTCTTTAGCAAAGACCAGATCTTATGGCTCGCATGGGCCGGTGAAAAAGGGAACATTTGGTTCTACCTTGCCGCACTCATCGGCGCACTGGTGACCGCCATCTATACGTTCCGAATGGTATTCCTCACTTTCTTCGGCGCGGAAAAAACTCACCTGGGTCACCACGCGGGAAGTCTTATGACCATACCGCTCATTGTTCTGGCGGTGCTGTCAGTAGTGGGCGGATTTATAGAACTCCCTCACAACATGGGCCATGTCACGTTGTTTTCTGATTTTCTCAGTCCGGTGCTGCCATCCGTTGAAGTTCGCCCCGGCGCCGAAAGTTATGAGTGGCTGATGCAGGGGATTGCGGTGGTTCTGTGCCTGGCAGGCATTTATGTCGCATACTTCTTCTATATGAAACGCGAAGACCTCCGGGCGGAGATCAAAGGCGCAACCTATGAACTAAACCGCTTCTGGTTCTCGGGGTGGGGATTCGACGCGCTCTATGACATCATCATCGTAACACCCTATGTTTACCTGTCGCGCGTCAACAAGAAGGACTTCTTTGACAAAATCTACAGCGGACTAGTGACCGGAGCGGAAATGTTTAACACGATGTTCGCCAAAACGCAAAGCGGAATTATGCGATGGTACATTATGGGAATCGTAATCGGCGCCGTACTAATCCTATCGCTAGGACTAATACTTCATTAATCGAAACCATAAGACTTACAACTTACAACTTACAATTTACAACTTACAATGGTCTTACTCTGGTTCATCATCTTACTCATGGGCGGCGGAATCATTTCCTGGATTGCCGCGCAGTGGTCAGCGACGCTTTGCCGGTGGATCGCACTCATTTCATTGTTGCTCAGCCTGGCTCTTGCGGTGCTCATCTGGATGAATCACTTTCCTGATCAGCCAACCACCGCCGACTGGATTGTAACTTTCGACGCCGAATGGATACCTTCCTTCGGTATTAAATTCAGCCTCGCACTTGACGGGCTGAGCTTGCTGATGCTCATGCTGACTTTTCTCCTCGGTGTACTGAGTGTGATCACTTCGTGGAATGAAATTCAGTACCGCATCGGATTTTTTCATTTCAATGTGCTCTGGGTTCTCGCCGGCATCACAGGTGTATTTCTCACGATGGATCTTTTCCTGTTTTACTTTTTTTGGGAAGTCATGCTGATACCCATGTATTTTCTCATCGGTATCTGGGGCCACTCAAACCGGCGATACGCAGCATTCAAATTCTTCATCTTTACACAAGCCAGTGGTTTGCTGATGCTACTCGCCATACTCGGACTGTATTTTATACACGCATCGACATCGGGAACCTACACGTTCAGCTACTACGACCTGTTAGGAACACAGCTGTCGCAGAGCGCGGAGTGGTGGCTGATGTTAGGCTTTATGGCAGCGTTCATTGTGAAACTGCCTGTTGTTCCATTCCACAACTGGCTTCCGGACGCCCACTCGGAAGCGCCGACGGCGGGAAGTCTTATTCTTGCAGGTTTGTTGCTGAAGACCGGGGCGTATGGTTTGATTCGCTTTGTGGTACCCTTGTTCCCCAACGCGTCGCATGAGATCGCACCGTTCGCCATGTTCCTGGGCGTATTGGGTATAATCTATGGCGCGATGCTCGCCTATTCTCAGACCGATCTGAAAAGACTTGTCGCGTACACAAGCGTGAGCCACATGGGTTTTGTGATCCTGGGGGTTTTCGCGTTCAATGAGCTTGCATGGCAGGGTGTGGTAATGCAAATGATCTCACATGGCATCAGCACCGGCGCGCTGTTCCTCATTGCAGGATCACTGTATGAGCGTATACACACACGCGATATTGAAAAGATGCGGGGATTCTGGAGCCAGGCCCCCTACATGGGCACCGTCGCACTGATATTTTCGATGGCTTCACTTGGGCTCCCCGGCCTTGGCAATTTTGTCGCCGAATTCCTGACGCTCGTCGGCGCATGGCAAAGCGCACCGGCCCTGACCGTGTTCGCCGCGCTCGGACTCGTCGCAGCCACGGCCTACTCACTTCGCATCATGCAAAAGATCTATTACGGCCCGAAACTCTTCGACCACCTCGTTCCCGACTATTCCGGGCGAGAAAAATTGCTGATGGTCCCGCTCGTAGTGGTGATATTATGGCTGGGCGTTTATCCGCAACCCGTACTCGATACAACTGCGCCGCTTGTCGACCGCATTCTGGAGAAAACGAACACGCAGTCCGCCCATCAAAACGAAACATTACCGGCTGAAGTAACGCTAACCCTGAAAGGAGGTAGTCATGAGTCAAACTGATTTCCTGAGTGTCATCCCCCTGTTTATCCTGACGAGTTCCGCCATACTCATCATGTTCTCCATTTCGGTGAAGCGCAATCACAAACTCATTTACGTGATCACGGCGCTGTCCCTCATCGGCGACTTCATTTACCTGGTTCTGTACAACGCGAAAGTGAAGTGGGTCATAGAACCTCTGTTTATATTTGATGGCTTTGGGATTTTCAACATGGGGCTGATCCTGCTCACTGCCGTTGCGGTCACCATGATCTCATACGCATATTTTGAGCAACGGGAAGAACGCAAGGAAGAGTACTATATCCTGCTGATCCTGGCGACGCTGGGCGCCTGTACGCTGGTCATCAGCAAGCACTTCGTCTCGCTTTTTCTCGGACTGGAAATTCTCAGTGTCTCGCTCTATTCGATGATCGCATACCTGCGGAAAAGGGAACGCTCGGATGAGGCGGGCATCAAATACCTGATCATGGCGGCATTCTCCTCCGCATTCATCCTGTTTGGAATGGCGCTGGTGTACGCGGCGTCCGGATCGATGGACTTCAGTGGCATCGCAGCTCACCTGGCGAAAGCGGATGATCTGTCCCTGATCATGGTGACGGGCTTCGGGTTGATGGTCGTGGGCATCGGATTCAAGTTAAGCGTCGTTCCCTTTCACATGTGGGCGGCGGATGTTTATGAAGGAGCGCCTGCGCCTGTAACGGCCTTCATCGCGACAATCTCAAAGGGCGGAATGATCGCCCTGCTCGTCCGGTTCTTTGTGCAAATAAAAGGCAATGACTACCATTCACTCATTCTGATCTTTACGGTGATTGCCATTGCCTCAATGTTCATCGGCAACTTTCTCGCACTACGCCAAAAGAATATTAAGCGCATACTCGCTTACTCTTCGATATCACACATGGGCTACCTGCTGGTCGCCTTTCTCGCCGGAGGTGACCTGGGAGTGGAAGCCGTCACCTTCTACCTCGTAGCCTACTTTATCACAACGGTGGGTGCGTTTGGTATCGTGGCGACGCTTTCGGACAAAGACCGCGATGCTGAGTTGATGGACGACTATCACGGGTTGCTTTGGCGCCGGCCGTGGACAGCAGCCGCGCTCGCGGCAATGTTGCTGTCGCTGGCCGGAATTCCACTGACGGCCGGATTTGTCGGAAAGTTTTATGTCGTCGCCGCGGGTGTCAACACGAGTCTGTGGTTGCTCGTGGTCATGCTGGCCATCAACAGCGCTATCGGACTCTACTACTATATCAAGATTATCGCCGTCATGTTCGAAAACCATGAAGGAGAAGAAGAACCCCGAAAGACGCTTCAGCCCTCTGTATATATCATCAGCGGCGTAACACTGAGCATACTCGTCGGGTTGCTCCTGTGGGTAGGCATCTCCCCTCAGTGGATCATGGATGTTATCAGAACTTATGTGAATAGTTAAGTCCAACGCCCATCACGCCTCATTGCGCTTGAAGCACACGTACGACTTACAATAGTTCAATATCACGACGTAATCCTTCAGAACATCCATCCCGATAGAGGCGTTGTCGTGCCAGTCGGATGCGACGATCCCCGTCGCCACCTGGCTGATCTCCATATCGTCGATCTTCAGCGACTGCGTAATAGTTTCGTAACCCGAAAGAGGTCCATTGAATCCAATGCCTAATACCCGCTTGCGCCGATTGCCGTACTGCGACACGTTGGTGGTCTTTAAAAGAAGACCTAATGATGAGCCAGTATCGATCATCAGATCCATTTTCCGTCCCTTTTTCCGGCTTTCAAACAATTCTGACTGGATGATCGGCCGGGCATCAACAACCCTCAGGTCCACGTGCGTATACCCCATGGGCGCGGAAACTTTATTTGCAGGACGAAACGTTATCGTGCGCATTGCTGCGTTCAACTCAATCTCGAACCTGAGAAAGATGTCATACCCGATTACACCGTGTACATCCTCGAATCTTGCGAATAAGTTGTTGTTTGTAATAACCACCGGAATCTGTGAACCCAACACCTGGTGGATACTCACTTTGTTCCCCAGCGAAAGCACCCCTGTTACCGGCTTGCCGCTTCCGAGTCCGGAAAAAACGACGGGCTTTCCCGGGTGAATCCTGAAAAGCTCGCTGAACTGTTTTCCAAAAAGAATAAGATTCCGACAGCCTGTGTCGAGGATCAGGTTCACTTCTATCGAATCATTGATGGTGACGGGCAGAACGATTAATCCTTTAACGATCCTGTACTTTAACGTCATTTCCTCCACTGAATCAGGCAATGAAAAGCCCGACGACGGCCGCAGCGCGATCACTTCAGCGGAAAGTAAAAGGAAAAAACCAAGAGTAAAGACGGCGGCGCGGATGCTTTTCATAACGGGTGGGTTTCGTTAGGAAAAGCTACTCCACTCAATTTTGCGCTAAAACACGCAGAAAGGCTGATTTTTTGCAAAAGTAAATACTGCCTGCCAGCGTGCACAACGGCAGGGTTACATGCTAAAGAGGTAAATGTATCGGTATAAACGCCGGAAAATTATCCCGCAAGATGCGGGATGTGAAATTCAAAAAGACTAAATCCTGGACTGAAGGTTTATGCTTCAGGATCTGAAACGACACAATATTAAAAATTCAGGTTTCGATTTTCTTAAATAATCTTTTCGAAGCACAGACTATTTTCAATACCCGTGTATTGGCCGTAATTAGGAATAGATCGATAGCCATTTTTCTTGTAAAGCGCGATGGCCTCGGGCTGCCTCTTTCCGGTCTCCAAAACACATCGCACGCATGAAAGCTCCTTCGTCCACAATTCGAGCGCTGCGAGAATGCGGGTCGCAACTCCTTTATTCCTGGCCGTCGGCGAAACGTACATCCTTTTTATTTCCATCGCGTCAGGCTCAAACTGCTTGATGGCTCCGCACCCAACGGGGACATCGTCGTCGTACGCAACGATCACATACCTGATTTGATCGATCTTGTTGTATTGCGAATAAAACGAATGATCATCGCCGTCGCGTACGGCAAGATCCGCGTTCAGCAAGTTCACGAGCGAGACAAAATCTCCGTCACTTGAATTCGTACGCACTACTTTTATCATAACAAAAAAGTCAGATTCGCTATCGATCGTCACTTCCTTTCTTCTCCAGCCGATCCAGTTTTTCGCGAATCTCCTTTAAAGAAAGCAACATCTCCATCATCACCGGATTGGACTTCGAAACGTTCCGCAATTCTTCCTCCCGCAGCCCCAGCCGCGTATCGAGATATCCAAGCACGAGCGAAAGAACAACAAACAAGATCAATATCAATGGAACGGATATGACGGCGTACCGGTAAAGCAGCTGACCCCATGGCTCGTCCTTGAATGATTGAAGAAAGACTATTCCGATAAGAAAAAACTGGATGTACCCGATGTACATCCTCGATCGGTCAAAGTAAATTTTCCAGCGGATCAGGGACCGCCGATCGACACTGGTGTTGCGAATTTTCATAAGCGCGTTTTATAGTTCACACTAACCTTTGTCAGCGGACTTGATCGACAAAAGAGAGGGTTTTGAATGCCGTTGACATCCCTTCGACTGCCCTTACAAGTTATCCAGGAACGGCCGTCTGCGCTCAAGCTTGAGGTCGCGAAGCACGGATGCTTTCACGGCAATGGTAAAGTTATACGATTGGAATCTGCCGAACGGAACCCACGTAAAGTTCATCGTCCAGCAGTGGAGGTCGCGCGAAATACCGAAATTGGTTTGCGTGAACTCCTTTGATTCAAAATGATAGCCCGTGTTGTAGGTGATCTTCCACTTCTCCGAAATAGAAAGGTCTCCTGTGATCTGCACAGTCTGAATAACCTCCGCAGGTCGAATGCGAGCTTCACCCCGGGTGATCGGCCTCCGATAGTTAAGATTGTATCCGATGTTCAGGCTCCATGGAATTTCAAAATCAACATACGCGTTCGGGTTTGCGAGAATGTGCTGCTTGTCCTCCTCCGGAAGATCGGACTGGCCGACTTTTTCCCGCGTGCTACTCTCTTTCTTTCGCATGTCGGGGTTCAGGTTTGTGTTGAGCGCCAGAGTTGCGTTAGTGATCCTTCCGAGCGAACCGCCTTTCCATGCATAGGAGTCTACTCTCCGCTCGGATATCCTTCCTTCTTCGTCGGTCGTACGAACGTAGTTGTATGGATCCAGTGATGCTGACAAATTCACGTTGATCATATTGTCGAGAATATTCGTATTCGCCGACAAACTGACCGGCGCAAGCTTGAATGAATCCGCCATCAGGTTGTAGCTGGAACTCAGTGACAGGTTGTTCAAAAGCATCACTTTTCTCTCGACGGTATCCTTTTCGGACTTCACCTTCATTTCTACGTTGTTGCCGATCCCGAACCCGATGGAACCCGCCCGGCCCATTGTCGACGAGCCATAGACAAAACCCTCGTGCCTCGACCGGTATTCAACTGTTGGCTGATATACATCTGACGGCCCGCCCGGTCGGTTCAGGACGTTGAAATAGTTCGGGTTCTTTGAAAAGTCGGGCGTTAATCCGAACGAAATACTCGGGTTGATCACATGGCGTATCGCCTTTACTTTTCCGCTCTTGAAAAAATACATTCCGTAAACGCGCGTATTCAGTCCCACGCTCATGCTGTAGTTGGAAATCCGGTTGAACCCTCGCACGGTATCGGCCTTAGCCACATAGTTTCCGGTTTTCTCATCCTGTACATAATGCCAGTTCAGCTTTTCGAAATACCACTTCTCCTCGTAGTTAACGGAAGGCGACATCGTGAAAAATCGCAGGAACTTGAAGGAGTAAGAAAGCGGTATTGAATGGCGGATCCCCTTGCGGCCATTCCTCAAAAACAAAGGAAGATTGTCGAACGTAAATGCCGCAATGCTGTCTCGCTGCGATTCGGGATTGATTCGACCGAGATTGTTCGTGATCCGGTTCGTCGCTGTCATGCTGTAACCGATGGAGAAATTGTCAAGGATTGACGTCTTGCCCTTCCGTTGGAACGGGTAAAGATTGGTCATGTTCACACTGAGATTCGGCAGCGGCAAATCGACGAGGCGCGTTTGAAGATCCTGGCTGTGGCTAAGGTTTATACCCATGGAAAAAGGTGTACCGGCAAAGCGCTTGCTGTAGGAAACGTTCGAGCTCAGCTTGGTGCTGATGTTGCTTAGACTGTTGGAAGAAAGCTCATTGATACTTCCATACATAAGGTTGTTGTTCTGGTTGAACGTAGCCGTCGCCGCGTTCACCGAGGCGGCAAACCTTCCGGTGCCCTTGCTCTGAGGCGAATGACTCCAGGTCAGCCGGAAGTCGTTCGAAATATTTTTATCTTCGATATTCTCTCCCAGCCTGTTCTTGGAATAGCTGAAGTTGAAGTTGCCGTTGTAGGCGTAACGCTTCATATAAGAAGAATTCGCGTAGATGGCGTGTCCTCCTTTTGAATAAATGTCACCCGTAACCGCAAGCTTGATGTACTCACTGATGTCGAAAAAGTATCCTCCACCCCGGAAGTTAAAGCCCCTTCGCCGTTCTTCGCCATAGCTCGGAAAGATAATGCCCGATTTGCTTTCGCGTTGCGCCGGGAACATTCCGAACAAAAACCCGGCGGGGAGCGGGATGTCGTTGAACTCTACGTAAAACGGTCCTGAAACAATCTTGTCGTTGGGAATGGCTTTTGTTTTTGTTGAAATGATAGCGAAATGGGGATGCTCGAGGTTGCAGGTAGTGAAACGGTTGTGAATACTAAGCAACTCGTCATCTTCGTTCTTAAAGACCGTCTCGCCGTGGAGGATTTGTTCGCCCTGCTGCGTTACGACCTCCGTGATGCGGGCCCTCCCGGTCTTGAAGTTGTAGACGATGTCTTTCGTTTCGTAGAGCTCCGCCCCGTTTTTGAAGACTGGAAAGCCGATCCTGTTCCCCAGCGAGTCCCGGATCCCGTGCGCCGTCATCGTGTTGTTGCCGTAGTCGATGGTGATCTCCTCGGCCTCCAGCTCGATTTCGCCATACGTTATTTTGGCTTCTCCGTACAGCCAGATGAGCTTGCCGTCGACGCTTACGCGGATGGAATCTCTGGCAGTATAGTTGATGGTGGTCTCTATATCGCCCTTTGGCGGGATCGTATCGTTCTGAATATTCAGAGAATCAGAAACAACGTTCACGCTGTCGGAGCGGTCAGGAATCGTGTCGGAAGGAACCGAGAGGGAATCCTCACGTACGGGCAGGGTTCCGGCAGGATTTTTTATAGGATTTTCAACCTGAGCGACTGTAGAAAACGCTGCGAAAAGAAATACGCCGATGAAAAGTAAAGAATGCCGCACAATCCCCGAATTGATAGTAAAATCTTTACGTTTTAGCGAAAAATTTACAATTTTGGGCAAAGGTATTGCAAATCCATTTAACATTGTACGGCCCTTGAGGAATATTGGAATAACAGCGGTATTGGTAGCAATAACCCTGCTAAACTCATCGAGCACCTACATCACCCCCCCTGAATTCAAGGTGGATGTCGTCGTCATCGACGCCGGCCACGGGGGAAAGGATTCCGGAACACGTGGTAAGAAAATCCTGGAAAAAGACGTAGCACTGAAGATCGCACTGAAGGTCGGTCATTATATCGAGCAAAACGTGCCGGGGGTAAAGGTCATCTACACCCGCAAAACGGATACCTACATCTCCCTGGATGAGCGCGCTAATATCGCCAATCACGCCAATGCCGACCTCTTTATATGCATTCACGCCAACTCGATGCCAGGGGGTAAGGCCACTGGCACGGAGACTTATGTGATGGGTCTTCATAAGGATGAAAGCAACTTCGAGGTGGCCAAACGCGAGAACTCGGTGATCCTCATGGACGAGAATTACAAGGAACGGTATGAGGGATTCGATCCCGATAGCCCGGAATCCTATATCCTGTTTTCCCTTACTCAGAAAGCCTATCAGGAAAGCAGCCTGTTATTTGCCCAAAAAGTGGAAGATCAGTTCAAGCACCGGGTTGGAAGGCACAGCCGGGGGGTCAAACAAGCCGGATTCGTGGTCTTATGGCGAACAACCATGCCCAGCGTACTCATTGAAACCGGTTTTCTCTCCCATCCGACCGAAGAAGAATTCTTAGCTCAGGAACGGGGCCAGGACCTCATTGCTTCCGGCATATATAGGGCGTTTAAAGAATACAAAAGTGAGGTAGAATCTATAAATTGACCGCCAAAGGGATTTTACTTTTCAAACCATTACCCTACGAATGAAATTCTCGAAAGAAGTCAAGGTTGGCCTGTTCATGATCTCAGCCATCGTATTACTTTACTTTGGCTTCAATTTTTTGAAGGGAATCGACTTCCTGTCTTCTGACTACAAGTACTACGCCATCTATAAGAACGTCGACAAACTAACGGAGTCCAACCAGATATTCCTGAATGGTTACGCCGTTGGACGGGTCAGCGACATCATTATCCAGCAAAAAAAGGATCGCGTGCTGGTTGAATTGTCCATCGACTCCGACATTATCGTCACAGAAAGCTCACTCGCCGTGTTGAATGGTGAACTGCTTGGGGGGCGATTTATCCAGCTTGTGGTGGGCAAGACTGGCGAACGACTGCAGCCCGAAGACACGATCCGCTCAGAGATTGCGAAAGGCATCTCCGACTTCATCGCTGAAAACGCCGAGCCGGTAGCGGCGAACCTGCAAACCACGCTGCGCAAACTCAACTCGATACTGGACACTCTTCATGTCAGCGCTTCCCTGGTCAACAACATGCTAGAGGACCTCCAGTCGACGCCCAAGCAGCTCAATTACACCATAGCCAACCTGAATGGAAAAGTCGGCACCGTGACCGGAACCTTCAACGAAGTCGGCAAGAACCTCAATACAACATTGACTGATCTCAAGCCTACGTTGCAAAATTTTAAGGTCATTTCCGACTCTTTGAAAAGACTGGAGCTCAACGGTACAATCACCAAAGCGCAGCAATCGCTTACCAAGTTAAACGAGACTCTTACCGCTCTTAACCGCGGCGACAACACCGCCAGCAAGCTGATGACGGAAGATTCGTTGTACAACAACCTGAACAGTCTTCTGCAAAACCTCGACTCCCTGGCCAACCACTTCAATGCAAACCCCAAACACTTCCTGGCGCCCCTCGGAAAAAGCCGGAAAAGAATAGAACGGGATCTGGAAAAGCGCAAGAAAAAGGAGAACAGCAACTAAGCCGTATCTCCCTGCGCCGGCGCGCCTTCATGTAATCAAAAGGTATGACGAAAGCAGATTTGGAATTTAATAAGAATGAAGACCAGATGAGGCAACTCGTCTTCCAACTTCATACGAGAGAAAAAAAGACACGCCTGGGCGGTGGTGAGAAGAAGATCGAGGAACAACATCAGCGCGGAAAACTCACGGCACGCGAACGTATCCAGCACCTTGTCGACAGCGATTCACACTTTCTGGAAATCGGCCTCCTCGCGGGTGACGGTATGTACGAAGACGTGGGAGGTTGTCCCGGCGGAGGGGTCGTGACCGGCATTGGGTATATTCATGGAAGGCAGTGTGTGATCGTCGCCAACGATGCCACTGTCAAGGCCGGTGCGTGGTTTCCGATTACGGCCAAAAAAAATCTGCGCGCTCAGGAAATTGCGATGGAGAACTACCTGCCCATCGTGTATCTCGTCGACAGCGCCGGCGTCTTCCTTCCCATGCAAGACGAGATCTTCCCCGACAAAGAACACTTCGGCCGTCAGTTTCGCAACAACGCCAAGATGTCGTCCATGGGAATCATCCAAATCGCGGCCATCATGGGCAGTTGTGTTGCCGGAGGAGCTTACCTCCCCATCATGTCGGATGAAGCCATGATCGTCGATAAAACCGGATCGATCTTTCTCGCAGGTTCGTATTTAGTCAAAGCTGCAATTGGCGAACAGATCGACAACGAAACACTGGGAGGCGCCACTACCCACTGCGAAATATCCGGTGTCACTGACAACAAGTTCCCGAACGACGAAGCATGTCTCGAATACATCCGCTCGCTCTTTGCAAAATTCGGTCCTCATCCTTTGACGGGTTTCAATCGCCAGCAACCAGCAGAGCCCGCTGAAAATCCCCAGGATCTGTACGGACTTCTTCCCGGCGATCGGGTGAAGCCGTACGATACTCTCGAGATCATCAAGAGACTCGTTGATAATTCTGAGTTCGAGGAATACAAAGAGCTATACGGTAAGACGTTGCTCTGCGGCGTCGCCCGAATCGACGGGTGGGCTATTGGCATCATCGCGAACCAACGCAAGGTTGTCAAGACCAGGAAGGGCGAAATGCAGATGGGCGGTGTTATATACTCCGATTCCGCTGACAAGGCGGCGCGCTTCATCATGAATTGCAATCAGCGCAAAATTCCGTTGCTGTTCCTGCAGGATGTTAGTGGATTCATGGTGGGCAGTAAAGCCGAGCACGGAGGAATCATCAAAGACGGCGCGAAGATGGTGAATGCGATGGCGAATTCTACGGTGCCCAAGTTTACCATCATCATTGGTAACTCATACGGCGCCGGGAATTATGCGATGTGCGGTAAAGCCTACGACCCGCGCTTGATTTTCGCGTGGCCTACCGCGCAGATCGCCGTCATGAGCGGATCCTCCGCCGCCAAGACGCTCGTGCAGATCCGCGTAAATGCGCTGAAGAACCAGGGCAAGAAAATCACGCCGGAAGAAGAGAGCGCGCTCCTTGCAGAAATCACCGACCAGTATAATCAAAAGTTAAATCCATATTACGCCGCTTCGCGCCTCTGGATCGATGGCATCATCGATCCGATGGAGACACGGAAAATAATTTCCATGGGAATTGAAGCCGCTAATCACGCGCCGGTGGAAAAGTTCAACGTCGGTGTTATTCAAACATAAGGCCTGGATTTCTTCAGTTCGAAAGAAAATCTTTACCTTCATGCCGGAAGCAATGAGTAATTATGGGAATGGAAACCAAAGAATTCAAGGCGCTCATCTCGTTGCTGGATGATGACGACGAACAAATAGTCACGCACGTCCAGGAAAAGATCCTCTCACTGGGAACGCAGGTAATACCGTTTCTGGAAGAGGAGTGGGAGAGCAACTTCAACTCACAGGTGCAGCGGCGGATAGAAGACCTCATTCACACGCTTCAGTACGAACTGCTGAAGGAGCGGCTCCGCGAATGGTATGAGGCCGAGGAGCACGACCTCCTCACCGGTATGTGGCTTATCGCGACATATCAATATCCGGATATCGAACAACTCAAGCTGCGGCAGGAACTCGAGCAGCTTTACTATGAAACGTGGCTTGAGTTCAAGCCGGATCTGTATCCTTTTGACCAGGTAAAAGTTATCAACAGCGTCCTGTTCAGCAAACTCAAATTCGGCGCCAACACAAAGAATTTTCACAGCCCCGGAAATTCGATGATCAACATTGTGCTCGAAACGCGCAAGGGCAATCCCATAACCCTTTGCGTGATCTACATGCTGGTGGCTCAGAAACTCAAGCTCCCGGTTTACGGCGTCAACCTCCCAAACCTGTTTGTGCTCACATACAAGGACGACCGCCACAACCAGTTTTACATCAACGCTTTCAACAAGGGCTTGATCTTCTCGAAGCAGGATATTGAGAACTACATCAACGAGTTGCACCTGACACCGCAGAGTTCATTCTTCGAGCCGTGTTCCAACCTCGATATCGTCAGACGAGTCCTGCGAAACCTCATCATGTCATTCGATAAAATCGGTGAACACGAAAAAGCGGAAGAGGTGAAAGAGCTTTTGCTGATCATTTCGGATGGCGCGGACCTGGGAGTAGACTAACCCATCGCGCGATGGGAGCAAGACCGCCGAACTCAAATTGGTTTTAGCTTTGGGAGATTGTCGCCATAGTGATGATTCTATTCAACCCTTCCAGGGTTGAATAGCTCTCGATCATCGACCCCACGTTTACACGTGGGGCTATTCAAGGATTTAACCCCATTCGGGGTTCGGCACCTGTATTCAAAGTGTTGCACATCTGACCTCCATGTGCATGTGGCATCACCGAGGTGCACATCTCATCCCTGTACAAGTTGTGCACTCGGGACCAACTGAAAGCCTCACACGCAATATGGGGTTAACAGCATCACGACACAGTTGTAGCCCTTCATCCAGTACTGATTACGGAGCGCATCAACGCGAGCTGCATCTGACACCGGCAGGTGTCCAACATGAATAGCCCCACATGCAATGTGGGGCTCACCAAACCAATCCAAAACCCTGGAGGGGTTTAATGGGAGACGCACCATGAGTTGCAATCACATTCCTCCACGTCATCCCAACCTGCGCCCAATTCTAAATTTTCAATTTCAAATCTTGAATTAACTTCCCCAGCGTCTGCAACCCCTGCCCTATTCCCTCGCTCCACGGTTCTCCGTAGCTGATCCGAAAACAGTTTTCAAAACGGCCCTGCGAAGAAAAGATCTGCCCTGGCGCAATTCCGATATTGTGCTTCAGCGCGCGCTTGTGAAGCTTGTAGGCGTTCACCCGTTTGTTCATCTCGATCCATAGGGTGAAGCCTCCCTGGGGTCGCGTAACACGTGTATCATCGGGGAAATACTCCGACACTGCCTGAAGATATCGAAGCGACTGGGTGTGCAGTGCCTTGCGCAGATGACGAAGGTGAAGCTCGAACCTTCCATTGCTGAGAAAGTTGGCTACTGCCGCCTGCGTCAACGTGTTGGTCGACACTGTATGCATGCGCTTCAGGCTGATCACCCGATCCTTAAACCTTCCGGGTATCGCCCATCCGATCCGAAAGCCCGGCGCCAGCGATTTCGAAAAGGATGCGCAGTGCAATACTAACCCGTGTTTGTCGTAAGTCTTGCAGGTCTTGGGTCGTGTCTTTCCAAAATACAGCTCGCCATAAATATCATCCTCGATCAGTGGAATGTGTTTCTTCGCCAGCATGTCCACGAGCTGTTTCTTCCTGTCGTCCGGCATGCAGCTACCCAGGGGGTTGTTGAAGTTGTTCACAAACAGGCACGCCTTGATATCAAATCGCGGAATCGCCTGTTCCAGGTAATCGAGGTCTATTCCGGTGACGGGGTCGGTGGGAATCTCCACCACTTTCAGTCCGTGACTCTCCATCACCTGGAAGATGGCAAAGTAAGTTGGACTTTCGATCGCAATCGCATCACCGGGGTTCGTGATTGCCTTGACACACAACGACATTGCCTCGACTGCTCCCGCGGTCACAACGATGTCGTCTTCGGAAGGCGTGCCTCCCCAGTTGAACGCCTGTCGCGCGATCTGCCGGCGCAGCAGCAGGTTTCCCTGTACGTGCTCGTAGTGGAGGCAGCTGGACTTCGACTCGCGCAATGCATGCATCACGGCCTTGTTCAGCTTCGCCGTCGGGAGTAACTCCACGGCTGGAGCACCCATCGAGAAACTGAGGATATTGCGGTTGTTGAAATCCATGTAGACATTGTTGATCATCTCGTCAACACTGACGGGCATGGCGTCATCGGGTGGGTCGCATACTTGCGGAAGGTCCAGGATATGATTCCGGGAAAACTTCACGTAGTATCCTGACTGTGGGCGGGCTTCAATGAGGCCTTTGCTTTCCAGCGAATAATACGCCTGGAAAGCGGTGCTCAGGCTGATGCCCTGCTCTTTGCTGAGCGCGCGTACGGAAAGGAGCTTGTCGCCGACTTTCAGGATTTGCTTTTCGATCTGTGCTTCAATCCGGTCGGCGACCTCCACGTATTTGTGTTCCTGCATGGTGTCATTAACTGATATGTACGAAAATACAGGAATGGAAACTGTTTGTCAAATGGCTTCTCCGGAATGGGTGACCAATCATCATCTTACTCAAAAAACGGGACCCCCGGTGTCGCATACTTCTTCATCCCTTCTTCATTTATCTCAACCCCAACGCCTGGTTTCTCCGAGAGCGTGATAAATCCGTTTTCCACCATAGGCCCGTCAAACGTTACGATCTCCTTGAACATCGGGTTCTGATGAAAATAGATCTGCCACTCCATGATGAGAAAATTCGGGACCGACGCGCAAACATGGCACGACGCCATCGCGCCGAGATAGGAGGCAACCATATGCGGTGCGAACGGCACGTAATATAAATTTGCGAGGTTTGCCATCCGCTGCCCTTCGCCCAGGCCTCCCGCCTTCTGCAGGTCCGGCATGATGATATCAACGGCTCCGATCTCCAGCATCCGCCGAAAACCATAGGCGAGATAATGATTTTCTCCCGCGCAGATCGGCGTGCTCGTCGACTCAGTGATGTTGCGATATGCCTCTACATTTTCCGCGGGGATCGGTTCCTCCAGCCACATCAGATTCAGCGGCTCAAAACGCTTGGCCACCTGCTGACCCGTTACCGCATCATAACGCCCGTGCATGTCAACGCAGATATCGATCTTCGGCCCTACCGCTTTGCGGACCGCGGCGATCTGGCTGTACATCCGGTCGAGCTCCGCCGGACTTGCGGTCCAATTATAGAAATCGTATTTGTTGGGATCATTGCGCTCATCGATGTCAAACTTCACGGCATTAAAGCCCATCTTCACCGCCTCCGTCGCGCTGTCCGCAAATTGCTGTGGCGTCGGAGAATTCGCGCGGTAAAGCGCGGTGTCGCAATAGACGCGGATCTTGTCGCGAAATTTTCCACCTAGCAACTGGTAAACAGGGAGTCCCAGCGCTTTTCCGGTAAGATCCCAAAGGGCGCTTTCCACCGCCGACAGCACGGCGATGTACATACCCGATTGCGCGCCTTCGAAAAATCCGGACTTGCGGATATCTTCAAAGAGCCGATGCACATTCAGAGGACTCCTTCCCTTAATGCGCTCTCCGAACATTTTCACAAGATGATACGTGCCGGGAGTTGCGTCGACACCCTCGCCGCATCCCCATATATCCTGGTTCGTGTGGATCTTGACAAACAGACTGTGTCCATTGCGGATATATCCGCATTTGATATCCGTGATCTTCAGGTCACTCGGCGCCGACGATAGAGGCGTCCGCTCGACCGCCTGTTCGAGGGCACCTCCGAATCCGGAAAGAGACGTGAAACTTAATGCGCTGGCCAGGGCGCCCTTCGTGAGAAACGAGCGCCGGGAATGAGTGAGTGACATAATGTGGAATTTATTGGGTTAGAAAAAATATTACCAGGTTCGGTTTTTCAATAGTTCCTGAATCTGTTCTTTCGGAACTGGCAGTTCATTAATGTGATCATTCAGCCATGCGGAAAAATCCTTCTCGATCTCATCCGACCACCGCGAATCGATCTGCCCGGGAGTATACTTCTGCTCGCGCAGTCGCTGGTGTCCGAACATATCGCGAAGTCGTACGATCTCCGACGTCTTCACTACGCGTTCTGCAAGGTGAGGAGGTATAAAGATGACACCGCCGTCTCTGCCAAGGACAACGTCGCCCGGCATGACCATGACCTTGCCAATGCGCGTAGGCTGATTGATGCCAACCAGTGTCGTATTAAGTTCTCCATCCGGATTGTTGAGGTGATGAGACGGGTGGTAGGTCCTGAAGAATGAAGTGAAAGATCCGAGCTCTTTCAATCCGTTGATGTCACGAACGGCGCCGTTGTATACGATGCCTTTGCCCGTTTTCGCAAAGATAGAGTTGCCGAGATTGTCGCCGATGGTCGGGCCGTCGATGTGTGCGCCGAACTGATCGACTACATAAACGTCGTCTTTCACCAGCATATCGATGGGCCAGGAGTTCTGTGATTTTATCCTTCCATCTTTCTCATGTCCTTTCTTGTCGATGACGCGGTGAACATCGGGACGTCCCGGCATGAAGGTGGCGGTCAGCGCGCGGCCAACGAGCACGCTATCCGGATTGATGCACATCCACCCGTCTTCATAAGCATATTTGTAGTTCTCCGCTTTCAGCACAGCCCAAGCCTCTTCCAGCGTCACGAGTTTCATCCGCTTGAGAATCGCATCCGGCACTTTTGGACGCCCGTCCTTGAAACGCTCCCCTTTCCACTCAGGCGTCAGAAAAATAAGTTCTTCTCGCGAGATCTGTTGGGCCAGTCCAACTCCCGAAAAGCAAAATAAGATCAAAGTAATAATCCAGCTCTTGTTCATGGTTGATGTTGTGTTGTTATCAGGATAAAAAAAATTGGAATCCGCGGAGAGCGGATTCCAATTGTGATGAAATGACCTACGGAACATCCCACCATACACGGGTGTCGAGATCGTCATCGCCCATGCGCGCGATCGCCGTGTTGACGTTGTCGGTGTTCACCGATATTTCCGAGTTAGGATAAGTCAGCCTGCGGATGAAATCACCGGTGATTTCCTTGCCCAGGAACGGGTTGGGAGGAAGATCGGGGAACCCGCTTCTCCGGAAATTGGCCCATGCTTCCGGTCCGTTTAGGAATGAAGCGATCCAGTATTCATCGTTGATCTGCTCGAAGGCAGTTGGGTTGTCGCCGGCGAGTGAATGGGCAGCGGTGTACGTATCAATGTCAACCGGGTCGACCGCCGATGATGCCCCGTAGGCCGCCAGTTGCTCCATGTGCGCACGGATGCCCGCGTGATAGAACTCCTCGGCAGTAGTCGATGTGGTGATCCAGCCGCGCTGCTTTGCTTCCGCCAGCAGCAGCTGTGTTTGAGCGGCGGTCACAAAAAACGCCGGAGCAGTTCTCCCCGCCATTCTCAGGCGGTCAACCTGCGTGAAGTCGTAGAAGCTCGCCAACCCCATTTCGGCGGCCTTCGCAACGGCTGCGGCGTTGTCAAGACCCATCGGCATACCGATCTGGTCCGCAGGATCAAAGGAAGCGCGCGCGGGAACCTGCTCGGGCCCTGACTTGGCGCCCACGTACCGGACTGCAATCGACACGAGGCGCGGATCGTCGTTGGCCTTTAGATGATCGACAAAAGGCGCAGGCATGTAGAAGTTCGCAGCTTCTGTCGAGTTCAACGTTTGGCCTGCGGGATTGGCGTAGTTGTTATCGTGGCGCATGACCGCGTTGTCTGCGTTGTCCAGGATGACTCCTGCGCTGAACGCCTGACTCGCGATTTGCTGAGCGGTGCTGGCCGCGACCTTGCTCAACCTCATGCCTGCACGCAGTAGTATCGAATTCGCAAACTTTTTCCATTTGGCTACATCGCCTCCGTAAAGGATGTCCGCAGTCTCAATTGTACCGGCGGCATCAAGGGCGGAAGCTGCACTTCCAAGCTCTGCGATGATCTGAGGATAAATGTCCTCCTGCGCGTCGTAGGCCGGAAAGAATACCTGATCCAGGTACCCGGTGCCTCCCTGCGTGTAGGGAATGTCGCCGTAGGTGTCGGTCAAAACCATAAACGCATAGGCTTGAAGGATGCGCGCCATGTTATACAGGTTGCTGCGCGCCGGAACGTCCTTCGTGCGCGCGATCACATCCCGCGTGTTGCGGATAACGTTGCGATAATACGTCTGCCACAACACCATCGTTGACTCGCGGTTGTCCTGGTTGTAGTTAGCGCCAGTGAGCACACCCGAGTTAGGCGAAATGATCTGCTGCACAATGCCGATCTCAAACACAAGCGTCGAGCCGGGATAGGATGTATTGATGACGGCGTTGTTCAATTGAAACGCCGGATCAATAGCCGTCGCGGAGGTCTTACTGGTGTTGATCTCGTCGAAATCCTTATCACAGGAAGTATTGATCGTCAGCAGCACACCGAGAAGAAAAGCGTATTTAAATATATTTTTCATGATCGGGTCCGTTAGAATTTAACATTTAGATTGAAACCAATTCCCCTTGTGGTCGGAACACCGGTAGACTCCATGCCGACAACGTTGTCTGAACTGTATCCAAAACTTTCAGGATCGATATTGTCAACCCATTTTTTCAGCATCAGTACATTGTTTGCCACCACGTTCAATTGGACGCTGCGAACCGGAAAATCCGTCGGAAGGAATTTGGTGAAGTCATAACCCAGCGACACCTGGCGAAGCTTCCAGTATCCGCCGTTGTAGATCACGGGCTCAATCAGCGCCTGCGAGCGCACCACTTCCCAGTAGGGCTGGACGCCGGCTACAACGGTATTCGGATTTCCCTTGTCATCAACACCCTCGCCGATAATACCCTCTTCTCTTCCCTGCAGCGTCATCTTGTGATGTCCGTGGCGGATAAGGTTGAAATTCGTACCTGACAACATCTTGTTGCCGAGCTTGAAGTCGATGAGGAAAGAGAACGAAACGCCCTTGTAGCGGAATGAGTTGGTGATCCCTCCAACCCATTTGGGCAATGCGCTTCCAAAATTTACTAACTCCGGTGTTCTCATAGGAATTCCGTTACCATTGAAGACCCTGCGGCCGTTGTTTGTGAGATATCCGAAGCCTGCAATCTGTCCCATCTCTTCTCCAACAATCTGACGGAGTTCACCGTTGAACACGTGCGTTCCGACGGTAATCCGTTCACCCGGCTCGTCCGTGAGAATGCTCAATACTTTCGTCTTGTTATAAGCGCCGTTCAACATAACATCCCACTGGAAATCCGACGTTTGCACGGGCGAAAGCATCAACAGCATCTCGATCCCCTTGTTCTCATTTTCGCCACTGTTGATCTGTGTATCGACGAAACCCGATGCGTCTGATATCTGGGCACGCACGATCTGATCGGAAGTGAGTTTCCTGTAAACGGAGAGCTCAAGTCCTACGCGGTTGTTAAACATCCTCAGGTCAAGACCGGCTTCGGTTTCTGCGATGCGCATGGGCCGGAGGTTGGCGTTCGGCAAGGTCGTGCCGCTCGGACCACCCACAGGCTGCATCGCGCCCGACGGATTGGGAGCCAGGTTCGAATTGACATTGTAGAACAAGACATTGGAATAAGGACCCACATCACTGTCGCTACCTACTTCCGCATAGGCAAGTCTGATCTTCCCCAATGATAACCATGCCGGAGTATTAAAGGACTCGGAGAAGACATAACTCGCGGATACGGACGGGTAGAGGATGCTCCGGTTCGCCGGGGACAGCGTCGAAAACCAGTCGTTACGCGCGGTCCCGTTGAGAAAGAGGAACCCTTTGTAAGAGAACTCGGCAGACCCATAAACTGAATTCACTGCCCGGTCGGACAACGAGTATGTCGGATCCTTCGCCCTTCCGTTCTGTACGGTATACAAACCTCTCACGACGAAATCCGTGACCTGCACGCTGTTGTTGTCCCACCGCTGAGTCATCTGGTTTCCTCCCACCGTTACGTTCACGCCGAAGTCGCCAAACTCGCGCGATGCTCCGATGAGAATGTCGGCATTGACTTCCCGGAAGCGACGCTGTTCCTGCGTGTAGACACCGTTGACAAATCCTGCAGGCGCAGCCGCCCGCGAGGCGTGACCGGTCGGGAAGTTGTTGTAGTCCTGATCACGCGACCAGTAATCCTGTCCCACGCGTCCCTGGATGTAAACACCTTTGAAGAGATCGTACTTCAACGAAACGTTGCCGAAGATCCGGTCGCGGCGGATGTTATTGAACTGCTCCGCGAGAACCCAGTACGGGTTGGTTCGGTTCATGAAACGGGAATAGATGAATTCGTTTCCCTGCGCATTGTACTTCTTCTCATTCAGCAGATCCAGGGGCATCGAGTTCGCCATGTTAAAGAGCGAAGTCGGAATCGAGTTGTCCTGGTTGGCAATGTTCGGGGGATTCTTGTTGTCCTCGAAAGAATAATTCGCGTTGGCGCGGAAGGTCAGTTTGGGGGCCAGGTTGTAATTCAATCCGAGGTTGAACGTCTTTCGCGAATACGAATTGTTGGGCGTAATACCTTTGCTGGTGAGGTTCGCGACGGAAAAATTAAATCCGCCCTTCTCACCGTTGCTCGACAGCGCAATCGTGTTGGTCATGTTCTGACCGTTGCGATAGAATTTGCGAATCCGGTCGTACTGGGGCACGTAGGGAACCTCAACGCCATCAAAGAGTATCTGAGTCATCCCCGGTTGAAATCTTTCACCGAACGACCACTGCCCTGACGTCGGGTTCGGAGTTGTAGGGCGCACACCATTTTCGCCCTGACCGTATTCGTATTGAAGATCTGTAAAATCCAATGGAGTCTCATTGGTGTAGTTCAAGTTGTAGGTCACCCCGATTCCACGAGTTTCACCGCGGGATTTGGTCGTGATCATGATGACGCCATTTGAAGCGCGGTAACCATAGAGAGCGGATGCAGCGGCGCCCTTCAACACCGTCATGCTCTCGATGTCGTCCGGGTTAATACTCGAGAGACCGTCACCTCCGTCGGAATAAATTCCACCGCCACCGCGGACCTGGACTGAGTTGTCCGCTGCCGCGCTGCCCTGGCTCGTTCCGAAGTTCGTGTTGTCCATCGGTATACCGTTGACGACGATCAGCGGACCATTTTGACCTTGCATGGACGTCTGTCCGCGGATCCGGATCTTGGAAGTCCCCGCAGGGCCGGTACCCAACGCAGAAATGCTCACGCCGGCGACCTTGCCCTGCAGTGCGTTCATGAAGTTGGGAGTGCGGTTGATCGTCAATTCATCCGAATTAACTTTCGTGGTGGCGTAACCCAGACTTTTTTGCGAGCGCTCGATACCCAGGGCCGTCACGACCACCTCGTCCAGCGCCTGGAGGTTCGGCTTCATCTGGACATTGATAACCGTCCGTCCGCCGACCTGTACTTCCTGCTCTTCATATCCCACAAAAGAGAAAACAAGTGTGGCATTTTCATCGACTTCGAGGGCATACCGGCCATTGGCGTCGGTAGCTGTTCCGGCTGATGAGCCTTTCACGATGATATTGACGCCTGGAAAGCCTTGACCATTCTCGTCAGTGACCTGTCCACTGACAGCGATTGCGTCAGTGCCGTTTACCGGCTTGTCGGGTGGGTCAATTCGGGAAGCATTTGCAAACGTGCCATGTGGAAATGCCTGCAGGCTCAGGCATAACAGGGCACCGAAAATCAGGTAACATTTTTTCATAGAAAAGGGATTTAGATTGTTGCATATGACTCGACTACTAAAATTCGATTACCAAATGCCGCTGACTATCGATCCCTCTGTCTTTCGAAGACCCTATTCCCGATAGCCGTGGGTTAATTCCGAACTAATCCTACTTCTCTCACGATTCTGACTTTAACTATCTTTAACTATTTAATAAGTGTGTGAATAACAATTATAACAAAAAAGAATGAAACCGATTGCACAAACCTTTGGGGAATGGGTTTTTTTATCGTCTTTGCCCTTGTTCCCGTTCATGTAAACGAGTGCACTGAAGATACCAATAAAATTCCCAATCAGCGTCTTTAATCGCACTTTTCGCATGAAACTGATCCGGGTAAAATTCACAAAA
This sequence comes from Flammeovirgaceae bacterium, assembly GCA_044507775.1. GTDB lineage: Bacteria > Bacteroidota > Bacteroidia > Cytophagales > Cyclobacteriaceae > Chryseosolibacter. The sequence goes on along the minus strand of JBIQIY010000005.1, from coordinate 73,479 downwards.
CTGAAACTGTTTTATTTCCGTTATTACGATCAATTTTGAAGAATTGATCGTTCACAATAAACCGTATTCACTACGCTACGCATCATGAGCCGTTCACTCTCCCTTCCCTATTTCGCCCTGGCCGCCGTGTGTATCATCTGGGGAACGACTTACCTCGCCCTGCGCATTGCTGTGCTGCATTTTCCGCCGTTCCTGTTTACTGCCATCCGCCAGATGACTGCGGGCCTGCTCCTATTGCTTGTTATGATCGCTGTAGCGAAGGCGGCATTTCCGTCGCTCGCTCAGCTGTGGCGCCAGGCGATCGGGGGGTTCTTCATGATTACTCTGGGCAACGGACTGGTTGCCTGGGCGGAGATGCATATACCCAGCGGGGTTGCAGCTATCATCTGCTCCTTGATGCCCGTGCTCGTGATTATCATGAACGTGATGATACATAAGGACGAGCGGCCCACGTTTCCTATCATCGCCGGCGTGATCCTCGGTTTGCTCGGCATCGTGATCATATTCAGTGAACACCTCACCGCATTTTCAAAGACGGAGTATATCCTCGGTATTGGCTCGACTTTCGGCGCGGTGGTCGCCTGGGCAGGCGGCAGCATCTGGATCAAGAAAAAGCACACCGAGAGCAACCCGTTTGTGAATGCCGGCCTGCAGATGTTCTTCGGCGGATTGCTATGTCTGCCACTGAGTCTGGCCTTTGACAATACGGCGCATATCACATTGTCCGGGGAAGTTGTCTGGTCATTAGCCTATCTCATTATCTTTGGATCACTGGTGGCCTATGCGTCTTATGCTTATGCGCTCCGGAAGTTGCCGATGACCATTGTTTCGCTTTATGCATACATCAATCCGCTCGTAGCGATCGTGCTTGGCTGGCTCGTCCTCGACGAAACGCTCAACGCCCGGGTGTGGCTTGCCATCGCGCTGACGATTACCGGTATCTACATCGTCAATAAAGGTTATCAGCTGCGCGATGCATGGCGTGCTCAATTCTCCGCCGATCGCTGAAACAAGACCATGAACGGGTTAGAAGCATCATCCGCAGCGATAGTCGATTATCAGCCTGAGCATCAGTTCTGGTTTGAGAACCTGAACCGCGAATGGATTGAAAAATACTTTGCGATGGAAACGCCTGACTTCGAGGTCCTGCAAAATCCGCAGGAACACATCCTCGCGAAAGGCGGGAGCATCTTCATGGCTATGTGCGACGGAAAGATCGCGGGCACCGTGGCATTGAAACGTGCGGGTCCCCGGATCTACGAGTTGACCAAGATGGCGGTCAGCCCCGAATTTCAAGGCAGAAAGCTCGGCCGCGCGCTCGCCGAAGCCGCCATCGCACGCGCGCGAAGTTCGGGGGCATCGAAAATAGTGTTATATTCAAACAAGATGCTGGTGCCCGCAATCGCCCTGTATATCAAACTCGGATTTCAGGAAATCCCGGTTGACGGACCCTACAAGCGCACCAACATCAAAATGGAACTGGTCCTGGCCTAAACCGCACAACGATGAATCTCACAAAGGAGGGTATCTCCGTCCGCACCTGCAACCACAAAGACGTCGACGCGCTGGTAGCACTGGGAATCAAGACGTTTCGGGACACCTTTGACGAGTACAATAGCCCCCGGAACATGATGCTCTACATCAATGAAACGTTTACGCGGAAGATCATCGAACATGAGATGGGCCAGCCCGGCACTGTTTTCTTCCTCGCCTTCGACGGGCGAAAGGCCGTGGGATACGCAAAAATGCGGTCGTCGCATCCTCCGGAAAACCTCGGCAGCCATCCGGCGCTTGAAATCGAAAGACTGTATGCCCACCGCGACTACCTCGGAAAGCGCGTCGGCCACCTGCTCATGCAAACCTGCCTGACCCACGCGAAGAAAAAAGGAATCCACACCCTGTGGCTCGGCGTCTGGGAAAATAACGCAAGGGCTATTGCCTTCTACGAAAAGAATGGCTTCAAGAAATTCGGCACTCACACCTTCATGCTCGGCGACGACGCACAGACGGATTGGCTGATGAAGAGGGCCGTGAGTCGTGAGACGTGAGTGGTGAGTGGTGAGTGGTGAGTCGTGCGCAGTGCTTGACCATTCATCCAGTCCCTGCAACGGTCGCACTATACTCGGCTGGAGTGACGAGGGCTAGCGAGGAGCCTGGATCAACATCATACCCAATCCAAGCCCTGAAAGGGCGTCAGATACCAGCCCAGGGTGACGAGCGAAGCGAGGAGCCCTGGGTAACAAATAAACCGCCACTAATTAGGACTCAACCATTACAAAAAGCCCTGAAAGGGCGCAAGATGATTCGCGTGAGGTAAACCGCTCAGGAAAGAGGCGCCCGCTGCGCGCGCTCCCAAACAACAGACTGCCTGCCGCGGATAAACCGCACCAACCCCGCATATACCGACGCGTTCATCACGCAGAAATAAAACGGAACAAAAAAACCGCGAATCGGAATCCGGCGGTCGCGCAGCAAAAATCCCAGAAATGCAACCGCATAAAAAATCACCTGCATTGCGAGTATCGCCAGGTAAAAACGACTTCCACCCCACGCCAAAACAATATTCGAGATGAACACAAGTGGCAGGAACAACGGCGCCAACGTCCATCGCAGGACCCTGTGGGAAAAATACTGGAAGCTTAGAATTCCATATCGGAAAGGATTCAACAGGTACCTCAACTTCAGCATAGCCTGAAATCCTCCCGCGCATATCCGCACCTTACGCTTCCATTCCTCCCGCACAGAAACGGACGCGTTCTCCGTGGCGGTAGCCTCAGGCTCATAGATAAATCGGTATCCCCGGGCGGCAACGCGCAGCGATAAATAAAAATCCTCGATGATCATGTTTTCCTCAGGAGGCTCATATAACTCCGTTCGAAGCGAAAACAACTCACCCGCCGCACCCACAACCGAAAAAACTTCCGAGTCCTTGCGCTTGAGAAATGACTCGTACTTCCAGTACATCCCTTCCCCCGCGCCTGACGCGTTTTCGCGCTCGCTGGTGTAGATCTTCTTTTCCCCGGCAACGCCACCAACATCGGCGTGCTGGTAGTGACGCACAATATTGCGGATCGCTTTCGTGTTGAGGTGCGTGTTGGCATCGCAAAAAACAACAATGGGACTCGTGACAAACTTCATGATCCGGTTCACAGCATGGATCTTGCCCCGACGCTCGGGACTATGGAAATGCCTGAATTGAGGATATCGCCTGACTATATCCGGAGTGTCATCCGTCGATCCGTCCGTCACGAAGAGAATATCGAGTTTGTCAGGCGGATAGTCGAGCGCAAGGGTGTTTGCAATCTTCTCTGAAATAAAATCCTCCTCGTTGTACGCGGCCACCACCAAGGTCACAACAGGCAATTCAGCATCCTTTTGCGCTTCCGGCACCCGATAGGGCCTCCTCGCTTTCGAAATCAAAAAGATCAGAACTGCATACCCTATATATGTATAGAGAACGGTGGTTACTCCGACCCAGAAAACCGTATTAGCCCAGATGGTCATGAAATTTGAATTTTGCGGCAAACCTGCAATTTTATCGCTTTTAGGTCAAAATTTTCGTTATTTTGAAAGTTCGAGGTGGTTGAAATGCGCTTAATAATCCCCATTATAGCCCTTTTTCTGGTCAGCTGTCCTGTATTTCAGGCTTCTGCACAGTCTTTTGTCCCCGTTGCGAACGGTGACTCCGGTAGCACAACAGAAAGCACACCCGTGACAATCGCGGTACTGCTGAACGATACTGATGCGGACCCCAACCCGCTCGATCCGCTTACGATTGACTTCGACCACACGACTACCGGGATCCAGCCTGAAATTACCATACCTGCCGGAAAATTTGCGGCAAATGCCCTCGGCCAGGTAGTTTTCACACCCAACGCTGGATTTTCGGGCAACGCGCAGGTCACATACACGGTCAACGATGACACGGGCGCGACTTCAAACGAGGCAACGATCACTGTATACGTCGACGGAAAACCGGTGGCGGTCAACGATGTTGCAACTACCCTTGAAGACCAGGCGAAAACCATCAATATCCTCTCAAATGACAGCGATCCCGAAAATGCCATCAACGCAAACTCGGTGGACCTGGACCCTACTACCGCAGGACGTCAAACTTCCCTCGCCGTAACGAACGGGCTATTTGTCGTAGATGCCGCGGGTGTGGTAACGTTTACCCCGAACGCTGATTTCAATGGAAGTGCGTCCGTGACTTACACGATCGAAGACGCGCTGCAGCAAACATCCAACACGGCTACCCTCTCGGTCACCGTGGAACCGGTCAACGATGCGCCGACCTTCACGGGCTCACCCACTCTTAGCATGGCGGAAGATACTCCGCGTGCGCTGCAAATAACCGATCTTGTGATTTCCGACATCGACAACACCACCGGCTTCTCTATTGTAAGCCTGGGTGCCGGAAGCAATTATTCCGTATCCGGATTGACCATCACGCCGGCGCTGAATTACAACGGCAACATCATCGTGCCCGTGGTTATCACGGATGGAACAACGCCCAGCGCGCCGACAAACGTCACCATCAACGTGACAGCGGTAAACGATGCGCCGACTTTCGTCGGATCGCCCACGCTCAGCACCCCGGAAGAAACCGGCCGCCTGATATCAACAGCCGACCTGGTGATCTCCGACGTCGATAACGATAACGGATTCACCATCGTCAGTGTCGGAGCAGGAAGTAATTATACCGTGTCGGGATTCACCGTTACCCCGGCGTTAAACTACAACGGTAACATCACCGTGCCCGTCGTTATCACCGATGGAACAACGCCCAGCGCTCCAACCAACATCACCATCAACGTGACTCCGGTAAATGATGCGCCGACTTTCGTCGGATTATCCACACTTACCACGCCCGAAGAAACAGGTCGCACCTTATCAGTCGCAGACTTTACGATTTCCGACGTCGATAATAATTCCGGATTCTCCATTGTGAGCGTTGGCGCGGGAAGTAACTATACTGTCTCCGGATTCACCGTAACTCCGGCCCTGGATTACAACGGCAACATTACTGTTCCGGTCGTCATCACCGATGGAACAACACCCAGCACACCGACCAACATCACCATCAACGTGACTGCAGTCAACGATGCGCCTTCCATCAATGGTCAACCGCAGACGCTGACAACTGACGAAGAGAAACCCTTCACTATCCTGGCGTCCCACGTTACTATTTCCGACGTCGACAACAATAGCGGATTCGTCATTTCAAGCGTAGCCGATGGTGACCATTATTCCGTGTCGGGGAACACCGTTACACCGGACCTCGATTATAACGGACCGATCGACGTCCCAATCCGCGTCTCCGATGGAAGTCTGGAGAGCAATTCATTCGCGCTGCGAATCAACGTCGCGCCCGTAAACGACCCGCCGATCATCCAGAGCATCGCAAGCACACCTGCCACCGAGGAAGATAAGCCCTTCTCGCTCACCGTCTCAAACCTGAATATTACAGATCCCGACAACACGACGTTTACACTCCTCATCACGGACGGCGACAATTACTCCGTATCGGGAACCACCATCACACCCGACCCGGACTACTTCGGAAACCTGAGCGTTCCCGTCCGGGTCAGCGATGGAAATGCGAACAGCAACGTCGTCACGCTGACCATTCCCGTGACTCCCGTCAACGATCCACCCTCGATCGTCTCACAAACGGCGACACTCAATGTACTGGAAGACAATACAATTTCTCTTCAGACTTCCCACCTGTCGATCTCCGATCCCGACAATACCTCGGGCTTCACACTGCAGGTGCAAAGTGGAACCAACTACACCGCATCGGGCACAAACGTCACACCGAACCTCAACTACTACGGCCCGCTGAGCGTACCCGTTACGGTTACGGATGGCGATCTCGTCAGCAATACGTTTCAAATGACCATCCAGGTAACCGCGGTCAACGACCCACCGGTTATCACAGATCACCGCGACCTCACAACACTGGAGGATACGCCCATCACCATTCAGTTGTCGGACCTCACCTTCTCAGACCCGGACAACACCTCGGGATTCACGATCGTATTAACGGATGGCGACAACTACTCCGTCTCGGGGGCCAAGGTCACGCCGGATCCAAATTACCATGGAACATTGACCGTTCCTCTTTTGATCTTTGACGGCAGCGCCAACAGCAACACCGTGCAAATGCGCATCGTTGTGGAATCTGTAAACGATGTGCCGGTGATCCAGAATCAGTCGACACTCAACACCGACGAAGACAAACCGATTACCATACTCGTTTCAAACCTGACCATTGTAGATCCCGACCATACGAGCTTCACGCTGAGTCTGAGCGACGGCCCGAACTATTCCGTGAATGGAGCAATCGTCACTCCCGATACGGATTTCAGTGGCCAGCTCACGGTACCATTGACCGTAAGCGATGGCGTCGGCACGAGCAGCACCTTCAATCTCAAGATCACTGTCAACCCGGTTAACGACACACCTGTAATTACCGGGCAAGCCGTACTGACCACACCGGAAGATACACCCCTTACGCTGACGCTGGCGCACCTGACCATCTTTGACCCGGACAACACCACGTTTACGCTTAACATGACGGATGGAATTAACTATTCCCTCTCAGGACACACCATCCACCCGGATCCAAATTACTTCGGCCCGCTCGTGGTGCCCATCCAGGTGAGCGATGGCGTCAACAACAGCCTTGTTTTCAATGTGCAGGTAACTGTGACGTCCGTGAACGACGTCCCCGTGATCAACGGACAATCATCGCTTAGCACGTTGGAAGACCAGCCCATTACTGTGCAGGCAAGCGATCTCTCCATTACCGACTTCGATCACACCACCGGGTTCACGGTAATTTTGTCCCCTGGCGCCAACTACACCGTCGCCGGAAATGTGGTAACGCCGGCCGCAGACTTTTTCGGTACCCTTACCGTTGGCACGAAGGTCAGCGATGGAACGGATCAAAGCGCATCGTTTCCGCTCGAGATAGAAGTAGAAGCAGTCAATGACGCGCCGCGGATCTCAGGCCAGTCTGCGGTCGCCATCGCCGAAGAAGGTCAGGTGACGATCCAGCTTTCCCACCTCACGTTCACCGACCCTGACCATACAACGGGGTTCGTGCTCGTGGTCTCCGATGGCGCCGATTATTCCGTATCCGGAAATACGGTGACGGCCGACGCAAATTTCAATGGCGTGCTGAATGTTCCTGTTAGTATTCACGACGGCGTCGACAGCAGCCTTCCGTTTACCTTTCACATTACGGTGACCCCTGTCAACGATGCTCCTGTCATTACGGGCCAGAAGACAGTTACAACCGCGGAAGAAACAAGTCGCACCATCGCGGTGTCCGATCTCATCATCGTCGATCCCGATAACAGTTCCGGATTTGTGCTCACGGTGCTGACCGGTGATAATTATACACTGAGTGGCCAGACCATCACCCCTTCACTAAACTTCAACGGCATCCTGGACGTACCCGTGCGCGTGAGCGACGGCAGCGCAAACAGCAATCAGTTCACACTCAAGGTCGAAGTAACGCCTGTGAACGACCCGCCTGTAATCACCGATCAGGTTCCGCTCGGAACCCCTGAAGACACACCGCTCACGCTCCGCGTTTCCGATCTCGTGGTGAGCGATCCCGACAACACACCCTCCAGTCTGCAACTTATTGTTTCACCAGGCGCGAACTACACGGTCAGCGGAACTACGATCACGCCGGCGTTAAATTACAACGGACCGCTTACTGTCCCGGTGAGTGTTTTCGATGGCGCAACCAACAGCAACACCTTTAATCTCGAGGTACTCGTAAGCTCTGTAAATAATGCGCCCGTTATCACGGGACAAGTGCCATTGAAAACGAACGAAGAACAAAGCATTACCATTGTCTTCGGAAACCTGACTGTTACCGATGCAGACAATACTTATCCTACGGGATTCACGCTCAACGTGCAGTCCGGCACAAACTACACCGTCTCCGGAACCACCGTTACTCCCGCAACTAACTTCAACGGCACACTCTCCGTACCGGTACAAGTAAACGACGGCACCGCCAACAGCAACGTCTTCAGTCTTCAAATCCAGGTAGACCCCGTGAACGACGCTCCGGTGATCACCGGACAAAAGCCGGTAAGCACGAACGAAGACCAGCCGAAGCTAATTGCGCTTAGCGATCTCGTTGTAAGCGACCCGGACGATACTTATCCCTCAGACTTCACACTCACGGTATTGTCCGGAACGAACTACACGTTCTCCGGAAACACCATCACACCCGCGGCGAATTTTAACGGTGTGCTGATCGTGCGCGTACGCGTCAATGATGGCGCCGCAAATAGTCCGGACTTCGATCTCCTGGTGGACGTAACGCCCGTCAACGACGCTCCCGTGATCACGGGCCAGGGGACGATTGAGACCGACGAAGACGAAGCCATCACCATTCAGCTGTTCCACCTCCTCGTGACAGACATCGATAACTCTTACCCCACCGGATTTAGCCTGACAGTGGCATCGGGATCCAATTATACCGTCTCCGGAAACACCGTCACACCGAACGCGAATTACAACGGAACGCTTAAGGTACCCGTGCAGGTAAGCGATGGTAGTGCAACCAGCGCCTCCTTCACACTGGATGTGGTGGTAAAGCCGGAAAACGACCGCCCCGTGATCTCCGGACAAACTCCCGTGAGCACGCCTGAGGAACAGGCCATCACCATTGTGAAAGAGCACCTGACGGTAATCGACCCGGACGACAACTATCCCGCGGATTTTACACTGACCGTATCTCCGGGCTTAAACTATACGCTGAGTGGAAACACCATTTCACCAGCGCTTAACTTCAATGGAACACTGTCCGTACCGGTTCGCGTAAACGACGGAAGCGCGAACAGCGACATCTTCAATCTTCAGGTCCAGGTCCTTCCCGTCAACGACGCGCCGGTCATCACCGGTCAGGCTTTTGTGGGCACAGCGGAGGACCAGCCCGTCACGATCCAGCTCGCACACCTCACGGTGACAGATGTCGACAACAACTATCCCACCGGATTCACACTTGAAGTGTTACCCTTTACGGGCTACACGTTCACCGGTACGACGATTACTCCCGCCGAAGATTTCGCGGGTACGTTGACCGTGAAAGTCCGCGTCAATGATGGAGCTGCGAACAGCAACACCTTCGACCTGAAGGTACAGGTCAACAGCGCCAACGATGTACCCGTCATTACCGGCCAGGTCGCCATCAGCACCAATGAAGAAACACCGATCACAATTCAACTCTCCCATCTGATCGTCACGGATCCGGACAACACCTATCCGCAGGACTTTACCTTAAGTGTCCTTTCGGGAACGAACTACTCAGCGTCCGGCAATACCGTTACTCCTGCGGTCGACCTCAACGGACCACTCACCATCAAGGTGCTTGTCAACGACGGACTCGCGAACAGCAATACATTTGACCTGCAGCTACAGGTTAATCCGGTCAACGATGTTCCCGTCATCACGGGACAAGTCGCGATCAACTCGCCCGAGGACGAGACCCTCCTCATCACAACAGCGCACATCACCGTAAGCGATCCGGACGATACATACCCGGCTGACTTCACACTGACAGTGCTGGATGGAACGAATTATACCCGCACGGGAAATTCGATCAAGCCCGCGCTAAACTTCACGGGACCCCTCTCCGTTCCAGTGCGCGTAAACGACGGATCCGCGAACAGCGCTACGTTCAACCTCCAGGTAACCATCACGCCTGTGAACGACCCGCCGACGATCACCGGACAAGTTGCGCTGACAACTCCCGAAGAGACACCCATCACGCTCGAGGTCTCTAACCTGGTGATCACCGATCCTGATGATGTCTCCGGATTTTCGCTCATCGTCTCACCCGGCGAACACTATACATTCTCGGGTAACATCATTACGCCGGCTGCGGACTTTAACGGCGTGCTTCAGGTGCCCGTCCAGGTCAATGACGGCGACGCTAACAGCAACGTCTTCAATGTGAAGATAACAGTCACTCCAATGAACGACGTTCCCGTTATCACGGCACAGAAAGCAGTCTCCACACTGGAGGACACTCCCATCACGCTGAGCCTTTCGAGCCTCGTGTTCACCGACCCGGATAACACCTCAGGATTTTCGCTCATCGTTTCAGCGGGTGCGAACTATACTTTCTCGGGAACGACGGTCACCCCAAATCTGAACTTCAACGGAACACTGACAATACCCGTGCGGGTCTTTGACGGAACGGGCAACAGCAGTCCGTTCAATCTTCAGGTAACAGTCGACCCGGTCAACGATGCTCCGAAGATCACAGGGCAACAACCGCTGAGCACGCTCGAAGACCGGGCCATTCCCATTCTGTTCAGTCACCTCATCGTTTTCGACCCGGACAACAACTACCCCGCGGGATTCAACCTGAACGTCCTGCCGGGCGACCATTATGTTTACACGAACGGTGCCGTTGTGCCGGAGCTCAATTTCAATGGAACGCTCCGCGTGAAGGTCGTCGTGCAGGACGGCATCGCGAATAGTGAAGTGTTCGAGCTGCAGATCGAGGTTACACCGGTCAATGATGCGCCCGTGATCACGTCGCAAAAAACCGCCATCACGACGAACGAAGACGAGCCCGTGAACATCCTGATCTCACACGTCAACGTCTCTGATCCTGACAACACGACGGGCTTCACGCTCTCCGTTTTGCAGGGAACCAACTATACGGCTACTGGAAACACAATCCGGCCCGCGACCAACTTCAACGGTACCCTCACCGTCCCGGTACAGGTGAGCGACGGATCAGCCACGAGCGCAGTATTCAATTTGACGGTAATGGTGACGCCGGTAAACGATGCTCCGGTCATCACAGGCCAGGTGCCGCTGAGTACGAATGAAGAACAGCCTCTCCAGATCCAGCTCGCCGACCTGATCGTCACAGATGCGGAGAGCCTCTATCCATCGGGATTCTCGCTCACGGTATTGGCAGGAACCAACTACACCGTATCCGGCAATACGATAACGCCCTCCACCAATTTCAACGGGACGCTTTCCGTGAACGTCCGTGTGAACGACGGTGCCGCCAACAGTGCGGTCTTTGGCCTGCAGGTAGTTGTCAATCCGGTGAACGATCCGCCTGTTATTACCGCACACACATCGCCAAGTACTCCCGAGGAAACCGCTTTCACCGTGCAGCTGTCGCACCTCGTGATTGCAGATCCGGACAACACCTCCGGCTTCACGCTGACTGTATCCAACGGTGTGAACTACACGCGGACAGGCAATACGATCACGCCGGATAAAGACTTCAATGGCACGCTGACGGTTCCCGTGCAAGTGCGGGACGCCGGCGGGCTCGCCAGTAACTCCTTTGATTTGAAAGTACTGGTGACTCCTGTCAACGACCCGCCGGTGATCATCGGTCAGAAGATCCTGAGCACGGGCGAAGATGTACCGATTGTGATAAAACCTTCCGATCTGACTATTCAGGATCCGGATAACACGTCGTTCACTGTCCAGATCCAGGCGGGCTCACAGTATACTTTCTCCGGAAGCACCGTCACCCCGCAGCTCGACTTTAACGGAACGCTCAATGTCAACGTGAAGGTTTCGGACGGCTCCGCCCTCAGCCCTACCTTCGTCCTTCAGATCCAGGTGGGTGACGCGAACGACCCGCCGGTGATCACAGGACAGATGGCACTCACGGTGAAAGAGGATGAGAGCATCACCTTGCAGAAAGGGCACTTTACTGTCGCCGATCCCGACAATACTTACCCGGCGGATTTCACGCTCAGCGTATTGCCGGGTACAAACTACACTGTGTCCGGTACCACCGTAACGCCAAACCCCAACTATTTTGGGTCGCTGACCGTCCCGGTAAACGTGAACGACGGCGTTAATAATAGCGCCATCTTCAACGCAATCATCACCGTGACCGCGGTGAATGATGCGCCGTCGATGAATGATGTTCCGAATCAACAGGTTCCTGAAAACTCCGGTCAGCACGTTATAACACTGCAGAACATCTCTAAGGGACCGCTCGAGAATAGCCAGTCACTCGTGTTCATTGCATCCTCGGGCAACACTTCCATCATCGACAATCCCACGGTCACATACGACGGCACGGGCGTGACTGCCACGCTTACATACACAGTCAAGCCCAATGCATCCGGTGTCGTTACCATCACATTGGGCGCCGTGGACAATGGCAGCCCGCCGGCCACGTATACGACCAGCTTCCAGATCGAGGTGATGGAGGTCAACGCGGCGCCGACGCTGAACGCCATTGGCAATGTGATCGTGGCGGAAGACTCTCAAGTGAAAGAGATTCCTCTGACTGGAATCACAGCGGGCGTGGGCGAAATACAGACACTAACTGTAACCGTTGTAACGGATAAACCTGAGCTGTTCGACCCTGCTCCTTCCATCCAGTATCAGAGCCCGGACAACACCGGCGTGCTGCGCCTGACACCGAAAGCCAATGCCTTCGGAACCGCCACCGTTTCGGTCACTGTCACGGACAACGGTTCGAACATATCACCGAACGTCAACCGTGTGACACGCTCCTTTAGCTTCATCATTGAAAGCGTCAACGACCTGCCCGTCATCCAATCCATTCCCGTGTTGACCGGCGTGGTCGGAGAACCTTACTCGTATGAAGTCGTCGTCACCGACGTCGAGAACGAGGCGATTGCATTCAGCCTCCCTGTTAAACCCGACTGGATGGTTTTTGTTGCACAGGGCTCCAAGGGAACCGTCTCCGGAACGCCCACGGCGGGAGGACAACAAAACGTTTCGATCGTTGCCACCGATGCTTCCAACGGCAAGGCTACCCAAAACTATACCATCGATGTCAATACACGTCCGACCCTTACTACTGCCAGCGCGTCCGTCATTGAAGATCAGGTCCTCACACTACCCGTTGCATCCGTGTTCACCGACGTGGATGGAGATGTGATGACCGAGCTGAAAATCACCAGCATTCCGCAACACGGAGTCGTGAAGTCTGGCAACACGGAGGTGGCTCCCGGCACTCCCATTCCGGCGTCGTCATTCGGAACGCTCGTGTATCAGCCCGATCCCGACTACGCCGGTCGCGACACAGTAAGATTGAATGCCAGCGACGGACGCCACTACAGTTTACAGGATACGTACATTGCGATTAACATCACGGCCGTCAACGATGCACCGGTCGTGACCTTTATCGAGTCCGATACCCTCGCGTTCGAGGTCGACGGTCAGCCGAAGAACATCACCGCCGAAATCGTCATCGAAGATCCTGACGACGTAAACCTCAAAGGCGCCGACATCGCCTTCACGCGCCTGACATACAAGCGCGACGACGACGTCCTCCTCTTCCAGAACACAACCACCATCACGGGAACATTCGATCCCGCAGCTGGCGTGCTGGTACTCACCGGCGAAGCTCCGGTAGCCGAATACATTGCCGCCATCCGGAGTGTGCAATACAACTACCTCGAGACCGTCGATCCGGTAGTGGAACAAAAAACCATCACCATCAGCCTGACGGATGGAAAGTCTATGGGCATCCCCAAAGAACGCCATCTCATGCTGATGTATTCTTTCACCGACCTGGAGATACCATCGGCCTTTACACCCAACGCCGACCAGATCAACGATACGTGGTACATCGCTCCGCCAGGCGGCGAATTGAGCAACGCGGTGGTCAAGGTTTTCAATCACCGGGGTGTCACCGTCTACGAATCCAAAGGCTTTGAGAATCCGTGGGACGGCACGTTCAAAGGGGAGCTGCTGCCCGCCGGCACTTACTTCTATACGATCGACCTTAAACTCACGAATAAGAAAACATACAAGGGAACTGTCACCATTTTAAGGTGAGATACTACGAGGTATCCCGGATCCCTTACAAGATATTGGATTACACAAGCAACGAAGTGCGCGCATGAAAAGAGTTCTACTGATATACTTCTTCGTTTTCGGAGGCATTGTCGCCCGGGGCCAGTATGTGCCCAACAACGGGCAGGCCTTCCAGTTTATTTCCATCGCCAATCCCGCGTTCAGCGGTGTCGAAAACTTCGGTGACCTGAAGATGGGTTATCGCTACCAGTGGAGCGGCTTCGGAGATCACTCACCGAAGTACATCAATCTCGGGTACAACACGCGGCTAAAGCATCCTGTCGACCTGAGGCAAAACTCCATGCGCGTTAGCCGGCCATCGCTCATCTCACCGGAAAACCTCCCGCGCAGCAAGCGAATCATCCACGGCCTTGGCGTCAACGTCTTTCACTCGACCGTGGGCATAGTCACGTCAACCGGAGGAGTCGTCAACTATGCTTTCAATTATCCTCTGTCAAAGAAATTCAGACTTGCCGCAGGATTGGGTTCGGTCATCGAAAGCCGCAAGCTCAAACTCGATGATCTTACCTTCAATGAGCCCGATCCGTTTTACAATCACCTTCTGACGAGCGCACCCTCTCAGCTGGACTTAAGCATTCGCGGAGGCGTGTTGCTGTATTCCCGTGGTTTTTATTTCGGATTGACTTACTTGTCCGCTTATAGCCAGGCGTTGCAGGCATCCGAGGTTGCCCTGGAGACGCCTTTCTACCGCGGAAGTGTTCAGGCGGGATTCGCGCTCAACGCCAGCCCTGCGCTGTCGGTCAAGCCCAGCGTACTTGGCTACATGCTGACGGACAACAGCTTCGTGATCGATTATAGCGTCAAGGCATACCTGGAGGATAAAGGCTGGGCCGGCCTGGCCTACCGCGACAGCGGCACCGGCATCCTGATGCTGGGGCTGAACATCGGCGAGTCGCTGAATGCATCGTATTCTTATGAAGTCGGCTTTGGCGGTTTTCAGCCTTTCGGCGGAAGCAGTCACGAGCTCGTATTAGGTTTCAGGATCAACAATTTGAAAAAGGAGGGGTCATGGGTGTGGTAAGGAGCAGAAAGCAGAAAGCCAAAAGCGGAAAGTGTAAAGCAGAAAGCAGAAAGCAGAAAGGGAATACGGCTTTAAGCTCTAAGCTTAGTGCTTTATGCTTTAAGCTTTGTGCTTTATGCTTTCTGCTTTGCGCTTTTCACCCGGCTGTGAGTCAGGTGTTGACCTTCAGCGAGCCCGAGAAATTGCCTTCCACGATCAACACCCCCGCGGAGGAGGGTATGCCCCTGCTTTCGCCCGACGGGAAGACATTGTATTTCACCCGGTCCCTGTACGACGGGAACGTGGGGGGTAAGTATGCAGGCCAGGATGTATGGGTAAGCAAATGGGATGGAGAAAAGTGGGGGAAGGCCGTGAACACAATCGACGGATTCAGCAACAACAAGAACAACAATTCCGTCGTGGGCATCAGCTCAGATGGCAAGACTATTTACTTCCTGGACGCTTCTGCGCATCAGAAGATCAAGGGCATTTATTTTTCCAAAAATATCAACGGGAAGTGGACTCCCGCGGAACTCATTCCTATCGAAGGACTTTCAAACGACGGTTTTTTGGGTTTCTATGTTTCCCCCGATTTCCAGGTGATCCTGATCTCGATGAAGGGAGAGGATAGCAGAGGTGAGGAGGATTTGTACGTATCTTTAAAAGATGCAAGCGGGAAGTGGGGCAAGCCGCGGAACCTGGGACCAAGCATCAACACCCCGGGCTTTGAGATCTCGCCATTTCTGACGGCTGACAAGAAAAGGCTATTCTTTTCAAGTAACGGGCACCCGGGTTTCGGAGATGGAGATATCTTTTACGCAGAAAGACTGTACGACTCCTGGGAGACATGGTCGAAGCCCAATAATCTCGGACAAAAAATAAATTCAAAACATTTCGACGCGGGGTTCTTGCTGGCCAGTGATTCAGTCGGATGGATAGCCAGCAATCGCGGAGGAAGAAACTCCGACATTTTCAAAGTCCGGATTTCGAAAGGTGATGCGCTACCTTCACAGGAATCAATCGATAAGATGATTGAAGAGGCGAAATCAATTTTATCGGAGATCAAAGGACCCGATACGAAAGTGACAATCGTGTTTGACGAAGATTCGTACTTACTCTCAGAGGAAGCAAAGACAAATTTGCTCCGGTTCGTCGATAGCCAGTCAGTTTTTGGAGAAAGCGTGCAGATCCAGTTGCAGGGATTTTACCATAATCAGCAGGAAATGACAGAGAGGAACAGCCTGGCGCAAAAACGGATTGACCATATCCGCAGATTCCTGATACAAAGCGGTGTAACGAATAAGATTATCGCAAACCTGAGAATGCCAACGTCCAAATCCGAGTCGCCCGATCAGGTAGCCGTGACGACCGGCGTCGAACAATAGGGCGAAATTTCGCTTTATAGTAGAAGTATCGGCTAAATCAACAAAAAAACACGGCGAAGTGAAAAAATTGGCAATAATTTTAACCGAACATGGTTACTAGACGGCCGCTTCTTTGATTAAATTGCGATGTTAAAGAAGATAGGTTTTGGGATCTGTTTTAATCCCGAAGCGCATTTATTTTTTGGTTTTTCACGCCTATGAAGAAGGTATTGGTTATCGAGGATGATAAACCATTGTGCTGGCTGCTTGAAAGGATCTTGGGCAAAACGTATGATGTAATCATCATGAACAACGGTTTCGAAGCCTGGTGCTGGCTTAGAGACGGAGGGAATCGTCCTGACCTTATTATTTCGGACATAAATATGCCATCGCTGGATGGAATCGAGTTGTTGGAGAATTTGAGTAACAGCGGGCTTTTCAAACATATTCCAGTAATAATGCTTTCCGGCTCGGAAGATCCGGCAAAGAGGAAAAAGTGTTTCGATCTGGGTGCCAAGCAATATTTGGTGAAACCATTCGAGCCGCAGCAACTAATGGAAGTCGTTAATAAGTCTTTACAACCCGATGATCAGAACGTCCGTGCTTAACAGAACCGCGATCGCAGAAGGTCTCTCTCTGGCCCCCACACCGGATGAGAAGCTCCTGACTCAGGTCACGCCCCTCCCGGGTTTGACCAAACGCGTGCTGATGGTTGCTGAAAATGGCAAGGAGGGCATAGAAGTTGGTTTGGAAGGACTCCATCTTACGATTGCAACCGTGCAGGGAGCTTCCCGGCAAATTCGGACAAGTCAGGAAGATAACATCCCGGATGTGATACTCGTCTCCGCTGACCTGGACGACTATCGAAGTACATATTTTTCAGAACTCAAGGCGTTTGCATCCAGAAAAAGCATTCCCTTCATATTGTACTCCAGAAAATTCAACAAAGGATCTGGAAATGTGGCCATGGAGTTCGGGTTTGATGACTACTATTCGGGAAACCTCGCGCAGGGCTTTATCAAAAAATGTGATTTCATCAAGCGATTAAAACTGTACAAAAGTGTGCGGGGTGAGCATCCTTATGCAATCAACCATCACCACGATCAGCCGAAAGCAAGGATGTGGGCGTTGAAGCGCACCTTCGACATCGTTGTGTCAGGGGCTGCTCTGGTTTTATTTTCACCGTTGATGATACTGATCGCGCTGTTGATCAAGCTTGAATCCAGGGGTCCGGTATTTTACATTTCGAAGCGCGCCGGAAGTGACTACAAAATTTTTGACTTTTATAAATTCAGGTCCATGCGGCAAGGTGCGGACGGCGAACTCAGATCGCTGTCGTCACGTAACCAATATGGCGATGCGGTCTTCTTCAAGATAAAGAACGACCCGAGAATTACGAAGTTCGGGCAATTCCTGAGGAGCACCAGTATCGACGAGCTCCCGCAATTGATAAACGTGCTGAAAGGTGACATGTCGCTGGTGGGAAATCGTCCTCTCCCCTTATACGAAGCCGAGAAACTTACGAAAGACCACATTGCCTCGAGATTTTTGGCGCCCGCAGGAATTACCGGGCTTTGGCAGGTGACCAAGCGGGGAAAAGATAACATGTCGGAAGAAGAGCGTATTGAACTGGATATGCAATATGCCATGAACAATTCCTTTTTGTACGATATTAAAATTTTGTTGAACACTCTGCCTGCCCTCTTACAGAAGGAGAGAGTCTAATCAGCATTTATTTAGCCCCATGATCGAAACTGTACTCTTTGTCGTATTCGCCGTGAATACATTCTACGTCCTCTTCTTCGCCGTGGCGGGTCACTTCTATACGAGAAAGCCCGTTGGAAAGGAGACAGAGTATAGTACAATCGCCGTAATCGTCCCCTGTTACAAGGAAGACCGCATCATATTAAATACGGTGGAGCAACTCCTCTTGCTCGACTACCCGAAAAAGGCGTATCGCGTATTTGTCATCGCTGACTCCCTCAAGCCCGAAACTATCGACGAACTGCGCCTGTATCCTATTGAGATCATAGAAGTCTACTTCGAACGCAGCATGAAAAGCAGATCGCTTAATCATGCCTTGGCCCGTATCAGGGGCATCTATGATATCGCATTGGTAATTGATGCCGACAACATCCTCTGCAAGGATTTTCTGCAACAGGTCAACAGTCTGTTCATCAATGGAACAAAAGTGATACAAGGTCAGCGCGTTGCCAAGAACGCCGACACCAGCATGGCAGTGCTTGACGGTGTAAGCGAGTCAATAAATAACCATTTACTGCGAAAGTCGCACTCAACGGTCGGCCTTTCCTCCGCCCTGATCGGATCGGGCATGGCATTTCCATTCGAATACCTCAAAGACCTGATGGCGGACATTGACACTCCCGTCGAAGACAAAGCACTTCAGTTGGCGATTGTTGGTCGCGGTGACAAGATCTGGTATCAGGAGGGCGCACTTATTTACGACGAAAAAGTCACTTCTACCGAAGCCTACAAAAACCAAAGGCGAAGATGGATAGCCGGTCAGTACCACATCTTGTCCACCAACTTCAAGAAGGCACTAAGGCTTCTCGTCAAGGGCAACTTTGACTTTTTCAACATGGCGATAGGGCATAATCTTCTGCCCTCGAGGATTAACAGTCTTATCCTACTGGGATTGTTTTCAGGCGTCTTTACGCTGATTTATTTCGATACTCCCCAGATCTGGCTGCGCTGGGCAGCGATGCTCCTTTTATATGTATTCGCGCTGATGATTTCGATCCCGGGACGATTGTACACTATGCAGCTGCTGTATTCGACAGCACGGTTGCCAAAGGTCGTGCTGAGAACGATTCAGGCAATCCTGCAGTCGCGAGGCGCTACAAAAGTATTTATTCATACTTCGCACTCAAAAATTGACGTTGATCCATCCTTCAAGCAAAAATGACCTCACAAAATCCTTTAATTTCGATCATTATCCTCAACTACAACCAGATAAAGGTTACTTGTGAATTCATCGAATCCACCAGGAAACTTAAGTACAGGAATTTTGAAATAATTCTGGTTGATAATGCTTCAAAAGAAAATCCAACTGACCTCATTCGAAGCAAATACCCGGAGGTAAAGTTGATCGTCAACGAAGTGAACCTCGGCTTCACCGGAGGGAATAATGTTGGAATAAAAGCCGCGAATGGCGACTACTACTTCATAGTCAACAACGACACCGAAGTTACGGAAGACCTGCTTGACAAGCTCCTGGAGCCGTTTGCCCGTGACAGCTCAATCGGTGTTGTTAGTCCCAAGATTCGATATTTCGATCATCCCAATATTTTGCAGTACGCTGGATTTACGGAAATAAATCCAATTACGGGTCGCAATAAGTCCATTGGTGACAAAGAAGTGGATAACGGTCAGCATGACGTAGCCGGTTATACTGCCTACGCCCATGGTGCGGCCATGCTCTTGAAAAAGGAGGTTGTGCAAAAAGTTGGGATGCTGGCAGATATTTTTTTCATCTACTACGAAGAACTGGACTGGTCCGCTCGTATCCGCAAGGCCGGATATAATATTTACTATCAGCCCGAAGCGCTTATATTCCATAAAGAGTCTATCACCATGGGAAAGGAAAGTGCGATAAAGGCATTTTACCACACGCGCAACCGGGTTATGTTCATGCAGCGGAACGTAAATGCCGCGCAGTTTTTTCTGTTCCTCGTTTTTTTAACGTTTGCCGTAATCCCGAAATCAGTTCTCAAATATTTGATCACGGGAAGATTTCAACACCTGAAGAGCTTTATGCGCGGCACGGTATGGAACATCACCACTTCACGATCTAAGAAATTCTCTAACTCATTCCTTTAGTCTTAAAATGAAAAAAACTACTTCTTTAGTTACCGGCGGAGCCGGCTTCATCGGGTCGCACGTTGTGAAGCATTGTTTGAAGATGGGTCACACCACTATTGTGCTGGATGATCTCAGCGGAGGTTTCGAAGACCACATTCCGGAAGGCGCCACATTCGTCAAGGGCTCGGTAACAGATGAAAAGCTTCTCGAGGATCTCTTTAATAAGTATGAGTTCGACTACATTTATCATTTAGCTGCTTATGCAGCGGAAGGACTTTCACACTTCATCAGAAGATTCAATTATACGAACAACCTTGTTGGGAGCGTTAACCTCATCAATGAGGCGGTGAAGCATAAATGCAAGTGTTTTGTCTTCACTTCTTCTATCGCCGTTTACGGACCCGGGCAACTTCCCATGACGGAGGACATGACGCCTGTCCCGGAAGATCCGTACGGAGTTTCCAAGTACGCGGTGGAACTTGACCTGAAGGCGGCGCATGAAATGTTCGGTCTGAATTATGTCGTCTTCAGACCTCACAACGTCTACGGCGAGAACCAGAATATCGGTGACAAATACCGGAACGTCATTGGCATTTTCATGAACCAGATCATGCAGGGCAAGGCGCTCACAATTTTTGGCGACGGAAGTCAGACGAGGGCTTTCAGTTACATTGACGATGTGGCCATACCCATCGCCACATGTGTGAACAATCCGCAAGCATTTAACGAGGTATTCAACATCGGCGCCGACAAACCCTATACCGTGAACGAACTAGCGGAGGTTGTCTGCAAATATTTCGGGGTCGAGCCTAAGATCAACCACCTCCAGGCGCGGAAGGAGGTGCTCCATGCGTACTCCGACCACTCCAAGGCAAAGAAAATTTTCGGCAGTGCCGAGTCGCTGTCCCTTTCGGAGGGTATTGCCAGAATGGCGGACTGGGCCAAGCGGGTTGGGGCGCGTAAAAGTCAGGAATTCAATAACATAGAAATCAGGGAGAATTTGCCTCAGGGATGGTAGGCGAAAGCCGCAATTTGAGGAGAATTAGGCTGATCATCTTTTCGGAAACGGTTGCTTGGTTACAAAGCGGGCGTAAGTGTAATAAAATGAATACATTTATGTCCTCTGAAGCACAATCCGATGGATTTCAAATGTTTACGGGCAGTCAAATGCCATTGCCTGAGCCTTCTGTTTTTCACGGGGATATTTTTCGCACATGGGCAACAGACGGCTCGCAAGACATCCTACGGACGAGGATATCTCGAGTTTCTACCCGCCGGTTACCCGGCCAACCAAACGAGATATCCCTGCATCATCTATTTGCACGGTGCAAAAGCACGCGGCAATGGTTCACCTACCGAACTGGATAGAATAAAGGAGCACGGCATACCCAGCGTTATCGAGCGGGGTAATCGCATGTGTTTTGGCGCAGGTTCAAATAAGGCTTGTTTTATTGTTTTGTCTCCACAGCAGTCTGAGACGCGTTGGGGTTGGAAGGGAGACGTTATCCCGTTTGTACAGTACGCCCTGAAGACATACAAGATCGACCCGTGCAGGCTGTATCTGACCGGTATAAGCATGGGAGGAGGCGGAACCTGGGATGCTTCCTATGATCCCGCCAATCAAAATAATTACTTTGCCGCGATTGCACCTGTCTCCGCCGGAGGTGATTATCACGGGGCCAAGCGCACGGCAAGAATGAATACTCCGGTATGGGCCTTCCACGGGGGTGCAGATAAAGATGTACCTCTCAGCGATGGCAATCGCCCGATTAACGGGATGAACTCCGTGAGCCCCTCGGTCCCTCCCATCTTTACTATCTATGACAAGATGGGACATGAAGATGTCTGGAAACTCGCTTATGACCCTTCAAACAAAATTCAGTCTCCCAATCTCTATGAGTGGTTTCTCAGGCAAAAGAAATGCTCGCCAGGATTTCTGGCGTTGCTGATTTTTCTGGTAAGAAGGAAAAAACCAAAACCATCCCTATTGTGAAAAGAGTTCTAAGATTTAATACTGCCTTACTAAGCATTGTATTGGCGCTTGGTAGCATTGTTGTCTCAGCTCAGCAGACGGCGAAGATGTCACCCAGCGGTCGAGGATATCTTGAATACCTTCCTCCAGGATATAGCACAACCACCGAACTGTATCCCTGCATTATCTTTTTGCATGGCGCCGGCGAACGTGGGGATGGGTCTCCCGCCCAACTTACCAAAGTCACCGCACAGGGAACGCCGAAGTTCATCAAGAACGGCGCTCAAATGTGCTTCACCGTCAACGGCAAGAACGAGTGCTTCATTGTGTTGTCTCCTCAGCAAACCACTGACCGGTGGGGATGGCTTGGATATGAGGTGATGCCATTCATTACATGGGCATTGACACAGTACAGAATCGATCCGGATCGCGTCTATGTCACCGGGCTCAGCATGGGTGGCGGTGGCGCCTGGAACGTTTCTTATGCAGCCGAAAATGATCCCAACTACCTGGCGGCAATAGCACCGGTTTCCGCAGGTGGAGATTACAATGGAGGAAAGATAACGGCTCAAAGGAAGATCCCGGTGTGGGCGTTTCACGGCTCTGCTGACACTTCGGTTCCGGTGTCGGAAAATCAACGCCCGATAAACGGCATGTTGAGTGTTGGCGCCAACCCTGTTCCAATCCTCACGATCTATCAGGGTACGGGCCACAATGGCGCAACGTGGGACCGCGCATACTCGCCTACACACACCTATCACAATCCCAATATGTACGAGTGGTTCCTTACCTATAAGAAACCCACCCTCGGTCCAAAGCCTCCAACGGCTAATGCAGGATCCGACAAGATCATAACATTACCGACAAGTTCTGTTTCCATAACAGGCACTGCAACTGATCCCGACGGCTCCATTTCATCGGTGTTGTGGACGCAGACCAGCGGACCTTCAAGCGCGACTATATCGGCCCCTTCTAACCTGACCACAACCGTCTCGAGCCTGGTGGAAGGTACTTATGTTTTCAATTTGCGGGCAACAGACAACAGCGGAATGACAAGCAACGACCAGGTGACGGTGCAAGTCAAGCCGCAGCCCCTGCCTGTTCCCCCGGTGGCAAACGCCGGAAGTGACAAGACTATAACCGCGCCGGCTAGTACACTCGTGCTTACAGGATCCGGAAGTGACAGCGATGGCACGATCACGAGTTATGCCTGGAGCCAGAGCGGTGGTCCGAATACCGCCACACTCGGGGGGCAATCAACAAACACACTGAACCTTAGCGGGCTGATCCCGGGCGCATATACGTTCACGCTCACAGTGACCGATAACCAGGGATTGAGTGCATCCGATCAGGTCGTCGTCACCGTCCTCGCCGCACCACCGAACGTACCGCCCGTTGCCAATGCAGGGGCGGATAAAACGATTACGTTACCCATTAATACTTCCACCATAAACGGATCGGCAACCGACAGTGACGGCACGATTGCCAGTTATGCGTGGAGCCAAACGAGTGGTCCCTCTTCGGCGACCATCGTATCTCCGGGACAGGCGATAACGAATCTGTCAAACCTGAGCGAAGGTGTTTATGTCTTCACTCTTCTGGTCACAGACAATCTCGGCGCGACAGACGTCGACCAGGTGATCGTCACTGTTCTGCCCGTGCCACCCAATGCGTTACCGACGGCTAATGCGGGCACAGACATTACCATCACCTTGCCCACAAACTCAACGAATCTCAATGGATCCGGGACAGACACCGATGGAACAATTGCGTCGTATGCATGGGCACAGACAAGCGGCCCCTCAGCTTCAACGATCACATCACCCTCACAGGCAACGACCAGCGTGACCGGGCTCTCCGAAGGCAATTATGTTTTCACGTTGACGGTAACCGATAATAATGGTGCCGCAGGATCCGACCAGGTCCTGGTAAAAGTATTGCCCGAGCCACCGAATCAGCCGCCTACAGCGAATGCAGGATCAGACAAAAATATTACGCTACCCACTTCGACTGTTCAACTTGTTGGAAGTGGTGTTGATTCAGACGGTACGATAAGTTCCTATCAATGGACTCAGCAGAGTGGCCCGACGTCAAGCACTATAGTTTCTCCTTCTCAAGGCACAACGAATGTTTCAGGCCTTGCCGCCGGCGTATATACTTTTATTCTTAAAGTAACCGATAACAAGGGCGCCACAGGGTCAGACCAGGTCAGGGTAAATGTTTTCCCTCCCGCCAACGTCTCACCGGTTGCAGAAGCAGGTACCAATCAGACGATCACCTTGCCGACGAACTCAGTTACCCTTTCAGGTAGTGGAACAGACAGCGACGGAACAATTGCATCGTACCTTTGGGAAAAGATAAGTGGTCCTTCCTCTTCGAATTTCAGTAGCACAGCATCCGCCACCACAACCGTGTCAGCGCTTACCGAGGGCATTTATGTGTTTTCAATAACGGTGACTGATGACGATGGCGCTACCAGTTCGGATCAGGTTACCATCACGGTACAACCCGAACCACCCAATCAGCTTCCTACAGCCAATGCGGGCGCCGACAAGAATTTGACGCTGCCGGACAACTCCGTGACCCTGACCGGTTCCGGCTCTGATCCGGATGGCACCGTAGCTTCGTATTTGTGGACCTTTATCAGTGGTCCGGCGACAGGAACCTCCGGTGCGGTCGATGGTCCCACGCTAGCGCTTAGCGACCTCGTTGAAGGAATCTACGTGTTCAGTCTTACTGTTACTGACAACGCAGGGGCTACTGCTGAAGATGAAGTTAAAGTCTTTGTCAACACGATAAATCAGCCGCCTGTCGCAAACGCGGGAAGCAACAAGACCATCACCCTTCCTACATCCACGGTGACGCTGGCCGGATCGGGTTCGGATCCGGACGGGACTGTCACTTCCTATTCATGGCAACAAACCAGTGGACCTTCGTCGGCTGTGATCGATGACCCTGTCGCCGCGACGATCAACGTGTCCGGACTCGTGAATGGTACTTATGTGTTCACCTTGCGCGTGACGGACAACGAAGGTATCACCGATGCCGACGCGGTAACCGTCACCGTTAACCCGGAGCCTGCTAATATACCCCCCGTTGCAAACCCCGGATCCAATCTGGAAATCACGCTGCCCGTGGCACAGGTTACGATAAACGGTACAGGAACGGATGCCGATGGAACCGTAACCGGTTACGCATGGTCACAGGTGAGCGGGCCCTCGACTGCCACCACAACGCCGACTACACAGGCTAACATAACTTTTTCGAACCTCATCGCAGGAACCTATGTATTTCGCCTCACCGTGACAGACAACAAGGGCGCCAAAGG
This sequence comes from Flammeovirgaceae bacterium, assembly GCA_044507775.1. GTDB lineage: Bacteria > Bacteroidota > Bacteroidia > Cytophagales > Cyclobacteriaceae > Chryseosolibacter. Next base: position 48,118 of record JBIQIY010000005.1, on the reverse strand, counting down.
CCAGAAGGATGTTAACGTGAAGGTAAATCCGCAACCGGGCAACAATCCGCCCGTTGCAAATGCGGGCGCTGACAAGCAGATTACGCTGCCGGCAAATTCCGTCAGTCTGGTGGGAAGCGGATCTGATGTCGATGGCACGATCACCGCCTATGAATGGACGCAGGTCAGTGGTCCATCAACGGCGAATCTTACCGCTCCCGGATCGGCAACCACAGACGCAACTAATCTGGTAGAAGGCATCTACGTGTTACGGTTGAGCGTCACTGACGACAAAGGAGTGTCAATATTTGACGAAGTGCTTGTGACCGTGAACCCCGTCCCTTACAACTTGCCGCCTATTGCGAATGCAGGAAGCAATATTGTTATAACACTGCCCGCTACTTTCACAAGCCTGACCGGCGCGGGGACGGATGCTGATGGCACTGTGGTCGGTTATAGTTGGGCGCAGATAAGTGGACCCAATACGGCCACAACCTCTCCCCTTGCAGCGGAGGACCTGGACCTTTCCGATCTCGTCGAAGGCATTTATCTCTTCCGACTTACGGTCACCGATGACGATGGGTCAACAGGTTTTGATGAAGTGAACGTCAGGGTTCAACCGCCGCCCTCCAACCAGCCACCTACTGCTAATGGCGGCCAAAACAAAGTCATAACCTTACCCGATAATTCGGCGTCGTTTACCGGATCAGGACAGGATCCCGATGGCACAATTGCCAGCGTCCTTTGGGTTCAGGATAGTGGGCCAACGTCCGCCACATTGAGCTCGACGAGCGTGGCTACTCTTAATGTCTCCGACCTGATAGAAGGGACTTACGTATTCAAGATTACTGTTAAAGACAACAACGGTGCAGAGGGATTTGACCAGGTGAACGTGAGGGTTAACCCCGCGCTACCAAATGCTCCTCCGGTCGCTAATGCTGGCAATGATCTGACCGTGACATTGCCCACAAACGCAATCACCATTTCAGCAACCGCCACCGACAGCGATGGCACGATAGCTTCCCAGTCGTGGAGTCAATTGTCGGGGCCGGCGTCGACCATGACCGGCACCAGTTCATTGAATCTTGATCTTGCAGATCTCATTGAAGGTGTCTACCTGTTTCGGCTTACCGTAACAGATGATGGCGGTGCTACCGCATTTGATGAGGTTGCGGTGACCGTTAATCGGCCCTCACCCAATGAGCCGCCGATCGTGGATGCGGGAATCGACCTGGACGTCGTCGCTCCGCCCAATACGTTGCACCTTAGTGGCACAGCATCGGATAGTGATGGTACCGTTGCGTTGATCGCGTGGTCACAGGTCTCCGGCCCCAACGCGTCATCCATTGCAACGCCCAACGCATTGAGCACCGATGTAAATAACATCCAGCTCGGAACGTACGTCTTTCGCCTGACCGTCACCGACGACCAGGGAACGACGACAAGCGACGAAGTTCTGATGAACGTCGTCGATAACTTGCCGCCCGTCGCATTTGCCGGCGATCCCGTGGAACTGAATTTTCCTGAGAACGCTGCAGACCTGACGGGAGGCGGCTCAGATCCTGATGGCACCATCGTCTCATTTTTGTGGGAGGCTGTTTCAGGTCCGCCCAATACGGTTATCGCTACTCCGGATGCAGCAACCACAACTGTTTCAGGTCTTGTTGTAGGCAGCTACACCTTCCGCCTTACAGTATCAGACAACAGTGGCGCAAGCGCGTCGTCCATTGTTACGGTGACCGTCAATCCATCCGATGGTAATCAGCCCCCGACTGCCCTCGCCGGTGAAGATGTCACAGCATTTCTGCCAGATCCGGTCGTAGAACTTGCCGGTCAAGGTGAAGACTCGGATGGAACCATTGTCAGCTACCACTGGGCTCAGCTGGAAGGCCCTTCCGACGCCTTGGTGTCGACGCCTGATGAAGCGGTCTGCTCGTTGTCAGGTCTGGTACAGGGCACATATCGCTTCGAATTAACCGTCACAGATGACGGCGGACTTACCGCCACCGATGATGTCCTGGTAATTGTTCAAGCGTTTGATATTGAAAATCTTACCTTGCACAAAGTGTTCTCACCCAACGGTGATGGCAATAACGACACCTGGACATGGCCTAATCCCGAGATTTTTGAAGGCTGCGTGCTTAGAATTTATAATCAGTCTGGCAAACTGGTCTATGAAAAAGAGTCGTATGATAATTCATGGGATGGAAAACATAATGGAGTCGATCTCGCAGAGGATGTTTATTTTTACATCATCACATGTCAGGACGACGAGATCACAGGTGGTGTCAGGATAATCCGTTAAGCTGGAGTAATATGAAATATCTTTCCGTTATATTCTTATGCCTACTCTCTGGCTTCGGTGCGTCTGCGCAAACACAAACTCCGTTCAGACAGTTCTACTTCAATCCCTACCAGTTTAATCCGGGATATCTTGGCATTAGTGGCTTCACCGAGATCAACGTATCCTACAGACAACAGTGGATAGGAATTGAAGATTCTCCAACATCCCAGGGTCTTACGCTTCAGCTTCCCATGAAATCCCGCATCGGCCTGGGCCTGATGGTCACCTCGCAGGAGGCGGTCCTCCTCCGCCACACACGCGCGATGGTGAGTTTCAACTATGCCGTTCCCCTGGGCATCGACCACTCTCTCAGGTTCGGCTTGTCCGGCGGTGTCGTCATGAACAATCTGAGTCTTAAGGCAGGAGAATACGACCCCAACGACCCCACTATTGTGAATGCGGCACCTACGAATTATGGGTCCGATGGAAACTTCGGAATCGTGTACCGGTACAAAGGTTTGAAAATAGGATTTGCTTTCACGCAGCTTTTCCAGAATAAGTCGTTTAGTAAAACAACGTTCGATGATATCAGGGTTGCGCCGCTTGAGAACCGGTTGTATTCCGCCAGCTATCGGTTCAATTTCGGTCCGAACATCGCTTTTGAACCTTATTTTCTGTATCGCCAACTGGAAGACAAGACCGACAACTGGGAAGGCGCCGGAGTTCTTCACATCAAGAACACGGTATGGCTGGGCGGATCTTACCATGAAACGAACGGCATCGGCTTGCTCGCGGGGTTGTCAATAAGCGACCGGTTTCGGGTGGGCTACAGCTATGAGCTGCCACCTCAAAATTCCAACTTCATTAACACAACTTCGCACGAACTGCAAGTTGGCATCCGCCTGGGAAAAAATAAACATCCCATAGTTGCCCGCCATGAGACGGTCGAAGATACACGCCCTGTCAGCAAAGCAGTGCCAGCGGAAGAAGAGCCACTCCCTGTAGAAACACCGAAGCAAAATAATGTAGCTGAGGCCAGCAAGTTGGAACAGGAGCAATTGCCCGAAACAACGGACAACATTCCGGCCGTCACTCAAAATGATTTACCACGACCCTCGAATCAGGAAGTCGTTGTGAAAGAGCCCGCGGCGCAAACGAGCGAGCCGGTACGGGAAATTGTACGTGAGCAACCCGACAAGGATACTGAGCATGTTCGCGAAGGCAAGCCACCCCTTGACTTTACGCTGAAGCCTGGTCACTATCTTGTAATCGGAGTCTTCAGATTGCTCGACAACGCGATGAAATACGCCCTGGAAATTCAGAGCAAGGGGCTTGCCAGCCCGGCTGTAGCCCTGAACCCGAAGAACGGTTACTATTGCGTATACTCATTCTCCACTTACGACCTGGACGAAGCGCGCAAGGAACGAACCCGCTACAGGCTGAAGAGGCCATTTGCTGAAGCGTGGATCCTAACTATTGAATAAGGCGACCTAGTTAGAATCTTCAAGGCCTATTCCTGAGGGCGCTCAAATTCGAGCATCCAATCGTATAGCGTCTTGTTAAAGGGATCGAAACTGGCGTCTGCAGTACCTATGCCCTCACCACTGTAAGTACGGGTCCACACATCGTGGCCGGCATTTTTGAACACGGTGATCTTCGCTTTATTCGCTGGCGCCGGAGATTGCGCATTGTATTTGGTTACGAATTCCTTCGAGGTCGTGAAATTCATGCCGTCCTGATCGCCGATAAATACCCATATCGGTGTATTCTTGCACTTGTCAAAACCCGTATTCGCACCCCAGGCGGCTACGGGAGCTGCCGCAGCCAAATAATTTTCGCTATCACTGAGCTTCGATAGGTAGTCATACACTCCGTTTCCTCCATGACTCAGTCCCGTCAGATAAATTCGCGACGTGTTGACCCGGTATTTATCGATCAGGAATTCAATAAACTTCTTCAGATAGGCGGGATCGCCCCCTCCCCAGTTGTTGAGATTGCCTTCGTCTATATGAAACTGCGGCGATACGACGATCATGGGATAAGTAGGATCCCATTGTTTGTTCTTGATCAGTTTGGGCGGACCGTTGACAAGAACTTTGTCAAGCACGGACTGGCTGGACGACCCATCGCCCCGCTCTCCCTTACCATGCAAGAATATCAGGAGCGGATACTTGTTAGCAACGTCATTATAGCCCCCCGGCAGGTAAACATAGTAGCCGAATTCTGCTGATGTTGACCCCAGGACCTGGGCAATATGCTGTCCCCCTGTGTCCTTCGGAAGGGCCTCCAGGTCATCACTGACGGGACGAGGATCATCCTTCTTATCACTGCTGCAGCTAATCAATAGCAGAAACAACAACGACGTCACTATAGACAACAGGTTTCGAGTGGAATTTTTAGCGAACATAAATTTATTGTTAATGACTGGTTTAAAACCGAATTGCTTCACACCGCATTATGCCACTCCACTAAACGATTGTCTCTGCGGTTTCCTCGACCTTTTCCTTTACAGTTGGAACGCGTTTGGTTTCGAAGTACTTCTTCAAATTCAGGAACCTCTTTTCGATCAAGTGATAAGAAGCATACGCCACCACAAGAGACATAATAAAACAAATAATGAGCGTTACTGCGCGGCTCTCAATGTATGGACTTAGGGCTCGGGACCCCAGGCGCAGTACCGGTATGTGATAGACGTAAATCCCGTAAGAATACTTTCCGAACATGGTGAGCGGTTTCGTCTCCAGGATTCTCCTCACCAGGCTCCGTGGATCGCTTGACAGCGCCATCACAAGCAAGCTTCCAAAGAAAATAGCGAGGACAGTGTACCCGTAGGTGGTAAAAGCCTCAAAATCCATGGACTTGAAAAGAACGAATGTCACGAGGATGCCTATGGTTGAAGCGATCAGTATGCTAGGTGTTCGCCTGTTCAGCCACTCCTTGTGATCGCTATTCCGGACCATAACGGCCAGGGCACTTCCAACCGCAAGGGCATCCAGTCGCGAGAAAGTAAATACGTACACTTTCAGGTAACTCATGTCAAACCCATAGAACATGATAAGCCTGACGGAAATGCTAAGCGCGATTAATCCTATGCAGAAACTCAATATTCTGCGGTTGGGCAGCAGGTAAATGGCCAGGGGCCAAAAGACGTAAAACTGCTCTTCTATGGCCAGAGACCAAAAGTGAGTTATCATTTCATGGCCGGGATAAACCGGATCGAAGAAAACCAGCCAGTTTTGTGCGTATAACCAGTACCAGGATTGGATGCCTTCCAGATATGGGTAATCACCGATGCCATCCGAAACCCCTATCAGGGGGAAAATGAGGAAGAAAATAACAAGGAAGAGGAAATAAAGGGGGAAAATCCTCAGGGAACGCCGGGCGAAATAATTCCTGTAGTACCCGGGGGAATCCTTTGTTCTTAAGAGGATACCGGTGATCAGGAACCCGGAAAGGACGAAAAACAGGTCGACACCCATCCAACCCCACGGCACGCGGTTGGTAAAGAAGTGGTACAACATGACGATCAGGGCCGCGACACCTCTCAATCCATCGAGAGCCGGAATATGCCTGTCACTGGTGGTAATACGTAGAGTCACTGAAATTACTTAGGGGTTCATAACTAAAATCACCTACTTCGGCGAACGCGGCAGACCACAGTGCTAAGTAAAGCCAAAAGGAGGTATTATCATATCTTACATGGCAGACTTTTGGGGGGCGTAAAATTTAATACGCACCTCTGTATGGTTTCATCCGCTCATTGCATAATTTTATATTTGCAAGTTGCCATCATACGCAACTGAAATCCAATAGTTTAATGCTCATTCTTTTTTGCGGTAACAAGGTTACCTAGGTTCCCAAAAACGAATGTAATTCTCAAGGTTAAGGCTTTAGTCGTCGTTCTTTCTTTCATTAATATGAAATTATATTACATCCTGGTGGTCAGGGTAACCCTACTTTCCGTGTTTTTTTTCATTGCGTCGGAAGCGCTTGGCCAGACCATGCCTCCTTTCACGCCCTATACACGCACCAAACTATACTCATGGTCTGACCCGTACGAGTCATACCAATATCAACGAGTCGACGGGGCAAATAGCGGTTTGCAACTCCGGTTTCGCATAAAAAGGCCGAACGGTTTTGACCAAAGCGGGCCGAACGACAAGTTTCCCCTTATCGTATTTTTGCATGGAAGTGGAGAATCGGGGGATTCGGATCCCGACCTGCAGGACAATGAAAAACAGCTTGTCCACGGTGGGCAAATCCACCTGAATGCTGTTAACAATGGCACATTCCCCGGTTTTCTTCTTTATCCCCAGATGCGCAAGACTCCGTTCACCGATGGTGTGCGCTGTGAGGACCCCGGTGATCCAATCTGTCAGAACAATTGGAACCCGGACTGGTTGGAATCCGTGCGGTATGTGATCGACAGGCTGATTGCCAGTTATAAAGTCGATCCTAACCGAATCTACATCCACGGGCTCTCAGGCGGGGGTGGGGGTGCGATTCGATTCATGATGATGTACCCTGAATACATCGCCGCCGCAAACCCGATGTCCGCGGCTAATGAATCTTTCCTGAGCTTCAACGACGAATACGAAAAGCGCTACATTCATATTCCCATGCGCCTTTCCCAGGGAGGCAATGACGGCGCGCCTTCTCCAGAAGACGGAAATCTGATGGTGAACGAGCTACGCGGCCTGGGTGGGAATGTCCGGTATGACTACTATCCCACGAACGGCCATGATACCTGGAATGCCGAATACAACCAGCCCGACTTTTTTAGCTGGTTTCTCAGCCATAAAAAGAATGAGATCCACGTCTTTTACGGGCAATCTGCATTCTGCCCCGGTCAGTCGTTTAGTGTAAGGTTAGGTCTTTCAAAAACACTCTACCTCGACCCTCCTGAAAATCGATACGAAAATAACTATCGAATCATCAACTACGAGTGGGCGAAGGATAACACTTCAACCGTCATTGCTTCTGGTGCCAGCACTAACGAAATTACAGTCACACAGCCTGGCACATACTATGCAAGATTCCAGCGGGCTACCGGAGGATGGTCGGAGTGGTCTGATGGCGTTACGATTGACAACAGTCGCGGTCCATCTGTTTCTCCGGTAATAACGGCAAACGGACGCAGCACAACGCTACCCGCCCTGGATGGAAGTGGTTCCGTTTTACTTTCCGGAACAACAGGGAAAGAAGGATACCAATGGAGATACAATGACTCACCGGTTAGTGGTGCAAATTTATTTAACTATACCGCCTCTCTCGGTGGCACCTATACCCTGACAAGTAAAGATCCGGCAACGAGTCCCGTTCAAGCCGACGGGGTAACGCCCACCATGTACCGCGCGCTGACGCAGGGCTGCGCAAGTTTACCCTCTAATGAAATTGTCATTAGCACGCAAAGCGGAATCGGATCACCTGCGCCTCCGGACAACTTCTTCGTCGCATCGAACGCGCTTACGAGCGTTTCGGTGAATTGGGACGACCGATCAGACAACGAAACCGGATATGAACTGTACCGGTCAACTAACCCTTCAGGTGGTTATCAGTTGGTGAGTATTCTTCCTGCCACGTCCGCCCCCAATCCACAGCAATACGTTGACAGCGGACTCGAGCCCAACACGACCTATTACTATCGGGCGCGCGCAGTGAATAACACCGGGGGTTCGGCCTACACCAATGTAGTATCAGCCTCGTCACAAGTCGACAACAAGGCGCCCTCCGCACCTGTGCTGGCGGTGGGAAGCACCTCCAGAACGGTGATCAATCTTTTCTGGAGTGGAGCTACGGATAACGTGGGAGTGGTTGGATACGACGTCTACCAAAACGGAGTGCAGATCGCATCGACAACTGAGAACACGTTTGCAGCTACAAATCTGATCGCTCAGCAGAGCTACTATTTTACGGTTCGTGCACGCGACGTAGCCGGTAACACGTCACCATCGAGCAACCAGGTGGTCGCAGCCGCAGTCAACAACGGTGTCTTTTACAAATATTATCATCACTCCGGCCTCACGAGTACGACGGAAATTGAAACCAATGGGACGCTTATCAAGACGGGGACCATCAGCCAGTTCACGCTCACCCCTTCAACACAAAGTCCGGGTAACAGAGCTGATAACTTTGCTTTCGTTTACGAAGGATTCATAAACATACCCTCGACGGGCAGCTGGCAATTCTACACAACATCAGATGATGGCAGTCAATTATTCATCGATGATGCGCTGCTCGTAAACAACGACGGTGCACACGGCAGCACGGAAAAAAGTGGAACCTTAACGTTGTCAGCCGGGTCACATGCGATCAAGGTAACCTTCTTCGAAAATGGTGGCGGCCAAGCTTTAACGGTTAGCTGGCGCGGCCCGGGCAGAAGCAAACAAACCATACCTGCGTCTGCACTCTCCGATACCTACAATCCACCTCCCGCATTGACCAATCCTTCCCTGCTCACAGCAACGTCTGCGTCTTTTGAACAGATCAATATCAGCTGGCGTGACAACGCCAACAACGAGAGCGGTTTCGAGGTACAACGGTCGACGAGTTCAAACGGTACTTACCAGGTAGTCCACGTGGCGCCCGCTCAAGGCGGAACCGGTGGCCAGGTCAATTGGTCTGACGTTGGCCTTTCTCCTACCACCACGTACTACTATAAAGTCAGGGCAATCAGCAACACGAGCGCCTCGTCCCTTGTTGGGCCCGCGAGCGCAACAACAGCTGCACCGCCATCGACGCCAGCTGCACCCGCGTCGCTTACAGCCACGCCTTTTGTTAATCGCGTAGATTTGAGTTGGCCCGATGTGAGCGGCGAAACGGGCTACGAAATTCAAAAGTCCGCCAATGCTTCGACGGGCTTTAGTACGGTGGAAACAAACGTCGCAGGTTCAACAACCTTCAGTGATACACAGGTGAGTGGCCATTCCCAATACTATTACCGCGTGCGATCGCTCGGCGCAGGCGGCACGGCCTCGGCATGGTCACCTGTGGCTTCGGCAACGACTCCGAATTCCGCACCGGTGTTGGTTGATATTCCGAATCAGACCATCCTTCAGAACAGCGCGACTCCACAAACCATTAATTTATCGGTGACCGATGCAGACCTCGATGCCATTACCTTCAATATCACGGGTCTTCCCAATACCAACGGCGTTTCTCACAATGGGTATGGACAGGGTGTGATATCGCTGACCAGTGTTGCGCCGGGTACTTACAATATCAACGTCGAGGCCTCGGACGGAGTCGACACCGATGTCGACAGTTTTGTCCTGACTGTGGGCAACAACCAGACACCGGTTGTCTCGGCGCTCACGGTAGACGGGACTGCCGTGACACCGACACCTATAGGAGCCGTTCCGAACCAGTCGGCTGAAGCCGGAAGAAAATTCACGATGATATTCTCGGTAACGGATGCAGGGTCGGATGGTAACAACCTTAGTGCCCCGCTCATCAGCAACCTGCCTCCTTTCGCCACAGCCAACTGGACTGGAACAGGAACGAATGCCGGAACATATACCCTTACCTTTAATACCACCCCGTCGCACGTGGGAATCTACGAAAACATTACGATCACCTTCCGTGATGATGCAGGGGGTCTTAACGTAAAGTCCTTCGCTTTCATCGTCGTTCCGTTTGATCCCAGCTATAAGGTCTACGTTAATTTGATGGGCATAGCTGATCGCTCGGAAGGCGCACCATGGAACAACCTTACCGTGCCATCGCAAACAGTGACAAACCTGATCGATGCAGACGGAAACACTGTTAAGTATGTTGGATTGTCTGCATCTGCCAGCTGGGACCGGGTGCAAGGAAGTTTTAATACCACCACCTTCTCCAACGATCCCGACGCAATCTTTCCCACCAACGTGCGAAATTCCTTCTGGGGAAACACGGCGGGTGGCGGAGGATTAAATAACAAAGTCATTAGATTTACTAACCTGAACCCTGCCATCCGTTATAAAGTAACATTATATGGGGCCGTGCCATCCCAAGGCCTTGTCCAGGCGGTCGGCCCAACAGAATTTACGGTTAACGGTAATTCTTTGCCTGACCTTACTACTGTGGACAACTTAAACGACGTTCGTACTTCAAGCGACTTGCTTCCAAATTCCAATGGCGAACTTGTAATAGAACTTAGCGGACCAAGCGGTAATCCTAACTATATCCTTAACGCCATCATCCTGGAAGCCACTTACATTGCCACCACTCCCCCGGATGCGCCATCCAGTCTTGCAGCCACGGCTCCGTTAAATAACAAGGTTGACCTGACGTGGATTGACAACAGCCTGAACGAAACCGGTTTCAATATTTACCGCGCGACCAGCGCGGAGGGCCCGTTCACTACGCCTATCGGAAGCGTTGGACCCAACGTCAAAGCCTACTCCGACAACACGACCGAAGGAAGAACGACGTACTATTACCGCGTGACTGCTGTCAACGGCTACGGTTCATCAGCGCCTTCCAATACCGTTATCATCACTACACCGAACGGAATCCCCTCGCTCAGCGCCATTCCGCTCACAACTGTGAGTACGGGTGGAAATGTGCAGGTCAGCTTGTCCGCCACCGATCCGGATGGTGACCCCATTGTATTAAGCGGCTTGAATCTGCCGGCATTTGCAAATCTCAGCGACAACCACGATGGTACGGGTTCAATCACCTTTACTCCGGGATCCACCGATGCAGGTTTATACACAGTCACTGTCAGAGCTACTGACAATTCTTCCGCCAGCGCAGAGCGTGAATTTACATTGATCGTCAGCGACTCGGAATACCAACATACTGTCTATGTAAACTTCGTCGCTGACAATTCCTCGAATGAGAACGCACCATGGAATAACGTGATCCCTACTGGTATGAACGGTTTGCTCAACAGCGTCGGCGGAAACTCAGGAATTAATATTGCCCGCAGTGGAAGCTGGGTTACCACCTCTAATTCAGTGGGCGTTAACACGGGGAACAACTCGGGCGAATTTCCGGATCGCGTTCTGCAAAGTGCATGGGTAACTGCACAAACCAGCAATAACGGTTCAACGATAACACTCAGCAATCTTAACACCTCAAGGCGTTATAACATTACTATCGTGGGAAGTCGTAATGAATTCTGGTTTGCGAATACCATATACAGAGTCGGTAGCACGGACAAAGTCCTTAACACCTCAAAAAATAAGAGCAACTATGTTAAGTTCTCCGGACTTGAACCCAATTCTAGTAGTAATATTACCCTTGTCGTTAAAAAGGACGGCACAAGCTGGAGTGACGGAGGATCGCCCATCGGCCACCGGGATGGTGTGATCAGCGGGATACTGATTGAAGTTTATAATCCTGGATCGAAACCGGTAAGTCCAAAGAATCTGACCGCAAAAGGTACGGCGAAAGATAAAATACTGCTCACCTGGGAGGACAACTCCTCTAATGAAACAGCCTTCCATGTTGAAAGAGCCGAGAATCCATCAGGGCCCTTTACGGTTCGCGCAAGCAATGTGACGACGCCCACTACCGGTGGTATCGTTACCTGGGAAGATACCGGACTTCTGCAAAATAAAGCTTACGTCTATCGTGTCCGGGCAGTAAACAGTGGAAATTTCTCCGAGTATACGAACACGGCAACGGCGAGCACTTGGGACCAGGTGATACTCCTGAACATCACCCCGAACGCAGGTTCAACCGGGGAGGCACCAGCCCCCTGGAACAACGCGACTGCGGGTGACCCACAGGCCGGAACCAAGTATAGTAACCTCACTGACGAAAATAATATTGCCACGAAAGTCGATGTGGAGTTCCTTTCATCCGGAAACGGAGGTATCCTCGGCGTACTGGATGGTGGCTACGTGCCCGCATCTCAGTCTGGCATTTATCCATTACAGGTTTACAAGAACTACGTCTATTTTCTGCCCTTTATGGAACCCGCAGAACTTAAGGTTGGGCAGGTTGATCCAAGGAAGGCGTACGATCTTAAGTTCTTTTCCAACGAGTGGAACTTCACACAGGTTGGTGCTAATCTTACAACAGACTTCGGGTACAACGGTACGTTCAAGTCCTTGTTCAACGGTAGGAACATCACCGAGACCGTATCGTTCGACCAGATCACGCCTGAGCGAGGTGACAGCGCCATCTACTTCCAGATCATTAGTAACCCCGAAGCTCTCGCCGCAGTCTGGAGCGCGCTGGAAATACACTCGTACACGCCCATTGATGTAGCGTTCGACACCCAGGCGCCGTCGGTACCTGCCAATATTCAGGCATCGAGCATCACAGGCGGATCACTGAATCTCACCTGGACTGCCTCCTCCGACAATGTCGGCGTGTGGGAGTACCAGATATACAAAGACGATGTGTTCGAGATGGCCGTTACTTCCAACGCAGCCTCTATCACGGGGCTCTCTCCTACGACCACCTATAATTTTACCGTGCGAGCCGTGGATGCCAAAGACAATATGAGCAACTTCAGTACTCCGCTTCAGGTTCTCACCGGCGCCGGTGTGATGTACTACTGGACGCAAGTTCCGCCGATCACCAACCCAGCGAACTGGAACACGGATGAAGACGGCACCGGCACGGCGGCCACATCATTCGACGATGTCGACCAATATTTTGTATTGACCGGTAATGCTACCATTGACGACGAGTTTGCCATCAGTGGGACCAACACGAAACTGATCGTGAATTCCGGAGTAGAATATACGATCACCACGGAAAGGGATCTCGTATTTAATCAGCTCGAAATAGCGAACGGATCGAGTCTTTCCATTACTGCCGGCCAGGTCGGATCTGCGTCCATCACGTTGGGCAATGAGAACGGCGGTGGACTTCTCATTCAAGATGGTTGTACACTTACATTAGGCGAAAACGAACTTGTCCTGCAGGGGGATGGCGCCATTAACCCTGGCAATGAGACGGGCCAGATATCTGTGAACGGAGGTACTCTGACCATTCAAACCACGACCAGCACGCGCGGTTCTAATCTGTATTTTCACCCCGCAAATAATATGGTGGGAACATTGAGCGTCAACACATCCGAAACGAGTCCGGTGAATCTCAGATCGCGTGTGGGTGTTCGGGATGTCGTCACGATGATAGACGGAACACTGAATTCGAACGGAAACCTTGTTCTCCTTTCAAATGAAACATCTACTGCACGGGTTGCACCTATCCAAAACTCCGGCACTATCGAGGGGAACGTGGAATTCCAGCGCTATCTGAACCCGAAGGGCCAACGCTATCGCTACCTGGGAACTCCTGTCTCCGGTACGACAGTCGAAGATTGGCAGCAATACATACCGATCACGGGAACTTTCACGAACGCAAGCCCGCAATCTTCTGCGCCATCGATGTTCTATTACGATGAAGAGGCGACGGTGCCAGGCTGGCAAGCTTATCCAACCACAAGCAACCAGGCCACCCTTGAGATCGGCCGCGGTTATTCGATCTACGATTGGAATGGCAACGCGGCGAAGGTCCTGCAACTGACGGGACCCCTGTATCAGGGAGACTTTAATTTTGACGATCTACTGCCCGCGGGAGCTTCAGAGGATCCGAACGATGGATGGACTCTGCTGGCAAACCCGTACGCTTCTCCCATCAAATGGGCCGAATCAGGGTGGACCAAGAGTGGTATCAATGGAACTGTCAGTGTCCGCGACAACAACAGCGGTGGTGACCGCTTTGTCACAAGCAATGAAGCCGGCGTAGGTGACGCCGAATTCCTGGGCGTGATTGCCCAGGGCCAGTCCTTCTGGGTGAAGTCGACCAACGGCTCCCCTTCTCTTACTGTTTCTGAGAACGGAAAACATGACGCCTCGGCTGCGGTCATTTTCAAGCAGGCAGCGCCAACCAACGTGTTGACGTTCACGCTTGCCAAAGGTGCTCAGATCGACCGCGCATTCATTCACTTCAGCGAAGGATATTCAAATGAGCCTCTCGATCGACAAGATGGTGTGAACAGACCAAACTCTTATTTCGATGTCACGAGCGTTGCCAATGGAATCGATCTCGCCATCAACAGTCTTCCACTTGATTTCTGCGAGACGACTATCCCGCTGAACCTGTCACGGACACCAGCCGGAACCTACACGCTTGATGCGAGCAGTATCGAAAGCTTCACCTTTGACGCTGAGATCAAACTCGTGGACCATTTTACGGCCAAAACGATCGATCTGAAGGAAGTACCACGCTATACTTTTAGTGTTACCTCAGACGCCCGATCCTTCGGCGCATCAAGAATGGAAGTGGTGGTTGCCAAGCCGCAAATACTGGATGGACTCGAATTCACGACCGTAGATCAGGTTTGCGCACCGGAGGGAAGTACGGTGATTACCGTTACCAACACGCAACGGGGAGCCAACTACCAGGTGATGTCGGGGTCAGACGTTATAACATCCTTCACCGGCCAGGGCGGGACGATGGAGTTCCTCATGCCACTTGACCGCGTGAAAGAGGGTCTGAATACGTTTGCTACAACAGCCGCGTTTTCCGGCTGTGCAGGAATCGTTCTTACTCACCCCATCGAGCTAACGTTAAGTACGCCGACAACTCCGGTGATTGACGACATAACCGTGTGCGCGGGAGACGACGTAACGCTTTCGGTCAACCAGCCCGCTCCTGACAGAACGTATCGCTGGTTTGAGTCAGGTGACAGCAGCGCGCCTCTCGCTGAGAATGCGACGGGTCAACTTGCCGTAGGGCCGATGTTCAAAACTCAAAGCTACTATGTGAGCCAGTTGCAAGGTAATTGTGAAAGTAACCGTGTGGCGATAAACATTAAAGTCAATCAGCTCGATATTCCGGAAATAACCGTCGCGTCCACTCGTCTTGAATCGAGCAGCGCATCCGGTAACCAATGGCTATTGAACGGAATTGAAATCAGCGGCGCTACGGGAAATATTTTTACACCGGAGGAGGCCGGGTCGTACTCCGTTCGTGTTGATAATGGCATGTGCCAGACAACTTCTGCACCGGTGGCGTTCCTGGTCACCGGCGTTGAAGGTGATATCAACAAACAGCTGAACGTGCATCCGAACCCGGCTCGCAGCGCTATTTATATTACGATGCCACCCTACGTGTTGCTCGGCCAACCGGTCGGCGTGGCCATCTATAGCGCTCAGGGACACATCATGAAAGAATTCACCGGATATAACAGCTCAGAGGGCATAACTGTCAACGTCGAAGATATGAGCTCGGGCTATTATCTGATATCCGTAAATATCAACGGTCAGCGCGTGATCAGAAAATTTGTGAAAGAATGACCTTGTGCGGCGTCGTTTAAATCCTGGCGGAGCAGAAAATTTACAACCTTATGGCTAGTGTACGCCTGAGGAGTGTTGCCGCTTTTTGACCGGCGCCTAAAAGACGTTCGAAACAAAGTAAGTATATTTCGCCTAATTTTTGATCCGTGTCATCACTGGATCGCTGTTTTAGATTACTCGTTAATAAATTATAGTCCCACTTGTACCCCACGTCCTAATGCTATTTCAAAAAGATCTCACCCAACGACAAGTCCTGATCGCCGAAGGCCTGCTTATCCTAGTTTTCTGCGCGTTGCCTTTACTCCTGCAATTACCTTACCGGGTTAACATTTTCCTTACCTGGGAGGGTGCTTACCGGATGTACCTCGGCCAAGTGCCTTTTAGAGATTTCGGACTGCCCCTCTGCTATGGCTTTTGGGTGATTCCGTTTATATTCTTCAAAGTGTTCGGGCCCTATATGTTTTCCCTGCTGCTGGCGCAGGCGTTCATAAACTTACTTTCCCTCCTCGCCTTCCGGAGTATTCTCCGCTCTTTCAACCTGTCTGCAGTGGCGACGTTTCTCAGCCTGGTTGTTTTCTGTCTTACCTTTGTGATTGTAAACTTCTGGCCCTGGTATAATCACACCGTATTCGTATTTGAGCTGATTGGCCTCGCTACGGTAGTCCGGCATATTCTGATAAAACGGTCGGTGCTCACCATCATCGTAAGTGCATTCTTCGCAGCGCTCAGTTTTTTTACAAAGCAGGACGGCGGAGGGCTTGCCCTCGTACTCGTGGGAGCGCTGCTATTGATCGATTTCTTGTATGAACGCAAATTCAAAACTATCCTGCTGTTTGCTGGCGCTTATGTTGTAACGCTGGCGATATTGATCGGACCACTGCTTCAATATGATTTTGGCTATTGGTTCAACCATGGCCAACCTCCGCACTTCAGCCGCATCAATGCGCTCGATTTTCTCACCTCGTTTTTTGAAGAGTCGATCTGGATTAAATTCTATGCAATCGTCATCGTTGTCGCGGCTGTAATGCGCTTGAATTCCCGTGAAGCAATCAAAGAAAGCAAAACGTTCGTCCTCTATGCAGCACTCACGTTGGGAATACTCGTGCAGGCAGCGATCATTCAGGTGACCAGCTTCAGTCCGGCCACAACAAGTCATTACTATCACGCATTCGGCTTTGCATTTCTCCTGTTTGCCATCGCCCCTGCGGTCGAACTACAGCGCGCCTGGATTGCAGTCATGTTTCTTGCTCTTATTTTCATCTGGCGCTCGGAAAACTACTGGAAATATACCCAGCGAATTTTTGCGAGTGTTATACCCAGTGTACTGGCCCCTCCGCCTGCTAACGTCGTCTCCAAGCATACATGGGCAGCAGACGAAAATGCCGTGAAGGATGAGCCGGTCAATTGGGTGAGCTCTCAGTTCCGAACCCTTCGGAGGATCAAGTTGCCGGAAGGCACGGAGAAAGGTCTTCAGCGAATCAAGACTTTGGAGCAGGTAGCCAAGCCCTCCCCCAGGGTCCTGAATATGTCCAACCTCTCCTTCCTCGCTTATGAATTGGGATATGCCCCGGAGGCAGGGCAGGATTTTCCGCTGTGGTATCACCGCGGGGTAGCGTTCTTTGACCGCGAGGTCAATACGCTTTGCGATCGCGTGGCCGAAGGTCAATACGATCTCATCCTTTTCGAGGACATGCCGGATGTTGATAACTTCTTCCCGTACGCCGTTCGCGATTGTGCGCTGGAAAATGGATATGTACTGGAGGACAAGTTTATCGCGCCAACCGGATACAAAACCGATTCGGTTGAAGTATATGTTCGAAAACGTGCCGAGTCAGGTTTGAATTAGCATCGTGATGACGACATCCCTGAAGGAACAGATCAACCACCCCAAGTCGCTTCTTTTCCTCGCGATTTGCGCCATACTGATATCCACTTTTCTTTATCAACATGGCTTTAAATATTTCAAGACATCGCTGATCGATTTCCCATCGTTCTACGCGGGTGCTAAAATCACATTTGAAAAGCAGGAATCTCCCTACAGATTGGAATTGCTGGAGGACTTCAAAAAAGAAACAAATGACAGTCCGGTGTATCCCTACATCTATCCGCCACCAAGCCTCATTCTGTTCTACCCACTCAGCCTCATGAGTTTCCCGGTCGCAAAAGCTTTTGCCCTTGCAGGCAATCACTTGTGTGCAATCGCTCTCTTTATATTCTCATTGCGAATCCTTCGCGCGCGTTTTGGAATTGATTCGCTGTACGACAAACTTATCTTTACGGTCTTCTTTTTTATGTTTGGGCCGTTGATAGAGACTATCAGCCACGGACAGGTAAACCTCGTCATCACCCTTTGTCTGTACGGTGTATGGTGGCTCGCTTCAAAGCCCGACCCCACAGGCAAAGACAATTTCTGGATCGGTGGATTGTTGACGATCGCCTTTCTTCTAAAACTGTATCCGGCCCTTCTACTGTTCTATTTCCTCTTCAACAGGCGGATCGCGGTTATCCTCTGGTTTGGCGCCTGGGTAACGGTGTTCTCACTGATGAGCCTGTTGATCCTTCAACCGGAAGTCTGGACAGGATGGTACAACCTGCTTGCAAGCATGTCTGGCCACGGCTCGGCAATCAAATTCATTAGCGTAGGATTCCCGTTCAACATCAGCCTGAATGGCTTCTTTTCGCGCCTCTTTACTGCAAACGACTGGACCTCACCAGTGATAGCTCTTCCGGCACTCTCACAGATTTTTTACTATCTGAGCGCCGGCGCGCTGCTCTTTTTTACCTTCAGGACCAGTTATACCCAATCACAACATTCCGGTAGACCCTTCTCCCACAACGAGTTTGGTCTCTACCTGTTCACGATGTTCCTGATAGCACCCTGGTCATGGGCACACCACATGGTCTTCCTACTGCCGGCAATCATTCCACTGGTGGTTACCTTGGCAAAACAAACAGTATCACGAGTTACATTGATCGCGGTGGTCGCCCTGATAATTATCTCCGTAGATTTCCCTTACGGACTGGAGTTCTTTTATAAACCCAGTCTCAACTGGTTTATTTCCATTAAACTATTCGCGGTAGTCGCACTATGGTTCATCGCTTACAATCAAATCAATCAAAAAGCACATCCGATTCAGGCGACATGAAACGTTCACGCTTCATATGTTGGTTATCCGGACTTTTGTTCCTCTCCACCGTTGCGTCAGCCCAAACCGGAGAATTGATAAGAACGGGCACTCTCCCCAAAATCCTGAAGGAATCTTCAGCATTGGAATACACAGCACCGGACACGTTCTGGACCGTGGTCGACAGCAACAAGCCCGTCGTGTATGGCATAAACGTAAAAGGAGAACTAACGCGGGCCATCCACCTCAACAACCTGAACCGTGGATGGGAAGATATCGCGAAAGATGAAGATGGTAACTTCTACGTCGGAGATTTCGGAAACAATTTCAACAACAGGCAAAATTTAAAAATATATAAGATTCCCCCCCCGTCGAAAATAGACAAGCCGATCATAACGGCAGAGATCATCAAGTTTCAATATGAAGATCAGACCGCATTTCCTCCGCCTCCTTCAAATCAGACGTTTGATATGGATGCTATGGTCGCATTCAACGGCAACTTGTATCTGTTCAGCAAGAACCGCACGCAGCCTTACACCGGGATTTGTAAGATGTACAAACTTCCAGCTACCCCTGGCGATCATACGGCGGAGCTGATCGACAGTGTGTACCTGGGGCCCGGACCGATGTTGCAGACCTGGGTTACCGGTGCAGCCATGAGTCCCGACGGTAAACAGCTGGCCTTGCTCTCCCACGACCGTGCGTGGATCTTTCATTGTTTCCCCGGCGACCAGTTCTTCAAAGGGAAAAAGAAAGTGATTAACTTTAACCACTTCAGCCAAAAAGAGGGAATTTGCTTCACCTCGAACACAGAGCTGTATATAACAGACGAGCTCACAGCTGGGGTGCTGGGTGGTTGTATCTACACATACAAATTACCAAACGATTTATCTGATGAATGCAAGTAACGTAGAGATAAAAGAAATTTCCAACGGGGTGATACTTCCAAATTTTCTCATTGCCGGATCCGCCAAGTGTGGAACGTCCTCGCTGCATGTCCACCTTGCACAGCATCCCGAGATCTTCATGAGCAAACGCAAAGAACCCAGGTTCTTTTCAAGCCAGTTCATGAGCTTCCCGCTGGGTGGTCCAAAGGACTATCGCGTCGAAAAATGGTGTGTCAAAAACTTCGATCAGTACAAAGCGCTTTTTGAAAACGCGTCAGGCTTCAAAGCAGTGGGTGAATCGAGCGCTGATACACTGTACTTCTACAAGCACACCATACCTTTGATAAAGCAATATCTCGGTGATCCCAAGATTATCCTGATCCTGAGAGATCCCGTAAAGCGAGCTTTTTCCGCGTACCAGCACCTGGTCCGGGATGGCCGTGAATCACTCCCCTTTGAAGATGCGTTGCTGGCAGAACCTGAAAGGATCAAAGCGAATTATGAATTAATTTACCACTACAGGAGTGTAAGTCACTATTACGATCCCGTCAAGGCTTTCAAAGATTCGTTTACTGACGTCAAGGTGATTTTGAATGAGGAACTGGCAAAGAATACTCACGCAACACTGCAGGAGATATTCGAATTTCTTGATGTCAGCAGCGATTATGTGGTGCAGGACACGGCAACCCGGTACAACGTATCCGGCAAACCCCGGTCGGCATGGCTGCACGAATTCCTTTGGGAGGGTCATCCGCTGCGAAACTTCATCCGCCCTCTCGTCAGGGCTGTCATCCCTGCTAAAAAGAGACAAGAGATAGGGAGAAAGATACTGGAGAAGAACCTTGTAAAAATGACATTGGATCCGGCGACAGCGAAAGCGCTGAAAGACGAGTTCCGTGAAGAAACCTTGAAGTTGCAGAGTCTGATCGACAAGGACCTGTCGAAGTGGCTATAATCCAGACTCGGCTTTGCCGTTGTTGATTACAACAAATACCGGGCGTTCCGAGACGTCAATCCTGACTTCTCCGTTTTCAATTTTCAGGGGTTCTTCAACGCCCGTTGTGCTGCCCACTTCCATTTTTACGAGCGTAGCAGACTTGGAGTTCTTCGGGACGGAAATTGAAAACCCGGGATGTTCGTAGTTCTCACGGGTTCCTGCCCACACGACATATACCTCCTTACCCTGATCATTGCCGAATTTATAAGCCAGGATTCGCGAGTCTGAAACATCGATATCGCTCATGAAGCTGAGCCCGGTCAGCACGCTCTTCAGTGTATATACATAATACCACGACTTTTTGCGTTTCCAGTCGCCCTTGGCTCCTACAAGCCCGCAGGTGTTAAACCACCCCTTGCTCGAAGGTGCAACGTCGCGCAGCATATACATTTGGGCTTTGTCTACACCTGCAGCAGCGAAGGCAAGATACGCTCGGACCAGCCACTGACCCTGAACCTCCTGCGTATCGAACGGACCGATGGAGGGTGCAGCCAGAGCCGATTCAGGATGTGTGTCCCAACCAAACTCGGAGACCCACACTTCAACATCCGGAAGATACTTGTCGCGATAGAGCGTAAAAACTTCCATGCGGTCGCGGAAATTGTCTTCTTCGGGACTTCTCGCGGGACCACCCCCTTGCCAGTTCTTGCCATTTTTCCAGGCATAATGATGGACGTTTATTACGTCGGCGGCAAATTTCTTGTCGCGTCTGTTTTCCGTGAACCATTTCCTCACTGCAATGATCCAGTTGATATCCAATCCTGCTATGCCCCCCATGACAAGCTTCATGGTAGGGTCTGCGTTTTTGACGCCAAAGGTTCCGCCTTTCAATGTTCCGCAATGTCCATCATAATCTGCGCTGGCCATAGCCGCGTACTCCTCGGGCAAGAACATGGCGTCGCGGCCTTGCCAGTAGCGGTTGGGTTCATTCCAGTCCTCCAAATAGTTCACCAGTCCCAAGCCCGTAACGCGGGGCTGATCGTCGGCAAGAGTCAGTAAATGTTCGGGCACCGTGGTTCTGCCGTACCTCGCAGCGTATTGATACATGTGATGCGCCTTGGCCGCGTATGAAGCAGGATTCGTCGCGGATGCCCCTTTTGTTGTTAAAGGCTTGTGGTTGGCATTGAAGTGAGGTCCGCCCTGCAACCAGGGTGGCGCACCCTGTGTTACGGGGGATACTCCTATTCCCTCATCCTTCAGCTTCTTGTAGTACTTGTCGAAGTTCCACCCGCCCATGGATCCGTAGCTGGGAGCCCACTTAATTGCATTGTTCGGGTATCCCTCATACGGAACACTTCCCCCTTCGTCCCACCTCCAGTCGTGATACTCGCGAACAAAACCAACAGCTCTAATGACTCCAATAGGATCGTCTATAAATGAATTTGCGCCAATAAATTCTTCCATCACGGGCCGCTTGCGATTCGACGTCCCGTTTGTTTGCGGCTCACGATCCTCTACACTGAGGAAAGCGTAGCCAACAAAAACCAACAGGAGTATAGCAACAAGCGTCCGCATTATTTATATTGTTTGACCCATGCTCTTGACATCATAAATAACGGCTTCAGTCGAAAAATTCTTGAAGAGAGGTGTCAGGCCCCACCCGTCCGGATTCGCGATAAGCTTCCCTTCTTCGATATTCTGCATGGAAGTTTTTCTATTTAGAGATTCCAGTACATAGAAGTCAGTATTGTCAGTAGTGCAGTTGACCGCCTTTTCCTTTGTTGTATTACTCAGGTAATGCAGAAAGTTTTCGATCTGGATGTTCTCATACACCATACCGTACGCTTTTGCACGATCCATGAAATCGTGATCTTCATGTCCGATAGCGGCAAGGTCTTCATCGTATCCACCCAATTCCATGAAGTACTGCTTTGCAATGGCAATTCTGCCTTCCGTTCCCCAATATGGGGCCTTCTTGAACTGCAAGAGTGCCTTGTCGCCAAGCTGAGACATCTTGTAGTTTACATAAAACGCGAAGTCTTTGCCTGTATAATTATCGCCGTCAAGGTTTACCACAATTTCTCCGGTCGCAACCTTATGCGCCAGGTTTTTTGCCTTGGACGCATGGAAAATTTCGGGGATGTCAGTTCGATAATAATTTACAATTCCCCGATCGATGTACGGCTTGAGATTCTTCCGGGCCCAGTTGTCCAGGTCATCCTGAGAATTATAGTTGACCAGAACAAACTCGACGTCACCATATCTCATGTTATCCTGAATGTTTCGAAGGAATGTCTTCTTCAAATGAAAAAGCCTGTTCATACAAGTAGTGCAGAATGAGACTTTTTTTCGGGGCAACTGTGCCGAATAGATTTCGGCTGGTAGCGGCTCGTCGTTGTACCGCCTTAGGTATTGATCCCTGATATCACGTACAATCCTTTCAAAACTAAACACAATTACTCAATCCTTGTTTGATGTAGTAGTCAACTTTTCTTGGCGGTCTTTTCAAACATTTTAACCAGCTTGTACTCTTCGTTTTCAGAAGTCTTCGTGTCATGGGCAGGTTGCTTCTTGAAATAGATATGAATCCTGGAAATTTCGATCAGGAATCGGGAAACAAGTGCCCGCGTAAAGCTACCATCTCGCTCAAGTGTTCGGGAACCGGTCCACGCCCTTGCTTTTCGGGAACGAACCTGGACTACTTTTCCAAAAGGCATCAGGTCGAAACACAACCTTCCATCATCACCCCTCACGTTTCTGTCGATATATCCGGCTTTCAGGCCCAGTGAGCGCACATATCCCATGCTGATTCCATACGCATTCAAATGAGGACGCTTGATGTGTCTCACCTCTGCGACGAGGTCCTTCATCGCTTCATAGATTGCAAACTTGAATCGTGATTGGCCCTCTTGTGCCAGGAAGGAATACCTGCCGTAAACACAAACAACTCCATCCTTTATCAGTGCCTTGCCCATTTCTTCCACCCAGCAATCGGGGTACAGGCAATCTGCATCGGCAAGCAGCACGTAATCGCCGTATGCTTTTTCTTGTCCTAATTGTCGTGCAGGGCCACATCCTTGCTTCGTCTCAAACAAAGAGCGCACGTGCAGACGATCAAGTGTTTCCTGCGTGCGATCCTTCGAGTTATTGTTAACAACGATTATCTCAAAGGGAAAAGAAGTCTTGCTTTTTGAAAGTGTATACAGACATCTGATGATGTTCGTCTCTTCGTTCCATGCGGCAATAATAATCGAGATTACAGGCTTGCTGCTGATAACCCTGTCAAGGTTATCGTTGATTTCATCAAACAAGCTTTGCGGGACCTCATCAAGCTTCCTGAAATCGAGGATGCTCTTGTTGATCCAGCCGGGATTCTGGAACAGATTCATAGGTAATTTAGCTGGGCTATAACTGTCAAAAATAAGTAGGATCTAGTGCAAAAAATAGCATATTTTGGGAAATCTAAGATCATTTCTTCTCAAGGCTTAATTGTAGATGCGGCTTCGATACTATCGTGAACCTAATTTTGGCGACGCTCTTAATCCCCTCATTTTTGAGCACTTCCTCCCTGATTTCTTTGACGATGACCCATCAGTGGAATTCTGTGGGATTGGATCAATAATCGGCCTGGAGATTAATCCCGATGCCCGTAAAAAGGTAATCTTCAGCAGTGGTTTTGCCTATGGAAGCCTCCCGGAAATCGACGATTCTTTTGATATCGTGTGCGTACGAGGCCCAAAAACGGCCAAACTCCTCAATTTACCCTCAGACAAGGCGATCATAGATGGTGCGGCCTTACTGCGAAAAATGGACTTCGGGCCTCATTCCAAGAAATACAAGTTCGCGTTCATGCCTCACTGGGAAAGCGAGATGAAATACGAGTGGAAGCGTATATGTGAAGCGGCGGATATTCTCTATTTAAGCCCCACTTCGCCTACTCTTGACACGATCAGTAAAATACTTGAATCGGAGGTTGTCATTGCTGAGGCGATGCACGCAGCCATCGCTGCAGACGCATTGCGAACACCCTGGATTCCTGTAAAAGCCTACAACGGAATCAACGCGTTCAAATGGAATGATTGGTTAAACGCGATCGATCTCGAATACGAACCGAACATGATCAGATCGATGTATTCTTACAATGATTTTGTTATCAAGGTCATTAAGGACAAACTACCTGCCTTACCGGGATTCCTTCACAAACCGCTCGCGAAGGGCTATGTTGCTTTCCAGGAATCCGTCCTGAGACCCGGCACAGTAAAGCAGATGGAGGCAATCAAGAAACTCAAGCCCACGCTCAGCAAGGAAAGCGTACTGGATGCAAAAGTTGACGAGTTACTTCGCGCGCTTGACGATGTTAAGCAAAGGTATTCCGGCAAGTCTTCGATTGAAGCCGATCGGTAAAAGGTCACACTTCCTTGCGCCTCAGATTGTTCACCACATCCATCACAAAAAACACAAATTGACCCTGGAATCGAAAGGCATGTTTGAACACATTCAGAATATTGACCCCGAGCAAATAATGGATATAAACCTGGTTCATTGCGAAAGTCAGGACAAAGGTGGTGAGTAAGCCATAAGCAGCTCCGATCACGCCAAAATATTTGATGTAAAAGTAAGTTGCGACAATATTCATCGCCGCATTTCGCAACACAAAATAGAAATTGATGCGCGCCTTGCCCATGGCATCCAGTGTAATGCCGACCTGCCTGTTAAACGGAATGATCAGAGCACCGAGCAGGATGATCCTCAATATCGGCACAGTTTCATCGAAGTCAGGTCCGGCAATGATGTAAATTATCTCCTCCGAAAGAACCAAAGCCATCAGAACAACGGGAAGCAGCAAGCCGAGCAAAGCTCCGGCCGACTTCTCATACATTTCCTTCGCCGCTTGTGTGCCCCGCTCTTTAATCTGTGAAATTAGCCGGGGAAAAAGGACGCTCGACAGGGATGTGGTTGGAACTTCCAGCAGGTTCGATATTCTCAATGCAGGATTATAGATCGTCACATGATTCGCTGACAGCAATCCCCCGATCAGCCACGTATCGACATTTCGCAATATCATTGAACTTATGTTTGTCCCGAACGTGTACTTTCCGTATTGCGACAGTTCTTTCATCCAGTGTTTTGAGTAGACAAACTTTCGGGGCAGCACGCCGCGCACGTTTGTATAGGCAACAATCGCTGCAACCATGATCGCAAGGGAATGCGCAACGGCAAGATGCCACAATTCGATCTCGAGATTAAATAGAAAAACGGTTGTAACGACAAGGAAGAAAACGAACTGGCGGGAAAAGTTCGAAACAAAATTCGCCTTGAAATTCGCATTCGCCTGTTGAATACTGTTGTAATGCGTTATCGGAATCAGGAGAACGGTTGCAACGATAAAGATCATGAACAGCCCTGACAGCTGGGGTGAATTCCACACATCACTCAAAAAAAGTGAACAGCCAATCACCAGGACTATCTGAATGCATGAGACAATGATGTTTAGCAAGAGAGACGAAGATAGTATCGACGCCAACTGCCCGCGCTCTGCAGTAACGGAATACCTGACCAATGGGCTACCGATAAACCCATTCTTGATCAACTCCATAAAAGTAGCCACAGAGATAAAAAGTGTCCAAACGCCAAAATCCGTTTTGGACAAAATCCTCAGCAAAAAGTAGAAGTTAATAAAGCCGAAAAACGCGTTCGAGAACTGGCTCATAAAGGAGAATGAGCCAGAATTCAACCAATAAGATGACCTTATCTTATTAAGCACCTATCCAGTAAGTCGAGAACACCGATCTGCTCTGGTTACAAAACATCTTCCAGTCTTACTCCAATAATTTCCTCGAGTGCCAGCTTGGCTTGCATGTAAGCATTCTCCGCGTTGATTTTCCTCACCTTATGGCCATTGCGTTGTTCCAGAACGCCGTTGTATTCATTGAGCGTTGCTTCCTCGTTCCGGAATTTAGTCTCGACCAAAGCAAAGCGGTCTTCGATGTCCTGAAGAGCCTTTGAGTGAATATCCAGCAGCTCGACTGCCATTTTGTAGGTGGAATACTTTTGAAGGACGTCAGCTCTGATCTTAAGCTTCTGCCTGTCATTGACCTCGTGCTCTATCATCAGGTTCTCCCGCGCGGCCTTAACCTGCAAAGGTGTGTTAACAAGAAATCCAAGAGTCAGGCCCACCGAAAAGTTATACCGGGGAAAGAAATTATTCACTATGCCGTTACTGTCATCCCGTCCCTTGATAGTAAACTCGTTCAAGTTACCGACGGCGCTGATGCGATCAAGCCACGACCACTGCGCGCGCTTAAGGTCATATCTGGCTATGTTGATCTGATGTTGTATGATCGCATTATCAGGATAGTTCCTCCAGGCGAGCTGGACCAGGCGTTCCTCAATGGATACATCTTTGGCGCCTTGTGGTAGAATAATCTTGTTGTAATCTACATTTTGGGCAAGACTCACAGTTATAGCAAGAACGCCCAGAGCGGACAATATAATTTTTTGCATAGGAGGTAAACTAATTTATAGCGATTGTAAAATTAATCAGTTTGACGGATTTCTTTAGTCGGAAAATGCTCCATTCTCAAAATAATCGCAAACACTGAGATAATAAGTACGTTTAACGGTTTCTGGTCTACAACATCCTGGTAGAAGTTGGCTATGACCATTCCGAAGAGCCCTGCAAGGAACGCCGCGTACAACGATTTTATTTTTTCATCGCGCGCCTCATAGAAACCCCTTATACCGACAAACATCACTGCAAAATAAAGAGCAAATTGAATCGCCAGCCCCGGGATACCCTTGTCGACCGCCGTCCGCAAAAAGCCATTATCTGTATCTGCTGTGACGGTCAGCTGTTCGGCAATCGCGTTAGCCCTGCCCAGCCCCGATCCTACGGGGTGCGACATTATGTGTTCCTGAAGCCTGAACCGTTTTACATCCCGGAAACTCATAGAAGCATCTTCGCTATTGAAAGTTGATCGGATGCGATTCATCGTGGGTCCATAAAAAGGACCGAAATAAAGACCCAATGCAATAAACGCACAAACGATCCCCGCAACGATCATACGGGGACTGTTGATCGTCATAAGGAAGTAAAACATAATACCCAGGGGAACAACTCCATACGCCGTTCGCGTACCGGAGAACGACATCGCCACCATCATTATAAGAGCACTCGCAACGGCAAGTAATCGCGTCCTCATACTGAATTTACGCAAGGCGACCACGAAACAGAAGAGACTCGAAAATGTCATCGCCAATCCAAATGCGCTCGGATCCGAAAGAAAGGACCACTTTCTGATATGCCCCCAAATAAAATACAATTCCCAGCGTCGGGGATCGCTGGTGAGGAATTCCCACTCGAAATCCAAAAGCCCCACATACTCCTGGCGTAGGGCGTTCAACGCAGCCAACAGACTGAGCCCGATCCAGAAGTATGCAAACTGTGTGACTCGTTCGTATCTGTCAAAAAAATAATAGGCGATAATGTAAACGAACAACAGGTAGAAAGATTCTCTGAAACCCATCAGGCTATAAACCAACCCAATTGAATTAGGATTGGCGAGTTGCATGAAATCGTAGGCGGTTGAAATAATGATGAGGTATGCGATCGGGTTCTTTAATAGTGGCACATCCTTGCGTCGCGCGATGGGATTGGATGCTGTATTTACTTTGATAAGGATCGACAGTAATGTTAACCCCATTATTCCTTCGACGATCGTTCCCGGGGGAATGGGAAGTGGAAAGACCCACGAAAGAACGAAAAGCGCATGGCAATAAAATATGAGCAGGTAAAACCCGACGCGATAATCTGCAAAGATCCAGATCAATGCAGCCGTGCCAACCAGAAGCCCAATGATAATAAATCCGACGCTGAGTCCGAAGTGGCTGACGAGTAAGGATATCCCAAGAGAAGCAATGAACAGGAAAAGCAGGATCAGATATTCTCCGACATCAGTAACCGAATGTGACTTTGTTCTATTGAGCATTCCCAAAGAGTAGCACCCTTCTTACCAGATCAGGGTCTTTAAGAAAAAATAAAAGAATACAACAAAAACGAACGCGGTGACCGCTATCCGGAGGAAGCGCGCCACGGGGAGTCCTTTGTCGGGCTCCTCATGCTCATCTTCAAATGGTCTGGAAGCCATTGTGTCAGATCTTAAGTTCCTTCATTTCGATGCCGTTGAGAACTCCACCCATGAGTTTCCCATTCAGCTTTTTCAGATAGTCAATGGATTCGCGATCCAATTGCTTGATAACCGATCGGGAGGAAAATACCGCTATGACCTTGTCAACATACTCGACGAGTTCTTTCGTGTCAGAGTATATGTTTAAGGAAGCACCTTCCATAAAGATATAGTCATACCTTTCAAGCAGTATGTTAATCATCCTCCGAAAATCCCTTCCTGCAAAAATCTCGGACGGAGAACGATCGCCACCCGAATTTCCGACAATATTGATACCCTTGTGATTAGTCGGGGAAATGATGCTCTGCGCGTACTCCTCCTCGTTCATCTCGTCACCACCTCCGCTTTCCTTTCCGATAAGTCCTTTCACAAAAAGACCTGCCTCCAACTTCTTCTCCGGCGTACCACGCATCATCAGCTGTTGCGTTAACGAATTATGCCTGAAGTTGGTATCAATGATGAGCACCCGCTTCTTGACCAGGCTCAGCGAGTACACAAGGCACAATGTAAGGAATGTCTTTCCCTCTCCGTCCTTGGTGCTTGTAACGAGGAACACACGGTCTTTCGAAGACTCCAGTTCAAACCTCAACTTTCTCAGAAAGTGCTTGAACACCTCCATCTCCGGGCTCTTGACCGGGTGAGTAAAAAGATAGTTCAGGTCCAGTTTCTTGTTATTGATAAAGTTTATGCTTCCTGTTAAAGGAATCGGGACAAACTTCTTGTACTGGATTTGGTTTTTCAGGCGCTGATCGATCAATTCGATCCCGACAATGCTCATCACACACAGGAGAAAACTTGCAACACCCGCAAATGCGACGATAAGATATCGTTTCGACCGTTCAGGATAGCCATTGGGTTGCCCCCGGATCACAAGTTGAATCGGACTTGCGGCGATTAAAGATTTATTCCTTTCCGTACTGTAGCGCTGCACGGCGTCATTATAATCTTTTGTTACGTTTTCAACTTCAGCCAAAAGTGTTTTTACGATGGCCTCTTTGGACGCGATGCCCGAGACATTACTCTTCAGTCCAGCCAACGTTGAATTAATGGATCGCAGGTTGCTTTCTGCAATCTGCAATTCGAGTTCATATTGCTGTATCTGGTTTTCGAGGTCGGCTGCCAGCAGAGACTGCGGCTTGCCAGCTGCATTTTCGATCTGTGTCTTTTTATCCAATTCAACCTGAAGCTCATACCTCAGATCTTTAATGGTTGCGAACAACTTGTCATCAGTGGACCCGCCGTCTTCGTAGATCTTCGTAAGATCGCTGATCTTCGATTGAAGCTGCAGAATTTTTACGTTCGAACTTGTCTTGGAAGGTTCCTTCTCCAGGCTGGTCAGCCTCCTTTTCGCGTTCGCCAGCGATAGCCGGATGCCGTCCACCCTGTTCGCCGCTTCCGTCCGCTTCATTTCATAATCGGAAATCTGCGAAATCCGCGTCGTGGATTCAATCTCGTAATTGACCACGTTGTTGTTGGATCGGTATTCATTCAGGATCGCAGTCTTTTCGTCGAGTTCCTTCTTCTTGTCTGCTACCAGTTTTTCAAAGAACTCCACGGACTGACCCGACCGGGACGACTTCATATTGTTATCATGGCGGATGTACTCTTCGCTGAGTGTGTTTACAACAAATGACGAGAGCAGGGGATTCTCGGAAGCAAACTGAACCTTCACGTAGTCTGTGTCGCGCACGCGCATAATGAAAAGCCCGTCATCCAGAAGCTGCCAGTTAGCATATCCGAAATGTGCAATGAGATCCAGCAATTTGCGCTCGTTTTCGTCATAAGAAGACAACAGCTCTCTTCGCTCAAGCTTGCGCTTCGCAATAGCGACGCAAGTGTCAATGTCAGCTTTTGTAAATTGGCGGTCGGTCATCGGACCAGGAGTGCGAAAAGGTGAAGGCAGCGTGAGGTCATGAATGATCAGCTGGTACGAGAGCATAGTCAGGATGACCTCGGAACTCATGGTCTCGATGAGGTTGTTGAACTTTATGCCGGCTTCCCGGATGTTATTTCCCTCATTCGTGACGGTAATCTGATCGTTTGTAGTAAATCCAGTCGCCAGTTGCGCAGTGGATTTATACATGTCCGGAATCTTGGAAGTAAGGAAAAAGGCAGCAATCCCAGCAAGAATGGGTATTGTGATCAATATCCACAACTTCCTCATCAGGACCCTATACAATACCATTAAATCCATAATTCCGCAATTTACGCAATAAAACTATTAGTACCAGTTAGGCGATAAATGTAAACGACAATATTTCAGCATCTTAAAATACCTTTTCGCCTCCTCAATAACGCCTTCGGAAATAGGCAATGGGGTCGATATTCCCTAGCCGCGACCCCGCGCTTTCTGCGGCCTGTTCACCCGCCCTCCGAGGACCCCGTGGACCCTCCTGTCACGTACCTTCCGAAGCCCGAGAACCGCTATAAACTGCCCTCTCGACGATGGAAGATCACTGCTTGTGGAATACAAAAGCGCCTGCTTCTGCATCCCCTAAGTCACTGTCATAGGTTCCTGATTTCGCGCCATGAGGAACAAAAAACGTGCGAAAAGATTCTTTCGATCCCGTTCGGGCGGGACGACGAACGCGTCAAACTAATAACGGCCACCACTCTTTAAACGTCTTTGCCACTACAGAATTCACAGATGCCGCCCTCATTGTTGGCACCTATGAAAGGTTATGCGTAACATTGGAGTAAAACCGCCAGGTGTCCTGTTGATCCACGGCGGACTGAAAATAGTTTGTTTGTTAATAGACCTTACACATTTTGGCATTCTTTATCCGGCTAATCTTCGTGCTGCGGGCGCATCACTGGATTAAAAACTTCTTTGTTTTTATTCCGGGATTCTTCGCAGGCGTGATATTCGAACCCGAGGTGATGTTTCCGGTTGCCAAGGGATTTATATGTTTCTGCATGATCTCGTCGGCGATCTATATCCTGAACGATTACAAAGACATCAAGACGGACAGGCTTCACCCAAAAAAGAAAAATCGGCCACTCGCTTCCGGCGCATTTCCCCTCTCGCTGGCACTTACACTTATGGTGCTTTTGTTTATCGCGTCGGTCGTATGGGCCTACATTATCAAACCCGAGTTTGCCTATTTCATTATTGCGTATGGACTTATTAACATTAGCTACTCCCTGGGCCTGAAGAACATTTCATTGCTGGATATCTTGCTGGTCTCTTCGGGCTTTGTGCTGCGGACCGCGGCCGGTGGGGTCCTCGCGGGAGTTTTCGTTTCCGAGTGGCTTATCATAATGGTCTTCCTTCTCTCCATCTTCCTCGCATTCGCCAAAAGAAGGGACGACCTCGTCCTCGCGCAAAAATCGGGTGTGTTACCCAGAATGTCCGTTCGTCAATACAGTATAGAATTCATTAATACGTGCCTTTCCCTCATCTCAGGAATAATCATAGTTTCCTATATCATGTACACGGTTTCCGAACAGGTGATCGAGCGGACAGGGCATCCGAACGTTTATGCTACGTCGATATTCGTCCTGGCGGGAATGCTTCGGTATTTGCAGATCACGCTGGTAATGAATGATAGCGGATCTCCGACAAAGATCTTGCTTACTGACAGGTTTCTACAGATCGTCGTGCTTGGATGGATCGTCTCCTTCCTGATTATTATCTACTAAATTGGCCGGATATCCTTCTGGCTTTTAGAGCATTCAGCTAACACTGAAGAGTTGTGGTGATCACCCCGGGTCCTTGACACGTCCGGGTCTCATATAAGGTGGCACGCCGGCTTTCTGCCTTGTATTCCGGATCAAACGTTCTCCTTTTGCAGCAACGCCGGAAAAGTTGAGAACAATATTTTCAGGTCAAGCAGCAGTGACCAGTTCATGGCGTATTCCATGTCCAGCGCGATCCGCTCTTCAGCCGACATGTTGTCTTTTCCTCTTTTAGTGATCTGCCACAGTCCGGTGATTCCCGCGGGCGCAAGGAAACGCCACGCAATCCTGTTGTTTGTAAGCTGAGCCGCCTCGTAGAGAGGCAAGGGGCGGTTGCCAACAAGTGACATATCGCCGATCAGGACGTTTACCAACTGCGGAAGCTCGTCGAGGCTGGTCCTTCGCAAAAACGCGCCGAAGCGTGTTACGCGCGGATCGTTCTTGATTTTAAAAAATACACTCTCTGATGTTTCCGCATACTGATTGATGTGCGCGAGTTGCTTGAGTTCTTTCTCCGCGCCAGTGCGCATGGACCTGAACTTGTAAAAGTTGAATATCCGGTATCCCGATCCCGCGCGCTTTGAAATGTAAAAGACCGGGCCCTTGGATTCGAGTTTGATGATAAGCGCGATCAAAAGCATAAACGGCGAAAGCAATAGCAGGAGTGTCACCGATACAGCGATATCCATCGCTCGTTTTGCCGCCCATTGATGGATCCGGGGCGCATCCTCTGTGAATGTCTCGTAGGGCTTGTTACCTCTGGATCTTTTATATGACTTCAGTTTTTTTAGCGCGTCAATCCTTTTCAGAAACAGCGGCGTGATAGCACCCGAATGGTAGTCGTCCACATTGTGCTCAAACGCCTTCTTCTTGGCCATCGGTTGAAACTTCGATGTATACCAGATAACGGGAATTGCTTTTTCGGCTGCCAATCCAATCAACATCTTTACCTGGGCATTGACGGGAACACTATGTAACAGAATTGCATCTACGACCTCACCATCTTGAAGGCATTGGATGGCTTTTTCCGTCGTGACATATTTGAACAAAGTTGTTTCATAGAGATAACCTTGACCGGCCTCATGCGAATATCCGTCAATCCGAAGGATGCGTTTAGTGAATACACTCACTTCAATCAGGCCGTGTTGCGCCTGATTGCCGGGTGCAGTTAATAAAGATTCCATAATCAGTCTGTCAATACAACTTCAGTCTTGCGAAGTAACCCGTTTTTGATGGATGACAAGAGGGATTGAGGCTCGAACGGTTTTGATATATAGGAAAAGGCGCCGAGTGCAAGACACTGCTGTCTTTCTTCATCATCCGGCGTCCCCGAAAGAATGATGACAGGAATGTCGTTAAAGAATCCACTCAGGCGGATGTTATCCAGGAAGTCAAGTCGTTCGGCTGTGGAAGTATTCAGGTCGTAAATGATCAGATCGGGAACATTTCCCTCCGATAGCCACGACAACGCGTCCATATGGTGACTGAGGATAGTGAGGTCGTATCTGCTCTTCAGAATTTTGGACAGAAGCCAACTCAGTGGAGCATCGTCTTCAATCAGTAAAATCTTCTTCATATCGCTCGCAATTTTAGGTTCAAAAATGCGGCTCCTAGGGGACCTTCAAAACCAAGCAGGGTTCACTAAAGCCAACTGAAATCGACAACCAAATTTACGACAAACTTTCCTTAAACTCGAAAAATCCTACTCAAAAAAAATCCATTTAGTTACCTGAATTCGACTTTTAAATGCCGAAAACGTCGCCGAAGTAACCTGGGTTCATTAAAAGTTTTCGCATCTGACCAATTCCTTACATCAATTTTTGAGTCATTTCTTACCAAAAAGCGGCACTACGGCCCAGAAAAACGCCTTTTACTCCTATTAAAAAAATTACCGTGGTAAAGATTCCGGCAGCGCATACTTTCCATATAACGGAAAGTGATCGGTGTAGGTGACGGAATTCAGGGTCGCAAATTCAACAGGCTTGATCGGATCGGAGTAAAACTGGTTGTCAATTCGCAACATACTGAGTGTGTTGCCATTATAAGTAAACCCAAAACCCCTGCCCGCTTTCTCAAAAGTGTTGTTCAGGTGCTTCCGCAACATCCGGTAAGAATACGAATATGGCATTTCGTTAAAATCACCGGCGCAAATTACCGGGTACGGCGATTTGTCAATAAACTCAATGAGCTCCGCAATTTGCCGGGCCCTTTCAAAGGTCCCTGACTTAAGTTTTCGCAGGATAATCTTCATTTTCCTCTCCCCACCCTGGAGGTCGTCCGAATAACCGGGGTGAAATCGTTTCATCTGCATGGATTGCAAATGCACATTGATAATCCTGATGGTGTCTGATCCGGTGTTGACATCGGCAAAAGCCACCCGGTTGAAACCATTAGCACTTGCCAGCACATCTCCGAATTTAAGGATCGGAAACCGAGAGGCGATTACAATCCCGAATGACCATCCATTTGCGCTAGGGTTTTCCGCAGAAAAATAATGCTCGTATCCCCGCTCCTCCAAGGCTGTTAATAAATCAAAATCTGCCTCGGGATTATGTGGAAACTCCTGGTAACATTTCACATCTGCATCGCCGTTCACCACCCAGCTGATCATCTCCTTCTGCAGGCTGTCTGCCTTTAAAAACGCGGCCCGGTTCATACCATGGTAAAAACCCACATTGAATCCGCCGACATTATAATTCAGCACTGTAAGTGATTTCGGAGGAGTGACCACCCTGTCTGACCAAGCCCCTCTCATACCGATTGTACTCGACAAGTGATTACCCCCCGCAATAAATGCGATGAGCAAAAACAAAGTAGACTTTTTCCGCCGGATAACACCGATGCACATCAGTATGACATTTGCGACCAAGGCAAACGGAATCATAAATGTGACAATCCAGAGATTAAGGCGCGCGGAAGGCGGAATGCTCGACGACGAGTAGATCAGAACCAGCAGGATAGCTGCAAACAAATTGAAATACTTCATCCGTAACATCTGGTCATCTTAACATTCGAGCTATTTCTGCGCCTTCAAGATGGAGAATTGTTCTGTCATGGGAAACGGACCAAAAGGATCCGCCATCTATCGAGCATTGATCGGTAGTTGATTAGGTCCTCCCCTCCATTTCTGTACCCTATCCTAATTACTGATTCCAATACTTAGAAAATTTCACTCAGAAATCAATAACGAATAGCCTTTAACCAAAAGCAGGAACGTGTGGCGAATGGCCTGAACTGTTCTGATCTGCTCGAAAATCCTAAAACTGAAACTGTTTTATGTCCGTATAATCTTTGAAAATTGCCATTCGGATAGTCAGCAGTAAAAAAAAATCGCAAACACCCGCAAATGATGAAGTCCCACCATTACAAAGCCACCATCGCATGGACCGGAAATAACGGCTCCGGTACCGGCGATTACAAAGGCTACTCCCGCAGCCACACTATTTCAATAGATGGAAAAGCTACGTTGGAGGCCTCGTCCGATAGCGCTTTTCGGGGTGATGCCTCGAAGCATACACCTGAAGACCTCTTCGTGGCAGCACTCTCCTCCTGTCATATGCTCTGGTATCTCCACCTCTGCGTAGTCAATGGTGTGGTTGTCGTAGCATACACTGACAACGCAGAAGGCGAAATGATCGAGAACAACGACGGCAGCGGACAGTTTTCGAACGTCACGTTGCACCCACACGTAACAGTTGCAGACGCCACGATGACCGAAAAAGCGCAATCACTTCACGCCGATGCGAACCGAATGTGCTTCATCGCGCGGTCGGTGAATTTTCCGGTGCATCATACGGCGTCAGTGGTGAGTGGTGGGTGGTGAGTCCCTCATCATTTGAAAACCTTCTGCGTCTCATACCTTATTACCCTTCACCTTAGACCCTAGACCTTAGACCCTATACCCTAAGACCCTATATCCATAGACCTTTAGACCGTATACCCTTAGACCCTATATCCCTATAACCCCTAGACCTTTAGACCCAATACCATTAGCCCCTCAACTCCTCCACCATGAATACCCAACTAAAACTCGATCGCGAGCATCGCGGAGAAATACTTCGGCGGACCGTGTCTGTCGCGGAGAAGTATTATTCGAATGAAAATTCTATCCCTCCGGGAGTTTTTGTCGCGGACCTGCCCATGGACAGGCTGCCCGATAGCGGGGAGGGTGCGCTTAAGACACTCGAGTTTTTCGAAGCGAATTACGCACACTTGATTGCGAACTCTGCAGGCCCACGCTACTTCGGATTTGTGACCGGTGGATCGACTCCGGCCTCGGTTGCCGGCGACTGGCTCGTCAGTACCTACGACCAGAATGCATGTGGCAGTAACGATTCCGTTGCGCCACAGATCGAACGCCAGACAATCGACTACTTCAGGCAACTTTTCGGATTGCAGAGTGACTTCTTCGGCTCATTCGTCACGGGAGCGACGATGGCGAACTTCGTCGGGCTTGCGCTGGGTCGGCAGTGGATTGGTGAACAGCTCGGCGTCAACATTGCCCAGGAAGGAATCGGAAGCATCCGGATCAAGGTCTTCAGCGGAACGCCGCACTCAAGCGCCCTGAAATCACTTGCTATGCTGGGCATCGGACATCAATCCGTGCAAAAAGTAAACACACTTCCTGACCGCGAGGCAGTCGACGTAAGGAAACTTGAGGAACTACTTGCTCGCGAAGAGAAGCCGGTGATCGTCATCGCCAATGCAGGTACGGTTAACACGGGCGACTTCGATGATCTCCTCGCCATCGGCGAACTGAAAACTAAATACAAATTCTGGCTGCACGTTGACGGCGCGTTCGGGGGCTTTGCCGCCTGCACCGATAAATTCGCGCACCTGATGGAGGGCATCAACAACGCAGACAGTATCACCGTTGATGCGCACAAGTGGCTGAACGTTCCCTATGACGCGGCCATGCAGTTCACGAAACATCCCGCGCTGCAACCGAAGATCTTTCGAAACACCGCGGCCTACCTGAGCGACCCGGTGAAGAGCCCCGACTTTTTTCACTATACTCCGGAAAGCTCAAGACGCTGGCGGGCACTTCCGGCCTGGTTTTCCCTTCGCGCATATGGTAAGAGCGGGCACCGGGAAATCGTGGAAAGAAACTGCGACGTCGCGCGCCTCTTCGGCGAAAGAATCCGGGAAAGCGAAGACTTCCGGCTGTTAAGTCCCGTGCGATTGAACATCGTTTGCTTTACACTCAACATGCGCGGACTCACCCCGGAGCTGGTGCAAACGTTTTTGCACGCTGTACGCGATGATGGCAAAGTGTTTTTCACTCCAACGCAGCACAAAGGAGAGCCTGCTATCCGGGCGGCTGTTTCAAACTGGCAAACAGAAACAAGCGATGTGGACCTTGCCTTCGAGGCGATTTCCCGGGTGTGGCGGGAAGTGCGACATCGGTGGACGAACTTGACAACGAGTGAATAAACCTCGTTGACCTTAGGAAATATTCGCGGATAATGATGAAATTCACGGTTTAACAAATTGATTATGGCTACTCTGACACCCGGTATCGCCGTTGAGCGGACAAAAAATTCACGCATCAGTGAAATTGATTTCAAGAATCTCGAATTCGGCCATCACCTTTCTGATCATATGCTCGTGGTTGACTATGACAAAGGTCAATGGAATACTCCACGCATTACACCTTACGCTGACATCCGCATGTCGCCAGCAATGCTGTCGTTGCATTATGGGCAGTCGGTGTTCGAAGGGATGAAAGCCTTCCGCACAAAATCGGGTGACATCAACATCTTTCGCCCGCAGAAGCACCTGGCGAGACTAAACCGCTCACTCGAAAGAATGGTCATGCCTCCCGTTCCGGAAGAACTTTTCATGGCAGGACTGGAAGCCCTGATACAGGTGGATCAGCAGTGGGTGCCTGATGAAGACGGCGCCACCTTATACATCAGACCCCTCGTCTTCGCGACGGAGTCCCGGCTGGGTGTGAAAGTTTCTGACCAGTACAAACTGATCATCATGACTTCGCCTGTGGGCCCTTATCAAAGCAAACCCTACCGGCTGAAGGTGGAAAATCATTTCGTGCGCACAGCTGAAGGTGGAACGGGCTTTGCGAAATGCGCAGGCAACTATGGCGGCGCTTTCTATCCGACTCACATCGCCAGGGAAGAGGGCTTTGACCAAATACTTTGGACGGACCACAAAGAACATCGATACATCGACGAGGTAGGTATGATGAACGTCATGTTCGTCATCGGCGGAAAACTTATAACCCCGAAGCTTACGACCGCGATCCTGGAGGGTGTCACCCGCGATTCCATTCTTACGCTTGCACGGGATATGGCAATCTACCCCGTCGAAGAAAGAAAGGTATCCATGGATGAGGTCAAAGAAGGTCTCACCAAGGGAACACTCACGGAAGCTTTTGGAACCGGTACCGCAGCCGTTGTGGCACCCATCGCGGTGATACACATCGACGGAGTGGACTACCAGATCCCCGCAGCGGGACCCACCAGCTTTCAACTTCGCGTGAAAGAGAAGTTGAACAACATGCGTATGGGAGTTGAGCCCGATGTATATGGATGGAACTATTTGATCAAGATTTGAGAATCAATTACCTCCAGCTTTAGCTGGAGGACTCAAGAAAATGAGTGGGGAAATCTTTCTGGGCTTTAGCCAAAAGGACTCTGCAATCAGAATTGAATCGATCAAATCAACTATATGCCTGACATCACGTACCGGAGTAACATCAAAATTACCGCGGATGATTTCATAGACATCCTGAAGCGGTCGACGCTGGCGGAAAGGCGACCGATCGACGATCGCGCGCGAATCCAAAAGATGCTCGACAATGCCAACGTGGTCGTCACGGCCTGGGCAGGTGACCAACTCGTCGGTATCTCGCGCGGAGTATCCGATTTTTCATACTGCTGCTACCTGTCCGATCTCGCTGTCGATGAAAAATTCCAGCATCAGGGTATCGGCAAGCAACTCATCAAACTTACACATGAGGCGGCCGGGCCCCACACGCAGCTGTTGTTGATAGCCGCGCCAAAAGCTACAAACTACTACCCGAAGATTGGGATGAAACAGTTTGTTCACTGTTTCGTCGTTGACCGAAAAAAATAGAAATACATGAGAGCTGCGGTATTCAAAAGCAAAGATATTCCCTTACAGATCGTAGAATTCAAGAAACCCAAACCGGTGAAAGATCAGGTACTGATCAAACTTCAGTACGCGGCTCTTAACCATCGCGACATCTGGCTCTCGGAGGAAAACGCACAGAGTTTTCCGGAAGGAATCATTATGGGTTCGGATGGCGTCGGAGTGATCGAGGATGTAGGCGAAGACGCGGACCCCTTGCTGATTGGCGGCGAAGTCGTGATCAATCCGGGTCTTGACTGGGGCAATAATCCAGTCGTGCAAGGAGACACTTTTCGCATATTGGGTCTTCCCGACCACGGTACCTTCGCTGAGTACATTGCCATTTCAAAAAAACACATCTTCGAGAAGCCCGAGCACCTCACGTTTGAGGAGTCCGCGGCCGTACCACTCTCCGGGCTGACTGCCTACCGCGCGTTGTTCACCAAAGCGAGATTAAGGGCGAATGAAAAAGTACTGATAAGTGGTATCGGTGGCGGGGCGGCGCTTTGGGTGCTGCAATTTGCTGTCGCGTACAAAGCCCGGGTTTTTGTAACATCCGGGTCCGACGAAAAAATCGAAGCCGCGAAGCGTTTAGGTGCGACGGGTGGTTTCAACTACAAAGATCCGGAATGGGCAGAGAAGGCGCAGAAGGAAGTAGGCGGATTCGACATCGTTATCGACAGCGCAGGAGGAAACCAGTTTGGCAAGTTTATCGAACTGGCGTTCCCGGGCGGCCGCATTGTAAACTTCGGCAGGACCGCCGGAAACATCACAAACATTGACACGCGCCACCTCTACTGGAAACAGCTTTCCATCCTCGGTAGCGCGATGGGAACAAGAGATGAATTCCTGTCGATGTTACACTTCCTGGAAAGTCGGAATATCAAACCCGTCGTTGACAAAACATTTGCCCTAAGCGACATTAACAAGGCGCTTGCGCGGATGAAAGCTGCCGATCAATTCGGCAAGATCATACTTGACATACGCAAATGAAGACAAGCGCAGAATTTCCGAAAACCGGACGGACGACGATCACGCGTCTGCCAAAGCGCGGCGTGTACGACAAGCACGAAGTGTACTCCATCCTCGATGAAGCACTGTTCTGCACCGTAGCTTTAGTCCGCGAAAACCAGCCCTTTCAAATCCCCACCGGATTCTGTCGGATTGAAGACAAGATTTACATTCACGGCTCGGTCGGAAGTTTTTATATGCGTGAGCTGGCGGAGAAAAGCAATCCGGTCTGCGTCAGCGCCACGATTATGGACGGACTTGTTCTTGCGCGCTCGGCGTTCCACCACTCGGTAAACTACAGGTCGGTGGTAGCCTTCGGCGTTCCGGAAACGGTCAACGATGAACAGCAACTTTACCATGTACTGGAGGTATTCACCAACAAGATGCAGCCAGGACGTTGGGAGGATGTGCGAAAGCCGACCTTCGGAGAATGGAAAGCGACGATGGTGTTATCAATTCATATCGACGAAGCTTCCGCAAAAGTCAGGAGCGGCCCGCCCAAAGATGACGAGGAAGATTATGCGTCAGACATCTGGGCTGGAGTGGTGCCACTTCAGTTGCAGCGCGGCGAGCCCATACCCGATCAATTGCTCAAGGACGGAGTGGCGAAACCGGCATATCTGTAATTGAGAAGCAGAGGTGTATATTGCTTCCAGTAATTCGGGAAACTTGGTTTTTATTCAACTATATTGCCCGGCACTTCAAACAATTCATTGATTTTATCCTAAAACGAATATGTCATACAAGCCTAAAAAGCAACTTGCGCACCATGTGTTCTTCTGGTTAAAGAATCCGGATTCAAAGGAAGATCTCAATAAATTACTGGAGGGTTTGAAGACCCTTGAAAAGATCGAGTCCGTCCGAGGCTTGCACATCGGTGTTCCTGCCGAGACCGAAAAACGCCCCGTGATCGACGACAGCTACAGCGCTTCCGAACTAATTTTCTTCGACGACCTTGCAGGACAGGACGCCTACCAGGTTCACCCTATCCACAAAAAGTTCATTGAGAACTGCTCACCACTGTGGGAGAAAGTGTTAGTATACGACGCGATGGATATTTAGTCTGCAAGCGCGTGGAAAAACTTCCCGAAGCAGCGCCACCACGCGGAAGGAAGCGCGCCCGGAAAAAACTTCCTGAAAGTTTGTGGACCATCTTCTTCCATACAACTCTTATCCACCGTGCTCATACACCATAAACACCGACTCTTCCAACTTTCAGGAAGTTGCAGCGCCGGCACGCGCGCGAGCCCGCGAGAACTAAATTAACGATCAGTCTCACCATTTGGAGATCCTTCGCCGTTAGCCACCGCACAAAACGCCACACGGCTCAGGATGACGGAGTAAAGAAGGGGTGCACATCCGCCACACAGCTCAGGCCTGCCCGCCGAAGCGCAAGCGCAGGTGGGATGACGGAGTAAAGAAGGGGCGCACATCCACCACACGGCTCAGGCCTG
Source organism: Flammeovirgaceae bacterium (assembly GCA_044507775.1). GTDB lineage: Bacteria > Bacteroidota > Bacteroidia > Cytophagales > Cyclobacteriaceae > Chryseosolibacter. The sequence continues at coordinate 6,220 of JBIQIY010000005.1, read as the reverse complement.
CCCGCCGAAGCGCAAGCGTAGGTGGGAGGAAGGGAGTAAAGAACAAGCGCGCACACAGTCACGCGCCACCACACTTTCTGCTTTATGCTTTATGCTTTATGCTTTACGCTTTACGCTTTACGCTTTACGCTTTACGCTTTACGCTTCTTAATCAGCGCCATATAAAACCCATCAAACCCCTCCGATGGAAAAATATGCTTCTCTGAAACAAGCTCGAAATTCTTGTTGGCTTCCAAAAAGAGCCGCACCTGCCCTTCATTCTCCGAGGGCAGGATACTACAGGTGGAATACACCAACAATCCCTCCGGCTTCAGCATGTCACAGTAGTCGCGGAGGATGTGCTGTTGCAGCTCGCGAACCTTGTCGATAAAATCGAGCGACAACTTCCATTTGGCATCGGGATTTCTTTTCAGTACACCGAGACCCGAACATGGCACATCCAGCAGCAGGCGATCCGCCGAGTTCGCCTGTCGTTTAATCGTCTTCCCGGATTCAATCACCTTCGCTTCAATATTGCTAACCCCTGCCCTACGCGCGCGCTTCTGAAGCTCCTGCAGTTTCCACTCTTCGGTATCCATTGCGACGATCCGGCCCTTGCTCCTCATCAATGCTGCCAGATGAAGCGTCTTGCCTCCCGCACCCGCGCACGCGTCAATAACACGCTGACCCGCCTCGATCCGCAGATACGGCGCGATCGCCTGGGATCCGGCATCTTGCACTTCAAATGAACCGTCCTTGAAAGCGGATGAACCAAAGATGTTCTGTCTCTCGCGCAGGACAAGCGCATCGGGATACTCCTTCAAGGTATCGGTGTCGATGTTCTCATCGAGAAGTCGTCTCTTCAGCTCCTGGACAGAGGTCTTGAGCGTATTCACGCGAAGAACGACAGGCGCCATCTCGTTGAGCGCGGACAGTTCCGTGTCCCATCTTTCTCTGCCGAGTTCTTTTTCTCCGAGCTCGTCAAGCCAGTCGGGAATAGATTCGCGGATCTTGCGACTGTACATTGTTCTCTTTTCGCGATCGAGGACATTATCCGCAGAGAGACCCTTAAATTCTTCCCATGCGGGAAGGTCTACGCCGCTTAAGATGCACCAGACGCCGAGAAGCTTCCAGAAATCTGTCCCCTTCGCTTGTCCCAGCTCGCGAAACCAACGGTACCACCTTACAATGTCGTAGGTTGTTTCGGCAATAAAGCGCCGGTCGCGCGATCCCCATTTCGGGTTTTGCTTTAAAACCTTTTCGATCACCTTGTCGGCAAACCGGTTCTCCTCGAAGATCAACTTTAAAGATTCAATTACTGCTTCCGATGTGCCGCGGTGTAGTCTCATGTGGTTCTAATAAGCCGCAAAGGTGCGAAAAATTACCTCCCCCTCAATAAAATAACCCCGTCCTGAGCCGCGCGCGGGATCGCGCGAGGGCAGGCGAAGGATCCCCATAACGCAAGGGCGGAGTCTTCAAGTGTTCGCTCTTGCGTTCACGGGATCCTTCGCCTCCGCCGCACGGGCCAACGCTGCTCAGGATTGGAATCGTGAAGGGGGGACACACGTCGAGGAGTTTCTTCTCTTGCGTTGGCGGGGTCCTTCGCATCCGGCGCGCGGGCCAGCGCGGCTCAGGATTGGAATTGTGAAGGGGGACGCACGTCGAGGAGAAGTTCAAAAATGTTCTTAAATTGACGGTCCAAAACTGACTACATAATTAAGCAACGACAGATGAAAAGACGGAACTTTCTTCGCAATGGAATGGCCCTTGCCGCATCCAGTCTGCCATTAGCGCATACGGTGGCAGAAGGTCGCAACGCCCCGGGCACGGCAGCTGAAAAAACCTTCAACCTCCAGTTCGCCCCACATCAGGGAATGTTCGCCAGCCACGCGGGAAAAGATTTCGTCGACCAGATCAAATTCATGCACGACCAGGGCTTCCGCGCTATAGAAGACAACGGCTACCTAAAGCGCCCGCTCGAGGAGCAGAACAATATTGCCAAAGAACTTTCCCGCCTGGGGATGACGATGGGCGTGTTTGTAGTGGACGGCGGCGACAACTGGAAAATCTCACTGACCACCGGCAAACAGGAGTTCAAAGATACTTTCATTAAGACTTGCAAGCAATCCGTCGAGGCGGCCAAGCGCGTGAACGCGAAGTGGATGACCGTCGTACCGGGATTTTTCGAACGCAACCTGCCCATGGGCATCCAGACTGCCAACGTCGTGGACGCGCTGCGCGCAGGTGCCGAGATCTTCGAGCCGCACGGATTAGTAATGGTCCTCGAACCTCTCAGCGACACGCCGGAACTCTTCATGCGATATTCCGATCAGACCTTTGCTCTTTGCAAGGCTGTCAACAGTCCCGCGTGTAAGATACTCTTCGACATCTATCACATGCAGCGTAACGAGGGAAACCTCATTCCCAATATCGATAAGTGCTGGGATGAGATCGCCTATTTCCAGATCGGGGACAATCCGGGGCGAAACGAGCCTACGACCGGCGAGATCAACTATAAGAATATTTTCCGCCACGTCCACGAAAAAGGTTACCGCGGTGTCTGGGGAATGGAACACGGAAACGCAAAGCCTGGCAAAGAAGGCGAACTCGCACTGATCGCAGCCTACCGCGAATGTGATGTCGCATAAAGAGTCTAAACAGCAATGTTAACGCTGTAACTTTTCTTATATTAAAAAAATAGTCCTCTTTGAACTCTCCTCTCCGGCGCGAAGGTTGCGCGTGGCAAGAGGGAGAGGTGTCGGGAGTGAGGTAAATATGCGATCATTCTTTATACTGCTCATCGTATTAGCGCTGGCATCGATCCGTACTGATGCCCAGTTCCTCCGCGACCTGAAAAATGTCGCCAATGAAAAAGCGCGGGCACTGGCCACAAAGGAGAACCTCAACAAGGCGACGAGCTCCTTGTTGAAAAACATGGAAAAAGCGCGCGCAGAGTTCGATTCAACAGACTTTGACTACGCCATCCTGATCAGCGACAACGCAGGACTCTTCGATGTGCAAGAAAAAGGAGAGCGGCTAGCAAAGGCCTCTTCGCTAATCAACCTTGGTGCGGCGTACTACAACAACACAGAATTCACCGACGAAGAGCGCGCCCGCTTCCAGCGCGAATCGGGCGAGCTGGCCTATGGTTCCGGCAACTTCGCTGTCGCGGAAAAACGATTCAATGCGGCAAAGAACATTTATGAGGAAGCTAATCTCACCGAAGACCTCGGATATCTCAAGACGATTTCCAACCAGGGGTTGCTGTACGCAACAATGGGGCGCTACACACAGGCGGAAGGATTCATTTCGGGTGCGCTGGATATCCGGAAAGAAAAATTTGGTGGCGGAAATATTGCGATGGCATCGTCATTGAACAATTATGGCGTTCTCCATTACAATTTGGGGCGCTACAACGAGGCTGAAAAAACACTCGGGAGCGCATTGTCGATTGTCGCCGCTAATCATCTAACGGCATCGATGCCTTACAGCATCATTCTGAACAACCAGGCTATGCTCTTCCAGGCGATCGGCCGGTTCGAAGAGGCGGAAAAGTCACTGGTCGACGCTATCAACGTGGCGGAAAAGCTCGAGAGCAAGAAATCAAAAAACCATCTGAAGTTCCTCTCAAACCTGGCGCTGTTGTATCAACAAATGGGAAAATACCCGCAGGCCGAAGCCATTTACCTGGGCATGGAAAAGCGCCTTGGCAAGGCAAATCCCGACTACGCCAGCATGCTGAGCAACCAGGCCGCGTTGTACATGCTCATGGGCAAGCAGGACAAAGTCGAGAATCTACTCAAGACGGCGGCAGGCATTTATAAGAACAGCTTCGGCGAAGAAAACCCTGCGTACGCGAAAGTGATCAGCGATCTCGGAAACTTCTATCGCATGAACGCGAGGTATGGCGACGCCTTGCCGCTCCTGGAGAAAGCCCTTGCCATCCGCGAAAAAACTCTGGGTAAGAATCACCCGCATTATGTACAATCGCAGGAAGACCTCGCCATTTTTTACTGGAAGAATCAGTCTCCCGACAAAGCCTATGCACTCTACCAGGAACTGATGGCAAGCTCACTGGAATTTATCAACCGGTATTTTCCGCCGATGAGTGAAACGGAAAAGACAAAGTACTGGGACGTTCTTTCTCCGCGCTTTCAACGCTTCTACAACTTTGCCATCCACGCGAGTCCGGCGATTCCTGCGCTGGTGAAAGACCTTTTCGACTACCAGATCGCCACCAAAGCGCTGCTCCTCAACTCGACGAACAAGGTCAAGCAAAGCATTTTTAACAGTCGCGACGGCGTGCTCATCAAAGACTACATCACATGGGTGGATCAGAAGGAACAACTCGCCAGGCTATACGCATATTCAAAAAGTGAGTTGAAGCAGCAAAAGATAAACCTGGATTCGATCGAGCGGGCCACGAATGCGATGGAGAAGAGTTTATCCGAGCGTTCACGCGACTTCTCCGAAGGATTTACATCTGCAAAGATCAGCTACCAGAATATCCGCGACCTTCTAACAGATAGCGAAGCCGTTGTAGAGATCATCCGCGTGCGCAACTTTGACCAGGTATTTACGGGCGACTCGCGCTACATCGCGCTCGTTCTAAAGAAAGGCGCCGCGATGCCGTCGATGAAAGTGCTCGACAACGGCCAGCAACTGGAAACCCGCTATGCGAAGTACTATCGGAACGCCATCCAGCAAAAGGTCCAGGACGACTATTCCTACGAACAATACTGGTCGCGCATCGAAGGGGAACTCGCCGGCAAAAAGGTAATATACCTTTCGCCGGACGGCGTCTACAACCAGATAAACCTCAACACGCTGAAGAAAACGAGTGCCGATTATTTCATCAATCGCTATGACCTCACTATCCTCGGAAATTCGAAAGACCTGATCGCACTCAAAGCCAGGAAAGCCGCTGCCCCCTCGAAGAATGCAACGCTGCTGGGATACCCGGATTACGGAGGTCAGACAATTTCCGCGTTGCCCGGTACCAAAGTCGAGATTGACGGCATCGCTTCTATTCTGAAAGCCTCGGGCTACAAGCTCAATGTTCTGACGCAGGCTTCTGCAACGGAAACAAACCTGAAGTCAGTAAAGAGTCCGGAAGTTCTGCATATTGCGACACATGGTTATTTCCTGCAAGATGTCGAGACAACCGGATCTGCGTTCGGTGTGGAAATGGAGAATGCGAGCGACAATCCGCTCTTGCGATCCGGTCTTATGCTCGCAGGCGCAGCAAAGACCGTGAGCGGAACAACCGCGCCCAACCTGTCGAGCAACGACAACGGCATCCTCACCGCTTATGAGGCGATGAACATGGATCTCGAAGGAACGCAACTCATTGTGCTAAGCGCATGCGAGACCGGTCTGGGTGACGTCAAAGCAGGAGAAGGAGTATATGGTCTTCAACGCGCGTTCGTGGTCGCCGGCGCCGACGCCCTCATCATGAGCTTGTGGAAAGTCGACGACGCAGCCACACAACAACTGATGAAAAGCTTTTACGCGAACTGGATCAAGCTACGCAACAAACAAAAAGCATTTAAACAGGCGCAACTTCAGCTGATGCTGAAATACAAGGAGCCCTATTATTGGGGAGCATTTGTGATGATGGGGCAGTGAGGAAAAGTTGACAATTAGGCAATTTGACAGTTGACAACGGGTGTAGGGCTTAAGATTTGGTGGTCCTTATCGGCATTCCTGCGCATTGCATCACCCAGGGCCGATCTATGTCGCCCCTTCAGGGCTTGATCAACTGAAGCCTGTCCTGCGCGAGCCGCCGCAAGGCATCGTGCCCCCTTTCATCCCGAGCGGGCGCCGCAAGGCATCGGGCCGCCTTTTCACAACCGTCATCCTGAGCGGGCGCCGCAAGGCATGAACCCCCTTTTCACGACCGTCATCAAGAGCGGGCGCCGCAAGGCATCGGCCCCCCTTTTCACAACCGTCATCCTGAGCGGGCGCCACAAGGCATCGGCCCCCCTTTTCACAACCGTCATCCTGAGCGGGCGCCACAAGGCA
>JBIQIY010000005.1:0-117 GCA_044507775.1 Flammeovirgaceae bacterium | reverse complement strand
TCGGCCCCCCTTTTCACAACCGTCATCCTGAGCGGGCGCCGCAAGGCATCGGGCTGGCAAGGGCGTAAGCGATTTCTATGGTTCAAGCAAGTGCGTTTTGATAATTTTTTTGATACA
>JBIQIY010000050.1:0-13217 GCA_044507775.1 Flammeovirgaceae bacterium | reverse complement strand
GCGAGTGCTGAAAAGCTGCGGTAGCATCTGCGCGCGGGCCGGCGCTGCAACTTCCCGAAAGTCGAACGTATCGACTATCCCGGACCTAGGAGCACCTGGCACGCGTCTGCTTTGGAAGGAAGCGCTCCAAAAACTTTCAGGAAGTTTTTCCTCGCGCGTCCTGTCCTTCGTCGCGAGTGCTGAAAAGCTGCGGTAGCATCCGCGCGCGGGCCGGCGCTGCAACTTCCTGACAGTCGACAATGTCAACTATCATGGATGTAGGAACACCTGGGACGTGTCTGCTTTGGAAGGAGGTGGTCCAAAAACTTTCAGGAAGTTTTCCCTCGCGCGTCCTGCCCTTCGTCGCGAGTGCTGAAAAGCTGCGGTAGCATCCGCGCGCAGGCCAACGCTGCAACTTCCCGAAAGTCGACAATGTCAACTATCACCGACGTAGGAGCACCTGGCGCGTGCCTGCCATGGAAGGAAGGCGCTCCAAAAACTTTCAGGAAGTTTTTCCTCGCGCGCGTCCTGCCCTGCGCCCCGTGAAGTCTTTTCCAGCGGATCTTCGTTTGATGTTATTCGGTAATAACCTTAACTTGAAGGTTAACTGATGCATTGCAATTACAGGGTACAAAAGCAAAAAGATGAGCAAGTACGGAAGAAGAAAGTTCATTAAACTATCCGCGGCAGGTTTGGCGAGCACGCTCTGGACACCATTGATCCAGAAGGCATTGGCGGTCGAGGCATTCAACGCAACGCGGTCGATACAGGATGTGAAGCACATCGTCATCCTGATGCAGGAGAATCGATCGTTCGATCACTATTTCGGCGCAAAAAAAGGTGTGCGCGGTTTTGGCGACCGCTTCCCGATACCCTTGTCAAGCGGACAAAGAGCTTTCCATCAGTCGGATGGCGAGAAAATCGTACCTCCCTATCGCGCGCACGGGAAGACTTCAAACGCCGCCCTGATCAACGGAACACCGCACGATTTTGCTGACACGCAGGCAGCCTGGAACCAGGGCAAGTACGGATACTGGCCGCTGTTTAAGACACCGTACTCGATGGCGTACTACACACGCCAGGAAATTCCATTCCAATATGCGCTTGCGGAAGCATTTACAATTTCGGATGCGTACCACTGTTCAGTAGCAACAGGCACGGACCCCAACAGAATTGTTTTCTGGTCCGGCTCAAACTTCGATCCCGAGAAGCGCGCCGCGGGAATCAATTGTACGGATGTCGACTCGGAGCCATCCAACGTCAGGTGCTGGATTACCGGAAAGGAACCGGACCCGGGCTATACATATCGTCTCAACGGTTTCAAATGGCCGACTATACCTGATGTGTTGCAGGAAGCAGGTGTCAGCTGGCGAATCTACCAGGATCCCAACAACAACTGGACGGGCGCGATGCATGGGTGCCTGGCGTTTGATTCTTTCCGCAACGCGAGACCGGGCTCGCCGATCTACGAAAACGGAATGCGCCACCACTCAATAAAAGATTTGGAACGCGATGTCAAGAATAATCAACTTCCCGAGGTAAGCTGGATCCTGCCATCGATGATCGATTCGGAACACCCTGGCGCTCCTTCCAGCCCTTACCGCGCCGGGTATTTTACGCAACAGGTATTGCAGGCGTTGACAAGCAATCCTGACGTCTGGAGTAAAACGGTATTTTTCCTGACGTTCGACGAAAACGATGGCTTGTTTGACCATGTTCCAGCCCCCGCCGTCCCCTCTTACAACATTGACAACACACTCGCCGGAAAATCGACGTTGCCATTGGAGGGGATGTACTTCAACAACGATAAGGGAACCGAACCATTTCCAAGTCCTATGGGAAGAGGCAAGCGGATCTACCAGGACAGCCGCGACACCATCTCAGGTCCGATCCGGCCATGGGGAATGGGTCCCCGCGTACCGCTCTATATCATATCGCCGTGGAGTAAGGGCGGGTGGGTTCATTCAGAAGTCGCGGACCACACATCGGTAGCGCACTTCATCGAGAAACGATTTGGAGTTGTCGTGCCCGCGATCTCGCCCTGGCATCGCTCCGTCAGCAGCGACCTCACTTCGGCATTTGACTTCGAATCTCCGAATGACCCCGTCTTTCCTTCATTACCGGATATGTCGGATTTCGAACAACGCGACGAAGCTTCGAAGCTGCTTCCAAAGGCAATGGCGCCGGAACACCCATCGCAACTGTTCCAGGAAAAGGGTTCCGTCTTTTCACGCGCATTGTCATACGCTCTCCACTGCCACGCACAACCGTTGGCCCATACGCAGCAGCTGAGACTGGTCTTTGACAACAAGGGACAGAAAGGCGCGGTTTACCATGTGTACGACAAAAATCATCTCGATCGCATTCCCAGGCGGTATACCGTCGAAGCGGGCAAGCAACTCACGGACGAATGGGATCTTAACGAGACATCCGGGGAGTACGACCTGGAGGTATTTGGACCTAATGGATTTTTTCAATCATTCAAAGGATCCGTTCTTGCCGCGGAACCGATTGTGCGCATCGAATACGATCACCGGGAAGGCGGCTTGCACATTCACTGCGAAAATGGGGGGAAAAATCGTATCAAGGTGGAATTGACAGACAATGCGTATGGTTATGGAAGCACTGAAACGCTCACGCTCACGCCGAAAAAAACGACGGAGAAATATCAGCTGCTGAACAAGAGCGGTAACTGGTATGACTATACCGTTGCGACGTCGACCGGAATGGAATACCGGTTTGCGGGCCGCGTAGAAACACAGAAGCACGGTATCACCGATCCGGCGATGGGCCAGCACCTCTAATAAAACCGGGCCGGCCGCGCCGCACTGCTACAACGTATGAAGGATGATCGCTGCAACCAGCACCATCGTAAAATGATACGAGGTGTTGATAAAGAAGAGCTTCCACGATTTCCCTTCCCACGCAACCGTGTTGAGATCTACAGGCACAAAGAAACCGAGCCATGTGAAAATCGCAGCGTTGGCCACGGATCCTACCGTGCCCAACTGCTCTATGCCCGGCACAAACGACCATGCTGCGTTGTTGTGGGCAAACACAAAGGCAAGAAGAAAGCAGCCAACCAAATTCATGAGCAGGCTCCTGACAAGAAGGCCAGGCGTCGGCCGCTGATCCATCTTGATTCCCATCTCTTTAGCCCAGGCGTTTCTGAACAAAACGCTATACCATAAAAATCCAACAAAAAAGCTGGCCAGAGTTGCCACGGCGATGGCGGTGTAGCTAAGTCCGAGTTCTTCCATTTATAGTTGATTCAAGTTGTGTGCTATCGATCCGCTGTGTTATACTTCCCAACCCTTGCGGTATGTTCTTCCCACAAACTGATTCGCCTCTTCCAGGTTCGTGATCTTCATCTTGTCGCCATCCCACAACAGCTTTTTCCTACCATAGTACTCCGTCCTGTCGCCATTTTGCTTTCGCAACATATAACTGCGGATGGCGAGGTTACCCATCAACACCGTCTCGGTCATCGGTCCGGCATAGTCGAATGAAGAAGTCAGTTCTTTATGTTCCTTGCTGCCGAAGCCGGCTTTACATGCATCCACCCATTTTCTCTGGTGGCCGTACTCCGGCTCATCCGTAGACCCTGTTTCCGGACCAAACTCGGTCGTGCCGTCGTTCAGGTAAAGCTTCGGCATCATCGGTGAGCTGTCGTTGATGTTGGTTGTGATCACGCCCTTCTCACCGACGATGAGAACCCCGTTGGCGCTGTCGGTGCCTCCAAAGTCTTTGTTGGCGGGAATGATCTCGGGACGTGACGGCCTGATTCCTCCATCGCTCCACGTCATTTCAACCGGGGCCTTGCTTTTGTCTGTGGCGGCAAAGTGAAGCGTAATGAAAGATGAAGGGGGACAACCTTCGGGGTGATAGTCCGGCGTCCACATTTGCGAGTATATGGTGCTCACGCTGCATTCGGCGTCTGTGGGATATTTCAGTCCCAAGGTCCGGAAAGGAATATCAATGAGATGGCAACCGACATCGCCGAGCGCACCTGTTCCGTAATCCCACCAACCGCGCCAGTTAAATGGGTGCAGGTTAGGCGTGTACGGTTTGTATTCCGCGGGGCCAAGCCAAAGATCCCAATACAGGTCCTTTGGCTTTTTGCTCTCGTCAGGCGCTGGCATAGCGAAGCCCTGGGGCCACACCGGGCGATTTGTCCATATCTGCACCTTGGAAATTTTTCCGAGCTTTCCGGAATCGATCCAGCCTTGAACCATCTTCAACAGGGGATTGGATCCACCCTGGTTTCCCATCTGCGTAACAACCTTCTTGTCGCGGGCCATCTGCGTCAGCATGCGGGCCTCGCGAATATTATGGGTCATCGGTTTCTGAACATACACGTGTTTTCCTTGTTGCATCGCCAAAGTTGCCGCCGGCGCGTGAACATGATCAGGAGTGGAAATTGTAAGGGCATCGATATCCTTTTCCTGCTCCAGCATCACGCGATAGTCGTTGTACAACTTCGCTTTCGGAAAGTTTTCAACTGAGCGTTTAGCGGATCCTGAAAAATCAACATCGCAAAGGGCAGCTACTCTTTCACGACCATTTACGGAAGCATTCTTGATATCGCTGGCGCCCTTCCCTCCTGCTCCGATCGCCGCGAGGACGAGTTGATCACTGGGCGCCGTAAAACCAACACCTCCCAGCACATGCCTGGGCACAATAAAGACTGAGGAGGCAATCACACTTTGCTTGATAAACTCTCTTCGTGAAGACTCGGATTTCATTTTCATAATTTGTTATTCATTTGCGCTGGAAGATAGAGAATTAAGAAAACAAAAGGAAATCGGCGCTCGCTCAACAACGATTTTGCGCGAGCGATAGGTCCTAGTTTGATACCGTAGCTGCGTTCACCGTGGATGCCGGCGTAAATTTCTCCACCCTGTTTTCGATCGGGGCGAGTGAGTGCAGGTAGGTATAGATCGCACCCAGATCTTCTTCCGTCATGTTTGCGTACATCGTCCAGGGCATGATGGTGTTAAATTCTCCGCTGTTCACCACGGGTAGAACGTACGAGGAGTCCAGATGAAGTTTGAATCGGCCGATGAAGTTTTCTTTTGTCCAGGCACCGATCCCCGTCTCGCGATGAGGTGTGATATTTGAAGAACGGACAACCGATCCATCGGGGAAAGCGAATTCACGCCCCCCGACAAATGCTTGCGATAGATTGATCTGGCCTTGTTCAGCAGGTGTGTGGCATTCCCGGCACGCAGCAATTCCTGTGAGGTAGCCGCCATACGCCAGCTCGTCATTCCTATCGGGACGTTTCGTCGGCGTGTGTTCGGAGGGAATGGTATTCAAAATCAAGCTCACGGGAAAATCAGCTTCCGAATCGGGCACCGGGTGATCCACTGGTTTGAGTGTGCGAAGATAGGCGATGATTGAATAGACATCTTCATCATCCATCCCCCCATAGTAAGGATAGGGCATGACGGGGAAAATTGCGCGTCCTTCTTTTGTTACGCCCGATGTTATCAGGCGATAGAGTTCGCCGTCCGTGTAACGGGAAATACCGGAAGGCGTGATGTTTTTTGAGTAGAAGGTGCCTGGAAAACCCTGGCTATGATCGAATCGCTCGCCGCCGATGCCCTCGGTCCCTTCCTTGATGGGACCTGAGAAAGTGTTCCAGTCGCGGGTAGAATGGCAATCCATACAGACAGTCACGGCGTTGGCGAGGTAGCGTCCATGTTCGATGCGTTCGGGCGTGGCCTCTACCTGCAAGTCCGGCGGCGCGCCAACGTCAGGAAGCGCAAACTTGACGTAAGCGATTGCGCCGGCAACAAGAACGACAAGGAAAATGAGAAGGAGTGAGAAAATTCGGAATAGTTTTTTCATAGGGATTTGGGGGTATTAGTTAGGCGAGGATGATCGTAGGCTATAGTGTCAGATCGTAATGCAGTATTTCCCGTCTCAGTTGCGTCCGGGAACGCCGGAGGGTCTTGCACATACCATCTGCACCATTAAGATAAAAGACTGCGAATTAATATCCAATGTCCGGGAGTCCAATACGCCCCGACAACACAAATATTTACAATAACAAAATCAACCGGTTACCCCATTACGCGTTGCAAAACCAGCTGGTACCTTCGGAGCCTTGCCACCCCGGAACGATATTTTACACTGCAGTCGTGATAAAAGACACAACGAACATGCAAAGAAAACACTTGTTGCTCGGTGGCGCTGCGGTGCTCGCGACCGTTTCGGTAGCACTCTTGAATTCCTGCAGCAGCAGAATCCCGGAGGGTGCTTCACCCGTCAAGCGTTTTAATCCGAATCGATATTTGGGAAAGTGGTACGAAATAGCCCGCCTGGACTTCAAGCATGAGAAAGGCTTGACAAACACTACTGCCGATTATTCTTTGAACGACGATAGCACTATCCGGGTCGTGAATCGCGGTTTTGACACACGGAAAAATGGCTGGAAAGAAGCTGTCGGAAAAGCGAAGTTTGTCAATACTCAAGACGAGGGCAGACTGAAGGTTTCCTTCTTCGGACCGTTTTACTCTGGCTACAATATCATCGCTCTGGATCCGGACTACCAATACGCATTGGTTGCCGGAGAAAGCCTGAAGTATCTCTGGCTTCTCTCGCGCGACACGACTATGCCGGAGACCGTAAAGAGTGAATACCTCAAGCAGGCGAAAGCGCTGGGCTATGACACCGACGAACTTGTCTGGGTCAGCCACGAGACCAGGTAATTTAAGGGCCGCCCAATCTTGTGGTGGGACGCTCAGGCACCCTAAATAACGGCAATGGAATTCATTTCTTAATCCAGTTCAACGAATTTTGGCGATCTTTCATGCACCTTTGGTACACTGTCACAGCAGGTTGCCAAAAGGCCATGGGCTACCATGAAAATGTTGCTTGTGATGGTATAACCAACGTCGAAGAAATGAATCCAATCGAATTAAAGCTGAACAAAGATCTCCGTGGAGCGTTCGTCATAGAAGACGGCCAAAATAAACTTGCGGAAATGGTGGTCGCCGTATCGGCGGGAAACCTGATCGCGTATCACACTGAAGTCTCCGATTCATTGCGCGGTCAAGGGATCGCCGGGAAGCTCCTCGAAAACATGGTTGACTACGCGCGAAAAAACAACTTGAAAGTAGTACCACTTTGCCCGTATGTCCATGCGCAATTCAAAAGACATCCGGAAAAATATAATGACATCTGGAACAAAAAATGGCACGGTTGAAGATCCCGATCGGTTTGGCTCGCCTGTAATTGATCCAAATCAAGTTCTTTCCTGGCTTACATCAAGGCGTACCGCGTCTGTTTGCCTTAACTTTATTGCAAAACATAAAATATATGAAAACAAATATAGGAATACCGGATGAACACCGCCAGGCGGTTGCACTCGAATTGAACAAGGCTTTAGCAGATGAATTTCTGCTGTATACAAAGACACGCAACTATCACTGGAACGTCGAAGGCAGCAATTTCATGGAGATGCACAAATTCTATGAAACACTGTATGAGGAATTGGACGAAATAATCGACGATGTCGCGGAACGGGTTCGTGCCATAGGCCACTACTCGGAAGGAAGGCTTAAAGACTTCCTATCCCTCACTCAGCTTGACGAACCGGCTTACACAAACAAACAGAACGAGCAGCTGAAGAATCTGCTGAATGATCATGAAACAATCATTCAAAACCTTCGGAAGCTGATCACATTATTCGCTGACAAACACAAAGACCTTGGCACTAGTGACTTCGTTACCGGGCTTATGGAAAAGCACGAAAAAATGGCATGGTTCATCCGATCTTATCTGAGCTAAGCCAGTGTCCGACTCTGACCCGTCGGTACTCAAAAGTGTTGCCTCCACGCAAGAGGCATCGGACTGCGATTAAAGACAACAATCATGAAAGAAGAAAACAACTATAAGGCTCCCGATCTCGCGCGAATAGGTCACGTACATCTGAAAGTGTCAGACCTGCAAAGATCACTCGAATTCTACCGGGACTTACTCGGGTTCGAACTGACCATGATGTATGGAGATCAGGCCGCATTCTTGTCGGCGGGAGGGTATCACCACCACATTGGCCTGAATACCTGGCATAGTCTAAACGCGCCTCCGGCTCAGGATAGGGCAGTAGGGCTATACCACACCGCTTTCGTATATCCAACACGGAAAGACCTCGCCAAAATCCTTGACCGAATCAGGAGTGCCTCCTACCCTTTGACAGGAGCGTCCGATCACGGCGTCTCTGAAGCTTTGTATCTCGACGATCCGGACGGCAATGGAGTAGAACTTTATTGGGATCGGCCCAAAGAACTTTGGCCAAAGAATCCCGATGGCTCGTTGACAATGTTCACGCGTCCTTTGGACCTTCGAGACCTGCTGCAGGAAGTGGATCGAAAATAAATCAAAAAGAAAATGGGAGCGCACCAACATTCGGAAATGCCTGAAAGGCCCGGTGATTCTCATCACCACCATCATGGCCACCAGGATCAGCATCATCATGCACACGCTCATGGTGATGCGCACGCTGGTCATGCACACGCCGATTTTGGGAAGCTCTTCATCATTTCGGCCATCGTTTCCGTTCCAGTTCTGGCGCTGTCTCCGATGATCCAACAATGGTTCGGCTTCGACATCACGTTTCCCGGCGACCATTACGTACTCTTTGCTCTATCCACATTCATCTTCGTTTATGGTGGCTATCCGTTCCTAAGAGGATTGTACGATGAAGTTCGCAGCAATTCCATCGGCATGATGACCCTCATCGGCGTTGCCATCACAGTGGCATGGGCGTATAGTGTCGCCGTGACCTTCGGACTCCCGGGAATGGATTTCTATTGGGAGATGGCGACGCTGATCGACATCATGCTCATTGGCCATTACTTCGAAATGAAATCGGTGGCAGGAGCCTCTCGGGCCCTTGAGCTGTTAGTAAAAATGTTGCCTTCCACCGCACACCACCTTGTGAACGGCGTCGTGCACGACATGCCGGTTTCGGACCTGAAGGTTGATCACCGGGTACTGGTGAGGCCTGGCGAAAAAATACCCGTTGACGGTGTTGTTGAAGAAGGTACGAGCTATGTGAACGAAAGCATGCTTACAGGTGAAAGCAAACCTGTAAAGAAAGAAAAGGCCGATAAAGTCATCGGCGGAGGAATAAACGGTGATGGGTCTCTTACGATCCGCGTCACCAGCGTTGGTAAGGACAGTTACCTCAACAAAGTAATAAGACTTGTAGCAGAGGCGCAAAAGGTAAAATCAAAAACGCAACACTTCGCCGATCGGGCCGCCAAGGTGCTCACGTTCGTCGCACTGGGGGGCGGATTCCTGACTTTGCTCATCTGGTTGCTTCTGGATTTTCCTTTTGTATTTGCCCTTGAACGAATGGTGACGGTGATGGTTATCTCCTGTCCTCATGCATTGGGCCTTGCCGTTCCGTTAGTGGTCGCCATTTCAACTTCCGTTGCCGCACGGAAAGGGTTGTTAATTCGCAATCGCACCGCATTTGAAAATGCGAGGCTGATCACCACCATTATTTTCGACAAAACGGGGACCCTGACAAAAGGATCCCATGAAGTAGAGACAATACGGACACTCCATAAAGCGTACAGTGAAAATGAACTGCTTCGATTGGCAGCCGCGGTTGAGCAACATTCGGAGCACTACATTGCAGCGGGTATCATCAGGAAAGCAAGACTTCTAAATATCAATATCTCCAAAGCCGAGAACTTCCACTATTTGCCGGGCAAAGGATTGGAGGGCATCGTGGATGGAGTTGATGTCAAAGTGGTCGGACCCAACTATCTTAAAGAAAAGAACATGGAGGCTGCGATGCCTTCGGAAGAGGCGGGTCGTACGATCGTTTACGTTATTGCCGATGGCATAGTAGCAGGATATATTACATTTTCAGACCAGATTCGCGAAGAGTCCTTCGATACAATTCAGGTTTTGAAGAATGCCGGAATCAAGAACCTTTTGCTTACAGGGGACAACGAACTTGTTGCAAAGCGAGTAAGCGACGACCTGAAGATGGACGGGTTTATCGCTAATGTGTTGCCGCACGAAAAGTTGGAGAAGGTGGAAGCACTGCAGGCGCAGGGAGAATTTGTTGCCATGACCGGAGACGGTGTAAACGATGCTCCGGCTCTGGCGAAGGCCGACGTTGGAATCGCAGTTGGATCGGGAACAGATATCGCTGCGGAAACAGCGGATATAGTCCTCGTCAATTCCAACCCGCGGGACATCGCCGACCTGATTTTGTTTGGCAGAGCCACCTACCGCAAGATGATCCAGAATCTTTGGTGGGCAGCCGGATACAACATTCTCGCAATCCCGCTGGCCGCGGGCGTGTTGTACAACTATGGCATCATGCTCAGTCCTGCATTCGGCGCGGTACTGATGAGTCTGAGTACGATCGTTGTGGCGATAAATGCAAAACTGCTCGATCGCAACCATGATCAGCATGATATTAATAAATGACCTTCGGGAGTACAGGATCCCATCGTTATGAAAATTCATCTCTATGCCAATAAATGAAAGTGTAAGGAAGCACGAGGAGCCGTTGCGACTCCTCGTTATCGCCGGCTCGGCGAGAACAGGGTCACTGAATGCGAAGCTGGCGCAACTTGCTGCGAACGTGCTTCGCGAAAGAGGCGCCGTCACCGACCTTCGGTCAATCTCAGAGTTTGACTGCATGCCATTCGATCAGGATGACGAAAAAGCATCCGGTTTTCCACCTGGCGCCGAACTGTTGAAAAACTGTATTCTCGAAAATGACGCTTTTATTATTGTCAGTCCGGAATACAACGGTTCTATGCCCGGCCATTTGAAAAATTCTATTGATTGGGTCTCCCGGTTCCGTCCTCAGCCGTTCAACGAAAAACACGCGTTACTGATGTCGGCTTCTCCTTCCATGGCTGGCGGAAACCGCGGGCTCTGGTCTCTGCGAATTCCACTGGAACATTTGGGAACAAGGGTCTACCCCGACATGTTTTCTCTTGCCATGGCACACCAGGCTTTCACGCCTGACAATCAAATCAGCAACGATGTGCTGGCTAAAAGATTTGCCACCACGCTCGATGCATTCATGAGTTTGGTTGAAGCTGCCAAGCATTATCCTTGTATGAAGAAAGCGTGGGTAGAGTTTCTCGGCGAACGGCCCGATCCTGTCACCGACCGAGTAGAGTGACAGAAAGTCATTGACCGCACAAAGGACATGTCTACACTGAGGCGTATAGGTCATTGAAAGCCTCGTTCATTGAAGGGTGCGTAAATATTGTGTCGCGGATCACGTGGTAATCCAGGCCTGCATTCATGGCGACCTGGATGGTATTGATCATTTCGCTTGCGTCGGCACAAAAGAGTGAACAGCCCAGGATCTTGTTTGTATCGGCATCGATCACACTCTTCAATATTCCGGTGGTGTTGTTCAGAATCCGTGCGCGCGGGATGGCCGCGGCGGACAGTCTGGCAACTTTTATCCTGTGCCCTTTGGCCATCGCATCTTTCTCACGGAGGCCGATATGCGCAAACGGCGGAGCAATAAACACCGATGAGGCCACCTGTTTTCTCTGCGCGGTGGAAGTATAGGTTCCGCCAAACAGCTGATCCCGGATAATTCTGAAGTCATCGAGCGAAATGTAAGTAAACTGCGGGCCTCCGTTGATGTCGCCAATAGCCCAGATATTTTCGATGTTGGTTTTCAATTTATCGTCAACCCGGATGTAGCCCCGAGCATCCAACTTTATCCCGGCTGCATTCACCTCCAACGTCTCAAGATCAGGCTTGCGGCCGGTGGCGAGCAAAACAGCCGAGCCTTTGATCTCCTCTGACTTACCATGAGCATCTCTGGACTGCACGACGACACCATCGGCAACATCGCGTACACTCTCAAGCGATACTCCCGTGAGGATACGAATGCCTCGATCCGTCATCGCCTTGAGGATCGCATCCGCAATATCCGGATCTTCGCGCTCCAGGAACGTTTCCCGGCTATCGAGCATGGTCACCTTCGAGCCAAATTTTGCGTACATATCCGCAAACTCGAGGCCGATGAACCCGCCGCCGATAATGACCAATCGCTCGGGCAATCCCGTCTGATCCATGAGTGATGTGCTTGTAAAAATATCATGGGAGGTGGAAATCCCTTTGATATCCGGAATGAACGGAACGGCACCGGTATTTATAAAGAACCGGTCGGCCGTGATGCGCATCGCGTTCCTGGTTTCCTTGAGTACGACTTCAATTTCATTTTTAGAAATAAACTTCGCGCTGCCCGTAATCACATGCAACGAGGGATAGGCGTCAAGATTCTCATAGTTCTTTTGCCGGAGGAATGAGGTGAGATCGTCTTTGGCTTGAATTGCATCCCCATAGGGGACATTCTTCTCAGCGCTCGTAACCAGCGATTTCGTCGGAATGCAAGCGATGTTAATGCAGGTTCCGCCATACATCCGCTCGGACCGTTCAACTACCGCGACGTCCTGCCCGGTTTTTGCCAGGTAAGCAGCCAGCGTCTTGCCGCCCTTACCAAAGCCGATAACCACGTTCTGATAGTGATTTTTCAGGTTTTTCATAGTCGTGATATGTGTTTAAGTGCAGTAGTGCAATTGCGGATGGAATCTACAGCTTAAACAACAAAGAACAATCTGCCCATCCACATCGGATGAGTTATTCCATATCAACGGCTTACTTGATTCAAATCAATGTGAACCGCCCGGGGGTGGGGTACCTTTGTATATCAAAACCAAATATGATTCTTATGAAAAAACATGCTATTCTATTCTTTTCGGCACTGCTAGTGTCGATAAGCTCCATCGCGCAAACGACCTGGGTAGAAGACCCGATGCACTCGAAGCTCGGCTTCACGGTAACGCACCTTGGAATCGCGGATGTACCCGGGTACTTCGATGAATACGATGTCACCATCGTGGCATCAAAGCCGGACTTCAGCGATGCCGTCGTCGAACTTACAGCTGATGTTAAATCCATCAACACACAGGTTGAACCCCGGGATAATCACCTGAGAAGCTCCGACTTCTTTGACGTTGAAAAATACCCGGTTATGACCTTCAAGAGCACGTCAATCAAGAAATTGAAAAACAATAACTACGAACTGACGGGCGACCTGACGATCCATGGCGTTACAAAGCAGGTTAAAGTCAACATGCTGTATCGCGGAACCACCGCCAACCCCAACGCTAATGGCGCGCCGGTAGCGGGTATTCAGATAACAGGCACGATCAAACGATCCGACT
>JBIQIY010000004.1:0-223079 GCA_044507775.1 Flammeovirgaceae bacterium | reverse complement strand
GATGATTATCTTCTTTAGATGTAGATATTGATTCAAACCTAAAGGAAGGATCTCCCAAGTAAGGTTGATTTTAGCGCGTAGCCATCGCGTTATCGGGATCCTTCGCCTCCTCGCGCAGCCCACCCGCGCTCAGGATGGGGGGCTTTCGGGGGGGTGCCTCTCTCCAGCGCTCACACTCCACCCGAGGCTCAGAACCGGCGGGTGATTCGTGAAAATTCCGTGTTCGTGGCCATTTCATCTATTCGTGATAATTCGCGTATTCGTGGCCATTCACCTATTCGTGACAATTCGTGTATTCGTGGCTATAACCTGTATTCGCGGCAATTCGTGTATTCGTGGCTATAACCTGTATTCGTGGCTACCACCCCCATTCGAGGCTTTTTTATTTTTCATTCCATTTGTAACATCTCTCCTACCTTTGCGTCTTGTTACTGAATTTCGGCAATGGATCTGGAAACTTTTGAAAACAGGGTTTTACCGAGCAAAAACAAGCTTTTTCGCTTTGCTCTTCGGTTTCTCGAAAGCGAGGAAGAAGCGAAAGACATTGTCCAGGAAGTATTTATCCGCGTTTGGAACGGCCGTAATGAGATGGACCAGGTGCAGAACTGGGAGGCGTGGTGTATGCGCATCACGAGAAATCTTTCGCTCGACCGGCTGCGCCTGATGAAAACGCGGTCGACCCGGTCGCTGGAAGAAAGTTACAATGTCCGTCACAACGGGATGACACCCCACGAATCGACAGAAATGGGCGAGAGCATGAACAAGATAGCGCAAATGATCTCGGCACTGCCGGAAAAACAACGGCAGGTGATCCACCTTCGCGACGTCGAAGGTTACAGCTACCAGGAAATATGCGACATACTCGAACTGGACATGAACCAGGTTAAGGTGAACCTCTTCCGCGCCCGGAACTCGGTTCGCGAGAAGTTGACAAAAATCGACGCTTATGGACTCTGAAAAAATAAATGAGCTGCTGAACAAGTACTGGGACTGCAAAACCACGCTCGAAGAGGAAAAGCAGTTGCAGGAATACTTCAGCCAGTCAGCAATACCCGACTCCCTCGCGGAAACGGCATCGCTCTTCCGCTACTTCGAAGAACAAAGGAAAAAGGATTTGACCGACATCACTTTCGACTCTCAGGTGATCCGGAAGATCAACAAGCCCCGGCGCCAGGTGAGGTCGCTCCTTTACAACACCATGCGTATTGCCGCCGGAGTAGTCGTGCTGGTTCTCGCAGTGTGGCTCGTGCGAATGGAAGTGAGAAAAATGTCACCCGCGGAATCCGGCGACACGTATGACGATCCGAAGATGGCCTTTGAAGAAACGAAGAAAGCGCTGCTGATGATCTCCAAGAGCTTCAGCACGGCGGAAGAACAGGCCCGAAAAATAAATCTCTTTAATGAAGCGCAAAAGGATGTTCAAAAAGAACAAGAACAATCCCCCGCTGAACTATAACAATCAAGCAAATTCAGACGACAACTAAAATGACGAATATGAAAAAGATTGCTGCAATCCTGATTTTGATGGTGACGGTGACCGCGGTAAACGCCCAGGATGTCATCTCAAAATTCTTCAACAAATACCAGAACGACGAAACATTCACTAACGTCAACATATCCAGCAAAATGTTTGGCCTGTTCACTGAAATGGATGCCGAAACACCCGAGGACAAAGCGGTACTCGAAGCGATCAGCAAGCTCAAGGGATTGAAAATTCTCGCCAAACAAAACGCGCGCAACTCCCGGGACCTGTATAAAGAAGCGCTGTCGCTCATCCCGAAAAACTTTGAAGAGCTGATGTCGGTTCGCGACAAGGACAAAGACATGAAATTCATGATCCAGGAAAACGGCGGCAAGATATCCGAAATGCTGATGATCGTCGGGGGCAACGAAGAGTTCATGATCCTGAGCATCTTTGGCGAGATCGACTTGAAGCAGATTTCCCGCATCGGGTCAAAGATGAATATCAAAGGACTGGAGAATCTCGACCGGATGGACAAGGACAGCAAAAAAACACCTACGGACAACTCTCGTGGACGTGAAAACTAGTACGTAGTAACAAACAACCCTGCATGAAATCAATACTCCTGCTCGCTATTGCCTGTCTCTCACTCACCCAGGTAAACGGCCAAAGCGCAACAACGGAAGCGCTTCAAAAGAAATACTCCGACGCGCTACAGTTGTTCTTCTACAACAATACGCTGCGGATGATCAACCAAACGGAAGACAAGGAGTTCGATGAGTTGATCAAAGACATCGAAAAAATGCGTTTCCTCATGATCAAGAAGGAAGGTGGTTTCGACACGAACTCGTATCGCAAACTGGTTTCCGATTACAAGGCCGAGGCGTTTGAAGAGATCATGAGCAGCCGGCATGACGGCAAGAACTTCGATGTCTACCTGAAAGAACAGAAAGGAAAAACCAAAGGCATGCTCGTGCTAATCAACGATGCGACCAACCTGTACGTGCTGGACATACTGGGAAGCATTGCGCTCAACAAAGTAACGAAGCTGTTTTCCACGCTTGACGAAAGCACGGATATCGGGAGTAAGATCAAACAATTCGCCGGTGGCGACAGCGACGATGACGACGATGATGACCATGGAAAGTCGCCGGAAAAAGACTAAATTGTACTACTGAAAACGATTTGGCCACTGTAAACCTCTCCCCTTGGAAACCGTCCTTTCAATTTCAAATCTCACCAAACATTTCGGGCGCATCAAGGCTGTCAACGGTCTGAACCTGGAAGTTCAGCGGGGCCAGGTATTTGGCATGCTGGGGCCCAACGGCAGCGGCAAGACTACCACCCTGGGTATGCTGACCGGTGTGGTTAATCCGACTTCCGGGCAATTCTCGTGGTTCGGCGATCCGCCCACGCACCACATCCGCAAAAAAATCGGCGCGGTGCTCGAGCACCCGATCTTCTATCCCTACCTCAGCGGACAAAAGAATCTCGAGCTCAACGCTATGATCAAGGCCTGTCCTCCGGAGAACATTCCAAACGTGCTCGAGCTGGTTGAACTCACGGCGCGAAAAGACGATAAATACAAGACATATTCCCTGGGTATGAAACAGCGCCTCGCGATCGCTTCAGCACTGTTGAATGACCCGACGGTGCTGATCCTCGACGAGCCGACGAATGGTCTCGACCCGATGGGGATCGCCGAGATCCGCGTGCTGATCCGGAAGATTGCGGCGAATGGAAAAACAATTATCCTGGCCAGTCACCTTTTGGATGAAGTGCAAAAGGTGTGTTCACACTTTTGCGTCCTGAAGAAAGGCAACCTGGTGCACACGGGCCCTGTCAGCATCTCCGGAATGGGTTCGGAAACCGTTGAAGTGTCTGCCGACGCGCCCGAACTCCATGAACTCCTTCAGAATTTCAGCGGCGCCTCTTCTATTGCGCGTGAAAACGGCAGCTTCCAGGTGGCACTGCGCGAGGGGTTCTCAAGCAAAGACCTTAACAAGTTCCTTTTCGACAAGGGTGTAGTGGCATCCCACCTCGTCACCCAAAAGAAAAGTCTTGAAAAACAATTCCTCGAAATCCTCGCCGGCTCCTGAACTTAAATATTATGTCAATGCCGTATAGTTAAACTTCGTTATGTTCTGTCCTTCAACGGGAGATTGAGCCTGATGCCCATGCTATCACGCCCCAGGCAAGGTGAGCTAGAAAAAGAAACTTAAGGATCAAAGTCCTGACTCAAAACTTAGAACTTAGAACTTAGAACTTAGAACTTAGAACTTATAACTTTATGCTGGGTTTGCTCCAAATCGATCTTAAAAAACTAACCAGCTACCGCACATTCTGGATCGTCTGCGGACTGTACTTTATCACGCTGGCGTTCTTCACAGCGAGCGGAATGGAATTGCTGAAGTGGATTGCCAGCCGGTTTGAAGACTTTGGCTCCAGCCTAAACATTAATCGCATACCCCTCTATCATTTTCCGGACGTTTGGCTGAATCTGATTTTTTTCAGTGGATTCTTCAAGATCGTGTTGGGCGTTATGACCATAATATCCATTACGAATGAATTTCAATACCGCACGGTAAGACAGAACGTGATCGACGGCTTGAGTCGGTTACAATTTCTCGGCAGCAAGATCCTGATGAATGTATTGCTGAGTTTCCTCAGCGTCGCCATGATCATGATCATCAGTTTTGCAACGGGGCTGATCTATACGCCTGCGATCAACTGGGATTACGTGTTTGCAGATATGGAATTTCTCTTCGCGTACTTCATCGAGATTTTCTCCTATCTCTCGTTCGCGCTGATGCTGGGAATACTCATCCAGCGCTCGGGTCTGACCATTATCCTGATGTTACTGGCTCCGATGCTTGAGTTCATTGTCAAGCAGAATATCGATGATTATGTTCCGGCCCTCATCGAATATTTTCCACTCGAAAGCATTTCCAACCTGGTACCCAACCCCTTTACGCGATACGCATTTCAGGAAATCCGCGACTACCTGACGATCAGCTCGGTTGCGATCGCCGTTGTCTGGGCCTTCCTGTTCAACTATTTCGCATATCTGAAGCTAAAGCATTCCGATCTTTAATAGCCAGCTCCCACTGTTTCGAGATGCTTCGATAGATAGTTCTGGATCGTACTGCACGGTATCATGAAGGGTTTCGAATCTATGGTGACCGAAAGTTCTTGTCCGGAAATATTATAGGAACCCTTCACGTCGCTGCCGAGGACAGTGAGCTCGAAAACACCGGACATATCATCGCCGCGGAAAAGACCGCCCTGACCTTGTACAGCCGCCTGGGCTTTTTGAAATATCTCTGCTGGAGTTCCTGAAAATGGGATACTGAAATTACATGCTGGCATAATTCTGCGTTTGCATGCAATCGTAAAATATGATGCCGGGCGGCCGGCCATCGCCAGTTACCTGCCTGCCGCTATCATGGCGCGTAGTATTCATCTGATACGGTCATCCCTAACGGGATTCAATATTACATTTGCGCATCATTTTTACCATACGGTCATCCCTAAAGGGATTCAGTACTGACCAGCCGGCGAGCTGCGGCCAACAATGGAAATCATGAAATAACGGCGATCGGGCTTTCGTCAGCGCATACGATCATCGCTGACCGATTCAGTTCCAACCCACAACCTAAAAACCATTCATCTTGCCACCTTAACCCACTGACCGGCCCAGGCGTTTTAGAAACAATCATCGGTGCGCAATCATTCCTCCTTTTGACATGTAAACCGAACCGGCAATTTCGTCTGAACTGAATCCCGTTAGGGATGACCTTATGGTAGAAAAACAATGCGCATATTTTTTATTTGAATCCCGTTAGGGATGACCGTATCAGGTGAGCACTACTGCCTATGATCGTTGCAGGAACTATCCGGTTCCCATGTGCCCACCTAAAGAATCATAAGTTCAACACATTCGATGTAGTCCATCGGATTTTTATAAAATGTCTCATTTCTCACTCGCCAGCTAACATTCGTTAACCATCCAACAAAAATTTTTTCCGCACTTCGCTTGAATTCTAACCGAATATTCTTGAAAATTGTGGACACACGAAAGATTATGACAGCCCAATACGATATCACTAACCATTTCAACCGCGGTGCAAACGTGGGAAATCTGGTATTAGTGCTCCTTATCGTGGTGATCGGTCTCATAAAACCCGCAGGGGCGTCTATGGTATAAGAATTAACAAATAACGAACTGACCGCCCCTGAGAAATCCGGGGCGGTTTTGTTTTATAGAGGTTGTAACAAACTAACAGTTGTAAATATCATGTATTTCACCCGGGACACGGTCCTTTTCATGGATGACAAGTTCATCAAAGCTGTCGATGCGCACATCGATCCATACAGCCAGACGCTGCACTATGGCTTCGGTGCGTACGAGGGAATCCGGTCTTACAAAACTTTGAACGGCGTCAAATTATTCAAGGCATTTGAACACTTCGAACGGCTGAAAAACAGCTGCTCACTGCTCGGAATACCTTTCAATTGGGACTCGGAAGAGCTTACGCAAGTAGCCTACCAGTTAATCGAAAAGAATAACCTGACGGACGCTTATCTCCGCCCCCTGGTTTTTTGCGGCCCGAACATGCGGCTCACCCAAACTCCCGATGTGCATCTCATGATGGGCACGTGGAAGTGGGCGAAATACCATGGCGAAAAATTGCTGAAAGTTTGTGTGTCATCCCACCACCGGCCGGATCCCGCCACCTTTAAAGTAGAAGGTAAGATCACCGGCTATTATGTTAGCAACATTCTCGCGACCAGCGAGGCAAAAGCAAGAGGTTATGACGACGCGTTAATGCTGGACAACAATGGCAACGTAGCGGCTGGGCCCGCCGGCAACTTTTTCCTGGAAAAAGACGGCGTGCTGTATACGGCTCCGCTGGGAAACATCTTTCCCGGAATCACCCGGCAAGTAGTGTTGAACATCTGCCGCGCCCTTGACATACCGGTGGTTGAACGAAACATAGATCCGCAGGAGCTCGAAGCGGCAGACAGCGCCTTTCTCTGCGGAACGGCAGTCGATATTGCCGGTATCGAATCTATCGACGCCAATACATTCAAGAAAGAGTGGAAAGACAGCCTCGGAGCAATTGTGCAGGAAGCATACCGCTGCCAGGTGCTCGAGCGGTCGTTTAGTTATGTAATCATTTAAGCACGGTCGCAGCAACGCGACATTGGAACAGAACATATTAAGATCAATAATTAATACCAGGTTGAATAAGTACAGTAGAATTCTCACACAAGACCCCACCCTCCCCGCAGCTCAAGCCATGTTGTATGGTATTGGTTTGACAGACGAGGATCTCGACAAAGCACAGGTTGGAATTGTCAGCACCGGATACGATGGCAACACCTGCAACATGCATTTGAACCAGCTCGCACAAGAAGTCAAGACTGCCGTCTGGGATGCCGATCTCGTAGGTCTGATCTTTCACACGATTGGCGTCAGTGACGGAATGAGCAATGGCACGGAAGGCATGCGGTACTCACTCGTCAGTAGAGAGATCATCGCAGACTCAATTGAAACCGTATGTGGTGCGCAATATTATGACGGACTGATCGCTGTAGTCGGATGTGATAAGAACATGCCCGGCGCACTGATCGCGATGGCAAGACTGAACCGCCCTGCTATCATGGTGTATGGCGGCACAATTGCCGGGGGGCACTGGAAAGGAAAAGAACTCAATATCATCTCCGCTTTCGAAGCACTAGGCGAAAAAATTGCGGGCAAGATCACGCCGGAAGATTTCAAAGGCATCGTAAAAAATTCCTGTCCGGGCGCCGGCGCTTGCGGAGGGATGTATACGGCGAACACCATGGCTTCGGCAATCGAAGCGATGGGTATGGCGCTTCCGTATTCCTCTTCCAATCCCGCGGTGAGCAAGGAAAAATCAATCGAATGCCAGCAGGCGGGCAAGGCAATGTTCCATCTGCTGAAGCACGACATCAAGCCCCTTGACATCATGACACGCAAGGCGTTTGAAAACGCTATTACAGTAGTCATGGCGTTGGGCGGATCGACCAACGCAGTCCTTCACTTGATTGCTATGGCCCGGGCGGCGGCTATCGATATTACGCAGGAAGATTTCCAGCGCATTTCCGACAAGACACCGATGCTGGCTGACTTGAAGCCCAGCGGCAAGTATCTGATGGAAGAGCTTCACAGGATCGGCGGTGTGCCGGCGGTCATGAGGTATTTGCTCGACAACGACTTCCTGCACGGCGATTGCCTGACCGTTACCGGAAAAACCATCCGCGAAAATCTGGAGAATGTAAAATCGCTGGATTTCAAAACACAGGATGTCATCCTTCCCCTGGAGACCCCCATCAAGGCCACAGGGCATTTGCAGATCCTATACGGCAATCTCGCCGAAAAGGGATCGGTAGCGAAGATCACAGGAAAAGAAGGAGAAAAATTCACCGGTCCTGCGCGCGTTTTCAACGGCGAGTTCGAGCTGGTAAATGGAATCCAGAGCGGGAAGGTAAAGTCGGGTGATGTGGTCGTGATCCGTTATGTCGGACCTCGCGGCGCGCCCGGCATGCCTGAAATGTTGAAACCCACATCGGCCATCATGGGAACGGGACTGGGCAAGAGTGTCGCGCTGATCACGGACGGAAGATTTTCCGGTGGCACGCACGGCTTTGTAGTGGGACACATTACTCCGGAAGCCTTTGAGGGCGGATTGATCGCATTGGTCGAAGACAATGACATCATCGAGATCGACGTTCTCAACCGCAAGATCAATCTGATGGTTGACGAAAAGACGCTGGCGAAGCGTAAGTCCGCATGGAAAGCTCCGAAGCTGAATGCGAAGAATGGAATTTTATATAAGTATGCTAAACAAGTAAAAACTGCTGCAGATGGGTGCGTTACTGACGAAGACTGAACCAAAGCCTGAGGGCGACAAGCAAGCGACCAGGAAGATATCAGGATCCGAGATCCTGCTGCGTTCGCTGATAGCTGAAAAAGTTGACACTGTTTTTGGATATCCGGGGGGTGCGATCATGCCGGTGTATGATGCGCTTTACAATTTCCAAAAGGACTTGAAGCATATTCTCGTGCGTCATGAACAGGGTTCGATTCACGCCGCACAAGGTTTTGCCAGAGTCTCCGGTAAGCCCGGTGTCGTATTTGCAACGTCCGGACCAGGCGCAACGAACCTGGTGACGGGTCTCGCTGACGCGCTCATCGACTCGACGCCGGTTGTCTGCATTACAGGCCAGGTATTCGCACACCTCCTCGGCACGGACGCATTCCAGGAAACGGATGTCGTGAACACGACTATCCCCGTTACAAAGTGGAACGTGCAGGTTGCGGAAGCGAAGGACATCGCTCCGGCGGTAGCCAAGGCGTTTTACATTGCCACGACGGGCCGGCCCGGACCGGTATTGATCGATATCACGAAGAACGCTCAGAACGAACTCATAGACGAAAGTGAATACAAGCGCTGCGAATCGGTGCGTACCTACAAGCCGACGCCTGTGCTGCAATACGACCAGGTAGAGGCCGCCGCTGAACTGATCAACAAGGCCAAACGTCCCTACCTATTGGTGGGACAGGGAGTATTGCTGTCTGGCGCGACAAAAGAACTCGTCGCGTTCATCGAAAAGACGGGAATACCAGTAGCGTCTACGTTACTCGGCTTGGGGGCCTTTCCCGCCGATCATCGCCAATACGTAGGATTTCTCGGCATGCACGGCAACTATGGCCCGAACCTGAATACGAATGAATGCGATGTTCTGATCGGGATCGGCATGCGATTCGACGACCGTGTAACAGGGAACGTGAACCGCTATGCCAAACAGGCCAAGGTGATCCACATCGACATCGACAAAGCGGAGATTAACAAGATTGTGCCGGCCGACGTGGCAATCCATGCGGATGCCAAAGAGGCCCTTCACGCGCTGATCGGCTATTGCAATGCCAACAATCACGAAGAGTGGCTGCAGAGTTTTCACCGGCTCAACCAGGTCGAATACGAGAAGGTTACGCATAAGGAGCTGAACCATCCGCAGGCCGAACTGAAGATGGGCGAAGTTGTCAACCACCTTTCAAAGCTGACCAACGGTGAAGCTATTGTGGTGACCGACGTCGGACAGCATCAGATGGCGACATCGCGCTACTACAAATATAAAAATCCGCGCACAAACGTGACTTCAGGAGGAGCCGGGACAATGGGCTTCGCCCTGCCTGCCGCACTCGGTGCCAAACTGGCGCAACCCGAAAAAGAGGTTGTTGCAATCATCGGCGACGGTGGTTTCCAGATGACGCTGCAAGAATTGGGAACGATCATGCAATACCAGATACCGGTAAAGATCATGGTACTGAACAACAGCTTCCTGGGAATGGTAAGACAGTGGCAGCAACTGTTCCACGAAAAGCGCTATTCCTCGACTGAGATGGTGAATCCGAATTTCATCGGAATTGCCGAGGCGTACCATATTCCCGCCGTAAAAGTTGAGAAACGCGAAGACCTCGTGAACGCGATGAAGAAAATGCTGGAAGCCAAGACGCCTTATTTCGTAGAGGTGGTTGTAGGCAAGGAAGACAACGTATTTCCGATGGTGCCCGCAGGAGGATGTGTAACCGACTGCATGCTTGAGGCGCCCATCGTTTGATTGCGCAACAATGCCGGAGCATCCGGATAATTAAATAAAATACTTAAGCACAGAGTTATGAAACAGGAGTTCACCCTTGAAATCGTATCCGACAATAATTTTTCAATCCTCAACAGGATTGTTAACGTCTTGAACAGACGGCGGGTACGTATTAAGAAGCTGATCGCTCATGAGTACGAAGAAGATTTCACGCGCGGCTGCGCGATCGTGCTGGTGTATACCACCGCGGATCTCATGGAGAAAGTCAAACATCAGATCGAAAAACTCATAGAGGTAGAGCAAGCCAACTACTATGAAGGAAGCGCGCGCTACTACGTACTGAACGAAAGAAACAACAGGCAGGTCGCCTGATAGTTTTTTGAATTAATAAACCACAAACCAGTAACATTAAATTAATCATTTATGGCAAAGATCAATTTTGGCGGTGTCGTTGAGGAAGTATTGACACGGGAAGAATTCCCGATGGAAAAGGCCCGCGAAGTACTCAAGGATGAAGTCATCGCAATTCTTGGATACGGAGTACAAGGTCCGGCACAAGCTTTGAACCTTCGCGACAACGGCTTCAAAGTCATCGTTGGTCAGCGAAAAGGATCCAAGACCTGGGACAAGGCTGTCGAGCACGGTTGGGTTGAAGGAGAAACCCTTTTCGACATCGAGGAAGCCGCCAAACGCGGAACGATCCTCCAGTACCTGCTCTCGGACGCAGGACAAATCGCCCTTTGGCCTTCTATCAAACCACACCTGACGAAAGGGAAGACCCTTTATTTCTCCCACGGTTTTGGAATCACGTTCAAAGAGCAGACGGGCATCGTGCCTCCCCCGGAGGTTGATGTGATCCTCGTCGCCCCGAAGGGCTCCGGAACGTCTGTGCGCAGGCTTTTCTTACAGGGCAAAGGAATCAACTCCAGCTATGCGATCTTCCAGGATGCATCCGGAAACGCAAAACAGAAAGCTTATGCTCTCGGCATCGGCGTTGGTTCGGGCTACCTGTTCCAGACCGATTTTAAGAAAGAAGTATACTCAGACCTCGCCGGCGAACGCGGCACGCTGATGGGTGCCATCGCAGGCATCTTCGAAGCTCAATACGAAGTGCTGCGCGCGAACGGCCACTCTCCGTCGGAAGCATTCAATGAAACGGTGGAAGAACTCACGCAAAGTCTCATGCCCCTGGTCGCTGAAAACGGCATGGACTGGATGTACGCCAACTGTTCGACTACTGCTCAGCGCGGAGCCCTCGACTGGAAGAAGCGCTTTAAGGAAGCCACGTTGCCCGTCTTCAAAGAACTTTACCAAAGTGTTGCGACCGGTGCTGAAGCGAAGCGCACGATCGATACCTGCAGCAAGCCGGACTATCGCGAGAAACTCGCCGATGAACTAAAAGAGCTTCGCGAAAGCGAGTTGTGGCAAGCAGGCGCTGCCGTCAGAAAGCTGAGACCTGAAAAGCAACAGGTCGAAGCTAGCATGATCAATTGACCCGCCTTCGCCCCCTCGCTCGTCCGGCTCAGGCTTCGGCGGGCAAACGGTGGAGAACGCGCGTGCGGCTTTCGTCTTGCTTCGCAATGAGCAAGGCAGCTGCAACTTGACATAGATCATTTGAACGAGGGCCTGCATCAAATGCGGGCCTTCGTTTAATTCGAGCGCATCATCCGGCAGAGCGCCGAAACGATAGGTGCCGGCGATCCGCGGCCGACCCCACGAGCTGCTCATATACTAACGTCGCTCCACTATGATAACAACCGCGACCATCAACATCGAAGACGCCTACAACACCGTCAAAGCGGTGGTGCTCAAAACACCCTTACAACATCACCGCAAACTCTCTGAAAAATTTCGCGCTGAAATTTATCTGAAACGCGAAGACCTCCAGGTCGTACGCTCTTACAAACTACGCGGCGCCTACAACCTCATCCAGAGCCTCAGCGCTGAAGAGCGTTCCCGCGGCGTAGTATGCGCGAGCGCCGGCAACCACGCCCAAGGTGTTGCATACTCCTGCAAACTTCTCGACATCAAAGGCGTGATCTACATGCCCGCCATCACTCCGAAGCAAAAGATCAACCAGGTCAAGATGTTCGGCGGAGACAATATTGAAATCATCCTGACCGGCGACACCTTCGATGACTGCCAGACACAGGCGCTGCAATACACAGAAGAGAATCACAAAGTGTTCATCCCGCCCTTTGATCACATCAAGATCATCGAAGGTCAGGGTACCGTGGGCAAGGAAATCCTCGAGGAACTCACGAACATAGATTACATTTTCATTCCGATCGGTGGTGGCGGTCTTTGCGCGGGCGTGGGCACTTACTTCAAAATGCATTCTCCCGACACCCGGATCATCGGCGTGGAGCCGACCGGCGCACCTTCGATGAAAGAAGCGCTTAAGGCGGGCAAGCCCGTAAAACTTGACAAGATCCAACGCTTCGTCGACGGAGCTTCTGTGCAAAGGGTGGGCGACATTACCTTCGACATCTGCAAAGATCTGATTACCGACGTACTGCTGGTTCCGGAAGGCAAGGCGAGTTCAACCATTCTGCAGTTATACAACGAAGACGCTATCGTCGCCGAACCGGCCGGAGCGCTCTCTATTGCGGCCCTTGACTTCTATGCTGACAAAATCAAAGGCAAGAAAGTGGTGTGCATCGTCAGCGGTGGCAACAACGACATCGACCGGATGCAGGAAATCATGGAGCGTTCCCTGCTTTACGAGGGATTGAAACATTACTTTATCGTTCGGTTTGCCCAGCGACCCGGGGCGCTGAAAGAATTTGTCAATCATATCCTCGGCCCCAATGACGACATCGTGCGATTCGAGTTTATCCAGAAACACAACAAGGAAACCGGTCCGGCATTGATCGGTATCGAAGTAAAATCCAGAGAGGATTTCGATTCCCTCATCGGGCGAATGAATGAATTCAAACTGAACTACACGCTGGTCAACCAGAATGAAAATCTGTTTGAATACCTGGTCTAGTAGAGACAAGGCATGCCTTGTCTCTACAGACCAGACCAGACCAAACCAAACCAAACCAATTATTTCAACGAAACGATTTCAACCAAACCAATCACCCGTGGCAAACCGCTACCAATCAATCGTTAGCGATATTTTTCTCCCTTTTTTCTTTGACTACGACATCAATTTTGGGATATTAGTAGTTTAGAAAACAGTATTAAAGAATTACGCGCAAGCAAACGTTGTAGTTCTGAAGAAAGACTTTCCGCCTCTTCGGTTTCTCCCGGAGGGGCGGTTTTCATTTCAGAACCAACAGTCCAAACTAACAGTTGTAAAGTATAAGCTACAGAGGAGAAAATGAGCCAATCAGGAAGAACATTATTCGACAAGATCTGGGACGCCCATGTCGTCAAACACAGTGAAGGACATCCCGATGTGGTGTACATCGACCGCCATTTTATTCACGAAGTCACGAGCCCGCAGGCGTTCGATGGTCTTCGGAAGAGAGGCGTAAAAGTTTTCAATACGGCCCGGACGACCGCTACCGCCGATCACAACGTGCCCACGAAAGACCAGCACCTTCCCATCAAGGAAGCCTTGTCACGCCACCAGGTGGAAACACTCCGCAGAAACTGCGATGAGTTTGGCATCAGCCTCTACGATCTCGGTCATCCCTTTCAAGGGATCGTCCACATCATCGGTCCGGAACTCGGCCTGACGCTTCCTGGCATGACCATTGTCTGTGGTGACAGCCACACCTCGACTCACGGCGCATTTGGCAACATCGCATTCGGCATCGGTACGAGCGAAGTTGAGCAAGTCCTGGCAACACAATGCGTTTTGCAGTACCGGCCCAAGCGCATGAAGATCGAGATCAACGGCAAGCTGGCAAAAGGCGTGTTGGCAAAAGATATCATCCTT
Source organism: Flammeovirgaceae bacterium (assembly GCA_044507775.1). GTDB lineage: Bacteria > Bacteroidota > Bacteroidia > Cytophagales > Cyclobacteriaceae > Chryseosolibacter. The sequence continues at coordinate 209,094 of JBIQIY010000004.1, read as the reverse complement.
TACATCATTTCGAAGATCTCCGCTAGTGGCGCAACCGGTTACTTCGTAGAATATGCGGGAGACACGATCCGCGGCCTTTCCATGGAAGCCCGGATGACTATCTGCAATATGAGCATCGAGATGGGCGCGCGCGGCGGTCTCATCGCACCGGATGAAACTACTTTCGATTATATCCGTGGACGCGAGTTCGCTCCGAAGGGTGAACAATTTGAACGGCTGGTCGAACAATGGAGGCAGCTTCAAACCGATGCCGACGCAACGTTCGATAAAGTACTCACGTACGACGCGGCCGACATTGGTCCCATGATCACCTATGGCACGAACCCCGGAATGGGCATACGGGTCACAGATCGGATTCCAACAATCGCCGAGCTGAAAGACATCAGCGAGCAGACATCTTTCACGAAATCACTTGAATACATGGGCCTCGAACCCGGCTCTCAGCTACTGGGTAAGTCGGTCGACTATGTTTTTATCGGTAGCTGTACAAACGCGCGCATCGAAGACCTCCGTCTCGTCGCCGAGATGGTGAAAGGGAAGAAGAAGGCAGCGAACGTAGAAGTATGGGTTGTTCCAGGGTCCAAGCAGGTCGAGCAGCAAGCCCGAAAGGAAGGCCTGGACAAGATCTTCGAAGCGGCAGGATTTGAACTGCGCGAGCCCGGATGTTCGGCGTGCCTTGCTATGAACGAAGACAAGATCCCGGCTGGCAAATATTGCATCTCAACCTCGAACCGAAACTTCGAAGGCCGCCAGGGACCAAAGTCACGCACCTTCCTCGCAAGTCCGTTGAGTGCAGCGGCTGCTGCCATAACAGGACGAGTTACCGACGTCCGCGTAATGTAAGATCGAATTGTAAGAACGTATCAGGAATCAATCCAATGAGCAAAGAAAAATTCACAACTTTGAAAAGTACGGCGGTTCCACTGCCGATCGAAAATATAGATACAGACCAGATAATCCCCGCACGCTTCCTGAAGGCCACAACCCGCGAAGGTTTTGGTGAAAATCTTTTTCGCGACTGGCGATATGACGGCGAGGGAACACCCAAGGATTTCGCGTTGAACGATAAGCGCTACTCCGGCAAGATCCTCGTGGCAGGAAAAAACTTCGGGTGTGGCAGCAGCCGTGAACACGCAGCATGGGCGATCGTCGACGGTGGTTTTCGCGTGGTGATCTCAAGCTTCTTCGCAGACATCTTCAAGAACAACGCGCTGAACAATGCTCTATTGCCGGTTCAGATCTCTGACGCGTTCCTGAAAAAGATATTCGATACGATCGAAAAGAATGCCTCCACTATCATCACCGTTGATCTCGAGAACCAGAAGGTTGTCCTGGAAGACGGAAGCTCCGAGGGATTTGACATCAACCCGTACAAGAAGACTTGTCTCACGAACGGTTACGACGACATCGACTACTTATTAAATCTGAGAAACGACATTAAACAATTTGAACAGACCCATTAGCAGACAATGAAGAAAAAAATCACCATCCTTCCCGGTGACGGTATCGGAAAAGAAGTAACAGCCTGTGGCAAGAAAGTTTTGGAACAGATCGCTGAATGCTTCGGGCATGAATTTGTTTTTGATTATGCTCAGATCGGCCACGAAGCCATCGAGGCAACGGGAAGTCCCCTGCCGGAGGAAACTTTAACAAAGTTGAAAAACACGGACGCCATTCTTTTCGGAGCCGTGGGTCATCCGAAATATGATAACGATCCCACCCTTCCTGTAAGACCGGAACAGGGACTGCTGAAAATGCGTAAAGAGCTGGGGTTATACGCAAACCTGCGCCCGATTAAGTTGTTCGACGAGCTGCTCGGCGCCTCCAGCATCAAAGCGGAGATCCTCAAGGGGGCGGACATTCTTTTCTTCCGGGAGCTGACAGGCGATGTCTATTTTGGCGAGCGCGGTTACAAAAACAACGGCGACACCGCGTTTGACACCATGATCTACTCGAAGTTCGAAGTGGAGCGCATTGCACACAAGGCGTTCCAGGCAGCGAAAACCCGCAGGAACAAAGTGACGTCGGTCGACAAGGCCAATGTCCTCGAAAGTTCCCGCCTATGGCGATCGGTTGTTCAGGAAGTCGCCAAACAATATCCTGAAGTAACGGTTGAGCACATGTTCGTGGACGCCGCGGCAATGAAGCTCATCCAGAACCCGAAGAGTTTCGATGTAGTATTGACGGGCAATCTCTTTGGCGATATACTCACTGACGAAGCTTCGCAGATCGCAGGCTCGATGGGCATGTTGGCTTCTGCCTCTGTCGGCGATAAGGTCGGATTATACGAACCGATTCACGGAAGCGCACACGACATCACGGGAAAAGGAATAGCCAACCCATTGGCATCGATACTTTCAGCCGCCCTCATGCTCGACATCTCCTTTGGATTCAAGGACGAAGCCGGCGCTATCATCAAGGCCGTTGAGAACACTTTACAACAGGGATACCGCACGCGGGATATTGCCGACGCCGATACCCCTCACGAAAAGATCCTTGGGACGGAAGTCATGGGGAACGTTGTTTGCAACCAGGTGCGCATGGTCGCCACCATACTGATCAACAATTGAACACCGAAAACAAAGTATCATGAGTCAAAAAATCGAAATCTTTGACACCACCCTGCGCGACGGAGAACAAGTACCGGGATGCCAGCTTTCCACAGATGAGAAAGTCGTCATCGCCCGCGAACTTGAAGCGCTGGGTGTGGATGTAATTGAAGCGGGCTTTCCCATTTCAAGTCCGGGGGATTTCCTTTCGGTGATTGAAATATCAAAGGCCGTGAAAGAACCGCGCGTTTGTGCGCTGACACGCTCGAAGAAAGACGACATCGATGTCGCGGCTGAAGCGTTGCGCTATGCGAAGCACGGTCGCATCCACACAGGCATTGGATCCTCCGATATCCACATCAAACACAAGTTCAACACCACCCGCGAAAAAGTTCTTGAGCAGGGTGTGTGGGCTGTGAAGTATGCAAAAGCCAAAGGTGTCGAAGTAGAATTCTTCGCGGAAGACGCCGGGCGCGCTGACCTTGCTTTCCTGGCCCAGATGGTCGAAGCTGTGATCGAAGCCGGAGCGGACGTCGTCAATATTCCCGATACAACGGGATACTGTCTTCCCCACCTCTACGGCAAGCGAATTCAGTATCTTTTCGAAAATGTAAAAAATATTCACAAGGCAACCATTTCCGTTCATTGCCACAATGACCTGGGAATGGCGACAGCCAACACCATGTCCGGCCTGATCAACGGCGCGCGTCAGGCGGAAGTCACCATCAACGGCATAGGAGAAAGGGCAGGCAACACCTCCCTGGAAGAAGTTGCCATGATCATCAAGACGCACAAAGATCTTGATCTCTATACCAACATCAAGTCCGAAAAAATTTACGCACTCAGCAGAATGGTATCAGAGATGATGAGGATGCCCGTTCAACCGAACAAAGCAATTGTCGGAGCAAACGCATTTGCACACTCGTCGGGAATACATCAGGATGGGTTCCTGAAAAATTCGGAAAACTACGAGATCATCAATCCGGACGATGTAGGCGTCGGATGCTCATCGATCGTCCTCACGGCCCGCAGCGGCCGCGCGGCCCTGAAACACAGGCTTGAGCTGCTGGGATACCAACCCAACAAGACCGAGCTCGACCAAATTTATCAGAATTTCCTTGTTCTCGCAGACGAGAAGAAACAGGTGGAAAGCGAAGACCTGGTCGCTCTTGTAGGGCAGATGGCGGTATTTACAAAATAGCTGTGACCTTCATCACCAAGACCGGGCATCTGCTATCTTACTTCCGTCGCATGAAAATTCTCACAGGAACATTATCCTTTCTGTTGCTGCTGTTCGCGATCGCCTGCCAGCAAGGGCACGACCATGATCAAGCGCACGATGACATGGATGACAGTCCTAATAAGGCGCTGTACGATGAAGTAATGGCGATCCACGACGAGGCAATGCCCCGGATGGATGACCTGTACAAAGCAAAGAGGACGCTGCAAACACAGCTGGCAATGCCGGGGCTGGGTGACAAAGAAAGGGAAGATTTATCCTCCAAGATCTCCCGCCTTGACTCAGCCAGTGAGGGTATGATGGTTTGGATGCGCCAGTTCCAGCCCCTGGCTGACAGCCTCGGGGAAGATAAAGCGCGCGCCTATCTGGAAGCGGAGCTGGTGAAGGTAAAAAAGGTGCGAGAGGATATCCGGGAAGCACTTGAAGCCGCGGCCGTGCAGAAATCCACTCAATAATATTGCCTTTCCACTGCCCCGGTCACCCCTCTCGGAAATTTGTTTTACCTTTGTGCACTTTTAACACCGCACAATGGAATTGAAGCAGATCCCCCTGAACGACCTCCACGTCAGACTCGGCGGCAAGATGGTGCCTTTTGCAGGCTATAACATGCCAGTCCGTTATTCTTCAGATCTCGATGAGCACATGACGGTTCGGAATGGTGTGGGTGTATTCGATGTCTCGCACATGGGAGAATTCACGGTCAAGGGACCCAATGCCTTGGATCTGATCCAACGCGTAACTTCCAATGATGCGTCGAAGCTTTCCGATGGCCAGGCACAATACTCCTGCCTCCCCAATGAACAAGGAGGAATCGTCGACGACCTGATCGTCTACAAGATTCGCGACAACGACTATCTCATCGTAGTCAACGCTTCCAACATAGAAAAAGACTGGAATTGGTTCACGCGTTTTAACACGAAGAATGCCGAGCTGAAGAATATTTCAGACGACATCTGCCTCTTCGCCGTACAGGGACCAAAGGCCGCAGCTGTCGTTCAGAAACTGACTTCCATTGAACTATCAACCATTCCCTACTACCATTTCGTTTTAGGCAAGTTGGCAGGTGTCGACAACGTCATCATATCGAACACAGGATATACAGGTGCCGGCGGCTTTGAATTATACGTCGGCAAGGACGATGCGCTCAAGGTTTGGAACGCAGTCTTCGATGCCGGAAAGGATGCAGGGATCAAACCAATCGGCCTCGGCGCCCGGGACACGCTTCGTCTTGAAATGGGCTTCTGCCTGTACGGAAACGATATTGACGACACCACTTCCCCTTTGGAGGCCGGCCTGGGATGGATCACAAAATTCACGAAAGAATTCACCAATTCCGCGGCACTCAGGAAACAGAAGGAAGAAGGCGTCAGACGCAAGCTGGTCGGCTTCAAAATGATTGACAGGGGTATACCACGGCATGACTACCTGATCAAGGATAGCTCGGGCAATTCAATCGGCAAAGTTACGTCCGGAACCATTTCGCCCGTACTGGGTGTGGGAATCGGACTCGGGTACGTCGCCACAGAATTTTCCGCCGCCGGCACGGAGATCTTTATCGATGTCAGGGGAAAAGGCCTGAAGGCCGTCATTCACAAACCTCCTTTTATCAGCCAATCGTAAGATAACTTTCATGAAGAGAACAATTGACGTTTGTCTCTCCCCTGACCTGATGCACCTCTACCCCGTCAAAGACCAGTCGGTAGTCGTGGTTGATATTCTGCGTGCGACATCGTGCATGACAACCGCCTTTGCTCACCATGTCAGCAGCATCAAGACCTTCGCACAACTTCAGGAATGCCTGGCATTGAAGGAAGATGGCTACCTGACTGCTGGCGAGCGCGATGGCAAGAAGGTGGATGGATTCGATCTGGGAAATTCTCCGTTCGAGTACATGGACCCGGGTATGAAAGGTAAAAAGATCGCGTTCACGACCACTAACGGGACGCGCGCAATCGCAAAGGCAATCGATGCGCAGGATATCATCATCGGCTCCTTTCTGAACTTGTCAGCAGTAGCCCATTACGTGCAAGCGAACTCACACGATGTACTCATTGTCTGTTCCGGATGGAAGGGGAAAGTAAACCTCGAAGACACTCTATTCGCCGGCGCCCTGATCGAAAAACTCAATGGTGAATTCGAGCATGCATGCGATGCGCCAATTATTGCTCAGCGCCTATACCAGCAAGCGCAAAACGACCTGAAAGGATTTCTTAAAGATTCGAGTCACATCAAACGACTTCACCGGTTGAACATCCGAAAGGACATCGACTTTTGTCTGACCGAAGATCAATACGATGTCGTTCCCGTCATCCGCGACAACCGGATTACCGTTATCAAACCTTGATGTAAATCCTGTTGCGGTCGAGAAAAAACCCCACCACCCAGTTGACCAGCATATAGGATACCGCAAATAGGAAGGAGGCCAGGTAAGGACCTGCAAAGCTTCCGAATAAATCGGCGTAGACCCATTGCTGCACATTCGTGTCACCCATCGGGATCATGTACAGGACGGTAAGCAGCACATCGGACAACAGGTAAATAAACAACGGATTGCGACCGAACACAACAAAGAAAGACGCCCATCGGCGACTGTGATAGATCTCAATAATATAGACCAGGATTGACAGGATAAGCAGGTCAAGGCCGACGGTGAGTAATACAAACGAACTGGTCCAGAGTTTCTTGTTGATTGGGAAAGCCATATCCCACACGAAGGCGCCCAGGATCAGGAATGCGCCGGCGATCATCAGCTTTGAAATTGTCTCGTAAGAGTTACCCCGGCGGCGGATGAAATCGCCGGCGAAGAAACCCGCAATGACATTCACGATAGAAGGCAGCGTGCTCAGCAGTCCTTCCGGATCAAAAGCAATACCCTCACCGTGGTAGAGGTGGCTCTCGCCGAAAAGGAACAAGTCGAGTTTCAACCCGGCGTTTCCCGTCATGGAGTATGGATCACCCGTTTCACCGAAAACATAGGATATGATCCAGTACGCGATCAATGCAAAGACGCTGAATGCAACGGCAAATTTTTTCGATCCATAGTGGAGAATGATTGCGGCGAAGAAGTAACACAAGGCAATACGCTGAAGCACTCCCAGAATTCTCGTTTCCGAAACAGGTCTCAACTCCAGACCTCCTCCCTCTGCCTCCCGGAAAAAAGGGAACCAGTACATGAGATAGCCCAGCAGGAATATGATGAATGTTCGCTTCAGTATTTTCATCCAGAAAACGGACTGCGACTGGTTCTCATATTTGTGCATCACAAATGCCATGGCGTTTCCAACGGCAAAGAGAAAGGAAGGGAAGACAAGATCCGTTGGCGTGAACCCGTGCCAGTGGGCGTGCAGCAGTGGACTGTAAGCAAACTCCCAGCTGCCGGGACAGTTTACGATGATCATGAAACAAATGGTCATTCCCCGAAACACATCGAGGGCGAGGTTGCGAGCGTGTAATTCAGCCATAGGTGAGGTTATAAGACGGCCATGCGGTGCGGCTCGTTAAATGTATAAAATCATCTATGGATTGAAAAAAAAGCGGAGTTGTTTTTAGCGCAATTCGTGGCACATGCTGCGCAGTCCCCACTTCTATACAATTAGGAAAATCTCTAAAAGTAGAAAGCACCCACCGTGAAAGCCCAGTAAATCGTGGCAGATCCAAAGGTCCCCTCCTTTCCGAGGAGGGGCGGCTCCGTCCGAAGGACGAAGCCGGGGTGGTGCGCCCCAACACCTGCAAAAATCTTAAATCAAGGAGACAGTTTCTCATTTCCCCTATGCCGCTCGTTATCCCTGAGATTCTTCTTCTCGAAGTTCCTTGCCAACGCCTCCGTGAGGTTTACTCCCGTTTGATTTGCGAGGCATATTACAACCCAGAGAACGTCGGCGAGTTCATCTCCGAGATCGAGGTTCTTGTCGGAGTCCTTTTCCGACTGCTCGCCATATCGCCGGGCGATGATGCGCGCCACTTCACCCACTTCTTCCGTGAGGATCGCCATGTTGGTGAGCTCATTAAAATATCGGACACCGGTGGTATTGATCCATTGGTCAACTTGCTGCTGGGCTTCGTCAATAGTCATTGCTTTCGTGTTTGATGGTGAATGTAGAAATAAATTGTCGCCCGGAAAACCACATAGATCAGGACAGTTAGCTCAATCCGCACAGCGAAATTGAGGCATGAAATTTTCCTTCTCCCCTTTTGCGCAGAAAGTGATCGGCCTGTTGATCGGGTTGTTGATCGCTGCTTCACTAGACGTCATTCACGCACAAGTTCAATCGCCTGCCACTGCTGACACGCTGGTCAGCGGATTCATGAATCCTCCCCTGGAGGCGAGGCCGAAGGGACTGTGGCCATGGGTGAATGGAAACTTCAGTCTTCCTCAAATCACCCATGAACTCGAAGAGGCCAGGCAAAAAGGCATGGGCGGCTTTGATATTTGGGATGTCGCCTCCACCATTAACCCGGAAGGCATCATGCCCGACGGCCCCGCATTTCTCAGCGATGAATCTCTGCATGCCATCGCGCATGCAGTGAGAGAAGCGGAACGGGTCGGACTCGAGATCGGGTTGGTTAGCTCGAGCAGCTGGAATGCCGGAGGCGCCTGGGTCAAGCCCGAGCACGGCGCCATGGGATTGTTTCGCAGTGACACCATTGTGCAGGGACCTGCACGCTTTGCCGCCTCGATTCCCTTCCCGCATATCCCCGCTAAGCTTGGGCACCGGAACATGATCTTGCACAACGATCCGGATACTGGTCTTCCCGCCTTTTTCCGCGAGGTAGCCGTACTGGCCCACCCGGTCACCATGGACTCAACAATCGTCGCGACATCGGAGATCGTTGATTTAAGCAGCCAGTGCAAGAAGGGCCGTTTGTCGTGGCGTTTGCCGGAAGGGAAGTGGCGCATTGTCCGGTACGTCTGCGCACCGACTGGTCAACCCCTTATGTTGCCGAGTCCGAATTCCAATGGCCTGATGCTCGACCATTTCAGCAGTGAAGCGCAGGAAGCGAATATTGCCTATGTGCTCCAACGCCTGAAAGACGGCATCGGAAGTCTTCATAACCGATCATTAAAATACCTTTACGAAGATAGTTACGAGGTGAACTCCGCCGTATGGACCCCGAAGCTGCCGCAGGAATTCGAAGCGCGAAACGGTTACAGCCTCACAAAGTATTTGCCGATCCTGGATGGCTTTTCCATCGACACACCGGAGATATCAGACAGGTTCATGTTTGACTTCAGCAAAGTGCTGTCAGACCTTATCATCGAAAATCACTATGCTAAAGGACGTGAACTCGCTGAAAAGGAGGGGCTCGGCTTCTACGCAGAAGCTGGCGGGCCGGGCAAACCCATCCACAACGTTCCGTTTGAAGATCTGAAGGCATTGGGTTCGCTTACCGTTCCGCGCGGTGAATTCTGGAACAGGCACCCACAACTCGACAAGCTGCAAATCATAAAGGGAATTGCCAGCGCCTCTCATATCTACAATCAGAAGTATGTGGAGGCTGAGTCGTTTACCAGCGTGTGGCTTTGGCAGGAAGGCCCGGGAGAATTGAAACCGCTCGCCGACCGCGCGATGTGCGAAGGCCTGAATCGTTTTGTGTATCACACCTTCCCACACACGCCGCCTGAATCAGGAAGCCCCGGTTGGGTATACAACTTCGGAACGTTGATCAATACTACCAATGGGTGGTGGGATAAGTCCGCGCCGTTTCATGAATACCTCGCGCGTTGCAGCTATCTCCTCCAGCAGGGAAATTTTGTCGGCGATGTCGCGTTTTACTACGGCGATCGGGCGCCGAATTTTGTTGCGCCGAAGCACGTTCACGAAGGATTGGGATTCGGATACGATTACGACGTTGTCAATTCGGATGTCATTCTCAACAAAATGCAGGTTCGGGATGGGAAGATCACGCTTCCCCACGGCCAGACTTATGAGGTGCTCGTACTTCCGGACGAGGAAACTGTTGACCTGGATGTCCTGAAGAAAATCCAATCGTTGGTCGCGGCGGGCGCCACGGTTATCGGCCCAAAACCATCCCGCTCCTATGGGCTGAACAATTTCGAAAAGGACGATCGCACCATTCAGTCGATTGCCTCGGAGTTGTGGGGGCAAATCGACGGCAACACAGTGAAAGAAAACAAGCATGGCAAAGGGATCGTAATTTCCGGAACAACCATCCGCGATGTTTTGCGCGGAAAGTCGGTGATCCCAGACGTGCAGCTGAATGGAAGTGACGGCGCTAGCGCCATCGATTTTATCCATCGCCGGACCTCCGACGCGGAGGTTTATTTCGTCTGGAACAGAGGCAAAGAAAAGATCACAGGCACCTGCACGTTTCGTGTGGCGGGAAAACAGCCCGAGTGGTGGGATCCGGAGACCGGCGCAATCACTCCGGTTCAACATTACGAAGTGAATGGAAACGCCACGACGATTCCATTGCCCCTCCCTTCACAGGGGTCTTGCTTTATCGTCTTCCGGGACAGTAGATCAAGCAAGCCACAACCGATTCCCGACACCACGGAATTAACTTTCACTGCGCATGGCCTCGCCGGCAGCCAATCAAATACGCTTCCGCCGCCGAAAACGCTGTCAGGTCCATGGGAACTTCGCTTTGGACACAAGACTGGAAACGCCCCCGTTCAACACAGCATGAAGGAACTTGAGTCATTGCACAAATCAGCGGAGGAAACGATCCGCTACTATTCAGGAGCCGTTACCTATTCTCATTCGTTCGAGGTAAGCGCGAGTTGGATCAACAATGATTTGATCACTACTCTGTCGCTAAACAATGTGAAGGAGATCGCGGAAGTTTTTCTGAACGGCGAGCGCATCGGTTATCATTGGTCGCCGTCGACTCAGCTTGACATCACCGGAAAGCTTAAACCTGGAAAGAATTATCTCGTCGTAACAGTCGTAAACAGCATCAACAACTGGCTGGTCGGTGATGCGAAGAGGCCAAAGCCCTATCGCGAGGCTAGATCGAATATCGCAAAACTACCGAATGCATGGTCAACACCGTTTGCCGAAGCGCCCCTGATAGAAGCGGGTCTCTTGGGTCCGGTGGTGATCCAGTGGTGGAAAAAGTTCTAATGCCAAACGGGCAGCGATTAAACTTTCACTCTCCCTCGCCGGGTCCCTCGATAGCGCGGTTGAGCAGATTGCTGGTGATGCGCTGTATCCGCGGATCTTCCTTCGTAAAATCAATCACGTCTTTGCCGTCTTCACCTTGATTATTCACAGGGTTTTTGAAGCCGGGAGGCGACGACAGCGGCATGCTCCAGAAGCACGTGCCGGCATTAAAAACAAAGTTTCCATTGGCAGCGGTATAGATTACCATCGCGTGATCCTCCGGGCTGTCAGCCGCAAATTTGTTTGGCTTGATCTTGCCAACTCCCAGCACTGTCAGTGTCGAATCTTTCTTCAATGGAAACCCATGATATTCCCAGCCCACGAGATCCTTCAGCGTGTCGCCGTTGTTCAGGCCCGTTCCCTCGAAAACCCAATGGTCCGCGTATCGGATTGCGATGTCCGCGTAACCTACACCATAGGAAGAACTTCCCATCAGCTCATCCTCGTTGTCGAATTCGCGTTCGGGTAGCCTGCCCGTAATGCGGTTAAGACGACCGTCCGACGATGGTTCGAGATAAACTGTGCCATCAACCGAGTTGCCACTGAGAAAGAGAAGGTTGACGCCCGCATCGCGCGCCTTCATCACGTTGTCAAACATGTCATGCGTCCAGTACTCATCGTGACCCACTGACATATACGCTTTCGCGCGAAGCAGGCCGTCCGCATCACTGTGCGTGTCGATGTCGGAAACATAGGTCACATCGTAACCCTCACGCTCCAGCCAGAATGCCAGGGGAAACTCCCACAGCAAAAATTCACCAGCGCCGTTGGACAGCGGATTAAAATCAGAAGGCAGGTTGTTAACATAAAGCGCATACGGCCTGTCAAAGCTGATTTTCGCACCATTAGTATTTACCCACGGATTTTGTCCTTCATCATACATCGAGTGCCAGTAGGGAAAGCGGTTGTAAGCCTGCCATGTGAGATCAGAGCATTGAAACATAACGTCGGCCTTCCGGTTGTCTTTTACTATGAAGACAACATAAGACTGACTGCCATCCAGCAAAGCTGTGAGTTTTCCAATGTAAACGCCCGTCACCCAGTCATCCGGTATCAACATGGAGTGAGCAACCTTCCAATCGCATTCCACCAGGTTATTTTTCGGAGCCGTGGGGACGTTCTGGGGCGTGCCTTGCAGAGTGCCGACACGCTTCATCAGTCGGCCGCCTTTCCCGCCGTAGTATCCCATCCGGAAAATATCCAGCGTGTACTCAGAAGCAGGATCGGTGCTGACAAATATCAGTAACGTATCACCTGCCAGATAGCTCGTCTGAGAGCAATACCCTTCAATCTGCGGCCTTCGGCAATTCTGATGATCCGGTGGATCACACTGTCTGAAGGGAACATCGATGAGCCAGTCGGTCGTACCCTCATTCTTGTTTTCATTTACAATAATATTCTCTTTGGTGGCCGCTGTGTCCTGAACGGTGCTGCAGCCCCAAATGCACGTGATCAGCGCAAATGACCAGGAAAAATATGAGAGCCGCGTCGTTGATGAGCTGGAAAGGTGGCGCACCGTGCCGGGAAAATTTATTCTCATTTCGTGTTTCAGTTAATGTCGGAATAAAGCTTTATACTAAATAACGATTCGAAATGATACCTACGGGAGCTCGCTTAGTAATGACTGCATCTGCACGCGCGGCGCGAAAAATTGTATGGAATCATTGTATTGCGTGATCACATATACAGTGCCCGCCTTTGTTGCAAGAGATTCAATATAGCGGGCGTCTCCGTCCACGACAAATCCGCTCTTTCTCGGCGGAAGCATTTTCCAGTTCCAATTTCCATCACCCAGAAGAATTGCACCCAGCGAAGCATTGTAGCGTCCGAACAATGTCTCCTGTCCATAAGTGTTTCCGATCAAAACGAGATCGGGCGAGCCGTCATCGTTTACATCGTCGATGAGGACATCATTGATCGTTGATATTTGCGTGATGTCAGGAAGATCGCGCACGGTAAATCCCTTTCCCCCGTTGTTAATCAGGACAACGGATTCGAGTTTATCTGCGCTGCCGACAAACGCCCCGGACAGTTCCTCTTCACTAAATACTTTCTCGAATGGCCGCGAAGCGTACTGGGCGAATGTTTCAAAGCGCTTTTTGATTCCGGGGATCTGATCGATCAGCACGAGCCGGTTGTGAACAATAAATCGTTCCTGTTCAACCGGATTGTAATATGTTATGATCGGATCAAAAGATCCGTTGCGGTCAAAATCTTTCGCGACGATGCCGACCGGGTGTTCCGCGGTTGGCTTGAAGAACGAGTTCTTCCCCGTGTTTCCGACAACCAGATCCGCGAAGCCGTCCTTGTTCAGGTCCGCCGCCTGGATACAGTTCCACCATCCATTGGTATTGCCTAGACCTGCGTCTTCCGTAATATCCACGAAAGTGTCGCCGCGATTTTCAAAGACCCGGATCGGCTGCCATTCGCCGGCTGTCACCAGATCCATCTTTCCATCATTGTTGAAATCCACCCAGGCAGCAGAAGAGATCATTCCCGGCTCAGCAAGTGCGGGGTTCAATAACCGGGTCACATCTTCAAACTTACCCTGCTGATTTTTCAGGATGTAGCTGCGGGGCGAAGACGGATATTCTGCAGTCTTTATCCTTCCGCCAACAAAAAGATCCAGGTCACCATCGCCGTCATAATCGGCAGCCTCAACGCAGGATGCGGATGTTGTTATAGCCGGGAGTGCGCCGGGAGCGGGGGCAAAGATTCCAGCACCGTTGTTCTCGTAGAGGACATGCGGCATGGCCGGAGTCGTCCCTGATGTTGAAGCCCTTCCTAAATAAAGATCAGGATCTCCATCACCATCGGCATCGAAGAAGAGTGCATACCCGTCGGCCTGATCGCCAGCCTCTCCCAGCGACGAAGAAATGAACTTCCCGTCGGGTTGTTGGAGGAAGATCGCAGAAGGAGTTTCCGGACTGCCACCAATGAAAAAGTCGTCGAGACCATCGCCGTTGACATCAGCCTTCGCCAGACAGGGCCCGTAGCGCGAAAGCTCGTGCATCAACGTTCGGGTCGATTTGATATCCGAAGCTTTGCTGCCCTGATGACGGTACGCCGCCAGTGCACGTTTTTCAAAGGCGACTTGCTGCGGGTGCGCGGGTTTCGCCGGGCGCGGCCTTGCATTTTCCGAGGAGAACACAAGCGTTGTATCCACCGGCAGATCCGTTAGCTTCAGCGCGATGCCATTTGTCCATTCGATAACAACGGAGTCAACCCGCGTGGCGGCCCCCAGACCAAAATGCGCCACATTCTCAACGGTAGATTGAAACCCTCGATATGGAGTTCTTTCAACGTACTGCACCGCACCATTGGCATACACATGAATTTTCTCGTTAAGTGACGCGGGCTCCCGGGAAGTCAGGCGAAGGAAATGACCAGCACCTTCATGTTTGTTGAGATTGTTTTCGTAAAGCGTCACCGGTTGGTCGATATTGTTTGTCACAATATCCAGGTCGCCGTCGTTGTCGAGATCGCAGTAGACGGCGCCATTGGAAAAAGTTAACAGGTCCAAACCCCATTCCTTGGTCTTGTCTTCAAAAACCAGTGACCCGTTGTTTCGGAAAATGTAGTTGGAGAGCTTGACGTCGGGCACCTCGGCAAATTTTTCACGCCAGGTTCTTTCTCGTGCCTCGTTCGTTCCGAACGGATTGTTTTCCATCCCGAAAAAAATAAAGTCGAGATTAGTCACATCCTTCCGGTATCCATTTGCAATAAAAATATCCTTGAACCCGTCGTTGTCAAAGTCGGCAAACAAGGGCGCCCAACTCCAGTCGGTCTGCGCGATCCCCGACATGAAGGCAATTTCGCTAAACAGAGTCCGGCCATCCGGCATCTTGCCGCGGTTCAACTGGAGGGTGTTTCGCATGTACTGCGGTTCATACCCCAGGTCGATGGACATATGAAAGTGATCATAGTTTTGTCCGGGGGTCATCATCTTCTGACGAACATGGCCGGGTGGAAGCATGTCTACCACGAGTATGTCGGCAAGTGCGTCGTTGTTGAAGTCGGCAATGTCGACGCCCATGCCGTTGTGCGTCTGATGTTTCAGGTACTGGCTGATCTCATTCCTGAACGTGCCGTCGCGTTGATTGATCCACAACAGGTCGTTCGACATGAAATCATTGGCCACGTAAATGTCAGGCCACGAGTCGTCGTTGATATCGCAGATACCCACGCCCAGCCCGTATCCTTCAATGAGGATCCCGGCTTCGCGGGAAATATTGGTGAAAGTGTTATCGCCATTGTTGCGGAAGAGTTGATCCGTGCTTTCTGCTTCACCATTTACGCGCCGGGGTCGAAGGTTGTTTCTGTTAAAAGTTTCCAGCCAGTTGTTGACAAGATACATATCCAGGTCGCCGTCTTTATCAAAATCAAAGAAAGCCGCCATCGTGCTATAGGCGTCAGAGTCGAGGCCATAGGCGGCGGCGGATTCCTCAAAAACGGGAATACCATTCGTGACCCCCTTGTTTACAAACAAAAGATTGCGTCGGTTTACTGCGTCGGTTTCGCCGGCGGCACTTAGATAAATATCGGGTAGTCCGTCGTTGTTGATATCTACGATGCTCACGCCGGTGATCCACCGCCCGGTAGAGACGCCAGCTTCAGCCGTCACGTTACTAAATTTGAGGTCACCTTTGTTGAGATACAACCGGGAGGAGACCTGGTTGCCGGCGAAGAAGAGGTCGGTAAGGCCGTCGTTATTAAAATCTCCGGCGCCCACACCCGCGCCGTTGTAGATGTATTCAAACGAAAGCGCGTTGAAGGTGTCACTGGTGATGATAGTGTTCTCAAAATCGATCCCCGATTCGTTTGCCGCGCGCACGGTAAACAGTTTCTCTTCCTTGTTACACGATAGCAAGAAGGCGAAAAGAAAGACGATGAGACCACCGTTCCGGAAATTCGAGATCTGTGTGCTGTTCAAAATCTATCCACTAATTAAAGGATGATGCCGCCTGTGCAGGCGGCATCATCAAATTTCATGAATAAGGCCGGGCCTTTAATACCCCGGGTTATTTTCCACGATTTGCTCATTCCTGTCAACTTCGTCCTGCGGCAGTGGGAGCAGCAAATGCTTCGGATACTCAAACTGAAATGCAGCCGAAAGATCGGTACTGAAATGCTCATCGTCACCACCCCACGTTGAGAGATCCTTATATCCGCGAGCATCCCAGCGCTTGAGATCAAACCAGCGGATCCATGGCTCGCCAAGTAGTTCACATACTCTTTCGTCTTCGATCCATTGCATGATCACCGCATTATCGGTTTCTGCTACGTTTCGGTCAGCCGGCTCGGAGCCATCGCCGACACCCGCAGAAGCTGCCCAGTTCCGGGCCCTTGTTCTCACATCATTGATCAGCCCGATTGCGTCAGCCTTGTTGCCACCCGAAAGAAGAATAGCTTCGGCAGCCAACAGCTTCGCATCCGCGTAGCGAAGTAGTCTCACATTGTTGAGCGACCCGACTCCCGTATTTGCCAGGGCATCCAGTTCTTTCTTACCATACTTTGAGAAATTCCTGTTGTCCTCCGTGAAGAAGTCTACCCGCGGGTCGGTGCCATACAGGTTTACCATCTTTTGAGTAACCTTCCAGTTATCACCGCGAAGGTTGTTCCTCGCATTATTTCCTTCGATGGTGTAAAATCCCCAATACGCTGTCATCACTTCAGTACCACGCCACGGGCCGTCATTCTGAAGCCACACGTTATCATCTCCGCCAGGGACCTGTGAAGCCTGAAACTCAAACAAGGACTCCGCATTGTTCTCGGTCAGCGCATTAAAGTTGTCCGTATAATCGGTGGTCAGACTCGCAGTGATCTGATTGTAGACCTCGACCGCTGCCGCGTAGTCGCCAGCCGATCCCGTGTAGTCGCCACGAAAGACGAGGCACTTCAACAGTAGCCCACGAGCGGAATTCTTCGTTGCCCTTCCGCGGTTGTTGTCATTCCAGCTATCCGGCAAAAACGGAATCGCGTCCTGCAGGTCAATGATAGCCTGATCGAGCAATTGCGTGCCCTGTGACTTAGGCTGGTGCATTGTTTCAAGCACCAAACGTTCCGTAACGAGAGGAGCTGTCCCGAACATGTTGTACAGGTAATAATTGGCCAATGCACGAAGAAACAAACCCTCTCCATGCTGATTGTCCATAAAGCTGGGATCTCTGAACAGAGAGCGATCCCCTTTCTCGGTTGCCTCTATTACCACGTTGGCGCGTTGAATCAACTCGTACGTGGAATTGAAGAAATATCGAACCAGTCCATTCGTCGAGTTCAGGTTATTGAATATTTCAAAGGAAGCGAAGACACCGTTGGTTTCTGTTATGTCATCGCCGGGCAGAATGAACATCGGATAGGAGAAATCCTGGGCGTGGAACCAGAACCAGTCAGTCATCTTTCCATAGGCAGCGTAAAGAACCTCGTTGTATTGCGACTCCAGGGTGAAATAGTTCTCCTCAATCAGGCCCAGGGGTGGCGAATCTAACCGATCAACGTCGCAGGAATTAAGACTGAAGACGGTAATGACTATAGTCAGCGAAAATTTATATATCAATGATTTTTTCATGTTGTATAGCTTAGAAAGTGGCGTTCAATCCTACAAAGAAACTTTTGGGCAGCGGGTAAACGTCATTTACCGGATCCAGCGTGGACCAGTTTGTAATGAGCATACTATTTTGACCACCAACATACAACCTGAAGCGACTCACAACACCTGCGGTCTTATCAAGCACTGTGCTTGGAAGGCTGTAGCCAAGCTGCCACGTGTTCAGCCTGAAGAAACCTGCGTCTTCAACCCAACGGCTTGAGAAACGATTGTTTCCTGCCGGGTCTCCTATCACCGCCCTCGGCATTGAGGTGGAAGGATTCTCAGGCGTCCAACGGCCCAACGTTGTGGTCATCTGGTTAAGTCCACTGCTGTTCATTGCCTCCAGTCTTTGCCGTGCGAGATTAACTTTCTGAACATCTCCTTCACCATAGAAATTGACCGACAGGTCGAAGCCTTTGTAACCTGCTGACAGGTTCAAGCCATACGTGTGACCCGGAATCGTTGAACCCAATTCCGTGCGGTCGGCTTCGCTTATGACGCCATCAGGTGTGCGGCTGTAAAAGCGCTCGGTTTCCGTTGGCTTTCCATACACATCAAGAAAATACATATCACCAGGCTGAACGTATGCGGCGTCACCACCGATAGTTTCATCCGGCGTAGCTGCGTAATACGCATCTATTTCATCCTGAGTCTGGAATATTCCTCCCAACCGGAAACCCCAGATGTGACCGATCGGTCTTCCTTCCTCAACCCTTCCAAAACCTGTGTCGAGAGGCTGATCATCATAGAGCTCCGTCACTTCATTGGATACAAAAGAGATGTTACCTGAAACATTGTAAGTAAAGGCGCCGGCATTT
Source organism: Flammeovirgaceae bacterium (assembly GCA_044507775.1). Lineage (GTDB taxonomy): Bacteria > Bacteroidota > Bacteroidia > Cytophagales > Cyclobacteriaceae > Chryseosolibacter. Next base: position 190,774 of record JBIQIY010000004.1, on the reverse strand, counting down.
CCGTTATAACCCAGCTCAAGTTCCACGCCCCGGTTTCTGGCCGATCCTATATTGAATACGGGCGGTGCCGTACCTACAATCAGCGGTATAGCCACAGTCTGCAGGATGTCGTCTGTAACTCTGTTAAAGTATTCCACCGTAGCCGTCATCTTGTTGTTCAAGAAGACCGCATCGAAGCCTGCATAGCTTGTGGTGACAGTTTCCCAGGAGAAATTCGTATTTGACAAATCGCGAATCGAGGAGGCGATCAGATATCTTCCATAAGCATCGCCGTTGCCGGATCCGAACGAGTATGACCCAGAGGAAGTAATGCCCGAGAGATATGCAAACCGTCCGACAACATTTTCATCGTTCCCGGTCTGTCCCCAGCCACCCCTCAATTTCAGATCATCGAGAAATGTTACGCCGTCCATGAAAGATTCTTCACTTATCCTCCATGCGCCGGCTGCGGAATAAAAATTACCCCACCTCTTATCCTCGGGGAAGCCGGAACTTCCGTCTCTTCGCATCGATAGGTCGAGATAATACTTGCTGTTATAGTTGTAACCCAGGCGACCAACATAACCAAACCAAAACTTTTCAGACCTCCCTGAGAAACCACTGACGGAACTCGGAGGACCTGCGATGCCTACCAGGTTCCGATCGCGTGATCCCGCTTGCGTCGTAGACACACTTTCCGTCCAGTTCTTGAAGTATTGATCCTGCACAGAAAAAAGTGCGTTCACCGAATGCAATCCGAATATCTTGGCGTAGTTAACAGTAAGGTCTGCCTGGTAATTGTAAAACTTGTTTGTTCGGAGACCGTAGTCACCAAACGATCCCTCAGGTTTTGCCTGATCCGGGTCCGGGGTGTCGACAGAAAATTCACCGATCCAGATATCCTCAAACTCCACGCGCTGCTGATAAGTGTAGTCAAGGCTCAAGGCACCGCGTACAGTCAAGCCGGAAATCGGCTCAATCTCGATAAAGGCCTGACCCATGTTGCGCATGAGGTTGAAGGTCTGGTCGTTCACTTTCTGATATGCCAACGCATTGATCCTCGTCTGATTGCCGTACAGCCTGTACGGTTCCCAGTTGCCCGCATCATTATACAACCTTCTTACAGGTGCGAAGCCAAACCGGTTACTGGCGTCATAGATTGGCTGCCATGGCGGCGCAGATGCTGCCTGCATCAACGCTTCATCAGAACCGAATGGGGGACTATCGTCCGACTCCTGGTAGGTCAACTTGTAGTTAAATCCAGTCCTGATATATTTTCCAATATCCGTATTAACATTAACTGCCAGATTGTAGCGTTCCAAAGACGATCCCTTCAGCACGCTTTCCTGATCAGTATAACCAAGCGAAATGTAATAGTCGGCGGATTCTCCCGCCCCCGACACTTTTACGTTATAGTTTTGATTGACCGCATTCTTCTGACGGATCTCATCCTGCCAGTTGTAATAAGGGCCGTTTTCGCCAATAAAGTAAGGGCTCGTCGGGTCGAACTGCGGCGCAAAGTTATTAAGCCTGTTGACCGGATTGCCTTGATTCCGACCGTAAAGATCCTCTTCAATACTTACATCGGGATCGCTGCTGTTAGTGTATGATTCACGAATCAGATCGACGTACTGGTTCGTGTTCAAAACATCAAATGTCGAAATGTTCTGCACGCCGTACTGAGAGCTGAATTCAACAATAGGACGCCCGCGTTTCCCCCTTTTGGTGGTGATGAGAATCACACCATTCGCTCCCCGGCTTCCATATATCGCCGCTGCTGAAGCATCCTTTAATACTGACATTGACTCGATGTCAGTGGGATTGATCAAGGTCCACAAATTTATATTGCCAATCACATCCTGATTAGCGTTGGATGGCGGTGTGATGATCTGCCCATCGATTACATACAATGGCTGAGACGTTCCATTCCACGTTCCAACACCGCGGATAAAAACCTGAGGTGCTGCGGAAGGATCACCACTTTGATTCACGATCCGCACACCGGTAGCCTTTCCCTGCAACGCGAACTGAGGAGACGCGAACGGCACCTTTTCGATCTCGTCGGACTGAATGGCCGAGATAGATCCCGTCAGATCTTTTCTTTCCCTCGTTCCAAAACCGATTACCACTACCTCACCCAGTGTTTGCGTCGACTCATGCATGACAAGGTCTATTGTACTCTGCTGACCCACCGCGATCTCCTGCGTTTCAAAACCGATAAATGAAAAAACCAGTACGTCCTGTGGCGACGCCGCAATTGAATATCGTCCATCGACATCTGTCGCCGTTCCGGTGCTCGTGCCTTTCACAAGGATGCTCACACCGGGTAGCGAACCCCCTCGCTCGTCGGTAACCACACCTGTCACGGTCGCTTGTTGCGGACTTGATTCCACGACTACGACGGGGCTTGCTGGCTCACTTTCTTCTACGAATGCAGCCGTGATAGTGTGTTCGATCACCTGAAACTTCAGGCCCGTCTTCTGACTTACCTCCAGCAAAACCTTATCAAGGCTTTCGTTGCGGAACCGGAAGGAGAAACGATCTTTACTTTTCTTGATCTTTTCCGGAAAAGCAAACACATATTCGGTCTTTGTCTCGATTGTCTCAAAGAGCTCGACGAGCTTTTTGTTGCGAATGTCGGCAGAGAGTTTCGTGTCAGCCAGATTCTGTGCGTTCAGATTCCCAGCCACTAGAAATGGCATCGTCACCACCTGAATTGTCATGATGATCAAGCATTGCAATGACATAAAATTCAGCGATTTAGATAGAAATTTTTGCATAGATTTGTATTAGGTTGAAATAGTGAAAACTTATTTTAGCTCAGCTCCGGCCCACCGCCATCTTCCAGGATTCAGGTGTGACCGGAGCTTCTTTTTTTGCCGGCGAACCGGCTTCCATTATCTAGGAGGAATTCACCACCCGCACATTACAGCCATCTCCGTTTAAACGAACCCGGTTGGGCAATGTGAATTCATAGGTTACATGATACATGTACTCTATACTTTGCAACACACGCTCCAGGCTTTGATCTTTGTATTTTCCGTTGATGCGGCAAGTCTTTATCAACTCATTGTCAAACACGATCGTAACGTTGTACCACCGTTCCAACAAACGCGCAACATCCTCCAGTGAGGCATCTTCAAACATGAGGGTATTCTCTTTCCATGCCAGGTATTTTTCGAGATCGACCTCCCGAACGGTAAATCCTTGTTCACCGGGCTTGTAGGTGGCCTGATCATTGGGTGCCAGTACTACGCGGCGCTGTACGTCGGCATCGTCATTTTCACTTTCAGGAACTTCAAGTTCCACCTGAACCTTGCCGGTCGCCACTGTAACGCTGACCTGCCTGTTTGGAAAAGCCTGCACATTGAAGGAGGTTCCCAACACCTGCGTAGTGACATCACCGGACGTCACCACAAAGGGCCGGTTCGGATCCGGCGTCACCTCGAAAAAGGCTTCACCCGATAATTTTACCTCGCGTTTCTCGGGGCGGAACACCTCCGGATAGCGAATGAAACTTCCACCGTTCAGATAAATCCGGGTACCGTCGGCGAGCGTCACAAGAGACTTTTGACCGTACGGCACATCCAGAGAAACCCATTTCGGCGCCTCTTCTTCCGACCACGAACTCTGGAGGTACGCGTAGGCACCGCTTGCAACAAGAATAACGCTGAAAAATGCGACCACCCAGCGTCGCCCGTTTGACCCACTTGAAGGTCTTGCAGCCTCCACTTCAACGGAGGATAAATCATCCTCTATGCGACTCTCCACGGAAGCCCACATCGACTCGCTTAAGGAGCTCGCCCCTACCGGTCGTTTTCGTTCCTGAGCAGCAAAGAAATCGTCGATCATTTGCTCTTCGCTCTCAGAAGCTTTCCCTGCTAAATACCGTTGGATCAGGGCTTCAAACTCTTCTTTCGTCATGTTTCTTGGCATTAATAATATGTACCGAAAGGGGCGGGGATCCCCTACTCCGTTCTGTTTTTCTTTCAGAAATAGTCGTGATCTGCCGCGAAAGCTGGCTACCGGATCAATAAAATTATCAGTAGGACGATCCCCTCCAGTTTTGAGCGGAGGATTGATAAGGCCTTGCCGATCTGAACCTCAACCGTTTTTGGTGAAATATTGAGGCGTTCGGATATCTCTTTGTGTGAAAGGCTTTCATAGCGGCTGAGAAAAAAAACCTCCCTGCAGCGCGGGGGTAGTATTTCGACGGCTTTCTGAAGCTGTACTTCCAGCTCCTTGAAATTCAGGGTGTCTTCCGTTTGATTGACAAACTCCACCTTTTGCACGAGCTTCAAATGATGTTCCTGAATTCTTCCATCACGCAAATGCCGTAAGACCTGAAATTTTACCGCACGCGTAAGGTAGTGTGAAAGTGTTCGGATGTTTGAAGTATGCCGGCGATTCCAAAGGTCGACAAACACATCCTGTACAAAATCCTTCGCTTGCTCGTCGTCATTAAGGACACCGGCAGCCAACCGATGCAACCGTAAGTGATACCGATCAAAGATCTCTCTCAACGCCCATGCGTGATTGTCCCGCAGCATCTCCAGTAATGCTGCATCAGTCGCCCCGCATCGTTCATTTGAGCTTGAAGAGTCCATTGGACGTTGTTCTATACTTTCTGAGGATGAGATGAAATAGTTGATTTAAATTGGAATTTCAAAGAGCAGTATCCATAATATTTCTTTTTTAACGAAAGATGCCGCGGATAGGGGTACCACAACTGACCTCATACCCTTATTAAGAAAAGAATAATTCGGGAAAAAATGACTTGCGAGAAGCTGCACCTTACAACTCCGAGAAATCAATATCGAGAACCTCGAACTTTTTCCAGCCGATAAAATCGAAATGCCACCATTCGGAAGAGTTCACACGAAAGCCGTGCTTCTCCATGGCATCGATCAAAGTCTGGCGGTTGTTTCGTGCCTCTTCATCCCGGACAGGCGTCGAGGGCCATGCCTGCTTTGTAAAGGAATCATAGCCCGTCGGCATTTTCAGTTCCTTCCCCGTGCGCAGGTCAACCAACGTGAGGTCTATTGCACATCCCCGATTATGCCGCGATCCGCGGTACGGCGAAGCCACATAAGTTGTATCGCCATAGACTTCATAAAATTTCACCGTCGCGCGATACGGGCGGTAGGCGTCGAAAATCTTCAAGCCCAATCCTTGCTTTTGCAGATCTCCCTGTATCCGCCGCAGCGCATCGGCAACGGGCTTGCGCGCGTAAGCCTTGGCCTCATCGTATATTTTCTCGCCGGTAAAATTATTCGTAGTCGCATACCGAATATCCAACAGGATCCCCCGAACGTATTTCTGCAGGTCAATCAGCTCACGCGCCTCATCGCTTTTTACACTTTCCGCGTAAGCGCTGTATTTCATCGGGGTCAATCCATACTTGTATTGGGCTGCAGCCGGCAGCGAACACAGAAAAACGAAAATCAAGAGGCGAAGGTGTTTCATCATTCTTTTCTTTGGCTGTCGGCGATAATGGTGACCGGACCATCGTTCACGAGACTGACCTTCATGTCGGCTCCAAATTCTCCCGTTTGAACGGCCTTGCCGAGACCCTCGGCCAGCGCCTTCACAAATCGTTCGTACAACGGTATCGCTATTTCGGGCTTCGACGCCTTGATATAGGAGGGGCGGTTCCCCTTCCGGATACTCGCATGAAGTGTAAACTGGCTCACTACAATGATGTCCCCACCGGTCTCCCGGACACTGATGTTCATGATTCCTGCCGCGTCGTTGAAAATTCGCAGGTTGACGATCTTGGCGGCCAGCCACTCGATGTCGTCATCACCGTCTGCGTCTTCAATGCCGATCAGAACAAGCAAGCCTCCCCCGATCCGGGCGCGAACCTCCCCCTGAATTTCCACGGACGCCTGAGATACGCGCTGTACTACGGCGATCATGATCGGAACTCTGCTATCACAAACATGGGTGTCAAACTTATCGTCAAAGTTGTTCCTTCACTTTTGCTTTTTCCCAGGCGAGAAATTTCTCGATCTCATTGCTGACCGAATTGTATACCCACAGCAACACCGCAAAATCGTCCGTGAGTCCTGTTAGCGGCACAATGTCCGGCACCAGGTCAAGGGGATTGACAAAATAGATCACTGCAGCGACGATCAGCAAGATGGTCTTCCACGGAACATCGCGGTACTGGCCGAGCGCGTAGGCCTTGATAAGCCGCCCCAATACAAAAAATTTCTCCTTAACCGAATTCCCGTTTACACTCGTCCAGTTAACATCTTTTAGCTTCGAAGCCAGTCGCGGAAGGATTGCCAACAGACGGGACGGCCGTCCGATGATCGAAGTAGCATTTCGCAGAGCCGCGTTAAAGAACTTGTTCATAGTGATATTGATCTTTTTATAACGAACCAGCGCTTCAAAAAATTCTGTGGGCCTCCCGCTTAAGTTCGACCAGCGCATGCGCTAGCGGATCAACGCTTTTGCCCATCGTCTTTTCAAATATCTTCTTGGACAAATCCAGGCTGCTGGATCCATCACTCATTTCGCTGGCCGCGTCATTAATGTTGACGATCAAATCTTCCTTCGCATTTCGGATCAGCTCCCACACCTCCTCGCTGATGTAGATCTGTTGCGAAACATTGTGATTGTACTCGTTTCGGACCTCGGCCAACAGCAGGTGGTGAAAATCCTTTGCTGGAATGCTTCCCGTGTTAAGCCTGACAAGGAGGTTGTTCGGCGACATACGCTCCAGAAAAAGCGTCATCCGTTCATAAGCATGGAGGCGATTCGGCAATACCGTTTCAATGGCTTTTCCCCGGACCTCCAGCTTCTTCAAATCGATGTCCTTGTGGATAAACGACCGGACGATAAGAAAGACCGCATATAAGACAACCGAGGCAGGAATGAGTATCTTCCCGAATTCAATTAACGCATCCATAGAATCTATTAAACATCAAAAGTGTTTTGAAATTAAATAATTTTAGATCACAATTCCATGTCGTCTGCCTAAGCTCCCTTTATTTCTTCTCCTTTAGGAGGGGATTAAGGTGTGGTAAAAAAAGGCTTAAGTAAACGACATTCAGGTCACAATTACGCACATGGTTGATAACATTCGTCCCATCACTATTTCGGAGCGCGCCTGCCGCGAGATCCGGGATATCATGACAAGAAAGGGCATTCCGGCCGACTACGGCTTGCGCGTGGGAATAAAAGGTGGCGGTTGCGGGGGCATGGGATTCATGATCGGGTTCGACAAGAAGAAAGAAAGCGACCTGGCCTATGATATCAATGGGATCACCGTTTATATTGACAAGAAGCACACCCTCTATCTCATTGGAAAGCAAGTGGATTTTATCGATGAGGCAGATGGTCGTGGCTTTACGTTTATTGAAGAAAGCTCGTCAGCCGGGTAATGATCGCTTCTTCTGAATCCATAGTGAGGCCTTTTTGCACTTCCCTCCGATCGGCGGATTAATTTTCGCGATCTTCAACTCTACCTGCAGTACTTCCGGTAAATCGCGCAACACCCGCTCCACGATTTGCTCCGCCACCGTCTCGAGCAGCTTGGAAGGTTTCTGCATTTCTTCCTTCACAAACTGGTACAATAACTCGTAGTTGACCGTCTTATCCAACTCATCCTGGACCGCACCTTCGAGAATGTTTGTGTCGACTGAAATATCAACTTCAAACCAGTTGCCCGATTCACGCTCATGCGGATAGACGCCATGGAACGCATGAAATTCGAGCCCTTCCAGGGAAATCTTTCCGTTCATAAATTTGAGCCGGAAAAAAAATAAAAGGGTCTGTGAAACGGATCAGCCGATCTCATCAAAAAAAGACTTCTGGGTTTTGCGGGGAGATTCGACGGGAACATCGTGCTGTTGCAGCGCTTCCTCAGGCGTCTCCTGTGCTTCTTCTCTGGGCTTTTCATCTCTGGCGGCCGGTTTTTCATATTCGAGATTGGGAAAAGCAATCTTCTTGGCCTCCCGTCGTACCGTTGAGAGGTGCTTATCAGGATCAAAGGCCTGCGCTGCTGTTCTCGAACGCTCCACCTTTTCCATAACCTCGGAAGCAAGCCTTTTCAATTCGCTTAGCATATCGTCGCGTGTGGATTCGAGCTTCTTGTATTGCTCGATCAATCCCTTGACGCGATCTTCCATATCGGCGATAATTTGCCGGGCCCGCATCTCAGACTCTTCGATCGTGTCCTTCGCCCGGGCTTTCGCTTCATTGACCAACTGGTCGGCCGCAAGCTGCGACTCACGTAAATGCAATTCCGAAGCCTTGCGTGCCTGTTCGATGACACTTGCTCCGGTGTCCTCCGCGGTCTTCAGGGTTTTGTACAGCGAGCTCTCCACTTCGCGAAGTTTCTGAATTTCCCGCTCGGTGGACTCATACTTGAATTTCAGCTCCTTGTTTTCGTCGACAATCCTTTCCCATTCCTGCGAAAGGGTCATGAGGAACGCGTTGACTTCGTCCTTTTCATAGCCGCGGAAGTTCTTTTCGAATGTCTTCTGCCGTATTTCAAGTGGTGTGATTCTCATGATCTTGAAGTTTAAAAAATGATTTGCCAGACCGAGATTGAGCGGTCGTCGCTGGCACTGAGTAACTGATGGTCGTAATCAGTCCAAAGGAGCTTGTTTACGGAAGTGGCGTGACCCGCATGCCTGGCCCGGTCAATTACTTTTAAAAGTTTCAGGGCTTTTGCATCCCAAACCTTTATGGATTTATCCATGCTACAAGTTACAAAATGTTTGCCATCCGGGCTAAACTGGATATGATTAATTGCGTACATGTGGGCCACCACTTCTTCAGCAAGCTGGTAGTTCGCATCCAGGCTCCAGGCCTTCAGGCGAGCATCGCGCGAGCCGCTTAGAAGCCATTGGCCGTCCGGAGAATAGCGCAGGGTGAACACTGATTTGCTGTGTGCTTCCCACTCTTGCTTGAGCGTTAGATCCAGGTCGTAAACCCGTATGAAGTTATCGCTGAATCCGACGGCAATCTCTTCGCGCGTAAGGTTGATAGCAATCGTCCTGGCGCTCTTTTCGCCGCCCTTCACTTTCTTTGCGATAGTGAGATTCCTCAGATCGACCAGCGTCACCACGCCATCGCCACTTCCAACGACAAGACGGTTGTCGATCGACTGCAAATCGAAGATCGCGGCCTCCGACAATTTCAACGAACCCGACTCCTTTTTATTCTTCCAGTCGAGCAAATGTATGCCCTCGTAGTTGTGGCCGGCGATCAGGATGTCCGCCGGTTCGAAATAGTGCAGCGCGTAAATTGAATTCGGAAGTTTGGCAATGAGTTCGCCGGTCTCGGGTGATGACAAATCCCAAAGGGCGATCATCCCGTCCCCGGCTGCCGAAAAGAAGCGGGAAGGTTCGGGGCCGCGGCAGATCGTATAGACTGCGTCGCGGTGGCCGGTTAAAGCGTGTAGCCGTTTGATTTGTATCTGATTCATCCCTTTAATGCAGCGAATATCCTAACTTTCCGAACGTTTATGAAAAACAATAACTTACCCACCTGTGCATGAACGGTGTTAAAAATCTTGCCGGCCGCGAATTTATCAACCGAAACATGAACAGCAATGCCTGTTGACCGCTCCTATGCCTCTGACGACGCCGTATGGGGACTGTGGAAGATAGACGAAGATGAGCCGGCGCTCGCAGCCCTGTTACCGCAGGAACAGGTTTCGCCTACAATCACCAACGTCCTCAAGCGCCTTGAAGTTCTCGCCGGACGCGCCTTGATCCAGGCGCTCGTCGGCCAATGGGGGGTCCGTTATCAAGGCTTGACGAAAGACGTCTATGGCAAACCTTATCTCGCCGGGTCGGATATCCATATTTCCCTCAGCCATTCCTATCCCTATGTCGCGGCCATCGCGCATCGCACGAAAAACGTCGGAATAGACCTCGAACAACCCAAGGAAAAACTTCTGCGAATCGCACATCGGGTGCTCTCGGAATCCGAGCTTCACGATGCGGGAAACGATGTGGTCAAACACTGTATCTATTGGTGCGCAAAGGAATCCCTGATCAAGATTTACGGAAAAAAGGATCTCATTTTATCGCGAAATCTGCTCGTTTCACCCTTTTTACTCCAGCAACGCGGGCATTTAGTTGGCCGGATTCTTGTCAATAATACCACAACAGCCATACCTTTGGAGTATATTGTTGCAGATAACTTTGTCGTGGTTGTTTCCAGTTGAAGAATATGTCCTTTCATCCACTTTTCTTCCCCGGTCAACCGTAAAAATGCTTTCATGAAAAACCCCATGAATAACATCCTCAGAGTCGTTCTGCTCTGCCTGGCGATTGCAATATCACCGGCAGTTTCCGGGCAGGCCGTACCAGATTTCAAGTTGACAAACGTGCTCAACGATCAGCCTGTCTCACTGGATACATACCCGTCCTGTGCTGGCATTGTGTTGATCTTCACAAGTAATAGCTGCCCCTATGACGAGTACTACCGGAAGCGCGTGGACGAGATTTCCCGGGCCTATCAGGACAAGGTGCCGGTGCTGCTGGTAAATTCCCACAGCGAGCCGAATGAAACCCCCGATAAGATGGCTGCCAAAGCCAGGGCCCTCAACCTCCGCACGCCCTATCTGGCAGACAAGAATCAGTCGCTGATGGCAAGTCTGAATGTCAAGAAAAGTCCGGAGGCATTTCTTCTGAAAAACGACAACGGAAAATTTACGGTGGTCTATCGCGGCGCGATCGATGACAATGCGCAGGTGGAAGCAGATGTCCGCCATCACTATCTCCGGGATGCCATCGACATCATGCTGACCAACCAAAAAATTGAAACCCCGGAAGTGCGGCCTGTGGGCTGCAATCTGAAAAAGAAAACCTGAGCGCTTAGACACAAAGACACCAGGACACCATGGCTCAAAGATTTTTTTTGCCACAAAGGGCCCGAAGACGCAAAGAATTTTAGCTATCACTGCTGCAGAACCTTTCACGCTTCTGCCCAATCAACCACGACAATAAAAAATACCTTCGTGCCTTAGTGCCTTCGTGCCTTAGTGTCTTCGTGGCCACCACCCCCCTTGTCGCCAACGGCGACAGCCCTCTCATACACCGCCTCGTAATGCTTGAGCAGATTTTCCCATCCGAATCCCTCTGCATAATTCTCGACATTCGATCGCTGGAGCCTCCGCTCTTTTCGTGACAGGCTGAGGAACTTGTACAGGAAGGAGGCGAGCTGGCGCGCGCTCCAATCGAAAGTCCGTTTCCCGCGCTCCACTACATACATCCCATTTTGGTCGTGGTCGGGCATGTGCCGCAGCAGATAGTCGCCGAACCCTGACAAGTCGCTGGTCACGGACGGAATTCCGCTGGCCATGCACTCAAGGGGCGTATAGCCCCAGGGTTCGTAATAACTTGGAAAGATTCCCAGGTTGCACCCCCTCACAAACTGGAGATATTCCATCCCGAAGAGAGGATTCGTAACGGATATGAAATCGGGATGATAGACAATCTTCACTTTGTCATCGGGAGCATTGAGCAGCTTACGGTTATTGAGGAATTGGAGGATCTCATCGGATTCCTCGTCTACCAGCCGGTGTGTGACCACAAGCGGAAGCTTCTCCGTCTTCCACGATTGAATTGTTCGCCGGTATCGCAGCTTCCAGTACTCTTCGACGAACTCATTCAGGTCGGGGAGCCGGTGGTCTTCGCGGAAGGTACTCTCATGGAAAAGATGCTTTCTCACCTGGTCGACGATCGCGTCACAGGTCTGGCGGATCTCTTCCATCATGGCCTTTGAATGCAGGACCTCCGGCATCAGGCTGTGAAATTCACGCTTGCTGACAAAGAACATAACCACGGTGACATCGGCGTTTTCACTCTTCAGCCTTTCGTTGAGGTGAAACAACGCTTCAAGCGTGAGGTCAAAACCTTTGTTCTTGTACTCAAACCGTCCGGATGTAAAGAAGTAAATTGTCTTGTCCAGATCGAATGTGTACGACTGGAAGAAATGCGACATCACAAACTGATGGATACCTTCCTTGTATTGCGTATGCAGCCTCTGCACGGCATCGTAGCTATCGTAGCGATGAATATTCAAACCGTTCGGCAAGACAGCGTCGGGCTTTCGTTTCAGCAGGTGTTTACACTCGCGGGCGGTTACCTCGCTTACCGTTGTGAAGTAATCGCAGGATTGAGCGCTGTTGTATTCAATAGCCGCTTCAGTTTCAACACCAAACTTCTTTGCCTCATCCTGCCACTTAAAGAATGGAAGATGCGCGTAGAAGAAGGGTGAGTTAATGGCCAGATGGCGGCCAAGCTGTGTCGCATGCGTTGTAAATACCGTCTTGATCGGGCTGCCGTCGCGCTTTAGATCAAGTATGGGTAAACTCGCCATCCACTCGTGAAAGTGCGCGATCACTTTTTGCCCTTCAGCCGCCAACCTGGCGACTTCATCCAAAAACATTTTAGTGAGATAGCCGAATGCGATGACCTGGTCAATAAGCGGGCTGCTCTGTGTGGTGCCGATGCCGTGATTTTTCCACAATAAATATTTCACGACTTGCATCGCCTGATCTTCAACAACGTTGGGATTGATAAGCACAACCCGCGGCTTACCGGTAACAAGCCACTCCCCGTAGTGAACATGGTAGCCTCTCTTTCGCAACGTCGCCGCCGCCTGCCCGAAAATATCCTGAACGTCATCCATGAGGTCGAGCTCTGCATGGATATTCTTGTTCAGGTAAGGGCCTACCAGACAATACCGGCCGCTCCATTGCTCCATAACACACGGCACTTTGGACCGGATCACGGTGTAAATGCCGCCAACCTGGTTGCAGACCTCCCATGAGACCTCGACAAGGTGCTCCTGGCGGATAATATTAGAGGGAGTAGTTGAACGTTTTGACATACATCAAGCCAGTTTGACCCGGTACCGCTATTAAATCTAAGCATTTAAATGCCAAACTTTCAGGAAAAGAGCGTATCACACCTGGTGGAGTATAATTTGTGCAGGGTCTGTAAATTTTACCACGATTTCGACGCGACAGGGCGGCGTAGCACCGTTGCGGAGACAATCCAAGAGCACGACTATGAACTTTGAAAAATATACTATCAAATCGCAGGAATCCCTGCAGAAATCCGCCGAGATTGCCATGAGCAATCATCACCAGGCAATTGAGCCCGGACACCTGCTGAAGGCCATACTCGAAACCGACGAAAATGTAATTTCGTACCTGACGAAGAAGCTTAATGTCAACAGGCCTTTACTTGACAGCAAACTGTCGGAGGTACTGCAAAGTTACCCCCGCGTCACGGGTCAGCAACCTTACCTGTCGTCCGCAACCAACACGGTTCTTCAACAGGCAGAGAAAGAACTGCGTGAATTCAAGGATGAGTTCATCGCAGTAGAACACTTGTTGCTCGCGCTTCTCGCCACGCGTGATAAAGTTTCATCAGCCATGAAGGACGCGGGCTTTGAAAGGTCCGGCTTGATAAAGGCTATCAAAGAACTAAGAGGAGGGTCTTCCGTGACCGATCAGAACGCAGAAGCGAAATATAAGTCGCTTGAGCGTTACTCAAAGAACCTCAATGATCTTGCACGAAAAGGCAAGATTGATCCTGTAATCGGGCGTGATGAAGAGATCCGGCGCGTGTTGCAGATTCTTTCGCGCCGCACGAAAAATAACCCCATCCTGTTGGGAGAACCCGGGGTGGGTAAGACGGCGATCGTCGAGGGACTTGCACAGCGCATCGTGGACGGCGATGTTCCCGAAAACCTGAAGACTAAAACAATCATATCGCTGGATATGGGACTTCTCGTCGCCGGAGCGAAGTACAAAGGTGAGTTTGAGGAGCGTCTGAAAGCGGTCATCAAAGAGGTGACCGATTCGGAAGGCCAGATCATTCTCTTCATTGACGAAATCCATACACTCATTGGAGCGGGTGGCGGTGGCGAGGGTGCGATGGATGCAGCCAACCTGTTGAAGCCGGCTCTCGCAAGGGGCGAACTCCATGCAATTGGAGCAACCACTCTGAAAGAATACCAGAAGTACATTGAGAAAGATAAAGCGCTCGAACGCCGTTTCCAGTCTGTCATGGTGGATGAGCCCAGCATGGAAGACTCCATCTCTATCTTGCGAGGAATCAAGGAAAAATATGAGTTGCATCACGGAGTGCGAATCAAAGACGACGCAGTTATCGCTGCGGTGGAACTATCCACGCGGTATATATCCGACCGGTTTCTTCCCGACAAGGCGATCGCCCTGATGGACGAAGCTGCTGCCAAGCTCCGCCTGGAGATGGATTCCATGCCGGAAGAACTCGACGAACTGAATCGCCGGATCATGCAACTTGAGATTGAACGCGAGGCTATCCGCCGAGAAGACGACAAAGAGAAGGAGTCAATCCTGACAAAAGATATCGCTGAACTCTCGGAGCAACGCAATTCATTGAAAGCAAAGTGGGAGAGTGAGAAGGAGGTTGTCCACGGCATTCAAAAAGAAAAGGAGGATATTGACCGGCTAAGGTTCGAAGCGGAGCAGGCGGAAAAAGCGGGCGACTACGGCAAGGTAGCCGAGATTCGCTACGGAAAGATTGTGGAAGCAGAAAAGCGCCTGAACGAGTTTCAGCAAAAAATGGCCGACCAGGCCAACCGCCAGCACGCACTGTTGAAGGAGGAAGTAGACAGCGAAGATATCGCCGAAGTGGTGGCAAAGTGGACGGGCATCCCGGTGTCGAGGATGGTCCAGAGTGAACGTGAAAAACTTCTGCATCTGGAAGATGAACTGAGCAAACGCGTGGCGGGTCAGGAAGAAGCCATCCGCCTGTTGAGCGATGCCGTTCGCAGAAGCCGCGCCGGGCTGCAGGACCCCAAACGACCCATCGGATCCTTCATTTTCATGGGAACGACTGGCGTCGGAAAAACCGAGCTCTCGAAAGCGCTTGCCGACTATCTCTTCAATGACGATACGGCCATGGTGCGGATCGATATGAGCGAGTACCAGGAGAGACACAGCGTGAGCCGACTCATCGGTGCACCTCCGGGATACGTGGGCTATGATGAAGGTGGCCAGCTGACAGAAGCCGTGCGCAGGAAGCCATACTCGGTCGTGTTGCTGGATGAAATTGAAAAAGCACACCCGGACGTATTCAACATTCTGCTGCAAGTGCTCGACGACGGCAGGCTGACGGACAACAAGGGCCGCGTTGCCAACTTCAAGAACACGATCATTATTATGACAACGAACATCGGTTCGAACATCATCCAGGAGAACTTCGAGAAGCTGACAGATGAAAACTATTTCGAAGTACTGGAGCAAACGCAGGAAGAGGTGCTGACGCTTTTGAGAAAAACTGTAAGACCTGAATTCCTGAACCGCATCGATGAGATCATAATGTTCCGGCCTCTGAGCAGAAAAGACATCCGGAAAATTGTCGATATCCAGGTGGATCTGGTGCGCAAGCGTCTTGACGAAAGCGGCGTAAGACTCGACCTGTCAGAAGCAGCGCGCGAGCGCCTGGCAAAACTCGGCTTCGATCCGCAATTCGGCGCTCGCCCGCTGAAGCGGGTTCTTCAACGCGAAATACTGAACGCATTGTCGAAGCAAATACTCGCTGGAAACGTGCATAAGGACTCCGTTATCTTCGTAGACGTAAATAGCGAGAAGGACTTCGTGTTCGAAAATGCGGAGAGTGCGGAAGTATTAAAATAATTTTTTCCACAGCTTGTGTGGATGCGAATGGTTGTTGCAGCTATGAATATTCATCCAACTGAATATATGACCATTAAAAGTTTAAAACTGATGAAACCAATTTCGCTGGCATCATGTTGTAATAGAAACGTTTAGGATTGGTAGTCCGCTCTGCCAACACAGAGCGGAATATGTTGGTTTGAGGGGTTTGGTTTAAACGTCCTGTCTGATGGCAGGACGTTTTTTTTGTCCCTAGTGTACGAGTTCACAAATGTTCTGCAACTCCTTCGCGTTTGCAATGGCGTGTCCATCGGCCGTGTTGTTGAAATACACGAATGCTCGCCGCGCTCCCTTATTCATGATCGCATGGGCAATCTGCTCCAGCTCCTGTGTTGAGTATTTTGAATTGTAGAGGTGAGGAACACCGTGCAAGCGGTAGTATAGCACGTCCGTAGTGGCCACGATGTCATTTGGCAGCGTCGGGTGACTCAACCCGCAAAAGGTGACACCTGCTTCCGCCAGTGTCGAGTATACTTCATCATTCCACCAGGACTCGTGCCGGAACTCAACGACACTGCGAATAGACGAATCAAGCATCGCGACAAAACGGTCGAGCCGCTCGCGCTCATACTGAAAATCGCCGGGGAACTGAAAAAGTACAAACGCAAGTTTCTCGCCCAGACCTTCGCGCGCAAGTCCGCTGAAATTCGACAGCATCTGCTGCCCATCCCGGAATTTCCTGAACTGCGTGACTTCATACGGCGCCTTTACGGAAAACGAAAAGCCATCGGGACTCCTGACATTCCATTTCCGAAAAGTGTCAAGTCTGGGAAATTTGTAATAGGTCTCATTCAGTTCCAGGGTGTTGAAATGCTCGCAGTAGTACTCAAACCATTTGCGCTGCGGCACGTCTTCAGGGTAAAAGATCCTTCTCCAGTCAGGATATTTGTATCCTGCGCATCCAATATTCCACTCCATACGCACTCGTCCTCCAAAGATTAGTCCAGGCGAGCGGACCTTAGCCCACTGCCACGTCCGGTAATAACAAACTTCGACAGTCGAAAAATTCAGTATTTGCTGTTTCATTGAAGTGGAAAAACTTGCGCACGGGCTATGGCCGGTTGAGGGTCGGCACGTTCACTTAAATGATTACGAATTTATTCGTAACAAATCTTGTTTTTATTCGTTGAACTACTGACATTGCTACGAATCAATTCGTATGATGAGGAAATCATTTATAAAACCGACGGAAAAAGAGCTGGAAATCCTTCAAATCCTGTGGATGAAAGGGCCGGTTGCCGTGAAGGATGTTCATGAGGCCATGGGCGGCGAGGATCAAAACGGATATACCACGATCCTCAAACTCCTGCAAATCATGCACGAAAAAGGCCTGGTATCACGCCAAAAAAGCGGCAAGCTGCATCTATATGAAGCAATTGTTTCAAAGAAAGACACCCGTCAGTTCATGCTCGACAAGATGATACACACGGTATTTCAGGGATCGGCAATGGAACTGGTGATGAGTGCCTTGGGGAACAAGAGGTCTACTAAAGAAGAATTATCCGAAATCAAACGTTATCTCGAAGAACTCGAAGGAGGTGAATCATGACCCATTTCACGAGACTCTTATATATTGAGTGGATAAATGCCCTGGGCTGGACTTTATTGCATTCGATCTGGCAGTCAATGCTAATTGTACTCGTCGTCGCCATCTGTCTGCGGCTGATCCCGGCGGGACGTTCACAGCTTCGATACGCCGTGGCGTGTGGGGGCTTGTTGTTGATTGCGATCAGCAGTCTCGTCACGTTTGTGTACCTGGAGAATCCCGTGCCCCTTTCGCTTCAGTCGCCCGCTATAGCAACTAGCCAAAACGTTGTGCAGGTCGCTTTTAACCCTTCGTCGACTGCACCTATTGGTATCTTTTCGGCTATTGCTTCGACTATGGGGCCGTTTATGCCTGCGATCGTCGGTATATGGGCGGTGGGATTCCTCTTCTTCTCGGTCCGGCTTTTCAACGCCCTCCTTTACACCAGTCGAATTCGTTCGTCATCCGTGCCCTTGACGAATGAGTGGACAACTTTTTTACAAAACTCAGCAGCGCAATTGGGAATCCGGCGCCAGATCGGACTTGCCGAATCCTCCTCCATTGTCGCCCCTGTCGTAATAGGTTATTTGAAACCCGTTATTCTCATTCCGCTCGGCATGATTTCGGGATTGACGACAGAGCAGCTCGAAACAATTTTCCTTCATGAACTCGCTCACATCAGGCGGCATGACTATCTGATCAATTTGATTCAGTCGGCATTGGAAGCAATCTTCTTTTTCAGTCCCTTCGTCTGGATTTTGTCCGGAATGATTCGCAAGGAACGAGAGTGCTGTTGCGATGATCTGGTGATCCGGCAGCATGGGGGTGACCGCGTTTATGCACATGCACTCGTTCGGCTGGCCGAAGCGCGGTTGAGTCCGGCTGGTTTTGCGCTGTCGCTGGCAGCAGACAACAATCAACTGTTGTACAGGATCAAACGCATCATGGAAAGACCTGGCAAGACAAATCCGAAAAGCCGGTTTGTGCTTCCGGCGATTTTATTGCTCGGCGCGCTGCTGTGTATTTCCTGGCTGGGAACCGGAGAAACACCAGTAGCTACACCGTTGCAAAAGCAGGACACCATCCCGTCCGGGAAAAAGAACTCCGCCAGTTATTCCCGCAAGAGCATTATCACCCTGGACGAACATGGCCAGCCCCATGAAGAGGTGATCGAGAATTTCGAAGGAGATGAATCCTTAAGGCCATTGCTTCAAGGGGGCTTTCCGGCGCTTCCACCTTTTGCCGGGATTCCCGATGATCCTATGAAACCCAACCCGATGTGGCCTGACACGATACCTCCTTTCGGATTGCAAGGGATGGATCGCTGGGACGATTTCGCCCGCGCATTCGAAGAAAATTTCCGCGAACGATTCGATTCGTTTGACGGCTTCCCATTCGCTGACAGCGCCGGCTTCATGCAGCGCTTCCACGGCAACTTCACGTGGCCCGACCTTGATTCACTTCAGATTCCTGACAACGCCATGCGGGCGCTTGATGATTTCGACCTGGGTGATCTGCAGGAAAATCTCGAGCAACTCCGCGACCTTCACATGGACCGCTTCCGCGGGATGGAAAAACAATTTCAGGACTTCGGGCAGCGAACATCGCGGTATCAGGATGTCCTTCGGGAAGAGCTTGTGAAAGATGGCTACCTGGCCGAGGGCGAAGCCATAGAAAGTCTGGAATGGAACAACGACAAGTTCAAGGTCAACGGAAAGAGCATCAGGAAAGCAGACCTCAACAAGTACAATAAGCTCAACGAGCAGTATTTGGGAGCGAGCAGCAAACCGGGCAAACTGGAGTAAACACGCGCTTAACGGATTCTCTCAACGCCAAGTCCCGGCAAATCCGAACACGACATCACGCCGTCTTTCAGGACGAACCCGCCTTTGACAACGTCATTGCCGAGATCCAGGCTTCCGTCGAGGTCGATGTATCGCGTGTTGCCGCAGGCGAAGGCTGCGTGTAGCGCGGCAGTTATGCTAACAATACTCTCGTCGTTGCATCCCCAGAAGAGGTCCACGCCTGCGTGCTGCGCGATGTCAGCGATCTTGAGGCCCTGCGAAACCCCTCCACACTTCATGAGCTTGATGTTGAAAATTCCTGCGGCAAGCGGAGGCTTCACCAGTTCCAAAGCGTCTTTCGGACTGATGAGCGATTCATCGGCTGCAATCTTTTTTCTGATCTCATCCGGGAGGCTTTTCATATCGCCTACCGCTTTGGCAGGGAGCGGCTGCTCTATGAGTTCAATGTCCAGATGCAGCGTTCGACGATAGAAATCCTGAGTCTGGTCTATTGAATATCCCTGGTTTGCATCGATTCGGATCACAACCCCTTTGCCAAATTCTTCACGAAGTTTCACCATTCTTTCGATATCCTCCGCGAGGTCTTTGCCAAGTTTGACTTTCAGAATCTTAAATCCCCGTTGTACAAACTCCCGCGCTTCGCGCAGTGTCTCCTGGACATTCTTGATGCCGATGGTATTGGATGTGGGCAGAGACTTAATCTTTTGACCCAGAAACTTTACGAGGGGAATCCCAAGGTGCCGGGTAAAAACATCATACAACGCGATGTCAAGCGCGGCCCTTGCCGAAGGATTTTTCGGAAATCGCTCCCAGACTTCGTAGGTGAGTTGGTTGAGTTCGCGAATATCGCGACCTATCAGAAACTGCAGATTTTTCTCCTGGAGAGCTTCGAGGCACTGGGCGAGATTCTCACCCACCACATATTCGCTGGGATTTCCCGCGCCAATGCCGACGGTCCCGTTGTCCAGCGTGATCTCCACAAAGGCGTTCCGAACCTGGTCGACGGTCTTGAAAGCAATGGTGTAGGGCTTCGTGTTGCCGAGGTCTGACTCCCAAACCCTGATGTCTTTAATCCTGGGCATCGTTTTGAATGAGCTTATGCAGTGACGGCGGCCTTTTTGATCAGGGCCTCGAAAAAGGGTACCAGATCTTCCACCCCATCCTCCAAGGGCAGGATCACCGGAATCTTGATTTTGTTCTGAATTTCACGGGCATATTGCCGGGCGGCTGCGACGTCCATTTTTGCTGTGTTGATGGTAACGGCTACCGTTGGCGCACCGTAGATGCGGATCAGTTCGATCTCTTCCTCGGGCTGTGCCACAAGGGCCGGGTAGAAGTCCATGTCCTTGTAATGCTTTCGCGCCGGGTTGTGTTGGAGTACCACGGCGTTCGCATCGGCCGAGCAGATCCACTCGGCACCCGCGGGACCGCTGGGATTTCGCAGGGACGACTGTCCCTCGATAAATATGATATCAGGCTTCGCCTCCATGTAGCAAGTGTGTACCGCGTGCTCCATCTCGCCGGAGATAAAGTCATTCAACGTGGAGTCAAAGACAAAGCCGTATTTCGCTCCCTGCATCCAACCGGTCTGGCCGGTGTAAACCATTTCCGCCTTATATCCGGCCCGTCGCATGGCATCGACGAGAAATTTGGTTGTCGTTCGCTTGCCCAGCGCGCAATCTGTTCCAAGCACGGCGACGCGGGGACATTTGACTTCCTTGATCTTTCCCGACCAAAAATGAAGGTCCTTAAATTTCTTCGGTTTGCGCACATCGACGATCTCCACTCCTTTTTTGCGTGCAAGTTTCGCCAACTCCGGGATGTCGGAAACGAACTCATGCAGGCCGTTGATCAGGCCGTAGCCGTTTTCGAGCGCCTCGTGCAACTCCGAACGCAGCGAGTCGGGAATGACCCCCCCCTTGGTCGCGAGGCCCACTACACAGTAGGCCGCCGTGACCGGAGACTTCTTCCTGAATTCCGCGATCGACGCGTAAACCGGAATATCGCGTTTCTTGCCGTCAAGAACTTCGCCGGCATCCTTACCATGTTGCCCCGAGTCGATTACTCCTACAATATTGAAACGATCTGTACCGCGAATCAGACCATGCGCGGTCTTTGCACTGATGGTATCGAGTTTACCACCGGTGATAACGATTGCATTACTTTTCATAGATGAACTGAACCGTAAAATACGCCTAATAAGATGTTTTGCAAAAGGGGGCGGTTTTTTTGATTTCCCGCGATTGAACCCAATCGAAAATCAAAGTGAGGGTGTACCTCATTTTACGCTGGCTTACTTTTTTGAGTATATTTATAAAAGAAAATATGATGCTTCGGGGAACCTCTGCAGTAAATTCTTTTTCTGAGAGAACCTTTTCAACAACTAATCGCAACGACCATGAAGCTCTTAAACATCCTTTTACCGATTGGTCTCATCGCATTTCTAAACAATCCGGTTTCTGCCCAGATGGGGCACCTGGTGGGTAGCTGGCAACTCGTCAAGCAGACAACCTGCCTCGACCAGGCTGTCGGTGACAGTGGCGATACTTCGGAGAGCCTGAGAGATGACATGCATTCCCGGTCTGCGGCGACGCCTCAACTGGTCAGCTTCAAGGCCAATTCTTCCGGCGAGGAATCCACCCGGATCCTTAATTCGGGAAAGGTGGCCAACCCGAAGAAATTCTACTATAAACTAAACGGCGAAATGTTGCTGATCCTCGATAAGAAATCACAGACCATCACGAACAGCTACCGGGTCGAAAAATTCACCGCCGATTCCCTCGTCGTTTCCAATGTGTCGCGACCCTGCGAAACGCGAGTCTTCGTGAAAATAAAGTAAACAGCCTGCAAATTGATTTTCCCGGGAGATTGTTAGCCACAGGAGTTAGCGGTAACTTTTCTAACTTTGCGGTTAATTATGGTTGAAACAGTAGCACGGCGCGACATCCGGAAACTCTCTTTGGAGGAACTTAAGGCATTTTTCGTCGGACACGGCGACAAGGCCTTCCGCGCACAGCAGGTGTATGAATGGCTTTGGAAAAAGTCCGCCCGCGACTTCGATCAGATGACCAACCTGTCGCTCGACACACGCGAGCTGCTGAAGCAGCACTTCGTCATCAATCATATTCGCGTCGACCACATGCAGCGAAGTGCTGACGGCACCATCAAAAATGCTGTGACCCTTCACGATGGGCTGGTGGTAGAATCCGTTCTTATACCGACCGAAAAACGGATTACTGCCTGCGTTTCTTCACAGGTCGGTTGCAGCCTGGCCTGTAAATTTTGCGCTACCGCTCGCCTGAAACGAATGCGCAATCTCAACCCCGACGAGATCTACGACCAGGTGGTGGCAATCCAACAGCAATGCGAGCTTTTCTATGGCCGGCCCCTGACCAACATCGTCTTCATGGGCATGGGCGAACCGCTCCTTAACTACAGCAATGTAATCGCAGCTATTGACAAGATCACTTCACCTAAAGGACTCAACATGGCATCGAAGCGGCTGACCGTATCCACCGTCGGCATTGCAAAGATGATCATCAAGATGGCGGATGACGGTGTAAAATTCAATCTGGCCGTATCGCTGCATTCAGCCCTGAACCCGGTGCGTTCTGCTATCATGCCGATCAACGAAACCAACTCATTGGAGGAGCTCGGCGAAGCGCTGAAATACTGGTATAAGAAAACGAAGAAGAAGGTAACGTACGAATATGTGGTATGGAAGGGAATTAATGACAGCGAAGAACACGCGCAGGCGTTGCTTCGATTCTGTCAGCTTGTACCCTGCAAGGTCAACCTCATCGAATACAATCCCATCGACGACGGCGAGTTTCAGCAGGCATCAGATGAAGCGCTCAACATGTACATGAATCTGCTGGAAATGAACGGGATCACCACCCGCATCCGCAAGAGTCGCGGAAAAGACATAGACGCTGCATGCGGGCAACTTGCAAACAAGAGCTAGTGAACATCTACTTCTTGCTCGCGTTGAACAACTTTTCTTTCTCGTCTTTGGTCAGGCTCTCATAACCCCCTTCGGAGATCTTGTCGAGTATCCGGTCGATTTCTTCCTGCGTGTAAGAGGCTCTCTCCTGTGATGAAGTATGATGTGCACCCGTTGCACGGTTCTTGCGGTAAGAGACCTTCACCCGTCGTTTTTCCTTAAAAAGATCTTTGAACCAGTCGAGTGTTATTGTTATCCATCCGCCCCAGTTCATGCCCGACTGGAGTTGCTTCATGTAAACGAATCCAATCAGTGCACCCCCGAGGTGTGCAATGTTTCCTCCTGCGTTGTCGCCGACCGACCCGAGGAAGGAGAGAAAAACGAAAAAGGCCGCGATGTATTTGATCCGCACGGGCCCGATGAACAGGAGAAAGAACGTGTAGTTCGGCAGCAACGTAGCCGTTGCCACGACAATCGCGTTGACACTGGCGGAAGCCCCGACCATTCCAATGTCGAAGGCTTGCGACTGGGCGACGAAATAGGGAATTGTATTGTATGCCAGCAGGTAAAGGATGCCGCCGGCAATACCTCCCAGAAGGTAAACGGCCACGAGTTTATCGCTTCCGAGGTACTCTACGAAGAGTCGACCAAACCAGTACATGATCAGCATGTTGAAAAGAATATGCAGGATCCCTGTGAGATCGTGCATAAACATATAGGTAAGCAAAGACCAGGGTCGGCCTACGAACTCGGAAAACCGCGCCGGGATCTGAAACTGTTCGTGGATAAGAGACCACAATTCATTCAGGCCGCTGACCTTCATGATGACCATGATCACGCCCATCACCACAAAAACGGCCAGGTTGATGATGATCAGCTGGACATGGCCATTGTTATACCGCTGGAAGGCATTCTTGAATTCTTCAAACATAACGGCTCATCTTCGTCTCATCCAAAATTGTATCAAAATTATGGCCATAACAATCCCGCCCAGGTGGGCAAAATGTGCGGTATTGTCACCAGGAGTAGTCCTGAAACCCGAAAATATGGCAATAGCTCCCAAAACCATGACCATGTACTTGGCTTTGAAAGATATCGGCAAGAATAACAATCTTAACTCCATGTTCGGAAAAATGATTCCAAAAGCCGTCATAACCCCGTAAACAGCGCCAGACGCCCCAATCATCACTCCAAAAGACCCTATCCCGAAAAAAACATCCATCAAAATATTGAAAACCGCCGCCCCGATCCCCGCTGCGATGTAGAACAACAAAAATTGTTTTTGGTCCCAGAATTCCTCCAGTATGGGCCCAAAGAAGGCCAGTAATAACATGTTGAAGAAGATATGAAAAAAATCAGCATGACAAAACATGTACGTGAACAGCTGATAAGGCCTGAAGAGGTTGCTGTGCACATTCCACAAAGCCAGCCAGTTCTCAATGGGGAGAATCCTCGATATTATGAATACGACTACATTGATGATAATGAGGTTCCGGACAATGGGACTAAGTCTGATCATGGCAGGGATAAACGCTTGTTTGATCGTAAGGTTGCGGGATCTATTGGCGGTTAAAATAACTTTCAATTTTTCGCAAATCAAAAATAAAAAAAGTGGGCACCCCATCAGGAGTATAATTGCTCGTCGCGCAGGCAAAAAGTCCATCGATCAGGGCCTTCATCTCCTCCTTCGCCAGTTTTTGACCTGCTTTTACACCAGCCCGGCGGGCGAGTGATCGCGCCAGGTTTTCTTTCAGTGGAACGGATAACTCGGACTGGTTAATTTTGAACTGCTCGATCAGCCCCTCAAACAGCGCCTTCCCCCCAGTTGCAGTGAGTCGCGACGGAACGCCGTTGATCAGGATCGTATTTTTGCCGAACACCTCAAGACGAAAACCCAGGGCCGCAATTTCCTGTTCCATTTCCAGGACAAGCGCAAAATCAGCGGCGCTCAGGGAAACAGTCTGCGGAAAAAGATCTTGCTGGCTTTCGCCGGATTTGTTCTTCAGCTGATTGAGGAATTTCTCATACAGGATTCGTTCATGGGCGAATTGCTGATCGACCACCATCAGACCGGATTTCACCTGCCTCATGATATAACGATTGTGTATTTGAAAAAGCGCCTTCTCTTCAGCGGCCGCCTCGATCATGTCGTCATCAGCGCTGTTCACTCTGCTTTCGAAACGCAACACCTGCGGTTCCGTATTCTTAACATCGATATTCGATTGCTCGAACAGCTTCTCCCAATGATCCTGATTGGGATTTCTCAGAGCGGTCGAAAAACGTTCATCCAGGTACACGTCTTTAGACTGGGCCGCCGACTGCGTTAGCTTTGAAATAATGTTTACGTCAACATTGAAGTCGATCGCAGGTGAAAGATGATGCGAACCGATTGCCTGCCTCACCGCTGACCGAACGACTGCATACACAGCCCTTTCGTCGTCGAACTTGATCTCCGTCTTTGTCGGATGCACGTTCACGTCGATGTGTTTCGGGTCGATGTCGATGAACAGCACATAAAACGGAAAACTGTTTTCAGGCAGCAAGGTTTCAAATGCGCTCATGACTGCGTGATGCAGATAATTGCTTCGGATAAAGCGGTGGTTTACAAAAAGAAACTGTTCGCCCCGGGTTTTGCGCGCAAACTCGGGACGACCCACATACCCGTGTACCTTGACGCGGTCCGTCTCCTCCTGGCAGGGGGCGAGCTGTTCCTGGTACGACTTTCCGAAAATGTTCACGATTCGCTGGCTGAGCTTGCCGGACGGAAGATCGTAGACAACCTCATCTGTCTGGATAAACGAAAAAACAATGTCGGAATGCGCGAGGGCCAGCCTTTGAAATTCGTCAACGATATGTCGCAGCTCCACCGGATTCGACTTGAGAAAATTTCTTCGCGCGGGAATATTGTAGAAAAGGTTTTTGACGCTTACACTGGTTCCCACCTCGCATGCCACCGGCTCTTGCTTCTTAACCTCCGACCCTTCCACCACCAGGCAGGTGCCGAGCTCCTGGTCTTCCGGACGTGTTTTCATTTCCATCTGCGAAACCGCGGCGATGGACGCCAGCGCCTCTCCGCGGAATCCTTTCGTACTCAGACTGAAAAGATCTTCGGCTTTGCGGATTTTGGAAGTTGCATGCCGCTCCAGGCTCATCCGGGCATCCGTCTCCGACATACCCATGCCGTTGTCGATCACCTGTATCAAAGTTTTTCCCGCCTCCTTCACTACGAGCCTGATCGACGTCGCGCGTGCATCAATTGCATTCTCCATTAATTCCTTTACAGCAGAGGCCGGCCTTTGCACAACCTCACCCGCCGCAATCTGGTTGGCGATCGAATCAGGCAAAAGTTGTATAATGTCCGACATGAATACGTGCAGTTCAGCCCGCAAATTAAATTATTTGGCGTAAGTCGTCAGCATAAAAACGCGATTTAAACCGGGCATAGAACTGAAATTCATAACTTGTTGGCACTTTACTCTGCTGTATATGCGTTAAGATGGTGAATTGATATGATTGGAAAGAGAAATGTATTCGGGTGCAGTTTATTGATACTGTTAATGTCCATTTCGGCATCCGCGCAGACGGAGAAACAAGCGTGGGTGGACAGTGTATTTCAAACGCTGGATGAAAGTGAGAAATTAGGACAGCTGTTCTTTGCCCGGTTGTCGTCGCATGCGAGCGAAGACCTCGTCAGGAACTACGTGAAGCAGGCAACGTCAGGCAATATCGGCGGCGTCGTTTTTACTTCCGGTACCCCCGCAGACCAGGCGCGCATTACCAACAGACTGCAGGCCGGCGCTAAAACCCCCCTGCTTGTCGGTCTGGATGCGGCCTCCGGTTTGGGATTTCTGCTCGACAGCGCACTAAGCTATCCCGTTCCCCTCGCACAGGGAGCCATCCGCGACGACAGCATGATCTATCGAATCGCTTATGACATCGGAAAACAACTCAAGGCACTCGGAGTCAATATGAGTCTTAGTCCGAACGCCACTCCCGTCCACTCGGCAACAACGCATCCTGATATGTTATTCGGCGACAATAGGGAGGCTGTGACGCGAAAGTCACTGCTGCACATGCAGGGGCTGCACGACGCGGGAATTCTCAGCTGCGCAAAATATTTCCCGTTGAAAAGTATCGAAGTCATCAATGAGAAGGGTCAGTCTCATATCTCACTGTATCACGATACCATCGTAACAGCGCCCTACCTGCGATTGTTCAGGGAAGGGCTCGACGCCGTTATTCCCGATGCCACCGACCTTGCCGCTTACTACGAGCCGTCAAAATCGGACATGAAGAAAAAATTGTCAGAGGGCAGCTTCCAGCAATTTGAGCGCGGAGATCTTTTACATGAGCCAATAGGTTTCCGGGGTACGATCATCCTGGATCTTCGCTCGCTGGAGGTCAACACCGATCAATTCCTTCCGGGGGATGCCGGTTTGTTTGCCTTTGAAGCTGGCGCAGATATGATCATTACCGACGACGACCCGGGTCCCGCTGTGAGGAAGATCAGAAGACTGTTACATACCGAGAAAAAATATGAGGCGCGACTCGATCAAAAGGTAAAAAAGATCCTCGCGATGAAGTACGACGCGGGACTCGCGAGGAACGCGGGCCCTGTCGATGAGGTTGCCCTCTCTGCCAACCTGCACAGGGCGGAGAGTCAGGTTTTGCGTGCCAAGGCTTTGCGCGAGACGGTTACCGTTTTAAAGAATCAGAACCTCGCCTTGCCTATCCGGATTCTCGAGGGAAAGACTTTTTCCGTTGTGATCACCGGTGACTCTGCGCGGCTGGCCGACATCTTTCACAGAAGTGTGCGAAAGTATGTACCGGCGGACCGGATTATCATTGGCGAGGGTATTCAGCAAGCGGACCTCTCCCGGAAAGATGTGATCATCGTTGCGTTGTTCCCGGCCACCTCGGGCGAGGCGATGCAAAACCTGATGGGCGTTCTGCAGGAGTTGGCAGCGCACCAACAAGTTATCGTCGCAGATTTCGGCTGCAAGGCATTCCAACCCTACGCCAACCGGTTCCCATCCGTGATCACCGGTTTCAATGACGAAAGCGATATCGTTGGCATTATTCCGCAGATCATCTTTGGTGGCTTACCATCGAGCGGAGTTCTTCCGCTTGAGTATGCAAAATTCCGGTCGGGGACTTCAATCTCAACACCGGACCTCGATCGCCTGGCTTATTCTTTTCCTGAAGACGCCGGTATAGATGGTCAGGCACTTCAGCGAATCCGCATGATCGCGGAAGAGGCGATCAACTCAGGTTCGACACCCGGCTGTTACGTCCTTGTAGCCAGGAACGGCAAGGTAGTGTACGACCAGGCTTTCGGACATCTGACTTATGAACAAACGTCGCCCGTCACCGATGAAACGATCTATGACCTTGCATCGCTCACCAAAGTATCGGCAACCCTTCAGGCCGTGATGTTCATGCAGGAACACGGACTGATCGACATCGACAAAAAGCTTTCCGTGTACTTGCCGGAGTTGAAGGGTACCAACAAGAAAGATATCACAATCGTGGATATTCTGACACACCAGGCCGGGTTGGCCCCGTTTGTGCCCTTATGGCCTCTCACGCTCGAGGGCCCGTTGTTGAAACCAATGTATTACAGCTCCAAGCAGGATGTTCGCTACCCGCTTCAGATAGCCCCTGCGTTATTCGGTTCGCCGATCCTGAAAGACAGCGTATGGTCGTGGATCACGTATTCCAAAATGATGGAAAAGCCCGCACGGACCCCCTACACGTACCGTTACAGTGACCTCGGCTTCATGATGTTTAAACACCTTGCGGAGCGGACGCTGAACCAACCCCTTGAAGAGTTCCTGCAGCAGAATTTTTACGAACCCCTTGGCGCCTATAGTCTGGGTTATACTCCGCTGGACCGGTTTCCGGCCAGTATGATCGCACCGACGGAGCTGGATACCCTCTTCCGCGGGGGGTTGCTCATCGGCACCGTACATGATGAACGCGCGGCAATGCTGGGCGGCGTCAGCGGGCACGCCGGTCTTTTCGGAACGGCTAACGACCTCTCCAAACTCGGCCAGATGCTTTTACAGAACGGCACCTACGGTGGTCTCCGCTACTATAAACCGCAGACTGTGAAACACTTTACAGCCAAACAGTTTGAATCGAGCCGGCGCGGCCTCGGCTGGGATAAGCCGGTGCAAGGCGAATGGGCCAGTCCGACTTCACGCTATGCATCCCCGGCAACTTTCGGCCACACGGGATTTACCGGCACCTGCCTCTGGGTTGACCCGGAATTCGACCTTGTATATATTTTTTTATCAAACCGGGTGTTTCCTGCCCGCAGTGACAAACTTATCCAGACAAATATCCGTTCTCGCATACAGGATGTTATTTATGAGGCCATATTCGATTTTTGTAAGACTCACGAAAATCTGAACTTTGAGGCAAGCGCGGATTCAGAACAATAAATCCCTGGTTTCCCCGACATAAATAACAACCCCCTAGGGGAATCCTACAGTGACCTAAAACCATATTTGTGGACCAAAGAAAAATTGGAATAGTGTGTTACCCGACCTTCGGCGGAAGCGGAGTGGTAGCCACTGAGCTGGGCAAGGGCCTGGCAAAAGAAGGACACCACGTTCACTTCATAACCTATTCACAGCCCAGTCGCCTGGACTTTCTGAACGAAAACCTTTTTTATCACGAGGTTAATACCCGATCGTACCCGCTCTTCGAGTACGCTCCTTACGAACTGGCACTTGCCAGCAAGATGGTAAGCGTCGTAAAAAATGAAAAGCTAGATCTGCTGCATGTTCACTACGCCATACCCCATGCCTCCGCGGCTTATATGGCGAAACAGATTTTGAAGACGCAGGGGATTGTGATCCCGGTCGTGACGACTCTTCACGGAACGGACATCACGCTTGTGGGAAAGGACCCCACGTATGAGCCCGTCGTGACGTTTAGCATCAATCAGTCCGACGGCGTCACAGCAGTCTCTCGCGACCTGCGCAAGGAAACCTATAACTCGTTCAAGATCGACAATGAGATTGTAGTGATCCCGAATTTTATCGATCTCGAAAAATTCAAGAAGCAAAAGAAAGATCACTTCAAGAAGGCCATTTGCCCGGGAGGGGAATCGCTTATCGTCCATACTTCCAACTTTCGGGAGGTGAAGCGGGTCCTTGACGTGGTCAGGATATTCAATAATATTGTAAAAGAGATCCCGGCAAAACTTCTCATGATCGGCGACGGCCCGGAACGGGATCGCGCTGAAAGCCTCTGCCGGGAGCTGCACATCTCCGATGACGTGAGATTCCTGGGAAAACTGGAAGCCGTTGAAGAAGTACTCTCAGTGGCTGACCTCTTCCTGATGCCCTCGGAAAAAGAGAGCTTCGGGCTCGCGGCCCTTGAGGCGATGGCTTGCGAAGTCCCGGTCATCTCAACTAATACGGGAGGACTCCCCGAACTGAATATACAGGGGGGAACAGGTTTTTTAAGTGCTATCGGTGACATTGAAGATATGACTCGCAAGTCTTTGATGGTGCTCGATCCGGCAAACCTGCCGCGGTTTAAGCAAAATGCGCTTCAAAGGGCAAAAGAATTCGATATTTCGCGAATCCTGCCGCTCTACGAATCGTATTATGAAGATGTAATGGAAAAGACAACCCAGAAATCTGCACTGCAAAAAGGGTTGCCTTAAGTGATAGTAAATAGATAATTATAAAAAGTTATGGCTGAAGGAATTGAATCCGGAAACAACGTGCGACCCTCTGATCAGACGACCGGAAAATTTACTCCTCCAAAAAACAAGGGATCAAAACAACTTTTCAACAATCCGATCCTGGAAAAATTATCCCGGACACATATCTCTGTTCCGCTGATAATCTTCGGGATCTATTCGGTCTCGCTCTTGTACTGGAGCGTTACCCATACGACACTCTCGGTGGGTTCGACCATCGGACTCTTCTTCCTGGGCTTCCTCTCTTTTACGCTGGTCGAATACCTCGTGCATCGGTATGTATACCATATCAGCACACATACCGAACGCCGGCGGAAATTTCAGTACAATGCCCACGGCGTACATCATGAGTTTCCAAAAGACAAAGACCGGCTCGCGATGCCTCCGCTGTTGAGTATCACAGCGGCCACGATACTGCTACTATTCTTCCGCCTTGTTATGGGCGATTTTGCATTCGCCTTTCTTCCCGGATTTCTCGTTGGCTATGCCTTCTATCTTTCCGTCCACTACATGGTGCACATTTTTCAACCGCCCAAAAATTTCTTGCGGGCGTTATGGATTAACCACAGTGTGCATCACTACAAAGATGGCGACCAGGTATTCGGTGTATCGTCACCCTTATGGGACTATGTGTTTGGCACCATGCAGGTGAAAAACAAAGGACCCAGGAAAGACAATGTAACCGCATAGGCGCCATCGTTCCAACTGAAGAACGGCCTATGTTCTGAACCGGGTTCTACAGCAAGCAGCCATTGCGGATCCGGCTGATTATCGGTACCGGACAACCTGCTTTTTGCGCCTTTCAGCCATATATTTCATATTTAGATTTCGAAGCTGAAACACATTTCGGAAATTCATGGTTTAAGGGTAAACTGCTTTCATGTCAGGCTATCGATTCTCGAAATTCACGCCCCCTCCCGACAAAGCCGGCAGCGACTTTGAGAAACTGCTCAAGGTCTTCATGCAACTGATCCTGATTACCTCCGGTGACGTAGCGGAAGCACTGCAGTGGCTGACAGAAGTCGACCGGCAATATAAACTCACCAACGGAAACTACGGCATCGGTGATTTCATCGAGGACCTTAAGAAAAATGGCTACATCACGGACGAGGGACCCAAAGGGGAATTCAAGCTTAAGCCCAAGACGGAGCAGAATCTTAGGCAATCGGCCCTTGAGGAAATTTTCGGGAAGCTGAAGAAAACCAGGTCGGGCGAACACAATACGCACCACAGCGGCCGTGGCGATGAACAGACCACTGAAAAAAGGGATTACGAGTTCGGCGACACCCTGGAACAGATATCGGTAACCGACTCCTTGCGCAACGCGCAAATCAACCACGGCCTTGAGAACTTCCTGCTAACGGAGGATGACCTCGAGGTAATGGAGGCTGAATTCAAAACACAAACCTCCACAGTGCTGATGATCGACATCTCGCACTCCATGATACTTTATGGTGAGGACCGGATTACGCCGGCGAAAAAGGTGGCGATGGCGCTTGCTGAACTGATCACGAAAAAGTACCCGAAAGACACGCTTGATGTCCTTGTATTCGGCGATGACGCCTGGCAGATCGAGATCAAGGATCTTCCCTATCTGAAGGTTGGCCCTTACCACACCAACACTGTGGCTGGTCTGGAGCTTGCCATGGACATCCTGCGGCGGCGTAAAAATTCCAACAAGCAGGTGTTCATGATCACAGACGGCAAGCCCACTTGTATCAAACAGGGAATCAAGTATTACAAGAACGCTTTTGGCCTCGATGAAAAAATCCTGAACAAAACATTAAACCTGGCGACGCAGCTTAAAAAACTGAAAATCCCGGTAACCACGTTTATGATTGCGACCGATCCATACCTGAAAGCTTTTGTCAGAGAATTTACGCAAGCCAACAATGGGAATGCATACTATAGCTCGCTGCAGGGCTTGGGGAACCTGTTGTTCGAAGATTTCAAAAGGAACCGCAGAAAGAATTTGTAAGTAGCGCTTCCCAATCGCTCAGGCCCTCCGCACACAGGTCACTGGACACTTTAGAACTTACAACTTATAACTTACAACTTACAACTTCACCATGGCCCAACCGAAAACATTAGGAGAACTAAGGAAAGCCGGCTACAAACGCAAGACCATTAAAGATGAATTGCGCGAGAACCTCATCGCAAAACTCAGGAACAAGGAAGACGTGTTTGCGGGCATCTGGGGCTATGAAGAAACGGTGATTCCGGATCTGGAGCGCGCGATCCTCGCGGGTCACGACATCAACCTGTTGGGGCTGCGCGGGCAGGCGAAGACCAGGCTGGCGCGACTGATGGTCAACCTCCTTGACGAATACGTTCCGGTGATTGAAGGGTCGGAACTGAATGACGATCCATTCCAACCGCTGTCGAGGTACGGACGAGACCGGATCGAGGAACTCGGTGACGCCACACCCATTGCCTGGCTTCACCGCGAAGACCGCTATACGGAAAAGCTGGCGACTCCCGACGTTTCGGTGGCCGATCTGGTCGGCGACGTCGATCCGATCAAAGCTGCGACGCTTAAGCTTCCTTATTCCGACGAAAGAGTGATTCACTTCGGTCTGATACCGCGCTCCAACCGGTGCATTTTCGTGATCAACGAACTTCCCGATTTACAGGCCCGCATTCAGGTTTCGCTTTTCAATATTTTGCAGGAGGGAGATATTCAAATCCGCGGATTCAAGCTTCGCCTGCCCCTTGACATCCAGTTTGTCTTCACCGCCAACCCCGAAGATTACACCAACCGCGGTAGTATAGTCACGCCGTTGAAGGACCGGATCGATAGCCAGATTATCACCCATTATCCGAAAACGCTCGAGATCGGAAAACGGATCACCCAGCAGGAGGCGCGCCTTAAGGAAACGCAGAAGACGATCGCAGTCAACGACATCACGAAAGATCTCATCGAGCAAATCGCGTTTGAGGCGCGCAAGAGCGAGTACGTGGACGCGAAAAGTGGCGTGTCGGCGCGGCTCACCATCTCGGCGTATGAGAACCTCATCGCAGCGGCGGAGCGCAGAAGTATCATCAACGACGAAAAAATCGTCTACATCCGCATTTCGGATTTCATCGGCGTGATCCCCGCGATCACGGGAAAGGTTGAACTCGTATATGAGGGCGAGCAGGAAGGCCCTAACATCGTCGCCCAAAACCTGGTGGGCAGAGCGATCCGCACGCAGTTCCTGAATTATTTCCCGGATCCCGACAAGTACCGAAAGCAGAAAGAAAAAAGTCCCTACAAAAAAATTTCCGACTGGTTCGGAGAGGGCAACAGCATCGACCTGCTTCACGACATGCCGCAAGCGGAGTTTGAAAAAAAGGTCCGAAGTGTACCGGGGCTCGCAGACCTCATCAATGAGTTTCATAAAGAAAGAGATGCTGCGGCAAAACTTTTTCTGATGGAATTCGCGCTGCACGGCCTCGCCGAATTCAGCCTGATCAGCAAACACAATCTATCAGCAGGGCTGCAATTCAAGGACCTGCTCAGCAGCATGTTCACCCTTCCGCGCCCCGGGCACGAGGAAGAGGAGGATGACGACGAAGCTATGGGAGGAAAATTCTAGACGCATGACCCGGCCGCAGGAAGCATTTACTTTTCAGGCGCGCCAGGTTCGCGATCTCCGCAAGCTGGTTTCCCTTGGAGAAAGCGCATCGCTTGAATTCAAACGCAAAGCTTCTTATCCCGATAAGATCGTGCGAGAGATGATCGCCTTTGCCAACGCGGGTGGCGGCATCCTGCTGGTGGGAATTGGCGATGATGGGGAAGTTGCTGGTCTCAAACATCCTGATGATGAATCATACGTTATCCAGGAATCTCTGCGCAAATGCTCACCACGACTGCCCGTGACCGAGACCTTCATCCCGATTGGCAATGGCAGGCACGTTATTCAGTATCACATCGCCGAAAGCCGCGTTAAGCCGCATTACTTTCTCGACGGCGAAACGAAGGAATCCTACATCCGCGTGAATGACCAGAGTATCAAAGCGAGCCGTGAAGTCCGCGAGATCGCAAGGCGCTCACTGGTAAAAAGAGATATCCGTTTTCACTACGGAGAACACGAGCGATGGCTTATGCATTATCTCGACATCAATCCAACCATCACTCTGAAAGAGTTCGTACGACTGAATCGCCTGAAGAGATACTACGCTTCGAAAAAACTTGTACTGCTTGTACTGGCGAACGTACTAAGAATTACTCCGCATGAAAAAGGGGACTTGTTTTCGCTGGCCTTCGGAAGACAAACGGGCAATAAGGATAGCGAAAAAATTGTATTTTAAAAAGTGAAAGCTTTCGGTGCGATTGTTTACATTTAGTAAACCAAGTTCTTTGTGAAGTATGACAAAAACCAAGAAGGAGAAGAAGATCTTCGTACTCGACACGTCTGTAATTATTTATGAACACAACTCCATCCTCAACTTTGATGAACACGACGTCGGAATCCCGATAACGGTCCTCGAAGAACTTGATAACTTCAAGAAAGGCAACGACACCAAAAATTTTGAAGCGCGCGAATTCATACGGCTGATCGACAAGCTGGCAAAAGGCCAGATGCTGCACCAGTGGAATCCCATGAACGGGAAGACGAAAGGAAAGTTCAAAGTGCTGATGGGTTCGAACAGCGCCGTGGATGCCAACAAAGTATTCAACGAGGAGAAACCCGACCACCGCATTCTCAATTCTGCCCTGCAGCTTCAGAAGGAACAGAAAGACCACCGCGTCATCCTCGTCTCGAAAGATGTGAACCTCAGACTTAAAGCGAAGTCACTGGGACTGCAGTCTGAAGATTACACGACGGGAAAAGTTCAGAACATCTCGTCGTTGTACACGGGGAAAACGATCGTCGAGAATGCCGATCCCGACACGATCAACCTCTTGTACGAAAAAGGTTACTGTCCTCCGCAGGAGCTGCTGGGCAAAACTGCACCGCAGAAGAATCACTACTACATCTTCAAGAGCGGTAAGAAATCGGCGCTCGCTTACTTCAATCCGTTTAACGGGATGATGGAGCACGTCGAAAAAAGATCCGTCTATGGCGTGAAACCTCGAAATGCTGAACAGACATTCGCCATTCACGCAGCGCTGAAACCCGACATCAAGCTCGTTTCGATACAAGGCGTGGCCGGCACCGGAAAAACACTTCTGGCACTCGCTGCCGCCCTCGAGCAAAAGCGCGAGTACAAACAGATTTATCTCGCGAGGCCAATCGTGCCCTTGAGCAACAAGGACATCGGGTTTCTTCCAGGCGACATCAAATCGAAAGTAAATCCATACATGGAACCCCTCTGGGATAACCTCAAGTTTATTCAGAACCAGTATCAGGAATCTGACAAAGAGTATTCAAAGATCACTGAAATGGTGAACCAGGAGAAGCTGGTGATCACCCCACTTGCCTATATCCGCGGACGAAGCTTGTCAAACATTTGCTTTATCGTGGATGAGGCGCAAAACCTGACGCCGCATGAAGTGAAAACAATTATTACCCGCGCAGGTGAAAATACGAAGATCATTTTCACGGGCGACATCTACCAGATCGATACGCCCTACCTGGACTCGCAAAGCAATGGCCTTTCGACACTAATCGATCGCCTCAAAGATCACGAACTCTATGCCCACATCACATTGGAGAAGGGCGAACGATCCGAGCTTGCGAACCTTGCCAATACGCTGTTGTGACGGCATTTCGTTTCTCTCTATTTAGCGACACTATCCCAAATTTGGAATAAAGTGGTTCTAACCCCTCTTAAACGCCCGTTTTTGGCCTATTTACAGTTTGGCCCGCCGTTGGCTTTAGCAACTGTAAATGATTACAGATATGTTTTTGAGACTATTCTTTAAGCGGTTGTCGATGACCCGCCAGGCTGATTTCATGAAGCGCAAGGGAATTGTGTTAGGTACGCGAATGAAAGACGGAAGGCAGAGCTATCTCTATATGGTCAACAACTTGTTCGCTGAAATACTTTATGAGGATGACAATCCTCGCCTGGAGGTAGAAGCACTCGTGATACTCGACGGACTGCCCCGATTGAACCGGTACCTGGAGAAAGATCTCAGAGCCCGTTATTAACGTGTTTATTTTTTCCCGGACAGCACCTTCACCATCGTCTCGCCAATCTCCGCAGGTGATTCGACGACGGTGATCCCACACTCTTCCATGATCTTCATCTTTGCCGCAGCGGTATCTTCCGCTCCGCCTATGATGGCGCCGGCATGGCCCATGCGCCGGCCGGGAGGCGCGGTCTGCCCGGCGATGAACCCTACAACGGGCTTTCTATTTCCATTTTCCTTTATCCATCGCGCGGCGACGGGCTCATAGTTTCCTCCGATCTCGCCGATCATCACGATCGCTTCCGTCTCCGGGTCATTCATCAGCATTTCCACGGCTTCTTTCGTAGGCGTTCCGATGATGGGGTCCCCACCGATTCCGATTGCTGTCGAGATCCCCAACCCCGCCTTCACGATTTGGTCAGCGGCTTCGTATGTGAGCGTCCCCGACTTGGAGACAATGCCGACTTTTCCTCTTTTGAACACAAAGCCGGGCATGATTCCCACTTTTGCTTCACCCGGTGTAATTACCCCCGGGCA
This sequence comes from Flammeovirgaceae bacterium, assembly GCA_044507775.1. GTDB lineage: Bacteria > Bacteroidota > Bacteroidia > Cytophagales > Cyclobacteriaceae > Chryseosolibacter. Next base: position 153,501 of record JBIQIY010000004.1, on the reverse strand, counting down.
GTTAGGACCGATCAGAACAACACCTTTCGACTGAATATATTTCTTCACGATCATCATGTCCTTTACCGGAATCCCTTCCGTAATGGCGATGATCACTTTGATTCCCGCTTCCGCGGCTTCCATGATCGCATCCGCGGCAAAGGCCGGAGGAACAAAAATAATGGATACATCAGCGCCGGTCTTCTCAACGGTTTCCTTCACGGTGTTAAAGACGGGGCGACCCAGATGCTCAGACCCACCCTTTCCCGGCGTCACACCGCCGACGACGTTGGTACCATACTCAATCATTTGGCCGGCGTGAAAAGAACCCTCTGACCCTGTGAAACCCTGAACGATTACGCGAGAACTTTTATTGACGAGAACACTCATGGAGCTTAGCGATTTAAAAGATGCACAAAAATAGAATAATAATGGTTCCGGCCAAAAGCAACCGGGGATCTGCCTCCCTGCACAAGGACCAAAAAGAAAGGCATCCCGTCATGAGATGCCCCGCTTCAAAGCCAGGAGCTTCATGTTATTTCCCTAGCGCGTGACGAGCGATGAACTCGTCATACTCGCTTTCATATTGCGCGACGGTGGGAGCCATGCGGATCGCCTGCCGGTAGGCCGTTGCAGCGTCAATCAGAAGGCCGTGATTCTCGTAAAAACTTGCCAGCACCAATTGATTGAGCGCGGTCTTCTCCCGTGTATAGTCAGCGATCTCATTCAGGACCGTGTTAATTCTTTTTTTGTCGGCGCTCGAAAGCTTCTTCAGCATGGTGGGATCCGACGTCTTTCCGGGATCGGTCCTGGATGTAATCTGAACCAGGATGTTGTCTTCATTGCGGAATTTCGCTCCGTTCAGATTGACGGATACGGTGGTGTCACTGACCTCAAGCTTTTCAAGTTCGTCGCCGAACATGCTGTTAAAGCGCACGATATACGTTTTAGCATCAGGGTCCTTTGCCCAGGTGATGGCAATCTCGTCGTTGAAGATGATCGCTTCGTTCGACGCGGGAAGAAATACTTTTATTGCACCCGTGCCCCTGTAGACCGCCCCGGTGGCCACCATGCTATTTGCGTTGTTGTCCTTTGAGCTCAAAATAAAATCAGTGTATTTGTTCAACACACTGGATCCCTCCTTCACCTTGGCAGACAAGTCGGCAACCTTGTGCTGACCGGCGTCCTTTACTTCGAGCGGTTTGCCCGTGACATGCACTAGCCCGAGGTATCCGTTCTGGGATATCTTGAGTTCATCCGCCGATTTGAGGCTGGCGCCAACCTTAATGGGAAGCCAGTCATTTCCTACCTTGATCGCATTCTGGCCTTTGTTGATCAAGACTTTGAAAGCATAATCCTGGGCTGAAACATTGGCCGACAGCGCTACAGCGAAAATAAATGCTAATACTTTCATAGTGTAGAGTTTTCCAAATGCAAATTAGCGCAAATAATCCGGTGTAAAGCAAAAAAGCCGCTGAAATACGCGGCTTTCAAGAGAGGTGTGTCGCTGTTATTTCAGATGATTTCGCAGCAGAAATTCTTCGTACGAATCCTTGAATACTGCGACTTCCGGTTCCAGCTTGACAGCTTCCTCGTAGGCGCAGATCGCATCGATCAGCAGGTTATTCTTCTCGTAAAAGCTGGCGAGGTACAACTTGTTCATCGCCGTCTCCTCGCTTACTTCGCCCTTGATCTCCTGGATGGCTGCGCTCACTTTTTCAAGCTCGGCAGGAGAAAGCTTCTTGATCATATGTTGTTTTGAGACCTGCTTCGCGTCCGCCTTTGCGCTCACCTGGATGAGAATGGCGGTCTCGTTCGCCAGCTTCGGATCAGACAGGTCAACCTCATAGCTTGTCTCGGGCGTCTCCGCTTTGATCAATACATCTTCGAACATATTGATGACGGTCACGACGTAAGGACCCGCCACGTCACTGGCCTCCCAGTTGATAACGGCGGTCTTGTTAAAAATTCCGGAATGGTCTTTTTCAGGGAGAAACACTTTGATTGCAGCATCGCCTTCCAGCGCTCTGTGCACGGCTCCCGTGGCGCTCAACCTGTTCTTCTGAGCTTCAGCCGAATTACTGCTGAGAATGAAATCCGTATACTTGTTCAGCACGCTGCTACCGGCGCCAACCTTATCGGCCAACGCGGAAATTTTATGTACACCGGCTTCTTTTACCTCCACTGGTTTGCCACTGCTGTGGACCAGTCCCACATAGCTATTGTCGCCCAATCTCACTTCATCTCCAGCCTGCAATGCCGCGCCCGTCTTGAGAGGTTGCCAGCTTTCACCAGCCTTCACTTCGTTATTTCCTTTGTTGGCCAGGACCTTAAAGGCGTAATCCTGAGCTGAAACACCGAAGGCGACAGCGACGAGGATTGCCGAAAGAATTAACTTCTGCGTTTTCATGCTTGTAAGCGGTATAAGTCTGATAAATCTACGAAATATCCTGATTCTGGGGTGTTAATACCTGTTCCTTCCGATTGGTAAGCCTCTTATTTTTCCAAATTCGCAGCAAACTGGTCAAAACGTTGTCGTAAAACTCAAAGACAGGTCCAGTCAGGGCGATTGTGACTATCGCAACAGTCAAATCCAGTTTAAAGGAGAATTTCCCAAAAACAACCACAGTCAGACCCATTAAGAGCAGAATCTGCACCACCTGAATAATCAACGACATACTGTCAAACCAAACAGGATACTTGGAATTGATGTGCAGGAAAAGCGCCATGTTCAAAAAGCAAAAGACAAAAGCTATAAGGTATTGCTGCCATTCCGCTAACTCATCAATAAACTGGCCATTGAGGATCATAGCAACAATGTTTGCATGAACTATTACTCCAAACATGTCTGGATTGGCGCGTCCAGCAACCTTCTTGTTAAGTGGCGTAAAAAACTTGTCATCCCATGCAGGGTCTCCAAAATATGATCCCATGAAACCGAAAAGCACAATCTTATCCTTGACCATGTCCGGAATAAATTTTTCAGTCAACACGGCATCCACGTCCAGGAAATAAAATGACACTGGAAACTCTGTAGCGGCCAAAGACTTTTCCTTTAATATTCTTGTTCTGACGTCCTGCATTTCCAAATTTCCACGAAAGAAGACCAGTTCCTCTTCCTTATCGCGGTCAAGAAGTGCCTTCGCCTTGGAAGAATCATACAGCATGGCGACTTTCACCGCAAACGCAAGCTCTTCCCTCCCATTGATCGTTAGTTTCGGAACAAAAGAGCGACAGATCTTGACGTCTTCCTGGTACGCTGCTTTATTCGCTGTTGGTAGATTGGCAAATCCCGAATAAGCAAAATCCTGAAAGACCGGATCCGAAAACTCCATGGAATCATATACATCAAATTCCCCCTTTTTATATGAAACATAGGACTGATGAAGTTTTGAGACTAGCACCACATTTCCGGCTTCCTGTATGGCATTGCTCAGCAGAAGATTCCCCATTGTATCGTTCAGCTGCGGACAGTTGACGGTATCGCGCATCCCACCTTCACAATTGAAGTATCCATCAATCCCTATCACCCGTGGTTTGTATTTGTTGATGATCCTTATCTGTTCGGCAATCCCCGCCCGTGACAAGTTCCCGATGTTCACGACAACGATTCTTTCCTCAAGCGGCAAGTCCGGGCGGATTTTGGAAAATGCATAATCCGTTAACTCAACGTCCGACAAAGCCTGGCCGATCGGGTCAAATGCGTCGAACATATTCAACTCCATGACTTTGTCCAGGGTCCACATCAGTCCGAAAACAAACAGGGTGGCCAGTAAGCAGTTCAACCAGAACTTTTTCATAATATGGGGTGTGAATCAGTAAATTTATGAATTTCAAATCGATTATGATATTTCGTGTTGAATAGTCCGCGCCTCAACCTTGCAGCATATCAAAACGGCATCCTTCGGGGCGATCGCTTCATTTTAGCGCAGGCCATTACCCTTATTGAAAGCGCGCTGCCCGCCGACCAAGATCTCGCCGGTAAGGTGATAAATGCCGTGCTTCCACAATCTGGTAACTCCCTCAGGATCGGGATCACCGGAGCACCGGGTGTGGGGAAGAGCACCTTCATTGAGGCTTTTGGCAAAATGTTCATCGACGCCGGAAAGAAGGTAGCGGTGCTCACCATCGATCCCAGCAGCCAGCTGACGGGAGGCAGTATTCTGGGAGACAAAACGCGGATGCAGGAACTCGCCCGGGATCCGCGCGCATTTATCCGCCCATCCCCCTCAGGGCGCACATTGGGTGGCGTGACCTCTCAAACGCGTGAGGCGATGCTGTTGTGTGAGGCTGCGGGATTCGAGATTATCATTGTTGAAACGGTCGGCACAGGCCAGTCCGAGATTGCCATCAAGAATATGGTCGATTTCTTTTTGCTACTCATGCAACCGGGATCCGGTGACGAGCTCCAGGGAATCAAAAAAGGTATTGTGGAAATGGCCGACGCCGTCGCCATCACAAAAGCGGACGGCGATAGTCTAAAAGCAGCGAAGGCAACACAAGCCGACTTCCAACATGCGCTGCACCTGCTCAAGCCGCAACGGTCTGGCTGGACTACGAAGGTGGTGACCTGCTCCGCGCTGAAGGGCGCAGGCATGCAGGAGATCCACGACATGATCCACGACTTCAACAAACAGCTATCCGCCTCGGGCTACATTGAAGCGAACCGAAAACGTCAGCAGACATCATGGTTTCAGGAACATTTCGATCTGTTGCTCAGCCTGGATCCAAAACAATACCCCGACCTGGCTAAAGAAGAAGAAAATCTGAAGCTCAGGATTCAGGCCGGCAGCATCTCGCCACGCCAGGCGGCGCGCGAAATGCTGCTCGCCTATCACCGCGCCATCAGGCGAACGGATTTAGAAGACCGCGGTATCAAAACCTGAACGCGGCCTTCAGGTGGACGCTCCGTCCAATGGTGCGAAACCCGAGAACCTCGCGATAGTCTTCATCCAGGAGATTTTCGACTTTGACTCCAATGGAAAAGGATTCCGTTGCGTTCCAGCTCGCGCCGACATCGACAAGATGATAGGCATCGACATTGATGCTCGCCAGCCCTCCGGCCGGACCCATCGATCCGTCATAACCCGCATCGAAGCGCTTACCTGTGAAACGATGGATCGCGTAAAATGTAAGCGCTTTGGTCGCCTTGAAATTCACCCGCGAAAAACTCGTCAGCGCCGGCCTGCGAACTACCTCGCTGCCTTTGAAGTCCTGATCCAGGAATGTACCCAGGTTGTACAGTTGAACCCGGTAGCCGCCAGTGTCAGTGAAATCCAGGTCATCCGGTGACGCGCGTACCTCCGCCTCAAGAAGTGAAACATTGCCGCGAAGGGAAAGCGCAGGGCTGATCTTCACAAAACCTTCAACCTCGATCCCCTTGACACGCTGCTCCGCCACGTTGATGTAGCGATCACCATGTGAATCTGAGAAATCCAGCTCGCCGATTGGCTTGTCGCTGTTCCATAAGTACACGTACTCAATTGAGTTGCGGACTCTCGTCGTATAAGCCGAAACGGTGAAGTATGTGCCCGAGGCAAACTGCTTCTTGACGCCCGCCTCAAATGAAACTGACCGCTCCGGTTTCAGGTTGCGGTTTCCTCTCGTCGCATAAGCGCCGAAATCTTTTGATGGATCGTAAAGCTGGTATAGCGATGGTGTGTTGAAGCCGGTGGATAACGAACCATATATAAGCAGATCCCGGTATGTCCACGATGGATTCAATTCAAAGGTCGCAAACTCTCCCGCCGTCGTGTGACTGCTCCCCCGCGCTCCTCCCGATAATCGAAAGTTGCCGATGCCGTATTCCAATTGCGCAAACAGGTATCCCGTGGTGGTCGTACTATGAATCGTGTCATAATTTGTCACGACTTCAAATGAAAAGGACGGATCATTGTACAATAGGTAATTGTCAAAGAACATCCTTTCGCGATAAAATCCTCCTCCCACTACGCCTGCCATTGCGCCGCTGCGATAATTCAATTGCAGCTCATGCGTCTGAAGTCTTCCGAAATAGGTTCCCGTCGAATAGAGGTGATCCCATGTTGATGCGTCCACGCGAGACGAATCATCTTCAAAAAATCTTTCCGACTCGCTAAATGAGCCGATGAGTGACCCACTGAGCCGGTCATTGATTTTGTATCGTGCCGAGTAGTTCAACAATCTCCTGTCAAAGACGAGGTAGCTATTTTCGTCGTTCCGAAAGGCGCCATCATCTATCTCCGTGTACTGATGGCTGCTCCGGAATGACACGCTGGCATCCCATGCATCGCGTCGGTATCCGCCCTTCAAAGCAAAATCCGTTTTCCGGAAATCATCGCGATCAGAAATAAAAGCAGGGGCCGCCGCCTGCGCTTCAACGGCATCCAGGCCTTTCACATCCTGCCTGAACATCGACCCATTGACATACACACCACTGGCATGCCCATAGGTAAGATTGACATTTTCGAGGGATGACCAGGCATCGTGTCCGAACGTCCCACCTTGCCACGAAACATCGCCGTGAATCCCCCTGACGTTGTTTTTCCTCGTAATTATATTAATCACGCCTCCGATCGCAGCGCCACCGAAGACGGTACTGTGAGAGCCACGAATCACTTCGATGCGCTCGACGTTCGTCAACGACATTTCAGAGAAGTCAATAGCCGCATTGGGCGACGATGGGTCGGTGATGCGCACACCATCTACGAGCACCGCCACCTGGTTGCTGTTTGCTCCGCGCATGAAAATGTTCTGATTAGTTCCCGGTGTCTGGTTCGCGCCGACAATGAACAATCCGCCCGTAGAATTAAGGAGGTCACCCACGGATTGATACACCGAGGTTCTGATCTGCTCCCCGCTGATCACCGTGACACTGCGGGGTACTTCGATAACCGGTTCTTCGGTTCGGCTCGCGGAGACAACGATCTCTTTTAGCGTGGTTACTTTTGTGGAATCCTGAGCAGTGGCGCAAAGAGCACCGGCTAGCCACAGTACAATCAAAGGATAATTTTTTCTCATAGCATTTGTTTTATTGTGAACACTATGAGCTCTGGAAGAGATAAGTGAGGGAAACAGACATCGCCGTTCACACATCGCCTTTCACCCGAAAGCTCTGATAAAATCTGGATGACAACGGCAGGTCTCCTGGCTCTCCACATTGCTGGCGCCTTCCCGTCCCGATTGGGCGAAACAGTGGCGCGATGCCAGCAACAAACAGTGGATTACAGTTGCGGGGACAGCTCCGGAATTATTTGTTCACCGGATTCCCTTTTAATCTTCTGATGATCGTCTCAGCAGAAGAACCGTCATTCCGGCACAAACTTAAGAGGAGCTGTGCTATTTGCAAACGACAAACGATTAATATTGCAGGGGTGATAAAGTTTCGAATATCCGCGACAACAACCCTGAGGCCGCTGGTCATCCTACTGTCGATGTGTATGATGACGTGCAAAGACAAGCGCCCAGCCGACAACAACGAACGCGTCTCTGAGATAGCGGTCCTCAAGTACGCGAAGGGATTCAGTATCTCAGCAGTTGAAAACGCCAGGCTCGTGGAGGTCTCGTACCCTTTCCAGGGAGCCACCTCGGGCTACTCATATCTGCTTGTCCCCCGGGGAGAAGAACCACCGGCCCACAACCCGGACACGCGCGTAATCTACACGCCAGTACGCAGCGTGGTGTGTACCTCAACAACACACATTCCGTTGCTCGACTACCTCGGCGAGACCGACAAGCTGGTCGGGTTCCCAACGACGGACTATATCAGCTCCGAAAAAATGCGGAAGCGCGTCGATGCGGGAAAGGTGACGGACCTTGGAATCGACAAGGGCCTGAACCTTGAAAGACTCGCAGTACTGCGTCCCGGCATGTTGATGGGTTATACCATGAGCGGTGACTACGGACAGTTCCGGAAGATCGAAGAGCTCGGGATACCCGTTGTCATCAATGGTGAATACCTTGAGCAGCACCCGCTGGGTCGTGCCGAATGGATCAAGTTTATGGCGCTGTTTTTCAACCGCGAGCGCGAGGCCGATTCAGTCTTCAGCCAAATCGAAAAAAACTATCTTCAGGCGAAGGCCTCCATTGAGGACACCCACCACCCTACGGTGTTAAGTGGGATCGTCTATGGAGACGCCTGGTTCTTACCGGGTGGACAAAACTATGCTGCGAAACTTTTCAAAGACGCGGGGTGCCAGTATCTGTGGGAAGAAACTACGAGCAATGGATACCTCCAGCTACCGTTCGAATCCGTCTACGCGAAGGCGCACGAGGCGGATCTGTGGATCGGTGTAGGCTCGTATAGGTCGCTCGAAGAGATCGCTGCCGCGGATGCCCGTTATACGCGCTTCGCTCCGTTCATTCATAAGCAGGTTTATAACTACGATGCCCGTACGGGTGCGCGTGGTGGCAACGAATTTCTCGAGCTCGGCTACCTGCGACCCGACCTCATTCTTCAGGATTTGATCAAGATCGCCCATCCCGGATCCCTGCCAGAGCACGAATTATTCTTTCACCGGAAATTGCCGTAGAGATGCCCCACCCCGGGGGCGATGCCACCCTGAATTGATTTTTTGCGCAATCGGCGACAATTCCCACCCTTTGTTGCCAACATTCGCTACTTTTGTCTCTACCCAGGCATCCAATTTTTTTGATGGGCTTTGTGCCAATTTTTTATCAGTAACTTCGGGTAAGATGCGCGTGCGATTTATTTTATTATGGCTAGTGGTGTTGTTGTTCGTATCTGCAGGGAACGCGTTCAGCATAGATCATGCAGACAAGGATTTTATCCGGTCCACCGATTTTTCACTTTTTGAGGAAAATGGCAAAGTCGGACTGAAGGACCAGGCAGGAGAGATCCTCATTCCTGCGACTTATGATGCCATCGGCTGGAGCAATGGAAAACTGTCGATCGTAGACAAGGTTGTCGGCTATCAGTCCAATGGCCTGTGGGGCCTCATACACACATCGAACAAAGTCGTCACCGCCGCGGAATTTCTCGATCTGATACCAGGCGAGGGTTCGTTCCTGGTGGCGCAAAAGAAATCCCACCTGACCCAAAGGCCGTCCTTTGGAGTAATCAACACCTCGGGCAAAGTAATCATCCCCTTTGTTTACGACGGGCTGAAGCTGTCGAACATGCGAGCCGTTGTCATGTCGCGGTCCGGGACGAAATTTGAATTCGGGCTCATCGATCTTTCACACAAGATATTAATCCCTATTCAATATCAGCGCATTTATTCGCTGGGCAGCCTGCGATATGCCGTGGAAAATCAGGACCGGAAAATTGCAATTTTCTCGGACGATGGCACGCAGATTTCTCCCTTCAACATTGATAGTCTCTCGGCATTTCGAAAAGACTACGCAGTCATTTATCAGGGGCAGAAACAAGGTCTAATCGATCGCAACGGAGCAATCGTGGTCAGGCCGGAACATGGAGAAGTCCGCCTGGAGGATGATGGTGCTGTCCTGATCCGCGAAACCAATACCTGGTACTTCCTTCACGGTGACAACAAGCTTATCGCCGAGCATCGCGTTGACGATCTTCGCCCCTTGTCGGCCGACCGTTATGCAATCTTGTCCAACGGAAAACTTCAGTTGGCAGGGAATGACCTGAAACCCCTCCACGAAGATTTCTTTTCATCCATCGGGGACTTCACGGACGGCATCGCGTGTTATCGCAAGAATTCACATACCGGCGTAATCACAGCAGACGGAAAAACCGTCATCGAGCCGCGGTATCGGGAACTCATCATCGAGCCGCACGGATTTCGCGCCTGTCTTGACACCGGTGGCAAGAATCGGTGGGTGATTCTGAACAAGCAGGGAAGTCCCATCAGCGAGAAAAATTACGAATACATCGCGCCTTTTACGGGCAAATTCCACCCTGTAAAAAACCGCGGCTTCTGGGGAGCGGTGGATGCATCCGGCGTGCAAGTTCTCACCTGCGTACACGATTCACTGATCCAGGAACTCAACAATAACGTGGTCGTAAAATTCAAGGGAGAATACGGTGTCATCAACCTGCGCGAAAACTGGATTGTGACACCGCAGCCAAATCCGTTGAAACTGCTCAACGAGGAACTGTATATGGAGTATGCTGACAATACTACTTTCGTCAAGTCCTTCGAGGGGGATATCGTTTATTTTTCAGAAAACCCGCTCGACTACAACGGGGGTTACATACGTGAACACCTGGCATCCGGCGCCTACTGGACGATTGATCCTAACGGGATCGTGATTGAACGGTCGAATCAGCCAGAGCTGGTTGAAAAAGTCTTTGCCGAAAGTGAAGGCCTGAGGGCCATTCTAAAGGATGGAAAATTCGGTTTTATTGACGATGCGGGAAGGCTGCGCATCGCCAACCGCTATCAAGACGCGAGACCGTTCAGCGAGGGACTCGCGGCCATCCGGATTCGCGGGAAATGGGGCTTTATCGACCGCCATGAGAAGCTGGTTGTTCAACCTGTCTACGATGAGGTGGGCAGGTTCGTTAACGGAAAGGCTATCGTCACACAGGACGGCCTGTCCGGTCTCATCGACGGGCAAGGCCGGATCGTGCTGCCGCTGCGATATCATGAAATTTCTCCCAATGCGTACGATCGCTTTTTAATTCGGCAGGGGGAAACTTATGGTCTTGCCGACGCTGCGGGAGTTGTCATTATTCATCCGCGATACGATTCGTTAACGGATGCCGGCAATGGCTACGTGATTGTTCAGCGCGATGGCAAATTCGGGGCTCTGACATTGCAGGGAGTAAATACGATCCCGATGATCTATGACGGAATTAAGTTCGATCCCTATCACAATCAATTCATCGCCGTAAAAAAATCAAAATGGGAAGTCTTCAGGACTTCCCATTCAGGACAGTAATAGTCATTAAGTTATCTTATTCTTTCTTCGGAGGGGTTGAGCCGGACCCGGAGCCAGATCCGGAGATCGCGTCTCTCATTCCTGTGTCGGCCACGACGTTTTGCATTTTGTAATAATCCATTACACCGAGATTTCCTTTGACAAATGCTTCGGAGATCGCCTTGGGGATTTCCGCTTCCGCCTCGATCACCTTGGCCCGAGCCTCCTGAGCCTTGGCTTTCATTTCCTGTTCCAGCGCGACAGCCATCGCCCTTCTCTCTTCCGCCCGCGCTTCAGCAACCTTGAGATCGGCGGATGCCTGATCGATCTGAAGTTTTGCCCCGATGTTTGCTCCGACATCGACGTCCGCTATGTCAATGGAAAGAATCTCGAAGGCCGTACCGGCGTCAAGGCCCCTGGATAATACGAGCTTTGAAATATTGTCGGGACTTTCCAGCACCTCCTTATGGGATCGGGCTTGACCGATCGAGGAAACGATACCTTCACCAACCCGCGCAAGGATCGTATCTTCACCTGCGCCGCCCACCAGCTGGGCGATGCTTGCCCGAACCGTAACGCGCGCGATGGCGATCAACTGAATACCATCCGCCGCGACACCCGCGACTTTCGGCGTGGTAATGACTTTCGGGTTAACGGAGATCTGCACGGCCTGGAACACATCGCGGCCGGCGAGATCGATGGCGGTTGCCTGCTTGAACGTGAGGCTGATGTTGGCCTTGTCTGCCGAGATAAGCGCCCTGATCACATTCGGAACATTACCGCCTGCAAGGTAATGCGTCTCCAGGTCGTTGGAAGATATCTGCAATCCGGCCTTGGTCGCTGTAATGAGCGAGTCAACGACGATCCGCGGCGGAACTTTCCGGATCCGCATAAACACCAGGTCAAACAGCCCAACCCTTACGCCGGAGAAAAGTGCTGTAATCCAGAGGTTGACCGGAACGAAGTACAGGAAGACGAAGAACAGGATAACACTCCCGAGAACTATAATAAGCAGTTCCATTTGCATAGGGTTTATAATTTAGTTTATGGGTTTAACTATAATTTGATTTGACTGAATGTGCACGATCTTAACCTTCGTTCCTACGTCCACATAGTCGCCCAGGGTCTTCACTTCGAAGTCACCGCTTTCGAAATGCACCTTTCCCATCGGCTTCAGCGTGGACAGCGCGATGCCTTCATCGCCTACCGCCAGGGCCGATGTCATTCCTTCATTAACTTTGCTGTCGATGGCCGATTTATTGGCAAACCTGGACCAGGCTTTAGATCGGAAGCTGAAAAACAGCGCTGCAGTTGTACCCGCGGCAGTACCGATCAGGACGTACAATCCTGTCTCTGAACCGAAATTCCTGTAAGCACTCATAACCGCCGCCCCGAGGAAGACGACCCCGAGAATTCCGACCAGTGTTGTCCCCGGAACAAAGACTACCTCAACTATGATCAGGGCGAGACCGATCGCGATAAGCGCAAGAATGAGTATCCACATGGGGTAGCAAGCAGGGTGAAAGGTAAAGGTACTAAATAAATCACCGACTTCACCATCAGCCTAGTAGGCACGCGCGAAAAGCACCCGCCGTGAAGACGGTTTACCGGAGTAGACGCATTTTCCTGCCTCCTCTTTCGCGTCGAGCGGAATACACCGGATGGTTGCCTTGGTTTCTTCTTTGATGGCGAGCTCCGTTTCAACGGTGCCATCCCAGTGCGCGGATGCAAACCCGCCTTTTTCGTCCAGCACTTTTTTCAACTCGTCGTACGTATTCACTTCCGTGATCCTGTCATCGCGGAATTTCTTTGCTCGGTCGTAGATATTCCGCTGGATCTCATCGAGCAATGCCGGGATGTAGCTGGACACATCATCAATGGATATCGTCTTCTTTTCTTTTGTATCGCGACGGGCAATTTCGACCGTTCCGTTTTCAAGGTCACGGGGACCCATTGCAAGGCGCACCGGCACACCCTTGAGTTCCCATTCTGCAAACTTGAAGCCCGGCTTTTGTGTATCGCGGTTATCGAATTTTACAGAGAGTCCCGCTTTGCGCAGGTCGGCTGTGATCTGCGCGGCCTTCGCCGATATCTTTTCCAGTTCTTCGTCGGTCTTAAAGATGGGAACGATCACAACGTGAATCGGCGCAAGTTTCGGAGGCAGCACAAGGCCGTCGTCGTCGGAGTGGGCCATGATCAACGCGCCCATAAGTCGCGTGCTCACGCCCCAGGAAGTACCCCAAACATATTCAAGCTTACCTTCGCGTGATGCAAACTGGACATTAAAAGCTTTCGCGAAATTTTGGCCGAGAAAATGCGAGGTGCCTGCCTGCAGCGCTTTGCCATCCTGCATCATTGCTTCGATGCAGTATGTATCCAACGCACCCGGAAATCGTTCGCCTTCCGATTTTTTCCCGCGAACGACGGGCATGGCCATAAACTCTTCCGCAAACTCGGCGTAAACACCGAGCATCTGGAGCGTCTCCTTCACTGCTTCATCGGCTGTGGCGTGGGCCGTGTGGCCCTCCTGCCAGAGAAACTCGGCGGTCCGCAAGAACAGGCGCGTGCGCATTTCCCACCGGACGACATTCGCCCATTGGTTGATGAGCAGCGGTAAGTCGCGATAGGATTGTATCCATTTCTTGTACGTGCTCCAGATGATCGCTTCGCTCGTTGGACGCACTACCAGCTCCTCTTCCAACTTCGCTTCGGGGTCCACGATCAACTTGCCGGGTTTCGCCGGATCATTCTTCAGGCGATAATGCGTTACAATCGCGCACTCCTTCGCAAAACCTTCCGCGTTCTGTTCCTCCGCTTCAAACAAACTCTTTGGGACAAAAAGGGGAAAATAAGCATTAGTATGCCCAGTGTCTTTGAACATCTTGTCCAACGCCTGCTGCATCTTCTCCCATATGCTGTAACCATACGGTTTGATTACCATACAACCGCGTACGTCGGAGTGCTCAGCCAGGTCGGCTTTCTTCACTAACTCATTGTACCACAGTGAGTAATCTTCCTGCCTGGTTGGAATTTCTTTCCCCATAAATGGTATTATTTTTGCAATAAACAGATGAATCGAACGACAAATATAGGCTCAAGGGCGGAATGCAGGGTTAATTTTTGTAGTTTTATAGAATACTTTTTGGCGCAACTGCGTTAATACCATAGATACTAAAACCAGTCTCGGTTATGAAAATAAAAGGAATATTGTTCGCCGCACTTTCAGTCTTCGGACTCAGTGGCGCTTTTGCACAGGGGGTTGAATACGACGACATGTATTTCAACGCGGAGGACCGTGCGAAGCTGAACGCTCAACGTTCCGTGGACGTCGCTTATAACACTCCGATTAGATCAAAGAAATCCAACTTCGATGAAGAGGGAACGAATCCAACGGACAGTTATTCAGCTCGCAACGTGAACCCGGAGTATACTTCCCGTGAGCACACTCAAACTGCTCAGTCTGACGAAGAAGATTATTTTGTAAATAATTACCAGTACAACCGGAACCAGCTCAACAACTGGAATAATGATTTTAACAACTGGTATAGCAACCCCTGGTACCGGAACAACTACTATGGCCCTTCCATCAACAGCTGGAATAGTCCTTACTATGGGTACAGCAGCTGGAACAGCCCCTGGTATGATCCATACTGGTCGTACAACGGCTGGTCTAGTTCTTTCAGCTTCTTTTACGGAGCCCGCTATAACTACGGCTGGGGTGGTAACTACAATTATTGGAATCGTCCTTACTATGGATGGGATCCTTACTACAGCAGCCTGGGATATTATGGCGGCGGTTACTGGAACAACTGGATGTATCCGGGCACGGTCATCATCGTAAACAATGGTGAACACGCCGGTCGCAATGTCGTTAATGGCAAACGTCCCACTCGCGGAACATCTTATGTTTCTGAGCGCAATGTTGCAAGGTCCCGTGCAATGAGCACTATGAGCGACCGTTCCAACAGCAGCGGCCGTACCACCTCGACGAAGCAGGCTGAATACTACAACCGGTACAACCAGGCCCAGAGAAGTTCGGGTAATACCTACCAGAACAGGCAGAGCACGTACAACAACCGGTCAAGCTCGTGGAGCAACGACAACAGCCGTTACTCTTCCGGTGGCAGAACTTCATCGCCCTCTTATTCGACGCCTTCGAGAAGCAGCAGCAGCTCAAGCTCGAGTGGTTCGGGAACAAATGGAAGAAGCAGAGGAAGTCATTAAGTCGGAAAAAAATCATCCTTCATGACGAAAAAAATTATCGGGGTTTCCCTGACAGCTATTGCTTTGCTCGGTTTCTTCGGCGCGGGCGCCCAGGACTACGCGGAGAGCGCCCTTCAGTTCAGTCGTTCGAAGCCGACGGGTAGCGCGCGCGTCCTGGGATTGGGAGGCGCTCAAACCGCCTTGGGCGGGGACTACAGTTCGGCGCTTTCGAATCCCGCCGGCCTGGGCATGTACAACCGGGGCGAATTTACTTTCAGCCTTGGATTGACGGATCACAAGACGGCGGCTTCTTACTACGGCAATGACACGGATGACAACCGCTCCGTTTTCAATATCCCGGGTTTCAGCTACGTCTGGAACTTCCCCGGCAGAAACGAGACATTGGTCAGCGGGTCATTGGGAGTGAGCTTCTCGCGGGTGAACGACTTCAACAGCGCCGTTTTCTATCAGGGCAGCAATCAGAATAAATCCATCATCGATTATTTCATTGAACAATCCAACGGTTTCACGACCGATCAATTTCAGCCCGGGGAGTACCATTACAATTCACCAACGGGGCTGGCTTATCACAATTATCTCATCGGTCCCTGGTCGACGCGTGACCCCGGCGCACCCGACGATCTTTACTTTACGGATGCACCACTTCCCGAGCGACAGGATGAGATGGAAGAGATCCTTGTAAAAGGGGCAACGAATCAGTGGAGCATCTCCTACGGAGGAAACATTCAGGACAAGTTCTTTTTCGGCGGCGGAATCGGCATCTCGTCTCTGCGCTACCGGTCACAGAAGGATTACTACGAAAGTTTCGATTCAACGACGGTCCAAAGTTTACACCTCAATGAAAAGCTTGACATCCGGGGCACGGGTATCAACGCAACGCTGGGGGTAATTGTCAGACCAGTCAACTCGCTTCAACTGGGCGTTTCCTACACCAGCCCTACCTTTTATGGGCTGACGGAGACCTATGAAGCCTCCATGGCGACGGACTGGAACAATTTCGACTACGTCACTCCGGATGGTATCGAAACTTTAAACAGGCTGGATGCCAGTACGGATATTGTCACATCCGACTACAATTTTACCGCCCCCATGAAGCTGCGGGGCGGGATTGCATTTATTACAAAATACGGTTTCATCACCGGCGACGTCGAGTACACAAATCCTTCGAAGGCAAAATATAAGTCGGACATTTCGGGCATCTCGTTCAACGACAACAACGAAGACATCAAATCAATCTATCAGCCGACCCTCAATTATCGCATTGGCGCCGAATACAGATATAATATCCTGCGCGTTCGAGCCGGCTACGGCGTGCAGTCGAATACGTTCAATGACAACATAGGATCTGACAATACCGTCACTTCGCTAAGCGGCGGATTAGGTGTGCGGACTCAGTCGTTTTACGTGGACCTCGCTATCATACACAGCACTGGCAAGGAGTATCACTATCAGCCTTATACATTTTTTGATGGGTCAGGGCCCGTCGTAAATCTGAAAAACAAAACCCTCAACGGCGTACTTACCGTCGGATTTACGTTCTGAGATTAAGGCTCTTCAGCAACGAGGACAAGGTCGGGTTTACCAGCGTAATTTTGGCCTTCTTATAACACGACATCCGGGCCTGGAGCATGCGCTCGAGTTTTTCCCTCAATTCATTTTCATCCGCGGAGAGCAGCAACGGCCTTTCGCGATTTCGTTTAACACGCTCGATGAGTTCGGCAACGGAGCAGTCCAGAAAAACGCTCACGCCGTGTTCGTTGATCAGATCCATCCCACTGTGAAAACATGGGGCGCCGCCACCGGTGGCCATGGTGAAAGACTGCCGGCTACCCACCCACTCGCGAAGGATCTTTGCTTCGATCAACCGGAAGTGATCTTCACCATCTTCGCGAAAAATGTCGGCAATGATACGGCCTTCCTGCTTTTCGATCTCCGCGTCGAGATCGACAAAGTTTACCTGAAGGTGCGCGGCAAGCTGTTTCCCCAGCGTACTTTTCCCGGAGCCCGGCATGCCGATCAAGAATATTTTCATTTACGGTCTTCGTTTGTCGCCTCAGGCCTTTGCTCTGTTCACTTGTACCCTTAGTTGCCCACCAGCGCCAGGACCTCCGACGCTTCAGGGGTATCGTTGTGATGCCACATACCTTTTACTGTCCCATCCACCCAAAGCGTGATGCCGGGGTTTGAGCGGATAATCGTCTTCAGCACAGTCGCGTCCGCGAAGTAATAGGGCACAGCCAGTTGATATTCATGGCGAAATGCCTCGAACTGGGTTGCGCCGGAAGCGGTGAGGACCATCATGTCAACTTTGCCGTCGAGCTCTTTGGCAAGCCGTGTGATATCATCCATGTTTGCTCCGGAAGCTTTGGTCACATCGTAGATAACGAAGAACAGCTTCGCGCCTTCGAATGTCTGTTGTGTCACATCTTCACCTTCTACGCTCGTCACGGCGTAGTCGGTGATTTTCGGACGGGTTTTGTCCTCATTGACCTGGATGACGCTTTCATACTTATACTGCGTGGTATCCATCAGAAATTTTTCAGAGCGAACTTTTTCACCATTGTCCCGACGGATGAACACGTATTCGAACTGTGGCTGTTCTTCAGGTTGCATCTGGGTCGGAATATGGTTCCCTATCCGGTAAGCGCGGAAGTCGATGAAAGGCAGATGCCGGATCGCATAAATCCCCAATGCAAGACAAATTACCGTCGCGGCGCCGACGACAAAATGTCCCTCCCGCGTGCGAAGAACCGGCGCATAAGATTTCCGGTGCCAGAACAGGTGCAGCACAGGGAACATCAGGATGACGTCTTTGATGAACGACTCCCAGGGTGTGAGCTTGATGGCATCCCCGAAGCATCCGCAATCGGTAACTTTATCGAAGTACGCTGAGTAAAACGTAAGGAAGGTAAAAAAGATCATCAGCAACAGAAGCAAGACCGTCGTGATTCTCATGCGATAAAACACGAGGACTGCTACGCCGAGTACGATCTCCAGGATGATCATGATCATTCCGATCTCCAGAGATATCGGGACGAACAAGTTGAAAAAAGATCCGAAGTCTTCGGCAAAGACGCCAAAGTACTCTTCCATCTTTATACGGGTACCGATCGGATCGTTTAGCTTGATCAGTCCGGAAAAAATGAAAAGGCCTCCCACAAAAAACCGGGATATCTGGTCGGCAATATTTTTGAACGTCATTGCTCTTTTAATTTTATCAATGCAAAAATGGAGTAATTAATCATGTCCTGGTAATTCGCCTTTACGCCTTCACTTACGAGCGTCCGGCCCGCGTTGTCCTCGATCTGTTTCACACGCAGCAGTTTCATCAAGATGATATCGGTGATTGACGTGACGCGCATTTCACGCCAGGCCTCGCCGTAGTCGTGGTTTTTGTTCTGCAGCAGTTCGAACGTCTCATCCACGGCTTTGTCATACAGGCGTTCGAGTTCTTCGAATTGCAGATCGAACTTGTCGGAGTCTGCGAGCTGCATTTGCATCAGTGCGATCAGGCAGTAGTTGATGATGCCGACGAATTCATCCCTGATCGGGTCGTCAACTTTTTGTTCACCCTTTTCCTGAACAGATCGGATCCGCTGCGCCTTGATAAAGATCTGATCGGTGATGGAGGGAAGACGAAGTATCCGCCATGCCGTTCCATAGTCGCGTGTTTTCTTTTCGAACAAAGCTTTGCAGCTGGAAATTACCTCTCTATATTCGATTGCAGTTTTTTCGACCATAAGATTTAAGCGGTGCAAAATACGCCATTTTCAACAAACAAAACACTCAACATCAACGGAAGGCTTATTGATCTGACCACACCGCGGATCATGGGAGTTCTAAACGTTACGCCGGACAGTTTTTTTGATGGAGGGCGATATTTTTCCGGGGATTCTATCCTTGCCCAGACGGAAAAGATGCTTTCAGACGGCGCGAACTTCATTGACGTCGGCGGATATTCATCGAGACCGGGTGCGGCGGACATTTCCATTGCCGAGGAAACAAAACGGGTAGTGGGCGCCATCACCGCGGTGCTGAAAAATTTTCCGGGTACTATCCTGTCCATAGACACGTTTAGAAGCGAAGTAGCCAAAGCAGCTGTGGATGCCGGCGCATCTATCATCAATGATATTTCCGCCGGCAGTCTCGATCCGGAAATGCCTGCTACCGTCGCCCGGCTCCAGGTACCCTATATCGTCATGCACATGCGAGGGAATCCCCGAACAATGGCGAAGCAGACGCAATACACCCACCTGATCACGGAGCTCGTCGATTATTTCCACCAAAAGTTATCTGCGCTCCGCCAGGTTGAAGTGAAAGATATTATTATAGACCCCGGATTCGGTTTCTCGAAGACGGTCGGGCAGAACTTTCATATACTCAACCACCTGGAACAGCTTTCCGTCCTGGGCCGGCCCGTGCTGGTTGGACTGTCGCGCAAATCGATGATATGGAAAACGCTCGATATGAAACCCGAAGGCGCGCTGAACGGAACAACCGCGCTTAACACCGTGGCCTTACTAAAGGGAGCTGACATCATCCGGGTTCATGACGTTAAAGAAGCCCGCGAGCTTGTCAAACTTTTTACAACGCTTAAGGCCAATGTGACCTTGTGATGTTCTATCTTTATCGCCAACGTTCCGTATTTGGTATTTTTGTTTAATGATCTTTGCGTTCAAAATCGGTTTCCTTGAAGTCAGCTGGGTAGATATCATCGATATAAGTCTGGTTAGTATTCTGCTTTACCAGGTTTACAAGTTGATTCGCGGAAGTATAGCCGTAAATATTTTCCTCGGTATCCTCGCCCTCTACCTCGTCTACCTTATTGTGCATGCTGCGGAGATGGAACTGCTTGCCACTATCCTCGGCCAGTTCATGGGCGTCGGCGTATTAGCCATGATCATTCTGTTTCAGCCCGAGATCCGGAAGTTCCTGCTTGTGATCGGCCGTGGCACCGAATTTCGGGAAAACATTTTCAAGACGCTCTCAAGCTGGAGGAACAGCTACCATGATGACTTCAACATTCAGCAAGTTCTTGAAGCCGTGAAAACGCTTAAGGCATCAAAAACCGGCGCGCTGATCGTATTCTCCCGCGATGTGGAATTGAGGTTCTACACGGAGACCGGTGACTCTCTGAACGCCGAGGTTACGAAGCGCCTGCTGCTCGCTATCTTCAACAAGAACAGCCCGCTGCACGACGGTGCGGTGGTGATTAACAAAGGACGAATCAAGGCCGCGCGGTGTATCCTGCCCGTGAGCGAAAATGATCACCTTCCCGCCCATTTCGGATTGCGGCATCGCGCCGCCGTCGGAATGTCTGAAAACACTGACACGCTTGTTCTGGCGATCTCGGAAGAAACCGGAAGACTGATCCTCGCACGCAACGGCGCCTACCTCCGCGGTCTGAAACTAAGTCAGGTGGAACAGAAGATCCAGGACTATCTGCACAATACGGAGTCCGGAAACTGGCAAGACATTCCCGAAGAGCAGACGGCCGAAACATGATGACCCGATCTCTGCTTCCCCCTCATCATGATCACCCTTTCAAAGGGCATGGTATTTGATGAATTCCCGTCGGACAGGAAGCGGCATACCGCTTATTTGAGATATGTTTGCTAAGTTTATAGAGCGGATCAGCCGCGTCCATTCACCGAACCATGAATTAAAATGATTGAAGCAAGTCCTGTAAAATTTTATCTGGCTAAATTCTTCTTCCTGGTGTTTGCTTGCGTTCAATGGCTCGTTGCCGCAATACTTCTAATCCAATTCAGCTTCACCAACAAGAATTTTTTTATTTCCCTGATCTTCATCACCCTGGGTCTCGTCTTCTTTTACATCTTCCTGCTCGTGAATGAAAAGGTAAAAAGGGTTGCGATCGGCAAAAATAAAATTGTAATCATCGAAGGAGATAAGAACTCCAGGTTCAGCTGGCCGGAGGTGAAGTCATTGAAGATCATCCCATTCTTCAACCTTTACAAACTTCGGCTTCGCGGGAAAAAGAATCCTATCTATTTCTTTCCTGCAAGAAACATCGACCCCGCCTTCGGACTCATCGCGGAAGACGTATCTAAGATGGGTTCGATCGTTCAAAAGAAGAAGAAGAAATTTGGAATAAAGTAAGTGTGGAGAAAACAACCCACGCGCCTTTCCTACTTCAAAACCCCTAACTCCCGACCGGTGTCCGTAAAGGCGGCAATCGCCTTGTCCAGGTGTTCGTCTTCATGCGCTGCTGAGATCTGCACCCGTATACGGGCCTGCCCTTTGGCGACGACCGGGTAAAAGAACCCGATGACATAGATCCCTTTATCCAGCAGTCTGTCTGCGAATTTCTGAGCGAGTGGTGCTTCGTATAGCATGATCGGTACGATCGGGTGTTCACCAGGCCGGATTTCAAAACCTGCTCGCGTCATTTGCTCCCTGAAATAGCGTGTGTTTTTTTCAAGCTTGTCCCGGAGAGCGGTGGTTTCTGCGAGCATGCTGAATACTTCGATGGAAGCGCCTGCGATGGTAGGCGCGAGCGTGTTCGAAAAGAGGTAAGGTCTCGACCGCTGGCGGAGCATGTCTACAATCTCTTTTCGTGCAGAAGTGAATCCACCGGAAGCGCCGCCCAATGCTTTTCCGAGCGTGCCGGTGATAATGTCCACGCGGCCCATCACACCGCGGTACTCATGAACACCCCGGCCCGTCTTTCCGATAAAACCTGTGGCATGCGATTCATCACTCATCACCAGCGCCTGGAACTCTTCGGCGATGTCGCAAATAAGATCCAGTCTGGCGATCGTTCCATCCATCGAGAAAGCGCCGTCGGTAACGACGATGACCTGCCTGGCTCCCGCGGCCTTTGCATCGGTGAGTTGCTTGCGCAGGTCGTCCATGTCATTGTGCTTGTAGCGATAGCGCATAGCCTTGCACAGACGCACGCCGTCAATGATAGAAGCATGATTGAGTTCATCGGAAACAATCGCATCTTCGGGGCCCAAAAGCGGTTCGAATACACCACCGTTCGCGTCGAAAGCGGCGGCGTAGAGAATGGTGTCTTCCATCCCCAAAAAATCGGAGATTTTTCTTTCGAGTTCCTTGTGAATATCCTGAGTACCGCAGATGAACCGCACCGATGACATGCCATACCCGTGCGTATCGATCGTTCGTTTCGCCGCTTCAATCACCCGCGGATGCGAGGACAGCCCCAGGTAATTGTTTGCACAAAAATTGATCACCTCCTTGCCGTTCGTCGTGATGACGGCGCCCTGAGGAGTGGTGATAATTCTCTCCTTCTTGTACAGCCCCGCCTCGGTTATGCTGTTCAATTCCTTTTCGAGTACAGGTCGCAGTTTGTCGTACATGATAAATGATTATTGAGGAAGCAAATATTTTCTTCGAATAGGGTTGATAAGATAGAATTTCTGAACTGTAAAGCTTCGGGCATGCATCTGTTCGAATTCCCGTTTCCACTCGCTCCAGAGACCGGGCTCGGACTCGCGGAAACGGTCTGAGTCAATTTTCTTGCTTTTCAGATACTCTTCAAAAGTCGGGCCTGTTGACATATCGGTGTTGATCAATGCTTTGCTGGCGGTGAAGAAACTAAACGACAATAAATCCAGTCCGCATAGGTAATTTCAAAGGTATAAGGTTTTTATTTGCCATTAAGATCGTAGAAATCTTTAAATCTGGCACCACTGGTGAAAAAACCCAAAATTCTGGTCATAGGTGCAGGCGGGCAATTGGGATCTGAACTTACTCAAGCCTTATGGCACCGTTATGGCCGCGGCAACGTGATCGCAACCGACGTGAAAGACCCGGGAGGGGTCGTCTCACAGGAAAACTTCGCGCTGCTGGATGTTCTGAGCCGCAAACTCCTGTTCGACTTTATCCGCACTCACGGCATCACACAGATCTACCACCTGGCTGCAGTGCTGTCGGCCACGGGCGAAAAAAACCCTGGCTTTGCGTGGCGCCTGAATATGGACGGCCTTATCAACGTATTGGATGCCGCTGTAGAATTCGGGCTTGACAGAATCTACTGGCCGAGCTCGATCGCCGTTTTCGGACCGAATACCGAAAAACAAAATACACCACAGGATGCTATTATGGATCCCACCACGATTTACGGAATTAGCAAACTCGCGGGCGAGCGGTGGTGCGACTGGTACTTCCGCAACCGGGGTGTTGATGTAAGAAGTTTGAGATACCCGGGCCTGGTCGGGTACAAGAGCCAACCCGGCGGGGGCACTACGGACTACGCAGTCGATATATTTATCAAAGCCTTATCGGAAAAAAAATACGTTTGTTTTCTGAAGCCTGATACTTATTTGCCGATGATGTACATGGATGACGCCATCCGCGCAACGATCGACCTGATGGAAGCCCCCGCAGAAAAGGTCACCGTGCGCTCGAGCTACAACATTTCAGCGATGAGTTTTTGCCCCGCTGGAATAGCCGATGAAATCAGACGAAATATTCCCGGCTTTGATATCCGTTATGAACCGGACTTCAGACAAGCGATCGCAGAATCCTGGCCCAAATCAGTCGACGATTCCAGAGCGCGTTCAGATTGGGGATGGAGTCACCGGTACGACTTGCAGGCGATGGTGAAAGATATACTGGAAAAGCTTCCCCGTTACCTGCAGGAAAAACAATTGCTTTCGTGATCACTTCACTACGAGTTTTCCAATGAGGTGTTTGGTTCGGCCTGCTTTGATGACATAAATACCGGGAGCGAGGCTTTCAATCAAAGAAACCTCTTTTCTGAAAACACCCGGCCCTTCCGCATTGGCAAGGACTTCCATTATCTTTTGTCCCTGCTGATTATAGATCGACACGGGAACAACGGAGACACCACTGACTCCTCTGATTTCCACCGTAAAATTCTTTCCGTCTGAAGGATTGGGAAACGCTTTGAGCAAACCTGATTCGGGTTCTGAAAATTCCACGACAACGGGACTTGAATATTTGAACGCGCCGTCAAGGTCTGTTTGCTTCAGTCGGTAATATGATCTTCCGGGAAAGGGAAGTTCGTCATCAATCGAATAGGAATTACCTTCAGCATCATTGCCTTTGCTTTCCTGGCGTCCGACCTCGTAAAATGTTTCGAAGTCAACAGTTTTTTCCACGGTGAAGTAGTCGTTGTTTTTTTCCTGTGAGGTTCTCCAGGAAGTGACCACCTTATCGCCTTCGACGCGCGCATTGAAAAAGTCAAGTTCGACAGGGAGGGGTGAGTTAACCGAATTAGTGGAAGCAAGATAAAAATCGTTTGCCAGGCCTGCCGCGGGCACGCCCGTTCGGCGAACGCGGATATCCGTCGCGGGAGCTACGCTCGCGGCAGCGGTTCCGATACCGATCGCATCGTTCTGGCGGGTAAGCCTTGTCTCGTTAACGGCGCCAATCGTAAACCCGGTTCCCCCCGCATTGATGTCAAATGTTCCCGCGGTCATGCCTGTTTTTGTAACATGCCAGAAAGCGTCATGCCGCCTTTGGATCGGTGTGGCGCCGTCATTGAAGGACACATTCGTCGCAGAGTTTGCGTCCGTATAGGAAATTGTAAGCGTTCCGTTGCTGTTCGCTGGGTTATTTTTCCCGAGGAAAAAAGGACGCGAATTGGTAGCGGTTCCCATCGGAAAATATCCTGCGACATTACCCACCGCAATAGTGGTCGTTGGGAATGCCCGGGTAATACTTCCGCCGTACATCCATCCCGCGGTAGACGCAAGTGAGTGCGTCAGCGCTCCGGCTGCGTTCGACGACAAGTTGAAGTTGTTTCCATTCAGGTTGACGTTGCCATCCGTCATCGTGAGATTTGTTGAAACGGTCACCGGATTGCTGAGTGTGATTTGGGGAGACGTCCCAAACGAGTTATTGATGGTAAGGTTGGCAAATGTCTCTCCGCCTACCGCGGAGATCGTCTGGGCAATCGATCCGTTCAATGTAACACGGAAACCACCATTCGTATAGGTTGCGGTGCCTGACCGCGTCCAATTTCCATTTACCGTGAAGTTTGCTGTCGCTGTCTTCGCGCCACTTCCGGACAGGGTCAGATTTGAGTACGCATTCTGTGGTGTGATGATGGTCTGGTTGCCGGCTCGATTATAATTAAAGGTGTTGGAGTTGTTGTTGGCAAACAACCTCACATTGGTAATCGTGCTGCCTCCAAAATTCCAGATGCCCCCCGCAAGGTTGTTGAACGAACTGCCCGCGTCTACGCCGGTGAAGTTTCCCGTTTGATTGATCGTGCCTGAATTGTTAACGGTTATGTCGGCGCCACCAATACTTAGGTCAGCGAAATTAAGCGTACCTGAATTGTTAAAGGTGTATCCATTTCCTCCGGTAATCGATAGACCGATGGTCGTCGCGAGCGTCAAGGTACCGCTGTTGGCCAGAGTGGAATTTCCACTTCCCGCATATACTAATGCCCCGATATTCAGAGTTCCGGCATTCTGCACATTGTAACTATAATTTGCAAAATTAATGGTGGATCCGGTGGTCGCTGCCCTGCTGAGTATACCTCCGCTTTGAACGTCGAGTAAGCCACCTCGCGCCATCGCAAGAGAAACAGTGTTATTCGTCCACACGAGTTGGCCCGTGTTCCGGATTTCAAGGCCAGCAGTCGTACCGTTGGCGGGCAATGTCACGGTGTTATTGTTCCCGATGATTACGCGCGTCTCGGAGTCCGGTGTGCAGCCGCAGGATGCGCCGCCCAGCGCCACCTTTGACCAGGTGGTGCCCACGTCCCATGCTGTATTCGCCCGTGAGTACAGGACTTCTATATCGCTGACCGTGACATTGTCGAATCCCATTGCCCCACCGCCGCCGGATCCATCGAAGCCTCGGACTACAATCCGCAGGTCGTTTCCGGAAACAATGGCGCTGGCTGCTGTAAACACAACGAGGCCGGGGGCGCCGATAGCCTGGCCAAAAAGAATTTCCGGTCCGCCGTTGATGCGATAATATGCGCGCACATAATCAGAAGCGGTAGCATTCAGGCCTCCTACCGTGATCTCGAGTGCTACATCGCCGAGCGCTGAAATATTGATCAGATCGGTTTCCCATACTCCTTCGGTGCCGGTCTGGTTGATAAAGAAGATTCCTCCATAGGGCGCGCCTGCGTTGAGGCGCGTAAAGCTGGCGGCGCCCCCAGAGGGTGATGGGAGGGCGTCCCATGCCGTAGCGTTAGAGCCGGTGGCGTTGCCCGAGGTTGTTTCTGTTCCGGACTCGAAATCCTCAAACCACACTGACTGGCCAAAGGAAGAAACACTCATCGAAATAAGGAGGGGAATGAGGAGAAGGCCGGAACGGCCAGGGGATCTCATACTTAGGGGCGTTATTACCCCTAAGGTAATAATTCTTTCGAAATTCGGAAATATTCAGGACTTTATTCTGCTTTTCTTAAAAGATGTAAAATTTAATTTCAAAATAACGCCGCGCAACTATCTGCCTACTGTACAACGATCTTTTTCGTCAGCTGCAGCGTGGGTCCTGCTTTCATGATATAGATGCCGGGTGCGAGACCTTCCATAAATTCGACCTGGGTCTGAAATGTTCCAGGTAGAGTTTGGCCGACTGATATTTCCATCAGCTGATTGCCCCGCAAATCAAAGAGATATACCCGGATCGCCTGCGTATCAACCTCGCCTTTGAGCTGGACGGTGAGAAGTCCACCCTTGAAGGGATTGGGATATGTGTTCAAAGCCAGCGCTGTAGACCCGTCGTACTCGATCATAACCGGATCGGAGTATGTGAATTTGCCATCATAGTCCGTTTGCTTTAGTCTGTAGTAGGATCTTCCGGGAAGCGGCGAGGGATCGACGAACTGGTAAGTCATTTCCTCCTTGCTGTTACCCCCGCCCTCTATCCTTTCGAGTTCATAAAACGTCTCAAAGTCAGTGGTCTTCTGCACGAGGAAAGAATCGTTGTTCTTTTCCTGCAGTGTTTTCCAGCTGCAGATTACCTGTCCATTGCGCAGCGTCGCCCGGAAGTAAGCGAGGGTAATGGGCAATGGACTGTTAGTCGGATTGGTTGATGCAAGGTAAAAGTTGTTGCTAAGCTGGTTGTATGTCAGCGCAGACCGGTTTGCCAGGAAATTTGTGAGAGAACCTGTCGTTGCCGTCGCGGTGCCAATACCCGATGCGTTGGCGGCGCGGGTCAGACGCACTTCCGGGAGGGCGCCGACATAAAAACCTGTACCCCCTGCCCCGACGGAAAAAGAGCCCGCTGAAAAGCCAGTTGCAGCGACTAACCATGTGGCATTGTGCCTGAGCTGTAGGGACACAGTTGAGGCACTGACCGGAATGGTATTATCTGTAAAATTTACGTCCGTAGTCCCGCCCGGGTCCGTATGTGAAACTGTAATAGATCCCCCACTGCCCGCGACGTTATTCTTTCCAATAAAAAATGGGCGATAATCCGTAGCCGTGCCCATCGGAAACAATCCGGCATCGCTGCCCATGGTGATGGTATTATTCGATATATATCGCATCAGTTTGCCATCGTAAAGCCAACCGCTATTGTAGGTAAGGCTTCCGGGCGCCGCTGAGGACGTACCGAGAAACATAGTGCGCCCGTTCAGATCGAAGTTCCCGTCGTCCATACGCAGGCTGATCCCAACGGTGATGTCTTCATTGGTTGACAGTTGTGGAGAAATCGCAGAAGAGTTGCCGATGATAAGCGAGGAGAAAGTCTCCCCTCCGACGCCCGAAATGCTTTGCGGAACACTCCCGTTAAAGGAAACCTCGGAGGGTGATCCTGCCGCGAAGGTCGCCGAGCCTGTGCGTGTCCAATTGCCGATGATGTTAACGCTCGACAGGATACCGGTTGATTTTGTCCCGGAGTTGGAAAGAACCAGGTGCGTGTAAGCGTCCTGCGGAGTGATAATAACCTGGCTTCCGCCCCGGCTGTAATTAAATGTGTTCGGATAATTCGCTGCAAACAAACGCACTCCGTCGGTTTGCGTTCCGGAGAAATTCCAGGTTCCATTGGTCTGATTGTGAAAAGCGCTCCCACTGTCGACGTTGAGAAAATTTCCGGATTGATTGATGGTCCCGGAATTCCGGAAGGTGAAGTTTCCATCGTTCAGATTGATATCAATAAAACCTAACGTGCCGTTGTTCGTGAGCGTATTGCCGTTATCGCCGCCGACGACAATGTCGTCACTAACCGTGATGGTTCCGTTGTTTATAAGGTCCGCGTCGCCCGAAGAATACACGATATCTCCCAATACAGAGACGGTTCCGGTTCCATTAACCGTCAAACTCGCTCCGTCGTTAAGTGTAATATCACCGCGGACAGTGACCGTCCCATTCACCGTCAGTACGGCGGCATCGTTCGCATCAATGATCAGATCATCATAGATATTGATGCTCCCATCGACCGTTACGATGCTACCATCACCAATATAAAGGTCATCGGCATGACCGTTATTTCCCAGTGTCAACGTTCGGCCGCTGCTGACCAGCAACTCATTCCCATCGCCAACGTTTATCGTGCCCACGCCGCGGTTGCCGTCAACGACCACGACACCGGTGCCGCCCAGGTTGTCGTTCATTATCACTTGGTGATTGATGTTGTTTGCGATGTTGCCGGATTGCCAGATCGATGCGCTGCTCCAATTGCCACTGGCGATGATTCGGTTTTGACTGTAACCGGTTACAGCCATGACCGCGAGCAACCCGCTTAGGAGGGCGATCCTGAAAATGACTCGAAGAAAAGACTTCATATGGGGTGTATTATGACTTTGAGTGGCTGAACTGTTCCTGGTGAGGGCCGGGCACCATTAACCCGAACCGTTACCTGCATAGGCTTTCGTCAACAGGTGTACCAAATAGGAGGGTTTTGTAGAAAAATGACTTTTCGGAATGTGCGGTACCGCCTGACGGTTCGCAGAGGAATAAGTCATATTTGTCAAATAATCAACATGTTGTCACTCGAGATACCCGGAAAAGGGTCTACTGCGGGCGTCTTAGCGAAGGGTGAGTTCGGAAAAAATCCCCGTTATTCCGGGTCCAAAAAGTGTAACGTTATAGAAAAATTCTTCCTTTTTCAAGAAAAAAATACCGTTTTGGGAGGATTATTTACGTCATGCGGGAGCGGTTTGGATGAGGCGTGAGTCTCGGCAGATGCGCCAAAAAAGCCCTCCAAAAGGTTTTTATCCTATAGCGATTGTGCAATCTTTGAAGTGACTTTTGATCCTATGATGGAAAACTTGCAGATCGAACACCTGGATGGCGTCCTGACCATAACCATATCACGACCCGAAGCGCTAAACGCGCTTAACCTTAAGACGCTGTCTGAACTTATTACTGTGCTTCAACAAACTTACCAGCACACGGACTACCGCGGTATTATCATCACGGGAGATGGCGCAAAGGCTTTTGTTGCCGGCGCGGATATTAAAGAACTCGCTGCTCTGACGCGTGATCAGGCGCTCGCATTTGCTCAGAACGGGCAACGCTTGTTCAAGCTCATCGAGGATTGTCCGAAGCCGATCATTGCAGCTGTGAACGGCTACGCCCTCGGAGGAGGCTGTGAGCTGGCGATGGCCTGCCATATTCGAATTGCTTCCGAGGATGCAAAGTTCGGCCAACCCGAGGTTAATCTCGGGATCATCCCAGGCTACGGTGGAACTCAGCGCCTGACGCAACTTGTCGGACGCGGCAAAGCCCTGGAACTGATGATGACCGGCGATCTGATTTCGGCACAGGATGCAAAGGCAGCGGGGCTCGTCAACCATGTGGTTCCCCGGGACGAACTGATGACCTTTGCCGGGAAGATGATGGAGCGTATTCTGAGCAAGGGACCGATAGCGGTCTCGAACATCATCAAGAGCGTGAACGCCGGATTTAGCTTCGAAAGAGAGGGTTATGAAGCCGAAGCCCAGAACTTCGCCGCGTGCACCACAACGCAGGATTTTAAAGAGGGAACGGAAGCCTTTATCGAGAAAAGACAACCCCGTTTCAAAGGTGAATAATCGACCACGCCTTACCGGATTTTCAAACTAAGATGGGTAAGATCCAGCGACTTGCCGGTGAGACAGTCCTTTATGGACTCGGCAGCATTTTGCCCCGGTTTCTCAGCTTCCTCCTCGTACGCTTACACACCGCTGTTTTTACGCCGGAAGAATACGGTATCATAACGAATCTCTACGCGTGGGTAGCCGTGGTGAACATCGTGCTCATATTCGGAATGGAGACGGCCTATTTCCGTTTCGCGAGCCGGCCCGGCCAATCGGAAGGCCGAATTTTCAACCTGGCTCAAACCGTCGTCATTGTGATCAGTACGGTGTTGTCAATCGCCTTTATCCTCCTCGCGGATCCAATAGGCCAAACGTTGGAGGTCGGCGGCCGAACGGATCTGGTCCAGTGGCTTGTCGTTATTATGTTCATGGATGCGCTCGCAGCAATTCCCTTCGCGCGGTTGCGCTATCAGAAGAAAGCCGTGCGGTTCGCCACCGGTAAACTGATCAACATCGGCATACTGGTGGGATTGAATCTTTACTTTCTTAAATACTCGGCCGCTTATCAACCCGACGTTGCGCTTGTAGTCCTCGCCAACCTGATCGCAAATGCATTTTACATCCTGTTCTTTGCCCGTACGTTGCTTTCCTGGCGACCCGCTTATGACAAAGCGATTTCTCCGGCGATGTACAGCTACGCATACCCCATCATGCTGACGGGTCTTGCCGGCATGACGAACGAAATGTTTTCCCGTATCACGCTGATCAAGTGGTTGCCCGAGGGTTTCTATGAAAATCGCAGTGAAGAATATGCGTTGGGAATTTTTGGCGCCTGCTACAAGCTCGCGGTCCTCATGAACCTGGCAATCCAGGCCTTCCGTTATGCTGCTGAGCCATTTTTCTTTTCTAATGCAGCTGAGAAAAATTCTCCCCAGCTCTTCGCGCGCGTCAATCATTACTTTGTAATTGTCTGCTGCGTGATCCTGCTCGGGGTGTCTATCAACCTGGATATCCTGAAATATTTTCTCGGCGATCCTGCATACTGGGAAGGGCTACACATTGTTCCGATCCTTCTTCTCGCCTACCTCTTCCTGGGTGTTTATTATAACTTCTCGGTGTGGTTCAAGCTGACCGACAAGACTTACTATGGCACCATCATCACCGTCATTGGTATGATCATAACGATTGCAGCCAACTATTTACTCATACCCGTTGCAGGGTATGAAGGCAGCGCAGTCGCCGCCCTGCTGTGCTATGTCGGAATGACTACAATATGTTATTTCCTCGGACAGCGCTTTTATCCCATTCCCTATTCCGTGACCCGCGGTGTTTTCTATATAGGCACCACCCTTTTGTTGGTGTACGGAGTCAATGCAATCAATATTCAAAGCCAGGTGCTCGCCACTTTATTCCATGGGGCCGTAGTTGTTGCTTATCTCGCCGTTGTTTATCTTATTGAGGGAAAAGATCTGAAGCTAAAGCAGGCGTGATTTTTTAATGCAGTGATCTGTTCCTGCCGAACAGACTTTGTGTATCTTTAAAGTTTACAGTTTCGAAAAACATATGAACATAATTATCCCCATGGCCGGCCTGGGTAAGAGAATGCGGCCGCACACCCTTACTGTACCGAAACCTTTACTTCCTATCGCCGGCAAACCGATCGTCCATCGACTCGTCGAAGATATCGCCAGCGTTTGCAATGAAAAAATCGATTACATCGGATTTATTATTCATCCGTCTTTCGGGCAAGATGTCGAAGAGAACCTGAAGTCGATCGCGGCAGAGGTCGGGGCCGAGGGAAAGATCTATTACCAGACGGAAGCGCTCGGAATTTCCCACGCTCTTTTGTTCGCCCGTGAACTGTTCAAGGGAAAGGTAATTGTCGCTTTCGCGGACACGTTGTTTAAGGCGGAGTTCCGGATGGATACCAATCGCGATGGAATCATCTGGGTTCAGCGCGTGGAAGATCCCTCCCAGTTTGGCGTCGTCAA
This sequence comes from Flammeovirgaceae bacterium, assembly GCA_044507775.1. Classification (GTDB taxonomy): domain Bacteria; phylum Bacteroidota; class Bacteroidia; order Cytophagales; family Cyclobacteriaceae; genus Chryseosolibacter. The sequence goes on along the minus strand of JBIQIY010000004.1, from coordinate 121,536 downwards.
GCTGAACGAAAAGAAAGAGATCGTTGCCTTTGTCGAGAAGCCCACCGAATTCGTATCAAATCTTGCGATCATCGGAATCTACTACTTCAAGGATGGCGAGAAACTGGCCGGGGAAATGCAGTACCTCATCGATAACGATATTAAAGAGAAAGGGGAATTTCAGTTTACCACAGCGCTCGAGAACCTGAACCGCAAAGGAGCGGTTTTTCTCCCCGGCGAGGTAAAGGAGTGGCTTGATTGCGGAAACAAGAACGCTACGGTTCAAACGAATCAGCGCTACCTGGATTTCATTCGCGATCAGAAGCTGATCTCCGATAAGGCGTCGGTTCGGAATTCAACCATCATTCCGCCCTGCTACGTAGGGGATGGTGTCGTGATCGAGAACTCGGTAGTCGGACCTCATGTTTCCATCGGGCCGAATTCGTCCATCATCGACAGCCGTGTTCAGAACTCGATTATCCAGGAGAATACACGCGTATCCAAGGCCGTCCTGGAAAATAGTATGTTGGGGAATTTCGTTAATTTTGAGAAAAAAGCGTTCGATCTAAGTGTTGGGGATTTTAATACTGTGACTTGAAATTAATAACCATCCATAAGATCTGTTGCCTTGTTGTAGCCGTAACGCTACTCGCTGCGCAAGGGGCGGAAGCGCAAAAGCGCAAACGGGGCGGCGGAGAGGCTACGCAGGGGATTCGGCTCCGGGAAGCCGAGTTTTACTTTACCGAAGGTGAGAAATTTTTCATACTGGAGGACTACGCCAAAGCGCTTGTCTATTATCAGCGCGCCCTTGATATCAATCCCGACAACGGCACCATTCATTACAAAATCGCAGAGGTACTGTCGCGCAGCAACAAGCAGGATGACCTTGCAAAGGCAGCCGTGAGCATTGAACAGGCGCTTCGCCTCGACTCCGAAAACAAGTATTTTTACCTTCTGGCCGCCACCATCTACAATAGCCTCGGTCGGTTTCAGAAAGCGGCTGAGTCGTATGAGGCGATGATGGATAAGATAAAAGGCACGGAGGAATACCTGTACGAAGTAGCGGCTGTTTACCAGTACGCCGGTCTGCCTGACCAGGCAATAAAAGCTTACGCAAGAGCAGAAAAAATTTTCGGACCAAATGAGGTCTCTTCCATTCAGAAAGTCAAGCTGTTGTTCAGTTCGGGTAAGACAGAAGAAGCGCTGGCAGAGGGCGAAAAATTAATCAAGGCTTTTCCCGCGGAAGCCCGGTACATCATGGCGTTCACCGAGATCCTTTCGAAGAACGGAATGCAGGCGCAGGCAATACGTTATCTCGAGAATTTCCTGAAGCAGAACCCGGACTCAGGTAGTGTCAGCATGCTATTGGCAGGATTCTACCGCGACACCGGGCAGGAGGAAAAAGCCAGGCCCTATCTCCTGAGGCTCTTCGACGATCACTCCATTGACCTGTCCAGCAAGCTGATCGTCCTCGGTGCCTACAATGCTGAGCTAAACCAGAATAAAACAAACAAGGTTTCCGACGCTGACAAGGAAGCGTTCGCGACGCAGCTCTTCGAAAAACTCCAGGCAGGTTACCCGGACGATCCGAGCGTGCACATAATCGGCGGCGACCTTTATCTGTCGACCGGAAAGAACCGGGAAGCGCGGGGTGAATACCTGAAAGCCGTCGAGACAGGAGCAGCAGTAAACTTTGAAGTCTATGAAAATCTCCTGTTCCTCGAGGTAAAACTTGAGCAGTGGGATCAGGTGATCAGCCACGCCGAGGAGGCATTGGAAATCTACCCCAACCAGGGTATGATTCACTACTTCAACGGAGTGGCTCATCTGCGCAGACGCCATTATCCGGAAGCGGTACAATCACTTGAACAGGCAAAGCGCTTGTCATCATCAAACGCGGCGTTGCAGGGCGAAATAAACAGTCAGCTCGGGGAAGCTTATAATGCTTCAAAAGATTACCCGAAATCCGACAAGGCATACGATGAGGCCCTGACCCTGAATCCGAACAACGCCATCGTTCTGAACAACTACAGTTATTACCTGGCCTTGCGAAAAGAAAATCTCGAGAAAGCTGAAAAGATGTCGGCAACATTGATAAAAAATCACCCGGAAAATCCGACCTTTCTGGATACATACGCGTGGGTCCTGTTTACCCGGCAAAAATACAAGGAAGCAAGGAAGGTTATGGAGCGCGCCATAACGACGGGAAAAGCAACGGCGACGCACTTTGAACACTACGGCGATATTCTCTACAAGCTCGGCGATGTTGATGGGGCTGTGCGGCAATGGGAAAAAGCGAGAGGCTTGAATGCTAACAGCGAAATACTCAATAAGAAAATTGCGAATAGAAAAATTTATGAATAAGGGCCCAGGGTTCTTTTTTATAATCCTTTGCATTCTCGCCACCGCTTGTGCGAGGAAAGTCGTCACTCCTGTCGCGGCGGTTCCCAAAAAGGCATTGAACATCGAGGAAATTGACTTCGATTACTTTCAGGGCAAAGCCCGGATGATCCTTCGGGACGCTAACAAGGAGCGGGAAGTCAAAGCGAACATCCGCATGAGGAAGGACAGTGTCATCTGGATGACATTCTCCGTTATCGGCGTTCAGGGTGGAAAAGCACTGATCAATAAAGATTCCATCACGATTGTCAGCACTGTTGACAAGGAGTACTATGTCTTTCCTTACCAGGAACTCAGCGATCGCTTCCAGTTTAATGTCAGCTACGATGTAGTGCAGGCGGCCATGCTGGGCAATCCCATCATCCCCCGGTCTGAAAATGACGATGTCGCACAGGAAAGTTCAATGTACCTGTTAAGACAACATCAAAGCGATGTCAACGTTGTGAATTATGTGAATGCGGCGAGCATGAAAATCGAAAAGGTGGAGATGAAGCAGGAAGAAAGTATGAATTCACTCATCATTAACTATTCGAATTTCCAGCCGGTCGGCGACAAGATCTTTCCCTACAACGGCACTATCAACCTGTTCTACAAGACGCTTTCCGGGCTGCTGAATACGACGATTATTTTTGAATATAACAAGGCAGAAGTTGGTGATAAGGAACTCCGGTTCCCATTTAACATTCCAAAACGATATGTTCGCAGGTAAGAGAATTCTGCTTTTTCTCCTGATCTTTGCTTACGGATTCCCGGTCTGTTCACAGTCAAGAACCAAGAGCCAGCTTCAGAAGGAAAAACAGCAAAGCGTGGAGAGGATCAAGGAGGTGGAAAAGATCCTGGGGGAGACTGCCGCAAAAAAGAAGAACACCCTTGGTGAACTCAGCGCACTGAACCAGCGCATTATCGAGCAACAGAACCTCATCAATTCAATCCGAAAAGAGATCAGCCTCCTGAACCGCGAGATTCGCGAAAACAACGACATCATACAGGTCCTGGACGACGACGTCAAGAAGTTGAAGGAAGAGTATGCAGCCATGTTGTACGCGGCGCAGAAAGCCAGCAACAGCACCACCCGCCTCACCTTTCTTTTTTCATCCAAATCATTCGATCAGTTGGTAATGCGCCTTCGGTATATGGAGCAGTACAGTGACACGCGGAAGCTTCAGGCCGAACTCATTTCCCAGGTGCAGGCCGAGCTTGGCCAGCAGGTGAAGCACATTGAAAGCAAACGCGAAGAGAAAAATCAGCTGCTTCGCGACGGCGAAAGCGAAAATCAAAATCTCGCCTCCCTGAAAAAAAAGCAATCCAACCTCGTCAAGGCCCTCGAAAAGGAGGAAAAGAAATTGCGTCGGGACCTGGACGACACGCGTAAAGCGCTTGCCGTCCTCGACCGCAAGATCAACGACATCATAAAGGAAGAGATGGAGCGTGAGGCCCTTGCACTGAAAAGCAGTAGCAAGGCGGTGTCGGTAGCGCTCTCTTCATCTTTCGAAGAAAATAAGAACAAGCTCCCCTGGCCGGTGTCGACCGGGTTCATTTCCCAGCGCTTCGGCAGGCAGAATCACCCGGTATTAAAGGGGATTATCTTGCAGAATGACGGAGTGAACATCCAGACGAAGCAGAACGAAAAGGTGAAAAGTATTTTCGATGGGGAGGTTCGCAGCGTCGCCTTTATTCCCACATTCGGCAGCACGGTTATCATCAATCATGGTGAGTATTACTCCGTTTATACCGGTCTTAAAGAGGTCTATGTAAAAACCGGCCAAAAGGTTGCCACCAATCAGGAAATTGGACGTATTATTTCCAACAGCGAGGGCATTTCCGAGCTGCGCTTTCAGATCAGAAAGCAGTTTACTCCGCTTGATCCGCAGGCCTGGCTCGTCCACATGTAAAGCGCGGAAGTAGGCCTGTCGGTTAAAAGAAATCGCTGGTTTTCTTTCAAATACTTAACATTTTTACCCTATTTTTGTAGTTACCTAATAACTATTTTTGAAACCCGGGCCCACAGATGCACCCGGTAATTTTTATCTCCCTGAACTTTAAATGATTATTCATATGAAACCGGTTCTGTTGTTTTTGGGAAATCTTGGAATGCAGGAAATCCTGCTCATCGGATTGTTTGTTCTCATCTTTTTCGGAGCGAAGAAAATCCCCGAATTCATGAAAGGCCTTGGAAAGGGTGTTCGTGAATTCAAGGACTCCATTAAAGATGTGAAGAAGGATATTGAAGATGCAGGCGCCGCCGCCAAAATCGAGGAAGGAAAGTAGGTATTGAAAGCATACAGATCATTCCGGGAAATCCGGGACGACCTTCAGACCGGCGTGCTCACATGCCGGGACTTAGTTAAGCATTACCTTTCGAATATCAGCGAAAAAGCTCACCTCAATGTTTTTTTGAGTGTGTATGATACGGAAGCGCTCAATCGCGCCGATGAGGTCGACAGGAAAATAAGTCAGAAAACAGCCGGTAAACTAGCGGGATTGGTGGTAGGGATAAAGGATGTATTGGCTTACCAGGATCACCCCCTTCAGGCATCGAGCAGGATCCTGGATGGATTCACCTCTCAATATACAGCAACAGCCATCCAGCGTCTTCTGGACGAAGACGCAATCATCATTGGAAGACAGAATTGCGACGAATTCGCGATGGGCTCCTCCAACGAGAATTCCGCTTTCGGTCCTGTCCGCCACGACATTGACCCGACCCGGGTTCCCGGCGGATCATCCGGAGGTTCGGCGGTTGGTGTCATGGCAGACCTGTGCCACATCTCCCTGGGATCGGACACGGGAGGCTCAGTGAGACAACCCGCTGGCTTTTGCGGGGTGGTCGGCCTTAAGCCCACCTATTCCAGAATCTCCCGTCACGGGCTCATCGCCTATGGCTCGTCCTTCGACTGCATCGGGATCTTTGCCCGGTGTGTAGAGGATGTTGCCCTGGTGCTGGAGGTGATCGCAGGTTTTGACGAGTTTGACAGCACGGTTTCACGCGCGCCCGTTCCCGCTTACACCGACGCTCTCCAGGAGGGACCTCGCCCGTACAAGATTGCGTATCTGCGGGAAATCGACCATGCGGAGGGCATTCAGCCTGAAATCCGCAAGAATATTCAACAGAAGATCAACTCCCTGAAAAGCGCGGGATACAAGGTGGATGCCGTGGATTTCCCTCTGATGGAATACATTTTGCCCACATATTACATACTGGCCACAGCAGAAGCCAGTTCAAACCTGTCACGTTTCGATGGTGTGCGGTATGGATACAGGAGCAAGGCGACAACTGACCTTCACTCAATGTATAAAAAGAGCCGTTCAGAGGGTTTTGGAAAGGAAGTTCAACGCAGGATCGTACTGGGTACTTTTGTTCTGAGTGCCAGTTACTACGACGCGTATTACACGAAAGCACAGAAAGTAAGGCGGATTATCCGGGAAAAAACAAAGGAACTCCTCCAACAATACGACTTTATCCTGATGCCCATTACTCCAACGACGGCTTTCAAAATAGGTGAGCACACGAGTAACCCGTTGGAAATGTACTTGGGAGACCTTTTTTCCGTTCAGGCTAATGTAGTAGGTGTCCCCGCCATCTCTGTTCCCTGTGGAGAAGACAGCCAGGGATTGCCAATCGGACTTCAGATAATTGCGGATGATTTCGAAGAGTCAAAGCTTTTGCATTTTTCAAACTTTTTAACACACATGAACTGATATGGGCAAGAAATCTCTATTTTTTGTTTTCATGTTCTTTTCGACGCTCGCCTTTTCACAGGCACTGCCTGAAGAACTCTTTCAGTCACCAGACTCAGTCGTCGTAGATTCACTCGAGATCGCCCAGGCAGAAGAAGAGATGCTCTATAAGGAGGATACCGCCGATTATGTGTTTTATTCCTTGCCATCGGAGCTTGAATACATCCCGGGTGATGATGACCCGGCTGTCCTTCGAGACCGCCTCAGCTGCGTAGAGCAATCCATCCCTCTTGTGTACAATGAAAAAATCCACGCTTTCATCAACTACTTCACTGTCCGGGACCGCGAATACACGCGGCTGATGATGCGCCGCAAAAATCTTTACTTTCCGCTATTTGAAAAATATCTCGCGAAATACGATCTGCCGGATGAACTGAAATACCTGGCCATTATAGAATCCGGACTCAACCCGCGGGCTGTATCGCGTGCCCGGGCGGTAGGCCTCTGGCAGTTCATGTCGGCTACGGGAAGATATTACGGGCTACACAACAATTGGTACGTCGATGAACGCATGGATCCTGAAAAATCCACCGACGCCGCCTGCCGGTATCTCCGCGACCTTCATCGGATGTTCAATGATTGGGAGTTGGCCCTTGCTGCGTACAATACCGGGCCCGGGAATGTTCGCAAAGCCATACGCAGGTCGGGATACAAGAAAACCTTCTGGGAAATCTATTCGCATCTTCCGCGCGAGACACGTTCGTATGTTCCTCAGTTTGTCGCCATCATCTATACGATGAATCACCTGGACGAACACAATTTCTTCGACGAGGGCGAGGAAATGCTGGTGCGCTCCGACACCTTGCACGTGAGAAAATTTGTCAACTTTGAAACGCTGGCAAGTCTGACCGGCTCCTGCGTTGAGGATCTTCAAAAACTCAATCCGTCGATCCAGCACAATGCCATCCCCGAAACCGAGGGCAAGTTCGTGATGCGTATTCCGGTAACGGCGAAAGAAGAACTCTCCGCAAATCGTTTTGCCATACTCGACTCAGCCTCCCGCGTTGGCAAGAAGGAACTTGAGCTGCTCGCCAAGACGATGCAGGGCTCAACCTACGGGCGCGAGCGCATTGTCTATAAAGTGAGAAGCGGTGATGTTCTCGGGGCAATTGCCATGCGGCATCGCGTGCGCGTCGCGGACATCAAGAAGTGGAACAACCTGCACAGCGACGTGATCCGCACCGGACAGCGCCTTAACATCTGGGTGAATGGCAGCACACCTACAACTGTTGCCAGCACGAGAAGTTCGGCGCCCGCCACCGTCACAACCGATCTGGAGGGCAAGAAAACCTATGTCGTTCAGCCTGGCGACACGCTATGGGATATCTCGAAGAAATTCAGTGGCCTTACCATTGAAAAAATCAAAGCGCTGAACAAGCTTTCCAACAGCAAGATCCAACCCGGCCAGAAACTGATCGTGGGAATGTAATTGTTCCCCTCGTTAGGGATCCTTCGCCTTTTTCCAATGCGCAAATCCTTCGCGCGGCTCAGGATGACGAGTGTTTTACTATCTTTGGCGTCTCAACCGAAAGCAATTCAGCATGTCAATTAAAATCAGAAAACAGGATGCCCTGAATTATCACATGCAAGGGCAGCCGGGCAAGATCGAAGTTGTTCCTACAAAAGTGCTCAGCTCCCAACTGGATCTGGCGCTTGCATATTCGCCCGGTGTTGCTGAGCCCTGCAAGGAAATATTTGCCAATAAGGAAGATGTTTACAAGTACACTTCGAAGGGGAATCTCGTTGCGGTAATCTCAAATGGCACGGCCGTGCTCGGACTCGGCGATATCGGACCGGAGGCGGCGAAGCCCGTAATGGAGGGTAAAGCAGTTCTCTTCAAGAAATACGCTGGCATTGACAGCTTCGATATCGAGATTGACGAAAAGGACCCGGAGGCTTTTATCAAGATCGTCAAGTCACTGGAGCCCACGTTTGGCGGTATCAATCTCGAGGACATCAAAGCCCCCGAATGCTTCAAGATCGAAACGGAGCTGCGGGAGAAAATGAATATTCCGATCATGCACGACGACCAGCACGGCACCGCTATCATCTCCGCGGCGGCCCTCTTGAATGCGTTGGAAATCGTCGGAAAAAAAATCGAAACGATCACGATTGTTGTCAATGGTGCCGGCGCTGCAGCGGTGAGCTGCACAAAGCTTTACCTCGCGCTGGGAGCCCGCAGGGAAAACATCATCATGTGCGATAGCAAAGGTCCGCTAACGGCGAAACGCACGAACCTCGATGCAATAAAGAAGCAATTCATTACGGATCGCGACGTATCTTCTCTTGAGGATGCCGTCAGGGGATCGGATGTGTTCGTCGGGCTTTCAGTCGCGAATGCACTTTCACCCGAAGCGCTCCTGAGCATGGCCGAAAAACCAATAGTCTTCGCGTTGGCCAACCCCGATCCGGAGATCGACTACGACCTGGCGATCGCGACGCGTCCTGATGCCATCCTCGCCACGGGACGTTCCGACCATCCTAACCAGGTTAACAACGTCCTGGGATTCCCTTACATTTTCCGCGGAGCCCTCGATGTACGGGCAACGGAAATAAATGAAGAGATGAAGCTCGCAGCCGTCCATGCCCTGGCGAATCTCACGCGGCAGACGGTACCCGACATGGTCGTGAAAGCTTACAGCACGGACAAATTAAAGTTCGGTCCCGAATATCTTATTCCGAAACCTCTCGATCCACGCCTGATTACAACAGTGTCGCCGGCGGTCGCAAAAGCGGCCATGGATTCAGGGATGGCGAAACGCCCGATCACCGATTGGGCGGCCTATGAACAGGAGTTGCTGAAGCGCATCGGGATTGACCAGAAGCTGATGTCGCGGGTCATCGATCGCGCGAAGCACAATCCCAAACGCGTTGTTTTCGCGGAAGCTACGCATCCCAAAATACTCAAGGCGGCGCAGGTCCTCAAGGATGAACGGATAGCCTATCCGATACTGCTGGGGAATAAGACAGAAATAAAGGAAATGATTCGACAGTACGGGCTGGACCTGGAAGATTGTCCCATCATTTACCCCCGTGACGAGAACGAGCGCGTTGAACATTACGCCGAGATTCTCTACAAGAAACGGCAGCGCAAGGGAACCACTTATCAGGATTGCCTGCGACTGATGCGGGAAAGAAATTACTACGGGTCAATGATGGTGGAAGTGGGCGATGCTGACGCGCTTGTCTCCGGCCTTACGAAAGACTATCCCAAAACGATCTCGCCAGCGCTGCAGATCATCGGCGTTGCTGACGGCGTAAGCCGCGTGGCAGGGATGTACATCATCACCAACAAACGCGGTACATACTTTTTCTCGGACACGACCGTAAACCTGAATCCCACTGCGGAAGAACTCGCTCAGATCATCGAGCTCACCGCGCGGGGCGTCAAGTTTTTCGATATCGAGCCGCGCATTGCCGTGCTCTCGTACTCCAACTTCGGATCGTCGAAAGGCGAAGTTCCGGAAAAAGCGAGCAAGGCAGTACGCCTCGCGAAAGAGAAAAACCCCGAGCTGGTGGTGGAAGGTGACATACAGGCCAACGTTGCCATCAACACGGAGATCCAGCAAGAAACTTATCCGTTCAGCGCGCTGTCCAAAGAGGGTGCCAACACGCTGATTTTTCCGAATCTGGCATCGGGTAACATCGCCTATAAACTCGTGATGGAGATCGGCGGAGCGGAAGCCATTGGGCCAATCCTGCTGGGCATGAAAAAGCCGGTCCACATCCTGCAACTGGGAAGTTCTATTCGAGAGATTGTAAACATGGCGGCAATCGCGGTCGTCGATGCGCAATTGCACGAACAAAATGACCATCTTTAGCGGAAGGAAACCGCGCAGGGGTCATTTTTTAGACTTTCACGTCCGTGATTTCTCAAACAAGATACATCGAGGCTCATGATCGCTTTTTTGAAAGGAAGGCTTGTGCACAAGGATCCGACGCACGTCGTGATTGAAGTAGGTGGCGTTGGCTACCAGGTGACGATCTCCCTTGCCACTTATTCCGATATCAAGGACCAGGAAAACATCTCGCTTTTCACGCACCTGACTATCCGGGAAGACGCTCATATTCTGTTCGGCTTCAGCAAGGAGGCTGAAAAGAAACTGTTCCAGCAGCTGATCTCCGTGAATGGGGTCGGGCCGGGCACCGCCATCGTGATGTTGTCGTACATGAACAGCACCGAACTAAAGACCGCTATCGTCCAGGAAAATGCCGCAGCCCTTCAGTCGATCAAGGGCATTGGCGGCAAGACAGCTCAACGCGTCATCATTGAGCTGAAGGACAAACTGAAGAAGGAAAGCTGGGACGATTCCCAGAGTCCTGTTTTCGCAGGAATACACAATACTGTGCGAAAAGAAGCGTTATCTGCATTGCTCACACTTGGCCTTCCGAAAGCGGCAGCCGAGAAAAGTGTCGATGCTGTCCTGAAAAAATCGGGAAATACCATTACTTTAGAAGATTTAGTAAAGCAAGCACTCAAGAATACTTAGCTTGGAGTCGAACGCTGTATTGACTGCCCGGTTATTCCTGAGGGAAAATTGTCCGATGAGCCATGGTGCGGAAATAAACTGGCTGGATTGTTTGCCTAAACCTTCCTTCCTGCCCGTTTGCATCCTGGTTTATCCTGAAAACTTGTAAACTACTTTGGCTCTCGTTACGTCCAGGAATTACTTTGCTTTAGCGATCAGCCTGCTTTTTGTTTGGCTCGGATTCCTTTTTCCGACGGACGTTTCAGGTCAGCGTTCCGACACCGCACGTGTGGTGCGGCGCGACACGATTCCGCAGACCTATGAGCCAACACGAAAGCCGACGTTCACCCCATCAGACCGGTACGGTGATCCCTTCTCCAATACAACTACGGAATCTCCTCTTTTCCTGCAGGATGTCAATCCGCTGAAAATGGATGTCGAGATTGATACCGCAGGGAACTACACGATCTACGAAAAGATCGGAGAGGTGAACTACCGTCCGACAACCACCATGTCGTTTAAGGAATTTAAGCAATACCAGGATCGCCAGATACTAAAGAACTACTGGAAAACGCGATCCCGGGCGATGGATGGAGAAAGTCCCGTAAGCGGCCGCGGCTTCACACCCAAGATATTTATCAGTCCAATCCTCGACCGCATCTTCGGCGGAAGTTATGTCGAGCTCGTGCCCCGCGGATTTGTCACCCTTGATTTCGGAGGGTCGTTCCAAAAGATCAGTAACCCTTCCATTCCCATTCGTCAGCAGCGCAATGGAGGATTTGAGTTTGATCAGCAGATCAACATGAGTGTTGTCGGAAAGGTCGGCGAGAAACTTGCCGTCACCGCGAACTTCGACAACAACAACTCATTCGACTTTCAGAACAACATGAAGGTCGAGTACACAGGTTACAAAGAGGATATTCTTCAAAAGCTCGAGATCGGTAACGTCAGCCTTCCGCTTAATAACACGCTCATCCAGGGAGCACAGAACCTGTTCGGCGTGAAGGCGCAGATGCAATTCGGAAAATTGAACGTCACGACCATCGCCTCCACCCAGCGAGGTAAGGTGGCTTCCATTGATATTCCCGGCGGAAACAACGGGCAGGGCCGACCCTTTGAGATCATCGCATCAAATTACGACGAGAACCGCCACTTCTTCCTCGGTCACTACTTCCGCGACAACTACCGCCGGTGGATCCAAAACCTTCCACAGATCACTTCCGGCATCAACATCACGCGCGTCGAAGTGTACGTTCTTAACCGCAACAATGACACGCAAACACTGCGCAACGTTGTGGGGTTGATGGATCTCGGCGAGGGACAGCGGATCTACAATCGCGCCGTCACTTCCAACGGTGTCAACGCCCCAACCGATAACCGGAACAACAATCTTCTTACGACCGTTAAAGGATTCGGTCGCAATGGGGATAATATCAACGGGGCATTGGAAGATTTCTTCCTTGGATTAAACAACAACGGTACCGACTTCGAAAAAATTACCGCGGCCCGAAAACTGAGCCCAACCGAATATACATTCCATCCCCAGCTCGGGTATATCACGCTGACGCGAAAACTTCAAAACGATGAGGCGCTGGCCGTAGCTTATGAATATACGGCAGGCACGGGAGGTCCTTACCGCGTGGGGGAATTGACGGATGATATTGCAGGGCTTAAAGACGAAGAAGTGATCTTCCTCAAATTGTTGCGACCCCGCAAGGTGAGCATACGCGATCAGGAGGGCACCATCATTCCCACCTGGGATCTGATGATGAAAAACATCTATTCTCTTAACGTCAACCAACTGTCGCGCGAAGGCTTTCAGTTACGCGTTATTTACCGCGATGACCGAACCGGTATTGACAACCCCCAGCTGCAGGAGGGCAGCAACACACTCCGTGAACGTCAGCTGATCGAGATCTTCGGCCTCGACAAACTCAATCCCGTTAACGACCCTCAACGCGATGGAAACTTCGACTTTGTGGACGGCATCACGATCAACACACAAAACGGTCTCATCATCTTTCCATATCTCGAACCCTTCAGCGCCGCACTTCGCGGGGCCTTCGAAAACGAAGCGAACCGTGATTTTCTAATACAGAAATATTCATACGACACGCTTTACCGCACAACCAAGGCGGATGCTGAACTATTCGCCACAAAAAACAAATTTTTCATCGTAGGTCAGTACAACGCGGGATCCGCCCGGGAAATACTCATTCCGGGATTCGGCATATCCCAGGGTTCCGTGAAAATCTTCGCAGGTGGAATGCCGCTGCAGGAAGGCACTGACTATACGGTGGACTACACGTTCGGAAAAGTCATCATCAACAATGAAAGTATTCTTAGTTCCGGAAAGAACATCAGCGTCCAGTATGAGCAATCGGATCCCTTCGCATTCCAAACGCGAAGCCTCGTCGGGACTCGTTTCGACTATGCGGTAAATGAGGACGTGAATTTCGGGTCAACGTTCCTTTACTACAACGAACGGCCTCTCGTAAGCCGCAACCAGATCGGAACCGAGCCGGCGCGCAACATGCAGTACGGCGTAGACTTCAACGTGCGCAAAGACAGCCGGTTGTTGACCAAGCTGGTCGATGCCATCCCGATTCTTCAGACGAAAGAACCATCATCCATCAATTTTACCGGTGAGTTCGCTCAACTGCTGCCGGGGACCTCGAACATCATCGACGGCGAAGGCACTGCTTATGTAGACGATTTTGAAAACACAGCGACACCGTACTCCCTGATGTCACCACAGAGCTGGAAGCTCGCAGCGACTCCGGTCCGCGACCCGCGTTTCGATCCTAGTGGCGGCAGACCGCTGGACCTGAGCGCCGGGTACAAGCGCGCCAAGCTCGCGTGGTACACGATAGACAACCAGTTCTACCGCGAGAATGGAAGATTCAAGCCCCCCAACGTCACCGAGAACGACTTGAAGTACCACTACGTTCGTCCTGTAAACCCTGACGAAATATACTGGAACTATCAGCCGCCGCAGGGTCAGTTCTGGCAAAGCATTCTTGATATCGCCTACTACCCGCGCGAAAGGGGCCAGTATAATTACAATCCAAACCTCACAAATTCCGGTTTACTGGCGGATGATCCCAAAAGCAACTGGGCTGGTATCACGACGGCGATACGTACGGAGGTGGACTTCGACAAAGCCAATATCGAGTACGTTGAGTTCTGGCTTATGAATCCATTCCTCGACGGTGAATTCGGAAAGATCATCACGAGTGGCCGTGAAGGCATCAACAATGACACAGGCGGAAAGTTGATCTTTCAGCTCGGAAGCATCTCCGAAGACGTAGCCCGCGATTCGAAGCACGCCTTTGAAAACGGATTGCCGGCCGCCGGTGACCTGGATGGCGCGGCATCAAAGAACGATTGGGGCTATGTGACAAGTCAGCAGTACCTGACAAACTCATTTGATATCAAACCGTCTTCACGCGCGAACCAGGACGTGGGACTCGATGGCATGCCCTCCGAAAAGGAGGTGGGTCATTTCGAAGATTTCCTCAACGCGATCAACCCCGGAGCACGCGAGGCTATAATTTCCGATCCATCCGCCGACGACTACCAGCACTATTTCGACCCGGCATTTAATGCAAGCAATGCTCAGATCCTGGAACGCTACAAGAACTACAATGGGATGGACGGCAACTCACCCATTACGACCACAACAGATGACATTGCACGGTCGGCCACACAGGAACCGGACAATGAAGATCTCAACGACGACAACACGCTCAGCGAACTGGAGGAATACTACGAGTACGATATAGACCTGAAGCCAGGACAGCTCGATATCGGGAGCGAGTACATTGTCGACAAAGTGCAGGCGAAAGATCATCCCGGAGTTTTCTGGTACCTATACCGTATACCGGTTCGCGATTTTGAAAATAAGGTTGGCAACATCAGCGGATTCAAATCCATCCGTTACATGCGCATGATCCTCACCGGGTTCGATAAGCCGGTTGTATTGCGGATGTCCAACTTCCGGATGATCGGAAGCCGCTGGAGAAGATACCAGGCAGACCTTCGCGGAGGTGGTTTTCAAACTGACCAGGAACCCGAGTTCAACGACTTCACCGTATCGGTAGTAAACCTGGAAGAGAACGGCGTTTGGGAAGAACCCACACCCGGCTCCCCTCCTACGTCTCCGTACCGCATTCCGCCGGGTGTGTTGAGAGACCGTGACGTGACCTCCGCAGTCTCACGCCAACTCAATGAGCAGGCAGTACAGGTTTGTGTCGACGACCTGGAGGACGGAGACTCACGCGCGATATTCAAGAATGTCGGCGTAGACCTGTTCAATTACGGGCGGATAAAAATGTATCTACACATGGATAGTGAATCGGGCGACGATCAACTTCACGCTTTCCTGAGACTGGGTACAGACTTCGACCAGAACTATTATGAAATCGAAATTCCTCTTAAAGTCTCGGACCACGCGATCCGTGATCCAAGCGCTCGTGATGTATGGCCGGAAGAAAACGAAATCGATCTGGACCTGAACGAACTGTACGCTTTAAAGGCGGCACGTGACCGGGAGCGGTTTCCCATAGGCGAAGCGTATCCCCGCGAAGGCGGTAAGCAGGTGGGCCGTCATTTCATTCGGATTGTCGGAAGACCAGACCTCAGCAGCGTTCAGCTGATGATGATCGGAGTCCGGAATCCGAAAGGGACGGACCGCCGCGCGCATTCGGCATGCGTGTGGGCCAACGAGTTGCGCGTGACCGACTTTGACCGGACGGCAGGGTGGGCGGTGAGCACCACACTCAGCGCCAAACTGGCTGACTTTGCAACAATAACGGGTGCGTTGCGTCATACCGCGTTCGGCTTCGGAAGCGTGAGCTCGAAGATCGGCGAACGCGAGCGCAATGCCACCACCGCCTACGATGTGTCGGCAAACGTCAATATCGACAAGCTCCTTCCCGGCAATACCGGCATCAAGGTGCCCATGTTTGTCAGCTATGAGAATACGACCATCAATCCCAATTTCGACCCTGCCAATCCCGACATGAAAGTCGACGCGGCAATGCGATCCTTCGGTGATCCATCAGAGGCCGCGAGGTTCAGGAAACTGATTCAGGACCGCACCACGCGGCGAAGCCTGAACTTCGTCAATGTTCGCAAAACCAAAGTGAAGGAAAATGCGGTACCCCATTTATGGGATATTGAAAACCTTTCTTTCAGTTACTCATTCAGCGAAATGCTGCAGACAAACTACTTTACAAAGGAATCCCTGCTTCGTCAATACCGGGGTTCGGTTGCGTACAACTTTACTCCGAAAGCGACCGGCATTGAACCCTTCAAGAATGTGAAGGCGTTCAGTTCGCCTTATCTCAAGTTCCTTCGCGATTTCAACTTCAGTCTCCTTCCATCGAATATTTCCATTCGCGGCGATCTTGACCGTTCCTTCGGCAAGAAGATATATCGCAACTCCGGCGGTTCGTACGGTACAGAAAGTCTGTCGCCGGCGAACTACCTGAAATACTTCACCTTCAACAGGCAGTACAACATGCGGTGGAATATTTCGCGCGGACTATCGGTCGAATACAGTGCGCGCGCGAATGCCATCATCGATGAACCGGAAGGAGACATCAACAGCCAGGTCAAGCGCGACAGTGTAATCAACAACCTCAAGAACCTGGGGCGAATGAAAGATTTCGATCAGACGGTCACACTGAACTACACGCTGCCACTGGATAAATTTCCGGTAACGGACTGGCTAAACGCAGAGTATCGCTACCAGGGCGGCTACAACTGGAGGGCCGGACCGATCAACATTCCCGATGACATCGCGCGGGAAAAAAACCTGCAGGACATTCCCGACGAACTCGATTTCAAGAACACCATCCAAAACTCACGTGAGAATAATTTCAGTGGCAAGGTTGATTTTGTTAAACTCTACAACAAGGTCAAGTTCCTGAAAGATCTGAATACGCCGCCGCGGCCGCCAGCCCGCCAGCCCGCTGCCAGGCCGGGGGCTACTCCCCGACCGACAACTCCGCCTAAACCAGACACCGTAAAAACCACACCCGGCCTGTTGAAAGGCATTGCACGCTTGTTGATGTCACTGCGGTCAATCAACGCTACCTATACGCTCACCGAAGGCACCATTCTTCCGGGGTTCAACCAGACGCCGAAGTTCTTCGGGATGAACAAGGAATGGCAGGCGCCAGGCTGGGGATTCATTGTAGGCAAACAGGATCCAAATATCCGCTTCAGGGCGGCAAACAACGGATGGCTGACAGAATCGACAGCTCTTACGCTTCCCTTTACGCAAAGCCGCAATGAAATGTTGAACCTTCGCGCAAACGTCGAACCATCTTCGGATTTCAAGATCCAGCTCGACGTTAAGAAAGAGGGAACCAGTTCATACCAGGAGATCTTCCGATATGACTCCATTGGAGGCCTCTTCCGTCCCTTTAACCCGAGTCGCGGCGGAAGCTACAAGGTTTCCTTTCTCAGCATTAAGACCGCCTTTGACCGGACGAACGGCGAAATTGAATCCGACGTTTTCAATACCTTCGAGGAAAATCTGGCCATCATGAAGAGCAGGTTCCAGTCATTCAACGGCGCGGAGTTTGACAGCACCTCACAAGACGTCGTGATACCGGCCTTCATCGCGGCGTATAGCGGCGCCGATGCAAATGGAATCAGCTTGTCACCCTTTCCGAAAACACCTCTGCCTAACTGGCGCATCGATTACACAGGCCTCGGGAAGATCGGCATCTTCGCGGATCTGTTTCAGTCCGTGACGATTTCTCACGCTTATCAGTCCTCGTATTCGGTTCTAAACTACTCCAATACCCTGGAATCAACAGACGAGTCGCTCGTCAGCATGAATAGACCAATTGAGGATTACAACCGTAGCTATTTTGGACAATTCAACTCCAATGGCGACTACGTTCCTTTGTATGTTATCAGCCAGGTGCTGATCTCGGAACAGTTTGCCCCACTCATCGGTATCAACGTGCGAACAAAGAGCAGGCTAACCGCGCGCGCAGAATACAAAACGAAACGCGACCTTGCTCTCAACATTTCCAACGCACAGGTCACCGAACTCAACAGCAAGGATATTACCTGCGAAATTGGCTTTACAAAAAACAACATGAAGCTTCCCTTCAAGTCTCAGGGACGCACCATTGTCCTGAAGAACGATATTACGTTCCGAATGAATGTTTCGATCAGCGATAATCAAACCATTCAGCGAAAGGTCGATGACCTCAGCACGATCACCAATGGAAATATCAATTTCCAGCTGCGTCCCAACATCAGCTATGTCGTCAATCAAAAGCTTACTGTTCAGGGCTACTTCGAGCGCACCATCAACGAGCCCCTGGTGACCAACTCATATCCGCGATCCACCACCCGTTTCGGAATTCAGGTCCGCTTCAGCCTGGCGCAATAAGGCATTAGCAATCGCCCAATCGCGGTTTGAACCATACCAGGCGGCCCGCCCTAAGGATGGCAACAGGGCTGCCGGTAGTTTTTAGTAAAGGCGTTTTTCAATCTTTGAATTTCCGTTATTTTTGAGCCAAAATTCAACCAACATGAACATTCCCGAGGGACTCAAATACACGAAAGATCACGAGTGGATCAAAATCGACGGAAAGACCGCGATTGTAGGAATCACCGATTTTGCACAAAGCGAGCTCGGAGACATCGTCTACATCGATATTTCCACCGTGGGACAGGAGGTTGCGGAGCACGAGATCTTTGGTACCGTCGAAGCGGTGAAGACCGTGTCGGATCTTTACATGCCCGTAACCGGAAAAGTAACGGAGGTGAACTCATTACTGGACGCGAATCCTGAAAAGGTAAATGAAGACCCCTACGGCGAAGGTTGGATGATAAAAGTCGAGATGAGCGGAAGCGCTGACGGACTTCTATCGGCGAGCCAGTACCGGGAAATCATTGGAAAGTAGGTAGTTTTTTTCGGGGATCAAACCAAACTTGCCCTTCCCTTGTTGTTGTGAAGACACTCCCGAATAACCCGTTTCGACATCATGATTGAACTTCCCGTCATATCGAAAGATGAATCCCGCAAGCGCAAACCCGACTGGCTCCGTGTAAAACTTCCGGTTGGCCCCGATTACGCAAGAGTTCGCCGACTGGTTGACAATTACAAACTGCACACCATCTGCGAAAGTGGAAATTGTCCGAACATGGGAGAGTGCTGGGGTGCAGGAACTGCCACATTCATGATCCTCGGCAACATTTGTACGCGCAGTTGCACCTTCTGCGCGGTAGCAACCGGTAGGCCCACCGAATACGATGTCGACGAACCACGCCGTGTCGCAGAAGCGATCAAGTTGATGCAGGTGAAGCACGCGGTCATTACGTCCGTCAACCGCGACGAACTGAAAGATCGCGGTGCAGAGATATGGTACCAGACTGTCGTCGAAATAAAAAAAGCTACTCCGCAGACAACCATTGAAACGCTCATCCCCGATACAAAAGGAAACTGGGATGCCCTCTATCGAATGATAGAAGGCGGCCAGGAAGTCGTTTCGCACAACCTCGAAACAGTGAGCAGACTCTATCGGGCAGTCAGGCCGCAGGCGCGATACGAAAGAAGCCTGGAAGAGATCAGGAGAATACGCGAGGCAGGCAAGCGGACAAAATCCGGAATCATGCTCGGTCTTGGCGAAACCAGGGATGAAGTACTGAAGGCGATGGACGACCTGGTGCAAAACGGGCTCTTAATCCTCACACTCGGTCAATATCTGCAACCGACAAAACATCATCACGAAGTCATCGAGTTCATTCACCCCGATACTTTTGCCTTTTATCGGGAAGAAGGACTGCGCCGCGGACTTAAGTATGTCGAATCAGGACCGCTGGTCAGATCCTCTTATCATGCTGAGCGGCATGTGAACGTACCACTCGATTGAGATATAACCACGGCATCTGGGTATCGTAAACGTTTTCAGATGGGTGAATCTCCCGTTGCTCAATCGCGGCAACACATCGTATAATCTCTTTGTTGAAAACTGGGGGTAAATTACTCAACTCTCCCACCAAGCGGCTTCAATTCCGGTTGCATGCATCCATCGCCAATGCCAGGCACAATAATTTAATTCATTGTAGTGCGCGCAACCGCAACGCCGGTTGTCGCGGATTGGAAAGAAATGTGAAAGAAATGTAAAACTTAAACTGAGAGAGATGAAAAAGGTAATATTGATTTTCCTGGCAGCAATAGCATTTAGCTGTGGTGACGGAAGCAACCGGTCTAGTGAATCTGGTACTGATATGCAGACAGAAGACAACTATTCGAATGATGCCATAGAATCTGATACCACTGACATGCAAATGGATACGACATCATCCCCCGGTATGGATCGCCAGGGTGACGTGGATACTACTTCCAGTAACACAACTCCCTAAGGAGTTTCAGGGCGCGGACCAACATCTGCGCCCTTTTCACTCTTTCAAACCGTTTCAACGGCTTGGCTATTTGCATTCGCGGAGGCCTTTGTTAATGTAAAATCGTTATGAAAAAAGTACTGTTTCTCATACTGACAATTCTTGTACTGGGTTGCGATGCACCGAACCGATCAAGCGAGCGGGGCGCTGGCAGTGAACTTGAAGAAAGCGCACCCGTTGATCCGGCTGATGAATCTGACACGACCTCCATTCATTCCGACACCACTACTTCGGGCGGTATGAACCGGCAAAACCAATACGACACATTGCAGTAGGGCTGCTTTCAGGGTAGGAATTTAGTCCCCTTATCCCTACCGGGCATCCGGCGCGATTCGCGCAGGACGATTTGCGATCTCCCATGCAGTATAAAAGACGCACTTGCTCCGGATGGTGAGCAGGTCGAACTCGATCTTATCAACCTCGTCGCTGGGCAAATGATAGTCCTCGTGAATCCCGTCGAAGTAGAAGATGATCGGGATATTATTTTTTGCAAAATTCCAGTGATCGGACCTGTAATACAACCGCGCCGGGTGATTTTCGTCATTGTAGGTGTAATCGAACACAAGCTTCGTGTATTTTCGGTTGATCGATTCGCTCAGTTCATTGAGCTCGCTTGACAATTTGTCGGCTCCGATCACATACACGTATGGAGGACTCGTTCGATGGTTCTCGTCACGCCTCCCGATCATATCAATATTGAGATTCACCACTGTATTTGCCAGTGGGTACACCGGGTTCTTCGTATAATACTCCGATCCCAGCAGACCGTTTTCCTCGCCCGCCACGGTCATAAACAGAATACTCCGCCGCGGACCATTTCCATCTTTGCTCGCCTGCATAAATGCCGTAGCCATTTGCATCACCGCGACCGTGCCGGAGCCGTCGTCGTCGGCGCCGTTATTGATCAGGTCGCCCTCGCCCCATTTCTTCTTTCCGATGTGGTCGTAGTGTGATGTAACTACCAGCACCTCATCCTTTTTGTCGGTCCCTTCCAGGAATCCTAAAACATTCTCCGTTTCAACAGTTTCAATTATCGTCGAGGTCTTGTAAACGACATTCCCTGTTTCAATTTTCTTCAACGACGATTTCCGTGACGCATCACCTGCCGCTTCGATAAGCTTGGCGAGGCTGGTATTGAATATCTTTTCAGCAACCACGGGGGCAATTACAAAAGAGCCGGAATTCGAATTCGATAATTCAGGCTTCTTCAGAAAAAGCCGGGAATCGGTGATCAAGGACTCAAGTTTCCGGGCGTAGTCTGTGAATTTGCTCTCAGTTCTGGTATTGAGGATGAACGCCATTTTCACCTTGTGGGCACGCGCCACGGAAAGTGCGGCACGATGGTCCTGACCTTCATTCACCAATATCAAGACGGCTTTTCCTTCCGTCTTTACCTGCTCATAGTCTTCACTTTGTCCTTTCCCGACGAAAACAATGGGAATCGAAACCTCGCCGTTCGTGTTGTCGCTGCCGCTATAGACGATTTCTTTGAAATTCCTGTAAGTCACGCCCCGGACGGTAAGGTAAGTTTCTCCGGGAGCAGTCTTGTACAGGTTAAACCGCTGGTAGTAGCTGCCATTGACCGGCGGCTTCAACCCTATTTCCTTAAAGTGGTGGCTGATAAAAGCTGCGGCCATCTTCTGGCCCCTTGTTCCGGTTTCACGGCCTTCAAGCGCATCGGAGGCAAGAATTGAAAGATTATCTTTCAGGTCAGCCGGAGTAATAAGCTCGGCATATTCACGGGGTGAAGGCTGCGCAATCGCAATGCCCTGGAACAATATCCAGAACGAAATGAAGCATCTGAGTATCATAGGGTATCAGTAAGGATCCATTAGAGCCGGGAACGTTCCGCAGCTCTGAATTTGGAAAGGCCGGCGTTAACGTCTGAGGCGTTAATTTGCAAAAATAAGGTTCTTTCATCAAAGTTTATCAATCCCGCCGCTGCCAGCGAATTTTATCTCTCTTCGTCAAAGAAAAAGCATCACCGGGACGCCGGACGCTCTGTTAATTGTCTGCAAACTAATTTACCTTTGCCGCCGGAAAGATTGCGCAGAATTCGGACGCTGGATCGCGTCATCAGCGAAGGCCGGGCTCTTTGTGAAAGCCGGAATGGAGACAAACATCCGCCCTGGAATGGGTTCACACGCAACTTCCCGCACCAACTCTGACTATCAATCTCATCTATGCAGATAGACTCGCAGTACTCCGAAAAATTTGAATCCAGGCACATCGGGCCAGATACACGGCAGGTGCAGGAAATGCTTCGCGCCGTAAAGGCCGGATCGCTCGAAGACCTGATCCGCCAGACAATTCCTGAAAACATCCGCCTAAAGAAACAACTGAACCTTCCGAGCGCGCAATCCGAATATCAGTTTCTTGAAAATTTCCGGAAGCTCGCTGCTCAGAACGATATTTATCGATCCTATATCGGAACCGGCTATTACAATACGATCACCCCTCCGGTTATTCAGAGGAACATTCTGGAAAATCCGGGGTGGTATACAGCCTACACCCCTTACCAGGCGGAAATAGCACAGGGAAGACTTGAAGCGCTGATCAATTATCAAACTACAGTCATCGATTTGACGGGAATGCAGATCGCAAACGCATCCCTTCTCGACGAAGCCACAGCGGCAGCGGAAGCCATGCATCTGTTTTTCGCTTCACGCAAGGCGTCCAAGAGGAACGCACAGAAATTTTTTGTTGACGCGAATGTTTTTCCACAGACGATCGATGTATTGCGGACCCGTTCAGCTCCCATAGGGGTTGAGTTAGTCATCGGCGATGTTACTAAGGCAGATCTTTCAGACCCGGGATTGTTTGCAGTCATGGTCCAAAATCCCGACAGCAACGGCGCAGTGAGAGACCAAACCGCGCTTATTGAGACGGCACACAAACATGAGCTGTTTGTCGTGGTCGCCGCAGACATCCTCAGCCTTGTGCTGTTGAAGTCTCCCGGCGAGATGGGCGCAGAGGTGGTAGTCGGATCCACGCAGCGATTCGGCGTGCCGATGGGATTTGGTGGCCCCCATGCCGCCTACTTTGCCACCCGCGATGACTTCAAGAGACAAATGCCCGGAAGAATCATCGGCGCTTCGCTCGATGCGGCGGGAAACCCCGGATATCGCATGGCCTTGCAGACGCGCGAGCAGCACATCCGCCGGGAAAAGGCTACCTCCAATATTTGCACGGCCCAGGTGCTGCTTTCGGTCATGGCAGGCATGTACGCCGTGTACCACGGTCCTGAGGGACTTAAGAAAATCGCGGGAAGGGTCCACGGCCTGACCCGCGCGCTCAACGAGAGCCTGAAAGGGATGGGAGTGAGTCAAGTGAACGAGCATTTCTTTGATACGCTGAAAGTCGCTGTCGCGGATAAAGATGCTGTGCTTGGCGAAGCTGAGAAACGACACGTTAACTTCCGCTACTTCGACGACAAGCATGTCGGAATTTCGCTTGATGAAACGACCACAGCCGATGACTGCCAGGCGATCATCGATATTTTCGCCGTCGCCGAAAAGAAAAAGGCTACGGGTTGGTCCGCGAATGGAAAGGAAATGAGTTGGCCGTCAGCACTGATTCGCAAGTCTCCTTTTCTGACGCATCCGGTCTTCAACATGCATCATTCGGAGCACGAGATGCTTCGCTACATCAAGCGCCTTGAGAATAAAGATCTCTCGATGGTTCATTCGATGATCTCACTGGGATCTTGTACGATGAAGCTCAACGCAACGACGGAGATGATTCCACTTTCCTGGCCGGAGTTCGCCAACATACATCCATTCGCTCCACGATCGCAGGCTGCCGGATACCTGGAAATGATCGGGCGCCTTGAAGATTGGCTAAAAGAAATTACCGGGTTCATGGGAGTTTCGCTGCAGCCGAACAGTGGAGCGCAGGGAGAATACGCAGGTCTGATGACGATTCGCGCTTATCATCAAAGTCGCAACGAGAGTCATCGGAAGATCGCGCTGATTCCCGCATCCGCCCACGGAACCAATCCGGCAAGCGCGGTGATGGCGGGTATGCAGGTCGTTGTGGTGAAGTCGGATGACGAAGGAAAGATTGACGTATCAGACCTCAAATCAAAAGCGGGGCAGTACAAGGATAACCTCGCCTGCCTGATGGTTACCTATCCCAGCACCCATGGCGTGTTTGAAGAATCGATTAAAGAAATTTGCGACGTCATCCACCGCCACGGAGGCCTCGTATATATGGATGGCGCCAACATGAACGCGCAGGTCGGACTCACATCGCCTGCCAGCATCGGCGCCGATGTGTGCCACCTGAACCTTCACAAGACGTTCTGCATCCCTCACGGAGGCGGCGGGCCCGGCATGGGACCTATCTGCGCGAACGATAAGTTAAAGCCATTCCTACCCGGGCACGCAGTTGTAAAAACGGGGGGCGAAAAGGCAATTTCCGCCGTATCAGCCGCCCCCTGGGGAAGCGCCAGCATTCTCACAATCTCTTACGCTTACATTGCCATGATGGGAGAAGCCGGGCTTACGAACGCCACAAAGATGGCGATCCTCAATGCTAACTATATCAAAGCGCGGCTGGAGGGTCACTTCAAGATTCTCTATGCAGGTGCAAACGGCAGATGCGCACACGAAATGATTGTGGACTGCCGCGATTTCAAGAAAGCCGGTGTTGAAGTAGAGGACATCGCGAAACGCCTGATGGACTATGGTTTCCATGCACCCACGGTGTCTTTCCCAGTAGCCGGAACGTTGATGATCGAACCGACGGAAAGTGAGCCGAAAGAAGAACTCGACCGCTTTTGCGACAGCCTGATAGAGATCAGAAAAGAGATCCGTGAGATTGAAGAAGGCAAGGCGGATCGCGAGGACAACGTCCTCAAGAACTCGCCGCACACCGCCGAGGTCATTACTGCCGATGAATGGAAAAAACCGTATAGCCGGCAGAAGGCGGCATTTCCGCTCCCATTCGTGAAGAATGCAAAATTCTGGCCTGCTGTCAGCAGAATTGACAACGCTTACGGCGACCGGAACCTGGTGTGCAGCTGCTTACCGTTGGATGAATACGCTGCCAACGAGGAGTCAATTCCGGCTTAGATAAAGTATTCGTCAGAAAACTTGAGATTATAAGATTATTCGGTTCGCAATGAGTTCACCGGGTTTTGCCTGGCGACCCTGGACGCATTGACGCCAACGATAAGCGTTGCAATCAAAAGCATAAGCGCAGCGCCGGCGACAAAGACAAGGGGACTGAGTTGAATGCGGTAAGCAAAACCCTGCAGCCATTGTCGCATAGTCCAGTACCCGGCGGGGATTGCAATTACATTCGCGATCAGCACCAGCATTAACAGATCTTTCATCAGTAGTGCGGATACCTGCCCGGTGCTCGCCCCCAGAACTTTCCGGACGCCGATCTCTTTTGTGCGCTGCGATGCGATGTAAGCGCCGAGCCCCAGAATGCCCAGTGATGCAATCAACACAGAGATTATCGAGAACATCGTAAAGATTTTTCCCTGGACCGTTTCAGATTTATAAAGTCGCTGGATCAGATCGTCCAAAAAAACGAACTCCAAAGGGAATCCCGTGTTGTACGAACTCCAGACCTTTTCAAGCCTCGACACCGCGGCTGTAACATCGGTTCCGGATATTCTGACCAGCAGGTTGCCGCGCCCGTCGAGATAGGAAATTATCAACGGCTCGATCTTTTGTTTTAACGAAGTAAAGTGATAGTCTTCAATGACGCCCACTACCTCTTTGTAAACACTGTCGAATTGGGCGACCATCACACGCTTTCCGATCGCTTCATCTGCGGTCCATCCCAACTGGCGCACTGCTGTCTCGTTCAACACTACCGATCGGAAACTATCAGCCGGAATTGTCCGGGAAAAAAACCTTCCTGCCTTCATCGACAAATCCATCGTTTCAAGAAAGTCCGGATCCGTCCACAGTGTGCGCATTCGAATATTGTCTTCTTCGCCTTCGATCTTGATTGTCGTAGCATCATAAAATCCTCCGGGATAACCTGACGTAAGTGATGCCTGCGAGAATTCGTTTTCTCTTAGCAGCGACTCCCTCAACGACAGGCGCTCGCGGTTGATCAAGCCGTTGTTGACCTTTACTACCATGAGCTGATCGGCCTGGAAGCCCAGGTCTTTTTGTCGCATAAACGTAAGTTGCTCACTGATAAACAATGTCGAAATGATCATGAATCCGGAGATCCCGAACTGAAAAATCACAAGCGCCTTGCGTACGAGTATATACCTTAGATTTCCCCGAACATTTCCCTTCAATACGTCTGCAGGTTTAAAAGATGACAGGAGAAAAGAGGGGTAAGCACCGGCTGCAAGCGTTAGCACGGTAACGAGAATAAGAAGGAAAATGAAAATCCGGGGATCACCAAAAACCTGTGGAATCGAAGTGCCGAACTGTGCATTTAAGATCGGGATGGTGACCTGGGCAATGCCCGTTGCCAGCACGGTTGAAAAGACGCAGAGAATAAACGATTCACTCAGGAACCGGACAGCGACGGAACCCTGCGCCGATCCCAGGGTCTTGCGAATTCCCACCTCCCGGGCACGTGTGGACGACTGTGCCGTCGCGAGATTGATGTAGTTAATTCCGGCGAGTAATAAAAGCAGACATCCGATGGTGCCGAAGATATAAACATACCGCCTGTCGCCATGGGCGACGTCCTCCTCGTAGCGCGTGTCGAAATTGAAATAGATATCCCGAAGGGGTTCCAATTTCAATCCAATCCTGTTGCCCACGCGCTCGAAATCTTTTCCAAAATATTTTTCCATGAAAACAGGAAACGAAGCATTCAGGAAAAGAGCATCCTGTGCATCGCGCAACTTCACATACGTGTAAAAAGAATTTGACCACCAGTCCTCCATCCAGTCTTCGCCCTCTGCGATATCCAACGAACCCACAGCATCAAACTGCAGGTGCGAGTTGCCTTTCCATTCCTCCATCACTCCTGTGACGATCAAGTCATACTGATCGTCGAGCCTGATCATCTTGCCAATCGGATCTTCGCTTCCGAAGTATTTGGTTGCGAGCGCAGCGGAAATCACGAGGCTGTTTCCATTTTCGAAGACGGAAGACGGATCGCCGGCGCGCAGCGGAAAGGAAAAGAAGTCAAAGAAATTCTTATCGGCGAGGAGCAGTCGCTCTTCCGCAAAGGACTGATCCTTGTAGGTGACCAGGGCATCGAAAGCCAGTGCACGCGTGACTGATTCGATGCGCTGGTCGTAGTCCTGCTTCAGCGCCGTGGCAAACGGGCCCGAAGTAACGCCGATGTTGTAGGGCATCCCATTTATTTGCGACTGCCTGATAACGCGAAAGATTCGGTCGCCATCGCGATGAAACTTGTCGTACGATAACTCATGGGTGATAAATAAAAAAATCACAATGCAGCTCGCCATTCCGGTCGACAACCCAATAATGTTGAGACCGGTGTAAAAAAACTGGCGGCTGAAAAACCGCAAAATCACTTTTGTAAAATGGAAGACCATCATCAGGCGTTTGCGAAGGGTGTATGCTATCAACGTGCCACATGCGAAACCCGCGTTTCAAGGCTCCGTTTGCATCCCTCGATTACAGGCGGCGTTTAAAATAGGACATTCCTGTTCGCCAGCGGTCGCCCTTACCACTCGGTTAACCTTCTTACCTCTTTACCTTTCAACCATTGGAGTCTGGCATTATCCCGATGTGCTTGCTTTCCAATTCCCAATCGCGGAACTTTATGTTCGGGGAAAATCATATGGCATTCTTGTTCGATTCATTCGAGGGTTGGAAAGCTTACAGCGAGGGCGAAAAGAAGTCGCTTGTGGAAGTTGTGCTTGAATATGAGCGCGAGCAGAAAGGGGGAAGTGATGCAGAGATATACGACGGCCTGGCGCACGCCTGGGATGTGATGAAAGAAGCGGTGAAATCCGGGCTTGAGGAGGACATGACATCACGAAGTGGAATGATCAACAACGGCGCCAAAAAGGTATACCGGTATCCTACTGCGGTATTGTCGCGCGAATTTCAGCAATTGATTGCCCGGGCGCTCGCTGCAAAGGAAGTCAACTCGTGCATGGGCCGTGTGGTTGCCGCGCCCACGGCAGGAGCAAGTGGCATAATGCCCGGAGTGTTGTTCACGCTACAAGACATTCACGGTATTGAGGATAAGGCCATACTGGATGCAATGCTCATCGCCGCGGGCACAGCGTTGATCATGGAGCAAAAGGCTTCGATTGCGGGAGCAGTAGGAGGATGCCAGGCAGAAACCGGCACGGCCGCAGCCATGGGTGCAGCCGCCATAGTATTTTGTCTCGGCGGCAATGTCGACCATCTGTTCAATGCCATCGCGATTACGGTGCAATGCATGCTCGGGTTGGTTTGTGATCCGGTTGCCGGACTGGTGGAGGTACCCTGCGTGGTGCGAAATGCAAGCGCCGCTGCGATCGCAAACAGTTCCGCGCAAATAGCGCTGGCAGATGTGAGCAGCGTCATCCCGGTCGACGAAGTGATTGAAGCGATGGGCGAAATCGGCGCAAGCATGGAAACGCGCTACAAGGAAACGGCCCTCGGCGGACTCGCTACAACTAAAACGGGGCAACGAATCGCGCGACGCGTACTCATTCGGGACATCGAGATTTTGCCAGACGATCCTCCGGTGCAGTGAATTGCCGGATCAAAAATTTCTGATGGGTTTCAAAAAGTCAGGCAGCACTTCATTCCCTAAAATATAAAAAGCCATGCTGATCACTACTGACCAGAAAGAAGCGCTGACAAACATGTAGAAGATGATCTTGTCTTTGGGACTACCCGAGCTTACCGCGAGCAACGTGCCGCCTATGGGTGTCAGGATGATCGGCGTCAATAGCGCAACACCCACCAGACCATAGCGTTTCCATATCTTTTGAAACTTCTCCGCGGTCTTAGGACTCACTTTTTTCCTGCGAAAGCGCCCGAATATCTTTTCGCGAATCCACTTGTCGAAAAAGGTAAACACGAAGACGACGGTCATCATGCCCGAAACGGTTGTAAGGATAGTAGTGATCGGATGCAATCCAACGGCATAGCCGCCGGCAGGGCCGAACACGAATTTTAGCATGCACCAGAAATAGATCGTGATCGCCTTGAGAATCTCTTCCAACATATAGTTGTCCGATGCAATTAAAGTTTACTGCCAAAACTCAAATCTCCTGCATCGCCCAGGCCGGGAACGATGTAATAGGACGAATTAAGTTTGTCATCCACGGCACACGTCCACAGCGAATAAGGCAACGAAACGTATTCATTCAACAGCCGCAAACCCTCGGGCGCAGCCACAACAGAAACAATATACAGATGTGACGGCGTTCCTTTCGACAACAAAAGTTTAAGAGCGTCGACAACGGAACGACCGGTGGCCAGCATCGGGTCGATGAGAATTACCGGCTTTCCCGCGATATCCGGCACCGAGACGTAGTCGATATTGACGGTGATGGTATCACTCCCTTCGTTGCGATAAGCCCCGATGAAACCGCTGTCAGAATGATCAAAGACATTCAGGAAGCCCTGATGAAAAGGTATCCCGGCCCGGAGGATGGTAATGAGCACCGGATATTGCTGCAAAATTCGAATGGCACTCTCACCCAGGCTGGTTTTCACCGTACGCGGTTCGTAGGCCATTTCTTTTGAGATTTCGTATGCCAGTATTTCACCCAGACGTTCCATATTGCGCCTAAAACGCATGCGGTCTTTTTGCACAACGGCGTCG
This sequence comes from Flammeovirgaceae bacterium, assembly GCA_044507775.1. GTDB lineage: Bacteria > Bacteroidota > Bacteroidia > Cytophagales > Cyclobacteriaceae > Chryseosolibacter. The sequence goes on along the minus strand of JBIQIY010000004.1, from coordinate 91,783 downwards.
CGAAGTTCGGATAAGAATTGATTGCCGATCGAGCGCTGTTCCCCAAGCACAAAGAGCTTCTTATTCATGCTATTTTTTTCTCTTGAAAATTTAGAATAAAGTTGCGGAAAGAACTAATACCTGGTTCGCCCGGAAAATCCGATTTGCCGATGAAACTTCTAAAAGAACTTTGCAGTGTGCATGCCCCTTCCGGAGAAGAGGGCAACATGACGGATTTTCTGCTGCGTCATATTGCCGGTGAGAAACAAAACTGGAAAGTACAGCCGGACGTCTTTCACGGCGACGGCCTCCAGGATTGCATTATTCTGAAATTCGGGAAACCCCGCACAGCCATCTTCGCGCACATGGACACAACCGGGTTTACCGTGCGATATGGCAATCAGTTGCTGCCGATTGGCAGCCCCGATGCGGATGCGGGAACCCCGCTTGTGGGAAACGATTCACTGGGGCCCATTGCCTGTACACTGGAGTTTGACCACGACGATCATGCGCTATATAAGTTTGCGCGCAGTATTGAGCGCGGAACCACGCTCACCTACCAGGTTAACTTCCGCGACACGAAGACAACTATCGAATCTGCTTATCTCGATAATCGCCTCGGAGTTTACGCCGCACTTCAGGTAGCCAAAGACCTGGAAGACGGCATAATCGTTTTTAGTTGCTGGGAGGAACACGGTGGTGGATCCGTGCCATATCTCGCGAAATTTATCTATGAGCGGTGGAATGTAGTGCAGGCGTTGATCGCAGACATCACGTGGATCACCGATGGCGTTTTTCCCATGAAAGGGGTGGTGATATCCATGCGCGATCGGAACATCCCGCGACGTACATACGTGAACCGGATTATCGACATCGCCAGAAAGCGAAATATCCCTTTCCAACTGGAAGTGGAGGGTACCGGCTCGAGCGATGGAAGAGAGCTTCAGGTCTCACCTTATCCCTTCGACTGGTGTTTTGTCGGCGCCCCGCAGCACAATCCTCATTCGCCAAATGAAAAAGTGTACAAAGCGGATGTTCAAAGCATGATCGACCTTTATAAATATCTGATGTCAGACCTGTAGCGGCCTCCATTCGCTGGATTCTTTTATCTTTGCCACCCGAATTGCGCGCACATGACGATCAAAGGAATTGAGTTTGTCGAGTTTATCGGCGAAGCGGAAATACAACGGAAAATTGAGGAGATGGCATCCGCAATCAATGAAGCATATGCGGGAAAAACTCCAGTTTTTCTTCCCGTGCTGAACGGCTCGTTTATGTTTGCCTCGGACCTTTTGAAGCACATTACCATTCCTTCAAAAGTTTCCTTCGTCAAGGTTTCTTCCTACGACGGTCTCAGCACCACGGGCCAGCTCAAGACGCTAATCGGACTGGACGAAAGCCTCTTCAAGCAGCACGTTCTGATCGTAGAAGACATCGTTGATACCGGATTAACCCTGGAAAAGATCGTCGCGGAGCTGAACAGCCTCGGGACCGAATCAGTGGAAGTGGTGACTTTGCTCCGAAAGCGGACCGCGCAGGAAAAAGGCCTGGCGCCGAATTACAGCGGTTTTGACATTGACGACGAATTTGTACTGGGCTACGGCATGGATTACGACGGCATCGGACGGAATAATCGCCAGCTTTTTAAGGCGGTGCGGAAATAACTTTTTGACGCTCTCTGAATAACCTCGTACCTTACCGCCCCTCAAACTGAAAACCAAAAAAATACGTTTAGATGATCAACTTAATTCTGTTTGGCCCTCCCGGTGCAGGAAAAGGCACCCAAAGTGCAAAGCTTATCGAAAAGTATTCCCTTACGCATATCTCGACAGGCGATCTGTTCAGAAAACATTTGAAAGAAGGGACACCTCTTGGCAAGATGGCGCAGGAGTACATGAACAAGGGAAATCTCGTCCCGGATCAGGTGGTAATAGATATGGTGGACGATAAAATCAGTAGCAGCGGCAAGATCAGCGGCATTATCTTCGACGGATTCCCGCGCACAATACCGCAGGCACAAGCCCTCGACAAACTCCTGAACAAAAAAAACGCCCCCATCAAAATATTGGTGGAGCTTGTGGTTCCCGAAGACGAATTGAGGAAGCGCCTGGCAGACCGCGCTGTCAAGGAAAATCGCCCGGACGATGCGAAGCCTGAAGTAATTGATAATCGCATCACTGTTTACAAATCGGAGACGGCTGCTGTTGCCGACTATTACAAGAACGAAAACAAATACGCATCGGTCGTGGGTGTTGGAAAGGTGGAAGATATTTTCAAAAATATCTGCGTCCAGATTGATAAGAGTCTGTTAGTTTAAATCGCTGTCGGGTGTCGTCTCCTAACTTCATTGACTATGTAAAATTCAATTCGCGGTCCGGTCACGGCGGTGCGGGCTATGTCCATTTCCACCGGGAGAAACTCGTCCCCCACGGGGGGCCTGATGGCGGAAACGGCGGCAAAGGCGGCGATATCGTCCTTCGCGGCAATGCACAATTGTGGACGTTGCTTCACCTCAAATATCGCAAGCATATTATCGCCAGTCCGGGTGCACCTGGAGAAGAACAGGACCGAACCGGAGCGAGCGGAAAGGACGAGATCATTGATGTACCCCTGGGCACGGTAGCGAAGAACGCTGAAACAGGCGAAGTGATCTGCGAGATCAACAATGATGGAGAGCGCGTTGTGCTGACTCCCGGAGGCCGCGGAGGAAAAGGCAATGCACATTTCGCTACGCCTACGAACCAGGCGCCGACACACGCGCAACCAGGCGAGCCCGGACGCGAAGAATGGATTGTACTGGAACTGAAGTTGCTGGCGGACGTAGGACTCGTGGGTTTTCCGAACGCCGGAAAGTCAACGCTGTTATCGGTGGTTTCAGCGGCCAAGCCCAAGATCGCCGACTACGCGTTCACAACTTTGACACCAAACCTCGGAGTCGTGAGCTACCGGGAAGGCCTCTCTTTTGTTATGGCCGATATCCCGGGAATAATTGAGGGAGCCGCTGAAGGCAAAGGCCTTGGCATCCGGTTCCTTCGCCATATCGAACGCAATCCGCTGTTACTTTTCATGGTGCCTGCGGATTCAGCAGATATCGCAAATGAGTACGCGATCCTCTTGAACGAGCTGCGTAAGTACAATCCGGAGCTCTTGGATAAGAAGCGGCTGCTCGCAATCACCAAGTCAGACTTGCTGGACGATGAACTCATGGCGGCCCTTAAGGAAGAATTGCCGAAAGAAGTCTCGGCAGTATTTATATCTTCGGTGACGGGATATGGGATTACCCAGCTAAAGGACCTGATCTGGAAGAACCTGCATTAGAACTGACACGCGGGGTTGTTTCCGATGTAATCCTGACTATCGGGCACTCCAGGCCGTCGGAAGCGGTGCCACTTTGACACAAAAGCCAATTGGCAAAGTTATTGACAATTTGCGAGGACTAATGAACAAGAAAAAACCTAATCATGGATAAGAGGGAAAAAGACGACATGCAAAACATCAGGGAAGAGGCGGAAATGGAAAAGAGATCTGCGTCCGAACAGAAGGATAGCGCGCAAGCGGCTGTGGACCTCGAAGAGGCGGATGAATTGGCGAAGCTGAAAGAAGAACTCGAAAGCGCAAAAGATAAATACATCCGGTTGTATTCAGAGTTTGATAACTTTCGCAAGCGCACAGCCAGGGAAAAACTGGAGTTAATCCAATCTGCGAACGAACAACTTATCAAGAGCCTCCTGCCTGTTGCGGATGATTTCGAGCGCGCGGAGAATGCTGTGGTCAACAAGAACGATGAAAATCTCGCCGGCTTCTTTCTCATCCATTCGAAATTCAGAAAAGTGCTGGAGCTTTACAATGTGAAGGCGATGGACACAGGACCGGGCTCCGAGTTCGACGCCGATCTGCACGAAGCAATTTCTCAGATACCCGCTCCGGCTGCGGAATTAAAGGGCAAGATCGTCGAGGTAATTGAAAAAGGATACTTTTTGAACGATAAAGTAATACGCTACGCGAAAGTTGTAGTGGGTAATTAATCTGCAGTAATTTAAGAATGGCAACTAAGCGAGACTATTACGACATCCTGGGGGTAGGAAAGAATGCCACCTCTGAAGAAATCAAAAAGGCTTACCGCAAGGTGGCCATTCAGTTCCACCCTGATAAGAATCCCGGCAACAAGGAGGCGGAAGAAAAATTCAAGGAAGCTGCGGAGGCTTACGAAGTACTGAGCAATGCGGATAAGAAAGCGCATTACGATCGCTACGGTCACGCGCGTCCCGGCGCCGGGTCATATGGTGGCCACACCATGAACATGGAGGATATCTTCAGCCAGTTCGGCGATATCTTCGGCGGCGGTGGCAGCCCCTTCGACAGTTTTTTCGGAGGTGGTAGCCGGGGTGGTCGACGTCAGAGAAAGGGATCCAATCTTCGCATCAAACTCAAACTCAACCTGGAAGAGATCGCGAACGGCGTGGAAAAAAAGATCAAGGTTCACCGCATGGTGCACGCTGAGGGAGTTTCTTTCAAAACATGCAGCCACTGCCAGGGAACCGGTCAGGTCCGAAAAGTCGTAAACACCATGCTGGGTCAGATGGTATCATCGTCGACCTGTCCAATGTGTGACGGCTCAGGTCAGATAGTCGACAAGAGACCGCCCGGCGTTGACAGCTCGGGACTCGTGTCGAAAGAAGAGGTGATCACGGTCAGAATCCCGGCGGGCGTTTCCGACGGCGTCCAACTTTCAATGGCGGGAAAGGGCAACGATGCACCCGGAGGCGGTGTCTCCGGCGATTTGCTTATTCTCATCGAAGAACAGGAGGACCCACTCCTGAAGCGTGATGGCAATAACATTATTTTCGACCTCTACATCAGCTTCGTCGATGCTGCTCTCGGTACCTCCGTGGAAGTGCCTTCAGTAGGCGGACGTGTGAAGATCAAGATCGACCCCGGAACCCAGAGCGGCAAAGTGCTCCGCTTGCGCGGAAAAGGTCTCAAGGACCTCAACGGATACGAGACGGGTGACCAATTGATCTACGTGAATGTTTGGACTCCGAAGAAACTTACCGCTGAAGAACGGGCTAAACTTGAAACCTTCCGCGATTCGCCCAACTTCGAACCCCGCCCGGATGCGAATGAAAAGGGCTTTTTTGAGCGTATGAAGGAGTTTTTTAATTGAACCTTTTCGGCTGAATCCCGTTAAAACCATATTCTTAAAGGTCTGATTTTCAAAAATCTTTAAGATAATCTTACACGGCGTAACCTATCACAGGGGGGTACGTAAACATTCAGCATGCAGAAGAGTCTTTGGTTAACCGTTTGCGGGATTGCCTTTGCGGGAATGGCTTTGGGGCAGATGAAACGGCAGTTTTCCATCGAGAACAGCCAGGCCTGTAAAAACGTAGATCTCTACCTCAGGGCAAATTCCGGCGATTGTTACGTTAAAGCAGGCCACAATTCAGAGATTCTAAATGTCTTCAGCAACCAGGACCAATCATCCTACTCCCACCAGTTCCGCAAGGAAATCGTCAACCACTCCTGCCAGATCTATCTCAATTTTGAAAATGTGCAATCCGGAAGCATAGGCCAGACTATTTCGACCCGCATGTTCGGCGAAGAAAAGGCGGTCGATAACAAGGTCTGGAAAATGTATCTGTCCGACAGCAAACCGTACAATCTTCAGCTCGACTACGGCGTGGGGAACGCCAATGTTGATCTGTCCGGACTTGCCATCCGGAAATTAAAGATCAACACCGGTAGTGCTGACGTGAAGATCGGCTATAGTTCCCTTGAAAATAAAGTGGACATGGATACGCTCGCCGTGAAAGTGGATCTCGGCTCCCTCCGCATGCAGAATCTCAACCTTTCCAGGGCGAGATATATGTCGGCGGATGTGGGTTTCGGCAACATGACGCTCGACTTCAGCAACAATCCCCCTGTGGTTGGCAACCGCATTGAAGGCAGCGTGGGCGCCGGAAATCTCACCATAATTCTCCCTTCCTCGCAGACGCCTGTCCTGGTTACCATCAACGACTCCTGGCTCTGCAGCGTCAAGCTTCCGGAAGGGTTGAAGAAGATCCGAAGCAATACGTTCGCAAATGCGGCCTATAGCGAAAATGCGGAGAACGCCCTGATCTTCAACCTGGACGTTTCCATGGGCAACATAATTTTCCGCGAATCCGGCAATTAGCCTCCCCTTCCTCCAACATTCCCTCTCGATCCAATTTTTTCCTTTTTCCGGCTTGTAATTACTGTCTATCTTTCGATACTAATACCGGACTACCGAACCTCAACCAATAGTGGAAGCTCTGATAGCGAAAAGCGTAACCAAGCGTTACACAAATCATCTGGCACTGGATGATGTTAGCATCACCATACCGGAAAAGACCATCTTCGGTCTGCTGGGGCCTAACGGCGCCGGCAAAACCACCTTCATCCGAATCATCAACCAAATCATCAACGCTGATGCCGGCGAAATCTCGATTTTCGGCGAGCGACTGCAGGAAAAACACATCGGGATGATCGGGTACCTGCCGGAAGAGCGCGGTTTGTACAAGAAGCTCAAAGTAGGCGAGCAGCTGATCTACCTGGCGCGTTTGAAAGGACTGAGTCACGCCGAGGCGACGGCCCGCAGCAAAACGTGGATCAAGAAATTCGAAGTAACAGACTGGTGGGGGAAAAAAGTTGAAGACCTCAGCAAAGGTATGGCTCAGAAGATCCAGTTCATCAGTACTGTGATGCACGAGCCGCGACTCATCATTCTCGACGAGCCGTTCTCCGGTTTCGATCCCGTAAATGCGCAGCTCATCACCGACGAAATCTTATCGCTGAAAGAAAACGGAAGCACCATTATCTTTTCCACACACCGCATGGAAACCGTTGAAGGCCTTTGCGATCACATTGTGTTGATCGACAAGAGCAAGAAGATCCTCGAAGGTTCGAAGAAAGAAGTGAAAGCGAAATACCGGACCAACACCTTCCTGGTGGAACACAAGGGCACATTCAGTATTCCCGACGGAGAATATCAAGTGTTGAATCAAACGCTCCTGGAAGACGATTACTTCCGTTCAACGGTACGCATGAATGCGGACATGAGCCCGAACCAACTTATACGCGACCTTACGCAGATTACCGAAGTCCACAGCTTCGTCGAGAAAGTACCTACCATGGGAGAAATATTCATCACGCTCGTGAAAGGAGGAAGCCATGAATAAAATCTGGTTGATCTTTCAGCGCGAGTTCCTGAACCGGGTTCAGAAGAAATCGTTCCTAATTGCCACCATTCTCATCCCTCTTATTTTTCCTGCCATCATCGCCATCATGGTCTATGTGATGGTAAAACAGGAGGAAGAAGCTGGTACGCAAACTGTTCACGTCGTGGATGCCACTGGAAAATTCCATCTTGAGAGCAACGGCAAATATGCGTTCATACCGGTGTCTGCGGATATCGAAACAGCAAAATCTGACTTTAATAAGTCTAAGGATTTTGCATTGTTGTACATACCCGAGATTGACCTGGCAAACCCGACCGGCATCGCGCTCTACACGAAGGAGAATCCCAGCATCCGCAAACTGGAGGACCTCGAAACCCTATTGGAAAACAGGATTCAGGATCTGAAACTGGAACAGTTCAACATCGATCGGGCGACACTCAAGAGTCTTAAGACCAACGTTAATATTAACAACATCAACCTTTCCGAGACCGGCGAAGAAAAGGAAAGCAATACGGGTATACTCTATGGTCTCGGCTTTCTTCTGGGCGTGCTCATTTACATGTTTGTCCTGATCTATGGGATGCAGATCATGCTCGGTGTGATCGAAGAAAAAACAAGCAAGATCGTGGAGGTGCTGCTCTCATCGGTAAAACCGTTCCAGCTTATGATGGGCAAGATCCTGGGTATTGCGGCGGTGGGACTGCTGCAGTTTACCATCTGGGTGGTGCTGATCAGCGTGTTGTCAACGGCTACGCTCTCGTTGTTTGGCGTGAAGATGCCGCAGCAGCAGGCGATGGAACAGATCTCGAAGCAAATGGACCATGATCCGGAAGCTGCAAAAGAGGCAGCCGACAGGAGCAATCAGATTCAGTCTTTCATTCTTAACTCCTATAGCCAGATTCCGGTAGGGACAATCATCTTCAACTTCGCCTTCTATTTCCTTGGCGGCTATCTGCTGTACGGGGCCTTGTTTGCGGCGGTGGGATCAGCAGTGGATTCACAGCAGGAAGCGCAGCAATTTACTTTTCCGATAACGCTTCCGCTGATTATCTCCTATTTCGGATTGTTCATGTTCATCCTGAATGATCCGCGCAGCCCGGCGAGCTTCTGGTTTTCCATCATACCTTTCACATCGCCGATCGCGATGATGGGCAGGTTGGGATTCGGCGTTCCCCTGTGGCAACTGCTTCTGTCGCAGGTATTGCTCGTCGGAGGTTTTATTCTGACCACATGGATTGCCTCGCGCATCTATCGCGTCGGCATTCTCATGCATGGAACGAAGATCAATTACAAGGTGCTGGCGAAATGGTTTATGATGAAACAGTAAAATTTTTTCGCGCAGGAAAGTAATAACCGGACCGAACTCCGGTTTTTTTATCTACTTTCAGATCCAATGGCCAAGCTCAATCCGGTTCCGTCAGGTGACTTCTATCAGCATAACCCAAGACTGAAATGGATCGTCCTCGCCGTGTCGTTCCTGATAAGCGTGGGTTCCATCTACTACACCAACGTGCTGGTGGACCAGCTCAAGCAACGGGAACGGCAACAGGTGCAGTTGTTTGCGCGGGCGATCGAGTATACCCTGAATGAAAGTCTGAACAGCAACATCCTTTTCGTGTCGGAGGAGATCATCGCAAAGAATAACTCGGTACCTACGATTCTTGTGGATAAGAACGACAATGTCATCTTCACCCGAAATATCGAGATTGATTCCAGCCGGTCTACAGCGGCCATCAATCAGCAACTTTCGCGCGAGCTGGAATCCATGGCTGATACCTATGATCCCATTCTTATCACGTTGAAGGACCCGAACACAAACGAGGTGTTTGGAACCCAGAAGGTTTATTACCGGAATTCGTTCCTGTTAACGCAGCTCATCGCCTACCCTTATGTGCAGTTAACTGTCATCGCGATATTCGGATTTATCAGCTACCTCGCCTTCAACTATTCAAAAGCGGCGGAGCAGAACCGCGTGTGGGTCGGACTTGCGAAAGAGACTGCGCATCAGCTAGGCACCCCGTTATCCTCGCTCATGGCGTGGGCGGACGTGATTCGCGAGGACGCCGAGATGCGCAAGAAAGGAATCGCTGAGGAACTTGAGAAAGACATTCAAAAACTGAAGGTTGTTACCGAGCGCTTTTCGAGTATTGGATCGGTTCCTACTTTAAAGAAGGAAAATGTAGTTGCGCTCATCAATAATGTCGTGACTTACCTCAGGCCCCGCATATCCTCGCGAATTCACATCGAGATCTTCACACTGTCCGAAAACATCCAGGCGATGGTCCACGCACCACTTTTTGAGTGGGTGATAGAAAACCTCTGCAAGAACGCTGTCGACGCGATGGGAGGAAGTTCCGGAACGATTGCGATCAAGATACTTCGTGGAAACGAGGGCAAAGTCTTCATTGACGTGAGCGATACGGGCAAAGGTATTCCCCGGTCGAAGCTGGCGATGGTTTTCAAGGCCGGTTTCACGACAAAAAAGCGGGGCTGGGGGCTCGGCCTTGCCCTGGCCAAACGCATCATCGAAACCTACCACGACGGGAAGATCTTTGTAAAATCCTCGGAAGAAAATCTGGGAACGACGTTCCGGATCGCGCTTGATGCAGCACCCCACATCAACACATGATGAAAAACGCAGCCGGCGCGAAAGCGGCCTTTTAATCCGCGCAAATCAGCGGATTTCCGGGCAATAAATCTCTTTTTGGGTCTTTGTACTTCGTGCTTTATAAGCTACTTTTGCGGTCGAATTTTCAGACCTTATTAATCAAAGTATACAAATGGCAAATATTGGAAAGATCACCCAGGTAATTGGCCCTGTCGTCGACGTCGCGTTTGATGGCGAGGGGTCGAAATTGCCTAACATCCTCGATTCCTTAGTCGTTGTGAAAGGTGATGGAACTAAAGTAGTGCTCGAAACCCAGCAACACCTTGGGGAAGACCGGGTCCGGACGATCTCCATGGAGGGCACAGAAGGTCTGGTCCGCGGAATGAAGGTAACGGACACGGGTGCTCCTATTGCAATGCCCATTGGGGAGGATATCAAAGGGCGCCTTTTCAATGTAATCGGCGAGGCCATCGACGGGATCAAGCAGCCAAAAGGTGACAAAACACTCCCTATCCACCGCCACGCTCCTGCCTTTGAAGATCTTTCCACCTCGACTGAGGTACTGTATACCGGGATTAAAGTAATCGACCTCATCGAGCCATACTCAAAGGGCGGTAAAATCGGACTGTTTGGTGGTGCCGGTGTGGGAAAAACAGTGTTGATTCAGGAGCTTATCAACAACATCGCAAAGGCGTACTCCGGACTGTCCGTGTTTGCAGGGGTCGGAGAAAGAACCCGTGAGGGGAACGATCTGCTGCGCGAGATGATCGAAGCGGGAATTGTCAACTACGGCGAAAACTTTACGAAATCACTGCACGCGGGAGGATGGGACCTTTCTCAGGTAAGCGAAGCAGATCTGAAAGAATCCAAGGCTACATTTGTCTTCGGCCAGATGAATGAGCCTCCGGGAGCACGTGCCCGGGTTGCGCTCTCAGGTCTCACTATTGCTGAATACTTCCGCGATGGCGACGGCCAGGGCAAGGGACGCGATATCCTTTTCTTTATTGACAACATCTTCCGCTTTACCCAGGCAGGATCAGAGGTATCAGCCCTGTTGGGACGTATGCCCTCCGCTGTGGGTTACCAGCCTACACTGGCGACGGAAATGGGTGCGATGCAGGAACGGATTACCTCCACGAAGAACGGATCGATCACTTCTGTGCAGGCTGTATACGTTCCCGCCGATGACCTGACAGACCCTGCTCCAGCAACAACTTTCGCGCACCTTGATGCCACCACGGTATTGAGCCGGAAGATCTCCGAGCTCGGTATCTATCCGGCTGTCGACCCGCTGGATTCTACTTCGCGTATCCTCCGACCGGAAATTGTAGGAGACGAGCACTATGACTGCGCACAAAGAGTAAAAAATATTCTTCAGCGTTATAAAGAACTTCAGGACATCATCGCCATTCTGGGTATGGACGAGCTCTCCGATGAGGACAAGCTTGTGGTTCACCGCGCCAGAAGGGTACAGCGCTTCCTGTCTCAGCCTTTTCACGTGGCAGAGGCCTTCACAGGTCTGAAAGGTGTACTCGTTGATATTAAGGATACGATCCGCGACTTCAACGCGATCATGGACGGCCAGTACGACCATCTTCCGGAAATGGCTTTCAACCTGGTGGGTAATATCCAGCAGGCGATTGAAAAAGGAGAACGAATGATGGCCGAAGCAAAAGGCTAATCTTTAAATGCAACGCTGGCAACATGTATCTGGAAATATTGACACCTGAAAAAAAGATCTTCGAAGGAAATGTAACCATCGCAACCTTTCCGGGAGCTGATGGATCCTTCCAGGTGATGGATCACCACGCACCACTGATCAGCCTTCTCAAGGAAGGACTGGTGGAATACAAGTCTAAAGATGCTAACGACAGTCTGAGGATAACGGGCGGCGTCGTGGAAGTGCTGAACAACAAGGCAGTGCTTCTCGCGGATGGCATTGCTTCAAACTGACCGATAATACATAGCAAACAAAAAGCCCCGTTTTCGGGGCTTTTTTGTTTTACTTCATATCTATTGTCTTCTATTGTCTTGCCAGCCACTGTATAAAGAAGACGATCGCTACTACCAGGGCAATGATACTGAGGATCCAGAACACATTTCCCGTCCCTCCGAACGCTCCGAGCACAATGGCCACCACGCCGAATATCAACGCCATCTTCAGGTCGTTATCCATCGCATGTACTTCCGCGATAGACTCGATGCTTTTGCCTTCCTTCTTGGCTTTGATCGCTTCTTTAACAACTTCTTTAACCTCTCTTCTAAATTCCTTCTTTTCAGCCTTTGTCAACGACTTGTATTTGCTGGCCAAAAGCTCAGCTCTGTCTTTTTCCAGGCTTTGCACAGTCATAGGCGCCGCCGGAATTGGTTTTATCTTGCTTTCCGCGCTGGCCGTGACGGCTTGTTCATCCAGACGGAGGGGGCTCATCGCGGGAGCGGGAAGGGTGGTTGAGGCCAATTCCCCTTCAGGAACAATCACTTTCTTTTTACCCGAGTTGTAATCATAATGGTCAAAATAATACGCGTACTTCGGTGTAGAGCATGCGGCAAGTAAAAGCACACTGGCAAGTAGTAATAGATATTTTTTCATATGAGTAAAGTTATTTTTCTTTTTTAGACCTCTTAAAAAATCGTTCCATAAAGCGCTTTTCAAATTCCCAGAAAAACCGGAATTGCCCAAAAACAAAGCCGTACCCAAGTAAAATAATATTATACAATGGTAAAATAAAAAGGTAGTAAAGTACCGTAGCCAGCGTTGAATCACCTTGTTCGCCCGCCAACCAGTTAAGGATGGGTCTTTTGATGAATAATATGGTAAAGCCCGTGCACGCAAACACAAGCAGGACAATCAATACCTGGGCAGCGCTCTTAAGTTTCCAGCGCGCTCTTAATTTTTCTATCCAGTTCATGGTTTTAATTTTCTCCTTCAAAATCCAAAAAACTCTTCCATCCCTCTGCCCGGGGCAGGGGCGCCTGAAGAGACATCTCGACTTTCCTGACGGGATGCATGAATTCCAGTTTTCGGGCGTGTAGCGCGATGCTCCCGTCGTCAAATGCTGATTCCGACCCGTATTTTACATCTCCCCGTATGGGACAACCCATTGCCGCGAGTTGCACCCGGATCTGATGCGGTCGGCCTGTCACGGGGTTTACCAGGATGAGCCATTGCTTTCCTTTCTGTCCAATAACCTGATAGGCAAGCTCAGACCGCAAGGCACCTTCCGCCTCGCGGGGAAATGCGGTCGTGCGGTTTTTCCTCTCATCTTTCACCAGCCAGTGGACTAATGTTCCGGATTCAGACGGGGGCTTCCTATCGGTGACGGCCCAGTAACTCTTGCGTGTTTTATGGTCCCGGAACAGGGCGTTCATCCTCTCCAGGGACTTCGAGGTCCTCGCCAGAACCACGATACCACTGACCGGCCTGTCGATGCGGTGCACAACACCGAGAAACACGGCCCCGGGCTTTTGATACTTCTTGCCAATATAGTCTTTGCACAACTCAACAAGAGGAGTGTCTCCGGTAATATCACCCTGAACCAGCACGCCCGCGGCCTTATTGACGACCAGGAGGTGATTGTCTTCGTAAACTACCTGAAAGGGCTCGTTCATCGCAGAAAGCTATTGGTGACAAACTGATTTGCGCGCAACATACGGAATTCGTGAGACGTGAGACGTGAAACGTGAGACGTCAGACGGGTTTCACTTCACCCCTAACCCCTTTCCTTCTCACCGCGCACATCCCGCGCGCAGGAGAGGGGTTAGGGGTGAGGTAAACACGTCTCACGTCTCACGAAACGAGCCGCACACACCGGGAAGAGAACAGAACTCGCTAAGCCGCACGCGCTGCTCACCACTCACCACTCACCACTCACCCCTTGAACTCCGAAGTAAAGTGAAAGTCAATGTCCGGAAAGTTGTCCTGCACCATTTGCAGCCAGGCGCGCGACTCGGCCATGAATACGAGTTTGCCATCTTTATCCCGCGCGATATGGCGTTGCTTGGAGTCTATGAAGTCGGCGAGCTTTTTTGGATCCTTGCTGCTGATCCAGCAAGCTTTATAGATGTTTTGCGGAGCGAACTGCACGGTTGCAGAATACTCATTCTTGAGCCGAAACTGGATGACTTCAAACTGAAGGGCGCCGACGACACCCACTACCTTCTTTTTGCCGAGCTCGTAAGTGAAAAGCTGCGCCACACCCTCTTCCATAAGTTGCAGCAGGCCCTTGTCGAGCTGCTTGGTTTTCATCGCATCGAGGTTGATCACTTCCTTGAAGATCTCCGGTGAAAAACTCGGTATGCCTGTGTACAGGAGTTTTTCGCCCTCCGTCAACGTATCGCCTATCTTCAGATTTCCTGTGTCGAAAATTCCGACGATATCGCCCGGCCAGGCCTCTTCTACCGTCTCGCGATCCTGCGCCATGAAGGCAGTCGCATTCGAAAACCTCACCGATTTGTCATGGCGGACATGATAATAGTTGTTTCCCCGTTGAAATTTTCCCGAACACACCCTGAGAAACGCAATGCGGTTCCGGTGTTTAGGGTCCATGTTGGCGTGTATCTTAAAGACGAATCCTGTAAATTTTTTCTCGGTGGGTTCAACAATCCTGACGGTTGTCTCGCGGGGTTCCGGCGGCGGGGCGATACGGATAAAAGTATCCAACAATTCCTTGACGCCAAAGTTGTTGACCGCGCTTCCGAAAAATACGGGAGCGACTTTGCCATTCAGGTAACCGTTTACCTCGAAATCGGGATATACCCCTTCGATCAACTCAATATCAGCACGCAACTGGCGGGCGTTGTTTTCGCCGACATAGTCGTCAAGCCGCGAGTCGTTGAGATCGTGAATTTCAATGCCTTCTTCCACCGTAGTCTTGCTTGGCCTGAACAAGTGAAGACTCTTTTCATACAAGCTGTAAACGCCTTTGAAGTTCTTGCCCATATTGATAGGCCAGCTCAACGGGCGAACTTTGATCTTCAGCTTTTCCTCTATTTCGTCCAGCAATTCAAATGGATCGCGGCCTTCGCGATCCAGTTTGTTGATGAAACAAATCACCGGTGTGCTTCGCATGCGGCACACTTCCATAAGCTTTTCCGTCTGGATCTCGACACCCTTCACACAGTCGATCACCATGATGACACTATCGACGGCAGTAAGTGTACGGTATGTATCTTCGGCGAAGTCCTGGTGACCGGGAGTGTCGAGCAAGTTGATCTTCACATCGCGGTAGTTAAAACCCATCACGGAAGTCGCCACGGAGATACCGCGTTGTTTCTCGATCTCCATCCAGTCAGAACGCGCATGGTCTTTGATTTTGCTGGACTTCACGGCGCCCGCCTTTTGAATGGCACCGCCGAAGAGCAACAGTTTTTCAGTCAGCGTGGTCTTACCTGCGTCGGGGTGGCTGATGATGCCAAACGTTCTTCTTTTTTCAATTTCTTCTTCTAATGTCATATTTAAGGGGCCGCCTCAGCCGGTCCGTTTCACTCACCGTTGATAATCGAGGCTGCAAAAGTAGTAAAATGTGTTGTTTATGCAGAGGCCGCGATAATTTGTGCACATTTGTCATCCACCCGCCACCGTATTAACTTGAGGCGGTTTAATAAGAACGCTCGCCTTATGCAGTACAGGACCTTCGGAAGAACGCAGCTTAAAGTCAGTGAGATCGGTTACGGGATGTGGGGACTGGCGGGATGGACCGGAACAGATACGCTTGAGCTTGACAAAGCCCTCGACCGTTCCGTCGAACTTGGCTGCAATTTTTACGACACGGCCTGGGGATATGGCGCTGGCAAAAGCGAACAAATTCTCGGGCAGCTGGTGCGCCGGCATCCGGAGAAGCGCTTGTATCACGCGACGAAGATCCCACCGAAGAATCTGAAGTGGCCGAGCAGGCCGGAGTACACCATCAACGATTGTTTTCCCTACGACCACATCATCGAGTACACCGAAAAGAGTCTTAAGAACCTGAACGTTGACTGCATTGATCTGCAGCAATTTCACGTTTGGGAAGATTCCTGGGCACACCGCGACGAATGGCAAAAGGCGGTAGACAAGCTCAAGCGGGAGGGCAAGATCCGATTCATGGGTGTCAGTGTTAACCGGTGGGAACCTGACAACGTACTGGATACGCTTAGGACCGGACTGATCGATACCGTTCAGGTCATCTACAATATTTTCGATCAGGCGCCGGAAGACAACTTATTTCCGCTTTGCCGCGAACTGAATATTGGCGTTATCGCGCGTGTTCCTTTCGATGAAGGTTCCCTGACGGGTACCCTGACGAAGGAAACGACGTTTCCAAAGGATGACTGGCGTTCCACCTACTTCGTCCCGGAGAATTTGAAGAGCAGTGTGGAGCACGCAGACGCGCTGCGGCCTTTAATCCCCGACGGCATGACCCTGCCGGAGATGGCCTTGCGCTTCATACTCGCCAACGATGATGTACACACTATAATCCCCGGTATGCGTACCCTGCGGCACGTCGCTGCCAACATGGGCGCCAGCGATGGCAAAGCCCTTGACCCCGCCCTGCTGAAGAAGCTAAAGGCCCACCGCTGGGACCGGACGCCCACTAAATGGTCGCAGTGAGCACAGTTGTTTCCGCCTTGGCGGGGCTACACTGCGTAAAGGTTGTCTTTTTCGGGCTTCGAAGTTGCTATCGGCGGGAGGCACGGGAATTTACGAACACAAAAATCGCAGTTTTCGCTGTACTGTCAATCTGTCATTTTTCCGGTCATATTCCGGGGCTGGCACAACCATTGTTAACCATTGCGTACAATATCAGTGTTGAACATTTAAAGTGACTAATATCATGGGCAAAATTATTGGAATCGATTTGGGTACGACCAACTCCTGCGTAGCAGTTATGGAGGGTAGTGAACCCGTAGTAATTGCGAACAGCGAGGGGCGTAGGACCACTCCCTCGATCATTGCCTTTCTGGACGATGGAAAAGGAGAGCGAAAGGTAGGAGACCCTGCCAAACGCCAGGCCATTACGAATCCTAAGAATACCGTCTCGTCTATCAAGCGTTTCATGGGTAAGAAATTCGACGACGTCAACGAGGAGATGAAGATGGTATCATACAAGGTTGAACGCGGCAATAACGATACGGTTCGCATTCGCATTGGCGACCGTCTGTACACTCCGCAGGAAATTTCGGCGATGATCCTTCAGAAGATGAAGAGCACCGCTGAAGATTACCTTGGCACCACAGTAACGGAGGCCGTCATTACCGTCCCCGCTTACTTCAACGACGCAGAGCGTCAGGCGACGAAGGAAGCAGGCCAGATCGCGGGCCTGGATGTTAAGCGGATTATCAACGAGCCCACGGCCGCAGCGCTGGCTTATGGCCTCGACAAGAAAAATAAAGACATGAAAATCGCCGTGTACGACCTCGGCGGTGGAACATTCGATATATCCATTCTCGAGTTAGGCGACGGCGTGTTTGAAGTTAAGTCAACCAATGGAGATGTTCATCTCGGTGGCGACGACTTCGACCAACGCATAATGAATTGGCTCGCCGACGAGTTCAAGAAAGACGAGAACGTCGACTTGCGGAAAGATCCCATGGCGCTTCAGCGTCTCAAGGAAGCTTCGGAAAAAGCCAAGATCGAATTATCGAGTTCACAGGAAACGGAAGTGAACCTTCCTTATATAACTTCCATCGATGGCGTGCCGAAGCACCTCGTGAAAAAAATCAGTCGCGCAAAATTCGAGCAACTCGTGGACGACCTCGTCCGCAGAACGCTCGAGCCTTGCCGCAAAGCAGTTGAAGATTCCGGTATCTCGGTTGGTCAGATAGATGAAGTAATTCTCGTTGGTGGATCCACCCGTATCCCGAGGATCGTGGATGAAGTTGAAAAATTCTTCGGTAAGAAGCCGTCGAAAGGTGTGAACCCGGATGAAGTTGTCGCTGTAGGCGCTGCGATCCAGGGCGGTGTACTGACCGGAGAAGTAAAGGATGTGTTGCTGCTCGATGTTACCCCGCTCTCATTGGGTATTGAAACGTTGGGCGGCGTGTTCACTAAACTGATCGAATCAAACACTACGATTCCTTCGAAGAAATCCGAGGTGTTTTCGACAGCTGCGGACAACCAACCTTCTGTTGAGATTCATATCCTGCAGGGCGAAAGGCCGATGGCCAAAGACAACCGCTCGATTGGACGTTTCCACCTGGATGGTATTCCGCCGGCTCCGCGCGGCATCCCGCAGATCGAAGTAACTTTCGATATTGATGCCAACGGTATACTGCACGTGTCCGCTAAAGACAAGGGCACCGGAAAAGAGCAGAAGATCCGAATCGAAGCATCTTCCGGACTCACCGACGCTGAGATTCAGAAAATGAAACAGGAGGCGCAGTCGAACGCGGAGAACGATAAGAAAATCCGCGAACGCGCTGAAAAGATCAACCAGGCCGACTCGCTGATTTTCCAAACGGAAAAACAGATGAAGGAATACGGCGATAAACTTTCGGAGCCTAACAAGACTGCTATCAACGGCGCACTCGAGAAACTGCGGGAGGCGCATAAGAGTCAGGATATCGCAGGCATCGACGCGGCTATGGCCACCTTGAACGCCGCATGGCAGGCCGCAGCTACCGAAATGTACCAGGCGTCCGGCAGCGCCGAAGCAGGCCCTCAGGACGGAGGTACCGGTGGCGAGGCGAAAGCCGGCGGAGGGTCCGCAAACGACGTCTCAGACGTAGAGTTTGAGGAAGTGAATGATAACAACAAGAAATAATCATTTTTCTTGATTGGCACTGGAGACCGCTGCAATCGCAGCGGTCTTTTTTTTGTTGCAAATGAACACTTGTTCGCTAAACATTTTTCGAACATCCGGCACCAACGCCTTCCTTATTGGCAGCAGATAAATTAAATTTGCCGGCTTCAAAAATTCTAGGTTTTATGATGGTAATGAAATTCGGCGGGACATCCGTTGGCAAACCCGAAAGGTTAAAGAAAGTCGCGGAACTCGTAGTGAGCACACCGGGTAAGAAGATCATCGTGCTGTCGGCGCTTTCGGGAACGACCAATGCACTGGTTTCTATCGGCGAACACCTTATGGCTGGTGAAATCGATAAGGCCGAAGCAGAGATCACAGCCCTTGAAAATCACTACCAGTCCTATATTGAAGAACTCTTCACGGGCGAAGCATCACACGCGGTGGGCGAGGAAATCGTCGGGCGTTATTTTATCCTGATACGCCTCCTTGCTGCCGGACAGTTTGATGACAAGAGCTACCGCGAGCTGCTCGCTCAAGGCGAACTTATCTCCACGGAGCTTTTCTATCACTACCTGCACGAGCGCAAGGTCAGTGCCCGGCTTCTCCCTGCGCTTCACTTCATGTCGATCGACGAGAATGAAGAGCCCGAGTTGGAAAAGATCTCGCGTCGTCTGAAACCACTCGTCGAGTCAATGAAAATGATCGACATCCTGATCACGCAGGGATATATCTGCAGAAACCATCGGAACGAAATCGACAATCTGAAACGCGGAGGGAGCGATTACACCGCTTCGCTTATCGGCGCCGCCGTGCAGGCCCAGGAAGTGCAGATCTGGACAGATATAGACGGCATGCACAACAATGATCCGCGGATCGTTAAGAAGACGATACCGATTTCGCATCTTACATTCGATGAGGCCTCCGAGCTCGCGTACTTCGGCGCAAAAATTCTTCATCCTTCGACCATTGTCCCGGCGCAGAAATATAAAGTCCCGGTAAGGCTGAAAAATACCATGGACGAAAGCGCTGCGGGAACGATCATTACGGAAACGCCCGACTCGGAACTCGCTTTCAAAGCGATCGCTGCAAAAGACAACATCACTGCCATCAAGATCAAATCATCCCGGATGCTGATGGCCTACGGTTTCCTCCGAAAGGTATTTGAGGTTTTCGAACAGCATAAGACGCCGATCGATATGATTGCTACGTCAGAGGTAGCAGTATCACTCACGATCGACAGTCTCACTCACCTCAGCTCCATTGAAACCGAGTTGAAAAAATTCGGCTCGATTGAAGTCGACAAGGATCAAACCATCATCTGTATTGTCGGCAACCGCATTATGGATAAGAACGGAGCACTCAATGACGTCTTCCGTTGCCTTTCCGAGATCCCGGTGCGAATGGTATCCAGTGGCGGCAGCGCCAACAACGTTTCCATTCTGATCGATAAGCAGTACAAGGAGAAGGCGCTGAACGCGCTTAATACAGGTTTGTTCGGGCTAGGGTAGAGACAAGGCATGCTTGTCTCTACTCCACCAATTGTTTAAGCGCTATTTCAAAGGACGCTTGTGCGATTCCGGTTTTTTGCTGATTGACCGCATGCGTTTTCACAAGGGCGCTCCTGATTGTTTGGGAGATGTCGTTGAAGATCATGGCGTCGTCCATCGAAACTTCATTCTCCATAAAATACGCAAATACGCGCGCCATTCCACAGTTCGCGATGAAATCCGGAATGACCGAAAATTTCGCATCCGCATAGAGCCCGGTAGGTCCGAAGAATATTTCCGGGTCGGAAAACGGAACGTTGGCACCGCATGAAAATACTTCGAGCCTCGAGGCGATCATTCGGTCTACCTGTTCTCTTGTTATCAGTCGCGATGCCGCTGCAGGAATAAATATCTCGAAGTCCAGATCCCAGATCTTTTTGTTGACGATATCGAAGGGAAGGAGATCCTTTGACACAAGTTTGTTGCCCTGACGATCAGCCACGAGCCTGGAAACTTCATCCAGTCCGTAGCCTTGCTGATTGATCAAGCCTCCTTCGTGACTGGCGACTCCCACGATCTTGACTCCCAGCTGCGCGAGATAAAAGCCTGCGGCAGCTCCGACGTTGCCCCAACCCTGAACAACGGCGCGCTTACCTGCCACCGCGCCACCCCAGAGGTCGTAAAAATGCTTCACGGCCTGCGCCACTCCGTATCCCGTACACATTTCGGCAACCGTATATTTTTTTGAGGTATCCGGGGTGAATCGGTTGTCTTCAATGACTTTCACGACACCTTGTCGAAGCTGGCCGATGCGATTGACTTTCTGCGGCTCCGACGGCTTGAAATGTCCGTTGAAGACTCCTTCCTGTGGATGCCAGAGGCCGACGTCCTCCGTAATGGGGATTACCTCCTGGATCTCGTCCACATTGAGATCGCCACCCGTTCCGTAATAATATTTCAGCAGTGGCATAACCGCCGAATACCACCGCTGTAAGACACCAGCCTTGCGCGGGTCGGCAGGATCAAAGTTGATTCCGGACTTCGCTCCGCCGATCGGTGGTCCCGACACGGTGAATTTCACTTCCATTGTTTTTGCGAGCGACTCGACCTCCCGTTTATCCAACCCCCTTCGCATCCTCGTTCCGCCTCCGGCCGCGCCACCGCGAAGGGAGTTGATAACAACCCAGCCCTCCGCTTCCGACTCGGGATCCTTCCATTCAAAAACTATTTCCGGTCTCTTGTTTTCAAACTTTTCGAGAAGCTCTTTCATGTTGCTCAGTCAAATGAAAATTTTATTTCATCAGCCAGATTGCCTTTATCGGAAACCGATCATGATTCCCGAAGAACTGTCACGCGCGGCATTTGTTACCGTCTTCAGACAATTGACTTCACTCCTCACGCGCAGCACGCCGAGAAACCCGAAGACGAGCGCTTCCTTGAACTTTACCACCTCTTCATCCGGGATGATGAAAGTAATCTCATCGCCGCCATGTTCCAGCATACGAGAGATGAGGTACGAGTTGAACGCGCCTCCACCCGTGCACAGAACGCGTGACTCCTTCCGATGTGACTTAATCGCCCCGCAAATCTCCATGGCAGCGGATTCTGTGAACGTGCAAAGCCGGTCCTCTAATGAAATACTTTTGTCGCTTAATATTGCAGCAAAGTCTTTCTCGAATATCTCGCGTCCGAGTGAAGGGCGTTTGCGTCTGTACCGCGAATAAAGTTGCGCCAATTTTTTCAGCATGGCCGCGTTAATCATTCCGTCCGATGCCATGGCCCCGTTCTTGTCGTACTTCAAAGCGACTTCGGCGGCGAGCGCGTTCAATCCCATGTTGCAAAAGCAAATGTCGTACGCATACCGCTTTTTCTTTACGTCGACGGAAAGATTGGCGATCCCCCCCAGGTTCAGGCATACATCATATTCATGAAAAAGAAATTTGTCCCCTGCGGGCACAAGCGGCGCCCCTTCCCCACCCAGGGCTACATCCAGGGAGCGAAAGTCTGAAACAACGGGGAGGCCGCTGACTGCAGAAAGGTTATTTCCGTTTCCAATCTGGGTGGTAAATCCTTTGGCCGGTTGATGAAAAACCGTGTGTCCGTGCGAGGCGATGAAATCAACCTTGAGATTGTATCGATCTGCAAATGCACGACAGGCCTTTCCCAGGTACGCACCGTAGGCAGCATCGAGTGCCATCAGGTCCAATCCCGTGAGAAGATGGGCCTGAGAGAGACGCGAGTGCCACTGAGGTGAATATCTTATAGTCGCAGCATTCTTGAGCGCGTACGTCCATCCCGTCTTACTTTTCCTGTAAACGCAGTGGGCGATGTCAAGGCCGTCCAGGGATGTTCCCGACATGAGGCCGAGAACGCTGTATTTAGATTGATCAATCATAGTCAGATATTCCGAGAAGTGGGCGGCCCTGGTATTTTCCGCATACGCCCGTTTGCGTTACCTTTGGGCCTTCTTAGCAAATGCAATATGAATCTGGTTATTGATTCAGGCAACAGCGCCACCAAGGTAGGGATTTTCAATCATGAAAAGCTGGTTGAACTGCGATCGTTCACAGTTTTGGAAGAGCTTCGCGCGTTCATCCAGTCCGTTGGCGCTGAGAATATCATGATCAGCACAGTAAAGGTGGACCCGGAATTACTGGTGTCATGGGCGACCGAGTCTCAAAAAATATTTGTCCTGACCCGAACGCTTCCGCTGCCAGTAACCACGCTTTACAAGACACCCGAGACACTGGGCATGGACCGCCTGGGAGGAGTTTGCGGGGCGATAAAACTTTTTCCCCACCAAAACAATCTTGTCATTGATGCCGGGACTTGCATCACGTATGATTTCGTAGACCAGGAAGGAGTATTTCAGGGTGGCGGCATTTCGCCAGGCCTTAAAATGCGCTTTCAGGCTGTCCATACTTTCACGGCAAAGCTGCCGTTAGTCTCACCGATAGCGGGGGCACCCCTTATTGGCAACAGTACGGAAGCGTCCATTCAAAGCGGGGTCGTGAACGGTGTCATCGCCGAAATAGATGGAATAATAGAACAATACAAGGGAAAATTTCCAGGTTTGCAGGTGATTTTGTGCGGCGGTGACGCAGGTTTTTTTGAAAACCAGTTGAAAGCCTCCATATTTGCGAGCCCTGAACTAGTCCTCATCGGTTTAAACAGCATTTTGATCCATAATGTCAATCTTTCGTAAGTACATTTTTTTCTGCCTGTTGCTGGCAATGGCCGCTGAGGCTCTCGGGCAGGCAGCACGAACTCCGTTTTCTTCCTTCGGTATCGGTGAGCCTTACGGGAATACATTGATCAACAATCAAGGCATGGCCGGAGTCGGTGTCAGTCAACCGCAATACTGGTTCATCAACAATCAAAACCCGGCGCTGCTGGTTTACAACTCAGTAAATACGTCCTTCCAGGCTGGACTTATGATGGATCGCCGAACGATCAGCTCCGATACCCTGAGTGAAAAAAGCCAGGGCGGAAACATGAACTACCTCGTCACGGCATTTCCCGTCAAGCCGGGCAAATGGACGACCTCAGTTGGATTAATGCCATATACTTCCGTCAACTACCTTCTGGAATATGAAGATGATGTTGTGGGAGGAACTGAAAAGATAAATGTAACGGAGAAAGGAACGGGTGGTCTTACACAGCTCTACTGGTCAAATGGCGTGCGGCTCACCCGTGAACTCGCCGTTGGCCTTAAAGCCTCTTACATCTTCAGCTCGATCGTGAAAGGCTATACAAATCAACTCATCAAATCGTCACAACCTATCAATTACATCGCGGGCATAGAGGAGAAATCGTATGTGCGTGATTTCACTTTCGGCACCGGCATTTCATTCAGCAAGGATTCGCTGTTCAGCCGCCAGCGATACCGTTTAAGCATTGGTGCGGTGTACGATTTCGCAACTGACCTGAAGGCAAAGAAAACGGACAGGATTTACCGGGCCATGTCGGTCGACGGCGACACAACGAATGTCAGCGTGCTACCGAGCTCAATGACGGGCAGCTTCGCCATTCCTGCTTCGTTTACCGTCGGTGTTTCGTTGAGCCGTGGCTTGCGCTGGAACATCGGAACTGAGTTTTCGTATCAGGACTGGGGAGACTTTAGAGATCTCAACGGCAGAAACGAAAGCCTTCAGCCATCGTGGCGCGCAGCCTTGGGCGGTGAAATTATCCCGGATCCATACGCCGCGCAGAACTATCTGAAACGCATTACGTATCGCGCAGGTGTCAGCATGGAAGAAAATCCTTTTCTGGTTAACGGAAATCCTGTGCGTGATATTGGCATTAATTTTGGGTTTACGCTGCCGGCCGGACGCGATAACTCAGTTGACCTTGCCTTCAAGTATGGCAAGCGCGGCAATAAGTCTGAAAACATATTGGAAGAAAGCTACTTTAAGATATTCTTTGGTATCACTTTTAACGACCGATGGTTCATCAAGAGAAAATTCGACTAATGTCAAAATACATCCGGACGTTGAAGGCCATAGTCAGAGCTATGGCTTTTTCGTTTCTTCCTGGATCGTCAGCCTGCTTCCTGGTCGTGTTAACGCTGACATCCTGTAACCAGTCTGACTTGAAGGAACCTCTGGTTTATGAAGGCCCGGAGCGCATTGCTGAGAACATCGAGACATTTTATTCCGAGGGCACACGGGTAAAAGTAAAGATGGTTGCAGCAAAAATGTTCCAGTTCCAAAGCGGAGACCGCGAATTTCCGGAGGGCATTTATCTCGAATTTTACGATGAGGAGGGAAAACTTGAATCGACACTTCGGGCGAACGAGGCGCATTACTTCAAGAAAGAGCAGCAATGGCGCGGGCGCGGAAAGGTCGAGGTGAAAAACCTGGAGAAAAACGAACAACTAAATACGGAAGAGCTCTTTTGGAAACCCGAAGACGAAAAAATCTTCACGGATAAGTTCGTCACCATTCGCCAGCAGTCGGATGTTATCTACGGCCAAGGCCTGGAAGCAAAGCAGGATATGTCGGATTACGTCATCAAGAAGCCCGAAGGCGAGTTTGCTGTCGACGAATAAGGCTTTCGCCTATGGTATTTCCTTGGTATTTTTACACTTCATGAAACTCCCGGATGTCATCCTCATCTCTTTAGCAGTCGTGTTTATTGTTATCGGCATTCACCAGGTCATTTACGTCGGCTTCGGCCAGGGGTATTGGGCCATCATGCTGGCATTGGTTTTCTTTTTCCTTTACAATCTAAGAAAACGAAAATCATAAATATGGACGGCGCATCTGTTGCGGGTATGCTCGGCTCGCTGATCTTTTCAATATTCTTTTCCGGCATTGAAGTCGCGTTCCTGTCCGCTAACAAGCTGCACCTGGAGTTTCAAGATCAGAAAGCAAAACCCACGGACAAGATTATGACGTTCTTCAGCCGGAAGCCAACGTGGTTGATCGGCACTACACTGATCGGAAATATCGCCTCGCTGATCCTCTTCGGAATCTTTACAACCCTGTCGCTGCTTTCATGGTACGAACTTCGGTTTGAACCCCTGAGCATGTCCGTCGTTATTCCCATCATCGTTTTGACGTTCCTTCTGTCGGTAATCATCCTGTACACGGTGGAGTTCTTCTCCAAGAGCTTTTTCATTATCAACTCAAACAAGGTATTAAACGCATTGGCAGTACCCTTTGTGGTGGTCTTCGTCGTGTTGTTTCCGCTTGTCTTCACGGTCATTTCCCTGGCCAGGCTTATCATCGACAAAGTATTCGGCCTGGAGTACTCGAAAGAAAAACCTGTATTCGGGCTGACCGATGTAAATCAGTATCTGAAAACGATGCACCGCGTAAAACCGGGAAATCGCGATCTCGACCTCGACCGGAAGATCTTTCAGAACGCTCTTGAGTTCAAGTCCGTGCGGATTCGGGATTGTATGATCCCGAGAACTGAAATTGTCGCCGTTGGCCTCGACGCCGGCCTCACGAAGCTACGCGAAGCATTTCTCGAAAGCGGCCATTCGAAGATCATCATCTACAAAGACTCGATTGACGACGTCGTCGGATATTGCCACTCTTCTGCGCTCTTTCGGAAACCGGAAAAGATCGAAGATATTCTTACACCCATTATCACCATTCCTGAGTCGACGCTGGCGAAAGAGTTAATGGTGCGATTCATCAACGAGCACAAGAGCCTGGCAGCCGTTGTAGATGAATTCGGGGGCACGTCCGGTATCGTCAGTATGGAAGACGTCATTGAAGAAATCTTCGGCGAGATCGAGGATGAACACGACGAGGACACAGAAATAGAAATTCAGCTCGATGAGAACACCTGGCTGCTCAGCGCTCGACTGGAGGTGGATTATCTCAACGAAAGGTATCATTGGACCCTGCCCACGGGCGACTATGACACCCTCAGCGGCCTGATCCTGTCGTATACTGAGGATCTGCCAAAAAAGGGAGAAATCATACGCGTGCCGCCGTTCACATTCGTCGTCCATGCCACCGAGGAGAACCGGATCAACACCGTTAAGGTTTTCGTAGAGCCAGTTAACACAGAAAGCTGACAATCAGCGGTTTAATGTGGCCGCTACCCAGCCGGGCGCCTGTCTTCCCAAGTTTTTAATAACTAAATTTTTCAAATAGATATAACACATTAAATTTGCGGGCTTTACCGTTGATTTCTCGGAGCATTCAACGATAATCCGGCTTCTAAAACATCACAAACTCTTTAAAATCATATGGCATTAATCGGGACGTTGCGCGACAAGATGGGGATTCTTCTGGTGATATTTATTTTCGGCGCGCTTGCTGCATTTATTCTGGGGGAACTTCTGACGAATAACAGCGTATTGTTTAACGAGAATGAGGTGGGAGAAATCAATGGTCATTCTGTTTCCATCCAGGAATATCAGAATGCAGTTGAGGAGATGCGTGCCAACTACATCATAAATTTCCGCAGAGAGCCGGGCGAGCGGGAAATGACCTCCCTTCGTCAACAGGCCTGGGACAAGCTAATCGCGCGCTATGCCATTGAGCCTCAATACGAAAAGGTCGGGATCGCCGTAACCAACGAAGAGCTTACCGACATGATCAGCGGCACGAACCTCGACCCCAATATTCGCCAGGCATTTACGAACCCTGAAACAGGAGAAGTTGACCGCCAACGCCTGGGCATGGAGATCAATCGCCTGCGAACGCTGCCATACGGCTCCCAGGAGCGCGTGGGCTGGGACATTTATCTTCGCGACATTCAGCCCGCTCGTGAGCGCATCAAGTATGAAAATCTTTTGCTCAAGACGGCATACGTCACACAGGCTGAAGCCGAGCAGGAATACCATCTTCAGACCGATGTCGCAGAGGTCAAATTTGTTTACGTTCCATACTACTCCGCCGGAGACTCTGTCGATGTAAAGGACGAGGATCTTCGCGCATACTACAATGAGCGCAAAGAGCAGTTCAAGACCGAGCATACACGCGACTTGAAATACGTAAGCTTTCCTTTGGTCGCATCGCCGCAAGACTCCGCAGCATTGAGGGAAGATCTGCAGGACGTCGCCCGTGACCTTGCACAGACCAAAGAGGACTCGGTTTACGCGATCTCCAATAGTGAAAGCCGGGAGGCTTTCCACACATACAACGTATCAAACGTGCCGGCTTATATCAAACCGGAAGACCTGAAGGAAGGCAATGTGCTGGGCCCTTTCATTGACGGCAATACGTACAAGGTTGTAAAAATCTCCAAAATCTTCCAGGATACTGTCGCTTACGCACAGGCTAGTCACATTCTGATCAAGTGGGACGATGAGACACCGGCTGCCAAGAAAGAGGCACGCGACGAAGCTCTTGCGATCCTTCGAGACATCCGAAACGGTGCCGACTTTGCAGCGCAGGCGCGCGAGCACGGCACTGACGGGACTGCCAGCAACGGAGGCGACCTGGGTTGGGTATACACCGGACAAATGGTGAAACCCTTTGAGGACGCCGTTTTCAACGCGAGGAAAACAGGCCTGGTGAACGACCTCGTAGAAACAGAATTCGGTTATCACATCGTCAAAGTGAGCAGTATCAAAGACAATACAGCTTACAAAATTGCGATCGTCGAAAAAGCCATCGGTCCGAGTGACGCAACCGCGAACGAGGTTTACCGCAGTGCGGAGACCTTCGCAGCGGGTTTGTCAAGTATCAAGGACTTCGAGCAAAAAGCGAAGGAGGCTGGTCTGAATGTCCTTGAAAGCAGGAATGTACGGGCAGGCGAAAGGTCAATCGGAACCCTCGGCGACGCGCGGCAAATCGTTCAATGGTTGTTCCGCGATGCGTCGGAAGGAGAAGTTTCCGACATCTTCGATCTTCAGGACGACTATGTCATCGCCATCATGACGAACGAAACAAAAAAAGGATATCGGACGCTTGAAAGTGTAAAGAATGAGATCATGCCGGAGGTACGCAAAAAAGCACAGGCCGCTGTTATCATCAAAAAGCTGAAGGAAACCAGTGGAACACTGGAAGAGATCGCTCAGGCATACGGACAGGACGCAGGGGTCTATAGCAGCAGCGATCTGAAGCTGGCATCCAATACACTTCCGACTGCCGGGTTTGATCCGAAAGCGGTTGGACTTGCATTCGGTCTTGACGATGGCAAGCGTTCTGAACCGTTTGGCGGCGAAAATGGAGTGCTGATCATCGAGATGCAGCACAAGACCATCGCACCGGAAATAGCAGACTATACTGCGTATAAGACTACCATCCAGCAGCAGTCGCGGCAGCGCAGCGGCTTCAATATCGCAGAGGCCCTGAAGGACCGCGCCGAGATTGAAGATCAGCGTTACAAGTTCTACTAATCATGAAATTAATGGAGCCGTCCTGCGCAGAAACGCAGGACGGTTTTTTTTTATGGATCAGGAGTGGTTGAAATCTTTCAGGGAAAAACTCGATCAGCATTACGCCTGGCCCTCGCTTTACATATTCAAGTTTATCGTACCGACCGGACAGGAAGATGCTGTGAAGAAATTGTTTCCGAAACACGTCGCTTCGGAAAAGCATTCGACGAAAGGCCGGTACACGAGTATCACCGTTCAGATGATGATGCCCTCAAGCGAGGCCGTGGTAAGCGTCTATCAGCAGGCTGCCGCCATTGAGGGCATCATCGCGCTCTGATTACAGAAACGGGCAGCGCACGGCGGTCCATTTGGCGCCGCTTTCATAAAAGCGTTTATTGTGCTACCTTAATCTCCGTTAAATGATTCGTTATGGCTTGGAAAGAAGTGAACAATCGGCTGACAAAGACCTTCAAGTTTAAGGATTTTAACGAAGCGTTTGGATTCATGACGCGAGTCGCGCTCATCGCCGAACAAATGAATCACCACCCGACCTGGACAAATACCTGGAACACGGTGAACTTTGAATTGTCCACCCATGATGGGGGCGACAAAGTAACTGATCTTGACCGCAAACTCGCGGACGCTATCGACCGGCTGGCCGCATGATCCATTCAGACCACAAAGCGTCTCTATACCTCGTCCCGACACCCATTGGAAACCTCTCAGACATCACACTGCGCGCGCTGGACGTACTGAAAGCGGTTGATGTTATCCTGGCGGAGGATACCCGCACATCCGGAAACCTTTTGAAGCACTACCAGATCAACAAGCCGCTGCAGAGCTTTCACAACTTCAATGAACACAAGGTGGTGGAAGGACTCGTCAAACGGATGGAGAACGGTGAAGTAATGGCCCTGGTTAGCGACGCCGGAACACCCGGAATCTCTGATCCGGGATTTCTGATCGCGCGCGCCTCGATGCAGGCAGGATTATTGATTGAATGTCTCCCCGGACCGACAGCCTTTGTCCCGGCCCTGATCAAGTCCGGGCTTGGCGCCGACCGGTTTGCCTTTGAAGGGTTCCTTCCCCAAAAGAAGGGAAGGCAAACCATTTTGAAAAAGCTTGAAGACGAAGAAAGGACGATGATATTCTACGAGTCGCCCTACAGGCTGCTCAAAACACTAACCCAGTTTGCCGATCATTTCGGGCTGGAAAGGAAGGTTTCGGTCAGTCGCGAGCTGACAAAAATGTTTGAGGAAACCATTAACGGGACGATTGAGGAAGTCTTGCGCCACTTCTCACAAAAAGATGCAAAAGGCGAGATTGTTATTGTCGTTGAAGGCAGGAATAAAACGAAGAGCACGGAATCCGAATGAAGGATTATACTATATTCACTTGTCGATTAGAAGCCAACATAAATGAAACTGGAGCAAATAGAAAAGGACGTTATTGAAATTTGCCGTGAAGTAGGCGAGTTTATCCAACAGGAAGGTGCATCATTCGATCGAGCAAAGATCGAGCAGAAAACAGTCTTCAACAACCTGGTTTCTTATGTAGACAAGGAGGCCGAAAAAACACTCGTCAAGGCATTAGGCAAGATCTTTCCGGCAGCGGGTTTCATAACGGAAGAGGGAACGGTTGAGCAATCACGTGAGCACGAATACAACTGGATCATCGATCCACTGGACGGGACTACCAACTTCCTGCACGGCGTACCGCTCTATGCGATCAGCATCGGGCTCACCCGCAACGGACAGGGTATCCTCGGAGTCATCTATGACATCTGTCAGCGACAGTCTTATCATGCGATTGAGGGCAGTCCCGCATTTCTCGACGATCAGGTCATTAACGTTTCGCCCATCGGATCGCTGAGTGAGAGTCTGCTCGCCACCGGTTTTCCCTACTATCATTTTGACAAGCGCGAAGACTACCTGGACATTATCAAGGAGTTCCTGAATGAGACACATGGTATTCGCAGATTGGGAAGCGCAGCCATGGATCTGGCGTACGTGGCGTGCGGCAGGCTCGAAGGATTTTTCGAATACAACCTTCATCCCTGGGATGTCGCGGCAGGTACCGTGATCGTCCGACAGGCAGGAGGCAAAATCTCGGACTTCAAGGGCGGCGATAATTTCATCTTCGGTGATCAGTTATGCGCGAGTAACACGCGGGTTCACGAAGAGATGCTCGACATCATCCGGCCCCGCTGGTTCTGAAATAATAATGTCGCCGCTTCGTTCTCAACAAAAATTCGAATAACATGAGATCCCGCATGAGTTTTATTCCAGCGCTTGTACTTGCACTGCTGGCTGCCTGTCTACAAGTGTCGCATGCACAGGAAAAACTGAATGACAAGCTTCCCATCGATCCACAGTTAAAGATTGGAAAACTTGAAAACGGACTTACCTACTACATCCGGCAAAATCTGAAGCCTGAAAAGAAAGTTGAGCTACGCCTTGTCGTCAACGCCGGATCCATACTGGAAGACGATCACCAGCAAGGGCTGGCGCATTTTACAGAGCACATGGCGTTCAACGGCTCTGCGAATTTCGAAAAGAATGATATTATTTCGTTTCTGCAATCCATTGGCGTCGAGTTCGGCGCGGACCTGAACGCCTATACAGGCTTTGATGAAACGGTGTACATTCTCCCGATTCCAACTGAGAAAAAAGAGAACGTCGAGAAGGCTTTTCAAATCCTGGAGGACTGGGCAGGCACCGTTGCATTCGATCCGGCGGAAATCGACAAAGAACGCGGAGTCGTTCTCGAAGAGGAGCGTTCAGGGCGCGGTGCAGACGAGCGCATGCTTCGAATCACATATCCGAAGATGCTGGAAGGTTCGAAGTATGCCGACCGCCTTCCGATCGGAAAAGTGGATGTGCTGAAGAGTTTTAAACCCGATGCAATCACCAGTTTTTACAAGGACTGGTACAGGCCCGATCTGATGGCCGTTGTCGTTGTGGGTGACATCGATCCCACGGAAGCTGAACGAATGATACGGCAGCACTTTTCAGATCTCAGGAATCCAGCAAACCGCCGGCCGCGCATTGAGCCTGAAGTGCCTCCGCGCAAAAAATCGGAAGGGCTTGTTGTCACGGACAAGGAAGCGACGCATCACCTGGTGCATATCAACTACGCCTATCAGCCCGTGAAGGATCAGACGACGCTCGGGGCGTATCGCGAATACATCATGCGCAATCTATTTTCTTCGATGCTAAGTCAGCGCATGCAAGAGCTCATGCAGAAAGAGCAACCTCCGTTCCTCTATGCAGCGAATAGTTTCGGTGGATATGCCCGCGGATATGAAAGCTACAATGCATACGCGTACCTCGGAAAAGAGGGTGTAGAGCCCGCGCTTAAAGCGTTGGTCGCCGAAAACGAGCGCGCACGGAAATTCGGGTTTACGGAGGCGGAACTCGACCGGACGAAAAAGATGATGATGAAATCCATCGAGCGCGCTTACAATGAGCGCGACAAAACCGAATCAGCCGTTCTGACCGAAGAATACATTCGCAATTTTCTCGAAGACGAACCGATTCCGGGAATTGAAAACGAATACAAATACTACCAGCGATTTCTCGAGGAAATCAAGCTTGAAGAACTCAACCAGTACGTGTCCCGGACGATTCCCGTGGCCGATGCACCGAAGCTCGTCATGCTGACAGGACCGGAGAAAGCGGAGTTTAAGATCCCGACTGGCCCTGAGTTACTCGCAATGACGGAGGCCGCCTACAGTCAGGAGGTCTCTCCTTACGAAGAAGAAGCAATGGCGACTGTACTGATGGAATCGAAGCCCACACCGGGGAAGGTCACATCGGAAAAGAAAAATGAGGCGCTTGGCCTGACTGACCTTACACTGAGCAACGGTGTGAGAGTGCTGATCAAATCCACCGATTTCAAGAATGATCAGGTGGTACTCACCGCTTCGAGACATGGTGGGCAATATCTTTATAAAGCCACTGAACGCTCCGACGCCGAGTACGCAGCAACGCTTGTATCTCAAATGGGTGTCGGAAACTTTTCGCCTATCCAGCTTCGAAAGGTTCTCGCCGGAAAAAATGCCAGTGCGACACCGCGGCTCGGAAGTATATCTGAAGGAATAAGCGGTCAATCCAGCGCAGAAGACATCGAGACCCTCTTGCAGCTCGTCAACCTGTATTTTACCGCGCCCCGAATGGACCGGGAGTTGTTCAACTCGTTTGTCAGTAAACAACAGGCCATGTATCAGAATATGGAGGCCGATCCGGAATATTCGTTTCAGGAAGTGATGCTTCGCACTTTGTATAAAGATCACCCGTGGGCGCCGCGCCTGCCGAAGCCGGAAACCTTTTCCGGGATTAACCCCGAACACGCCTTGCAGATCTACCGCGAGCGTTTTGGAAACGCGAATGGATTTACCTTTGTGCTGGTTGGCAAGATCGATCTCGCAACCGCCAGACTCCTACTGGAAACTTATCTGGGAAGCCTCCCTTCGACAGGAAAGACATCGTCATTCAAAGACGTCGGTCTGAGGCCGGTAAAAGGTCCATTGAAAAAGGAAGTGAACAAAGGAACAGAGCAAAAGAGTCTCATCAGGATGTTCTGGAATGGAGAGGGGAAATACATCGAAGACGAACAGATCAAGATCCAGGCGCTGGTTGAAGTCATGAACATCCGCATAACAGAAAGTCTGCGCGAAGAGCTCAGCGGGATTTACGGTGGCGGAATGTATGGCAGCACCAGCAAGTATCCGTACAATGCGTACTCGTTTGGTATTTCGCTGCCGTGCGGCCCCGACAATGTTGACAAGCTGATCGCCGCGGCGCTCGCCGAGATAGAGAGTGTGAAATCCAAGGGACCTTCCGAAACGAACCTGAATAAAGTGAAGGAAACCTGGAAGCAACAATACCTCGTCAACATTCAGGACAACAGTTTCTGGGCGCGTTACCTCATTCAAAGTATCGATAACGGAACCGATCCGTTGCGCATCCTCACGTATGAAAAGCGCGTCGATGCCATTCAGCCACAAGATGTTCAGGCGATGGCCAGGAAGTATCTCGACATGAACAACTATGTTCAATTTGTTCTCAATCCGGAAAAGTAAGTTAATCGCAGGCGATTACGACGCGCGACGGTGATGCTTGATACCCCACTCCTGCGCAGGCGGGCCGGTCATTCATAGCGAAGCGAATCGATCGGGTTCACTCTCGCCGCCTTGAATGATCTGTATCCAACGGTCACGACTGAGATCAGTAACGTCACAAAAAGGCCGGCGACGAATACCATCGGCCCGATAGCGATCTTGTAAGCGAAGGTTTGCAACCAGAGGTTCATCACAAACCAGACTGCGGGGCTTGCCACCAGAAAGCCGATCGCGATGAGCCTCACGTATTCCTTTGAGAATAGGAAGATGATGCTTTCCACGGAAGCTCCAAGCGCCTTCCGCACGCCGATCTCTTTGGTCTTCTGGTTCGTCATGAAGGTCGCGAGCCCGAACAATCCCAGGCATCCGATAAAAATCGCCATGGAAGTGAACACGCTGAGAAGCACCGACATCTTTTGCTCGCCTTCGTAGAATTCGCGGATATTTTCGTCGAGGAACCGGTATTCAAAGATGTGTTCCGGATACGCAGCTTCCCACTTTTCTTTAAGCTGGCCGACAAGATTATTGATGTCTGCCGTGTTGACCTGCACGGACAGTGTCGAGTACTCGGCGATGTTGTTCATCATCAACGTGGGCTCGATCCGGTCGCGGAGGGAGACCGTATGAAAATCCCGAACAACGCCGACAATGGGAAGCTTTCTATCCCAGATATTAACATTCTCGCCGATGGCAGCGCGAGCATCCGGAAAGCCCGCAATGCGAACAAACTCTTCGTTCACGATATATCCCCGTGCAGTGTCGTAGTCATGCAGATTTGTTCCCGCAACGAGGGGAATATCATACAATGGCAGATAGTTTCCATCGATCTGCTTGACCTGCGTTCCCCGGCGCTCGCTCTCGTCCTGCCCTTCGAGATTGAAGGCCGTGCTGTTGACTCTGCCGGAAGATGGCGCCGTGCTGCTGAGACTGGCCATTGCCACACCGGATAGCCGCGAGATCTCGTCGCGTAGCGTTCGCATCTTGACGGCAGCTTGTGTTCCGGGCGAATCTCTTTCG
This sequence comes from Flammeovirgaceae bacterium, assembly GCA_044507775.1. Lineage (GTDB taxonomy): Bacteria > Bacteroidota > Bacteroidia > Cytophagales > Cyclobacteriaceae > Chryseosolibacter. The sequence continues at coordinate 56,860 of JBIQIY010000004.1, read as the reverse complement.
GGTACAGGCAGCATCAGCACGGCATCCTTTCTGAAACCCAGTTCTTGTGAGCGGAAGTAATTCATCTGGCTGAGCAAAATGATCGTTCCCATAATAAAGAACTGGCTGATGACGAACTGAATTACCACCAGGCTTCGACGCAGATTGAATCCCGATGAAAACCGGGTGCTCATCTTGTTCTTTAGCGCGACAGCGGGGCTAAAGCCTGACAGGACCATCGAAGGGTAAAGTCCGGAGAGTAACGAGACAACTGCCGACACACCCATGATGAAGGCCCACAGCAACCCGTCTCCACCAAAGTCAAGCTTCAACGGAAGCTCGAGGAAAGGATTGAGGAAGCTGAGTATCATCTGTGCTGCCGCAAGTGACAGTAGCATAGCTGCGAGCGTTACCAGGGTAGTCTCTCCCAGGAATTGGAAGGTAAGCTGGCGACGTGTACTGCCCAGCGACTTACGAATGCCGACCTCTTTTGAGCGTTTTACCGCCTCGGCTGTTGCCAGATTAACAAAGTTGATGCATGCCGTCAGAATGAGGAAAACGGCGATTACGCTTAGCGCAATCAACAACTCTTTCGGCGCTGTTCTGTAGTTGTAGTTGGAATAACGGTCGTCGAAATGAACTTCACTCAACGGCTGGAGGCTGAACGTTTGATTGCCGTAATTGTCTTTGCCTAAGTACTTGTCGACGAATGCAGGGATCCCCGCCCGAATTTTGTCCGATTCGCCCGGCTTGACGAGCACGTAACACTGTTCATCACTCCAGATACTTCCCCACCCCTCTTTGACCCTCTCATTCTTTATCGTCGCGAAAGACAACATGAGATTGAATGGAAGATCTGTGTTGTCGGGAAAATCCTCCATTACTGCCGTGACCTTGTAGTCCACGGTATCGAATCTCACCACTTCCCCGATCACATCCTCTCGGGCAAAATATTTCCTGGCAAGGGACCTGGAGATGACAGCCTCGCCGGGCTGGTTCAGTGCAGTAGACGCGTCGCCAATATAGATAGGTCGGTCAAAAATCCTGAAGAAGTTTGACTCGGCGAAGACCACGCCAGCTTCCTCCTGAAATTTCTTAGGTTCACCGTTCTTCTGAGGAACCTTCACCAATGCATCTTGCCGGTAGGAAGTGAACGTTACCTGTTCTATTTCCCGGAAGTCCTCCCGAAAAGCCTCGGGAAGTACGGGAGGAACTCCGGCAGTGTGAAACCGTTTGTTGTTGCCGTCCATCTCGGTAACCACCCGGTAAATCCTGTCGCGATTTGCGTGAAAGTTGTCGAAAGTCGCCAGATGTTTGACTAGCAGAAATAATACAAGGCTGCACGTGATACCCAGGGTAAGGCCGGCAATGTTGAGAAGAGAACTGCCTTTTGCACGCATTAGATTGCGCAGCGCGGTTTTCAGATAGTTTTGGAACATAAGATGTAATTACTCAGCCGTCTTCTCTTTCAATTGCGATGCCATCCTCAGAAAACGCGTTCAGGGGTCTGAAAACGAGGTCTTTTACCATACAAGTGTTCCTTAATGATCGGCGATGTCCGGCATCGGACGTTGGAATTTTTTTTGCATCTTTGCTGTTGTGCTTTTGATTCCCCCCGCTACTGTCATGGTTCAGAACCTCATCATCTTACTGCTGTTCCTCGCCGCCATCGGCTACCTCGGCTACGTTATCTACCAGAATTTTCGGATGCGTTCCGGGTGTCCCTCCGGTTGCGGATCGTGTGGAATCGATTTTGACAAAATCCGTCGAGATCTCGCCAAGAAAGCGGTCTCGAAATAGTTTCGGTCGATTTACGCAAAAACGCGGCTTCCTTCCGTGCAATTGCGGCACATCTCGATTTCGCTTCTCGACTTCATCAATGAGTGCCTGAATTGATCGTATCGATCACCCTTCCATATCTCGGCAAACGAGTTTTTCCTCAGGTCCCCCATTACAAAATGTGCATCCTTATCAAAACAGCACGGCACTATTTTCCCGTCCCAGGTGACAACGCTGCTGTGCCACATTTTCCAGCAGTGGTCAGCGAGCTTGTTTTTTATTGACCAGGATCCGTCAGGATTTTGGCGGTACCGCGCGTAACGATCCTGTTTGGGAATCAGAGGCGAGCCGCTTTGGTAATCATAGATCTGAGCCGTCTTCAGAACGACCTGGTCAACACCCAGCTCTCGCCCCAGGCGGAAGACGTCAGGAATTTCGTGCTCATTCGGACCCGTGACAAGGAATTGAAAGACCACATGCGGAGTTCTGGAACGCAGGCTTTTTTTCGCATCGATAACATTCCGGGTTCCCTCTATTACCTTCTCCAACGTACCACCTATGCGATACGATTCATACGATTGCTGCGTTGTGCCGTCAATGGAGATGATGAGCCGGTCCAGACCTGACTTGATGGTTCGCTCCGCATTTTTGACGTTGAGGTAGTGAGCGTTCGTCGACGTTGCCGTGTAGATTCCTTTTTCCGATGCGTACTCGACCATATTCAAAAATTCCGGGTTAAGATATGGCTCACCCTGAAAATAGAATGTGAGATAGGTCAATGTAGGTGCAAGTTCATCGATCAGGCGCGTGAACATTCGCGATTCGAGCATTCCCGTGGGCCTGGTAAAAGACCGCAGCCCGCTGGGGCATTCCGGGCATCGCAGATTGCACGATGTGGTGGGCTCGATGGAAATGCTTACAGGCAACCCATTGATCTGTGGTTGACGATTTCTACGAGAAGCACGATATGACTGAAGGATGCGAATGGCATTGCTTGCCCGCTTCCATGTCATTTTGGAAGCGATGTTCATCGCATCATGGACACCTCCGATCATTTTGCAAGATAGTTTGTAAAACGCTAATCCTGTTTATCTTTCGGAGATTTGGATCGCATGCATAAGTTAACCGTCCTGTTGTTGTTCACCACGTCGCTGTGCTTTGGCCAGATCGGGTTATCCGAAGAGGCTGAGATCTCGGTGCTTACGCTCGGCCCCTCGCAGGATGAGGTCTTCACCGCTTTCGGACACAGCGCATTTCGCGTCCACGATCCACTCAACGGCATCGATGCAGCTTTCAACTACGGTGTCTTTGATTTTAATCAGCCGTATTTTTATCTAAACTTCGCCCGGGGAAACAACCTGTATATGCTCGGCGTCATGGACTATCCCTACTTCGCCAGGGCGTACCAGCATGACAACCGCTATATTCACGAGCAGGTCCTGAACCTGACGCAGGAACGGAAGCAGAAGCTGTTCGATTTCCTTCAGTGGAACGCGCAACCCGAAAACAGATCCTATTTTTACGACTACTTCTACGATAATTGCGCTACAAAAATCCCGGAAGTAATAAAGACCGTCTTCGGCGATGACGTTGTATTTGACGGCTCGTACATCAAAACCGATTACAGCTTCCGCGAGCTCACCGATCTATATCTTCAGGAGCAACCCTGGGGTGATCTCGGCATCGATGTCGGCCTGGGCCTGCCGACCGACAAGAAGGCGACGCCATACGAGTACATGTTCCTCCCCGATTTTGTGGAATCGGGATTTGCCCATGCTACGATCCGGGTGAATGGAAGAATCGAACCACTGGTACAGCCGACGACGATCGTATACGAATCTTATCCCGAAGTGAGCGCGGCAGGTCTCTTTACACCGTTGGTCGTCTTCTCCCTGTTTCTCGTACTCGCAGGAGTGGTGACTTACCGGGATGTGAGGAGAAACAAGCTTACGATGTACTTCGATGGCATCCTGTTTGGCGTGCTGGGATTTCTCGGGGTGCTCCTTCTTCTGTTGTGGACGGCGACCAATCACCAGGCGGCGGCGAAAAATTTCAACCTCCTGTGGGCTCTGCCTACACATGTGGTTGCAGTAGCTGCTTTCGTGCGTCAACCGAAATGGCTGAAGAAATATTTTTTGATCACAGCCGTTCTGGCTGCCTTGTTGATAATATCCTGGCCCCTTCTTCCGCAAAAATTGCACTACTCGCTGGTGCCGTTCGTTCTCGCAATCGGCATACGGTCGTGGGCGCAGTACCGGATCAGGAAAGGGGCAGCGTGATCAGGAAAGAAGAACCCTGGCCGGGCTCCGACTCGACGGCGATCGTACCATTCATTTTCGCAACAGTTTCCTTGACGATATAGAGCCCGAGGCCCGAGCCCTTGGACTGAAGTGTCCCGCGGTAAAACATGTCGAAAATCTTGTTGTGGTATTCGGGAGCAATACCTGTCCCGTTGTCCGATACCTGCAGTTTAATCGAGCCATTTGAATTACTCACCTGCACGTCAATCCATTGTGCATGCTTGCCCGGATCATGATACTTGATTGCATTGGCCATCAGATTGTTCAGGACAACACTCAGACGGTTTTTGTCAGCAGTCACCGGATGAGGCAGGGACACCTTACTCTTGAACTCAATCGCCTCCGCGCCTTCTATGAATTTCAGATTCTCGGTCACCTCTGCCAGAAGCGAATCAAAGTCGACGGCTTCATTGTTGACTTCAGTGCGCGCATTTTTCGAATAGTCGATGATATCCTTGATGAAAAAATCGAGCTTGTCGACGCGGTCGATCATCATCTCGAAATACCGCTGTTGCTTTTCATCCGTGGATTCGATGCGGGCAATGTTGACAAGCCCTTTGATCGACGATAGCGGAGAGCGCAGGTCGTGCGACGTGCTATAGAGGAAACGGTCCAGCTCGGCATTCGTCTTCTCAAGGTGAATGTTCTTTGCGTATACTTCCTCAGCGAGTTGTTTCAGTTCGCGTTCGGAAGAGACATTGAGCTTTTGCATGAAATTCACACAAATGATCGTCAGAAACGCCGTGGAAAAGGCGTTGATCGCGAAGAAGGCACCGGTGTCAAGGGGACTTTGGAATTGTAGCGACGGGAGCAATTCGAAATCCATGAATACCAGCAGCGCGAGGAAGGCGATCGGAAGGATATTGAAGAAGTAGCGCAATGATTTCTCGGAAGCTTCGAAGAGGGCCGACGACGATACAATCAGGGGAAAATAATAGAGATACACCCCAACATCCCTGGGCAGCACACTGACAAAAAAAACGAAAAGGACGTTGAGCGCAAGCAGGGCAAACGTCTTGGCAGTTTTGTGATACTTCCAGTGATTGAGCATGTACGCCACAAAGATCGTGGCGGCGAATATCAGATCTACGAAAACCGACTGATAAAGGCCTTGAGAGGCATCGAGAATGACGTGTACGAAGGCCAGCGCAATGCTGAACACGCAAAGTTTCGACAAGAGCAGGTTTCGCTTTACCGTAGTAAGCAAAACCTTGTGCGGACTGTCGTCACCGGGAACCATCCTGCAAAAATACCAGCGCCACGATTTTATTAATCAGCAGCGGCAGCGGGAGGGTTACCCGTGTAAGATTTTGCAGTAATGAGTAAGGCGAGATTTCAGCATTCCCTGTTACAAGTGGAGGGGCCGGTTCGCAGTCGCCGCAAGGCAGGCCTCTTTCACCGCTTCCATGTAGGTAGGGTGAGCATGTGACATTCTCGCAACATCCTCCGCCGAGGCGCGGTACTCCATCGCTGTCACTCCTGCGGCGATCATGTCGGCAGCGCGGGCGCCGATGATGTGTACGCCTAGTATCTCATCGGTTTGTTTGTCGGCGAGGATTTTGACCAGGCCGTCGGTATCCATGCTGGCGCGCGCGCGACCCAGTGCTTTATACGGGAAGCTTCCGACCTTGTATGCGCGTCCGTTCGCTTTGAGTTGTTCCTCGGTGTAACCGACGCTGGCCACTTCCGGCCATGTATAGACGACCCCCGGGATCAGCAGATAATTGACGTGTGGTTTTTGACCCACGAGGCGCTCCGCTACAAACACGCCCTCTTCTTCAGCCTTGTGAGCAAGCATCGCCCCGCGCACGACATCGCCAATCGCGTAAATGTTATCCACGTTCGTCTTCAGGTGATCGTCAACTTTGACCTGGCCCTTTTCTGTCTGGACACCCACTTTTTCAAGGCCCAAACCTTCCGTATAAGGCCGTCTTCCGATGCTGACCAGACAGTAGTCGCCTTTCAGCTCGATGGACTTACCATCCTTCGATTCCGCCTTTAACAACACTTCCTTGCCCTTGTTTTCAAGGGAAGTGACTTTGTGGCCGAGGAAAAATTCCATTCCTAATTTCTTTGCGACTTTCTGGAGCTCTTTTCCCATCGTTCCGTCCATCGTAGGAATCAGGGAGTCGAGAAATTCGACCACAGTAACTTTTGAGCCGATGCGCGCATAGACGGATCCCAATTCCATCCCGATCACCCCGCCCCCAACAACGATGAGGTGCTTCGGTATCTCTTTGAGCTCCAGGGCTTCCGTGCTGGAAATAATCCGTTTCTTGTCAAAGGGTGCGAAGGGAAGGGGTGTGGGCTTTGAGCCGGTAGCGATGATGACATTGTCAGTGGTGATGGTGGTCTCGCCTTTTTTTCCGCTAATGCGGATGGTGTTCTTGTCAACGAACGAGCCGACCCCCGTGTGAACATCGATCTTGTTCTTCTTCATCAGGAAAGCGATGCCATCGACATTCGCCTTCACGACGTCGCCCCGGCGCTTGATCATCTGTGTAAAGTTTACCTTCGGCGGAGCAATATCGATTCCGTGTTCGGCAAAGTGCGTTTTTGCATTCTGAAAATGTTCGGAGGAATCGAGTAAAGCCTTGGAAGGTATGCAACCCACGTTCAGGCAGGTTCCGCCCAATGTATCGTATTTTTCAATAATGGCAGTTTTAAAACCAAGTTGCGCGCACCGGATGGCCGCGACGTAGCCGCCTGGTCCGGAACCAATTACTGTGACGTTGTATTGCATATCGTATTATAAAGTCCAAAAACGGCGAATGACAGCTCGCGTTTTTTATTCAAATCAAATAGCGAGAATCAGCCTTCCCGGATCTTCCAGCATCTCTTTAACTCGTACGAGGAAACTGACCGATTCACGGCCGTCAATGATCCGGTGGTCATAAGACAACGCAACAAACATCACCGGGCGAATCGTTATCTCTCCATTCCTGACTACAGGTCTCTCGACGATATTATGCATTCCGAGGATAGCCGCCTGGGGAGGGTTGATGATCGGTGTCGATAACATCGATCCAAATACGCCGCCGTTAGTAATGGAAAACGTGCCTCCCGTCATTTCTTCAATGGACAACTTACCATCGCGACCACGCGTTGCGAGTCTGATCACTTCGTTCTCAATCTGGTCAAAGCTCAACCGGTCAGCGTTGCGGATAACCGGAACGACCAATCCGCGCGGAGTTGACACGGCGATAGAGATATCGCAATAATCGTGATAAACGATCTCCTCATTTTCGAGATATGCATTCACGGCAGGAAATTCTTTCAGCGCAGCGCAGACTGCTTTCGTAAAGAACGACATAAAGCCCAGACCTACGCCGTATTTCTCCTTGAACTTATCCTTGTAGCGTGAGCGGAGATCCATCACCGGTTTCATGTCAACCTCATTGAAGGTTGTGAGCATCGCCGTTTCGTTCTTGACGGAGACCAATCTTTTTCCGATCGTTCTGCGCAGCGAACTCATCTTTTCGCGGCGCTCGCTCCGCCCGCTGGCATCGGCCATTACCGGAGGGCCTGAAGGGCCCGAAGGCGCAGATGCCTGCGGTTTTTGCGCTTTCTGCGCATCTTCTTTTGTAATCCTGCCACCCACACCGGTGCCCTGGACCTGATTGGGAGACATTCCTTTTTCCTCTATGATCTTCGCTGCAGCAGGTGAAGGGTGCCCCGCTGCATAGGACTTGTCTGTATTAACGGGTGCGCTAGGGGCCGCGGAAGGTGCTTGCTTTTCAGCCGCCTCGGGAATCGTTCCTTCCATAACCTCAATGCGGCAGATCAGGGCGCCGATAGCCAGCGACTCATTCTCCTTCGCCACGATACGGAGTATTCCGTTTGCCTCCGCCGGCAGCTCAAAAGTAGCCTTATCCGATTCGACCTCTGCAATGATTTCATCCAGGCGCACGAAGTCGCCATCTTTTTTCAACCAGCTGGAGATCGTCACTTCCGTGATCGACTCACCCACCGCCGGCACTTTCATTTCTTTGATGGCGCCCGTCGTCTTTGGCGATGCCGCGCCGCCGGCTGGAGCGCTCTCCTGCTTCGCAGGTTTAGGCTCTTCTTTCGCTGGCGCAGGTTTTGAGGCTCCCGCCTGGCCGTTCGGTTCAATCTCACAGATCACTTCGCCCACGGGAACCGTCTCCCCTGCCTGCCTGATGATCTTCAGGATGCCTTCATCCTGCGCAGTCAGTTCAAACGTAGCCTTGTCTGATTCGAGCTCCGCGATCACCTCGTCCATCTTTACCGCGTCACCATCTTTCTTTAGCCAGTTGGCAATGGTTACTTCTGAAATTGATTCTCCTACGGTGGGGACTTTAACCTGGATTCCCATGATGTGTCTTTATTAAAGTTAGATCGTGAATGTCTGGTTGATGATTTTTTCCTGCTCAATCTTATGAACCTTGGAATATCCCGTCGACGGCGAAGCGCTCGCTTTCCGGCTGACAACTTCCATGCTGACTTTTGGCATCATGCGAAGCATATACGACAGATAGCCCATATTGGCCGGCTCTTCCTGAGTCCATACAATTTTTGCATTCTTGTACTTCTTCAAAATGGCCTTGATTTGCTTGTCGGGGAAAGGATGCAATTGTTCGATTCGCACAATCGCCGTATCCTTGATTTTCTTTTTCAGCTGCGCCTCCAGGAGGTCGTAATAGATCTTTCCCGAACACATCACCAGTCTGGTAACATCCTTTGCAGAAGTGTTGGCATCGTCAATGACTTCGCGGAAAGATCCGCCGGTAAACTCCTTTATGGGTGAAATTACGGAGGGGTGCCGGAGGAGCGATTTTGGCGACAACACGATGCATGGTTTTCGGAACGGCCACGCCACCTGCCTTCTCAACAAATGGAAGAAGTTGGACGGCGTTGTAGGATTGGCAACAATGATGTTGTACTCGGCAGAGAGCTGAAGGAATCTTTCGGGCCGCGCGCTGGAGTGCTCCGGGCCCTGTCCCTCATACCCGTGAGGCAACAACATGACCAGGCCATTCATACGCTGCCATTTCGATTCCGCGCTGGAGATGAACTGATCAATCATTACCTGGGCACCGTTGACGAAGTCACCGAACTGCGCTTCCCACAATACCAGCGCCTGAGGTGTCGCCATAGCATACCCATACTCAAATCCGACTACTCCAAACTCGGACAATAACGAGTTGAAGATGTGAAATTTCTTTTGCCCTTTTTCAATGTTGTCAAGTCCGCAATACGACGCATTGGTGTTGGCGTCGAAGAAATAGGCGTGGCGGTGCGAAAACGTTCCGCGGATGACGTCCTGCCCGGACATTCTGACGGGAACGCCTCCGACGAGCAGCGAGCCGTAGGCCAGCAACTCGGCATCGGCCCACGTGAGCATCTTGTTCTCGAAAAACGCGGCCTTCCGGTCTTTTAGTAGTTTGTCAATTTGCTTGATTGGTTTGAATCCCTCGGGGATCGTTGTCAGCGCCTTCGCTACTTTGTCGATGACCTCGGCTTTGACCCCCGTCTCCGGCGACTGATCGAAATCCTCGGGAGTGGAGCGGCGAAGCTTCTCCCATTCAGCTTCAACCTTCTGCGGTTTGTACGGAAGTGGTTTCTGCTTCACTTCGTTAAGACGATCCTGAAGTTGTTTCCGGAAACGCTTGTCCATTTCGTCGGCAAGAGCGGCATCAACATCGCCTCGTTCAACGAGCTTCTTCACGTATACTTCCCGTGGGTTCGGGTGCTTCGCTATTAAATTGTAAAGTTTCGGCTGTGTGAACTTCGGCTCGTCATTTTCGTTGTGGCCATGCCGGCGATAGCAGAGCAGGTCGATGAAAATATCCTTGCCGAAACGCTGCCGAAACTCGACAGCCAGGTTAGCGGCAAAGGTCACCGCCTCGGCATCATCGCCGTTGACGTGGAGCACCGGCGCATCGACTATTTTTGCAATGTCGGTGCAGTAGATGCTCGTTCGTGCATCGTCGTAGTCAGTCGTGAAACCCACCTGGTTGTTGATCACAAAGTGTATGGTTCCCCCTGTGGTAAATCCGTCCAACCCGGCCATCTGAACCACCTCATAGACAACACCCTGGCCAGCCACCGCAGCATCGCCGTGAATAAGTATCGCCATCGCATCCTGGAGACGTCCGCCGTACTCGTCATCGATCTGGCCGCGCGAATATCCGATGACCAACGGATCCACCGCTTCAAGATGCGAAGGGTTCGGTGTAAGCTTTACATATATCTTCTTGCCGGACTGAGAGGTAATAAAACTGGAATAGCCAAGGTGGTATTTAACATCACCGTCGCCCATCGTCAGGTCCGGGTTAACGTTTCCCTCAAACTCCGTAAAGATCTGCTCATAAGTCTTACCAAGTATATTGGAGAGTACATTGAGCCTTCCCCGGTGGGCCATACCAATCACTACTTCTTTTACATCGAGGTCCGCTGCGCGATTGATGATCGTTTGAAGTGCCGGAATCGTGTTTTCGCCACCTTCAATGGAGAAACGCTTTTGCCCCAGGAATTTCGTGTGAAGGAAGTTTTCAAATACAACCGCTTCATTCAGTTTTGCGAGAATTCGCTTCTTCTCTTCACGGCTTGGGTTGTAGGCGTAATATTCATTCTCGCATTTTTGAAAGAACCATTTCCGGACCTCGTCGTTGCCAATGAAGTTATATTCCCAACCGATCGGCCCGAGGTACAGATACTTCAGCTTCTCAATGATCTTTCGCAAAGTGGCACGCTCCATACTGATCTCAGAGGCCACATCGAATTCCGTATCGAGGTCGGCATCGCTGAGGCCTACCGCCTTGTGATCAAAATCGACATTGTGGTTTCTCCGTTCGCGCACCGGATTGGTTTTCGAAGCCAGATGCCCGAAAGACCGGTACATAAAGATCAGGTTGCGGACCTGAGTTTCCTTGATCGAGAGCGTGTCTTCGGCACTGACTGTCGCGGTGCCCCCATTTGTTCCGTAGCGCTGGGCAGAAAAGTCATAGCCTTCAAAAAATTTCTGCCAGGTGATATCGACGGAGGACGGATCCTTCTTGTAGTTCTGATAAAGTTGATCCAGATAACCAACTTCCGCATTCGAGATATATGAATACTTATCCATGGTTTTAAAGTGAGCCAGTAAAGGTAAAAAACGGGATTTACATAACAAAAATCGGATAACCGTATAAACAAATATATGGCAAAAAGCTCGTTATCCGCGTGTGGGATTGGGTCGGGTCATTGACAGCCGGGAAAAAACAGCTATCTTTGCGATCCTTAAAAATTTAACGGACGAGATCCAAAAGTAAACAGAAATGGTAAAAATCAGATTGGCCCGTAGAGGCCGTAAGAAACTGGCGGTGTATGATGTAGTTGTAGCAGACGCCAGGGCACCACGCGATGGTCGCTTCATTGAAAAACTTGGAACCTACAATCCCCTGACGGTTCCCGCAAAGGTCGAACTGAACAACGACCGGGCATTTCACTGGTTGATGCAAGGCGCGCAGCCTTCTGACACTGTGAAAGCCATGTTATCCTATCGTGGGGTAATGCTCAAGAAGCATCTCCAGATCGGCGTCATCAAGGGTGCGCTGACCCAGGAGCAGGCAGACGCGAAGCTCGCGGAGTGGCTGCAAAACAAGGAACAAAAGAACCAGGCGAAGTCGAACGAAGCTGCCCAAACGAAAGAAGCTCAGGCGAAAGCCAGAAAAGAAGCTGAAAGCAAGATCAGGGAAGCCCGTGCGGAAGCCATTCGGAAGAAGGCAGAAGCGGCAGCTGCTGCTGCCCAGCCGGAAGCCCAGGCCGAAGAATCGGCTGCTGCCGAAAGCGCACCTGCGGAAGAAAGTGCACCTGCAGAAGCGCCCGCAGCTGCAGCATCCGAAGCGCCTGCCGACGAAGCAAAACCGGAATAAGACTTATTCACAAAGAGCAGAAATGCCAATGCTGTTCGCGTTGGCATTTTTGTTTTAACCAAACCCGTATCAAACCAGCCGCCTCTTGAATTCCCTATGACGATCGACGCCTGTTACAAAATAGGTTTCATCATGAAGCCCCACGGATTAAAGGGTGGAGTGACCATTGCGTTGAACACGGAAGCTCCCGATGACTTCGATTCAATCAAGACAGTCTTCGTTGAAGTAAAAGAAAAGCTGCTTCCGTATTTTGTCGATACTGTTTCGCTCAAGGGCAACAAGGCGTTCCTCAAACTGGACGGAGTTGACACGCCGGAAGATGCGCTGGCGATTTCAAAATCGTCGCTGTACCTGCCAAAGACTTTTCGGCCGAAATCCGGCAGAGGCGATTTTTACGATGATGAGGTCATCGGGTTCGAAGTATCCGACAGCGAAACGGGGCTCCTCGGAACGATAACCGAGGTAGTTCAGGCAGGTCCGAACAAGCTCCTGTCAGTAGATCACAATGGTCGGGAGATCCTGATCCCTGTGAACAGCCCGTTCATCAACAGCGTCAACAAGAACCGGAAAAAGATAACCGTCACCCTTCCCGATGGTTTCCTCGACATTTAGGAATATTTTATCTACAAAGCCATGCACATAGACATCATTACCTGTCTGCCGCGGTTGATTGAAAGTCCTTTTTCAGATTCAATTCTGAAACGGGCGCAGTCGAAGGGCCTGGTGGAAGTCAATATTATCGACCTTCGCGAGTACTCTACGGACAAGCACAAGTCTGTCGATGATTACGCTTATGGGGGTGGCGCGGGAATGGTGATGATGATTGAACCCATCGACCGCTGTATTGGCGCGCTGAAATCGCGTCGGTCGTATGACGACATTATTTATATGAGTCCCGACGGGGAGCTGCTAACGCAATCCATCGCGAATCAACTGAGTCTGAAGAAGAATCTGATCCTGTTGTGTGGTCACTACAAGGGAGTTGACGAGCGTGTTCGTCAGCACCTGGTCACACGTGAATTGAGCATCGGCGATTATGTACTTTCCGGCGGGGAGCTGGCAGCGGCCGTTATCGCCGACGCCGTCGTCAGGCTGCTACCGGGGGTATTATCGGACGAAACTTCCGCGCTGAGTGACTCCTTCCAGGATGATCTCATCGCCCCACCGGTTTATACCCGCCCGGCGGTATACAAGGGTTGGGAAGTGCCTGGTGTGCTGTTGTCTGGTCATGAACGGAAGATTGAAGAATGGAGACACGATCGCGCGGTGGAGCGCACACGAAACCGGCGTCCTCGCCTCCTTGACGGGAACGTGGATATTCAATGAAATTCACGCCCGTCTATTGCCAACTCCCGCCTGTTTCCTATATTTGCAGTCCGTTTTAAAAACCATCGGATTATGGCTGATTTAATTAAAGTAGTTGAGCAGGAGTTCGCGAAGGAGGGGAAAGCACTCCCGGACTTCAAGCCCGGAGATACGATCAACGTTCACGTTAGGATCAAAGAAGGAAACAAGGAGAGGGTACAGCAATTCCAGGGTACGGTTATCCAGCGCAGGGGCGAAGGAAACGGCGCTACTTTTACCGTCCGCAAGGTTTCAAACGGAGTTGGCGTCGAGCGCATTTTCCCCGTTGTGTCTCCTTTTATTGATAAGGTCGACATACTCAAGCGCGGAAAAGTACGCCGGGCAAAGCTGAATTACCTGAAGGGTCGCCACGGCAAAGCTGCCCGCATCAAGGAAAAGGTTTAACAATCGGATATTTGTGGTTTCACAACCGCCAAAACCATCCTGAAGTTCTTCGGGATGGTTTTCGTTTTTTGCGGACATTGGTGCCAAAAAAGGCTTAAAACAGCCTAAAAACGGCCATCTAACAATTGTTAGCATACAATTAAATAATTGATAACTTTGTCACCTTCCAACAACAACTGACACAAGAGATGGCACAAAGTATTGTTGAACTCCTGGGGAAAGACGCCGAATCATTGTTGAAGCACCAAAGCAAGACTGTTAAAAAAGAACTCCTTCACGCTCCTGGTCCCGACTTCATAGACCGGATTTTCGCCGCCACCAATCGCAATACTCAAGTCCTCCGCAGCCTGCAGACCTTATTCAGCCATGGGCGACTCGCCAATACAGGGTACTTATCGATCCTGCCGATCGATCAGGGAATCGAACACGCCGCAGGGGCCTCTTTTGCCAAAAACCCATTGTATTTCGATCCGGAAAACATTGTTAAGCTTGCCATGGAAGGTGGGTGTAACGCCGTGGCAACAACCTTTGGCGCACTCGCGATGGTGTCGCGGAAGTACGCGCACAAAATCCCCTTCATCGTCAAGCTCAATCACAACGAACTGCTGACCTACCCGAACAAACACGACCAGATCATGTTCGGCTCGGTCGAAGACGCGTGGAATCTCGGGGCAGTCGCAGTGGGTGCAACGATCTATTTCGGATCGGACCAGTCCACGCGCCAGATCCAGGAAGTTTCGGCTGCCTTTGAGCGGGCCCACGAGTTGGGCATGGCAACCATTCTCTGGTGCTATGTTCGCAACAACGCCTTCAAGACGAAAGAAAAAGACTACCATCTTTCTGCGGATCTTACCGGTCAAGCCAATCATCTCGGAGTAACCATCCAGGCGGACATCATCAAACAAAAGCTCGCTGAAAACACGGGAGGATACAAGGCCTTGAATACCGGGGGAAGCAGCTACGGAAAGCTGGACGAAAAGATATACTCGGAACTGAGTTCAGACCATCCCATCGACCTCTGCCGTTACCAGGTGATCAACTGCTTTATGGGGCGCGCGGGCCTCATCAGTTCCGGAGGGGAATCGAAGGGCGCCAGCGACCTCGCTGACGCAGCGCGCACCGCGGTAATCAACAAACGAGCAGGAGGCATGGGCCTGATCTCGGGAAGAAAAGCATTTCAGCGCCCGATGGCCGAGGGTGTGGAAGTCCTGAACACAATTCAGGATATATATCTTGACAAAACCATTGGTCTAGCATAACAGAAAAAGAAATTCAGATATGTCGTGGTTCAAACGCAGTGATAAAGGAATTCTGACGCCGACAGAAGCGAAAAGAGAAGTACCGGATGGGTTGTGGTTCAAGTCGCCGGCCGGAAAGATCGTCCACACCCGGGAGCTGAAGAAAAATGCTTATGTGGTACCGGAAGAAGACTTCCATGTGCGGATTGGCTCCGAAGAATATTTCGAAGTCTTATTCGATGACAATAAGTATACAGAGCTTGACGCAAACATGGAGCCTGCAGATCCCCTGCACTTCAAGGACACCAAGCCATACCCCAAACGCATTAAGGAGTCGCAGGAAAAGTCAGGGCTCAAGGACGCCGTGCGCACGGCTTACGGCAAGATGAACGGAGTTGATATTACGATCGGGTGCATGGACTTCGCTTTTATCGGCGGCTCCATGGGATCTGTGGTCGGCGAAAAGATCGCTCGTGCCATGGACCACAGCCTCAAGAAGAAAAAGCCCTTCCTGATGATCTCCCGGTCAGGGGGAGCGCGAATGATGGAAGCAGGGTTGTCGCTAATGCAAATGGCCAAAACGGCGGCCAAGATCGCGCAACTCGATCGGGCGCGCATTCCGTATATCTCTCTGCTCACCGACCCTACAACGGGTGGGGTAACAGCTTCTTACGCGATGCTGGGCGACTTTAACATCGCCGAGCCCGGCTCGCTGATCGGATTTGCAGGCCCTCGGGTCATCCGTGAAACCATTGGGAAGGATCTGCCGAAAGGTTTCCAGAGCGCCGAGTTTGTACTCGAGCACGGTTTTCTGGACTTCATCATCGACCGCCGAAGCCTGAAAGCGCGGCTGAGCACGTTGCTGAAGATGCTGGCAGAGTAGTCAGTGGTGAGTCGTGAGACGTGAGACGTCAATCGTGAATGGTGTCGGTTTATTATGCGATGGTGTTTTGTAATCGCGCCTCGTTTAACCCTTCGAAGCTAAATTCGTTTATGTTTACCGCAGGTGCAACCTGTGGCTATCCGTTACACGCCCTCGGGATTCAGCTCACGAACTGCACACACCCGGAACAAAGTGTCAAACCCATAAGCCGCACACACCGATTCACGTCTCACGTCTCACGCCGGAGCCGCACACACTCAGAACAAAGCTAAAACCCCTGAGCCCCACTCACCACTCACTACTCACCACTCACCACTCACCACTCACCACTCACCTCCTTCACGGTATCGATAAAGCATCTCACCTTATCAACTTCCGTATCCGGATAAAGCCCATGACCGAGGTTGGCGATGTGCGATGATCCCTTAAAAGCGTTCAGCATTTTTCTCGTTTCCCTTTTCACATCGTCGAAGGATCCATACAGTGCACAGGGATCCAGATTTCCCTGCAGCGTTTTGTCAGGAATCAGGTTTCGCGATTCAGCGATATCCATATTCCAGTCGAGACCTACAACATCGCATGAGATCGAATTCATTTCCCGGCGGGCAAAGAAGGCTCCCTTGGAAAATACTATTTTTGGAACATGCGTGATGGAATCGCAAATCCGTGAGATATAAGGCAAGCCAAACTCCTTGTACTGTTCAGGTCCCAGTATCCCCGCCCATGAATCGAAGATCTGCACGATGTCGGCGCCGGCCTTCACCTGGCCGTTGAGATAGTTGATCGTGCTTCGCGTGATCATATCCAGCAATTGATGCGCGAGTTCCGGTGCGGTGTACAGAACTTTTCTCGCTGCGCTGAATGTCTTGCTACCACTACCCTCGATCATGTAAGAAAAAATAGTCCAGGGAGCGCCGGCGAATCCGATGAGTGGTACGCGGCCATTGAGTGCTTGCTTGGTCAGCCGAATGGCTTCATGCACATACTGTAGCTCGCCCTCTTCGGCGACGTGCAGTGATTTCAGATCATTAGCGGAGGATATCGTCCGGGGAAAAATCGGACCTCGTCGTTCTTCCATTTCGTAATTCAGTCCCATGGCTTCCGGAATGACGAGGATGTCCGAAAAAATAATAGCCGCATCGACTCCGAGGATATCCACCGGCTGTATTGTTACCTCCGCTGCAAGTTCAGGAGTCTTGACCAGCGTTTTGAAATCGCCGGCTTGTTCGCGGACTTTCCGGTATTCGGCAAGGATCCGGCCCGCCTGACGCATGAGCCACACCGGGGTGCGGTCAACGGGAAGTTTGCGGGCAGCTTGCAGCAGGAGCGAATTTTGCAGTTTCATGGGAGCCAAAAATAGGATAAGTACAATAAAAAAGCCGGTCTCAATGAACCGGCCTTTTCAATTATTTCAACGAATAAATTACGCTTCGGCGACGGGTTGTACGGAGACAAAAGACTTGTTTTCCCGACCTTTCTTGAACACCACTGTGCCGGGCGTGAGCGCGAACAGAGTATGATCTTTACCCATGCCCACATTTTGTCCAGGGTGATGCTTGGTTCCGCGCTGGCGGACGATAATATTTCCGGCGATGACTTTTTGCCCGCCGAATATTTTGACGCCCAATCGTTTGCTTTCCGATTCGCGACCATTCTTTACTTTGCCTTCGCCTTTCTTATGTGCCATAACAACTAGTAATTAGAAATTTTGACGGACTCCCGTTTGCGGGATCCGGTTACCCAATGCTTTCGATTTGAACCTTGGTGAATTGCTGGCGGTGGCCATTCTTCACCTGGTATCCTTTTCTGCGTTTTTTCTTGAAGACAATTACCTTATTGCCTTTCACATGTTCCAGGATCTTACCCGAAACCTTAATTCCTTGGACAGTAGGGGCGCCAATGTCTATTGAGCCGTCGTTGTCGACGAGAAGTACGTTGTCAAAGCTCACGGATGAGCCTGCTTCTCCTTCCAAACGCGGGGCATAGATGTATTGATCTTTAGCCACTTTGAACTGTTTTCCGGCAATGTTTACAATTGCGTACATAGCTTTTTCAAAAATAGGACTGCAAAGGTAAGAAAATCCCGTTGCATTCAACAACCCCGCGTAACTTTTTGTCCCGAACCGGCCCGCGGATAAGCGAAAAATTTTTTTTTCGAAATGCACCGGCTTTTGAATCGAAACCTTTGCATGAGGAAGAGGCCTTTTAAACAGCTATTCCCCAATAACTTATAATTCCACAAAATATCCACAAGTTATCCACAAACCGCGAAATCCGGCTCCAAATGCACTTTTTGAATTATGGGTTTCATTTTTTTCATTTGTACACTTGACGCTGACAGGGGTAGGGAATTCACTCTACTTCACAAGCCAGGCAAATTTTTTAAAGACATCCCGGATACGGCACTGGCCGGTTATCTGTTTATATATTTTGGTCAAACCTTAAAACCTTTCGTATTATGAGCCAAGCATCGATGAGTGAAGAACCGATTTTAAGAGAGAACAAAGATCGTTTTGTATTGTTTCCCATTCGTCACCACGACATCTGGAAATTCTACAAGCAGGCTGAAGCGAGCTTCTGGACTGCCGAGGAAATCGATCTGGGACATGATCTTCGCGACTGGGAGAACCTCAACGATGGCGAGCGCCATTTCATTACCCACGTACTCGCCTTCTTCGCGGCCAGCGATGGCATCGTAAACGAGAACCTGGCCGAACACTTTGTCGGCGAAGTGCAATACACGGAAGCTAAATTCTTCTACGGTTTCCAGATTGCCATCGAAAACATTCACTCCGAGACCTATTCCCTGCTGATCGACACATACGTCAAGGACCCCAAGGAGAAGGATAAGCTTTTCAACGCGATCGAAACGATGGACTGCGTGCGGAAGAAGGCCGAGTGGGCCTTGCGCTGGATTGACAAGGGCAACTTTGCCGAGCGCCTCATCGCATTCGCAGCGGTGGAGGGAATTTTCTTTTCAGGATCGTTTTGTTCTATTTTCTGGTTGAAGAAACGCGGCCTGATGCCGGGACTCAGCTTCTCGAACGAACTGATCTCCCGCGACGAAGGATTGCATTGCGATTTTGCCTGCCACCTCTACACGAAGCACGTCGTGAATAAGTTGCCGAAAGAGAAGGTGATCGAGATCATCAAAGACGCCGTCGACATCGAGAAGGAATTCGTTACAGACGCGCTTCCTGTGAATCTGATCGGCATGAACGCCGAGCAGATGCGTCAGTATATCGAATTTGTGGCCGACCGTCTCATAAACGAACTGATTGGCACAAAAATTTACAATGCTACTAATCCATTTGATTTCATGGACATGATCTCGTTGAGGGGAAAGACCAACTTCTTCGAAAAACGAGTGGCCGAATATCAAAAAGCTGGCGTGATGAACAGTACCGAAAAAGAATCTTCACCAAAGTTTTCATTGAACGAAGATTTTTGATACATTCAATCACTTTTTAAACTTTTCTTTCATAACAACCATATTCAACGATGCTTGTAGTAAAACGCGACGGACGCCGGGAATCAGTAAAGTTTGACAAAATCACCGCACGAGTAGAAAAACTTTGCTATGGACTCGACCCCAAGTTCGTGAATCCGGTAGAAGTGGCCATGAAGGTGATCAATGGCCTCTACGATGGTGTGTCCACTCAGGAGCTCGACAACCTCGCCGCGGAAATCGCCGCGACGATGACCACCCGGCACCCTGACTTTGCAAAGCTCGCCGCGCGGATTGCGGTGTCAAACCTGCACAAGGTGACGAGCAAATCGTTCTCGAACACGATGAAGCGCTTGTATCAACACGTCGATCCGAAGAACGGACAGAATGCGCCGCTCATTTCGAAAGAAACGTGGAAGATCATCAAAGAGCATGCGGCCGAACTGGACGGCGCGATCATTTACGACCGCGACTTCAGCTACGATTTCTTTGGATTCAAGACCCTGGAGCGGTCCTATCTGATGAAGATCGACGGCAAGACGGTGGAACGCCCGCAGCACATGCTAATGCGTGTAGCGGTAGGGATACATGGAAACGACATCCCGGCTGCAATCGAAACATATAACCTCATGTCGGAGAAGTGGTTCACTCACGCTACCCCGACCCTCTTCAACGCCGGAACGCCGAAGCCACAGCTTTCATCCTGCTTCCTGCTGACGATGAAAGACGACAGCATCGACGGAATCTACGACACGCTGAAACAGTGCGCCAAGATCTCCCAGTCGGCGGGAGGAATTGGTCTCAGCATTCACAACATACGCGCAAAAGGATCTTACATCAAGGGCACGGGCGGAACATCCAACGGGATAGTCCCCATGCTGCGGAATTTCGACATGACCGCGCGTTACGTGGATCAGGGCGGCGGCAAACGGAAAGGTAGCTTTGCGGTGTACCTGGAGCCCTGGCATGCTGATGTATTTGATTTTCTGGACCTCAAGAAAAATCACGGCAAGGACGAACTCCGCGCCCGCGATCTCTTCTATGCCATGTGGATACCGGATCTATTCATGCAACGCGTGGAAAACAATGAGATGTGGTCACTCTTCTGCCCGAATGAAGCGCCGGGACTGGCGGAAGTCTGGGGCGAAGATTTTGAACGCCTCTATCAAAAATACGAGTCGGAGAACAAGTTTCGCCGGCAGGTAAAGGCCCAGGACCTCTGGTTCGAAATCCTCGAATCACAGATCGAAACGGGCACGCCCTACATCCTCTATAAGGATGCGGCAAACCGAAAATCGAACCAGAAAAACCTCGGCACCATCAAGTCGAGCAACCTCTGCACAGAGATTATCGAATATACTTCGCCGGATGAAGTTGCCGTTTGCAACCTGGCGTCGATTGCTCTCCCGAAGTTCGTCACAGAGGATGGCAAATTCGACCATGAGAAGTTATACGAAATCACCAAGGTTGCCACGCGCAACCTCAACAAGGTGATCGATGTAAACTACTATCCCATTGAGGAAGCACGCAGGTCTAATATGCGTCACCGTCCGATCGGGCTTGGTGTCCAAGGACTCGCGGATGCATTCATACTGCTCCGGATGCCTTTCGACAGCGAAGAAGCCCGCGGATTAAACGCTGATATTTTTGAGACGATCTACTTTGCTGCCATGGAGGCTTCCATGGAAGAAGCGAAGAAAAATGGCCCATACGAAACGTTCAAGGGTTCACCGGTTTCAAAGGGCATTTTCCAGTTCGACATGTGGGGAGTAACTCCCACTTCAGGCCGTTGGGATTGGAAGAAGCTGAAGCAGGAAGTCAAACAATACGGTGTGCGGAATTCATTACTGGTCGCACCGATGCCGACTGCGTCAACGTCGCAGATCCTGGGCAACAACGAATGCTTCGAGCCGTACACTTCCAATATCTATACGCGCAGAACGTTGTCTGGCGACTTTATTGTAGCCAACAAACACCTGATGAAGGACCTGATCAGTATGGGGTTGTGGAATGAGACGATGCGCCAGAAGTTGATCAATACCAACGGCTCGGTTCAGTCCATTCCGGAGATCCCGCAGAACCTGAAAGACATTTATAAAACGGTTTGGGAGATTTCGCAGAAGACCATCATCGACATGTCGGCTGACCGCGGCGCTTACATATGCCAGTCGCAAAGCCTGAACATTCACCTGACCGACCCGAACTTCGGAAAACTTACTTCCATGCACTTCTACGCCTGGAAGAAGGGCTTGAAGACGGGCATGTATTACCTTCGGTCTACGGCGGCGGCTGACGCGATTAAATTTACGCTTGACAAATCAGCCATCAAGGAACCCTCGGTTGCGGAAGTCGCGGCTGCAAAGCATGTCGTTTCCGAACCGGTCGTCGCGATGGCGAAGGACTCCCAGCAATCGTTGCAGTATGAACAGGGTCATTCGGATTATGATCAAAAGCGGGCGGACATGAGTTGTTCGCTTGACAATCCGGACGCCTGTGAAGCCTGCGGAAGCTAGAGCAGATTTTTGAAAACGCCCCGTGAGAACGGGGCTTTTTCATTTCCAGCTGATTTTATGGCCGGAACAGCGGTTATCACACCCCGACCCTCACGTGATCGGCGGTCTACCTCGCCGTAGACTATCGGCCATCCACCGATAATTAACCGCAGAACCCCGGAAATTTCTTATATTAAGTGGGCGATTTTCATTTACTTTATCGCAAAAGTCAGGTATGAGAAAGAAGAATATAATGTTGGTTGATGACGACAAGATCTTCAATTTCCTCAGTGAGAAAACGATCACGTCGTTGGGGCTCGCCAACGAAATCCATTTCGCCCTTAACGGCAGGCAGGCTTTGGAACTTCTGGAGGAATACAAGAGGGGAAATGTCCAGCGACCGGACATCATCTTTCTGGATCTGAACATGCCCATCATGAATGGGTACGAATTCATAGAAGCCTTCGCCCTGATGGATCTGCCGGACAAAAGCGCGATCACCATCGTTGTGCTTACCTCATCCGCCGATCCAAACGATCTTGCACGTGCAAAAGAACTCGGCATCAAATACTACTTCAACAAACCTTTGACGCGCGAGGAAATCAAGAAAATGATCGGTCAGGAATTCAGTTACGACCTCAATTAATTCCCGCGAATAACCACGCCTGCCGGTCTCCTCAGAACTGAAAGTAAATAAACGGCTGGATACCGGACGATTTCGTCTGGATCACGAGGATGATCACAGAGATCATGAATGCGGCCTTTCCGGCCAGTGGCATGTGGATCACCGTTTCCTGCGCCGCAAGTTCCGCTTCACGCGGAATAAAATGCAGGAGATAACCGACAACCATCAGCATCAGCACAAAACTATAACCCGACACAAACTCTGGCAGCAAGCCGAGGTTGAGGTGGTAAAAGATTTGCCCCAGCATCTCGCCAACGGTCGCCATATCCGCCGCGCGGAAAAAGATCCAGCAGAAGCAAACAAAGTGGAAGGTCAGGAAAATCCGGATGATATTCCGCTTCGGACTGTACAGCGTGTCAGGACGTTTGAAATGCCTGCGATAGAACTTGTGCGCGATTAACGCTGCGCCGTGAAGCCCTCCCCAAATAATAAACCTCCACGAGGCACCATGCCATAGACCACCCAGCAGCATCGTAATCATCTGATTAATGTAAGTCCGCCTTTCACCCTTCCGGTTTCCTCCCAACGAAATATAAAGGTAATCCCGCAGCCAGGTGGACAGTGAAATATGCCAGCGCCTCCAGAATTCCGTAATATTCCTTGATTGATACGGCGAATCAAAGTTCAGCGGGAAACGGAATCCGAGCAGCAACGCCAAACCGATCGCCATATCCGAGTAGCCGGAGAAGTCGCAATAAATCTGAAGTGCATAACCGTACACGGCAAACAGGTTTTCAATTCCTGAATACAGCGTGGGGGCATCGAAGACGCGATCCACAAAATTGGTACTGATGTAATCCGAGATGACGGCCTTCTTAAACAAGCCGCAGCCGATCAGAAAAACGCCACGACCAAACATCTCTGACGTCACCAGCGTCGGCTTGTGGATCTGAGGGAGAAAGTCGGTAGCCCGGACGATCGGACCGGCGACGAGCTGCGGAAAGAACGACACAAAAAATGCGTAATCCAGAATGCTGTCAACGGGTTTGAGATTACCCCTGTAAACATCCAGTGTATAGCTCAACGATTGAAACGTGAAAAAGGAAACGCCAACGGGCAAAAAGATATCCAAGGGCTGAAAGTCAGCGCCCCCGATTGAAAACAGCGAATCCAGAATAAAATTGGTGTACTTGAAATATCCCAGCATTCCCAGGTTCACCACCAGCGTTAATATGATATACACCTTCCGCCGGAACGGGTCGACCGATGAGTGGATCAGCTTCGCCAGGCTGAAGTCTGCCACCGTCGCAAAAATCAACAGGATAAAGTAGGCGCCACTCGACTTGTAATAAAAATACAGTGAGAAGATCGTCACAAAAACAAGCTTCGCCCGATGCGCGTTGTTGAGGCTGCTGTATATCCATAGGAATCCCGTAAACAAGAAAAGGAACAACCCGCTGTTGAAGATCAAAGGTTCTTCCGGGTTGTACACAAACAACTCCTGCAGCTTATGGATGTCGATTGGGAACATAAAAATTATAAGCCTTCAATAACGCATGATAAAAAAGATTTCCCTCGTATTCATACCCGTCGCGCGTGAGGTGAATTCCGTCGCGACTCAAAAGTGAGTTGTCCGTCCAGCTTCTCGCAGAAAACTCGCCGCCGGCTGCGCGGTAGAGATCGTAAAACGCCAGACCGTTTTCGACCGCGTACCGGATGATATTCTCTCTCACTTGTTCGATGCCCGGGTTGATGCGGGTCTTCCTCGCAAACGCATCTTGTGGTGTCACCAGGAGAAAGGCGGCGTCGGGATTGTATTTCCGCAAAGTGGAGACGAGCCGCTCTATGTGCGAGAAAAAGTTGCTATCGAGGTGGGGATATTCGATCGACTCGTTCGTCCCAAGCGAAATAATAAACAAATCCGCTCCCAGGGCCTCCGTTTGTTGAGCGAAATACTTCGCTTGATTATAATGGCGGAACTTCGCGCCGTTCACGCCGATTGTATGATACAAGACTCCATTCATGGAATTCTCCAGAACGGCCCCGTAGATTATCGCCCTCGACTGTTCACCGTTAGCTTTCTTACTCTGAATGTCAATTGTGTTTACGGGGTGGTCCCACGCAAGACGCGAAAAATTGCGGCTGGAATCCTGCTCAAACGCATTGAGTCTTCCGAGCTCCCGCCCCTTCGAATCGCGAACGGAAAAATCAAAACTTTTCGAATCCTTCTCGTAGAAGAGTGTAAGCGCGTTGAAGCTGTAATCCAGCCAAAGATCATTCATGTCGATCTGCAGGTTCGCATCCGGGTTGTCGGATTCTATTGTCACACCGCCAATGCCAATGGGTAATGCCTGTTCCGGAAAAACGCAGCGTTTGGAACGCCACACCACCTTAGAAGATGTTCTGAAGTTATTCGGCTCGTTGGTTCTGGCTACTCTCAGGGGAACAACGAGGCCTCTGCCTGC
This sequence comes from Flammeovirgaceae bacterium, assembly GCA_044507775.1. Taxonomy (GTDB): domain Bacteria; phylum Bacteroidota; class Bacteroidia; order Cytophagales; family Cyclobacteriaceae; genus Chryseosolibacter. Next base: position 32,025 of record JBIQIY010000004.1, on the reverse strand, counting down.
ATTGCCGAAGTGACGATGGAAATTTCTCCTGATGACACTGGTCATGTAGTCCGCCTGGATGTGCGAATCTCCAATATGAACGATGCTTACCTTGCGATCTTGCGCGAGCTGGAGTTGATAGAGTTTCTCGAAAAATCCTTCGAGGTGGCCGGTATTATTGATGATGTTGTCGGCGTCAACTTCCAGGCCCCACGTTCTGTATGTAAAGTCTACGCGCTGGCTATACGCGTATCCGCTGCAGACGAACAGTGCCAGGCAAAATCCGGCGACCTTTTGCCATCTGCCAGCGCAATATGGGAGGCTATTTCTTTTTCCCATACTTTTCAAGGTGTTGCTCGTGACTGTAGAGAAGGCTTTTCAAGAGAGAACTTGCCAGCTTATGACCTCCTTTGAAATTCAGGTGCGTATAGTCTTTGGCGGCGAGTGCAGGCTTCGCGGTAACAAATCGGACCATACTGTTCTCCCCGCCCATGGCTTCAAACATATCCCAGAAAGCGATGCCTGTTTCCTGCGCAATCATTCGCTGGGCATTGCGCATGGCAGGGATTGCGTTCATGGTTTCAAATTTGCCGCGCGAATTACTGCTGCGGTCGCTCACGCTCATCAGGAGAAAACTCGCCTGAGGGAACGACTCTTTCATGTTATTTATCACGCGCACCATCCTCTTGACATAAGCGCGATAGTTAAGAGAATCTTCCACGACCATGTTCAGACCGAACTGGAGGATCACCAGCTTGTAGCTCCGGTAGCTGTTGAACTTCGCAAGCATGCTGCGGCTGATGCCCGTGAGGCTGATGCCCGAATTCCCGCGCAGCGAAAAATTGTCGACATAAACACCGGGGCCGTCCTCGAAGCTGGCGCCAAAAAGCCTGAGGCTGTCAAAAGGTTCAAAGGTGAAGCGGATTGACTTCATCTTTCTTCCGCGGTACGCCCACTCCTGGAGCGAGTTGGATTTTTTCAGCGGAACCACTTTTTCCGTAGTATCCTGGTTCACGCTAAACCGAACAGCCGCTTCCTGATAGTTCTTATAGTATAGTTTTACGGTATTGAATTCGCGGAGAAAGCGCTTTCGCGACGGCCGGTACTCCACCCAGTTTCCTTCCAGGGGAACAAAACAATAACCGGCCGGTCCATATTCGGCGGTCGAGTCCGTGCGGCTGATCAGATTGCTGGTTCGCCAGTTGTCAAAAGAATGTTTGATCGTATTCCGGAACCCGGCAACGCCGGAAGTGATGGGGACAAAGCCGACACCGCGACCTCCGAAAACTGACTGCAATGAGTCCCGGAAACTGCCGCAGAACACGTCGCCTTCGATAAACGAATCACCGTAGAAGGCAATCCTGACAGCTTTCGGGTTCTTCTTGATGTCAGAGAGTGCCTTATAAAATTTATACAGAGCAGTGCTATCGCTACTATAATCTTCCAGGCATGTCAGCCCGGGCGGGCAGGTTTCCTTCACCAACTGGATAACGGAGTCCTGTTTTGCGACGAGCGAGTCGGTAAACGCAACCTCAGCACTATCAATCTTCTCCCGGGCGATATCCGACAGCAAGTTGATTCGCCTGAAAGTAAGCGTCTCTATTGAAAACCTGGGAATGACCGAAAGTACCAGCAGGGCGGCAATGATGATGAGACACAGCAGAAAAGACTCATGCAGGTTGTTCTTATTCATTTTTGCTCGGGCACTGGCTTTGGGATTTCAACTTCACACTTCGTCGTGTCGCAGCGGTTTCATGCCGGTCTAAAACCAACAGAATAGCAAAAGTAAATACTTTTCCTGACCTGTATTGGCAGGATCTTCAATAAAGTCTTTCAATCGTCAAATTTCAGGATCAGGCGGCGGTCAAAGCGCACCTTCCTTGATCTCGTCAACGACAGCCGGGTCGAGCAAGGTAGATGTGTCCCCGAGGTTGTCCGTGTCTCCCTCGGCAATCTTGCGAAGGATCCGTCTCATAATCTTTCCGGAACGGGTCTTCGGCAGGCCACTGACGAACTGGATCTTGTCAGGTTTTGCAATTGGACCGATCAGCTTCGAAACCGTTTCAGTGATTTCCTTTCTCAAGGCCTCCTCTTCCGTCGGCTTGTCATAGCAGATGACGAAAGCGTAGATGCCCTGACCTTTGACATCATGGGGAAATCCTACAACGGCCGTTTCGCAAACGAAGCTGTGTTCATCGATCGAGCTCTCGATCTCCGCAGTGCCCAGGTTGTGCCCGGCTACAATGATGATGTCATCGACACGCCCGGTGATCCGATAGTAACCATCTTCATCTCGTTTGCAGCCATCGCCCGTAAAGTACTTGCCCGGAAACGCCGAGAAGTAAGTCTCGCGAAATCTTTGATGATCTCCATATATTGTCCGCGCCATTCCAGGCCATGGGAATTTCATCGCGAGTTTCCCTTCGATTTTGTTGCCTTGTATTTCAAGGCCGCTCTCATTCATCACCGCCGGCTGAACGCCGGGCAACGGAAGCGTCGCATGCGCGGGTTTGGTTTTCGTAACGTTTGCGATAGGCGAAATCATGAAGCCTCCGGTTTCCGTCTGCCACCAGGTGTCGATGACAGGACATTTGCCCTTTCCAATATTCTTGTCATACCACAACCAGGCTTCTTCGTTGATCGGCTCGCCCACTGTACCGAGTATCTTCAGGGATGAGAGATCATATTTTTCCACAAAGCTAAGCGGAGCTTTTTGCAATGCTCGGATCGCTGTAGGGGCTGTATAGAAAATATTTACCTTGTGCCGCTCGATCGCTTGCCAGAACCTTCCATAGTCGGGCCATGATGGAACTCCTTCAAACATAATAGTAGTGGCTCCTGCAGACAGCGGACCATAGAGGATATACGAGTGCCCCGTGATCCATCCGATGTCGGCGGTACACCAGTACACTTGTCCCGGCTTATATTGAAACACCGTATTGAATGTGTAATTCATGTAAACCATGTATCCACCGCACGTGTGCACCATGCCTTTTGGTTTCCCTGTCGAACCCGAAGTGTAGAGAATGAACAGCATGTCCTCTGCATCCATTTCCTCTGCCGGGCAAACGGCGTTTACTTTCTTGATCTCTTCGTGCCACCACACATCACGCCCGGCCTTTACGGATGCATTAGACTTCGTGTGTTCAAACAGGATTACCCGCTTAACCTGCGGACATTTTTCCAGGGCGTCGTCCATAATTCCTTTCAGGTTAATTGTTTTCTCTCCCCGGAAGCCTCCGTCGGCTGTCACCACCACCTCACAGCCAGCATCCGTTATCCGATCGACCAGTGAGCGTGAAGAAAATCCGGCAAACACTACAGAGTGGATGGCGCCGATTCGCGCGCAGGCAAGAATCGTGTACGCCAGCTGAGGGATCATCGGCAGGTACACGCAAACACGGTCACCTTTTTTCACGCCATGCGCCTTCAGCATATTTGCGGTTTTGCAAACCTCGTCGACCAATTGCTGATACGTGATGTGTTGCGCGGCATCTTTCGGATTATTGGGTTCCCAGATGATGGCCGTTTCATTCCCCCGCTCCTTCAAATGCCGGTCCAGACAATTCTCCGTGATATTCAGCTTAGCGCCCTGAAACCATTTTATCTCGGGTTTCGTAAAGTCCCATTCCAAAACCTTGGACCATTTCTTTCTCCAGACGAATTGTTCCGCGACTTCCGCCCAAAATGCTTCGGGATTTTCAATACTTTTCCGATATTCTTCATGATAATCCTCAATGGTTTCAATTTTTTTCATGGTTATTGGTGTGCTGTTTAGTTGAACCGTATGGATGACAAGGCACCAGATGTGCCGGAAAAGCGAAAATATTGAATTGTTTTCGGAGAAAGTCAAATTTTTTTATGACGATGTTCAAGCCGTGCACCATCCGGACCGTATCCGGGTCAAAAAAGTCGGACTTATCCTCGTTCTTTTCCCGGATATTGATCGTGGTCGTGTTATTTGAGCGAAAACCCGAAGAATCCGAGGCGTGCACTTCGATTCACGACGTGGCCGTGGCTTGCGACGCTTTCCCGGAAACTTTTATCTACGATAACAGCCTGCATCCCTCGCGGGTCTCATCGGAAAATATCGCATATTACCACAACCCGCTCAACCCCGGCGTAAGCGCAGCCTACAACACCGCATCAACATACGCTGAAAGCAAACACAAGACCTGGATGCTATTTCTGGATCAGGACACCTCCGTAACCTTAAACTTCTTTGAAGAACTCCGTGCTGCCATCGACACGCACAGCCAGACGATGGCATTCGTTCCAAGGTTAAGAGATCAGAAAGGAGTTGTTTCACCGTTCCATTTCGCTTTCGGCAAGGGTTGGAGAATCAATATCCGATCATCGACCCTCTCACTCCGCAGCCATCGGTTTGCCAATAGCGGATTGTTGATAAAACTTTCTGCCTTCCAGGCTGTGGGCGGTTATGATCCGGAAATCCCGCTCGATTTCAGTGATATTTCATTTGGAAAACGGCTAATGGCTTTTACCGATCATTTTTGGGTCCTCGACACGACATTATCACACGATTTTTCAAATAATTCAAAGATGAATTCTGAAGATGCGTTGTTGCGATTCCATCATTATTGTGTCGGTGCATCAGTCATGAGCCGAAAGTCCGGTTTTCTCAACGCCTATACAATACAATCCTTACTGCGCGCATGTCACTTATCCGTGCGATATAAAAGAGGTCGTTTCATAAGCGCGTTCTTCCATCATCTTCTCCATGGCTAATCCCTATTTTTGCTATGCTCTGGCTTTCACGCTTGCTCTGGCGCTGTACTCCCTGCGTTGGTCAGCGCTTTACCCGCGATTGTCGGGGGCGCTGATAATTTTTTTGGTTGTTACGATCGCGCTTCATCTTTTAGGCGGGATCAGATTTGCGAAACGCGGTGTTGCCAGGTTCTATAAACTCGCGCCTCCGACCTCCCGTACCGCCCCGGTGCTGATAACGGTATGTCTGTACGCGCTTTGGCTTTTGGAGTTCATTTACCAGGGTGGCATACCGCTTCTGCTCGTTCTTCTGAAGCATCCTTTCGATTATCGCCAGTTCGGGATTCCTACACTGCATGTCCTGATCGTCACATTCGGTTCATTTTATACTGTTTTTCTCTTCCATCAATGGCTCTCGGGCCGATCGCGGCTAATCCTCGTCTTATACCTTGTGAATCTCGCGGCGGCCATTTTGATATATAACCGCGGAATGTTCTTGTTCAACCTGTCCGCTTCCGTCTTCCTTTTCCTGATGTATAAGACCAGGATTACTCTGAAGAACGTTGCCTTCGGCACAATCGGAGTCGTAGTGATTTTTTACCTCTTCGGCGTGATGGGAAATCTTCGGGTAACAAACGAGGCTCACAAATCCTATTCGCCCGATGATTTCCTCAATACCGGTCAGGCGACGGCCTCATTCAGAAATTCTTTCGTGCCCCCGGAATTCTTTTGGGCCTATATCTACAGCACGTCGCCACTCGCGAATGTGGAAGAGAATATCCGCACGAACGCGCCGGACACAATCACCGGGGCCACATTCCTGCATTGGTTCAACAGCGAAGTAGTGTGGGACTTCATCTCAAAACGCCTAAATGCCGCCACTGGTGCTACGCGCAAAGAAATAGCAACGGTGCCGGGACCCTTTAATGCTACAACAGTCTACGCCGGGAGCTTCACTTACCTCGGGTTTGCGGGCCTTTCGCTGATGGCGATCGTAATCCTGGCAATTCCGCTGTTATATGTGCGTATACTGCCGCCACCGTCGCCCTTTTTTCTCACCGGCCTGGCTATCATCAATACGATTTTTCTCTTCATGATCTTTGATAATACCATCCGGTTTAGTGGTGTAAGCTTTCAGATCGTCTATCCAATTCTGCTACACCACAGCATCCGGCGTCTCCCCTGGATAAAGCGGGCATTTCTTTAAGTGATTTGTATTATTCATTTTGTTTTTGCCGAGTAGAAGTCATACCTTATAACTGCAATTGCATCTATGGTTTCCGTTTGCATGGCTACCAGGAATGGAGCGTCTTTTTTGAAAGAACAGATTGAATCCATTTTGCCGCAACTTAACCGCGATGATGAAATTGTAATTTCCGATGACTGCTCCGGCGACGACACCCTGACCGTTATCCGCACCTTTCAGGATTCCCGCATCCGCCTGTTGGAAAGTAGATCAGAAAAAGGAATAACCAGGAACTTTGAAGCCAGCTTGAAAGCGAGCCGTGGAGATCTTATCTTCCTCGCAGACCAGGATGACGTCTGGCTACCCGGCAAAGTGACGAGGATGAAACAGGCGCTGAAAAATTATGACTTAGTTATGTCCGACTGCCGTTTGGTGAATGACGCCTTGCAGGTGCAGCAGCATTCGTTTTACGATCTGAACAGATCAGGCAAGGGTCTGATAAGGAATCTTATCCGAAATTCTTACATGGGGTGTTGCATGGCCTTCACAAGCAAGCTCAAGAATCGCGCATTGCCCTTTCCTCCGGACATTCCGATGCACGACTTCTGGATCGGCCTCATCGGCGAACTCTACTACCGCGTTCATTTCATGTCCGATGCATTGGTTTTGCATCGAAGGCATGACTCAAATGCGTCGACTTCCGGGGCGTCAAGTCCCAATTCGATCAACGAAAAAATAGCCCAGCGATATCGGATTATCAAGAACCTCATTACTCACAAATCGTATGCGGGATAAAATCACTGCCTCTATTGTCATCTACAAGAACGACCTCGCGTTGCTGCAAAACGCCGTGAACAGCTTCCTGACAAGCACGGAGGCCTCCACATTATACCTGATTGACAATTCGCCCACCGATCGGTTTGCATCATATTTCCAACATCCGCGGATTGAATACATTTTCACAAACAGGAACATCGGGTTTGGCGCCGGGCACAACCTGGCGCTGAGAAAGATACTGGCCGACAACAGATCACGGTATCACGTAGTGCTCAACCCCGACGTGTATTTCGAAGACGATGTGCTGCCGCGGATTCTTGATTACATCGAACAGCAACCAAATGTGGGCCTTGTAATGCCAAAGGTCCTGTATCCCGATGGTCGATTGCAACCGCTCTGTAAACTCTTACCAACACCCCTCACGTTGTTCACCAGAAGATTCCTCCAGTTTTATCCCTCGTGGTCAAACCAGTTGAATCACTGGTACGAGATGCATTTCTCAGGCTATGATAAGGTCATGGAAGTGCCTTTCCTATCGGGATGTTTCATGTTCCTCCGAACGGATGCGCTACGTGAAGTTGGCCTGTTTGATGAGCGCATTTTCCTATACACGGAAGACACCGACCTGACCCGCAGAATTCACCGCAAATATCAAACGATCTTTTATCCGGAAGCCGTCATCTACCACTATAACCAACGCGGATCGTACAGGAATGCTGTGAAGCTGGTCCACCACGTCGTCAGTGCGATCACCTACTTCAACAAGTGGGGTTGGTTCAAAGACAACGAGCGCAAATACATCAATGAGCGGATCCTTGTTAAGTTCTCCCGATGAGTGAGAAAAGGATCATAGTACATAGGCACATCATGGTTGTCGCTCTCTGCGCGTCTGTTGCGGCGTTGCCATTCTCGGTGAAGATCTGCCATGGAGCCATCATCATCCTCCTGGTCAACTGGGTGGCTGAGGGCGATTGGCGCGCAAAACTGGCCGTCCTCAAACACAGTCTCCTTGTTCAGATCTTCATTGGATTCTTTATCATTCAGTTTGTCGGACTGGTATTTTCTGACAGTATTTTTCGCGGTTGGTTCTCGCTCGAAAAGAAAATTTTTCTACTTCTGCTTCCCCTTGCGCTCGCAACATCCGCAGTAAAGCTGAACCATCGGGAAGTCCGGCGAGTGATGTGGGTTTTCGTTGCCTCCTGTCTCGCGGGCACATTCTTCTGTATTTTCCATTCCTGGCAAGAAGCTGGCCAGTTGGCTACACCCGGCACCCTGGCCAATAACTATCTTGGAACAACCCCGTATTTTGAACTTCACAAAGAGGCCTCGGAGAAGTGGCTTGCAGTCTCCTACGCAAGTCTGGCAAGTGGAATCCGCCTCCATCCAACATATTTTTCCTTGTACCTCGCTTTCTGCATTTCGTTTCTGCTTGCTTTATTTCCGGCTGTCACTTCCCGCGGCCAACGCGCGAGCATACTGATCCTTGTACTATATCTCACCTTGTTCGTTGTCTTCTTGTCCTCCCGCATCATGATTGCCGGCCTCGCGGTTATTTACCTCGTGGTGTTGTTTAAAACTTTTCAGAAAAGGGCCCCCGCTTGGTCGGCCGCTGCAGTCGGATTGATCTTCTTCTTCGCTGCCGTTCTTTATGTGAATCCTGTTACTCGCTATCGCAATCTCGAAGAAGTAAGAGCGTCGACGTTTAGTATTCAACCCACGGGGCACTACACAAACGCTGCACAGATCCGCGTGTCATTATGGTGGCTGGCTCTGTCATGCCTGCCCGAACTTAGTCCGCTTTACGGAGCCGGAACCGGAGACGTCGAGAAAGTTATGTCACGGGCGAGCGAAAAATACCAGATCACCAACAGTATTCAATCACTCGATCCGCACAATCAATACCTGTACAGTCTGATCGCCAATGGTCTTCCGGGCCTTGCAGTCTTAATTCTCGCGTTGCTCGTACCGGCATATTGGTCCTGGACGCAGAAGGACTTCCTGCTCATCTCCTTCCTGTTCTTGTTCTCAATCCTTTGCCTGACGGAAAGCGCGTTTGAATTGCAAAAAGGAATTGTTTTCTATGCCCTTGTGTCGGGAATGCTTTTCTTTCACATCCATTCCTTCCAGGGAGTATCGCTTAAATTAAGATGGCTATTTCGTGCAGGACAATAAACACCATAGAGACCTGGAAGAGCAGGTATTAAATACCTTGCTATACTTCGACATTTTCAATTACCCATTGAAGGCATCCGAGATTTTCAAATTCCTCAAGACAAAACTGAACACCATGCAGGATGTCGACCGTTCCTTGAACGATCTGGCGGACAGAAAATACGTCTTCAGGTTTGGTGATTTCTACTGCATGCAAAACAGTGAAGAACCTGTCAAACGCAGGATCAAGGGCAATGCAGAAGCGGAGAAGTGGATGCACGTCGCATTTAAGAAAGCGCAGTTCATTTCACGGTTTCCGTTCGTGCGGGCAGTACTGGCATCCGGATCTCTCTCAAAGGGCTACATGGATGAGAAATCGGATCTCGATTTTTTTATTGTCACTGCGCCAGGACGTTTATGGATAGCCCGCACGTTACTGGTACTTTACAAGAGAGTTTTTCTCCTCAACTCGCACAAGCAATTCTGCGTCAACTATTTTGTCGACTCCGAGCATCTTGAAATTGAGGAAAAGAATCTCTTCACAGCCACCGAGCTGATCACGCTGGTACCCCTTTATGACTACGGTTTATACCGGTCGATTCTGAAATCCAATCCATGGGTTACCGGGTTTTTTCCCAACTTCCGTCCGCCCATACCTGGAGAGGGCAGTGATCGGCGGCCACATCGCCTCAAGAGACTTTCAGAGTTTCTTCTGATGCCGGTTGCGCAAGGGCTGGACCGATTTTTCATGGCCATCACGCTTCGGCGTTGGAAAAAGATGTACGGTAGCCGGTACAGCCGCGCAGATTTTGCGATTGCCTTTAAGACGCGCCGGTACGTTTCCAAGAATCATCCAAACCACTATCAGAAAAAAATTTTGGAGCGGTACGACAGCAAGATTGAAGAGTTCAGAAACCGGTTGCCACAGCTGTCAATGTATGAATAACGTCCTCGTCACACATTCCTATTTCTACAAGTTCGATCCGAAGCAATGGCGGTTCAAACAACCCTATCCGCCGCTGGGAACGTTGCTTGCTGCCGCGGTTATCAGGAAGATGGGTTTCGAAGTATCACTTTTCGACACCAATCTCAGAGAAGGCCCTGATGAATTTGAGCATGCGCTTGAGCGGACCTCTTCCCGGTACGTGGTCATTTACGACGATGGTTTCAACTATCTGACAAAAATGTGTCTGACCAATATGCGGGAAGCGGCGCTGTTAATGGCAAAAACGGCTAAAAAGCGCGACTGCACAGTTATTGTGTGCAGTTCGGACGCCACAGATCAGTATGAAAAATATTTCCCACATGGCGTCGATTTCGTCATTCGCGGCGAAGGCGAGGAAACACTTGAGCAATTGCTGGCCGCACTGGAAAACAGCATAGATCCCACACAAGTATCGGGGCTGGCTTTTAGACGAGACGGCGAAACGGTGCTGACACAGTCGAGAAAGGTAATCCGCGAGTTGGACGGACTGCCCCTTCCCGCCTGGGACCTCGTTGACATTGAAGCATATCGGAAAATCTGGAAAAAACATCATGGCTACTTCTCCTTGAACGTTGCGACAACGCGAGGCTGCCCATTCAAATGCAACTGGTGCGCGAAGCCTATCTACGGTAATCGGTATAATTCAAGGTCGCCTGAGAGCGTTATTAAAGAGCTGGAAATGTTGATGGCCCTCTACCAGCCCGACCATTTCTGGTTCTGCGACGACATATTCGGACTCAAACCGGGGTGGGTACAGGCATTCAGGGATCTGGTCGTGGGAAAACAGCTGAGATTCAGATATAAAATTCAGTCAAGAGCGGATCTATTGCTTGAAGAAAGCACCATTGATGCCCTTGCCGAATCGGGCGCTGAAACCGTTTGGATCGGCGCCGAATCCGGGTCCCAGAAGATCCTGGATGCTATGGACAAAGGTATCAGCGTTGCACAAATCCGGCAGGCGACAGCGTTTCTAAGGCAGAAAGAGCTTAACATCGGCTTCTTCCTGCAATTTGGGTACCTCGGCGAAAATTTGGACGACATTCAGGCTACTATTCGCATGGTTCTCGAATTAATGCCTGATGAGCTGGGAATTTCAGTTTCCTACCCTCTGCCCGGCACAAAATTTTATGATAAGGTAAAGGGTCAGCTTCGCGATCAAACGAACTGGCGTGATTCGAATGATTTGGCTATGATGTTTCGAGGCACTTTCGGCAAAGACTATTATCGGCAGTTACATCGTTACGTCCATAGCCTGTACCGCAAAGAAAAAGGCTATAAAAACTTGAAAAAAATCGCCAGAAATCCGCTGGCACTGACGTATCGGGAACTTAAGTCCGGTATCTCCACTTTGTATTATATCCCCGCAGCGTTCTCCCATCATGTCAGACTAAGAAAGCTAGAAATTGCTAACACTAAATAATGGGCATGCCGTTCGATCATATTGCTTCAACTTACGATTCTGTCTTCACGCGGAGTCCCATCGGTCTTTTGCAGCGCAAGAGGGTATGGAAATACATAGAAAATATCCTTCCCGAATTAAAAGGTTTTGAAATGCTCGAATTGAACTGCGGAACCGGCGAAGACGCGGTGCTTTTCGGCGAGGGGGAATTTAATATTGTGGCCACTGACATTTCGGAGGAAACGCTGAAGCTCACTCAAAAAAAAGCCGAGCACATTTCCATGCAAAGCAAGATCAGCTCGCATTATCTTGACCTTGAGACATTCAACGAGACACTGTTTGACAAAAAATTCGATTTGATCTTTTCGAACTTCGGAGGCATTAACAGTATGAATCCCGTTTCTTTGAAGACTTTGTTTGATAAACTCCCCACTTTACTCAACCCGGGAGGACGATTTGTTGCGGTTGTGATGCCCAAATTCTGCGCATGGGAAACAATCTTCTTTCTGTTGCGATTTCAATTCAAAAAAGCTTTCCGGAGACTGACTTCAAAAGAAGCGGTGAGCGATCTTCACGGGCCAAACCTCAAGACCTGGTATTATCACCCATCGCAACTTACTGCATGGTCGAAAGGGAAGTTCAGCCTTGTTTCCCTGCGACCAATTGGAGTTGCGCTGCCGCCCGCTTACCTGGAGAGATTCTTCACGGTAAAAAAGCGCTGGCTCCTTCGGTTGAACAAGGTCGAAAAGAATTTCAGCAAGTCTTCTATGTTCTCCGGCATGGCTGACAATTATGTTATCGACCTAAGACTTACGTAAGTCGAAGCGAGTCCAAAGTCCGGCTATTTGTCCGAAAATCCATCCTCTTTTGATACCTTGGAGTTGAAATGACAATGCCCTCCGACGACGGCACAACTCATGTTATCTGACAACCTTCTGAACGATCCAAAGGTAGCGCAACAACGGGCGTCCGTAAACCGCGGCTTCAGCAAACAGTCCCTCGGATACGATAAAGCTGATCGCGAAAACATAATCTTGCAAGATCTCCGTAAACAGGTTTACCGCCACGTCGAAGGATTCATCCAGTCCCCGGCCCAGGTCCTTGAGTTGAACGCCGGTACGGGAATTGACGCGGTCCATTTCGCATCTCTCGGTCACGCGGTTCATGCCACAGAATTCTCAGATGGAATGATCACAAAAATCAGAGAGAAGATCGCGCTACACTCCTTGTCAGGCCGGCTAACGTGTCAGCAACTTTCTTATGAAGAAATCGACCGCGTCGACGGAAGGGACTATGACCTCGTGTTCTCCAACTTTGGAGGCCTCAACTGCATTCAGGACCTGAGCCGAGTCACGGGGCACTTGCCTCTCGTGCTGAAAGAGGGAGGACACGTGATCTGGGTGATCATGCCACCGGTCTGCCCCTGGGAAATCTTATGGCTCGCCAAGGGCAAAGTGAAACAGGCCTTTCGGCGTTTCAGAAAGAACGGCGTTACTGCGCATCTGGAAGGGGAGTATTTCCAGACGTATTACCATTCCCTGGCAGACATTCGCCGGGCGCTGGGCTCTTCATTCGAGTTGAAAAGATGCGAGGGCCTGGCCGCCCTGTCGCCACAACCGCACTCACAACTTCCTTTAACGCATCCCCGGCTCTATCAGCTACTTCGCAAAGCCGACGCGCTCGTGAAGGATTCGTTCCCGTTCAACCGCTGGGCCGACCACCTGATTGTCACGTTTCAATACTTGCCCCGATGAAAGCGGAAGGCGACATCCGGGAATTACTTCGGCAAAGTCCTGACTTTTCCTTCGAGAATAATCTTTTTTATCAACGCGGTCTGGATCACCCGTCAAAATTTGAAACAGTTTACTTATCAATCCGAAGGGCGGAAGAACGCCTGTATGCCGACGAGATCGTTCGCATGTTGCCGCGAATCCCGCCAACTCATCCTGCCGCAAAAGAGTGGCGGATCCGCATGTCCACTTCAGGAAAACTTCTCCGGTACTTGCAAGAAGCCTGTCAAAACAGGCAACCTGCAATCCTCGAGATCGGTTGCGGGAACGGGTGGTTGTCTAACTACCTGGCTACCGTTCCAAACAGCTGTGTGCTGGGAATAGACATCAACGAAACTGAATTAAGACAAGCTGCCAGAGCATTTGCGGGAAACGAAAAGATCTCGTTCGCATACGCCGATGTATTGACATCCATGATCCCGGACCAAATTTTCGACTACATCATACTTGCAGCAACGTTACCGTACTTCGGCAACCTTGACCTTCTGCTTGCCAGGCTACGGCAGTTGATGCGCCGGAAGGGAGAAATTCACATACTGGATAGCCCGGTGTACAGCCCGAAGGAAATTTACCATGCAAAGCTTCGGTCCGAAAAACACTTCACGCTGCACAATTCTGAATTGGGAGGTTTCTATCACTATCACAGCTGGGACGCATTCCGCAACCATCCCCATGACGTTCTTTACGATCCACGATCTCTCAGCACCAAGGCCCTGTCGCTAATCTATCCCATGTCCCCTTTCCCCTGGATACGGCTTCACAAAACATGACGCGCTCATTTGATGAAGCTACTGCAGCATCGGGAGCAAGCTGGCAATAAACCACCGTTACGGCTGACAGTTTTTCGAAATTCCGAAATGACCGCAGAATTCCAGATTTCTTTCAGATTCTGCTTATACAGGTTTCCGACTGTAAGATTGAAGCACCGACCGTGCGCCGGTATAACATCTCCGTTCGATTTAATCATTAGATTAGAAAAAATATCCATGCACCTCCTGCCAATAAACCGGCTGGGTTCGCGGTAGTACCGATCGAGCTCGCCTTTTGTGTGAAGTTCCGGATAAAAACCGATTTCGAAGTTCCAATCTCTGTTCTTAATTGCCGTGATCTCCTTCCATAACACATCTGTATCGGCATCCTGATTATTGCAATCCGTGATATTCGATACCGTCGCCGGGTAGGTATTCAAGAATGTGTCGTTGTGCCGGCTGGCTGTCTCAGGCAAAGTAAAATTCGCATGCATCAATCCGACGCGGCGAATTTTGTACGGGGAGAGACACCGCAAAAACTCCTCGAGCTTTCCTATATTCCATTCAGTGATCACGCAGTAGACATTTATCGGAAATCCGCAGTTCAGCGCTGACAACATTTCGATTCCCTCCATTGCTTTCGAAAATGAATGTTCATTGCCCCTGATAAAGTTGTGAGTTTCCGGCGGTCCATCGAGCGAAATATTGAGTTCACCGAGGTTGACCTCTTTTAACACGGGCGCCCATTTGCGCAATCCCAGGGCATTGGTGGTGAGCGATGTAAAAAGCTTCTTGTCTTTGCAATACTGCAGTGACTGCTCCAGATGCGTGTAGATGAGGGGTTCGGTAAAGGCGTACCCAAGTTTCACACCTGGAAAGTATCGCTTCGCCTGGTCGGCGATTTCCCTGAAAAGCTCCAGAGGCATGTGAACAGGTTTGCTGCCCATCAGGTTTTGAAAGAAGTTGCTCTGTGAGTAATTAACGCCGACATCGCACATCCTGCAGTGAAGATTACAAGTATTATTAACTCCCAGGACGAGCCACTTTGGCGACTGAAACACGCGCTGCGGAAAGTAGGCGGCGTTGATCCTTCGCACTCTGTTAAAAATCCTTTCAATCATGGTCATTAAAGATAGGAGAATTACGAATCACTCCTGACCTGCCGATTCAGCTGCATTGTCAGTTCCATCAGTGTCCACTCAAAGGAGTGTCTTTCAGTCCAGGCCCTTGCCATTTCGACGTGCCGGTCACGTGCTGGCAAATCGTCAATGACCATCAGGATTTTTTCAGCGAGAGATTTGTAGTCGGCCGGTCCTGCCGTGATTCCTGACTCTCCGAGGTCGTATAGCAATCCCACCCGGGTTCCCGCCAGTAAAACGCCACACGCCGCCGCCTCCGTCAACGCCATGCACTGTCCTTCAGAGAGCGAAGTATGAAGCATGATGTCAGCCCACTTGTAGTGGATGGGCATTTCATCACGTGGCACCATATCATAGAACACGACGTTTCCTTCAAGTCCGAGATCGCGACAGAGTTTCTGCATCTTCCCATTTAGCGTGTCAAATCCAAATATCCTCAACTCGGAAGGTCGTTGCTGATTGATCAGCGCGAATGTCCGAATGAGTGTCACCTGGTCTTTCACCAGCGAAAGATGGCCGACATGAATAAAATGCAATACTTCACCCGGCATCCGGCGTTCGAACCGGTAGTCCTTCGGATTTACACCCCAGGGGATTATTGCAATTTCACGACGTATTCCAAAACGGGCCAGCTGATCCTTCTGGTAATAGGAGATCGCCAACAATAGGTCTACTCGCAGATATGCCCATCTAGCAATCCGCCGGAGTATCGGACGATGAAATATTCCGTAGCCAATTTCCGGAACACTCGCAGCATCCGCACCCAGCACATATATCGCCGCCGGAAGTCCCAGTATTTTTCCGAGAAGAGTAACGATAATTCCCGATGGCCATCCCCAAAATGCCAGCGCAAGATCAAATCTTTCCTTCGCATGATCGCGGAGAAATAGTCCCACAAGCGAAAACCATCGCAGGAATGAATATCTCAACCAGGATGCGGGCGAGCGCACAACAAAATTTGCGTTATGATATCCCGGGTTTGGCCTCGACAGTGAATAGACGACCACTTCAAACACTTCCGTCATGCCGTTCACAAGTTGCTCCAGTGCCGGCATTCCCTGCGAAAAATGACCGGTCCCAATCCCACCGAACGTCCAGACTGCAATGCGTCGCTTACTCATGGGTTCCAGGTGATGTGAACACTTTCATCATCTTACCGACAATCGCCTCATTTGACAGCGTCACATGAAAATGGTCCAGCACTTTTTGTCTTTCCGCGCCACCAACAACGCTCTCGCTCTTGACCAGTACATCCAAAAGCGCCTGCGGGTTGCCCGGTTGAAAAAGAAATCCCACCTGACCATGACCAGTCATCATCTGGAACGAAGGGATATCCGTGAGTATCGGAATGCATCCGCAAGACATTGCCTCGCACACTGCAATTCCTCCACTCTCACGGTGGGAAGTCGAAACAACAAAGTCGGCACTGTTGTACCAATGCAACAGCTCAGCGTGATCAACCTTCCCTACCAGTGAAATTTGTGGGAAGTTGTCAATCAGCTGTCTTATCTCCTCTAGGAGATTGTCCCCCTGATAGATCATAAACAACTTCACGGTCGGCCGGTCTGCCGCGAAGATCTTAAAGGCCTTTACCAGCGTTCCGGGATCTTTATTGAAATCCAATTGTCCAACCCATAAGTAAATGACACCATCCTGCACGGAAATTTTTTCTCGCGCAAGGACACGATCGGCGGGATAAAAAGTCGAAGACCCGATCATCACTTCGACGACCCTTGGGGGATTGCGAATGATTTTGCTTTCTATCCACTCCTGAGAATGCCGAACAGAGTTGAAAAAATACATATCAACATACCGATCGGCGATTTTTTGCAACCATCTTCGATAGCGATTGAAAGGCCGCTCCGCATGATGCACCAATGCAATCTTGACACGAACCGGAAGTTGCAGGCGCAGCAGAATGACTTGCATGGGGAAGACCAGACCGTGAACGACAACCACATCCGGATCAAGCTTGCTTAAATACCTATGAAGCCGAATAGGAAACAAACTCCCCACGCGGGATAACTTCACAAAGTGATATTCAACACCTTTCTTTTTGATTTTTCCAGAGTAACGGATCAAATGAACACTCATAACGTCGGCAACCTTCGCGTTCTCTTCCAGTGACACTGTGAAGAAAGGCAAGCGCCTCAACCAGGCATGCGGATCATCATAGTCAGCAATACGCTTGTAAGAAACATGAATAATTCGCATAGCCTCACCGTAAATAGATCTCTGTGGGAATGTTCTGATCGATCCTCCACTGTGCATAGTACTGATGAATGTGCGCCAACGTGTTTCCCTGCTGCAGGGATTGTTCACCCACCACATTATAAATATAGACGCGGTGGATTCCTCTGTCAAAAGAATCAATCACCTCAAGCTCCTTATAGCGCAGGGCTGAAGCGGGCACCGGCAGCTTTAACGTGGCGCTGTTCCCGGACAAAACTAAAAATTCCGAATACGGTCGTGGATCCCGCATATGATTCTTGCCAAGTCCATAGACCAGCTGAAAATCGCGGGCAGGCATAAACGCTAAGAGAAGCTTTCTTGTTCTCTCAACCTGCTGACTCGCTTTTCCTCCGTGCCTCAGCGAGCTCACGTAATACTTGTTGCCGCATGGTCCGTGTAGATCGGTGGGAAACATATTCATGAGGCCGCCTTCTGAAATGGTAATCAGAGCAATAATCCGCGGAACAGAATACGCGATCCTCACCTGGTCATGTAAGTTCCCGGGAAGGCTGACATTGCCGGGAGCGTCTCTGCGTAGGCGTTCACGCTGATTGTTAATGAACTGATGGAATCCACTGATAAACCGGTGCCCGCCATGAGTCCCCTCGTAGAAAACAATCGTGTGACGTCCCACCGCGCGCGTCCGTATTTTCCTCGCTTGTAGCCTGGCGACGCAAGCACGATTCGGCTCCGGTGAATCCAGTTCCTGGTCTACAAACGACAATTCAATGATATTCGCGGCGGAAACCGCCTCCTGACCATCCGCAAACACGATCGCCAAAATCAACGGCCGGTAGCCAATAAACAAATGAGTGTTGCTAACATCGAGGTGCCGATCACCTTCCGCTCCCGTCAGGAACACGGAAAGCGGTCTTCGGAAATCTTCCAAAGAAATGCACACGTACTGCTGGGGAATAGTCAACCCCGAAAGCAATTTTTTCAAATCCCGGTAAACCTTATGGTCATATTAAATGTACTTATCATTTTAGAATATTGAAAGAAACGACGCGTGACAGCATTTGCAGCTTATTCTTTCAACCATGGATTCACTACCTTTAACTGACGATGAACAAGGTAATCCTTTTCAATCCGCGAAGCGCGAATTCCAAACACAGGATTCCGAATTCCATTCTCCAGGTGGGCGCGAGCATTGAGGGCTTGTTCGATTACGTTTTTGTCGATGGCAACCTTGAATCAAATCCATGGGAGGCGATTGAGCGCCACTTGCGCACGGGTGATTTCAAATATTTCGGGTGCACCGTCATGCCAGGGCCGCAGCTTCGTCAGGCAATTCCTTTGACCCGGAAAGTGCGCGAGTTCTTCCCCGAAGTGGTGATCATATGGGGTGGCTATTTCGCCTCCAATCAATTCGCCTCCGTGATTACTTCCTCGTTTGTCGACTATGTTATTAATGGTCCCGGCGACCACGCATTTCCGAAGTTATTGCACGCCCTGGAACACGGCGAATCCATTGAACATATTCAGAATCTCATTTACATCCGGGGCGGTGAAGTTGTAAAAACTCCGCTGGCGGCGTTAGCGGATCAGGACACCCTTCCTCAACTCCCTTATGAAAAACTGAACGCTGTCTACCCTTTAAGAAATTATTTAGGAAAAACATTCCTGGGGTCACGGACCGCCGCCTACCACTCCAGTATGGGTTGTCCATTCACATGTTCGTTTTGTGCGGTAGTACCGCTTTACAACGCGCGATGGAAGGGCAAATCCGCATTCTTGGTTCATCGGGATATCAAATATCTGATTGATCATCACGGTGCGAACGCAGTGGAGTTTCACGACAATAACTTCTTCGTAAGCGAAAAAAGGACTGTTGAATTTTCGCGTCTCATCAACAACGAGCGCATCAACTGGTGGGGTGAGGGCCGCATAGATACGGTAGACAAGTACAGCGACCACTCGCTCGCTGCCATGCGCAAAGCAGGGTGCAGAATGATTTTCTTCGGCGCTGAGACGAGCAACGACGAATTGTTGAAGCAGATGGACAAGGGCGGTACGCAGACGACAGAACAAATGAAACGATTCGCAGCCAGGCTCAGGCAATTCGACATTATCCCCGAATACTCTTTCGTCCTGGGCTTTCCAGCCGAAACCCCCGAGGCAGTGATGCAGCAAATCGATCAGGACATCGCGTACATCAAAGAGATCAAAGAAATCAATCCCGACACAGAGATAATAATTTACGTTTACAGCCCCGTGCCCACTGAAGGATCCGAGGTATACGAACGGGTGAAGGAGGCGGGGTTTAGTTTCCCAAAAAAGCTCGAAGACTGGCTTGCGCCGGAATGGCAAAACTTTGACCTCCGGAAAAACCCGTTGACGCCGTGGCTGACGCCTGAAATGGTCAGTAAGATCCGCGGATTTGAAACGGTTCTGAATGCCCAATTTCCGACGGTATCGGATTTCAGACTTACCCCATTCAAGAAAAGCATTCTTCGCAGACTCTCGAGTATTCGCTATCACCAGAACTTATTTGCGTTGCCGCTCGAGTTAAAGGTCTTGCAACGCCTCTGGCGATATCGCCAACCGGAACTTGAAGGTTTCAAGATGGAATGAACATGCGGCGATTCTTCAAAAACGTTGCAGCAATCGTACTGATCCCGTTCACACGATGGTATCTTCGAAAGAAGCGATCCTATACCCGAGGTGATATAACTGTTTCGGTTCTTCCCGGCGTATTCCATCCCGGCCTGTTCTCGAGTACACTGTTCATCCTGGAGTATATCGAAAACAAAATATCCACGGGACAAACACTGCTGGAAGTCGGTAGCGGATCGGGCTTGATCTCGGTGGTTGCGGCAAAGGCTAACCTCGACGTGACGGCCCTTGACATAAGCGAGACGGCGACTCAAAATACAGCCACGAATGCGCGCACAAATGGCGTTACCATTAAGACTGTGCATTCGGACCTTTTTACAAACCTTGACAGCCAACGATTCGACTGGGTCATCATTAACCCTCCGTACTATGCCCGAACACCGCAAAGCGATGCGGACCACGCGTGGTATTGCGGCGAAAATTTCGAATACTTCGGGAAACTTTTCAGGCAACTTCCCGACTTTGTCGATTCACAGTCGGTGACAGTCATGGTGTTAACTCAGGAGTGCAACCTGCAGGAGATATTTGCGATTGCCCATTCGGCGGGATGTCAGCTTGCCCTGCTCAAGGAAAAGAGTTCACTCTTCGATGGAAAAGATTTGCTGTATCAACTGCATTACAACATCTGAGTCGGACGCAACCGGATTGAACAAACACACTTCCTGCAGATATCATCCGCAGCCATCTTCAGGTTCTTTCGGAAGGCAATTGCTTCAGCGGAATTGATTACGTCAAGAAAATTCTTTTTGTAGATATTGCCGTAGGGCTTGTGAAAAAAACACGGTGATACCGCACCATCCGACTCAACAACTGCCGAAACCCAGGGCGCATTACACACGGGCATGGGAAAATTTCCCTCTCCGTTAATGGCACTATAGTACTGAACGATCCGCTTCAGCTTCGTGGGACTCTCTGCTATGAATCCGGATCGGTAATAATCCGCTAGCTCCGTAAACGAATCCTGTAAAGTGTTTGCAAACTCGAGCGTTTCACTCCTGGTAAGCGCCACCGTGTTAACCTCCTCTCCCGACCAGCCCTCGGGATGGTTAAATGCGTGCGAGGAAACATCGGCGACAAGAAAGGAGATCTGATCCAGACGGATTGTCTTCGCAGCTTTAACGATATTCACAAAGTCGAAGTAGTTCTGACGCTGCAACACGCAACGACCCGTTACGCGAAAATCCGGTTCGATGGCCTTCAATGCGCGGATGCCATCCGTCATTTTTTGAAAGGCGTGGGGAATATTTCTGATCTTGTCATGAATCGCTTCACTTCCGTCGATGGATACGATCACCTGATCAACGTATTTCACGATATCATCGGCGTTTCTTTTCAAAAGCAGACCCGTTGATAACAAAGTGACTTTGATCTTTCTTTCCTTTAGGACAGAACAAAACTTCCAGAGATTCGAATGCATGAGAGCCTCGCCGCCGGAGAGCACTGCTTCACGAACACCCAGTGTCTGAAAGGTGTCAGCATTATCCTGCAAAGTCTCGACTGATATTTCCTTTTTGTGATGATTTGCTTTCCAGATGTCGCACATGACGCAACGGCAATTACAGCTGCTGTGCGGCATCAGTACAATAACAGGCAGGCTATGGATCCTGTGCGTGGCAAGTGTCAATAAGCGTTTAATCATGCCGATCGATGATTAAAGATAAAGCAAATTCCAGGGATTTCACTTTGCAGCAACCGGTGTTTGAGGGCGTCGGAGGAGCCAAACCGTTTGCCTCATGGACGGTGCCTTACATTGCGTATTCCACAGCCACCGCGGTGAGCGCGCCCGAAACAGCGGTGGCAATTTTGCGTGCATCAAACCGGTGGCCGGGTGCGCTCTCAAAGACGATGGTAGTGGAAATATGAAGAAAGTTTCCCGATACCAGCGCGTACAAGTATACCAGACCTGTAGATGAGAGTACCTCTTCGCTTGCCAGATACGAGCTGATGATCAGTCCGATCGGTGCCGCAAGGGAAAATCCCACGAGATAGGGAACCGCCTTGCGACGGGAATGCAGATGCACGGCCAGAACCGTCATGAGCGCGAACGCGGCAGGCGCCCGGTGTAGTGCAATGCCTAAAAGAATCGCATTGGTATCGTGGACAGGTGTAGAGGTGACGGGCTCCGCCAGCATGCCACCCTCGAGGAACGCATGAATGCACAATGCAGCCAACAGTATGAGTGCTGAAACGGAAGCATGATGCTCACCTGCATGATGCTGATGGGTCATACCGGGGTCTGAAGTGTGAATATGCCCATGTTCAACCCCCGACGTAAAGTATTCGAGGAATTGCTGTACGAAAAAACCCGTCAGCACAAACAATCCAATTAGCTCCAACCCAAGCGATTGCCGATATAACTCTGGCAGAATGTGAATTACCGTAATAGCGAACAAGTATGATCCTGCAAACACCAGCAGCATCTTGTAGTTGGTGTTCTTGCCCTTCGGAAGTAGAAAAATCAGGAGGCCCGATATTAGCGGAGTTAAAAAGAGCACAAACAGTTTCAGTGTCATAGTTGTGTTTATTCGAGCGTTACCTGATCAGCAATCCCTGGCGTGATATAAGTCGCGATCTTACCAGCTGCATCTGAATAGAAAAAAACAGCCTCAACATTTCTTAATGTGTTGACCTTCGCAATCGCTTTCTCCAGTCCCATGACCATGAAAGCAGTCGCCCATCCGTCAGCCAGGGTCGCATTCTGCGCAAAGACCGAAGCGCTAAGCAAAGAGTGTTGGACAGGATAGCCGCTCACAGGATCGATGGTATGTCCGTACTTCCTGCTCTCAATCACATGGTAGTTGAAATAGTTGCCCGACGTAGTGAACGCCTGATCCTTCAGGACTACATACGCCTTGTAATATTGGTTGTCCTGGGTTGAGTTCGGGTCCAGGATGGCGATTGTCCAGTACTGATCCTTTTTGAGGTTCCTGCCCACGGCCATTCCCTCACCCCCCAGCTCGACCAGCATGTCGCTGACACCTTTTTGCCTGAGGAAGTCGACAATCACATCCGCACCGTATCCCTGGCCGATGCCGCCCATATCGAGTTGAACGCCTGCTTTGCTTTTCCGTATTTTGCTTTTCGAGGCAGAGACTTTGTTTAGCCCAACGAACTGCTTCAGCGAGTCGATCCTGGATTCAGACGGAACCGGAGACTTTTCAGGCCCGAAACCCCACGCGTTTATGAGAGGACCAACTGTGGGATCGAATGCGCCGTCCGACGTGTAATAAATGTTCTGTGCCTTGCTGAGGATGTCGCACAGGTAGCCTAGTTGAGGACGAATTCCCTTACTGCTTCTGTTAAAGCGCGAGATATCGCTTTTTGGATCGTAGTTGTTGATCGAAGCGTTTACACGGATAAGCAATGAGTCAATCGCAGCCTTGAAATTTCTTTGGAGAGGCTCATCGAAATACTGGATCCTGTAGGTAGTGCCCATCGTCCGTCCCTCGATAACCAACGGTTCGGGCCTTGCCGCCGATACATTGGCAGAAAAGACATAACAGCATAGGAATAAACGCAGGATTCTGGACACAGCCACTCTGGATTGGGGCGCAATTTAGAAGAAATTGCGCAAATGCAACAATGTTGCTAAAAGCCTTCCTCATGTCGCTGTATTAATTTCATTCGTACCTTCGTGAATCATTTGTTGATTTTATGCGAGAAGACTACCTGCAGGGCGATAGTGAAGGCCTGAGCGCCACGGAAAAGGAATTTGAGAAAGCCTTGCGTCCGCTGACATTTGACGATTTCACGGGCCAGCAAAAGGTCATTGATAACATTAAAGTTTTCGTGTCAGCGGCAAAACAACGCGGCGAATCTCTGGACCACGTACTGCTTCACGGGCCGCCCGGCTTGGGCAAGACAACTTTGTCGCATATTATCGCCAATGAGCTGGGGTCAAAGATCAAGATCACATCCGGCCCTGTTCTTGATAAACCGAGTGATCTCGCCGGGCTGTTGACAAACCTTGAGTCGCACGATGTTCTCTTCATCGATGAGATCCACAGACTCAATCCGGTGGTGGAAGAATATCTTTATTCCGCGATGGAGGATTTTCGGATCGATATTCTGCTCGATTCAGGACCCAACGCCAGGTCGGTTCAGATTGGCCTCAATCCTTTCACGCTTATCGGTGCCACTACGCGTGCCGGATTGCTAACTTCTCCTCTCCGCGCGCGTTTTGGTATCAACGCACGGCTTGAATATTATGATGCATCGCTCCTGACCCGGATCGTGAAACGTTCCGCCTCGATTCTGAACACACCCATCGATGATGACGCCGCATTTGAGATCGCGCGTCGCAGCCGTGGAACGCCACGGATATGCAATAACTTATTGAGAAGAACACGAGACTTTGCGCAGATAAAAGGAGATGGGACCATTACCAAGGCAATCGCACAACTCGCCTTACAGGCGCTCGATGTGGACGTCAATGGTCTGGACGATATGGATAACAGGATCCTGCTGGCCATCATCGAGAAATTTAAAGGAGGGCCGGTTGGGATCACCACCATCGCAACCGCAGTGGGTGAGGAAGCTGATACTATAGAAGAAGTGTACGAACCATTCCTGATCCAGGAAGGCTACATTAAGCGCACGAGCCGCGGAAGAGAAGCCACGGAACTCGCCTATAAACACCTGAAGGTCATACCTCCGTCGACTAAGTCTCCTGGCCTTTTCGGCTAGATACTGTCAGTTGTCACGACTCGAATTGTTCCAGCGCTGAGAAGAAAAAGCTGCCTTCGATCGCCGCATTGCTGTCGCTGTCAGAACCGTGAATAGCATTTGCTTCGATTGATTTTGCGAATAAATTCCGGATCGTACCAGCCTCAGCTTTCTTCGGATCGGTCGCTCCGATAAGCTTGCGGAAATCTTCGACTGCGTTGTCCTTCTCCAATATCATGGGTACAATCGGACCGGAGGACATATATTCACAAAGGTCTTTGAAAAATGGACGCTCCTTGTGGATTGCATAAAACTGGCCGGCGCGTTCTCCTGACAGGCGGGTTTTTTTCATTGCTATGATACGGAAGCCAGCTTCCTCAATCATTTTGAGTATTGCTCCTGTGTTATTCGCACCTACCGCATCCGGCTTTATCATGGTAAACGTTCTTGTTCCTGCCATATAGTCTGAGTTTTTTTCGCTTATAATCGCGCAAAATTATAAAAAAAGTCCACAGTGTAAGGGTTTCACCGCTCGCACGAAGAAAATAACCGGTGAGACTAAGAAAATTTTCACCATTTTTGCCCCTCATTCCGTATCAGGTCCCTATGCAGAATATTCTGGCTTTTAAGGAGTTCATCTCTGTTCCCCGGAAAGTACTGATTATCCCCCATTTCAAGCCGGATGCCGATGCTTTGGGATCCTCATTGGGACTTGCTGGCTATTTGAAAAAAAAGAACCATAACGCCACGGTCATCACACCGAGCGACTATCCCGAGTTTCTCAGCTGGATGCCCGGAAACAGTGAAGTGGTCATATTCTCGAAGGAGAAGCTAGCGGAATTCGAACGGCAAACTGCCGAAAGCGATCTGATCTTTTGCCTTGACTTTTCCAGCCTGAAAAGGATCAATGAACTCGGTGAGCTGGTGGCGAAATCACCGGCGAAAAAAGTCCTTATTGATCATCACCTCGAACCTGAAGACTTCGCGGATTTTATTCAATGGGATGACACCGCTGCATCAACAGCCGAGCTGGTTTATGGGCTCATCCACGAATTGGAGGATGAGAAGCAAGTTGATGAGAACATTGCCAACTGCCTGTACGCAGGGCTGATGACTGACACCGGTGGATTCCGGCACTCAAATACGACTAAACGCGTCTTTGAGACTGCGGCGGCCCTCGTTGAACACGGTGCTGACCCTGCGCGCATCAGCAAGCTTATTTACGATACCAATACACTGGAACGCATGCGGCTGATGGGCTTTGTGTTGAAAGACAAATTGAACGTCATCCCGGAATATCGCACGGCATACATCGCGCTGCGGATCGAAGACTTGAAAAAATACAGTTCCCAAACGGGAGACACCGAGGGTCTTGTCAACTTCGGCTTGTCTGTCAAGGGCATCCGGCTCGCTGTGCTGATCTCCGAAAGAAAAGAAAATATCAAGCTGTCGTTCCGTTCACTCGGTGATTTTTCAGTCAACGACTTTGCACGAAAACATTTCGATGGCGGAGGGCATAAAAACGCGGCAGGAGGTCAGACAACGCTCGGATTCGATGAAACTTTAAAAAAATTCCTGGACCTGTTGCCATTGTACAAAAACGAGCTTCTCGCAGATTAATTTAAACACACTTCCAACTATTATAGCTTAAACCTTGTCTAAACAAACTAACAATGAATAAATCCGCTTACGCCTGTATTGGCCTGCTTGCGCTGTTAACGGCGTGTAACAAAAATGATGTAAAAGAGACTCCCAACGGACTAAAATATACGGTTATCAAGGCCGGCGATGGTGTCCTGCCTAAAACCGACGAAGTGCTGGTCTTTAACTATGAACTCAAGGATTCAAAAGATTCTGTTTGGGGCGAAACGTTCTCGGAAGAAATTCCCGCCGCGACGAAAATCAATGACTCCACGCAGTTGGCAGATGAAGACGGCATGACACAAATGTTCCGGACGCTCTCGGTAGGAGATAGCGTTAAAACTGAAATGCCGGTTCGCGATTTTTTCAGCAAGGTAGTGGGAGCACCCATTCCTCCGAATGTCGACACGGCACTGTCTGTGACTTACACCATCAAGGTGAACGATATTATGTCGGTTGATGAATTCCTGACGGCGCGAGAGTCACTGATGAAAAAGCGCGAAGTTCGTCTGCTTGATGAAGATATTAAGGAAATCAAGAAGTACCTCGCCGATAACGGCGTGACCGCACAACAGGATACCAGCGGCCTTCTCTTTACAATTCATTCGTCGAAGGGAGGAAAGAAGCCAACCGTAGACAATTGCGTGGAAGTGAAATACCAGGGAAGATTCCTGAAAGGCGGCGAAGTTTTTGACGAGGCCGAGCGCGTGCAGTTTTCATTGGACAATGTTATCGCCGGATGGAAACTCGCCATACCCATGCTTGGCAAGGGTGACTCGGGTACGTTTTACATTCCGTCAAAACTTGCTTACGGACCGCAGGGATTTGCCGGCGCAATACCTCCCGATGCGATATTAGTCTTTGACGTGACGTTGCTGGATGTTAAGAACGAATTCGATCCGGTGACTCGAAGCTGTAAATAATAAACATGTATATGAAAAGTAGGTTAGCGAAACTCATTATCACGGCATGCGCGGTGCTGCCGTTCTTAGTGACGTCCTGTATGATGAACGAGGGCACGGAAGTTCCGGATCCCCAGGAGCAGTTGCAGAAGGACTTGGCCATTATAGATGAGTATCTCGAAGCCCATAGTATTGATGATATTGCTCAACAGGATGCCGACGGACTTATTCGTTACGTTATCCATCGCGAGGCGCCCGCCGGCAAGCAGGCCACGCGCGATAGCTGCGTAGTGGTGAATTATCAGGGACTGCTGCTGAACAACGAGCGGGAGTTTGACAAGGGAAGCAATTTTGCCTTCCCGGTCAACGGGGTCATCGATGGATGGAAGATCGGCATTCCGCTTCTCCACGTCGGAGATTCCGCCACCTTTTATATACCTTCCGGCCTTGCATACGGATTCTACGGATTCGAACCGGAGATTCCGTCCAATGCGAATCTGATCTTTCACGTAGCCCTTACAAAAGTTGGAACAACGTACAAGTCTTCAGATCGTAGCTGCAACTAATAATGAGCATAAACTTTCGGAGATCAGGCCGCTAATCGGGCCTGACCTTCGCATTCTAAGCCTGCGCGACATAGGCTGCGAAGTGGATCTTCCGGAGACCGCCGATACGCTGGAAGGTAACTCCCTTCAGAAAGCGCAATATGTTTTTGATCATTATCGATTACCCTGCTTTGCGGATGATACCGGCCTTGAAGTAGAGAGCCTGAACGGAGCGCCAGGTGTGTATTCGGCACGTTATGCAGGTGAAAAGAGAAACAGCGAAGACAATATTGACCTGTTGCTGAAGAATCTTGAAAAGAAAGAGAACCGCAGGGCGCGATTCCGCACCGTGATCACGCTACTCGGCTTCGGGGATCCCGTTTATTTCGAAGGCATCATTCCCGGTATCATACTCAGCGAAAGGCATGGAAGCGGCGGTTTTGGATACGATCCTGTATTTCAACCTGATGGATATTCAATCACGCTGGCGCAGATGACCATGGAAGAAAAAAACCGCATCAGCCATCGCGGCCTGGCGGTACAAAAGCTGGTTTCATATCTCAATAACCGGTTGGCATCCTGAGGGACTTATCGGGGAAAGTTTGGTTCAGATCATCGATTTGCATACTTTTGACCCCTCCGGCAAAAATGAAGAGAGAGAAATTGCATACGGCCAGCGTCATCATGGGAACGATCCTCGCGTTGACCATTGCCTTCTCGCAATACCTCACTCCCGAACGCGCCTCGTCTACTGAAAAAGCAAAGACAGAGCAGGCGGGAAATACGGGCGATGAGAAAGGGTCTTTCATTTCGTTGCCAACATTCTCCATTCCCGCACCGGTAAGTGTGCAAGTCAACCTCGACGCCTATTGCCTGTTTGAAATTCTCTTTGGAGAAGACGTTGATGAAAACTACGTCGAAGAAGACGTATCCTATTCCGATCGTTTCTTTCAAACGATGTTTCGAGTGATCATTTCCCCCAACGCACCCTAGGACTCTGCGCATGCTTTTCCTGTTCGACCTTAAATTGAACAAGGCCTCCGTTGTTTTATCATTACCGAATCAAATAAATAAGTTTTACTCATGAGAAATAAAGGCTTTGTGACGGTACTAACCATCGTGGTGACCCTGCTTTGTTTGTACTATCTCTCATTCACATTCATTTCGCGCGGGGTGCAGAAAGATGCTACCGAGTACGCGACAAACGCCGACGGCGAAGTTGACATATTGAAAAAGCAGGCGTATCTGGATTCCGTATGGAACAAGCCTGTCTACAATTTCCTGGGAAAGGAATTCACATACAGAGAGGTAAAGGGAAGTGAGATCAGTCTCGGCCTCGACCTGCAGGGTGGCATGCACGTCACACTCGAAGTTTCGCCGATCGACATCATTCGGACGCTCGCCGGCAACAGCCAGGACTCCGCGTTCCTGAAAGCAGTCGATGAAGCGCGCGTAAAACACATGAACTCCCAGCGTAGCTTCAGCAGCCTGTTTTTTGAAGCGTATAAACGCGACAACCCGAACAAGCGCCTGGCTCCCCTGTTTGCTAATGCTTCAACAGTTGGCCGCATCAGCTTGAATGATTCAGATCAGACTGTCATCAACTTCATCGACAACGAAATTCAAAGCGCCATCGATCGATCACTGACAATCCTTACAAACCGGATTGACCAGTTCGGAACGTCGCAACCCAACATCCAGCGACTGGGTACTGGCAGGATTCAGGTTGAAATTCCGGGAGCTGAGAACCCGGCGCGTGTGCGCAAGCTACTACAAGGAGTTGCAAAGCTGGAGTTTTGGGATGTAGTCGAGCCCGATGCTATTAATCCGGCCTTGATGTCTATTAACGAACTCCTGGTCGCGGAACAAAAAGCAAACGCCAGCAAGGCGACTCCTGCTGCGAGTAATGAGCAATCCCTCAAGGATGAACTATCAACCGGCGAACAATCGCAGGCCGACTCGGTCTCCGATCTGGAGCGGTCTCTCGAAACGGCTGCAGACAGCGCACTGCAAGGTCTTGATTCACTTCAAAACCTGAATATTTCACCTTTGTATTCGCTGAGCTCTCCTCCGGGGGCATTCCGTTACGATCTCACCGATACCGCCGCCATCAACGCTATCTTCAAGCGCGATGATGTGCGTGCAAAATTACCACGGAACATCGGTGTGTTCTGGGGACATAAACCGGAAAAGTACTCTACCGATCTGAACGAAGAACCGAAGCTGGCGCTGTACTTCCTGGATATGGGAAGGAACCGCAAAGCAAAACTTACGGGCGAGTCGATCGTGACCGCCCGCCAGGACCTTGATGAGAAAGCCCAACCGGCGGTCAGTATGACTATGAACACCACCGGCACTCGCATCTGGGCAAAGTGGACAGCAGAAGCGGCCACTAAGCGTTCGCGCATAGCCATCATGTTGGACAACCTGGTCTACTCCGCTCCCTTTGTAAACTCTGAAATCCCGAACGGGAACTCCATCATCCAGGGAAATTTCACTTCGGAAGAAGCAAAAGATCTCGCCAACATTCTGAAGGCAGGTTCATTGCCAGCGCCGATTATCATTGTGGAAGAAACCGTTGTCGGACCAACTCTCGGAGCTGAATCGATTCAGAATGGTTTGATCTCGATTGTGGTTGGATTTCTCGTTATCATCGTATTCGTCGTTGCGACGTACAGTTCCGCCGGTTGGGTCGCTGATGCTGCCGTTGTACTAAACCTGTTTTTCCTGCTCGGTGTCCTCGCGTCGCTGAACGCGGCGCTTACCCTTCCCGGTATTGCGGGTGTCCTGTTGTCACTTGCTATCGCGGTCGACGCAAACGTTCTGATCAACGAGCGGGTTAAGGAAGATCTCAATGAGGGAAAGAGCATGGAAACGGCCATCGCCAATGGTTATAAGAATGCGTTCTCGGCCATCATTGACTCCAACGTCACTACGCTGATCAAGGGCTTCGTGCTGCTGATCTTCGGCTCGGGATTAATCTTTGGATTTGCCGTCACCCTCGTAATCGGTATCCTGTGTTCTTTGTTTACGTCGGTCCTTTTTACACGATTGATATTTGAGCACTATACCAAGAGGGGTAAGACCATCCGGTTTTCTTTTGCGTGGTCGAAAAATCTGTTCCGCAATATCAGGATTGACTTTATTGGAAAAAGAGTCGCGTTCTATGCCGTTTCCGGCTTGGTTATCGTCGCGGGTTTTGTCGCCATCGGCATCAAAGGCCTTAACTACGGGATAGACTTTAAGGGCGGTCGGACATACATTGTACAGTTCAACCAGTCTTTAGGTGCGGAAGATATCCGCCATGCACTGACAGAAAGTTTCGACGCCGCTCCGGAGGTCAAGACCTATGGTTTTGACAACAAGTATCAGATCACGACTGATTATCTCGTTGAAGATAATACAGAAGGAGCCACGGCCATCGCCGAAGCAGCCCTGATGAAAGGCCTCGAGGCTTTTCCCGGCAGCGATCCTCATCTTTTGAGTTATAATAAGGTCGGACCGACGGTTGCTAATGACATCAAGATCTCGGCGCTTAAGGCGCTTGGCATCGCGATTTGCCTCATGTTCCTCTACATTTTGATCCGTTTCCGAAAATGGCAGTTCGCGCTTGGCACCATGGTGAGTCTTATTCACACCGTGCTGGTCGTTCTCGCGCTGTTCACATTGCTCGAGGGCATCATGCCATTCGCGATGGAGATTGACCAGGCATTTATCGCCGCGATCCTTACCGTGATCGGTTACTCGATCAACGACAGTGTTGTTGTATTCGACCGTGTCCGGGAATTTCTGGGTGTCCGGAAACAAACCGATGATGAGCCTACGGTGATCAACAACGCTTTGAACGATACATTGAGCAGGACGTTGATCACGGGTATGTCGACGATCTTTGTGATTATCATTCTCTTCACTTTTGGAGGAGAGACGATCAAAGGGTTCACGTTCGCCATGCTTATTGGGGTATTGGTTGGTACGTATTCTTCACTCTGTATTGGAACGCCGGTTCTGGTAGATTTCACGAGCCGGGTGAAAGCAAGGAAGAAGGCGACGGTGCCCGCATAAACATCAGGCCTTTAGACAACAAAGCCCGCATGACATTCATGCGGGCTTTTTTTATGCCCAACCGCTTGTCCTGAGCAGGCCGGTCCTGAGCCGCGCGCTGGTTTCGAGCGTCGGCAAAGGTGAGGGATCGCGCTAACGGTGAGTAGTGAGTAGTGAGTAGTGAGTGGTGAATGGTGAGTGGTGAGTAGTGAATGGTGAATAGTGAGTAGTGAATGGTGAGTGAGTTGATGAGGTTGATGGGATTGATTCGCCGGCGGCTTGCTTTTGTTCAGGGCGGGTGCGGCTTGAGGGGGATTGCTTTGCCGGCGGCTTGCTTTGTTCAAAGCGGGTGCGGCTTGAGGGGAATTGCTTCGCCGGCGGCTTGCTTTGTTCAAAGCCGATGCGGCTTGAAGGGGATTGCTTCGCCGCCGCCCGAAGGGGCGGCGGACTCGCAATCAGTGAAAGATAGGCAACGACTTACTCTCCCGGGTGTTATCCTAGTA
>JBIQIY010000027.1:0-77898 GCA_044507775.1 Flammeovirgaceae bacterium | reverse complement strand
ATTTGCCATTTTCGTTTACGTATAGCTTGTCGCGGTTTTTGTCCAGATTTTCAAATCGCCGCTTTGACATTTCAGTCAGTGGAAGATAGAATGAATCTGGACGGTTTGTAATGTAGACGTCAAGATCGTTGTCGTTATCCATGTCAAAGAAGGAAGCTTGCATGGAGTAGCCGTCTTCCGCCAGTCCGTATTCGCGGGCACTTTCTTTGAAAGTAAGATCGCCCTGGTTTATAAACAGCAGATTGCGCCGCTGTTCATCGGAGTCCTGCCAGCCGCCGCGACACACATAGATGTCGAGAAGGTTATCGTGGTTAATGTCGACCATCGTGACGCCATTGTCCCATCCCGAGCCTCCGTCAACGCCTGCGCTGGCAGTAATGTCGACGAACTTCAGGTTTCCCTGGTTGAGATACAGCTTGTTCGGAACTTCGTTACCTGTAAAGTAGAGGTCCGGCAATCCGTCGTTGTTGATATCGCCTACAGCGACTCCGCCACCGTTGTATATGTATGCGAAAAAGTCGAAATAGTTTTCAAATTTTTCTTCCACCACGTTGCTGAATGTGACACCGCTTTCCGAGGCGTTTACTTTCTTAAACAACGGGACAACACTTCCGTCGACTTCAGGCGTCCGTTCATTGCAGCCGGACAGAAATAAGACGGCTGGAATGATAAGTGCCGCAGTGCTGATGTGAAATTTTGTGCGCATGTTGTGGTGGTTGCCCATTTATTTATTTTCCCTTCTACCTCTTTCTTTGACTCGCAAATATTCTTCTTCAAAACGCCCGTTGAACCTGGTCATCACAATAATGAGCGCTAGTCAGCGGGTATCGCTATCGCATAAATCTGAACTCTAGAACTGATCATCATCCAGTGAATTGCCGATGTGTTTGTTGTAGAACTTCCAGGCCTGATGAGCTACGTTCTTTCCCAGCGCGATCCCGGCGGTGTTGTCAGCCTGAATGTGATAGCCACCCAGCACACGGGAAATGCCGGCCATTTCAACCGTCTTGCTAAAGGTTGGAAACTTCAGCGTTACTTCCTTTCCAAGGTTATCGGGATGTGTCAATGCGCCGGCGACCAGTTTCACTTCGATGCCAAACTCGTCACTTCCGGTGAAGAGTTTCAACGCTTCACCGCAAGCGCCACTTACTGCGCTATGGCCGGATACATAACCCGGGAAGGGTGGACATAAGAACGTGTCTGGTGAATACGGTCTCCACTCTTGTCCCTTCATTCTCACCATTCCGATTCCCGGACCTCCCCATCCCACAATTCTTTTGTCTTTGTACATCGCATGGACGAGAGCGTATGGCCGGGCATAATCGTAGTACATTTTGCTCTCCCAGCACGCAATGAATGCATCCATCGCAGTGACCTGGTTGAGGAAATACATCTTAACATCTTCGTCCAGCGTATGCTCATCTCTAACAGAGACGTCTTGTGCAAAGACAAGCCAGTGACCGGCCTGCTGAACGGACTTGGGACCATCTCTCATGAATTCAACCAGCGCTTTTTGTTCATCGGTAAGATTGGCTTGTAACTCTACGACTTCCTTTACGTCTTTTTGAAGTTCGCGGGAGCCGACCATCGGCGGTGGCGCGGGCCGGAACTGGTCTGCCGACAGAAGGGCTATTGGTCGCACCTTGTGCCAATATGGTGTAAGGCAGTTAGGCGCGAACTTTCCGCCCTTTCCATCTGAAAAGTATTTTGATTGCCACCTGTTTAGGTCGATATTTTCATCAGGCGTGTTCACCGGTTTGTAGTGACTATAATCAAAATAGGGTTTTCCATTCGATTCGCCTTCGTCACCATACTGGTTTGATCCATCACTATGCCTTTTTTGGATAATTGTTTTGGCCGCGAGGTTGCCGATTCCTTCCGGTGTCGTCGGGTCAACAGATGAATTATCCGGATCGAGTCCCAGCTTGATCATGAATTCCCTGAACATCGGTTCATCTGTGTAGAAATACTCACTCATCGCGCGATATGCAGCGTAGCTTATTGCGATCTCTTTGTTCCTGAGCGTATGCTCCGACTCGGGGCGTCTCGCTACATTTTCCAGATACACCGGAATAGCATTTGCGTCGTACCTCGACCACGCGTCGAAAACCGATGTAAAGACCAGCGCGAGGTATCGCGACGTGATCGTTGGCCTTGGGTTGAACTTTTCTGTGTCGTTGGCGGTGGCCATCAGCGCTACTTTGCCCCATCGGTAAGCGAGGTTGTCTTTGCCTGTGGGTTCATTCAGAAAAATTTGTCCTTCCGGTTGCGTGTACGGATTTACTTCTGCAAAGCCAACCAGCATTATGAGTTGAAGCAGCAGAATTGAGGTGAGTCTGGTCATAGTGGGGTATGTTGAATCATCAAAATCAATTTGATCGGTAAAAAACTCTCTAATATTAGACTATCCAAAACGATAAGTCAAACCGAATATGCATAAAATGACTTGAGTGATTTTAAGTGGTGAAATTTATGTTTGTCTGACAATCCGATCAAAAAAGGTTTCCCGTAGCCACGACACAAGGGGTGCCCGATATTCAAAAAACAGAAAAGGCTGACGAATTTTTTCGTCAGCCTGATTTGTCGAGTCATCAATATTCTTCTAATCGCCTGAAAAAATCACCGTTTTATCAAGGGCGAGTAGTCAACGACGAACAAGTCTTCGAGAATGTTCAGCTTGCCCAGCAATTGACCGAACTTCTTGTGTTCCGGATGGGGCAAGTAAGTGTCGCGTGCTTCAGCATTCTTGAATGTGACCATGTAAACGTGCGTAAATCCCTGATTCTTTTTTTCCGGGCTGTCATTTATACCATGTTCGAAAGAGATAATGCCCGGTATTGTTTTCTTCAATTCACTGAATGCTTTGGTCACCTGGGCTATTTCCGCTTCAGTCGCTTCGGGCTTATACTTGAAAACAACTACGTGCCGGACCTGATCGTTCTTGGCGGCGAGGAATCCGGATAGAGTGAGCGTTGCAACAGAAAGAACGCCTATCAGCGCGAATAAGGAATATTTTTTCATGGCTTGGTTTGTTAATGTAAAAGATCAAACAATAATTTTTTCGCGTCAAATCTAAAGCTACATCAGGCAATAAACCAAACCGGACATCATAAATACAACGATCCGATCAGTTGGTAAGGTCGCTGGCTGGATCCTGTTTGAGCCAGAGGTATAATGTCTTTCGGCTAATGTTGAGCGTTGCGGCCGCTTTGGTTTTATTAAAGCCTGCGTCGATGAGCGCTTGTTGTGCCTGCTGAAATCTATCCTCCGCCTCATCCCTGAAAGGGTATGGATCGTTTGAGAATATCAGGGATTTGCCCTCCAACAAAGGCGTGTCTTCAATGAGCGCCTGCCGTGTGATCACCTGTTCAAGTTCTCGTACGTTACCGGTCCAGTGGTTCTTTTTCAGGTAGTCCATGAATTCGTCTGTAACGCCGGTAAGTTTTTTATTGAACCTTGAAGAAAGCTTGGAGAGAATATTTTCGACGAGAAAAGGTATGTCGTTCCGCCTTTCGCGCAGGGGTGGAACCTTGATAATCATCGTACTGAGTCGGAAATAAAGATCAACACGGAATTTTCCCTCCTGCACCAGTTGCGCAAGGTTCTGGTTCGATGCGCATAGGATTCTTACATCAACCGGAATGATTTTCTGGCCACCCAATGTTGTCACCTCACCTTGTTGAATTACCCGGAGCAACGCGGCTTGCGCGTGTGGGCTGAGGTCCGCCACTTCGTCAAGGAAAAGGGTTCCCGTGTTGGCGAGTTCGAATTTTCCTAATTTCCTATACACTGCACCGGTGAACGCTCCTTTCTCGTATCCGAAGAATTCACTCTCCACAAGCGTGTCAGGTATGGCACCACAGTTCACGGTGATGAAGGGACGACCTTGGCGCGGACTGAGCATGTGAATCTGTGTCGCCACTAATTCCTTTCCCGTACCCGACTCTCCATCGATGCAAACATTGACATCATACGGCGCCACTTTCTGAATCAGGCTGAACAAATGTTTCATCTGAGGAGTTGAGCCGACAATGTTTCCGAATTTCGGCAGTGGACTGGTGCCCACACGAGGGTCTATGTTCTTGAAGCTTCGGACTTTAAGAATCACCGTGCCAAGGATTGGAAAGCGGTCAAAAACAGATCCGCCTGCGTAACCCTGAATCGGAACCTGGCTGATAAATTCATCAAAGTCTTCAGGCTCGGTAATCGATCCTCCGTAGATCAGTGAAACCGGTTTGCGGCCGGATTTACTTACTCTCGCGAGCATTTCTTTCGCCTTGGTAATCGACAGTTGTATCTGGTTTTTTTTCTCGATCGTATCGATGATCTCAAACGTCAGACCGACGTTCAGAATCAGCGCGTCAACTCCATTTTTCGCGAACGTATAAGCGTCTTCGGCTGTCAAGGCAAAACCAAAAGTAGCTAATCCCATTTCTTTGGCTTTGGTCAGCATTTCAACTTCAGATGAAATTCCCAATCCTTCGGATTCGAGCTGCTCTCTGAAAGTGCCATCGATAAATCCAACGGCGGGCCAGTTCGTAACGCCTTCGACGCCGAGGTCTTTCAACCTGACCAAACGATTTTCGATCGACTGGTTTGGATCAGATGAAAACAAACCGGCAACAACCGGAGTAGATTTTCTATGCGGAAGGATATGGTGCCTGAGCAATTGTTCCGTTTGGTCATTCGCATTGCCATACGGCATGAATGCAGCAAGAGATCCGAAGCCGATGTTTCTGTAAAATCCTGCGTTCAGCGCGATGATAAGATCGGCCCCGGATGCCACTGCTGACTTCGTAATTTGTCCGCTTCCCGCTACTACCGAAATGATAGGAGAAGTGAGCTTTGCGGGGTGTCTTAATAAGTCCTTTAATGAATGCATTTTCCTACCCTAAATGAGGTTACACATTGTAACCTGATGAAAAATATGTGTTACGCAATGTTACACAAAGAAAATTGATTAAGGCAAGGGCTCGCGATTCCGGCCCGAAAATTTAAAAGATAACTCGTTGTTCTTCAGTTTATTGTTCTGAATTTTTTTCCCGCCCTAACTTTTGCAGATTTCTTGGTACCGCTTTTGCCATAACACAAACAATCGATTTCGGATTTTACACAATACGTGCGGTCCGGAGCGGGAAATTATTGGGATTTGAGGAAGGATTGCAGCGTCTTAAACGGCGCTGCAGTCAAGATGCACCATAAAGGGATGGAGGCATCTTAATTTTTCAAAGCCCTCGTGAAGAGACGATTTTTTATGGCGAGCCTTTACCTGAAAATGAAATTTGATCTGCTGCGGTCGTTTTTTATGACGCCATTTGACCGCGCGCAAAAAACCATTCGGGTTGGCAAATTCTCCGCCGA
This sequence comes from Flammeovirgaceae bacterium, assembly GCA_044507775.1. GTDB lineage: Bacteria > Bacteroidota > Bacteroidia > Cytophagales > Cyclobacteriaceae > Chryseosolibacter. Next base: position 72,537 of record JBIQIY010000027.1, on the reverse strand, counting down.
CAAAAAATTAACAATTCATCGCCAAGACTCCTACTGCTTTATACACCTAACCAACCCAATGAAATCCTAACAACTATGAAACAACTTCTACTACGAACCAGGTCAGTATTGAAGTATGCCACCTACGGGCTAATGCTTCAATTGCTTTGTGCCCATCTGTTCCTTGCCGCAGCGCAAGGTCCCACCGTCAGGGGGAAAGTTACTGCGCCTGACAGTCCTGAAGGTATCCCGGGTGTAACCGTTATGATCAAAGGAACAACGCAAGGTACTACCACGGATATTGACGGCAATTATCAGCTATCTGTTCCGGATGCGTCGGCCGTCCTGGTATTCAGCTCGATTGGATATACGAGCCAGGAGATTGCCGTCGGCAACCGGGGCACCATTGACGTAGCTCTTGAGTCAGCGCTCACCGCGTTGGATGAAGTGGTGATCGTCGGATACGGAACGCGAAAGAAAAGTGATGTTACCGGAGCGGTTGCTAACATCTCTGAAAAATCGATTAAGGAGATGCCTGCCGTTACAAACCCTGCGCAACTTCTGCAGGGAAGAGTGGCAGGTGTTGACGTCGTCAATACCGGTAACCGTCCCGGTGACGGCGTGAGCATCCAGGTTAGAGGAAGAAGGTCTTTTGCCGCGGGCAATGATCCCTTGTTTGTCATTGACGGGATACCGGTTAGCGGCGGAAGTTTGAATTCGATAAATCCCAGTGACATTGTATCTATCGACGTACTGAAAGATGCTTCATCTACTGCCATTTACGGATCCAGGGGTGCCAACGGTGTGATCATCGTGACCACAAGAAGAGGAGAGGCCGGTAAGTTGAGTATTAATTACAACGCCAGCTATGGCCTTCAGCGGATCATGAAATACCCCAACCTCATGAATGGCGAAGAATTCGCGGAGTACAAGCGCGAATCGAGAAGGTCAATCGGTCAGTACGATGACAACAATCCCAATGCTGACGAAATACTTTTTCATCCGACAGAACTGGAATCGTTGGCACTAGGACGTTCGACGGACTGGTACAGGCTGTTTATTGAAGACGGTTATGTTCACAATCAGAACCTCAGCATTACGGGTGGAACGGAAAAAGGAAGGTACAATATTTCCCTGGGTTTGTTTGACAACAAAGGGATTATACCGAACCATAAGTTTACGCGATACAACACGCGTTTGAATTTCGATCAGAACATCGGGAAAAGATTTCTTGTAGGAATTTCCTCTCTCGCAACGTATACACTCAGCAACGCATTGGATGTAGATCCTCTCGCGGGTGCGGGTTCCGACTACGGAGCATTCTCTGAAAATCCGTTGGGCGTACCCTACGATGCAGACGGAAACCTTATTTTCCGGAATACACCGGGCGATGGAAACCGCACAAACCCGCTGTACGATATCATTCCTGAAAACGTAATCAACAGGAGGAGAGGCCTGAAGCTTTTCAACAGTATTTATGGCGAAGTCAAGTTGACAGACGACCTTAAATTCAGAATGAATTTTGGTCCGGAGCTTACGTACAACTCGCTCGGAAATTTCCGCGGAAGCCTGACACAGGTCAACGCAGGAGGACCATCATCTGCGAATGTCCAGAACGAATTCATCTTTGCTTATACCTGGGAGAATATCGTATCCTATAGCAAGACAGTTGCAGAAAAGCACAGGTTTGATTTCACGGGACTGTACAGCCGCCAGCTACGTCAGGGTGAGTCCAATGGAAGCGGAGTTCGCGGATTGCCAGTTGACGCTTTTGAATATTACAACCTGGGGGCTGCCGGCGAATATCTGGACATCCACAGCGACTATGAGAAGTGGAGTATTGCTTCCTACATGGCGCGATTGAACTACGTGTTTGACGATCGTTTCCTGGTAACCCTTACCGGTCGTGCGGACGGATCTTCGAAATTTGCAGAAGGAAACAAGTGGGGTTATTTCCCTTCGGTGGCTCTTGGATGGAATATCACCAACGAATCGTTCTTCACAGCGAGCAATACTCTTTCAAGCCTGAGATTGAGGGCGAGTTTGGGTACAACCGGTAATGAAGGGATCAATCCTTACCAGACCAAGGGATTGCTTTCGCGAACCGGTTACTTGTTCGGCAGCACACCTGCCTTCGGTTATGTGCCTAATAGCATCCGGAACAATGCACTGAGATGGGAGTCGACTACCAACTTGAACTTCGGTGTTGACTTCGACATGTTTCAAGGCCGAGCTACCGGTGCTATTGAAGTATACCAGTCAAATACCACCGATCTGTTACTGCCCCGGCTGTTGCCCAACACAAGTGGCTTCAGCGAAATCCTCACCAACGTAGGATCGACCCGAAATACAGGAATCGAGTTCCTCGTCTCAACGATCAACATCGTACCTAAAGAAGCAGGTGGTTTTGGATGGAATACGGATTTTAACTTTTCGTCTAACAAGGAGGAAATCGTCGAACTGTCTCAGGGCAAAGTCGATGATGTCGGAAACCTTCGTTTCATCGGCCAGCCTATTACAGTCTACTATGACTTTGAGCGAATCGGTATCTGGCAGCAGGGAGAGGAAACTCTGGCGGCTGCAGGTAACTCTGGCGTTGGGTACATCAAGGTTAAAGACCAGAACGGAGACGGCGCCATTTCGCCGAATGATGACCGGGTTATACTGGGATCAAACGTACCCGACTTTATCGCCGGGTTGACAAACCGCTTTTCATACAAAGGATTTGATCTCGCCATCGTAGCCTATGCCCGCGTCGGACAAATGATTGAGGACTTCAGCTACGGATCCAACAGGTTCAACTCCGGAAGGATCAATATGTTCGACCTTGATTACTGGACACCCAGCAATCCGACGAATTACATTCCTCGGCCCAACACCAGCCTGGATTTACCGTACTTTGCTTCCACGCTCCGGTACTTTGACGGATCATTTCTTAAGATCCGCAACATAAATCTCGGCTATAATTTCCCGGCGTCAGTTGCTTCGAAGATGGGCATGAAATCCCTGAATGTCTTCGTAAGTGTGCAGAACCCGGTATTCATTTCCTCTTATGTCTCGAAGTACAATGGAGTTGATCCGGAATTCCCGACCAGGAGTACGCCGGTTTCCAGAACCTATATGGCAGGCATAAACGTTAATTTCTAATCGAAAATGAGGGCAACAATCATGAAAAACAGAATCTTAACTTTACTCCTCTTATTGCCTTTCATCATTTCATCGTGTGATGACAATTTCTTAACAGAAGATGCACGCTCGGAAATAACCGATGATTATCTAAGTACGCCGACCGGATTTAATGACGCGGTGAATGGCGCATACAGTTACTTGCGTGTATATATTGAAAACGAGCAATTCCCGCATCAATCCACAATGGGTACTGATCTCTGGACGAATGGATTTGACGGAGGCAATAAGCAATTTAACTTCTATGATGCTAACCTGAATTCAAGGACAGGTTCGTTGAATACGACCTGGAACAGACTCTATCAGGGTATTAACGCTGCAAATGCTGTAATTTCCCGCGCTCCCAAGATTGTAGGGTTGGATGAGACTCAGAAGAATATCCGATTGGGCGAAGTGAAATTTCTCAGAGCGATGTTCTATCATCTTCTCGTGCAGACCTGGGGACCGGTGCATTTAACATTGGAGGAAACTCAGGGCATTCAGACAGAAGCGCAGCGCTCATCTGTTGCGTCGATATACGATGCCATAATCTCCGATCTGAACGATGCTATTGACGTTTTGCCCGCGAAAGCCGACGCCTATGGACGCGCAACGAAGCCTGCCGCTCAACATTTGCTTGCCAGTGTGTACCTCACTCGTGCGGGCGGAACCGCCGCACAGGACGGTGACTACAAGAAGGCAGCTGAGTTAGCGGAAACAGTTATCAAAGACTATGACTTTAAACTGTTGGATGATTTTTCCGACGTCTTTGCTCAGGGTGAAACCGCGGAGAGACATTCGGAAGTTGTCTTCGCGATTCAAAACAGCCCTGATTTTCTTACCTTGGGAGAAGGCAATACGCTACATGCTTACTGGCTGATGAAGTATGACGACCTGCCAGGTATCACGCGTGACCTTGCCAACGGAAGGCCCTGGGCTCGCTTCAGGCCAACGGATTTTACGCTGACGACGCTGTTTGATAAAGAGCACGATGCGCGCTATGAAAAATCATTTAAACGTGTATTCTACGCAAACACTCCCGGCACCTATACAACTGTCAACGGACATCAAATGACGTTGGCGAGGGGTGACACAGCGCTTTATATTGTGGACGAGGAATGGCCCGCTGATAAAATCGCGAACGCCGGATATAGTGTTTACACACTGTCACTTCAGACCGACCGCGTGTATCCTACGCTCACCAAGCATCTGGATCCCCAGCGGCCTTCCGTACCGGAGATGCGCGGCTCCAGAGATTTCCTCTTGTACAGGTTGTCAGAAACAATGCTGATCGCGGCAGAGGCACTGATGATGGATAACCGCCCGGACGAGGCAGTGGTTTATGTTAATAAAGTGCGCACCCGCGCTGCTAAAGTTGGCAAAGACGATGCCGAGACACAGGCGAACATCCAGGCAATGCAGGTTACCGCGGCTGACCTGGATATCGACTTCATTCTGGATGAAAGGGGGCGTGAACTCCTGGGAGAAATGAAGCGATGGTTCGATTTGACTCGCACCGGAAAACTTGTCGAACGTGTGAAGAAATACAACCCGGATGCAAAGGGTATCAAGGATTACCATGTGCTACGACCGATCCCGCAGAATCAGATCGACCGCACATCGACCGAGTTTCCTCAGAACGATGGCTATTGATCATGAGACTCCGTGCTACTGCTTAACTGCGGTAGCACGGGTTTCTTATAAACAACGGTGAAACATTTGAACTAACCTTATGAAATGAGGAAGGATCGAATTAAGAATCGTACGCGCGGAGTAGTTCGTGCTGAAAGAATTCAGGAGTACCAGGAATCTGCACCTCTGCGAGGGATCGGAGAGAGCGGAGCAGTCCCGTCATGACGGGGGTGTAATCGAAAGATGGTCCTTATGAATAATTGTCCAATAAAATGAGTATTATAACCCGCGAATGTAAATAGTTCAAACAATCGAATCTTTCACTTAAAATCAGAAGTTATGTCCAAGCTAAAAGTTTTTACTGCTGTGTGTTTAACTATGTTAATTTTGTTAATGGCACATACAGAGAGTATCAGTCAGAAGCAACCGGAATCAGACCGTTTTAAGCGCGGTTCGAAACTAATCGGAGAAGTTTACGGAAATCCGGATGCGGGCGCGAACATGATAAAAGGAATGCAGGATATCGCTCCGGACATGGCAAGGTTCATCATTGAATTTGCCTATGCCGATATTTATTCAAGGCCCGGTCTCGATATGAAATTAAGAGAAATTGCAACGGTGGCCGCGCTGACTGCCATGGGAACTGGTGAGCCTCAGTTGAGGACTCATATCCGTGCATCATTGAGCGTAGGTCTAAAACCGGAAGAGATCGCGGAATGTATTATTCAAATGACTTTGTACGCAGGCTTTCCAGCATCACTGAACGCACTGGATGTAATGCGTGAGGTTTTTAAGGAAAAAGGAGTGACGTACAATCCCAAAATGACAGCCAGCAATGCGGACACCCGTTATAAGCGCGGCGCAAAATTGATCGGCGAAGTTTATGGAAACCCCAATGCTGCCCAAAACCTTGAAAAAGGCCTGGGAGATGTCGCACCTGACGTGGCGCGCTTTATCATTGAATTCCCTTATGGCGATGTATACTCACGTCCCGGCCTGGATATGAAAGCCCGTGAGATTGCCACAGTTGCGGCGCTGACGGCGATGGGAACAGGTAAACCACAGCTTAAGACCCATATCCGCGCATCACTCAATGTTGGGCTGACGGAAACGGAAATCAAGGAATGCATTATCCAGATGTTGCTCTATGCCGGATTCCCTGCCTCGTTGAACGCACTGGATGCTGCCAAAGAAGTATTCGCCGAAAAGAAATAAGACATGAGAAATTCGGAAGACTCAGTACCGCTTGTGAATGGTTGTCCACGCTTGCATTGGTCCACAACAGTTGTCCAGGAAGCTATGGTCAGTTGTATAGAACGGGAGTGGGAATTCTGCATCGAAAATTATTTACCCGCTCTATAAATTAAAAAACAGACCATATATAACAGAAACAACCTATGAGAAAGTGGACCAGAACTGAGATCCTTAAAAATCTAAGAGAAAAAATAGAAAAAGGAGAACCCATAATCGGCGGTGGTGCCGGTACGGGGATTTCAGCCCAGTGTGAAGAAGCTGGTGGCATTGACCTGATCGTGATCTACAATTCAGGCCGCTACAGGATGGCTGGCCGTGGATCGCTCGCCGGATTGTTATCGTACGGTAATGCGAACGATATCGTGAAGGAAATGGCCTATGAAATCTTGCCAGCGGTGAAGAGCACCCCGGTGCTGGCTGGTGTTTGTGCGACGGATCCTTTCATGTTGAGGGATAAATTCCTGAAAGAACTGAAGGATATGGGTTTCGCCGGAATTCAGAACTTCCCAACCGTGGGGCTGATCGACGGAATGTTCAGAGCGAACCTGGAAGAGACAGGGATGAGCTACCAGCTTGAGGTGGACTGCGTCAAGGCAGCACATGATCTTGACATCTTCACTACACCATATGTGTTCAATGTCGATGAGGCAAGAAAGATGACACAAGCCGGTGCGGATGTGGTCGTCGCGCATATGGGATTGACTACCAACGGCAAGATCGGTGCGAAGACTTCCAAAACCATGGAAGAATGCGTACGGGAGATCCAGAAGATTGCCAACGCGAGCCGGGAGATCAACGAGGACATCATCATCCTCGCACACGGTGGGCCCATAGCAATGCCGGAGGATGCGCAATATATAATAGAGTCGGTGGAAGGTGTTGATGGATTTTATGGTGCGAGTTCAATGGAAAGGCTTCCGACTGAAATTGCGATTACCGAGCAGATAAGAAAATTCAAAAACATCAAATTTAAAAAGGAGGCATAATGGCAAGAAAAGTTGTCGTCGTTGGTGCATTTGACACCAAAGGCCCTGAATACAAATTTATCATTGACCGCATAAAGGAGCGGAATATCCAGGTGGTGGCCGTGAATACCGGCGTGATGGGTTCAACTGATATTTTTTCCGTCGACGTCCAGGCCGACGTCGTCGCCAAAGCAGGAGGAACCGACCTTGAAACGTTGCGCAAGGCAAATGACCGAGGCCGGGCCATCGCCGTCATGTCTGAGGGAGTGGCAAATGTTGTCCGCGATCTCTATGAGAAGGAGAAGTTTGACGGGATTATCGGAATGGGCGGCACGGCTGGAACCAATGTGGTCACTTCAGCGATGAAGGGTCTGCCCTACGGCGTACCCAAGATCTGCGTGTCAACCGTTGCATCGGGTGATGTTTCTCCCTACGTGGGCATCAGCGATATCATCATGATCCCATCTCTGGTTGATATCTCCGGTCTCAATCCGCTTAGCGAAAAGATATTCACCAACGCAGCAGGTGCTTTGATTGGAATGGTGGAAGCGAAGAGAGCTGATTCCGGTGAGAAAGCGAACGGCAAGCCGGCGATCGCCGCATCCATGTTCGGAAATACCACTCCCTGTATTGATGCTTGCCGTGAAGCAATGAACAAGGAGGGATATGAAGTGCTCGTATTTCACGCGACAGGTGCCGGAGGAAAGACGATGGAGAAGCTGATCGAGGAAGGCATTATCAAGGGAGCGATGGATATCACGACCACTGAATGGGCCGACACTATTTGCGGCGGAGTCTTCGATGCGGGACCTACCCGATTGGATGCTCCGGGAAAAGCGGGCGTCCCGCACCTCATCGCACCCGGTTGCATAGACATGTGTAACTTCGGTAACCCTGATACCATCCCCGCGAAATACAAGGATCGTCTCTTTTATAAGTGGAATCCCCAGGTAACACTTATGCGGACCACCAAGGAAGAAAACCGGAAAATGGGAGAAATATTTGCCGAGAAGGCAAACAAGGCCAAAGGAAAAGTGGCTTTCATTATTCCCATGCGTGGCTATTCCATGCTTGACTCGGTAAATGACAAGAACGAGCCGCAGTTGTTTTGGGATCCGGAGGCCGATAAGGCTTTTGTCGATGGTCTCAAAAGCAAGCTGAAGGCAGGGATCGATGTGATCGAAGTCGATGCGAACATAAACGATAAGGCTTTTTCAAATAAGGCAGTAGAAGTATTTCTCAGCATGATTTGAAAAGATCGATGACTAATGGCTAATGACTAAACCAGAACCACCTAAACTATCCTAACTATGAAAGAAAGTAACGACGTTCTTCTCGCCGATGTCAGAGAAGTTAATAACAATTTCACGATTAAAGATGCGACGGCTAGTCCCGGACCATTGGGATTGTCGGCCTTCGGTATATGCACTGTGTTGTTGAGCCTGATCAATGCGGGCGTCATCGGAATGGATTCAATGATCCTTTCCATGGGCTTGTTCTATGGTGGGCTTACACAGATCATGGTGGGCCTGATGGAAAGAAGGAAAGGCAACACTTTTGGACTTGTCGCATTTACCTCGTACGGAATTTTCTGGGTCTCCTTTGTGGCTATCAATGTCCTGCCCGGTTTGGGATGGATGGCTCCGGCATCAGCAGATGGAATGATTGCCTATCTTATTATGTGGTGCCTGTTCTCCGTCATGCTGTTTATCGCCACACTGAAGCTGAACAGACTTCTTCAGATCCTTTTTGCAACGGTTGTGTTGCTGTTTGTTATCCTGATCATCGGCAGTGTTACCGGAAATGCGGGCATCACCACGCTCGCTGGTTATGAAGGCATTATCTGCGGGCTGGTATCGCTCTACGCGGCGGCGGCGTTCTTGTTGAATGAAATTTACGGCAGAACGGTATTGCCAATCGGGGTGTTGGACAACTAATAGCCCTTGAGCAAATAGCAAAAAGCAGAAAGCAAAAAGCAGAAAGCTTGCCCGACGAAGCCAGGGCAGTATGTGCGATGAGGCGTAGTCGGGCAGAAAGCAGAAACTAAAACGTATAAAGTGAAAACAACATGAGGATACGGAGAAAACTCGAAAAGCACAGTTGGCTGCTGTTGGTTGCTGCCATGGCGTTTATGCCATCCGCAGTGAATGCGCAGTCGGATCGGGGGTCGAAGCGCTCGGCGAAGAGCGAAAAAGATTCTTCCGTGCCTACATTCAGGAAGATCACGCTTACGACAAAGTTTTATGGGGAAGGCGTACACCTTGTTGATCTGGACAAGGATGGAGCGATGGACGTGATTTCAGGACCCTATATTTATAAGGGTCCCGATTTCACCACCAAGACGACTTTCTATGAACCGAAGGAATTTGATCCGCACAATTATTCGGAAAATTACTTCATGCAGACGTACGACTTCAACGGGGACGGCCATCTCGACATTTTCAAGTACGGACGGGCGGGCTCGAAAGCGTATTGGTATCTCAACCCGGGGAAGGAAGGCGGTACATGGAAGGAATACCTGGCACTGGATGCACCTGGCGATGAAGCCCGCTATTTCACCGACCTTAATAATGATAACCGACCCGAGGCGATTTTTGTTTTCGAAGAACATCTGTGTATCGGATGGCCGGATTGGAATAATGTGGAAAAGCCCTTTCGTGTTCAGAAGATTTCCAGGAACCTGGGCTGGGGCAAGTTCACTCATGGGCTAGGCGTTGGAGATATAAATGGAGACGGCCGCAACGACATTTTAACCAAAGCGGGATGGTGGGAACAGCCCGCAACAGGAGCGGATCAGGGACAATGGATAGAACATCCTTATTCTTTTTCTGAAGAGGGCGGTGCCCAGATGCTGGTGTATGATGTAAATAACGATGGAAAACTGGATGTCATCACCAGTCTGAATGCTCATGGTTACGGTTTGGCCTGGTTTGAACAAACAAGGTCAGGAAATGAAATCTCCTTTGTTAAGCACATGATAATCGGTGACAGAAAGGAATTCGAAGCGGGCAAATATCCGGCGGTCTTTTCCCAGTTACATACTCTGGCTGAGGGTGATTTTAATGGCGACGGACTGATGGATTTTGCTTCCGGAAAACGCTATTGGGCTCATGGTCCCGACGGCGATCCCGAACCCGGCGCGGATCCTGTTTTGTACTGGTTTGAACTTGTTCGCAAGGGCGACTCTATAAAGTATATACCACACTTGGTTGACAATCAATCGGGCGCAGGTACCACAATGGAAACCGGAGATGTTAACAAGGATGGAAAAACCGACATCGTAGTAACCAATAAGTTCGGCGCTTACATCTTTATCAACGAAGGAAAAGGAAAAGGAAAAAGTAAGGCGCGAAAGTAGTAGCGGCTTTAGCTATTTGTGATCCGATTCACGGAGAATCCGGCCGTGAAACAAACGCACAAATGGCAATACAGTTCTTCTGATGAGTGAGGACAGGTGGGATTCCGGGGTCGAAAGGAGAGGGTTATGCCTGGGACCCACCGTTCTTAATCTTTTTTGGATGCGTTGCCAGTTATTCACGCAGCGGATTGTTTGCATAAAGTCCGATAAGCGCCGGATTTCACAGAAATCCATGCCAGCGAGCACACCGCTCTTTTTTTGCCGCATTAATTCAGTTTTGTTGAAAACGCGAAAAGGGTATCTTACCCTTCTCAAACTAGTACGATGAAATTTACCAGATACCCAAGCCACCTATTACTGTTACTTGCCAGCGTAGTCTTTGGCTGTAACAGTTCAACGCGTAACAGCGCGAGTCAGGAAGTCGCTGACAGTTCCACTGCCAGACAATTGCGTTTGCAGCAAGGCGACAGCACGATTTCTGTTTTTGTCGAAGACGGACAGGATGCCATTCTCGTGCAAAACGCCAGGAACAATTTCCGACCCTATGTACATCCGATTGTTGCACCTGACGGCAAGGGTGTTCTCACTCAATACAGTCCTGGACATCACAAACACCAGACGGGACTGTACTGGGGATTTACGCGTGTAAACGGACGCGACTACTTCCACAATCCGGGTGAGGGTTACTGGAAGAAAATAGCGGCGAACATCGTCGAAAAAGAAGGGGAAGTCGTTAAGTGGCAGACGATCTATCATTTGCTGGGTGAGAGTGCCGACGTGGTGATGGAAGAAACGCAGAACTGGTCGATGAAGGCAGTGGGAGGACGATACATCCTGGACCTGGAATGGAAGGGGGAGGCAAAGAAGGAAGTGACAATAGGCAAATATGACTACGGAGGACTGTTTTTGCGAATGCCGTGGAAGAAAGGTATTGATGGCGAAGTAGTAAACGCGGCGAGACAGAAGGACAGCCACGCTGAAGGTCAGCCAGCCATGTGGGTCAACGTCGGCATGACGGTTGAGGGACGTGATGACCGGGCCAACATTGCAATTTTCGATCACCCTGACAACCACGGATATCCGCAAAAATGGCGTGTAGACAATCAGTTGGGAATCGGTCCTGCTTACACCCGAGACAAAGACTGGACCATTGCAAAAGGTGAAACCGAGGTCCTCAAGCACGAGCTGGTCGTGTATACCGGTGAGTTTAGTGACCTTACCTTGACGGATACGTGGGCAGATTTTGCCGGTAAAGAAGGCATGTACAGGGCGACGGAGTTGTGGAGAATCGCCCAGGAGGAAGGGCGCAACGCAGTATTCCTGAAACCACAGGACGCCGTTGATGCCATGACGGTGAAACCCGGCTTCGATGTGAATGTCTGGGCATCAGAGCCCATGATGTCACAACCGATGGCTTTTTGCTGGGACGACAAGGGCAGGCTCTGGGTAGCGGAGAACAAGGACTACGAATCGCGGGGACACGGTTTTTCCAATGACGGCGGCAGTCGTATACTCATTCTCGAAGATACTGATAAGGATGGCGTTGCAGATAGCAAGAAGGTGTTTATGGAGGGTCTGGCTTTTCCCGCGGCGATCGCCGTTGGATTCGACGGCCTTTTCGTCGGAGCACCTCCGAATCTTTTGTTCATCCCCGATAAAAATGGTGACGACAAAGCCGATGAAGACAAGATTGAAATCCGGCTGACCGGTTGGGGTATACGCGACCGCCATGAAACGCTTAACAGTCTCCACTGGGGACCGGACGGATGGCTTTATGGATTGCAGGGCTTTGCAACACCATCCAAGATCCGCAAGCCGGACAAGAACACGAAATTATATTACCATAAAGATCCGTTCCCTGAAGACTTGCTCGAGGCGGACGGCGTGGATATCAATGGCGGCGTGTGGCGTTATCATCCCATCAAGGATCGGTTTGAAGTTGTCGCTCATGGATTCAGCAACCCCTGGGGTATTGACTACGACTCCAAAGGACAGCTCTTCATGACTGCGTGCGTGATTCCGCATCTGTGGCATGTGATTCAGGGAGGCATCTACCATCGACAAGGCGGGCGGCATTTTAATCCCTACGTGTACGAGGATATCAAGACGATCGCCAACCATAGTCATCGTTCGGCACACGGCGGAGCTCGCATCTATCAATCAGATGCTTTTCCTAAGGAAGAGCGTGGCAGAATCTTCATGGCCAATATCCATGAGCACGCCGTTCTGTCGGATATTCTCGAGCCGAAGGGATCCGGTTTTGTGGGCAGGCATGGCGACGATTTTCTCATGGCGAACAACGCCCAATGGGTCGGATTTAGCATGGAAATCGGGCCGGACGGAGGAGTCTACGCGCTGGACTGGCATGATGCTGACATCTGCGGCAAGGAAGTATTGAATTCTGAGACCGGCAGGATTTTCAGGATCATGCCGGAGAAGAGCCAGGCAAAAGATTTTGACGGAAGGTATTCCGATCTAAACAAGATGTCGGATAAGCAACTTGTAGCGCTTCAGTCCAACGAGAGTGACTGGCATTCGCGAAGAGCCAGAGGCATTCTGCAAAAGCGCGCCGCCAATGGTACGTTGCAAAGCACCACGATCCCCGATCTCAAAGATCTCTTTAACAAGAGCAAGAATCCCGATTGGCGATTGAGAGCGATGTGGGCTCTCCACATTACGGGAGGGTTTACTGAACAGGAGCTTGTGCGGTCGTTGTCTCACGAAGATCAGTACGTCCGGTCATGGGCCATTCAAATGCTGTGTGAGGATATGAAAGCGCCGAAGGAAGCGATCGCGAAGTTTCGCTCCATGGCCCGCGAGGATAAATCACCGGTAGTTCGGTTATATCTGGCATCTGCTCTCCAGAGGATCGAAACGAATGACAAGTGGGAGATCGCAAAGAATCTTCTTGCACACGCTGCAGATGCGAACGATCACAATATTCCCAAGATAATATGGTACGGAATAGAATCCTTGATAACCGAAGATCCGGATAGGTTCCTGGCGTTGGCATCGGAGTCGGAGATTCCGTTGGTCACGCAGTATATTGCGAGACGGGCGGTTGACGGTGATCAAGTGGAAAAACTTGTAGCCTTTATCGGAGAGGCCGACGAGAATACCGAACAGCTTATGTCGGGGATGTTGAGTGGTATGGAGGGAAGAACAGACCTTGAAATACCTTCAAACTGGCAATCCGTGTCTTCAAAAATGCAACGGTCCGGCGGTAAAGTAAAAGCGCTGGCGCTGCAGATCTCGGAACTGTTTGGCGATGCAGAAGCCACGCAACGCGCTTTTGGTATCCTTCGCGATAAGAGTGCGCCCATTGAAAATCGGAAGCGGGCGCTACAAACATTGACAGCGCAGCAGCGGAGTGAACTGGCGGCTGAGCTGCCGAACCTGTTGAAGGAACCGGCACTCCGTAAGGATGCCATCCGGGCTGTAGCTGCCTTCGACAATGAAGGACTCGGAAAATTGCTTATCAATAATTATCGCGATTACAATCGTGAAGAAAAAGCAGAGGTTATTCAGGCGCTTTCTTCACGCTCCAGATACGGCGGGATGTTGGCTCGGGAGATAGCGGAGAAAAGGATTCCGAAAAGTGACATTCCTCCCAGTGTAGCGCGGCAGTTGCTACGCGTTGTAGGTAGTGGATTCATAGAAATCTGGGGTCCCATTGAAACGGTGCCAAATGACGCTGCTGCGTACAAAAAATATAGGAACATGTTGACTCCTGAGGCGTTGGCGGCGGGCGACCTTACAAAAGGAAAGATGTTGTTCGGGCAAACATGCGGTGCATGTCACAAAATGTTCGGTGAAGGCGGCGTCATAGGTCCCGATCTTACGGGATCGAATAGAACGGATATCAATTACATCCTCTTGAACGTGCTTGAACCCAGCGCGGAGATCCAGGACGATTACCGGATGGTTGTGATCAATACGCGGGACGGCAGGACCTATACAGGCAACGTGATCGCCGAAGACCAACGGCAAATCACCTTAAGGGTCGTAGGACAGGATCCGGTACAGATCAATAAGTCGTCGATACAATCCAAAGAGGTGACCGCAGTCTCGATGATGCCGCCCGGATTATTCCAAAATTTGAGCGATCAGGCGGTGATTGATCTCGTGAGTTATCTCAGATCGACTACGCCTGTTCCCTAGTGTGTCTTGTGAACTGTTTGACATTTTGTGGGGTTAACCAGTGCTGGTGAAAATTACTTCCCCCAACCGGCCCTGCGGGCGAAGTTTAATTTTCCCATGGATTACAGGTTATTATGCAGGGACATTTAACTTAGGTTATGCATTTTCGATTTGAAGAAGATTTCGTGGAGCCAAACATACGGTGCATCCCCATGATCGTGCGGTTTAAACTTGATGCATGCGGGGTTAAGCTAAGTTTGGCGGAATGGAGTCGTATGACACCTGACGAACGTAAATATTTCGCGCAGGCCGGTTGTAGCAGTCCGGGGGAGGCCACTCAGTACAGAGACGAGCTTCGTCAGCTAATCCTCAGCCGAACAGGAAAGTTTCCGGCTGAATTGGCTTTGGAGCAAACGCCGGCATGGTCAGTCACGCACGAAATCCCCGATTCTGTTAAAGAGAAGCTTGCTGAAGGCCCATGGTCCCTTTCAATCCAGCAATGGAAGGAGCTTAATGATCTCCAGAGATTTGTATTGGTGAAGCTGAGCAGGCCGGGTCATGAGAATAGGAATTTTCCCAGAGCGCTAGAGGAGTTTGGTTTCGCTTGAGGAATGTAGAAGCCCTGTATCTTAGGGGAGAGAGGCGCGAGGTCATGCTCGCTTGTCGGCTTGTGATTCGGTACTAAGTCTGATATCTGACTTGATTTTTCGAACAACGTTTTGAAGGAATGCCCTCTGCCCACCATATCCCGGGAATTTCAGAGGCGGTAAAACCACCGCTCAACGGACTTATTCTGGCGGGCGGATACAGCACCCGTATGGGCACGGATAAAAGCCTGTTGGCTTATCATGGAGTTCCGCAACGGGAGTACCTGTTTGATCTTCTCAGTGCATGTTGCCATGAAGTCTTCACTTCGTGTCGAAAGGATCAACAAGTCCCATCGCGTTTGAACCCCTTGTATGATAGTCTTGAGATTACAGGTCCGATGAACGGGATTTTGAGTGCCTTCGGGCATCAGATCTCCGCCTGGTTAGTGTTGGCAGTTGACATGCCATTTGTAACCAAAGGTGCGCTCGAATTCCTTTTGCAGGAGCGCGATCCCAGTCAACTCGCCACCTGCTTTATGAACCCGGAGTTAAAACGGCCTGAGCCTCTTTTCACAATCTGGGAAAAAGAATGCTTTCCGTTTCTCACGGCGTTTGTGAAAAGCGGGAACATAAGTCCCCGGTTTTTTTTAGAAACCCACTCTGTGAAGATGATTGATCCGCCGGATCCAAAGATCCTGAAGAATGTAAATTTTCCCGGATTTACAATTGAGGGATGAACCGTGTGGGTGCCGACTCCTTCGTTTTTGCGATCATTTCTTCCGATACTTCGTCACAAATCCGCTGAATGAAACCGATAGTAGATCGCCGTTAGGCAACTCGAGGAAGGACAGTTGTCCATAGCCGTCGGTTTCCCAGTAAAGATCGTCCCAAATAATTTTACCCGTGCCGTCGAGCTTCAAAAGCCTGGATCGGCCGTTTTTCCGTTGTACTATTAGCCCTCCATCCGCGGTTGCCAATGCATTTGAAAAAATGACGTCATCGTCGCTACCACGGATGGTAGTCGACCATAATTCATTGCCGTTCGCATCAAATTTTGTAGCCTTATCCTGATTAACGACGAGTACCTCGCCGAGCGCGTTTTCACAAACGGACTGCGCCCAATCGTTGTAGTTGCTTGGAACATCACTTTGCCACAACATTTCCCCGTCGGCAGACACCTTGCCGACCTTCCAACGTCGACTCGCGTTGTAATCGGCTACGCTGGATATGATCAGATGATCGCTGTTGACCGCCGCAATGCGTGCAATTTTGTTTTCCATCGTAGGGTCGATAATCTTTTTCCATATTAGCAATCCATCGAGATCCCACTTTGCCAGATACACTTCCTCAAGCTGGGGCGTCAGGAGGTTGGGGTTGTGTGTGTAAAGAAAACTATCTCCAAGATAAATATATTTTATTTCAGGCGGATCGTTTATGGAATTGGGAGGGGCAGAGATCAATTCGACACTGTGTGTGGAAGTCTTGTAATACCCTATGTCATAATACGAGAAGCCAGTACGGGTGTTAGCAACCATCACTTTTCCGTCCAATGTTTGGTGAAGATCGATAACCCATCCTGGCATGCCAGTGGTTGCCACGATCGTACCTGCTGCAGGATCGATCTCGATGAGGATCGGCAAGCGTGGCTGGATGGCGATGAGCGCATTACCATTCGGCAATACAATGCCTTCGATTCCGCCGTCAATTTCACTGAAACGTCTATTGAGTTCGGCACCGAGATAGAGTGTCCAGTCGCGCGTGTAAAGGTGGGGTTCAGAATCATTATCGCAACAGAGGCAGAAGAGCGTACCAGCGAGAATGATTTTGACGAGCATACAATTCTTGAGGGTGCGCATTAGCCAGGATTAATAATAAAAGGAAAAATAAAAAGATACTAAGCGGTGATGCATGCAGGGTCTGTTCAGAAGGTAGATCCAAGATAGTTTTTTTGAATTTCAATTACAAGCGCGCTCGTAAACACGAGGCGGCATGGCTCATGCTGGGGATCTGCGATGGCAGAATCAGACTCTGCTTTTTTGGATTCGATTATGGCCGACCATCCGTGTGGCTATGTTTCCATTGAATTTTCCGGAGGACGGAACATCACAAAAAACAGGGATTTGAGGATGAATTTTATAACTTGAAAATATTTCTTAACCCTGTCCCATGGAAACGCGCAGAGAATTTCTACGAAAAACAATCTTACTATCCGGTGCTGCCGGCATGGTCACCGTTTTGCCAACATCTATTCAAAAGGCGCTAGCAATAGACCCGCAGCCGGGAAGCACGTTTATGGATGCCGAGCATGTGGTCATACTCATGCAGGAGAACCGTTCCTTCGATCATGCGTTCGGCGCCTTGCGCGGTGTGCGGGGCTTCAACGACCCGCGGGCGATCAACCTTCCGAACGGCAACCTGGTTTGGCTGCAATCCAACAAGGCGGGAGAAACTTATGCGCCGTTTCGCTTTGACATCAAGGACACCCGTATCACATGGATGGGTTCTGTTCCCCACTCGCGTCATTCTCAGGTCGATGCCAACAACGGGGGAAAATATGATCAGTGGCTCGAGTCCAAGCGCCCCGGTAACATGAAGTACGCGGACATGCCGCTGACGATGGGTTACTATAACCGTGAAGATTTACCCTTTCACTATTCGATGGCAGATGCGTTCACCATCTGTGATCAAAATTTCTGTTCAGCTATGACGAGCACGTGGCCGAACCGGTTGTACATGTGGGGCGGTACCATCCGCGAGGAAAAGAATGATGATTCCAAGGCTTACGTCAGGAATGAGATTCCGTATGGTGAGGCGCGGTGGAAGACATTTCCCGAAAGACTTGAGGAACACGGCATCTCCTGGGGCGTATATCAGAACGAGCTAACATCGGGTAGAAGGTTTGACTCCGGCGAGCAGCAAGCGTGGCTCTCGAATTTCGGGTGCAATTCACTTGAGTTCCTTGCACAATACAATGCGCGGTTTCATCCGCGCTACCGCTTTGGCCTCGACACGCGCGAGCGCGACCTTCGGCAGGAAATTGTAAAGCTGGAGGCCGACCTGTCATCGATGACGCCTGCCAGCACGGGATTTGAAAAAGCAAAAAACACCCTGTCTAAAAAGAAGGAAGTACTTGACGAGACGCGCAAGGAGATCGATTACTGGACAAGAGAAAACTACGAGCGTCTCTCCGACTACCAGAAGAATCTTTTTCAGAAAGCATTCCGTACCAATACCGCGGATCCCGACTTTATGCAGTTGGAAACTTTCAATTACAAGGAGGGAGGCGATGAACGCCAGGTGACGATTCCCAAGGGAGATGTCTTGTATCAGTTCAGGAAGGACGTTGATGAGGGAAAATTGCCGACGGTATCCTGGCTCGTACCCTCTCAGAATTTTTCTGACCACCCGAGCGCCCCGTGGTACGGGGCATGGTTTACCTCTGAAATTCTCGAGATACTGACAAAGAATCCGGAGGTTTGGAAAAAGACGATATTCATCGTGACGTACGACGAGAACGATGGATACTTTGATCACATCCCGCCGTTCGTGCCACCGGATCCGAAGAATCCGGAAACTGGTAAATGTTCTCCTGGAGTAAATGTTACCGCTGAAGAATTTATCCGGAAAGAAAATGAGTTGCGGGACGGAGTGGCGAAAGCAGGAGCGCGTTCAGGTCCGATTGGCCTGGGCAACCGCGTCCCGCTGCTGATTGCATCGCCGTGGAGCCGCGGCGGGAAAGTGTGCTCCGAGATATTCGATCACACTTCCAGCTTGCGATTTCTCGAGGTGTTTCTCAGCAAGAAGTTTAACAAACCCATCGTCGAGACCAACATTTCGACGTGGCGACGCGCGATCTGCGGCGACCTGACTTCCGCTTTCAGCCCCTTTCAGGAGAAAGCCAAAGATGACGTGGACTACCTGTCGCGTGACCCCTTTATCCAAACCATACACAGCGCCCAGTTCCGCGAAGCGCCTGCAAATTTCAAGAAACTCGAACCCGATGAGATTGAGCAGATCAACCGCAACCCGTTATCGTCGGCGCTCATGTCTCATCAGGAACGCGGCGTGCGCACAGCCTGTCCGTTGCCTTACCAGCTCTACGCGGAGGGAGCCCTCGATCCGGACAAGAAGACATTCAAGCTTACCATGCAGGCGCGCAACGAGGTCTTCGGTCCTCGGTCCGCGGGATCACCCTTCAGGGTTTATGCCCCTGCCAGATATCGCAGCGGAAGTACTTTAGAAGTATCCCGTTCGTGGGACTATGCCGCGAAAGCCGGAGATTCAGTGGCGGATACCTGGCCTCTCAGTAATTTCGAAGGTGGCCGCTACCACCTTCGCGTGTACGGGCCGAATGGCTTCTTCAGGGAGTTTGCCGGCGGTGCTGATGATCCGCAGTTCACCATTACATGTGAATACGAAGGGGCGAGTAAAAAGAACTGCACGGGTAACGTCTTGCTGAAGGTGCATAATCGCACCTCAAAAGCTCTCGACGTCGATATCCGCGACAATGGGTACGGTCGTAAGCCGGTCTCCAAAAAGATAAAGCCAGGCGAAGATGTTGGCATCGTGCTTAATCTTCAGAGCAGTCATGCATGGTACGACTTCACCGTTGCGCTAAGCGGGTCTGACAATTTTCTCCGGCGCTATGCAGGAAAAGTAGAAACAGGCAAGGAAGGGGTGAGCGATCCGTTGATGGGAAGGGAGGCATGAGTTAGGCGCTGTTAGACCTCCTTCAACACAAGGCTGAAATCCACCGTCAGTCCCTCGTTTACCTTTATCAGGCCTTTCAATTTTTCGGGTGCAACCAGCCCGAAGTCCGAGAACCTGACTGCGCGGACTCCTTTCAGATGGACGTTTCCGTTCGGCTTAAGAGACACCTGGTAACAAACAATGTACCGCGTGGTCGAGCCCGCGAGTGTGATATCCACTATCCCTTTCGTATTGCTTCCATTCGCAAAGCTTACATTTTGTAAGGAAATGAAATCGATTTCCAGGTTCGGATGGGTTTCTGCATTCAGCGTTTTCCAGAAATCCCGCGAGATCTGCCTGGCCCCGCAATCAAAGCTTCGGATGGGTACGCGCATGCGACCTCGCGTGAATCGCAGTTCGCGCGCGGTATTGCTTTCGATGTATCGCAGCGTGTCCGTGCCTGTGCAATATTCGATCTTGCAAATGAACTTGTTAATGTTTGTCGATCCTTCAATGGTCAGCTGGCTTTCTGTATCAACGATCCAGACTCCTTTGCTTTTGAAGCCGACCGCCAACAGCGCGGCGGCTACGAGCGCGATGGTAAACATTCTGTTCATTGCTTTGAAATGACAGGTGGAAAATAAGCAGGGTCCCAGTCGGACCCTGCTGGATTCACATCAGAAACCGATTATACCTTCAATCACAAACCCGTCGAATTTTCCGTTGTTGCGGAGATCAGGTCCCGGAAAGCCGAAGTATTTCTGCTTGACATATTCAGCTTTCATTAGGATGTTAGGAGTAATGAACCAGCCGGCCGCTACTGCTGTGCGTTCAACCTTCACGTTGTCGCGCACGCCCTGGTTAATAGCAGGCTGTGTTGTGACCTGGTTGAAGGCTAGGTCGCCTTTCACTACGTTGTATTTGCCACCGAAATACATCTTGTCATTGGCGAAGCGATACAATGCATCCACTGCATACTGGCTGAACTTCCGGTCTTCCAGTTTTGTAAGAGCTGGCAGGGCAGGGTTGGTTGATTGAATCTCACCGTTTTCGACCTGGGAATTGCCCCGCATTTTTTCGTACGTTCCGAAGATCTCAAGGCCCTGGAATTTCACAAAGGGGTTGATAATAATCGCTGTCACATTGTCTTTGAAATTCGGGTTGATGCGTCCGGAAGTGAAGTTATCCTTTGCTGTCGCATTGAGTGATTCCATAACCATGTAGTAACGCGATCCTGCACGGTCGCCGCTGTAAAGCGTGCTGCTGATGGACGATTTGGTAGTGTAGAGCGAACCGGTAAGTCTGACGCGAAGGTTGTCGGCGACTGTATTGTCGTACCCGACTTTGCCATAGAAGGACGGGGCTCGATCTTCGCCCTTCGTAACGGAACCTTGCACCTCACCATCCGTAACACCGACCATGGCGAGATATCCGGATTTCTGCCAATACAGTTCGCCGCCGATTTCAGTCGCGAAAGCATCGACGATGTTGTTTTCAACAAAAGGGTTATACAAAGCGTTGCCACCGTCACTTCTTCTGAAGTGCGCATCGCCATAGTTTATTTCCATGTGACCGATTTTCAGCGTCAGATTTTTCCATAATCTGTCCATGAACTCATTGTTCAGGAAACCCACCTTGTCGATCTGGAAGTATCCGCCTTTCACCCAGAATTCATTGTGGTGCCGCGTTGACATATAAGAAACAAGGCTGACGCGAATGCCGTCTGCCAACTGGGCATCGAGGTTGAGGTTTGCCATGGCGAGGTTAAAGCCCGGGCTGAGGTCGTAGAGCGCATTTGTATTTACTTCACCCACGATGTTTTCCGAGTTGGAGTGGCTTAGACTCTGGAACTGCTGGGTGAAGTTCGCGCCTATCCTGAGCTTGATTCCCTCATAGGCGACGGTATCCACTTTTGTAGTTTCAAATACGTTCAGACCTTTTTGATCATAGGGGCGGAAGTATTGAATGGGAACTTGCTGCGCGTAGGCGCCGAGTGATAGGGCTGCGAACAACACAAAGTTCATCAGCCGTAGTTTTTTTGAGTGTGACATAATTGTAGAGTTTGTTGGGGTATTGCCTGTTATTTGGTTTACAACGTACTGGTCGGATTTGACAGGACCATTTCAATGGTGACGATAACTTCATCGCCAACTTTGATGGTGCCCATCATGGCAGTGGGTGGCTCCATGTTAAATGTTGACATGAGCAGCTTGTGCGTCCCGCTGATCTGCAGCTCGCCGCCCGGAAGTACCTTCCAGGCGAGGTGAAGTTCAACCGGTTTTGTTACGCCTGCCATCGTCAGAGCCCCTGTCGCAATGATTGTTTTTTTTGAAGCTTCTATCGTCTTGTCTCGGAGTACAAATGTGATAGTGGGATTCTTTTCATAGTTGAATGCTTCCCAGGTCTTGTTGTCCATGATCTTTCCTTTCGGACTTTTGATCGCCTTTACAGGAATCTTTACAACAACGTCACGGATTGAGGCGAGTGTGTTATTTGTTACCTGGTAGAAACCTGTGGCCTCAACTTTTTCGACAGAAGATTCCCAGTCGTGAAGGCTTGAGGTTCCCTGCACGCTGAGCTTATAAGATTTGACGTGGAACACCTGTGCCTGAACCGCCGTTAACGCAAAGGCGAGAACTGAAACAGTGACGAGTAGGAGTTTTATCGGCTTCATGTTGGTGTTGTTTGATTGTGGTACGAAGGTACTGTAGGGGTGCGGCCGCGGATATGACGGATTGCCTTCGGGGAGGATGATTTAAGTCATACCGGCGAACGGGTACGCATGATGGATATCATCGTTCTGGCCGGCGATCGAACTAGGGAGGAATACCCCGATTGTGTAATTTTGGCCCCGCCATGGCTGCCGGACGTACTTATGGATATGATGGATTGACCGCCAAAGAGGTGGACCACGCGCGGCAGCGCTTTGGGCGGAATGTCATTACCGTCAAGAGACGTCCCATCCTTGACTTTATCAAAAGCAGCGCTAAAGAGCCGATGGTTGTCTTGCTGTTGATTGCGGCTCTACTGTATTTCTTCAGCGGACAAGTTGGTGATGGCATTTTTATGGCGTGTGCCGTTATCCTGGTTATTTCCATCTCGCTCTACCAGGAGACGAGAAGCCGCAATGCCATTGCGGCTTTAAGAAGTCTCACTCATCCGGGTTGCAAAGTAATCCGGGACCGGAAGGTTATAGAAGTCAACGCCGAAGATCTTGTTGTTGGGGATCTTATGGTGGTCGAAGAAGGAATGATTGTGCCTGCCGATGGTACCATTCTCCAGTCAAATGATTTTTCAGTCAATGAGTCGACGATCACGGGAGAGTCTTTGCCGGTGAGTAAGAACAGGGAGATGGCCGGCGACGCCGAATCCACAATCCAGGTATATCATGGTACATCTGTCGTTGCGGGCCTTGCTATCTGCCAGGTTACTGCAGTGGGCGACCAGACTGTGCTGGGTAAGATTGGCACAAGCGTCGATTCCATACAGGACGAAAAGACGCCCTTGCAGTTGCAGATCAACAGCTTTGTAAAAAGGATGGCCCTCGTCGGAGTGATTGTTTTCTTATTTGTGTGGGCTATTAACTACTATCATTCCAACCTGTTGCTGGACAGCTTGCTGAAAGCACTTACGTTGGCGATGAGTGTTTTGCCGGAAGAGATACCGGTAGCGTTTACGACGTTCATGGCACTGGGCGCGTGGCGGCTGATGAAGCTGGGCGTTATCGTCAAGCAAACAAAGACAGTCGAGACCCTTGGAAGTGCCACGGTTATTTGCACCGACAAGACCGGGACAATTACAGAGAACAGAATGAGTCTCGCCAAAGTGTCCGTTGGAACGGATGGAGAGATATCCTTGCCTGGAGCCGGAAAGGAAGAGATCGAGCTCGTGACGGCGGCGATGTGGGCAAGCGAGCCGATCCCATTTGATCCGATGGAGAAAGCGCTGCATGATGCGTATATACGATCAGCTTCGACCGACGAGAGACATCATTACAAGATGATCTATGAGTACCCGTTGGAAGGAAAGCCTCCCATGATGACCCATATTTTCGAGAACGCGGAAGGAAGGCGCATTACTGCTGCAAAGGGTGCTCCGGAGGCGATGTTGGAGGTGTCTCAACTTACCGATGCAGAAAGAAGTCGGGTGAATCAAGCTTTGGCGCAACTTACAAAAGAAGGTTACCGTGTTCTCGGGGTCGGTGTCGCGGACTTCGCGGGCGATAATTTTCCCGAAAGACAACAGGAATACAGGTTTGTGTTCCTGGGACTGGTTGCCTTCTACGATCCGCCAAAGAAAAATATCAAAGACGTATTTGAGGCTTTTTATCGCGCGGGTATTGCCGTCAAGATTATTACGGGCGATAGTGCGGCCACCACTTTAACCATTGCGCAACAGGTTGGCTTTCGCGGCGCCGATCAGACCATGAACGGCGAGGAGCTTATGGCGATTGATGAAGTTCAGTTGAAGGAACAGGTGATGAAAGTAAACATATTCACGCGAATGTTTCCCGAAGCGAAGTTGCGGATACTGAACGCGCTGAAAGCCAATAAACACATTGTCGCCATGACGGGTGACGGAGTTAACGACGGCCCGGCTCTAAAGGCTGCCCACATTGGCATAGCGATGGGCAAGAGAGGCAGTGAGTTAGCAAAGGATGTTTCGTCATTAATATTGACGGACGACGATTTGGGTAAAATGGTGGATGCGATTGGCATGGGCAGGCGGATTTATACGAACCTGAAGAAAGCAATTCAGTACATCATCTCGATCCATATTCCAATCATCCTCACCGTTTTTGTTCCCCTCGTACTGGGATGGGTATATCCGAACATTTTTTCGCCAGTGCACGTAATATTTCTGGAGTTGATCATGGGGCCTACCTGTTCTATTATCTATGAGAATGAGCCGATGGAGAAGAATGCGTTGCTCGAAAAACCACGCGCATTCACGAAAACGTTTTTCAACTCTCGTGAACTCAGTACCAGTATCTTGCAGGGCCTTGTTATCGCCGCGGGAACGCTATCAATTTATCAACTGTCCGTATTGCAGGGGAACAACGAAGACATTACCCGGACGATGATATTCGTGACGCTGATTTCAGCGAATATCTTTCTTACGCTCGTAAACCGGTCATTTTACTATTCCATCTTAACCACCTTGACTTACAGGAATAACCTGGTTGGATTGATCATCGGCGTCACCATCACTCTGACGGGGGCGCTGCTATATTTTCCTGCACTCACGGATTTTTTTGAGTTTGAGGAGATAAGCGGAAGGCAGTTGGCAACATCCGCTGCCGCCGGTTTTCTATCCGTAATTTGGTTCGAGGCGGTTAAGGCGATAAAGAGGAGTCGTAAAGCCGGAGCGAACGACTTGCATGGGATATAGGGGTGTAAGGGGTGTAAGGGGTATAAGGGGAAGGATAAAGGGATGAGGATCAGTCGTGATTTAAGGACTGACAGGTATCACATTATTCCCGCTACGTTCCTTCCGCTGATCAGTGCGGCCTCTACTGTTCCCATAGCGGAGCCGTTGTATAAATGTTCCCCGGCGAAGTAAAGGGTCTCTTTCCACGGTTTCGAGAGGATTGACAGCGCCTGAGCGGTCTGCACGGTTGGGTAGGAGTAGGCGCCGAGTGCGTATGGGTCGCTGCCCCAGTTCGCCAAATGGTGTTTAACAATATTGGTCTCGATGTCGGCGCGACTGCATTTCAGAATGTACTGAAGTGAATCAATCGCCTTCCGGAAGAGTGCTTCCCCCTGTGGCTTGATGGCTGCAGTATCCGGTCCGCCGAGCCACCCGGTCAACAGCGGTGTATTGTCGGGCAGCTGACTCCACCATGTCGGGACTTCCGCATCGGAGAATACAAAGGCGAGCTTCCTGAAGTTTCGCGTGATGACGTCTTTCCAAAAGTCATCCCGAAACTCAAAGAAGAACTTGATCACGCTGCCGAACCCGAGTGCAAGAATCGCCGATGTAAGTTCCGGGACCGCCGGGGTAAATGTAATCAATGCATTTTGCAGGATTCCCAGCGGAACCGTGATGATAGCCTTTTGAGCTTCCAGCGTTTTGCCATCCGCTGTGAGCGCTTTGACTGTGTCTTCAGTCCACTGCAATTCCCGAACCGGGGAAGACGTTAGAACTTTTCCGCCTTTTTCACGGATCTTTACTGCAAGAAAATCGATCAGTGTGGAGTAGCCACCTTCGATGCGGTATTGATGATCATTGTCGCTTTCCGACCACTCCTTGCGCAGAGCAATCGCACTCACGCGGTTCATATCGGCGGCATCGTAACCCTGCACAAAGCCCCGGACTTTTTTTCGCAGCTCCGCATGCTTATCGCCGGGAAACTTGCGGTTCAGGAAATCTGCGATGTTCGTGTCTTCCTTCAAATCGGCAAGCGCCTTTGTCATGTGCTTCCAATCATCATCAAAAAAGTCGCCTTTTTCAACAGTTCCGTTCCATAACTGGTAGTATTTACCGGCTAGCTTCGTCTTTCTTTTATTCGATTCTTTCAGGAGCTTCAGCGTCAGCGGTTGTTTTCCGTGTATGAATTCCGCGCCTTCCTCGAGTGGTCTTGAAAATCCCGGATTCGTTGTATGGATCCGGCCTCCGATCCGGTTGCGCGCCTCGATTACCGTCACATCATAATTTCTCTCTGCAAGAATGCTGGCGGCCATGAGTCCGGAAGCGCCTGCGCCAATGACGATGATACTTTTCATTTTCGTGTTACTGCTTTGGGAGAATCTGCAAAACAGGCTTACAATATAGACGATTTCAAAGTGAATTACTTAAGTCGCTATATTGCTGCTTTCCATGGCAGAGTATTTTTATCCATAGGAGGAAAACAGTTGAAAGAGAAGTTATTTAAGGCTTTCAAGAGCAGAAATTACCGGTTGTATTTTTTCGGGCAGTCCTTTTCGCTGATCGGGACCTGGATGCAACGCACGGCCGTCTACTGGCTCGTGTACGAAATTTCCGGATCCGCGTTTGTTGTGGGCATTACCGTTTTTTGCGCGCAGTTTCCCTCTTTCCTTTTGTCGATTCTGGGCGGGGTTGTGTCGGATCGGTACAATCGCTTTCGGGTGCTGCTGTTCACACAGGTCGCGTCGCTGGTACAGGCATTGGCTCTGGCGCTGCTGGTTTTTCACGGGGGATACGCGTTGTGGCACATCCTCGTGTTAACGGTGTTGCTGGGGGCTATCAATGCGTTCGATGTACCCGCGCGGCAGGCGCTGGTTTATGAGATGGTCGATCAGAAAGAGCATCTCGCCAACGCGATAGCGTTGAATTCGTCGATGGTGAACGTCGCCCGACTGGTGGGTCCGGCGTTGTCCGGGATAGTGCTTGAAAGGTTCGGTGCCGACATATGTTTTCTCTCCAACGCGTTCAGTTTTCTCGCGGTGATCATTTCGTTGCTCATGATGCGGCTTGCTCCATACATCCGGCGTGAGCGCCGCGAGAGTGTTGGCACCGACCTGAAAGAAGGATTCCGTTATCTGAAAAAAACGCCTGAGATCAGCAAGGTGATGTTGCTGCTCGCGGCGATGAGCCTGATTGCGCTGCCCTTTGTTACCCTTTTGCCGGTCTACGCCGGTGAGATATTTCACGGCGACGCCTCAACCTTCGGTTTGTTGAATACATTCGTGGGAGTGGGCGCTGTTTCCGGTGCGCTCTTTCTCGCATCCATGAAACCGGGAACCAATCTCAAACGCGTTCTCTTCCGATGCACTTTGGTTTTTGCAGTGGGATTGATGGCATTTTCATACCTCGAGTCCTTTCGCATCGCCGCGGTATTTCTCATGATTGCAGGCTTCGGCATGATGGCGCAGACGACGATTTGCAACACCCTGATCCAGATCACGGTGGCCATACCCATGCGCGGGCGCGTGATCAGCTTTTATGCCATGGCTTTCTTCGGCATGCAGCCCATCGGCGGACTGCTTGTGGGAAGCGCCGCGGATCTCATCGGCGCGCCGCTAACCGTTTTGTTGCAGGGCGTTGCCACGCTGATTATTGCTATTCTGTTTTTTCCTTTCCTGAGAAAAGATATCATCTTCCGGCGATACCGAATGAAGATCCGGCAGATGGAAGCGCGCTTGCTTGAAAACACGTAATGACAGACATCCGGTAGCGCGATTTTACGGTTGAACTACGAACCCATGCGGGTGAAAGCATTCGTTGGCCGGATTTTGCCGGCTGTGATGCCCTAGTATTTTTCGAGGTGTTTTTTCAGATTGCCGATGACAATACGGCTGAGGTATTTGTCCAGGTCGCGGTAGTCCGCTTCGTGGATCTTTTCGATTTCTCCGGATTCGATGCGCTGATATCGTTCGATCAGGATGGCGTTCAGGGAGAACAGGTCGATCCGGTAGTCATAGTATTCGATTGACAGCAACGCGGTTGCGAACTCTTCGACAATTTTGCCTTTGAGTTCGAGTGACAGGTCGTTAAAGCAATTCGTTTTCATGACTGGTTCCTGATTCATTTTTCCGCTAAAGTACCATGGCCACAGTTAGTGTTTGGCAGCTTCTAACATACAACGGACTGACTTATGTCATAGTTCTACAGGAGTTAAAAAATCTGTTCCTGCCTGGGGAAGAGGCTGTGTTTTGCTTCCTTGGAAAAATACCATCCGATAACAGAAATCTGATAAACATCGGCGAACTCGGGTTCGCCGGCGAAGCTCTGCTCGAAAAAACAGCCATCAAAAATTGACTTGACCGCTATAGCAAACCGTGCACTCTACTATTGTTTTTTTTTTTTCAATTTTTATCGCGAGGACCCTTTTTTTTATACCTGCCCATCCTGAGCGGTGGATGCGGGCCGGGACGTGCGAGCGAAGGATCCCCGGATAGAAAGCACTCTCTTTGAAAACGCAGCGCGTTCATTAAGTTCGCACCGCCGTCCTGGAATGCTTTACCGGACGGACTTCGAAAGACTTCTTCCCTCCGTGACTGCGTCAACCATTTAATCATAGTTCACGCCCATCCCGGCGAAAAAACCTTTGCTAACTCGCAGCAATATTTTCATATTGTCGTTCCGGATGGTTTCATCCCTCAACAGTCTAACCGATAACCAACAGAAGAACTGACTTTATGCAAAGAAGAAAATTCATTCACAGCAGCCTCCTGGCAGGAGTCTCCACCCTGGGATCCATGGGTGTTGCCAACGCAACCTCTCGCCTGACAAAGGATCATCCCGTCGCAGCAAAACCGTTTAGACTTAAATATGCACCGCACTTCGGAATGTTCAAGGAGCACGCCGGTGAAGATCTCCTCGACCAGCTCTCATTTATGGCCGACATGGGTTTCAAAGCCATCGAGGACAACGGCATGATGAAGCGCACGCCGGAGATGCAGGAGAAGATCGGAAAGCAACTCAGCAAACTCGGAATGGAAATGGGCGTGTTTGTGGTCGACAAGGGTGGAAACGGCGCCAATTCCCTCGCTGCCGGCAATGACGAGTATGTGGAGATCTTTCTCAAGGGCTGCCGCAACGCCGTCGAGGTCGCCAAACGCGTCAACGCGAAGTGGATGACCGTGGTGCCCGGCAACTTCGAGCGCAAACTTCCCATCGGCATTCAAACCGGCCATGTAATTTCCGCCCTGCGCAAAGGCGCCGAAATAGTCGAACCCCACGGGCTGGTCATGGTCCTCGAACCGCTGAGTGACACCCCGGACCTCTTTCTCCGAAACTCCGACCAGACATACTCCATCTGCAAGGGCGTGAACAGTCCGTCGTGCAAGATTCTTTTTGATATCTACCACATGCAGAAAAATGAAGGGCAGATTATCGTGAACATGGACCTCTGCTGGGATGAGATCGCCTATATCCAAATCGGTGACAACCCAGGAAGAAAGGAACCCACGACGGGCGAGATCAACTACAAGACTATTTTCAAGCACGTGAACGAGAAAGGATACAAGGGAATCCTGGGGATGGAGCACGGCAATTCAAAGCCAGGCAAGGAGGGTGAACAGGCTGTCATCGATGCGTACCGGTCGTGCGACGTTTCCGCTTAACAATTTTTTCTTTTTTAATCTGATCGCTGTTCGGTAATTCAGGATCGTTCGCACACTAATGTTTAAACCTTGACCATGAGATCAATGCATTTACTTTCACGCGTGCTGCCATTATTCGTTGCAGCCGTTCTCGTTTTCAGTTGCAGTAAACCCAGGGAGGAGTTCAAGCTGCAGGAGAAATATTTCTCGGAAGGCACCCAATTGTATTTACCGGAAGATCTCGAAGCTACCTTATGGGCTGAGTCGCCAATGTTCTTCAATCCCACAAACATGGACGTCGACGCGAAAGGTCGCATCTGGATTACCGAAGGCGTGAACTATCGCCTCTACCGGAACGACTCCACCAAATTCCTGACGCACCGGAAGGGCGACCGCGTGATGATCCTTGAAGATACGGACGGCGATGGCAAGGCTGACTCATCCAAAGAATTTGTAGAGGATAAGGACCTCGTTGCTCCGCTGGGTATTTCTGTGATCGGAAACAAAGTCATCGTTTCATCCGCGCCTTCAGTCATCGTGTACACGGATAGTGATGGCGACGACAAACCTGATAAGAAAGAAATTTTCCTTACAGGATTTGGAGGCCTCGACCACGACCACGGATTACACGCCATGTTCGCCGGTCCCGATGGAAGGTATTACTTCAATGCGGGAAATGCCGGACCTCACATCGTGACCGACAAGTCTGGATGGACACTGCGCGCCGGCAGTCTGTACAATGGCGGATCGCCGTACATGAAAAACAACGAACCGCGTTTGGTGAGCGACGATGGAAAGACGTGGGTAGGAGGGATCGCGTTGCGCGTGAATCCGGATGGAACGGGATTGACGGTGCTCGGCCACAACTTCCGGAACTCCTATGAACTTACGCTCGACTCCTACGGCAACATGTGGCAGAACGACAATGATGACGACGGCAACAAAGGCGTGCGCGTCTCCTGGCTGATGGAAGGTGGTAACATGGGATATTTCAGTCCGGATGGTTCGAGAACCTGGAAAGCCGACCGCCGTCCCGGACAGGGAACCGTTGCCGCGCACTGGCACCAGGAAGACCCGGGCGTGATTCCGCTGGGAGACAGTACCGGTTCGGGATCTCCCACAGGGGTAGCGTTTTATGAGAGTAACTTACTCGGAGAGAAATACCGCGGCATGTTGCTCGCCTGTGAAGCCGGCCGCAATGTGGTATTGGCCTACCGGCCCGAAGCCAACGGCGCCGGCTATACGTTGAAGCGCAACAACCTCGTCACTTCGCTGAAGGAGGATGAAATCGAAAACGCGCCAAGCAGAGCCACCGACGGCGACAAGGCAAAACTGTTCCGCCCCAGCGATGTGGTCGTCGGCACGGACGGCGCCATCTACATCGCCGACTGGTTTGACAGTGTTGTCGGAGGTCACCGCATGACGGACAGTACTGGCCGCGGACGTATTTATCGCATTACACCGAAAGATAAGAAACTGACCGTACCGCGGATCGATCTCGAAACCACCGAGGGACAGATCGCAGCGCTCTTGAATCCCGCCGTGAATGTTCGCAACGCAGGCTTTGAGCGATTGGCCGCGCAGGGTGACAAGGCAGTGGATGCTGTGAAAGATTTGCTGGATTCGGATAACCCCTACCACCAGGCGCGCGCGATCTGGTTGCTCGCCAAGATGGGTGACGGTGGTATTAGCGAAGTCGAGGACATGCTTGAATCGAGTAATTCTGACCTGCGCGTTACTGCGTTCCGTGCCTTGCGAGAGGTGAAGTCCGATATTTTACCCTATGCGAGCAAGTTGTCAAAAGATTCATCTCCCGCCGTCCGTCGTGAGGTAGCCGTTGCGTTGCGCGATATGCCCTTGGATAAAATACAGGATATCGCCGTCGAACTGGCGAAGCGCTACGATGGTGGAGACCGCTATTACGTCGAAGCACTGGGACTCGCTTTAACCGGTAAGGAAGAAAAGATTTATCCGGTTCTCGCTCAAGAGCTCGGCGGTGAGGATCCACTCAGCTGGAAGCCTGGCTTTGCCGATATCGCCTGGCGTTTGCATCCGAAGGCTGCGATGCCGGCACTCGCGCAACGTGCTGGGTCTGCCAAGCTTTCCAAGGAGCAGCGCGACA
Source organism: Flammeovirgaceae bacterium (assembly GCA_044507775.1). Classification (GTDB taxonomy): domain Bacteria; phylum Bacteroidota; class Bacteroidia; order Cytophagales; family Cyclobacteriaceae; genus Chryseosolibacter. The sequence continues at coordinate 40,639 of JBIQIY010000027.1, read as the reverse complement.
AGGCGATGGTGGCGTTGGGCTTCATCGAGGATCAACAGGCTGTTGATGCCATGAAAGAACTGATGGCGAGTGACGTAAGCGGTGTGGCAGATGAGGCCATGTGGTGGCTGCGCTATCGCCAGGGGAATACCTGGAGAAACTTTGATATGCCGTCGTCCGTGCTACAAGCAGAAGTAAGTCCCGAGACCCAAAAGCGAATGCTGGACCAGAAAGCAAAAGTGCTGGATAACAAGCTTTCCATGGACGAGCGGGTGAGAGCTGCAACCTCCATGGCCCGTGATGAAACAGGTGGACAGATGTTAATTGGCCTTGCTGCCGCGAAGAAGTTACCCAAGCCCGTGATCGCAGAAGTAAGCAAAGTGATCTTCGACAACCGCGATCAGTCCGTTACCTCGCTGGCTGCCGACTATTTCACGAAGCCCGGCGTCATGCAAACAGTATCCATCCCGAAGATCAAGGAGATCTCAGGCGATGCTGCAAAAGGAAAAGAGATTTTCAAGTCGAAGTGTACGACGTGTCATCGCATAGGGAAAGAGGGCGCCACCATCGGACCTGACCTCAGCGCCATCGGCAAAAAGTTTGACAAGTCCGGATTGCTGGATGCCATCGTCAATCCCAGCGCCGGGATGTCGTTCGGTTACGAGATGTGGCTGATCACCAAGAAAGACGGCACCACCGTTTCCGGATTCCTCCAAGGAGATGCCGAAACCGTCGTGCTGAAAGGAATGGATGGCAAGATCTACAACGTGAACGCGAAGGACATCGCCACGCGGAAGCAGTTCGAGACGAGCATCATGCCGCCTCCGGCGGGATTGGGCTTGGCGGAAAAAGATCTGGCGGATTTGTCGGAGTATTTGCTGACGATGTGATACAGCGGGGCCTTAGTAAAATTGGAATGAACTGGATTTCACCCGGATGACAAAATATTTCCTTCTTGCAATCTTTTTAGCCTGCACCCTTGGAGCCGTCGCGCAGGTATCATCAACACGCCAATCACCCTCGGATAACGGATGCCCTATTGTCCCGATGCCGCAAAAAATTTCCGTTATCAACGGACGTGTTTTGCTGACCTCCATGGGGGGGATACGCATTGGTGATCCTATATTTCGTCCGGTTGCTCACTTTTTGCAGAACGAGATCCTCGAAGACGCGGGACTGACCCTTGCCGTTGCTGAAACAACCGACTTCAAAGGCATCCCCGTCATCTTCACCAAAGACCCCGGATTGTCCCATGAGGGTTACCGTCTGAGCATCAAACCTACACAAGTCAACATCACAGCTTCGACCGCGCAAGGCTCGTTCTACGGCGCGATGTCGCTCCTGCAGTTGATCAGGATTGCCGCGCTTGACAAATCGGGCAGCAGGGCCATCGCCTGCTGGCAGATCGAAGATGCCCCGCAACTCGCCTGGCGCGGACTGATGCTCGATGAGTCGCGGCACTTCTTCGGCGTCAACACAGTGAAGATGATACTCGACTGGATGGCGTTGTACAAACTCAACCGCTTCCACTGGCACCTTACGGATGTGCCCGGGTGGCGGATCGAGATCAAGTCGTTTCCGAAACTTGCACTTGTGGGTGGCATCGGCAATCACACGAACCCGTTAGCCCCTGCAAACTACTATACACAGGATGAGATCCGGGAGATCATCCGCTACGCCGCCGAGCGCTTCATTGACGTGATACCGGAGATCGATATGCCCGGACATGCAACGTCCGCCAATCGCGCGTACCCGGAGTACACAGGAGGTGGATCAAAGAACTACCCGGACTTTACTTTCAATCCCGGCAAGGAAGAAACGTACACGTATTTGTCGAAGATTCTCAGGGAAGTGGATGTTTTGTTTCCTTCTAAAATGATTCACCTTGGCGGAGATGAAGTTCATTTCGGCAACGAAAACTGGAACCGCGATGCTGCAGTTCTGGCTTTGATGAAGGCGAATCGACTACGGGACCTGAAGTCGGTTGAACAATACTTCGTCGAGAGAATGGCTGACAGCATCGTCCAATTGAATGCAAAGGTCCTGGGGTGGGACGAGATCGCCTCAACCAGGATCGCTCCTGAAAACGCCGTGATCTTCTGGTGGCGACACGACAAACCGGAAGCGCTGAAGACGGCTATCGACAACCAATACAGTGTCGTGCTTTGTCCGCGGATTCCACTGTACTTTGATTTTGTGCAGGATAGCTCACATATTTCCGGAAGAAAATGGAAGGGAGCTTACAGCGACCTCGAGTCGGTGTATCACTTCAGCGCTGAAAATTATCCGGATATTATTCGGAAAAATAACCGCGATCAGATCCTCGGTATCCAGGCGAACCTGTGGACCGAGACTATTGCCAGCGAGGCCCGCCTTGAGTTCATGCTGTTTCCCAGGATCGCCGCGCTCGCCGAAGCCGCATGGACCCGCCCAGAGACGAGAAAATATTCCCAGTTCCTGGAACGTTTATCCACGCATAAATACATGTTTCGAGATGCCGGGCTGTATTACTACGATCCCGCGACGCCGCGGCTGACGCCGGAGGTGGTAGATTGAGAATTCGATGCATTGAGGAGATCCTTCGCCTTTGGCCCACGCTCGAAACCAGCGCGCGGCTCAGGACAGGCGGTCTGAAGTGGGAGCCGACGCTCGAAAACCAGCGCGCGGCTCTCCGAAGGAGTCCATGACAGGACAGGAGTCCGAGGTAGTTCACTCTTCCACGCTCAGGACAGACATCGGAGAGAAGGGGCACTCACGATTCACGTCTCACGTCTCACGAATAAAGCCGCACACAACGAGAACAATGCTTCGACTTGTCGAGCAGCAGACCTCACTCACCACTCACCACTGATCACTGACCATCAAAATTCCGCGATCTTCCTCTTATAGAAATAGATCCCCACCGCAAAGAGAACATTCTTGATGATGTTATTGATATTGTGCGAGCTCCAGATGAGCGCACTCGTCTCCGCATCCAGCTGGGTCAGCACGTAGTTGCCCATCACGAACAGAAACAGGTTCAGACAGAAATAGATCATCACCCCGATGTTAATCCAGATCAGGCTGTAGCCGAAGTAGCCCGTGCTCGTGATCGTCGAAAGTGAATAGAAGAAATATGCAATGCTGTAAGTGATCATAATAACCGCGGTGATCAGCCACATGACGGTCTGGTATTGTAAGAAGTTTTGCACGAACACCGTGATCAGGATGAAGGACTGCAGGTACACCGCCAGACCGATCCAGATCATGAGCCTGCGCGTGTTGACAAACAATACCTCATAATAAAACCAGGTAAGGAGGAAGAACAACATCGCATAGTAGGTGTTGAAGAGCACAACCGTCGACTGATGCCTCTGAAAGAGAAGCAATCCCACCAGATCAAAGAGGCCTGAGACGATGATCAGTACGCCGATGATATGCACCTGACGGGATGCGTACTTTATCCGTGACAGGTAGATCGACAGTGGCAACAGTAGTGACAAGTTGGATGCCACTCGTATTACCTCGGATATTTTAAGAGACTCCATTACACCGGTTAGGCTTGGTTAGTGCACTGCGCATGGAGGACACGGGTTCGACGCGTCGTATGCGATCCCTGGCTCGTCTTGCGTTCTGCCAAGCGGACTAAGAATATCATTATAAACAACGAGTAACAGTTGCGGCTTGAGATTCAGAATGTTAATCGCCGGCGCGATAATCACGTCGTTGAAAAACGGAAGCGCAGCCATGTCGTCAAAAATATTTTTACCGAAAAAGTGAAACCAGATGCTCGAGGGATTGGCGGTCTTGTAGTTCTGAGCCCATGCGGAGGCTACACTCTGGCTGATGGCTGTGCCGGTATTCGCGTCGATATACATGCGTTCAGGAATGGACGACCAGAGCAACAAGGATCCATCCACCGGGATGACTATGATATGGGAAGAGCCGTTTTCATCGATTGCGTGATGGAAGGCAACGCCTACAAGATCGGGAACAGATGCGAGCGCCTGGGTTAACTGTTCGGAAGACACGCTATAGTTGGAAAGCAACTCTGTGCGGCCCTGACCTGGATTTTTCTCTTTGTAATAGGCTATCCATTCCATGCCGGTTTCAAAGGGAATTTCCTCACCAACGGTTTTGTAAAATTCCTTTTCGACTACAGGGCTTTTCAAGTCTTCCTTTGCTTCCTGACAGGTCATGAATGAAAATGCCACAGTCAGGGCAAATACGAGAATAAGGCGGTTCATATTGCAATATTGGTTTGTTACATTGGATTAACTGCCCGGGAGCATGAAAAAATGTAGAAAAGCACGACGAATGGACAATCCCTTTTTTATATGTGTAAAATACTACACATGCTCCCCTCTTTCACTTGAAACCCCTTTTGATTGCTGACGCGGCTCACAGATCTATGCCTTTTGACAGTATTTTCAGCGTTTTTTCAGATCGTTCCTGGTGATAGTAAACGTTAGAAAAATTTATCTTAAAAGTAAAAAAACCATGCCAGCCGGTCCGTTGGCTGAATACTTTCTATATTTGGCCGTATCGGGCGATAAAGTGCAAGCCACGAGAAAATCGCGACGCTAAGCCACGAAGACACAAAGACACGAAGATTTTTAGAGTTAAATCATCAAGCCTCGAAGAACGATTTCTAAATTCAGACAAGCTTTGCTTGTGCAAGCCGGAGAGATTGTGCTACATTGAGCTGATTGCGTTTTTGGGCGCTTCGCGCTCTTTGAGGGAATAGCACTAAGTCACTAAGACACAAAGACACGAAGAAGGATTTTGATGCGGAAAGGCTTTATGCGTACGGACTGAAAGGATGTGCGATTCAAGAAGAGACTACTCTTAGTGCTTTCGTGCTCTTTGTGGCAAAACAAATCTTTGTGTCTCTGTACCCTGTGCCTTTGTGTCGAGAAATGTTTGCAAATGATAACAATACAAAATAAACAATGACAACTTACGACGAACTATTTGAGAACAACAAAAAATGGATTGAAGAACAAACTAAAGTAAACAAGGATTTTTTCCATCAGCTCGCGATGGATCAGAATCCGGATTACCTCTATATCGGATGCAGTGACAGCCGCGTTACTGCCGAAGAAATGATGGGCATCCGTCCGGGCGAAGCGTTTGTCCACCGCAATGTGGCGAACCTCGTGAACAACGTTGACCTGAATGTGATGGCGGTAATCAACTATGCGATACGCCAGCTAAAGGTGAAACATATTATCGTCTGCGGACATTACAACTGCGGCGGCGTGAAGGCTGCGATGATGGCGAAGGATCTGGGTATCCTGAATCCGTGGTTGCGCAGTATCCGGGACGTTTACCGCCTGCACAAGACGGAGCTGAACAAGATCACCGACGACCGCAAGCGATACGACCGGCTTGTTGAACTGAATGTCACGGAGCAGTGCATCAACATTATCAAGACAGCCGCGCTTCAGTTGCGATACGCAAAGGAGGGATATCCGCTCGTACACGGGTGGGTGTTCGACATGCACACCGGAAGAATCATCGATCTCAAGATCGATTTCGATAAAATACTGAAAGATATCCGCGAGATCTATGATCTGACAGATCAGAGTTAAATTGATCTTATGGTCATTGTAGGTCAACAAGCGATTGCAAACTCTGCAGATGATAAGGACAGGTCTTTAATTTCACGCAAAGGCGCAAAGCTCGCGGATGTTACTTGCTGCGTGTGTGCGTTCTTCTTGCCTTTACTCACTTTGATGATTTATCAGTTACGGGCTCGCAAAGGGTGATTCTGAGCTGAAGCTCAGTGGTTCTTTATTAAAAGTTAGGTCGGCTTGGGACGGGCGAGTAGGGATATCAATGGCTTGGGTGCAGCGATTGCAAACTCTGCAGATGATAAGGACAGGTCTTTAATTTCACGCAAAGGCGCAAAGCTCGCGGATGTTACTTACTGCGTGTGTGCGCTCTCCCTGCCTTTCTTACTTTGATGATTTATCAGTTACGGGCTCGCAAAGAGTGGGGCTGAGCTGAAGCTCAGTGGTTCTTTATTAAAAGTTAGTTTCGGCTTTGGACGGCGAATAGGGGTATCAATGGCAGCGATTGCAAACTCTGCAGATGATAAGAGCGGGTTTTAATCTCACGCAAAGGCGCAAAGCTCGCGGATGTTACTTGCTGCGTGTGTGCGCTCTTCTTGTTTTTCTCACTTTGATGATTTATCAGTTACGGGCTCGCAAAGGGTGGGGCTGAGCTGAAGCTCAGTGGTTTTTTATTAAAAGTTAGTTCCGGCTTGGGACGGGAATAGGGATATCAATGGCTGCGATTGCAAAGTCAGCAGATGATAAGAGCGGGTCTTTAATCTCACGCAAAGGCGCAAAGCTCGCGGATGTTTCTTACTGCGTGTGTGCGTTCTTCCTGCCTTTCTCACTTTGATGATTTATCAGTTACGGGCTCGCAAAGGGCGGGGCTGAGCTGAAGCTCAGTGGTTCTTTATTAAAAGTTTAGTTTCGGTTTGGGACGGGCGAAGAGGGATATCAACGGCGTGGGTGCAGCGATTGCAAACTCTGCAGATGATAAGGACAGGTCTTTAATCTCACGCAAAGGCGCAAAGCTCGCGGATGTTACTTGCTGCGTAAAGTGCGTTCTTCTTGCCTTCCTCACTTTGATGATTTATCAGTTACGGGCTCGCAAAGGGTGGGGCTGAGCTGAAGCTCAGTGGTTCATATTGGAGAGTAGGGTGGTAAGGCTCGCGTCTGGGGTTATAGATTGTTAACAATTCTTCTGATACCGTTTTTGAGGAGGGCTTCATGAAAGTTGACCAGCAAACCGAGTTTGATATTTGTCATTCTAAGGTATGTCAGTACGATCTTATAGTGTACGGGAGTAAGAAGTTCCACCGACTTTAGTTCGACTAAGAGCTTGGTTTCAACAATGATGTCGGCCCGGAAGCCCAAATCCATGGCTACGTTTTTATAGGAAACACTGATATCTTTCTGACGTTCAAATGCAAGCCCAGCATTGCGCAATTCATAACAAAGGACTGTTTCATATACGGACTCAAGCAAGCCTGGTCCGAGGGTTCGATGGATCTGGATGCACTGATCCACTACGACCTTCGAGAGTTCGTTTTCTGTCATTGGGTCTTTTTTGTCACCTTAAAGACATTTTCTAAGGTGAACTTGTAATTTAAATGAATTCAAGATGTCAGTCAAACTGACAACCCCAGTACCTTTGATAACCGCTTACCCAACCCCACCACTCGTTCGGCCTATCCCTCTTCAATCAGCACCACCTTCGCTTCAGCGAAGGACAGCGCTTTGCGAGCCCTTAACTGATGAACCATTCAGATCCCGGGACGACCCGATATACTTCTGATTAAGTTTGGCGATTGCATTCATAGCGTGCTTTGCGCCTTTGCGTGAGATTTTCCGCTTGAAAGTTGACTAAATGCTACAACGAAGCACTGCCTACCTGCCGAGATAAGTTGTGCATTTCCGGCATACACGGTCGTGCATCAGCACCACCTTCGCTCCAGCGAAGGACAGCGCTTTGCGAGCCCTTGACTGATGAACCATTCAGATCCCGGAACGACCCGATATACTTCCGGTTAAGTTTGTCAATTGCATTCATAGCGTGCTTTGCGCCTTTGCGTGAGATTTTCCGCTTTATAAAGTTGACCACTCACCACAACAAAGCACCGATCAAAATGCTGGATAAGTTGTGATGTTTTCGGCATGAACCATCATGCATCAGCACCGCCTTCGCTTCATCGAAGGACAGCGCTTTGCGAGCCCTTGACTGATGAACCATTCAGATCCCGGGGCGATTCGATATACTTCCGGTTAAGTTTGGCGATTGCATTAATAGCGTGCTTTGCGCCTTTGCGTGAGATTTTCCGCTTGATAGTTGACTAAATGCTACAACGAAGCACTGCCTAACTGCCGGGATAAGTTGTGACACTTTCCGCATACACGGTCGTGCATCAGCACCACCTTCGCTTTAGCGAAGGACTCCGCTTTGCGAGCCCTTAACTGATGAACCGTTCAGATCCCGGGACGATTCGATATACTTCCGGTTAATTTTGCCAATTGCATTAATAGCGTGCTTTGCGCCTTTGCGTGAGATTTTTCGCTTTATAAAGTTGACCACTCACCCCAACAAAGCACCTATCAAAATGCTGGATAAGTTGTGATGTTTTCGGCATAAACCATCATTCATCAGCACCACCTTCGCTTCAGCGAAGGACAGCGCTTTGCGAGCCCTTGACTGATGAACCATTCAGAATCCCGGGACGACCCGATATACTTCCGGTTAAGTTTGTCAATTGCATTAATAGCGTGCTTTGCGCCTTTGCGTGAGATTTTTCGCTTGATAGTTGACTATTGCTACAACGAAGCTTTGCCTAACTGCCGGGATAAGTCGTGACATTTTCGGCATACACGGTCGTGCATCAGCACCACCTTCGCTTCAGCGAAGGACAGCGCTTTGCGAGCCCTTAACTGATGGACCGTTCAGATTCCGGAACGACCCGATATACTTCTGGTTAAGTTTGGCGATTGCATTAATAGCGTGCTTTGCGCCTTTGCGTGAGATTTTCCGCTTGATAGTTGACTAAATGCTACAACGAAGCACTGCCTAACTGCCGGGATAAGCTGTGACATTTTCCGCATACACGGTCGTGCATCAGCACCTCCTTCGCTTCAGCGAAGGACTCCGCTTTGCGAGCCCTTGACTGATGAACCATTCAGATCCCGGGACGACCCGATATACTTCCGGTTAAGTTTGTCAATTGCATTAATAGCGTGCTTTGCGCCTTTGCGTGAGATTTTCCGCTTTATAAAGTTGACCGCGCCTACACTCTCACCGCTACACACCCCCGGTTCACTCCCAAGGCACATAAATTGTCTGTATTTGCAAAACGAATCAACAACCAAAGTGAGAGAGATGAATAGAAAACGAGTAGTGGTCGTTACAGGCGCTTCAGCAGGTCTAGGGAGATCTATCGTGCGGGAATTTGCCCGCAAAGGTGCAGATATCGCTTTGATTGCGCGGGGAATTGAAGGCCTTGAAGGCGCCCGGCGCGAAGTGGAAGCCTATGGCGGTAGAGCGCTCATTTTTCCCATCGACGTCGCCGACGCTAAAGCTGTCGAAAAAGCCGCTGAAGAAACTGAGCGGCAACTCGGCCCCATCGATGTCTGGATCAACAACGCCATGAACAGTGTCTTCTCTCCCGTAAAGAAAATGACGGCCGACGACTACAAGCGCGTAACGGATGTCACCTACCTCGGACAAGTATATGGCGCGTTGAGTGCACTGAAAAGGATGGTGCCACGCGACCGCGGCTACATCATTTTCGTTGGATCCGCCCTTGCGTACAGAGGTATCCCGCTTCAATCTGCTTACTGCGGTTCGAAGCATGCCATCGAAGGATTCTTCGACTCTCTTCGCACGGAGTTGATGCACGATGGAAGCAATGTACACATCTCGATGGTCCAGCTTCCTGCGATGAATACCACGCAGTTTAAATTTGTCAAAAGTCGCTTGCCGCGGAAGCCGCGTCCGATGGGAACGATCTATCAACCGGAAGTTGCTGCGGAGGCAATTGAATATGCGTCGCGCAATCCGCGACGCGAATATTACGTGGGATGGCCCACGGTGAAGGCCATTGTAGGAAACAAGATCGCTCCGCGATACGCGGACTGGGTGCTGGCCCGGAACGGCTACGACGGACAGATGACGCTCGAGCCGGAGGACCCGAATCGAAAGGACAATCTGTGGGAACCTCTTCCCGGCGATCACGGCGCGCACGGCACATTCGACGAGAAGTCAAAAGACTTCAGCTTCGTCACGTGGGCATCTATGCATCGCGCGACTGTAGTCACCTCGTTATTGGTGCTCGCCGGCGCCGTGCTGGCCGCGGTTACATTGCCGGCAGCACGCCCCGAATTGAATTCAGCATTGTTAACGGATTAATTTTCGCAACTATGGACATGAAAGATAAAGCTTCGCAAGGCATGGAAGGCATGAAGAAAGAAGCCCGGGTCTTGCAGGGTGAAGAGAGCAAGGACAAGAAATATGAGACCTCCCGCAAATTTGATGATGAGGATGCGGCGCGTTTTGAATTCTCGCAGGGACGTCAACGCCTCTTCAATGTCAACGCATGGAGTAACATTCCAGGGATTCTGAATTCCGGTTTTGAGTTGTTTGGAAGCGATGGCAAGCCCTTGCAACGTGATGAGGTGCAGAACGGTGATTTTATCAAGATCGATCTTCCCGGTCCATTTCCGTTTTACTGGGTGAAGGTGATCGAAATCACGAACGAGCCGGATCGCGCGCAATTTACAGTTCAGCCCACCTACAATCCGACTCATAACGATGACAAGACTGAGACCGATCACTTTTTCCAGGATCAGGCGCGGAGCATTTTTCGCATCGAAAGAAATGGCAACGAAATTACTGCCATGGAGGTTGGCGTGAATGAGTCGATCAACAACCAGGAGGTCGAAGCCGGAAAGAAAGGCCTTATCAACACCCTCGTTTCCGAAGGTGGATGGGCGGGCTTCCAAAGATATCAGTGGAAAAACCTGACGGACTATCTCGTGGGAATCCGGCCGCCAAAGTAATATGCGGCGCGATGAAATACCACCGGGCTGGGACTATAATCCTGCATCGTGGTCGGAGAGGATTCCGATCATTGTGCTGGCGCTCGTCGGTTTCCTGATCGCAACTTATTTATCCCTCTATCAGTTCAGGATTTTCACAACGGTATGGGAGCCGTTTTTCGGAAATGGAAGTATCCGGGTTCTCAATTCCCCGGTATCGCATATGTTACCGATTCCCGATGCCGCGCTCGGAGCTTTAGGTTACCTCGCGGACGCAATAGGCGGAGCGGTAGGAGGAAGGCGTCGATGGAAAACCATGCCGTGGATCGTCGTATTCTTTGGTTTGGCGGTGGGGCCGCTGGGTATGGTGAGTATCATGCTTGTAATTTTTCAGCCGGTGCTCTTTGACGCGTGGTGTACACTGTGCTTCGCTACTGCATTTATTTCTGTGGTGATGATCGGACCGTCGATGGACGAGGTGCTGGCGAGCCTGCAGTACCTGAAGCGCGCAAAAGCCTCCGGGAAATCGCTGTGGCGCGCATTCTGGGGATACAGCGATGTCGTTAATAACGTGGAATGATATGTGGATAAATATCGCAACGGCACTTCTAGGAATATGGTTGATGGTCGCTCCTCATCTGATGGGTGTTGAAAAGAAAATTGCCAACAACGCCCACATCATCGGTCCGCTGATCGCATCCTTTTCCATTATCGCGCTGTGGGAGTGCACGCGCAACGTACGTTTTGCCAATCTTCCGCTGGCGGTGTGGTTACTGGCTGCGCCATTCGTGTTGCAGTATAATAACGATACAGCGTTGATGAATGATTACGCCATTGCCATAATTGTGATTCTCTCCTTCCTCGTGAGGCGCGAGCGAAAACACCGCTTCGCCGGCGGCTGGCGCGAGGTTTTCCGTGGCCTGTCCTGAGCAGACCGCCGAACTCGTGGTGCAGGTTTGCCTACACCAGTCCTTCGGTTTCCCGCTCAGGACAAGCCTGCTGAAGAAGAAACAGCTGAGGCTGAAGAAGACAGGGTCGACATTCGCTTCCTCCTCGCCAGCACAATAATCGCAGTAGCTACAGCAGCGCCAATCGCAATATTTCGGACCATGCCCTGGCGGTTATATTTCCACTCGGCTTTCCATCCGCGTTCAGCGATGATGTTTGGAATGTGACCGTGCGCAAGATCATCGATGATCCCTTCGACCACGTTTACGCGATCTGCGAGGATCAGGGTAAGCCAATGACCGGAGCTCCCCTCACTAAACCGAAACGCGTACCGGCGCAAGGCTCCGCTCAACCCGGAGGGAGGGACTGACGTTCCGAATACACGTGTTATCGCCGGCCTTTCGTTCGATTTCAGGATTTCAATTTTCGGAGGTTGCTGGGGAGCGCGAGGATAGTTCAGGCGGTCGTGGTCTGCGCCGGTGTAATGTTTCATCGGGTAGGTAGGATTGTTTTCAGGATCCGCGTCAATTCCCCATCCCGGAATGTTGGTGTGGCTGTCTGCGATCTTTCTGTCGAGACCGCTTTCTATTTCATTTTCCATAGATAAATTTTTTTACGCTGCTCTCGCCAGTGGCGGAACGAGTATCGGTTTAATGCAATTGTCGCGCTTTGCGGAGAATATGTGATATGCTTCGGCAACCTCTTCCAGTGGTACGCGGTGCGTGATAAGTCCCTTGGGATTCAGACGCCCAGCCATGACGTGATCGATCAGTCTTGGCAACAAGCGTTTTACGGAAGCCTGGTTTGCGCGGATGGTAATCCCTTTATTAAGGACATTACCGATCGGGACAAGATTCCAGGTGGGCCCGTAAACTCCTACGATTGAGACGATGCCACCCTTCTTCACCGAGTTGATCGCCCACTGGAGAGCTGTCGCGGAGCCGGCCTGCAACAAGAGTTTTCTGCCTGTAATGGTCTGAAGCGCGCTGCCTGCAGCTTCGCATCCCACGGCGTCAATGCAGACATCGGCGCCATAGTAGTCTGTTGTCTTCTTCAGGAACAATACCGGGTCATCCATCGACTTGAAGTTGTAGGCTTCGCATTGGGCGTAGTTGCGGGCAAACTCAAGGCGATATTCCAGGTGGTCGATGATGATTACCCTTCCAGCGCCAAACAGCCATGCGCATCGCGCCGCCATTATCCCGATTGGACCGGCGCCGAATACGACAACAGTATCGCCTTTTTGAATTCCTCCCATTTCCGCAGCCTGATATCCGGTTGGCGTGACATCGGTCAGCAGCGCGGCGTCTTCAATGTCCATTGACTCGGGAATGATCATCGGGCCTACATCCGCATAGGGGACGCGCACATACTCCGCCTGGCCTCCGTCATATCCACCAGCCGTGTGTGAGTATCCGAAAATGCCGCCGACTGCGGTCGCCTCCGGGTTTGATTCATGGCAGTTGCCGAACAACTCCTGCTGGCAGAAAGAACAAGATCCGCACGCGATGTTAAACGGTACCAGGACATGATCGCCGTGCTTCAGTTTCGTCACGCCGGATCCAACTTCTTCCACGATGCCCGTAAATTCATGTCCGAACGTGGTACCGACACGGGTGTCCGGAACAATCCCGTGGTAGAGGTGAAGATCAGATCCGCAGATGCACGATCGCGTCACGCGTACTATCGCATCGTAGGGATGAAGGATCTTTGGTTCAGGGCGGTGTTTGTCCACGCGAATGCGAAATGGACCGCGATAGTTCATTGCAATCATATCTCAAAGGTTAATGGTGTCATGAATAGTTTCGCTTGGGTAAGAGGATGAAGGAGGGGTGATCACGCAAAGTCTGCATCGATCTAGGGCTGCTTATTCCTCGGGGGACAGATCCTTTTCGCGATCGGTTCCGTGGTAGCCAACCTTCGATGGATATTGCTTCGGATTTTTTGCCCTCTTGCTAACAACGGCTTTTCCCGAGGGTGGAACGGCGCCAGGCGGCGGTTGCAGCGTGTCCCACACTTTTTCTTTTTTAGCTTTTTTCTTAATTGCCATGCAGTCTTTATTTATGTGCCCAATGTCCCTCTATCTATGAATACAGCTGCTCAACCATCCGGAAGCACTCTTCAGCACATTCACGGCAGGCATCTGCGCATTTCTTGCAGTACTCAAGTTCGGCGGAGTTGCTTTCGCATTCCTCGGCGCATGCATTGCAGATGACAGAGCACGGATGGCAGAGAAGCGAAGCGTATTCGCCGCCCACACTCATCAATGTCGCGTTTGCCGTGCAGATAATTGCGCATTCACGCGCAAGTGCGATACATCGTGAAAGCATCTCAATGTTGTTTTCCTTCAGGCATTCGGTGGCGCAGTGTTCACACGCGGATGCACACAGGTTGCATACTTCGATGCAATTGCTGAAAACGCTACTGCTGAAAGTCTGATTTTCCATAGTCCGTTGTTAATGGTCATCCTCCCGGCCGCCATAACTTGACATGCTCAGGATTTTTCAAAAACTTTAAAAGGGTGAATAAAAATCTGTACCTGCTATCAGAATCCACGCGGACTTTCGCTGCCATGGGGAAGCACCGGCTGAAGCTTTGCCCGCCGAATAAAAGTAAAGCCGGATCATTCCGGCTTTACAGGTTGACTACGATGCTGTCAGCAGTTAGTGGGCGTGGCCATGCCGCGGATCAGCAGTGCGGTGCGTTCTCACAGATGGTGTCTTCTCCGTTACTAATGATACGCCGATCTCCAGCAGACCAACGAGCAGGTGTGGAAGGTATACATACTCGGAAAAAGAAAACAACCAGGGCGACACCGCCAGCAGAACACCGGACCATAGGTCCAGGGAAAGATGAGTGTCCATCGAAATATTCTTCGACATTCCCAATTCATAATTCGTCATCAAACTGTAGATGATCGTTCCAGCGCCAAGTATAACCGGTACCCACGTTTCAGCTCCACCGCGTGCAAAATCAAATAACCACGGGGCGGCTATCAGTATTATACCCACGAGGTAGTCTAATACCCCGTGAATTTTTGTCGGTAAGAATCTCATAACAATCGTTTTCCTCACTTCTACAAAACAGATGCCTCGCAAAACAGCGGGTTTGAATGAGGAGCGAAATTCGCAATTAGGGAGGTTTGGGAAGTACGATGGTTGAAGCAGCTGGTACTTTTCCACCTCTGAAGAAATGCTGATATGTCCTATGCAAGCACCCTGGCAGGCAAGCGTAGTCCGTACCACGATTCACCCGACGCGGCTCTCTAAAGGGGTCCGATGAACTGGACAGGACCTTTTGAAGGCGGCTGAGATCGATCGTCCTGAATCGAAATTGTTTGATATACAAAAACGAAGCCTGGTTACGCAGATGAATCTGCTTTCGGCTTCACAGCGTCCCGGTGTTGAGCTTTTTCTGCAGGGCGGATATGGCCGACCCGGGCTGAATATGCTCGAGAACAGTTTTAGTCCCTACTACCTCGGCGGAGTCCGCTTCACGTGGAGGCTATCGAACTTTTACACTTATCGCAATGAAAGGGAGATTCTGAACATCAGAAGGCAGACTCTGGATGCGCAGGAGGAGACGTTTGTCTTCAATACCGGGCTCATGCTCAGCCAGCATCAAGTGGAAATTCAAAAGCTTCAGCGACTGATCCGCGCGGATGAGGAGATCATTGGGCTGAGGCGCCGCATAAGAGAAACTGCCGCAGTGCAATTGGAACAGGGCGTGATTACGGCCACGGACTTTGTACGCGAAGTAAATGCTGAAGATCAGGCACAGCAGAATCGCGTGTTGCACGAAACGCAACTCCTTCTTGCGCAGGCAAAATACCAGTTCACCTCAGGCAATAATTAATTGAAAAGTAATGAAAAGTAAAATCACGTTATTCTTGCTCACGTTGGTTTGGATGTCATGCCGGAATGATGAGCGTCCTTTTGACGCGACCGGTACATTCGAAGCGGACGAAGTTATCGTATCGTCACAGGTAACGGGCACGATCGAACAATTGAACATCACGGAGGGTACAGCTGTGAAGGCCGGTGAACTACTGGGTTGGATTGACAGCGCTCAGCTTCATTTGCGAAAGAAGCAGCTACTCGCGCAGATAGAAGCGATTCTCGCCAAGCGCCCTCAGATCGCCACGCAACTCGCTTCTCTCCAGGTGCAGCTTGAGACCGCGCAACGGGAATTGAAGCGAATGGAAAACCTTCGCAAAGCAGAGGCCGCGACTGAGAAGCAAGTGGATGACGCTCGTGCGCAGGTTTCTGTTATTCAGCGCCAGATGGAAGCCCACCGTTCTTCGCTGGACATCTCTTCTCAGGGATTGATTAGCGAAACGCTACCGCTGTACGCGCAGGTCGAACAGATAGACGTTCAGCTGCAGCAATGCAGGATCGTTAGTCCGCTGTCGGGTGTTATTCTGAACGAGTATGCACAGGCGCATGAACTGGCCACCCCAGGGAAACCTTTGTACAAGGTAGCAGATCTTTCAAACCTCGAACTAAGAGCCTATATCACGGGCAGTCAGCTTGCGCAAGCCAAACTCGATCAGAAGGTTACCGTGTATGCCGACGATGGCGCGGGCGGGTACCGAGAATACCCGGGTTCGATTACATGGATCTCACCCAAGGCGGAATTTACCCCTAAAACGATACAGACAAAAGAAGAGCGGGCAGACCTGGTCTATGCGATCAAGATCCGTGTGGCAAATGATGGGTATCTGAAGATTGGAATGTATGGCGAAGCGACATTATAGTGTAGGGATATGGTAACAGTCAACAATCTTTCAAAGAGTTTTGGGAAAGGGACGATCAAAGCGGTCGACTCCATTTCACTGGAGATCTCGTCGGGTGAACTGTTCGGCTTGATTGGTCCGGATGGGGCGGGCAAATCGACATTCTTCCGCCTGTTAACAACGCTGATGCTGCCTGACAGCGGGTCTGCCGCCGTGAATGGTTACGATATCATTCGCGACTACAAACACATCCGCAGGCACGCGGGATACATGCCCGGGCGTTTTTCATTGTACCAGGACCTTACCGTCGAAGAAAACCTGAACTTTTTTGCAACGCTTTTCGGAACGACCATCTCTGAAAATTATGATCTCATCCGGGACATCTACGTTCAGATCGCGCCCTTCAAGGACCGGAGAGCGGGAAAGCTTTCCGGCGGCATGAAGCAAAAGCTCGCCCTCTGCTGCGCGTTGATTCACAAACCACGCGTGTTGTTCCTGGATGAGCCCACCACAGGTGTAGACCCTGTATCGCGGAAAGAATTCTGGCAGATGTTAAAACGATTGAAAGAACACAATATCACGATACTTGTCTCGACACCTTACATGGATGAAGCCACCTTATGCGATCGCATCGCGTTGATTCAGTCGGGAAAGATCCTGGCTGTTGATACGCCCGCCGCCATAGTGGCCAGTTACCCGGAGAAGTTGTACGCGGTGCGCTCGGGCGCAATACCGCATCTGCTGCAAGATGTGAGGTCCTACAAAAATACGCGGAGTTGCTTTTCATTCGGCGAAGCGTTGCACCTCTCATTCGTTGATGAACACCCGGGTGCTGTATCGGATCTTCGTGCATACCTGGCATCTTCCGGACATCATGATGCCGACATTCAGGAGACGGTCCCGACCGTTGAAGACTGTTTTATCCGCCTCCTAAAATAGATTTTATGGAACCGGTCATTCACACGGAAAGGCTAACAAAGCGGTTCGGAGATTTCGTCGCCGTGGATGAAATCAGCTTTGAAGTTTCGCGTGGGGAAATCTTCGGATTTCTCGGCGCCAATGGAGCGGGCAAGACAACGGCTATGCGAATGCTGATCGGCCTTTCACTACCATCGTCCGGGAAAGCTCGTGTGGCCGGCTTTGACGTTTATCGGGAAACCGAAAAAATCAAGAAAAATATCGGCTATATGAGCCAAAGGTTCTCCCTGTACGAAGATCTCACTGTGCTGGAGAATATCCGGTTCTTCGGCGGAATTTATGGATTGTCCCGGAAGTCGCTTCGGGAGAAAAGCGAGATACTGGTGAAGCAGCTCGGGCTTGAATCCGAAAAGCGAAAACTTGTTGGCTCCCTGCCGTTGGGATGGAAACAGAAGCTGGCGTTTTCGGTGGCAGTCTTGCACGATCCGAAGATCGTATTCCTGGACGAGCCTACCGGCGGGGTGGATCCCGTCACGCGGCGACAGTTTTGGGATCTCATCTACGAACAGACATTGCACGGAATGACGGTGTTCGTGACGACGCACTACATGGACGAAGCCGAGTACTGCAATCGTGTTTCAGTCATGGTGGACGGCAAGATCAACGCGATGGGTTCACCCACAGAACTGCGGACGCAACACAATGCGTCCTCGATGGATGAAGTGTTTTACAAGCTTGCGCGGCAGGCTCAGCGCAGCGATGCATAGCAAACTGAAATTACAAGGATGAAAAACGCACCGACCGATGTCCGGGTTTCCAATCAGCAACACGCGTCCGCGCGCCAGTTCGTTGCCTTCATTCGGAAAGAATTCGCCCATGTTCTGCGTGATCGCAAGACACTGTTGATTCTTTTTGGACTTCCGGTTGTCCAGATTATTATTTTCGGGTTTGCACTTACCAACGAGGTTAAGAACGCGCGTATTCTCATTGTTGACAACGCCCGTGACGAAGTCTCGTCCAAAGTGATTGAAAAGATCGATGCAAGTCGCTATTTCGAGTTGGTGAAAAAACCAATGACACATCGCGAGATTGAAGAGGGCTTTAAGTCAGGCGCGGCAAAGCTTGCGCTGGTGATCCCCGCGGGGTTTGGCCGTGATCTCATACATCAGGGCCATGCTCCGCTTCAGGTTATTGCGGACGCTTCCGACCCAAACACTGCCAATGCGCTTACTAATTACCTTACGAACATCATCGCAGACTATCAGCAGCAATCGCTTTCAAACAGTAGTGCCGGATTGCGTATTACAACACAGGTGCGTATGTTGTACAATCCGCAATTGAAAGGTGCGCATAATTTCGTTCCGGGCGTCATGGCGCTGGTCCTGATGCTCGTCTGTGTGATGATGACTGCGGTTTCAATTGTCCGCGAAAAGGAGTTGGGTACAATGGAGGTACTTCTCGTCTCGCCGTTCAGGCCGGAGCTGGTGATTATTTCCAAAGCCGTTCCGTACTTTATTCTTTCGCTGATCAACGTCAGCACAATTTTGATCCTGAGTGTGTTCGTTCTGAAACTTCCGGTTAAGGGAAGTGTGCTACTGCTTTTCGGGGAAAGCGCTCTATTCATTATCACCTCCCTTTCTCTTGGATTGTTCATTTCGGTTCGGGCGCAAACACAGCAAACCGCGATGCTGGTTTCGTTGCTGGGAATGCTGTTGCCGACGCTACTCTTTAGCGGATTTATGTTCCCCATTGAAAACATGCCGAAGGCACTGCAGGTCGTGTCTAACATTGTACCGGCTACCTGGTACTATATCATTGTAAAATCCATTATGATAAAAGGTCTGGGATTCTTCGCGATATGGAAAGAGACGTTAATTCTTTTCACGATTGCTCTTTTCTTTTTGGCAATAAGTCTGAAAACCTTCAAAATTCGGTTGGCATGAGAACGATCTTGTTTTTACTGGAGAAAGAATTCCGGCAGATATTCCGAAACAAGACTTTGCTGCCACTCATTTTCGCCGTACCGGTTGTGCAACTGCTCATCCTGCCTCTTGCGGCGGACTACCAAGTGAAGAATATCAATCTCGCTATCGTCAATCACGACAACTCGGCATTCGCCAGGGAATTGATTACCAAGGTGACTGCCTCGGGATATTTTCAACTGGCGGCGCTTGAACACAACTATGCCGATGCTCTTGACTACATCGAATCGGATCGCGCGGACGTGGTGTTGGAGATTCCACGCGATTTCGAGAAGAACCTCATGGCGGAGAACCATGCTACGCTCTTCATGGCGGTCAATGCCATCAATGGCGTGAAGGCCGGACTGGGCGCCTCGTATCTGGGCGCAATCATCCAGGACTTCAATCAGCAGGTGAGCCTTTCGACTATCCGTGAGAATGCTACCGGCCAACCTTCGGGAATCGAAGTTATTCCGGCAAACTGGTACAATCCTCTCATGCGTTACGACCTTTTTATGGTGCCGGGTATACTGGCCATTCTTGTAACTATGATCGGCGGTTACTTGTCGTCCCTGAACATTGTAAAGGAAAAGGAAACAGGTACCATTGAGCAAATCAACGTTACGCCTATCCGGAAGCATCATTTCATTATAGGCAAGCTCATTCCATTCTGGATATTGGGCGTTGTGGTTTTCACCCTGGGGCTGTTGGTTGAGTGGATCGTCTACGGGATCGTTCCCGCAGGGAATGTGGCGCTTTTGTATGGCTTCCTCGCGTTGTACCTTTTGCCTGTGCTGGGTTTGGGATTGTTGATTTCCACTTATACGGAGACGCAGCAGCAGGCCATGTTCATCTCTTTTTTCTTTGTCATGATTTTCATTCTCATGAGCGGTTTGTTTACGCCCGTTGAGAGCATGCCACCCTGGGCGCAGGTGATCAGCAAGCTGAATCCAGTGACTTATTTCATCGACGTCATGAGAATGGTCGTCCTGAAAGGCAGCGGCCTGCGCCACATTCTGCCACATGCCGGGGCCGTCGTGGTATTTGCAGTGATATTGAATACCTGGGCGGTGGTGAACTATCGGAAGAGGTCTTGAATGTGCAGATCAGGTGACGCGACTAGTGAGTTGCTGATACGGCTCGGATGGGGATGATTTCAACGATGTCGGAACGATCACAATGCGGGCTACCGCTTAAAAAAAACGCCTGCAAGTTTCGCGCTACAAGTTTCACAGTAATGGTGTTGAAAGGTTATATTGCCTGAATAAATCAATCAAAACCGCTGATGAAATCACCCGATACCGCGCATCTGGAAGGCGAAACAAAAACGTCTGTTTTTCGCGAGCTTATGAGACTTCCCGTCATCGTAGCTGCGCTTGGCTACCTGGTGGATATGTATGATCTCTTTCTTTTCAGCATCGTTCGTGTGCCAAGTCTTACGGACCTGGGCTTGACCGGTGGGAAACTTCTCGAAGACGGTGTGCTGATGCTGAACATGCAGATGGCCGGCTTGCTCATCGGCGGAATATTCTGGGGTGTGCTCGGAGATAAGAAGGGCCGCCTCTCCGTTCTTTTCGGCTCAATATTAATATACTCCCTCGCGAATATTGCTAACGGCTTTGTGCAGACTGTTCCGCAATATGCTGCACTGCGTTTTATTGCCGGAATCGGACTTGCAGGTGAGCTCGGCGCAGGGATCACGCTGGTAAGCGAGATACTTCCACGGCGCATGCGCGGATACGGTACCACCCTGGTGGCCACATTGGGTGTTTTCGGAGCAATCCTCGCTTATTTCGTTGCGGACTTCTTTGCATGGCGCGCGTCGTACTTTATCGGCGGCGGCCTTGGACTTATGTTGCTGATACTGCGGATTCGCGTGTTCGAATCGGGAATTTTTTTGAAAGTGAAATCATCCACCGTTCAGCGCGGAAACATTTTGATGTTATTTAACAATCGCGAAAGATTCTGGCGCTACATGAAATGTATCCTCGTCGGCTTGCCGATCTGGTTTGTTGTCGGCGTGCTGATCACTTTTTCGCCCGAGCTCGGACAGGCGATGGGACTTGACGGCGCAGTCAACGCCGGCAAGGCCGTAATACTTTCATTTGCCAGCCAAACATTTGGCAACATCGCCAGTGGGCTGTTAAGTCAGTACACGCAGAGCCGCAAGAAGGTGATGGGCTTGTTTATCATCATGTCGTTTGCGTTCAGTCTTCTTTATCTGCTTCTGCCCCATAACAGCGTATCTGTGTTCTACCTGATGTGCATTTTCCTCGGATTTGGAAACGGATACTGGACGTTGTTCATTACGGTTGCGGCCGAGTCGTTCGGAACCAACCTTCGGGCTACTGTTGCAACCACCGTTCCGAACTTTGTGCGCGGGGCTGTCATACCCATTACCACCCTGTTCCTTTTCCTGAAAACAGACATGGGCGTCATCAACAGCGCTTTGATCCTAGCAGTTCTCACCACCGTAATCGCCCTTGTATCCCTTTGGAGCCTGAATGAGACGTTCCATAAGGACCTTAATTACAACGAGTGAGGGAAGAGTTATAAGTTGTAAGTTGTAAGTTGTAAGTTGTAAGTTGTAAGTTGTAAGTCAAACTCACCACTCACCACTCACCATTCACTACTCACTACTCACTACTCACTACTCACTACTCACGATTCACGATTCACGATTCACGTCTCACGACGGCCGCACGTGCCTCCGCTGGAACTTCCTGAAAGTAGTGACAGGCCGACTTCGTATTCATTTCAGGACTATAGGAAGACTTGACTATAATGACGATATCCCAAAAACTTTCAGGAAGTTTCCCATTCACTACTCACCACTCACCACTCACGATTCACGTCTCACGCTACCTCACAATCCTGTACAAATGAACCCCATAGTCCCCAAACTCATCCGTAAATTTCTTCTTCCTGATTGCGATGGTGCGGTCCTCGCCGATCACTTCGACGGTTTTTCCGGCCTTGACGTGAAAGGTCGCCGCTGTTCCTCCTTGGCGCATGGCCACGGCGAAAAGATAGTTCGTCTTCCCGGCATTTTTGGTGAGGATATGCACTGGAACAGATGTATTGCTTGTGGTAACGGTAGCATAGCCTTCGGTGTCGGGGCTGTTGAGAACGGGAGCCAGGGCCGTTATTTGTTCATTGATTCTTTTTACGTTGGCAACCATTGTTGCGTCGTGAAGCAATGCGGCATCATCCGTCTTCCCGACGAAAGAGTGGCAAAAGTAACCGAAACCGCGGGCGCCGTGAATCAGCGCGATCCATACCTGCGATCGTACTTCTTCGGGGGTCGGCTTTCTTTCCGCTTTCTCGCTGATTCGCGTCGTCTCGATCCAGCACCAGGCGGGCTTCGTGTAATCCGACCATTCCTGAAGGCTGTCGATCCCTTTGGCGACGTACCATAGTTGGTCTTTAACTTCCGGCTCTGTCGAGTTTACAGGATAGATGTCGAATGAGGCAATGTCGCAACCCTTGAGGTATCCGTTATTTTTCACTGCATACATGTCCGTCCTTCCGCGGCACACGCCCCGCCCTTTCCAGTTGGTGTAGGCGACGCCGCGACCGACATTCAAATAGACTGGACGACTCGGATCGTGCCGCTTGATATTTTCGTACTCACGAATGATGTCAGCGGGATCAAGGCAGGGATCCCATTTATCTTCCATCGGGTTGCGCTGAGCATTGTCCGGTTCGTCGCCATGCATCCAGGCGAAGATCGCTGGCTCATTCAACTGCGTCAACCCAAAACTGTTTTGGTGTGCGATCACTTTCATGCCCGCCCTCTTGAGGTGATCCAGTTTCTCCTGATCCAGGCCACCGTGAATACTGATAAACAGGTTTATGCCATGTTCCTTGTACGCCGCCGCGTTTTCGGGGTTTTGGGCCCAAACGGCAATTGGAAAAAAAGCTGGATCGTTCTCCGTCGCGCTTCCTTCCTGCGAGAATGCCAGTCCTGCGAGAAAACACAAACCGAGAACAATACACCATTTCTTCATCGACCACAAATTTATTCAGGTTTTGGATTTGGAAGCCAGCTCCAGGAATTTCCTTCACCCCAGACCCACATTTTCGCATTACCGGCGTATTCCTGTTCGGGCGCGTTCTTGCGGTGTGCCTTCCACATTTCAGTAACAAACGGATCAAAGGTAGTCGTTTCCATCGTCGGCCTCGGGTGGTTTCTTCTAGCCTTGGCGAACGGATCGTCTACACGCATCCAGCGATCGACATAGTCGAAGTACGCATCGTGATTCCACAGCTTGACAGCCTTCATGTGTCTTGCCGCCAGCGCCGTACCGACCCATCCCACAGCGTTGCAGCAGAGGCGGTAACTCTCGCTGGTCTTGTCCCATTTTTCCCATTGTTCAGGCGGTTTCTCTTCATACCGCTCTCGCTTTCCATGATGCTGGATCATCCAGTAGAGCGCGGTCTGGCCAAACCAGCCTTTGCCGTAGTAAGTCTGTGTGTCTTCCTGAAAGATCGCGGTCTCAGGCAGGTAACTTAAAGTGGCCTCGCCGAGCATGATGCTTGCAAAGAGGATGGGCCATTTGCGTCCGCTGGAGTGGCCTCCACCTTCATTCCAATAGCCCCCGATCTTTGTGAGTCCATACAGGTCCAGGCCGCGCTGGATGAGGCCGATGGTAAGTTTTTCTTTTTGTTCCCGGGGAACATCCAGTGACAACATAAGGCTGGCGATCGAGACGATGCGCGCGTGCTCACGTCCGTAGTTGGGACCGTTTTCATTCGGCACCAGTTGTTGTTGCGACCAACTCATCACGTGGTCGATCCAGGGGCGCTGGAAGTAACGTTCAAACTCGTGCCACGACGGAACTTCGCCCGTGAAACGGAGGGAAGGCAACTGATCCCAAAGAATATCGTCAGCTGTGAAGAGTGGCTTTTCTGTTCCTGCATAGGGTGGCCGGAATGCGTTCGGAGGAGGTACGTGCTGAAGACACGTGAGCACCGCCGCAGTTTTCATGACCACTTCAGATTCTTTTTCTTCAGGCCACATGATGTTTTCTGCAAAGTTCTCGACAGGAAGGGATGGGTTGCTGATCGAGGAAATCAACGAGCGGCCGGGTTGCAGTTCGAGCGGCAGATGTACAGTCTCTCTCTCGCTGTAGCCCGCAGCCCTCGAATCATAACCCTGCTGCGTTCCAACTTTCAGTACGATCATCGATCCGTTGCGCATCGATGAATCGTTTCGAAGGCTCGTGTCGTTCCACCGGTTAACACGCAATGCGATTTCTTCCTTTCGTACGGGGCCTGGCGGCGGAGTGATCCGTACAATCTTGACGGGACCTTGTACCCACCAGTCACCGGTAATGAACTGCCCGGCTTTAACGGGTTTCTCAAACGTCCAGGTAATTCCATACTGACTGATTTCGCTGCGATAGGCGCTATTAGGCGTCTCGTACGCCTGCTGTGTCCTGTTGCAACCCGCTACGAGAAGCGATGCGATGAACAGTGCCTTCACCCGCGATTTTCTCAACTCAAAATTCATCGTAAAAGAAATACATTACGCTGCGCCCAGGAAAGTGGATCAGAAAACTGTATCGGGAAAGTAGCGAGCAAATCGGTATTTTCGTTCAAGTTTAGTACCGATGGCTTATTTATTAAACCATCGGTGGAATGGCCATTGTTCCGGGCAATTGGATATAACAGAAAGGATTTATGCCTTTGCCTTCTTATCAAAGCCTGTTAAATTAAAAGCAAATTTTCACCATTTCATGTTACTTTCGCTGTGGGACCAACATTCGACAACGAGACAATTGAAACATAAGAAAAAAAGCGCGAAAGATGAGTGAACTGGAAAAGCGAGAGCAAGAGCTGCTCAAGCCCTCTGAGGCCTTGGTCAGTGACATGCAAAAACTGAAGGGCGATATCATACTACTGGGCGTGGCCGGCAAGATGGGGCCGAGTATGGCCAGGTTGGCAAAACAGGCCACCGACCTCGCCCGTGTGAAGCGCAGGATCATCGGCGTTTCACGGTTTTCAGATCCTCGAACTCGCGCGGAACTGGAAGCATTCGGAATTGAGACCTACGCCGCTGACCTTCTAAATGAGGCTGAGCTCGCGGCGGTGCCGGATGCACCCAACGTGCTGTATCTCGCGGGGCAGAAATTTGGAACGACAGGAAAGGAACCCTTTACATGGGCGATGAATACATATCTGCCCGGTCGTGTTGCCGAGCGCTTCAGGAATTCCCGGATCGTTGCCTTTTCGACGGGGAACGTCTATCCATTCTCCCCGGTGGCTGATGGAGGCGTGAAGGAGGATGAGCCCACCGATCCGGTTGGTGAATACGGTCAATCCTGTCTCGGTCGCGAGCGTATTTTCCAGTATTTCTCCCTGAAGTATAATATCCCTGTTTTGCTATACAGGCTTAACTACGCCATCGATCTCCGCTATGGAGTTCTGCTGGAGATCGCAAAATCAGTTGCTGAACAACGACACATAGACTTGACGACCGGTTTTGTCAATGTGATCTGGCAGGGTGACGCTAACGAGATTGCTATCCGTGCGTTGCATCACTGTGCAGTGCCGGCGAAGATTCTCAACGTGACAGGTGCCGAGACAATTTCCGTCAAGTGGGTTGCGGAACAGTTCGGTGCGCTGTTAGGCAAAACACCGATCTTTGTCAATGAGCCGCAGCCCACAGCCTTGCTTAGTAATGCGTCACTTGCACACAAGCTTTTTGGGAGTCCCGGCGTCACCTTGCACCAAATGATCGAACTCACCGCTGCATGGGTTCAACAAGGTGGGGCAACTTTGAACAAACCGACGCACTTCCAGGAAAGAACGGGAAAGTTTTGACTATGGCCACAAATACGATCAACGAAGAGATAAAGAATTTTCTACTCGAAGGTACCGTGATCCCTGCGCATCCGCTGGCGCTTGACAGTGAGAGGAAGCTGGATGAAAAACGCCAGTGTGGCTTGACACAATACTACATGGCTTGCGGAGCGGGCGGAATTGCCGTCGGCGTTCATACCACGCAATTTGAGATACGGGATCCGAAGGTCGATCTTTATTCGCGCGTGCTTGAACTCGCCGCGGAAGAAGTGGAAGCAGCATCGCTATCGCGACCGTTCATCAAAGTCGCGGGAATTGTCGGACCGACTCAACAAGCTGCTGCCGAAGCCCACGCAGCGGTGAAGTATGGATATGATCTGGGTTTGCTCAGCATGGGGGGACTCACAGACTGGTCCGAATCGCAAATTCTCGAGCGCGTCCGTGTCGTGGCAGACATTATCCCCGTATTTGGATTTTACCTTCAGCCCAGCGTCGGCGGTCGCATCTTCACCTATGATTTCTGGCTTGCGTTCGCCAGGATAAAGAATGTTCACGCTATCAAAGTCGCAGCGTTCAACCGGTATCAGACACTCGATGTGGTACGCGCCGTCTGTAACTCAGGTCGACACGATGACATCGCCTTGTACACCGGAAACGATGACAACATTGTGGCTGATCTGTTGACGACCTATCGATTCAAAGTCGATGGGAGAACTGTTGAAAAGGAATTTGTCGGAGGGCTGCTTGGCCACTGGGCTGTATGGACGCGGAAGGCGGTTGAGCTGCTGGAAGAGATCAAGCGGTATAAATCGAATGGCCGCAGGGGATCAGAAGAGCTTCTTATAAAAGGAGTGGAGGTCACAGACATGAACGCGGCGATCTTCGACCCGGCAAATAGCTTTCACGGTTGCATTCCGGGAATCCACGAGGTGTTGAGACGACAGGGATTGCTTGAGGGAAGGTGGTGCATCAATCCTCGAGAAGAGCTTTCACCCGGACAGATGCAGGAGATAGAACGCGTTTGCAGCGCATACCCGCACCTGACCGACGATGATTTTGTCAGGACGCTGTTGAAACAAACAGCGAATAAGTGAATGAAACAAATGAATAACCTGAACCAGGAACTATGAAAACAAAATTCGACCGGCGCAACTTCCTAAAATCATCCGCCATTGCCAGCCTTGGGTTTGGATTGAATCTTACAGGAGCACCTTTGTTTGCAAAACAACCTGTCACTGCACAGCCGGGTAAGAGGATAGGAATCATCGGTCTTGATACATCGCATAGCGTGGCGTTTACAAAAACGTTTAACGATGCGAATGCGGGACCCGAGTACGGAGGGTATAAAGTAGTTGCCGCATATCCGAAAGGGAGTAGCGATATAGAGTCGAGCGTCAAGCGGATTCCCGGCTACACGGAAGAAGTCAAAAAGCTTGGAGTGACCATTGTCGATTCCATTAAAGATCTTTTAAAAGGGGTCGACGTTGTATTGCTGGAGACGAACGACGGTCGGCTACACCTTGAGCAGGCCATTCCAGTTTTCAAGGCGGGAAAAACTGTGTTTATCGATAAGCCAATCGCAGCATTCCTTCCGGATACCCTTGCGATTTTCGATGCGGCGAAAAAATATAAAGTCCCGATGTTCTCAGCTTCATCGCTTCGGTACGCGCCAACAGTGCAGGCCATTGCAAACGGAAGGGCAGGCAACATTCTGGGCGCTGACGTGTTCAGTCCTGCCCACCTGGAGAAGACTCACTTGGATTTTTCATGGTATGGTATTCATGGGGTAGAGATGCTCTTTACACTGATGGGAACTGGTTGCAAAAGTGTTTCGCGTACGCACACTGCGGATGCAGACGTTGTGGTCGGGCTTTGGGGCGATGATCGCATCGGGACATTTCGAGGAATCCGGTATCAGAAGTCCGGTTACGGTGGCACCGCCTATGGCGACAAGTCGATTGAGGCATTGGACGGAGCGGGAGGATATAACCCGTTGCTCGTGGAGGTAGTCAAATTTTTCCAAACGGGTGAGGTGCCGGTGAAGGCAGAAGAGACTATTGAAATTTTTGCGTTTATGGAGGCAGCAGACGAAAGCAAGCGCCAGGGCGGCGCCGTAGTCACACTGGAAAGTGTGCTGGAGAAGGCGCGGGCATCGCAGAAAAAATAGTGCCTTATCCGATTCAAGAAACCTTACCTGTAGAGAAATGAACAATAAAAGAAGAGAGTTTCTAAAAAAGGCTGCACTAGGAGCAGCAGCCGCATCGTTGGGCGGGGTACTCCCGGCGTTCAGCGCGCGAAGCTACAACCGGATAACGGGCGCCAACGATCGTATCAACGTGGCCGCTATGGGTGTAAACTCCCGCGGGTTCGCCGTCTCGGGAAACTTTGCGCGCCAGGAAAATTGTGAGGTTATCTATGTTTGCGATGTGGATTCTCGCGCAGCGGACAAGTGTATCGAGGCGGTGGAAAAAATTCAGAACAAACGTCCTAAAGCGTCTCCCGATTTTCGGAAAGCACTTGAAGACAAGGACCTCGACGCGTTGATTGTCGCGGCCCCGGACCATTGGCACGCGCCGGCAGCCATCCTCGCTTGCAAGGCAGGCAAACATGTCTACCTCGAGAAACCGTGCAGCCACAATCCCAATGAAGGCGAACTGGTCGTCGAGGCCGCAAAGAAGTATAATCGTGTTGTCCAGATGGGCAACCAGCGTCGGTCATGGCCCAATGTCATGGAGGCCATCCGCGAAGTTCATAACGGGGCGATTGGAAACGTCTATTTTGCGAAAACGTGGTACACCAACAACCGCGCATCCATAGGCATCGGAAAGCCGGCTGCGGTTCCCGCATGGTTGGATTACGAATTGTGGCAAGGTCCTGCACCACGCCGGCCTTTCAAAGACAATGTCATTCACTACAACTGGCACTGGTTCTGGCACTGGGGAACAGGAGAAGCCTTAAACAACGGTACTCACATGGTTGACCTCGCGCGATGGGGACTCAACGTCGATTATCCGACGCGCGTGACCTCCGCTGGTGGGCGATATGCGTTCCATGATGACTGGGAAACTCCCGACACACAGGTCATCACGCTGGAGTTTGGAACGAAAGGATCGATCACGTGGGAAGGGAGAAGCTGCAACGGTCATCATGTCGAGGGCAGTAGCGTGGGGGTTATCTTCTATGGCGACAAAGGCGCACTTCAGATCGACGGCGGGAACTCGTATAAGGTTTTTGATTTGAAGAATAAGATGACAAAGAGCGTGGAGAACAAAATAACGGTTGACCCACGCAACGCCGTCAACCCCTCCCAACAACTCGACGCGTTCCATATTCAGAATTTCTTTGATGGTATCCGCAAAGGAACAGCGCAGGCTGCGGATATTCTGGGCGGTCACAAGAGTACGCTGCTCGTGCAGTTAGGCAATATCGCTCAGCGATCGGGCCGTGCGCTGAATACGGACCCGTCGAATGGTCATATTATCAATGATAAAGGGGCGCTGGAATTCTGGAGCCGTGAATACGCTCCGGGTTGGGAGCCTGAAGTTTGAAGCCGGCTGTGCTGCATGGCTCAACCAGGGCCAGCTTCGTCGCGCAGGCTTTGAATGTGGAACGTTGAACTTGAACCGGAACACTAATGTAACATGGGCACAGCAACGACAATTGAAGGAGAAAAGGGAAGGGCAGTTGAATTGGTGGAGGTCGGCTCTCTGAGCAAACGACACCTCTTTATTTCTATTGTAATCATTGCGCTGATGTTTTTCATCATCGGCTTTGTGTCGTGGATCAACGCTATCCTCATTCCCTATTTCAAGATCGCCTGCGAGTTGACCAACTTCCAGGCCTATCTCGTCGCTTTCGCTTTTTACATTTCGTATTTCGTTATGTCCGTGCCGTCGGCCTTCGTGCTCAAGCGTGTCGGCTTCAAACGAGGTATGATGTTCGCCTTCTGGATCATGGCACTGGGTGCATTTATTTTTATCCCGGCGGCTTATGTGAGAACGTATGAGATCTTTCTTGTCGGATTGTTTGCGCTCGGCGCAGGTCTTTCCGTATTGCAGACCGCCGTTAACCCTTACATTACTGTGCTGGGCCCGAAGGAAAGCGCAGCGCAGCGGATCAGCATCATGGGCATCTGCAACAAATTTGCGGGCATTGTAGCTCCGCTGATATTTGCGGCGGTGATACTGAAGTCGACTGACAGCGCATTATTCAGTCAGCTCGAATCAATGGGCGAAGCTGAAAAGAATGCCGCCCTCGATGAACTGATACGAAGAGTGGTGGTCCCCTATTTTTGCGTGGGACTCGCGCTGATAGGCGTAGGGTTGTTCGTGCGCTATTCTCCGCTTCCTGAAATCAATACCGAGCAGGAGAGTGCGGAAGTCGCAAGCGCCAACTCAGGCAAAAGCAGCATCTTCCAGTTTCCCCATTTGATATTGGGGGCGTTTGCAATTTTCATTCACGTCGGCACGCAGGTTATCGCCATCGACACGATTATCGGATACGCGCAGTCGATGGGTATTCCCTTGATGGAGGCGAAGGTGTTTCCTTCGTATACCTTGTTCGCTACCATCTGCGGCTATGTGCTGGGTATCATCTGCATTCCGAAATTTATAAGCCAGGTGACTGTTTTGCGAATCTGTACGCTGCTCGGGGCCATGTTTACCTTGTCGATTATTTTTACAAGTGGAAACGTTGCGTTTCTCGGGCATCAGGCTGACATATCGATCTGGTTCGTGGTGCTCCTGGGCCTTGCAAACTCCCTTGTTTGGGCGGGCATCTGGCCGTTGGCGCTGGATGGTTTGGGCAAGTTTACAAAACTCGGCGCGTCCATCATGATCATGGGCTTATGCGGCAATGCAATCCTGCCACTTTTCTACGGGCACTTTGCCGATGTTTACGATGTGAGGACTGCCTATTGGATACTATTTCCCTGCTATCTCTACCTGATCTACTACGCGGTGTACGGTCATCGCATTCGGAGATGGGCGTTATAGGGTTTTTGGGCGCTCAATATTGAGAATGAATATGGAATCTCTGCAACCGATAAAAATTTTCAACGCCCGGGTTATCACACCCTATCGCATTATTGCGAACGCGAGCATTCTCATTCGCGGTGCGGCGATTGCCGATGTGAGCGAGGGTGATCTGCAGGTGTTGGATGCCGTCGAGATAAATGCCGGGGGGAAATTTGTTGCGCCGGGCTTCATCGACATTCACGTCCACGGCGGCGGTGGCCACGATTTCATGGATGGGAATGAGAACGCTTTTCTGAAGATCGCCGAGACGCACGCCCGGTACGGCACAACTGCGATGCTTCCAACAACGCTCACGAGCGAGACGCAGGGGTTGCTGGACACGCTGACAATATACGAGGAAGCCAACCGCAAGAATGCAAATGGTTCTCAGTTCCTGGGCATGCACCTGGAAGGACCCTATTTTGCGATGAACCAACGCGGCGCACAGGACCCCCGTTACATACGGGATCCTGATCCGAAAGAGTACAAAGCGGTGATCGCGCATTCGAAGTCGATTCGGAGATGGAGTGCCGCGCCCGAACTCAAGGGCGCCATCGAGTTTGGAAGATACCTTGGCCAGCACGGAATACTCGCTGCACTTGCGCATACGGATGCCATCTACGAGGATGTCGTCGAGGCCTTCGATAACGGATACACGCTGGCCACCCATCTTTACTCGGGGATGTCCGGCGTCACGCGGCGGAATGCGTTTCGTTACGCAGGCGTGATTGAAAGCGCTTTTATCATCGATGAGATGGATGTAGAAATCATTGCGGACGGTGTTCACCTTCCCGCGCCGCTGCTAAAGCTTGTTTACAAGATCAAAGGAGCGGACCGCACGGCACTCATCACCGACTCTATGCGCGCCGCGGGAATGCCTCCGGGGAAAAGCGTTCTGGGAAATCTTAAGACCGGTCTCCCCGTGATCGTCGAAGATGACGTCGCCAAATTACCGGACCGCTCGTCCTTCGCGGGCAGTGTGGCCACAGCCGATCGTTTGGTACGCAACATGATCAACCTCGCGGGCGTGCCCCTCATCGACGCTGTGCGCATGATCACGAGCACACCGGCGCGCATCATAGGTGTCGCCGATCGCAAAGGATCCATCGCCCGCGGCAAGGACGCCGACCTCGTGATCTTTGACGAGAACATCAACATTGACACAACCATCATCAACGGTCGGATCGTTCATAAAACTTAGATTGTAAAACGGCAAGGAGCGCAATAGGTGGCGCAACTTTAGATTCAGTCCCAGTATTCAGCCATTTTTTTGCGAAGAAATGCGACACTCCGTTCGAGTTGATCCATACCGTCTACGCCGTCTTCAATACTGATCCATCCATCAAATCCTTTGCTTTTAAGCTCGGTGAAGATGGCATCGTAATCGTTGAGGCCTTTGCCGATTTCGCCGTGGCTGAGCCGTTTCGCATAACCTGCTGCGCCGCCTTCTTCTTTGCGGAGATCTTCGATCGTTCCTTCCTTCAGGTACCGGTCGCTGGCGTGCATGGTTACAACGCGGCCGGATACACGCTTGAGTAGCTCGATCGGATCTTCTCCCGCGAGATACGTATTGCTCGGATCGTAGTTTACGCCGAAGTTCGGATCGTCGATGCGGTTGACGAGCTGGCAAAAGACATCCATCTTCTGAGCGAACTCCGGGTATTCCCAGAAGTCATCTTTATAGTGGTTTTCGATGATCAGCGTGATACCCCGCTCCCTGGCATAGGGGAGGCACTCCATTATAGAATCCGCTGCGAGCTGTATTCCCTCGGCGATCGTGAGCTCGGGCCTTCGCTGTCCGGATAACACCCTGCAGTAAGAACCGCCCAGCACGTGCGTCATGTCTATCCAGCGTTTTTGTTTTGCAACTTCCTTTCTTCTGAATGGCGCGTCGGGATGCGTGAAGTCCGGCGAACAGCACATCATCGGAATTTTCTTACCGCGATCCTCGACCAGCTTTCGGAAGTAGGGCCAGGTTGATTCGTCTTCCATCTCCAGAAACCCCGCATACCATTCAAGGCCATCGATGTCGAGTTTAGAGGCAAGGTTGATCCATTCAGACAGCTTCATGGTTCCGTCTTTGCAGAGTGCTTGCATGAAGGCTTTGGGAAATGCGGCTAGTTTTGGCATGGTCAGAAATTGAAAATATTGATCAATGTTTCGGGGGATTGCGTCCGATCATCGGGTACTGCTCGAGGTCGACTACCTGGCCGCTAACAGGTCCGCTTTCGTCTGACAACCAGTAAAGTGCCGCCGCGGCGATCTCAGCTGGTGACAGGAGCCGGCCGGCCGGTGCAAAGACTCCGGGAATATCGCGGTACCAGTCTTCACTCAAGCCCTGATCTTTTTTTCGCTGGATCTCTTTTTCGGTCAGTACCCATCCTGGGTTGATCTGGTTAACTCTTACGCCGTAGTCGCGGAACAGCGTGTCGCCCAGGTTGCGCGTCAATGTAGTGAGCGCCCCCTTCGAGATGCTGTACGCAAGGAGGTTGGGTTCACCGCTCCAGGCGTTGACCGATCCAATGTTCAGCACGCACCCCCCCGTCTTCTGAAGCGCGGGCAGGGCGGACTGTATGAGCGCGAGCGGTGCGATTGTGTTTACTTCAAGAACTTTCCTGAGAAAGGCGAGGTCTGTTGACTTAATATCGGATGAGACCACCCATGCTGCATTGTTGACCACTGCGTCAATTTTTCCAAAAGACTGGATTGCCATGTCAGTCAGTTTTTTTGCGACGCCACCCTCGGATAAATCAGAGATGTGCAGGATGCCGTTTTCGCTACCGATGGCCGACATCACCTGGTTGCCGAGATCATCTTCCAGTCCGTGCACGACTACACGCGCGCCTTCCGCAACACAGCGGATGGCGATAGCTTTTCCGATTCCGGTAGTACTCCCGGTAACAATGATGACTTTGTTCTTAAGCCGCATGCTCATACGGGTTTGAGGACGCTCTTCACGATTTCTCCTCGATGCATTTTTTCGAAGGCCTCATGCCATTCGGTTATCGGCCACACACCGCCGATGATGGGTTTTACGTCCAGTTGTCCACTGGAAAGTAAGGCGATCACACGTTCCCAGATGGGCCAGTTATGGCTAAAGCTTCCTTGTAACCGCACATTCTTTTGTACGAGGGGGTCCAGTGAAAAGCCGAGTGGCTGTGGACCCCATCCGACTTTTGTGATCTGGCCGTTGGGCCTCACGATGTCGAGTGCGATTTTCAATGTTGCGCTTGCACCGGACGCATCGATCACACAGTCGGCGCCCAGCCCGTCGCGTTGCCTTGCCCATGGATTGGCATCGCCGATGATGACGTCGCAGCCGTAATGTTTTCCGATCGCGAGGCGATTTCGATCGTGCTCAAGGCCGAGCAACGCGACTTCAGCGCCGCAGAGCCTGGCGACGGCGGCACAAAGAATGCCAATGGTTCCGGGGCCGATGACGACAACCCGATCACCGGGTCTCAGCGATGAGTTGACTACAACGGCATTGTACGCGACCGAGCACGGCTCGGTCAGACACGCCTGCTCGAATGCCAGATTATCGGGGACGCGATGGAGGCAACGCGCGGGTACGCGCACGTAACGCGTCATGGCGCCGTTTACGCCGTATCCGAAGCCTTTGCGTGTAGGGTCAAGGTTGTAGAGGCCCGTGCGCGTCATGCAGTTGTCGGGGTCGATCACTGCGGCGGTCTCGCTTACTACGCGATCGCCGGGTTTCCACCCTCTTACGCGACTTCCGGTTTCAGCGATGTGGCCCCCGAATTCGTGTCCCAGGACGACGGGGTAGTTGACGGGCCAGCTGTGGTTGGAAGTCCACTGGTGCAGGTCGCTGCCGCACACGCCAACGTTCGCGACCTCCAGCAAGACATCCTCATCGCCGATTGAAGGCCGTTCAATCTCGCGTATTTCAACTGATCCCTTTTCAGGGGCGTAGTTGACAACGGCAGGTGATTTTTTTACTGATGTGCTCATGGTTTATATTGTGAGTTGTGAGTTGTGAGTGGCCCCCTCTTCGAAGGGCCTGTCCTGAGCGGGCCGCGTAAGCGTGGTGCGGACGCGCGCGTAAGTGAAGGATCTCGTGAAGGTGCGTGACACGTGAATCGTGAGTCGTGAGTCGTAGTCGTCATACGTGAGTCGTGATACGTGAGTCGTGAATCGTCAATGTGTGTCTTTCTATACAATTCGGCCTCGTGGTGACGGGGGCCATTTAACCCATTCGGGGTTGAATTTTTTCGCTTCAGACCCCAGGTTGCACCTGGGGCTAGTCATGTTCAACCCCTTGCGGGGTTTGGTCCCGATGCTGCACAAGTCACCACGCTAATGCGGCGGTCAGGATAAACCTCGCGAGGCAGAGACTCACTACTCACCACTCACCACTCACCACTCACGTCTCACGATTCGCGCCTCACATCTCCCCGTACCCATGAATCCTCTCACAAATCAGCCTCAACGAATCCTCCAGATTTCCGCTCGCTGTCTTGAACGCATCCGCATCCACCGTCAGCGGAGCTCCCAGAACAACAAGCGGTGCGCCGTACTCCGGGCAGCGGATAGCTTGCTCCAGTGACAGACCGCCGACTGCCTGAACCGGTACCTTGACG
Source organism: Flammeovirgaceae bacterium (assembly GCA_044507775.1). Lineage (GTDB taxonomy): Bacteria > Bacteroidota > Bacteroidia > Cytophagales > Cyclobacteriaceae > Chryseosolibacter. The sequence goes on along the minus strand of JBIQIY010000027.1, from coordinate 5,116 downwards.
GCCTCCACCACTGCGCGCAGCTGATCCAACGGGCTGGGCATGCGCTTGCCTTGTGCGGCGATTCCCCGGCGCTCATCATACCCGATGTGATGGATAACGAAATCGCAACCAAGATCCTCCAGCCATTTTGCGCCAGCCACCATATCCGGACATCCCAGGTTGTCGCCCATGACTCCCACTCCATAGTCACGGCCCGCCTTCACTACGCATTTGATCGTTTCTTCGTGCGCGCGCGCCATCACCACCACGTGTGTCGCGCCTGCCTTGGCCATCATCTCCGCTTCCAGGTATCCGCCATCCATGGTCTTGAGGTCCGCGACGATAGGAATCTTCGGAAAGGCCTCCCGCAGTTTCTTCACGCCGTGTAAACCTTCAGCCAGGATCAGGGGCGTTCCCGCTTCAAGCCAGTCAACGCCCGCCCGCAAGGCCATAGCTGCGGTTTCCAGCGCTTCGTCAATATTGGTCAGGTCAAGGGAGATTTGGACAATAGGTTTCATCGCAGTTTCGATTGTTATCAAAAATCGAATGTTATTTTTTCAGAAACAAACGCGCTGCCTTCGGAAACCTTTTATTTTGGCATTTGACGTCTTTTGACCACTTACTTGCGCAAAATTCTACATTATTTGCCCGACCGTTTGTCTATTTTTGAATTCATAGAAAACTGGTTTGGGTTAGTGAATTCCAGCAAAGGGTCGATTGCCGAAAAGCGACCGGCCCTTTCTTTTTAAACGCAAGAAGCCGACAATGAAATTCTCCCGCATACTTTTCCTTTCTCTCATTATTTTTTCCTGTGGCAGTCCCCGTGAGAAACACAATTCCGGTTCGGTCGCCGGGATTATGGACGAAGTCGTCACCCGCTTGTACCGCGAAGTGCCCGCCAGTCAATACAAGGACATCGACGACGCATTCATGATGGACTTCCTATCCGATGACGAAAAGCATGTGCTTGCAACCCGGTATCAACACTTTGTCGTGAATGTACCAGTCGTCGTTTCCCTGATGCGAGATCAGGCACAAAAGACGATTCCCTTTTGGATCGAAAGTTCCGGATTCAAGAAGACCGGCGAAAAAGTGAAGAGCGAATCTTATGTTTACGAAGTATGGCAGAAGCAGTTCGAGGCCGGTGAAGTGGAACTCGGCATAAACGGTTTCGACAAGCATCGCCCGGTATACTTTATCTGCGTTGCGCCGGTTAACAAATCCGATGAACTGGTTATCAGCGATGTTTATCCCGCGCAATACGAGATCGCCACGATGCGCCAAGGCGCGTTTACTTATCACGACTGGTCATCCCTGTTGCTGGTCGATGTTCCGGAGTCGTTGGCCGGACAGAATTTGTTCACGACCGTTCGCGGCCGGGCGCGCGAAGCCCACGTCAAAGGTGGATTCCGGGAAACGCCCTATCCTTCATCCGAGAAGCCCGACCATATTTTGTTGACGTGGAGCGGGTCGCCGCATCACACGATCGACATTCAGTGGCGAACGGATACGTCAGGGAATGAAGGCGCCGTCCAGTATTGGAAAGCCGGTGCCGACGGAGCGGATACCCTGCGGGTTGAGGCTTCTTCTTACCGGATGGACGACCGCATGCTGGCGAACGACCGGTACATGAATCGGTTTACGGCGCAACTGAAGGACTTGAATGCAGGAACGAAGTATCAGTACCGCGTGGGTTCACCCGCGCAAAAAATCTGGTCCGACGTGAGATCTTTTGAAACGGAAGGCGATAACAAGGATTTTTCTTTTGTATGGTTCGGAGACACCCACTGTCTTCCCGACTCGGGCAAGCTCGTTCGTCTCGCGGGACGCCACACCGACGCCGCATTCTATTCTATCGCAGGCGATCTCGTTACGACGGGTCTTAATCGCGACGACTGGGACCGTCTCTTCCAGCACGCCGGCACGGCTTTCAGCTTCAAACCGCTCATGCCGGTGCCCGGAAACCACGATCGCCAGGACGGCCTTGGCGCTAAGATGTACTATGATCTTTTCAGCCTTCCGAAAAACGGTCCCAAAGGTGTAGACCCGGAATCCAGCTACGCCTTCCAGTATGGAGATGCACTGTTTCTCATGATCGATGCAACTTCTGACTGGGATGCTCACACCCCGTGGATTGAGGATCAGCTGAAGAACAGCACCGCAAAATGGAAGTTTGCCATGTTCCATTTCCCGCCTTACAATTTCGAAGAGCCGTATCCGGAAATTCAGGCGGCATGGGGTCCTCTGTTCGACCAGTATCATGTCGATATGGTCATGGGCGGTCACGTTCACTATTACATGCGCTCGCGACCGATGAATGCAGGTAAGGTGGTTCCGAGTTACGACGACGGCACGGTATACGCAATTTCCATCAGCATTCCCTGGAAGCATGACACGATCACGGATGAACCCTATGCTGTCGTCCAGTACCCCGAGGGTTATTTTTATCAGCACGTCAGGATTGAAGGCGACGCATTGAAGTACACGTCGTACGACCAGCATGGTGTGGTTCGCGATCAGTTCACCATCGAAAAGAAGAAGAAGAAATAATATCGCTATCCTTTCTTATTTTGTGAAATAAACAGCTATGGCTTTGAATATTTGTATGAGCGCGAAGAGCGTCCGGGTAGTTGTAGGCTATTGTTCTTTGTTGATGCTGGCGGTCTCCTGCGGCGATGGAGATAGTAAAGGAACTCAGCCTGTTCATCCGGATGTCGCCTTCCTGCAGGACTATGCCGTCAAGTATGAATTGACTGACAGTGTAAGGCTCCTGAGTGTTGCAAGCGATCGAAATGGCGTAATTGAGATTGCAACATCCCGGAACTTGTACAAGCCCGATGCCGGTGAACTCCTCTATCCGGGTACCCTTGTTCCCGAACGATATTATCGCCCTCTTGCGGACAAGAAAATTGCCGGACTTACGCGCTACCGGGATCATTTCGTCTACGTGGACGACCACGCGGTATTGGGCAACGCCTGGGCAGGCAATTTGTACGCGCGACACACACTGCCAACGGCCTCATTGCTGGCGGGCGGAAAAGATTTCGATTTCCTCATCTCCGACGGATCAAATATTCAATACCTGCGTGACTCTGCAATTGTATGGAAGGGTAATCATCCTGTCCGCGTCACTGACATCCTCTTTGATTCAAGCCGGGATTGTTTCTGGATACTGAGCGATGCGAGCATCCATTCTTTTACTCCTGCGACGAACGAGCTCAAGTCTGTGTTTCAGGGCTCCGGGCTCACGTGCTTCGTTTTGTCGGAGAAGAATGACGGGATTGTCGTCGGGACCACGGATGGATATTTTATTCTGGACTCCGGTACGTTGAAACAAAAAGGTGAAGTACACCGCAAACTTCCCTGGACGGAGTTGACCGCTGTTGACGAGATTGACGGAAACCTTTGGTTCGGTTCAACACGCGGCGCATTCATGGTCAGGCCCGACAGCGGTTTCAACTACTACGCTTCGAAGCGGTGGCTACCTTCGGACAAAGTTGTGGACATCGCAAAAGGGCCGCAGAACTCGGTGCTGATACTCACAGACAAAGGCCTCGGTCAGATATTTTTCAAACCGATGACGCTTCGCGATAAGGCGGAGTTTTTTCAAGCGCAGGTGCGAAGCCGGCATATCAGGCACGGATTCAACGCCACACTCGGTTACATGCGCCCGGGCGATATCAGCTCCGGTTCGCTGGAAGATTCGGATAACGACGGACTATGGACGAGCATGTATATGGGCGCGGAAGTATTCCGGTACGCTGTAACCAAGTCGGAAGACGCCCTGCAAAACCTGCGCGAATCAATGGAAGCAATGGAAAGGTTATACACCATCAATGGTGTGAAAGGGTTCCCATCGCGCTCGTTTGAAAGGAGAGGCTACAAGTATGACGACAAACCCTGGCGCCGGGCGGAGCACCCCGAGTGGGACTGGAAGTCGACGACCAGCAGCGATGAGGCTATCGGCCACATGTTCATTTTCGGTGCTATGGCGGAACTGCTCGATGATGACGATCTGAAGAATAGGGCGATCGTTTTAATAGATTCGCTTATGCAACATGTCATCGATCACGATATGTACCTTGTGGACTGGGATGGCAAGCCAACAGTGTGGGGGCGGTGGAACCCCGAGTATGTGAACGCGCGCCCTGTCATGGTAGGCGACCGGAAGATCAATGCATCGAATATTGTTTCCATGCTGCAGACCGCCTATCACTTTACAGGCAAGGAAATATATAAAGAGAAGGCATTTCAACTGATGAATGAAAACGGATACTATGAAAATCTCATGCGCCCGATGAGCCGGGTTGGAAAAGCACCGGATGACGCCGATGACTGGAGCAAGATGCTGTCGGAATCCTGGAATCACTCGGATGACGAGATGTACTTCCTGGGCTACTGGGGATTGTACCGGTACGCATTCAACGATACGCTCAGGGCAAAATTCAAGGAATCGATCATCGACCATTGGCAGATCGAACGCCCTGAGAAAGAGGCGGCGTGGAATATCTTCACAGCGCTTACCGGCGCGGATGAGTTCGATCTGGAAGAGGCGATCTGGTATTTGCAGGAATATCCAATGGATCTCGTGCACTGGAGAGTCACGAACAGTCATCGGAAAGATATTGACAAGATCGAACCGAATTTCAGGAATCAGACAATTCGCGAAGTTCTCCCTCCGGATGAGCTTCCGATCAATCGTCACAACGCCAATCGTTTTCAACTCGATGGCGGCGACGGCGGAACGTCCGAATATAGCGCCGGCGACATTTGGTTGCTGCCGTATTGGATGGGCAGGTATTTGGGAGTGATTGGTGAGTAGTGAGTAGTGAGTGGTGAGTGGTGAGTCGTGAGACGTGAGACGTGAGTCGTGAGACGGGAGTGGTGAGACGTGAGTGGTGAGTAGGGAGGGGAAGCTTCGTGTAAGTTTTTGGGATATCGTCGTGATAGTCAGCTCTTGCTACAAGTCCATAAATGGACTTGAAGCCGACTTTCACAACTTTGAGGAAGCTTGAGCGGAGGCGCGGGCGTGAGGCGTGAGTGGTGAGTAGTGAGTAGTGAGTAGTGAGTAGTGAGTAGTGAGTAATGAGTGATGAGTGATGAGTGATGAGTGATGAGGCCCCCTACCGGAGCGGGC
>JBIQIY010000026.1:0-79143 GCA_044507775.1 Flammeovirgaceae bacterium | reverse complement strand
ATAAGGTCTCGTGGCCGAGTGGCTAGGCAGAGCTCTGCAAAAGCTTCTACAGCGGTTCGAATCCGCTCGAGACCTCAATAAACCCGCATAGCGTAAAGCGTTGCGGGTTTTTTATTTTCTTAGTACACCGTTAGTACACTTTTTAAAACTCAACTCATGATTTTTAAACCCCTTTGTGCATAGATGTGCATCGGAGGGAACTGATGTAATTGCTTATCTTAGTTCGTTGCCAGCAATGCGCCCGGACAGATTCGACTTCTAACTAAATGGACATCAAATTGTATAAGTCACCATGGAGAGCGATAAAACTCATTCTCCTTTGTTCAATATTTGTTGTAGGTGGACTATTTCTGATAACTAATTCTGACACTCCTAAATGGGTCGGTTGGATGAGCATCGGCTTCTTCGGACTTGGTTATCCGGTCGGACTATTCCATCTATTAGACAGACGACCACAGATCATAATAAACCAAATAGGAATATTTGATCGTACAACGTATAAAGACCTTATTAATTGGGACGTTATACAAGACGCATACCTGATTGACATTCACGGACAAAAGTTTGTTTGTTTAGTCGTTGACGAAAAATATGAACCTTCGACCAAGAAGGGAAAACTGGCCAAGTCGGTTTCGAATCTTAGCAAAAAGATTGGGGCTCAGGAGTTGAATATTTCACTGGGACAAATTGCCGTTGACGAAGTGAAAATGACAGAATTCATTGTGGCAATGATTAACGCGCGACCTGAGAATAGAAAAGAGAAATTGAAAGATAGATTCCTAACGTAACAGGGGGATTACGCACACAGCTGGCATTAATGAACTGTGCATATGCCATTGCTAGGGTTCTGGTTAATTTGTAGCTTGTGTTTCAAAACAACGTTTGGTCAACTGGGAAAATTCCGGCAGGTCGCACTAAATATTCTCTTAGGTCATTTATCAGCGTTCCTAACCCGGCAACCTCATATGGACCAACGTTAGATGCCATAGTATGACGAACCTCAAAAAAGTAATCTGGACTATTTCTTCGATTCTTCCCCGATAATGCAGACAACTGGGCAATCTATGACGTCAACACAATTGCAAATTACGACGCTTCAATTATTGGCTACTTAGATTCACCAGTCGGAACTGAATTACAAAGAATCAAAGGGACAAACACATTTAGGACGTTGGAGTCGTAATTTCATCGCTTGAGTCTTTTGTAAATCCAATAAACGAGCGGAATCCAGAATACCCACGATTCAAACGTGGTTAGGATAATTCGGCCGACTTGTCCTATCGGTCCCGGCTGCCAACTATGTATATCGCCGGGTGGAGAACATAGATTATGAAACCAGGCATTGAAGGAATAATCAGCGCGCCCACCAGGGGACTATCACTTTGATTTGTGTCAAGAATATCAGCGATGGTTGTCGTAGTGGCCAGTAGCAACAACATCAGTCCGGCAGTAACCATGAATCGTCTCTTGAAGATCTGATGTTCTCGTTCGTCTCCATTCATATGGTTTATGCTTGGTCCTCCAGCATCAGCAAGATGTATTTTTGTCCGCAAAAATCGATGCTACAGGCGCATCAGCAAGATGTACAAATGTCTGCCAAAAATGCCTCGGAACTCGGCATTTTCCTGAATCATGAAAGATCTCTTGACTCATAATCAGGTGGTAGTTCACCTGGTTAGAATGCCAGCCTGTCATCCTGAGTTCTCGAGACAGGCCGCAGGAATTTAAGGCCCATCTGAGAAGTTGGTCAAGAAGCTCTCAAATATTTCTCTGCTGAAGATCAGTTATATAGAGGGGGTACTAGTACCCCTGTAAGTGGTTTCGATTCTAACAACTTTCTTAATTGGATGATTGATAAACAAACGATGGGACGGAAGAAGATTGGGGACAGAACAACGGTACTCATTCACCGCATTCGAACCAGAGTAGATGTAAAGCATTTAACCGCCTTTCTGAAATGGTGAAGAGCAGCAATTGCAAAACAGTGGGACAGGTGGCGAGGAGGATCTTGTCTCAAGATCGAATTAAGGTTTATCGAAAGGATAATTCCCTCGAGGCGCCGGTACAGCAACTCATTCAAATCAGAAACGAGCTTAGGGCAATACAAGTGAACATCAAGCAGGTCACCCGTTACTTTTATGCTGGTGAAGCAAGGGATAGGAAGATGTTTGATGCGCTCAAGGTGGAGGAAACTTATCGCGAGGTGGATGACAAGGTCACGACTTTGGTCGCGATGGTGGCCAAACTTGGAGAGAAATGGTTGAGAAGGTGAGGATAAAGTAAATGAATTCAGCTATGGAAATCTCAAAGGAACTGATCAAGGAAATGTTAAGCTGCTACCTGCAGACAACTTTCAAAGAACTGCTGCCGGCCTTGTTGAAACAGGCGTTAACAGCGAATGACCTTTTTGTCGGTCAGGATTTCGTTTCAATTGAAGAAGCGACCAGACGATACAATATCTGCCGCCGGACGATCTACAATTATCACAAGCGAGGGTATATCACACTTTGCAGCTCGGAAGGGAGGACATTCGTGTCTATACGAGAGTTGGAAAATCACATCAGGAAAAATCCGCTGGCAAGAAATACCAGTCTAAAAGTTGCGGCATAGGTGTGTAAAAATTTGGTACGACACTGCAACTGTAGTAGGAGCTGTTTACGCGTGGCCGTTTGCCCTAAAGTCGTAGACCACTCCAGTAGACAAATTCAATTTAAATTCAAAGAAGCACGATCCACCGTCTTCTACATTTAACAGCTGCTTTTTCCAAGGTACGTTGATGTGGCTGCAAAAATAATTGACCCACACTTCTTTTTGCCCTTTATCATTCTTGACGGCAACGAGTTGCCTCATAAAGTTGCGTCCAGAAAGATCGATTTGAAACTCTTTCGATAAGTCCCTATTCCAAGTTGCTACTGCTGTAACAAGCGCGGTATCAATCTTGACAATATCATTTGTGTCAGTGTGGCCCGTTCGTAATCTATCGCATTAAAAGGAAAATTAAGTTTGCTACCCCATTCAATAATCACTGTTGTCGACGTGTCGTACTCAATTTCGTTCGGGCTCCGACGCTTCTTTTCTCTTTCGGTCGAACAAGCAATTGAAAATGCAATGAGCGTGAGAACGAATAATGAACTGTTTTTCATAGCTCAAAAATATCCAGGTCAAATCGTTTTAAAATAATAGGTCGGTCGTTTCCTTTTGTTCCAAATTCCCGATTCCCGCCTTCGCACAATTTTTCCGGCTTTATCCATCGGATGAAGCTTTTTTCCTCTTATTGCAAGTCGCTCCGGTATTCGCTCAATCGTTCTGCCTTGGCCGCCCCCGCTGATTAGCTCCATGGCAAATTGGTCGATGCTAATTCTGTTGGGATTTTCATCGGCAGAGAACACTAGCGAATCAGGCTGTCCTTCCCTTACCAAAGTATCTAGGACGTTTTTGATATTCAAATACACTGTGCCTTTCGAAACCGTCCATTTGCCGACTGACCATGAACTGGCCAAGTCAAATTTCCATTCGTAGCGAAATGTTGAGTCCTCTCTCAAGTGCAAGGTATGACCATAGTAGGCTGCGTATTTGCCTATCAGGTTTTGTCCGTAACTGCAGATGGAGGCAGTTAGAAGAATGATTGACGTACTCAGTCTCATTTTTGCTGCGCTGCTTGGCGACAGGAAAGCCCGTAAAATGTTTTGAAGCACACGATTGAAAAATTTCATTGAATTTGCCTTTGCCGTTTCGTCGTACGATAGCCAAACGCTGTCCCTATTCCTAGACTCAATTCATTAAACGCGTCCAGCTTGTAGAACTTCAAAAAACATAAAAGGCGTTTGTGCCCACCTTGGATTGACGCATTGTACTCTAATTTCTCCCTGTATACGCTAAATTTTATTATTGCTGTCGGATATAGGGGGATGTTAAAAGAACGTCCAACACCAATGACAAACCCGTTAGTTTTTTCTTGGTTCTGTTCTCTTTGGGCAAAGGTGAGGTGTGAATACCCGGCAATAAGTTTTACATTTCTTAGGTTTAAGTCAGTCTCAATAGAATTGGCGTTGAAATTTACATTCCCATCAAATGCAACCTGGCGGTGACCCCACCTGAAGTCCATGTCAAAATCGCAGTTGCTTATTGAATGCATTAATTTCACTTGGGCTGTTTGCATTTTGTTTTCGTCGAGGTTGGTCTGATAGCTGTATGAACCCTTAATAACGCCAAGGAATGTCCATGGTGAAGCAATATCGACTTGTCCACCGATTGGGTTATTGATAACACCGCTACTGGCATACATGTGAATTTCATTTGAGTCAAAGAAGTCCTTGGTACAATCAAGTTTTAGTTTCACCAGTAACTGTGTCTTTCCATTTACATTGACTTCTTGAGTTCGAACTCCGATAAAAGAAAAAACCAAAACTGCATTCAGATCGGTAACCTCAAGCTTAAAGGTTCCGTCACTGCCTGTTTGTGTTCCGTTCTTGGTTTCTTTCTCTACCACATTTACGCCTGGAGCTTCCGAGTTATCCTCTTTGAATATCACTTTACCGGTAACAGTCACCTGACTCCAACAAATTGTCGTAGCAAAAACTAGAAATATGAATGTCAGCAGTATTTTCAAGCTATATCCTTTTAGCCGACTCCATTGACACCAAATCCCAACACTTTCTTATCGTCCAGGTCGATGCTCACTTGCCAATAATAACTACAGCCGTCCATTGTGATTGAATAATCGGATTTGAAGTTTAGTCTGCTGTCACTGTTACCAACTATTCTATCTTTCAATGTGAATTTACCCCATGACATGTTAATGTGAATGACTTTATGTCCTTGATTATTTATAAGTCCCACGTACTGCCTGAAATAGTCATTAAGATGCCTATGAATTATGGGACATCCCTCCATCTGATTGGGTCTATTTTTGTTAGCCTCTTTTATTTCATCTCTTAGTATATTCTCAGCTAATTGTATGTCGGTCGCGTCAGGTGTCCACCTTTTTGTTGAGGCCAATTCCAACATCAAGAAATTAACAAAGGCGTAATTGTCTTGGAAAATTGTTCCTCGTGCTTTACCATATTTAACCCCAATTTTCGAGTTGTCAACCTTAAACAGATTAACGGTCGTTGAGCACGAAGCCAAGAAGCAAGAAATCCCGAAGAGTATGAAAACCCGTCGTCTCATGGAAGTCCATTGTATGATTTGAAGATTCATAATCATTTGAATTTCCATAAGCCTCACCTGAGTCTTTTATGTAATTCAATTCTTTTTTGTTGCTTGAGATCGTCAATTTTCTCGTAGCTCAAATTGTTCCCTGATATACTCTTGTCGACAAGCCGAAAAAGTTCGATTTTCTTGTCGTCCCACCAGTCATTTACGTTCAACGTGTCATTGTGGTTAATGACATAGAACCTCTTCCAGGTTTTTGTAATATGGCCAAGTTTTTTAGTATTATGGTTAATCACGATGTCTCCTTGTCTGGAGTTGTAAAAGACGTCTTGATTGTCACCGTACGTATCTTCAATTTCCATTGAGTACATGCCGAACGCTAATATTACTCCGGTTCCGAAAATCAGGAGTCCGACAACTGCCAGAATGATTTTTGTCGTCTTGTTCATCGTGCTCAATTGAAGTATTGGCTAATGTTTAATCTTTTGTTCGGACCGTCTTGAGTGATCTCAATTCCGTTGTAAATCAAATTGTCGTCTATGTCCTTGTCTTCAATTTCGTACCACACATTTTTCCGTCCGCTTTCCGCCTTCTTAATTTTACCTTTTCTTATCATTTGTTCGTAATGGTCCATTTGATATTTGCCGGAAAGTTCTAGGGCTTTTGTAATCCAGTATGCCGAGTCCGTTATGGCGTGTTGATCATCTGTCAGTTTCAACTCAACCACAAATCCTGAGTGGGTACAACCTTCCTGTTGAAGAAAAACTGTGTCTTGTCCTTTGGGAACAAGCGCTTGTTTTAGATCGTCTCTCCAGATGAATGCCTCTATTTTCAGTTCCTTCAACCAGTCAGTTGTAAGTCTTTTATAATCATTGTTAAAGACACAATCCTCTTCCTCAGTATCTGTAGTCGGGTTGACCGTAGTGTCGCGGCCCGCCGTCGGCTCGGCAGTCGTCTTTAACTTGTCTGTTGTTTCAGTACTCTTATTTTGTTGAGTACAGGAAAATAGAAGCCCGATGACGACAAGGTTGAGGAATGTTCTTTTCATAAGTCAGATTACGCCTGCTGTATGTCACAAATAAAGGGATTCTCCTGCGGCCAGGAAATTACCGTGCTCCACGCGAGGAATAAAATCGTAATTACCTGTAAGCCTCGCACGGACCGCTTACCACTCACCACTCACTACTCACTACTCACCATAGATGTCCTATACCAGTCCTGTATCAATAATATACGAGCCTTTAAAGGCATTTTGATGCCTTCAAGCGCTCATTAACTAGTACTTCAGAAATTTCTTGTCAAAAGTTTGTGTTCAACTTTAATAACAAGATACATAAAATGCGGTTTACCCTAGCGGAGAAGTGTGCCGTAGGAGTGGGATTTCGATTGCGGCTACTTCACCAGCAAACGTTTGTGAAGCATGGTACCATTGGTATTCATCTTGACAACGTACACGCCTGGTACAAGACCTTTATTGATGTTCATCACATAAGTACCACAGTTTCCACCACAGATGAGCCTTTCAGCGTGAACCACCTCGCCGCTTATATTCATGACCTCCACGTATGTTGCAACGCTTTGACTTATCCTGTCAAATCCGCCGACCCTGAGTTCGAGGTCCCCTGTTCGCATTGGATTCGGGTAAACATTGATTTGCGAAAACTGGTTATCTGCCCCCGCATCGGTGCCGACTAGCCGTGCCGTTGCATTCTGCTCTTCATGCGGGAATGGCAAGAGGTAGTCGCCATCAATAGAAGGATCAAACGCTGTGTCGGGTCGTTTCCACCCTACCGTAATGTGATCTGTTCCCACCCCTTGCTTGTGCAGAACTTCAATGTAGTATCGTTCTCCTGCAACTAATGGAATTGCGGCCGATCGCTGGCTGCTGAACTTGTCAAACTGGTGGAAGTTGGTCGCGCCTGTAATGTGTGCAATTCTTACTTTATTGCCAGGGTTTTGATCTGTGCTTAACCACAACTCGCTGTGATCATTGCTCGAGATGAAAAAGTGGTAGTCACCCGAGGTGGGCGCGACCAAGAATCCCCTTATGCGCGATCCGTAATTCATACCAATATTAACGGGAGCTTCGAAGTTGTAAAGGAGCGAGGTTCTGTCGGGAGGCGAGTCCAGCGGAATATCTGAAACACTGTTGCCCTGGATGCCGTCCCAGAAATCCCAGGTGATTCCGGCGGAATCATTTCCGCCGCCCAGTTCAACGGTGACGGTGTGGGTTGACCAGCCGCCGTCGCTATCTGTTGCTTCGGCCGTAATACTGTAAAAACCTGGTTGAACATCCGGCCAAACAACTCCATATGGCGCGCTGTTATCTTGTCCTAAATGAATCTGAGTTCCTTCGATCATGTTCTTTGCAAAAAAATCGACCATCATAATTTCACCATCCTCGTCAGTGGCGTTTGCCGTGATATTGATCGTTGCAGGCGAAAAGAATGATTCTCCTGATGCAGGACTGGTGATTGTGACTAGAGGATTAGTATTTCCCTCACGAGAAGCAGGTGAAAGCCGGCTGCCTGGTATGGGGCGTTCCATCGTTCCGCTCGGAAGTTGCCATCCCACAGCAAGGTTGGATGTGCCTACCCCTTGCTTGTGAAGAGCGAGGATATAATAGCGCTGACCTCTCATCAGCGTAATAGGGACAGACTTTTGCGTGGGAAATTTATCCCACTGACGCGGGTTAGTGGCGCCGGATATGTGGGCGATCATCACCTTGTGAGAAGGATCATCGTCTGTGCTGAGCCAAAGCTCGCTGTGATCGTTGCTGGCAATCCAAAATGTATAGTTTCCCGATACTGGTGGGCAAATATATCCGTGGATACGGGCACCGTAATTGACGTCTGATGTGGCGGGCTCCTCAAAGTTTTCTAAATGATGATCATACGCCGGGTTTGAGTTGAGCGGAATGGCGCTGACATTGTCGCCTGATACGCCTTCCCAGTATTCAGCCAGAATCGTTCCTGCTCCTGCGCATTCATTGGTGACAGCCTCGCGAACGATGTCGAAGTAGAATTCTACCGCCTCAGCCTCGACCAGTTTTCCGTTGACCAGATAGCTTGGCCACGCAGCACCGCTGATGCCTTGTCCCACCCCGTCCCATGTGTTATAATTGCCGCTGTTGTCTCCCGCGATTGCATACGGAGGCTGTGTTTCAGTGCGTCCGCTGCCGCCAAAAAGAGTGAACCTGACACTCTGCGGTGTTCCAATCGGGTTAAACCGCATGTTAATGTTTACGTTGTCTGGCAAATAAATCACTTCACCATTAACGATCTCCTTTATGTCTTGATCGGTATCAGCGTTCACCAACGTGAATGTGCCCGAGGCTTGGGAGATGACGTTTCGATCATGCGTGATTCCAGCAAAAGCAGGTGCTGGGCGGTGGGCGGTCTCTCTCGTGATATCAGGGGAGGTGGAAAAGTCGGCTCGATCACTGATAGTACGAGAACCGGTTAGGCGGACCGCGACCTTGGCAGTGGCTGAGGCATGGACGTTGGCATACAGGATCATCGCTAGCGAGAACAAGAGAAATGCAGCGTTAATGTGAAGGCGTAAATGTGTTTTCATCGTTGGTAAGCTTTTTGTCAACAAACGATGGAAAAATTTTAAGCCGGGTAAACCTGTGAGGATTGTTGCAAGCGGCTATATAGCATTGATGAAACCGCTAGCCACTTCGGAACGATAAGAAAAATTTAGGAAACCTTTTGTCGTTGATTTTGGCCTGGACCCAAGGAACTAATTCCACAATAATGACTCGATCTGCGAGTAGTTTCCAGCAACTGCGGCGCTGCCGAAAGTGAATTCTCTGCGGTCCATAGGAGATGATTGAGGGGGAGGTACGGAAATTTTCGCCTTCACCTCACATCTGCCTGTGCGATCGTCCGGCAAGGACACGTTCTCGACTTACAACCTCCCGCCTCATCCCAAGACCATAAGGACCGCGCCAAGCAAATTCGTCCCAAATTTCCTATCTTGACTAACATGGCCAAAACCCGGTAACCGATCACTCGAAATTACGGGAGATGACGAACACCAATAATTCAATGCTATGAATGCTGATGAACTCAAAAGTATCCAAACGCCTTTAAAGGAGAAGTACCGCAACAATAAGGACGCGGCATTAATTACTCTCCGGGCAAGCGGTGCGATAGGAAAAGGTATTTCCTGCAAGGTTGACACCGGACGGGCAATCGTTGAAGCGGGACTCCATCCCGCAACGGGCGGAAACGGAATGCTTGCTTGTTCGGGTGATATGCTTCTTGAAGCCCTCGTTGCTTGTGCCGGCGTGACCTTATCTGCGGTTGCGACGGCAATAGAATTCAACCTCGTTGATGGAATCATAGTGGCTGAAGGCGATCTGGATTTCCGGGGAACGCTTGGTGTCGATAAAGAAGCCCGAGTGGGTTTCAAAAGTATCCGTTTGACGTTTCAACTCAAGACATCAGAAGATAAGGAGAGGATTGCTACTCTTCTAAAGCTGACAGAAAGATATTGTGTCGTTTATCAAACTTTGGTTTCAGCAGTAAGAGTCGACGCAGAAATTGTGGCAACTTCATAATCCAGGGGCGTTTTTCTTATCAAAAGACCATCGGCCGCCACCTTTTATCAGCAGAAAAATACTTCCCAACAACATGGACCAGTCGGTACGACTTTCATGCAACATGTTCCAGATTCCTTTATCTCCCAAAATTTCTACCTTGGTTGTTCCAATGGCGACGAGCATTATTATGACAAGAGGGATGGACGCAACCCTCGTAAAAAGTCCAAGTAGGATGAGCAAACCACAGATAACTTCAAAAGTGCCAACAAAGGGACCCAGGAACTCTGGATAAGGCAATCCTATTTTTGCAAATCGTCCAAAGCCAAGGATCTCGGGAAATAGAAACTTTTGTATCCCTTCGGAAAGAAATACCAATCCAACCATCAAGCGAATCAAAATGATAGACTTGTCGTTAGATGTTTGTGAAATTTTTGCCAACCGCATTTTTCGCAATTTTAGAATTTCCGAATGTCTGTGATCAGGTTTCGAGTGTTCCGGATGGAAACCTTGCCTTTCGATAACAAAATACATAAAATGCGGCTTACTCAGTCCATGAAAGGCTACTTCAGGTTGCAGGTTGCACGGGTGAGAAGTTGCAAATAAATGCCCAATGATCGTTCGTGAGATCCGGGGCCGTCCAAAAACCAGCAACCAGCAACCATCTCCCTTTTTGAAATCTCACCTTTCACCCCACCCGACTTTTACTTATAATTGAACCTTCCAAAAAAACCAATACACCATGAGTTTTCAGCGATTCGCTTTCATTTTCCTCATTACCCTTGGAATCACCAGCTGCGCAACCCGCACAAAAGTGCCGCAGAAAGAAACCTCATTCGAAGAGGGTATCAAACAGGTTAATCACGTGGTAATCATCTACATGGAGAATCACAGTTTTGACAACCTGTATGGAGAATTCAAAGGAGCGAACGGCCTGGAGCAGGCAAGAAAGGGAAACTTTGTTCAGGTCGACGAGGACGGAAAGCCTTATGAGTACCTGCCCGAGATTCCGAGAAATAGCTCCTTCCCGACGAACCTGGCAAATGAGCTGTTTAATATAGATGAGTATGTTCCGGCGGACAAGAAAACGCCGGATGTCACGCACCGTTTTTACCACAACCAGTTGCAAATCAACGGAGGAAAGATGGATAAGTTTGCGGCGTATAACAGCTCCAGGGGACTGGCGATGGGCTACTATAGCACTGAAAAATTGCCACTATATCCGATAGCCAAAGAATACACGCTGTGCGACAATTTCTTTCAGAGTGTCTTCGGTGGTTCCGCTTTCAACCATGTTTATCTAATCTCCGCCGCCGTGCCCGTGTGGCCCGACGCCCCTGAATCCATGGTCGCAAAGCTCGACGCTGACGGCAACATGATAAAAGACGGCGTCGTTACCCCTGATGGATATGTTGTGAACCACATTCTCTCAAGGAACACCCCTTATCCTCCCAAGTCGGATCTGTCGAAATTGTTGCCGCCACAGACGATGCCTACCATCGGCGACCGGCTGACTGAGAAGGGAATTTCGTGGACCTGGTACTCGGAGGGATGGGACGATGCAGTGGCAGGCAGGGAAAACAACTTCGCCTACAACCATGAGCCTTTCCACTATTTTGCCCAGTATGCGGAGGGCACTCCCGGCAGAAAACACATCAAAGATCAAAATGATTATCTCAAGGATGCGAAAGAAGGCACGCTTCCCAGCGTGTGCTTCGTGAAACCCGGTGGAGGAAATGACGAGCATCCAGGTGGATCCGCCGTATATCCTTCGGAACAACTGGCAGTAAAACTGATCAATGCGGTATTGGAAGGTCCGAACGCGAAGGATGCCCTCGTGATTTTGACCTATGATGAGTTCGGCGGATTCTTTGATCACGTAGTCCCTCCGACTATTGACCGATTTGGTCCCGGAAGTCGTATCCCCGCCATTATTATCGGGCCGTTTGCAAAAAAGGGTAACGTCGATCATACGCAATATGAAACGGTCAGCATCCTTTCGTTTATAGAACACAGGTGGAACATTGAACCCCTTAGCGAGCGGGATAAAAATGCGAACCCGTTCAGGAATGCACTGGTATTTAATTAACTCAGGAGTGATATGCTATGGTTAGGAAGTTTGCAATAGTCGCGTTCCTCTTCGCAGGAGTATTTACTATTGCAAGCTTCACCATCTTACCGGGTGATAAAACGCAGCCGGCTCCTCTTGAACGCGAGCAAAAAATCCAAGAGGAAGTATTCGCCCAGATAGCATCCTTCCGGGATTATGTTGCTGACAGCCTCTATCTCGAGGCAACCAAAGACAACATCGACGGGCAAAACATTCAACATGCTTTTCTAAAATCCAGGCTGCTCTTCAAGAAATTTGAATGGGCGACGGAGTATTTCACGGGTGATTTGACGAAGAGAATAAACGGCCCACCCGTACAGGAAATAGACAATGCTGATTTGCTGGATCCTTCGCTGGCGCGGGGCGTTGATCCGATGGGTCTTCAGGTAATAGAAGGGCTCATCTATCCCGCGTATGACGTAGCACAAAAAAAAGAACTCGTCAGCCAGGTCCGACATTTAATAACAAATACCCGGTATCTCATCTCCTGGTTTGGAAACCATCAGCTGGCCGATTGGCGAATACTGGACGCTTGCAAACTCGAGGTATTCAGAGTAACCGCTTTGGGAATTACGGGATTCGACAATGCCCTTTCATTGAACAGTATGGAAGAGACATCCGCATCCCTGGAAAGCCTGCGCGATGTGCTCGCCTATTACGTAGACAAAAAGCAACGAACATCTCTGCTGAAAAATCTAAACGCTGCAATAGAATATCTTCATCACCATCGTGATTTTGATTCCTTCGACCGGGCTGTGTTTATTACCAGCTTCGCCAACAAGATCAGCGCAGAGATAGCAGAAATAGGACAGGACTTGCCGTGGCCTGGAGTTAAATACAACCGGATGCTCAGACAGGAGGCAAGAACATTGTTTGATTCCGGCGCCTTCAATGCAGATGCATTTTCTCCCGGACCTGAAATGCGCACGACGGACGCCAAGGTGGCGTTAGGCAAAAGACTGTTTTATAACGCCTCTCTTTCCGGCACAGGCACCAGAAGCTGTGCTTCCTGCCATAAACCTGATCTGGCATTTACGGATGGACTGTCAAGGCCTTCTGATGTCCATCATGTCTCAAACCTGCTGAGGCGGAATGCGCCTACGTTGATCAATGCCGCCTTGCAGTCGAATTACTTTTACGACATGAGGGCGCTAACGCTGGAAGATCAGGTGCGCGACGTGATCGAGAACAAACAGGAGATGGACGGTTCGATGGATGCCATTATTAAATATGTTTCTGAAGACGAAACTTATGAGTCGTTATTTGAAAGGGCGTTTCCCGAAAGGACGGATGGTGGCATCAGTTCAGACGAAATAACCAATGCCCTGGGCGCCTACGTTCGAAGTCTGACAAAGCTCAATAGCCGATTCGACGAGTATATGCGTGGGGATGAAGATGCCATGTCAAAGCAGGAGGTGAGAGGTTTCAATCTGTTTATGGGCAAGGCAAAATGTGCCACTTGCCATTTCATGCCGTTGTTCAACGGAGTTACACCTCCGAAATACGTCACGAGTGAAACGGAAGTGCTGGGTATACCGACATCTCTCTCCGATTCCACGCTTGACGAAGACATGGGTTATTACGGTGTCATTGGCGTCGAGTCGTTTAAACATGCTTTTAAGGTTCCTACTATCAGGAACGTCGCAAGAACGGGTCCTTATATGCACAATGGTGTCTATCAGACTCTGGAACAGGTAATGGATTTTTATAACGATGGAGGAGCTGCTGGCCTGGGAATTGATCTTCCCAACCAGACTCTCTCCCCCGCAAAACTTAACCTGACCGAAATAGAAAAGGAGGACGTTATCGCCTTTATGAGAAGCTTGGATAGTAGGTAGGGGGGTAATAGAGTTGATTGTTTTCAGGTATTCGTTGCTGGTTGCTGGTTCCTGGTTGCAGAGTGAGGAGCTTTCAATTAACGTATTGATGCGCGGTGATCGGTCGCTCAGCAGTTTAGCAATCGATGAGTGCTGATTATTTCCACAATGTCTTGGAATGACTCGAAGGATAGAGGTTTTGTTAAGAAATACCTGACCCCTAATTCCGTTATTGCCTCTCTGCGTCCTTCAGATAAATCATCGAGCATTACAATAATTGACATTTCGTTTTTCCTCGGTACATTCCATTTTTCGAGGAGTTTAAGAAATGTTATTCCGTTAATGACCGGCATATCGAGGTCTAGTAAGATGATATTGGGGACAGGGAAGACTCCCTCCTCTGTCTGGTTTAGAATATGCAATGCCGTGAGGCCATTCGTGGCTGAGCGAATGGAGCTAAAGAGGCCGGACGAATCTGCCATTTTGCGGTAGTGCAGGAGGGCAATGTCGTCGTCGTCCACTAACAAGAGGTTCATCATTTGCTGAGTTGATTAAGTTTAAAATCTACGCGATTGGTTAGTGCTTTTTTATCAAATTCAGCTACATGAAGTAACCATTTTTCTCTCTGATATTTTTTTTGTCAGAAGGGCTCTGACGAGTCAGTGGTTTTCTGATTTTCTCAACTCAGGGTAAACCCCTAGGGGATGTCGCGTGGGTCGCGCGTGCGCCGTATATTTATGGGCTCGCATCAGGTAGATGGATAACATTTTTGCGGTTAGATGTAAGATTTTCTGAAAATGTAGGATAGTCCAACCGTTGCAATCAACTTTCTTTGCAAATTGTCAGGAAACACCCAACCGACATGCGAGAAGACCCAAAAGATTTTCAGAGGATGCTTGAAGAAAATGTACACGATGACATGGAGGCGACCGATGGCGAACTTAAAGGGGTTGCATATACTACCATTTTCCTATTAACCTTTCTTGCATGCGTGTTCGCGGCAATATTTTTTCTTGTATGGTAAACCTGGCATGGGTAAATTGGTCTGTTCCCAATCGCAGATAATAGACGCCTTTTCGTCGCTGGCCGGAGCTGCATCAGGCTACCTGCTTAGCCGGGAATCCTGCGGCTGGATGAGGATAGATTCTTTATTTTAGCGGTCAATTCGAATCCGCTGTCAGTAACTTTAGGCTATCAGAACCAGCGCTGGAAATTGAACACAGGAAAAAATCTATCCAATGACAACACGCCGTCTTTTTATTTGCTCACTGCTCGTCTTCTTTTTTGCGGGATTTTCTAAAGACGCCGACGCACAAAAAAATGTTGACACCCGTCCTAATATCATTTTTATCCTCACCGACGATCTCGGATGGGGTGACATCGGAGTTTTTTACCAGAACCAGCGCGCGCAAGCCCGCGATAAAGGCGAGCCGTGGATGTTTACTCCTAACCTCGATAAGATGGCAGCGGATGGCGCAAAACTTATGCATCACTATGCCGCCGCCCCCGTGTGCGCACCTTCGCGCGCATCGATCTTGCTGGGCGTGAGTCAGGGACATGCGAATGTAAGGGACAATCAATTCGACAAAGCGCTGGAAGACAACTATACAATTGCTTCCGTGTTGCGCGAGGCTGGGTATGCCACCGCTGCCATTGGCAAATGGGGACTCCAGGGAGGCAACCGGAGCGGAACAGTTTGGCCCGCCCATCCGCTGAACAGGGGATTCGATTATTTCTTTGGATACATGCGCCACCGCGACGGTCATGAACACTACCCTAAAGAGGGCATCTACCGCGAAACCAAAGAGGTATGGGATGGCAGGACGAACATTACGAATGACCTTGACAAATGCTACACCGCCGATCTCTGGACTGCAGCAGCGAAAAAATGGATCCTTGATTATAATAAGGTAAAGAAAAAAGATTCTCCGTTCTTTCTCTTTCTCGCCTTCGATACGCCTCATGCAGTGCTCGAATTGCCGACGCAGGAATATCCATCCGGCGGCGGACTGAAAGGTGGGTTGCAATGGTTGGGCGAACCGGGTCACATGATCAATACGGCTACAGGAAAGATTGATTCCTGGATTCACCCAGACTACACCCGCGCAACTTATGATCACGACCGTTCGCCATCCACGCCGGAAGCGCCGTGGCCTGAAACCTATAAACGCTACGCGACTGCTGTCAGGCGCATTGACAGCGCCGTCGGTGATATCAGGCAGTTGCTCCGTGATTTGAACATCGACTCAAACACCATCGTTGTTTTCACCTCTGACAACGGGCCTTCCATGGAGTCTTACCTACCAGAAAACTATGTGATGAACAATCCGGACTTTTTCGACAGCTTCGGACCCTTCGACGGCATTAAGCGCGACTGTTGGGAAGGCGGCCTGCGAACACCTACGTTGGCGGTATGGCCGGGAAGAATACCGGGGAATAGGATCGTCGACGATCCCAGCGCGTCGTATGACTGGCTGCCTACATTCACGGATGCAGCGAGGATATCGGCGCCTGCCCGAACAGACGGCGTCTCGCTTATCCCTTCGCTCACCGGAACGGGTAAGCAGGATGAGGGGCTAGTTTATGTAGAGTATTTTCATAACGGAGTCACTCCTCCGTTTGAAGAGTTTGATCCGGTTCGTCAGAAGAGAAGACGGAACCAGATGCAAATGATCAGGATCGCCGACTACGTCGGCGTACGATACGACATTAAATCCCATGCAGATAATTTTGAAATCTATGATGCTGTTAAAGACCCTGGTCAGTCAACAAATCTCGCGGGTCGCGACGGAATGAAATCCTTGCAGGCGCAAATGAAGGCACGAGTACTCCAGGTGCGGCGCCCGGATCCTTCAGCGCCACGTCCCTATGATGATGAATTAGTTCCAGCCATTGTGAATGACAATGCAACGAATGAAGGCGTGCGTTGGAGTGCCTACCGAGGAAACTTTTCATGGGTTCCAGACTTGCGCGCTGTCAAACCCATTGCGTCAGGGAATGCCGATCAAATGGACATAAAGGCAATTGGGAAACAGGAAAACGGCGCCGTGGTCTTTGAAGGATTTCTAAGTATTCCCACGGATGGAGAATACACTTTTTATCTCCGTACAGATGGCGCCGCATTATTTCGCATACACCAATCGTTGGTGATCGACGCGGATTATGGTTATGAGGGAGGAATCGAACACAAAGGTACCATCCGTCTGAAAGCAGGTCTCCACCCATTCAAACTCCAGTGCCTGATCGACTCTGTGGGAAAGCCCCTTCTTAATTTTCAGTGGGAAGGCCCCGGCATCGACCGGCAGGAAGTTCCACAGAACGTTTTGTTTTATTCCCAGAGATAACGCATGCTCAAAGATAGGTCTAATGCAGGTTTAAAGACAGGTTAAGTGCGGGTTTAAAGACAGGTTAAGTGCAGGTCGAATACGGGTGTCCTGTAGCGACCTTCTTGTTTTCGTTGAACAGCGTTTCGAATCAAAATGATTATACCCAACGATGGGGGTGAGGGTCGCTGGTTCTAAGCCTTAATTCATGAAAACGGAAGCTGCAGAAAGAAGAGGATCGCGATGTAGTCCTTAAGATGAGTCCTCAGGACACGTATTGATTTCGTCAGATGGTATTGAATGGCCTTTTCAGTCAGGTTAAGTGTGGACGATATCTCCGCCAGGGACTTGCCTTCAAGTCTATTGAGCCGGAATACGGATTGAGTCTTTTCCGGCAGGTTGTTCAGTCCTTCTTCAAGTGCGTCAACCAACATTTGATAACTAATATCGAGCTCCGTCTGGTTTATTTCCTTCGGTAGGAAGGCACTATAGTGGTCCCAATATTTTTTCTGATTCATTACACTACGGATGTATTTGATGGTCTTATAGCGAAGTGCCTTAAAAAGGTAAGCACTGAAATATTCTATTCGTCTTTGATGATGGTAGTTCCAGATATCAGTGAAGACGTCCTGCACGATCTCTTTCGCAGTTTCGTCAGAAAAAACTTTTGACTTAACGAAGTAATGCGATTGTTTCCAATATCGGTTGAACAATTCTTCAAAAGCCGCTCTATCCCCTTTTGCCAGAGCATCTGTTAATTCAGGATCGGTGTAATGATGAAGATCACTCATAAGGCTCCGGATAAAGATTAAATATTGACTGGTAATGCCAATAAGGCGAAAAACTTCAAGAACCTGCAGCCTCGGCTTTCGCGTCTTGTTTACAAGTTAGATGATTATCGAAAGAGTTACAATCTATTTAAATTAATTTCAATTCGGTTTAGGAAAATTAGGGAGAAGTGGGACTATATGATACGATGGAACCAAAAGACTTCCGTGAGGTACTTCGAAAGTACCTTGACAATACTTGTACGCCCGAGGAAAAAGCTCTTGTAGAAGAATGGTTTGAGTCTATACGAGTACCACGGCACGATCCATTATCGAAGGATGAGGAGCTGGAAATATTTGAGCTTTATAGGCGGGATTTGTTAAAGGTCCACACCAAACATAAGGAGAAAACATTCTCTCTTCCGTTCTATCAGACGGGTTTGTTTAAGATCGCTGCGTCAGTTGTAATCGCAGTTACATCGCTGTTATATGTTTTCACGTCGGACATCGATAAGGAACCGATTGACCGTATAGTAAGCCGAGATCCCGCATTAACACTTCAGACAGTTGTAAACCGCGAACACTCGGCTATTGCGGTTGAACTTGATGATGGAAGTGAAGTTATATTGAATCCGGGAGCGACTCTTTCGTTTGAGCGACCTTTTCGAAATGACATCAGAGAGGTGAAACTTGAAGGAGAGGCATTTTTTGATGTTGCCAGGGACACGTTGAAACCATTTATCGTAAGGACGACTCAGCTAACAACCCGAGTGCTTGGCACCAGCTTTTCGATTAAAGCTAACGTTGACGATGAAGTGGTGACTGTTTCCGTTAAAACCGGGAAAGTTTCATTACATCCGGTTTCAGCCGATGAGGGACAAAATATCCGGGAGGAAGTGCTGATTCGAAATCAGCAAGGGGTGTATAATGTCAAAGAGGGTACTTTTCTGAAAAAGCAATTTGATGTTCCTCAGCGCCTCGAATTGCAAAATAGCAAGCAAAGGTTGCGTTTCATTGAAGCGCCGGTTAGTGAAATACTTCATGCGCTCGAAACAACGCACCAGACAAAAATAGTTTTTGACGAAAGAAACTTTCGCCGGTGTTTGCTAAGCACGTCAATTTTGCCGGATGAGAATGTTTTTCGAAGACTCGATATTATTTGCAAATCTGTGGGTGCTTCTTTTGAAGTGGATGGATTGTTGGTTGTGGTAACGGGTAAACCGTGTGAATGAATCACCAGAACAGAATTCTGAACCGGAGGCGATAACTCAGACCTTAAAACTGTTGCGGTCCGGCCTTTGTGGCACTTAAGCTTAATAGCGGGATAAATGCAGGTTGTATAATTAACATAATAATCAAAAGGGTATGAAGAAACATGTACGATTTCAGAGTTCTAGTTTGTGGTTTATGAAGCTCGGACTTGTCCCTGTTATATTGATCTCTGCCTTCACCACCATGGTAAATGCAACGAGTTTGAGGGGCCAGGAAATATTAGACGCTCGCGTTTCCATAAACGCAGAGAACGTGAAGGTAAGTGAAATTCTGCTTGAGATTGAAAGGCAAGCGGACTGCCATTTCACTTATCGTGGGTCGGAGATAAACGCCGATAGAAAAGTTTCTCTTTCTGTAAAGAACGCGGATGTAAAAACCGTATTAGAGAAGCTTTTTAAGAAGAGGATCAAGTTCAGTGTTATGGCGAATGAAATCTTGTTGATGCCTTCTGATCGGACCTCAAAAACTGGGACCGATCTTATAGAAAGGGATCAAGCGTCAACGTCCTCTGCCACCCCTGCACTGACTGTCACGGGGGTGGTGACGGGTGATCAGGAGCAGCCGCTACCGGGGGTGAACATAATAGAGAAGAATACTACAAACGGTACTACTTCGGATGCCAATGGAAATTATTCGCTGATCGTTGGCAATGAAGATGCCGTGCTGATCTTTTCATTTATTGGTTATTCGACGCAGGAAGTATCCGTCAATGGCCGGACCTCGATCAATGTGAAACTTGCAGAAGATGTTCATAACTTAAATGAAGTGGTTGTCATTGGGTATGGCGAGCAAAAGAGAAGTGATATTACCGGATCCGTTGCGTCGCTTCCCAAGGAAAGATTGGAGATGGTGCCGAATACCACGGTTGCTCAGGCTCTGCAGGGCGCGATACCCGGGTTGATGGTGCAGAATACATCGGCGGGCGCTGAGCCGAGCATGGAGATTATGGTGAGGGGTAGGAATTCTATCGGTGCGAATAACGCGCCTCTGATTGTGGTTGACGGCATACCCTACGGAGGCAATCTGGCTGACCTGAATCCTACGGACGTGGAGTCGATCGAAGTTCTGAAAGACGGCTCTGCTGCAGCCATTTACGGATCCAGAGGAGCGAACGGTGTGATACTTATTACTACTAAACAAGGGACTCAAGGGCCTCCCACAATCTCCTATGACGGATATTTTTCGGTACAGGAGTTTGTGAATGTGCCTGAATTCCTCGACGGCCCAGGGTTTTATGCTTTTAAGAATGAAAGGTTGTCTGCGGGGGTAACAGCATCGGAGAAGGCGATCTATGACGCGGGGGAATGGGTAGACTGGATGGATCTGTCCATGCGTCAGGGGTTCGCGCAGCAGCACAACCTGTCGGTGTCCGGCGGACTTGGAAAAACTTCTTATTTCGTCTCCGGAGGAATCATGGATGTGCAAGGCATTTCTCTCAATGACAATTTTTTAAGGGGAACTGGCAGATTTAACCTCGATTCGAAAATCACCGATTGGCTCACGATCGGGACGCGTACACAAATAACATTTTCTGATAAGAGTGGAAGGTCTCCAAACATGTTTGATGTCGTCACTATGAATCCCCTCGCGGATCCATATAATGACGATGGCACCTTAAGAATTATTCCTGTTGCCGATGACCCGGCAAGGGGAAATCCTTTGCAGGAGACAATATTCCAGAACACAGATAAGTCCCGAAGGATTATGGCCAATGTTTTTGCCGCCGTCGACTTTCAGAAATTGGTTCCTGGCTTGAGTTTCAGATTTAATTATGGTCTCACGGACAGGACCAGCACTGACAACACCTACAGGGGCCGAGACACCTATGATGGGCAAATAGCCCAGGGGAGTGCGAGTCTCTCTACTAATAGAGACAACAGTACTGTTGTAGAGAACATTCTTTCTTATAAACATGAGGTGGGAGTTCACTCATTTTTTGCCACAGCTCTGTATAGTACTCAAAAGGATGAGTGGACCTCCGAAAATACTAACATGGCAAAATTTCCAAATGATCTGTTGGGATGGTATGCCGGAGGGCAAGCGGGGTTGGTTGAACCATCTTTTGATTACAGCAAGTCCATGCTTATATCCCAGATGCTGCGGTTGAATTACGCGTATGACAGCCGGTATCTCCTTACATTGACAGGCAGAAGAGATGGCTATTCAGGATTTGGTGCAAATTCTAAATGGGGAACGTTTCCTTCAGTCGCCCTGGGATGGAATTTTGCGAATGAACAGTTCTTTCCGTGGAAGAGCCTATTCAGCGAGTTTAAGCTGAGGGTTTCTTATGGTCTGAATGGCAATCAGGCGGTGGGCTCGTACCAATCGATGGGCCGGTTGGAGGAACAGAACAACCTCTCGGGAAACACTACCATGCCTGGATATTTTCCAAGCACGTTGGGACAGCAAACGCTTGGATGGGAGAGTTCCAGGTCGCTGAACATAGGACTAGATTTTGGAATTTTGCAAAACAGGATTACAGGCGACATCAATATCTTCAAGACCAGCACATATGATTTGCTGTTGCACCGATCAATTTCCCTGGTCCACGGCATCACTTCTATTCTACAGAACATAGGAGAAACCGCAAACAAAGGCGTAGAATTAGCCTTGCATTCGAGAAACATTGTTGGAAGAGATTTCAAATGGGCAACTTCCGGAAACATATCGTACGTAAAAAATGAGATCGTTGATCTCTACGGAGATGGCCTTGATGATGTCGGCAATGCGTGGTTTATCGGAAAACCGATTAGAGTGAATTACGATTACGTTTTTGACGGGGTTTGGCAACTGAATGAAGCAGACGAGGCGGACGAATGGGGATCGGAACCTGGATACATCAAAATAAAGGATGTTAATGATGATCATGCACTATCTCCGGACGACAGACAGATCATCGGGCAGCAAGATCCAAAGGTGATATGGGGCATGACGAACATGTTCACCTACCATGATTTTAGTCTTACCGTTTTTTTACATGGTGTTCATGGTGTTACCCGGGAAAATAGTCTAATGGATGATGAAATCGTTACTTCCGGGGTCCGACGAAATACAATAGTAAAGAATTGGTGGACTCCGGAAAATCCAAGTAGTGATTGGTACATGAACGACGTAGATGCCGATCGGATGGCGGGTGTATCTACCAGCATCTATGAGAACGCCAGTTTTGTTCGCCTGAAAGACATCACCCTGTCTTACGACTTCCCACTTGAATTAATTCAAAAGGTTGGCGGCAAGAAATTCCGGATATACGCTACTGGAAGGAATCTCCTTACCTGGACGAAATGGAGAGGCCTCGATCCTGAACTGGATAACCAGCGGGCAATTCCCCTGCAACGAGAGTATGTCCTCGGACTGCAATTAGGACTCTAATAGCAACCTCCGTTATCAAAAAAAACATCATTAAAGAAAATTGATATGAAATTTAAAACTATAGCTGCAATGACGTTGGGGTTCTTTGTTTTCTCCGGTTGCGCAGACAACCTGGAGGAAAATCCCCCTCATATAATCACCTCCGATAAATTGTACCAGGATTATTCAGGGTTCGAAACAGGCATCAACGGAGCATATTCCGAGATTCGAAAGGAAATTCGAGACGCCAGTATGCCTTTTCAGGTGTTTGTGAGCGGCACTGACAACATGAGTCCTAATTACATTTCCGGATTTGGAAATCTTCTGTCTAAATGGGGGGATGTAAATAATTCTCAGAACGAAACTTTGGGAGACGTATTTGAATGGTTGTACGGCATTGTAAATGCTACAAACACGATCATTGACCGGGCAGAAGGTGAAGGCGTTGACTGGAGTGGCGGAAAGGGAAGCGAAACTGAAAACAGGGACTATATCATCGCGGAGGCAAAGGCAATCCGAGGCTGGGCTTACCGGCACCTCACCTATCTTTGGGGTGATGTTCCGCTATCACTTGTGGAGTCATCCGGGACCTCCATCCGAACCGATTGGGAGAGAACACCGGTGGAAGAGGTAAGGGCTCAGATCATTGAAGATTTTTTATTCGCACAGGAGCACCTGCCTGTAGAACCTGTTCCGGGAAGGATGAGCAAGGGAGCGGTTCAACATTTTCTTGCGGAAATGTACCTGGTGGTCAATGATCCCTCAAGCGCGTTACATTGGGCAAACGAAGTGATCAACACGCCGGAATACCAACTTATCACGCAGAGATATGGAGTGAAGTCGGACAAGCTGGGAGTTCCGTTTATGGACATGTTCTACGAAGGAAACAAGAACAGGGAAGAAGGAAACACGGAGGCTTTATGGGTATGGCAATTTGGTTTTCAAGTTATCGGCGGAGGTGATAACCCAAGACCACGGGCTATGCACCTTCAACGATACATGGATATTAAAATTAATGGTGTTCAGCCTTTGCAGATCACGTTTGAAAGAGGGGGGCGAGGAAAGGCATACACGGCGCCTACAAAATGGTTTATAGATTCGTACGAGAAGCAGGATGACAGGGCGAGCAATTATGCCATCAGAAAGTGGTTTATTCTCAAGGATGCAGAAGCCAACGCTCCACTGAAGGCCGACAGGTTGCCACCAGGTTATGCTTATGGCGATACCATCAAGTTGGATTGGACTGAACCCATCACGCCGGAGACCTGGGAAAGAAATAATTGGCCATTTTCACGAAAGCACGAAGGAAGTATACCAGACGACGTGGCTTCGGACTTTAACTATGACGATTACATAGCTGTCAGGTTGGCCGATACTTATCTTCTCAAAGCTGAAGCTCAGTTTAAACTTAACGACTCACCAGGGGCAGCGGAAACCATCAATATTATCAGAAGGAGATCGAATGCAAGTGAAATTAATGCGTCGGACATTGACATCGATTTTATTCTGGATGAAAGGTCACGTGAATTGTTTAACGAAGAATATCGCAGATACACTTTGTTAAGAACTGGAAAATGGTTGGAACGAACCAGGGCGCACAACTTTTTTGGAGGACAAAAAATAAGTGAGAGGGATATCCTGTTTCCGATACCACAAGCGGCAATTGATGCAAATTTGACACGGGAGATGCCTCAAAATCCGGGATTTTAGAATAAGCCTCAGAAAAAGGGGCCTGAGCAAGGCCCCTTTTTCTTTAAGCATAGCGCACTCGTAATTAGGTCTTAACGGATAATACAAGATTTGAATGAGAATTCCAGAACCTCTGAGCAGCGCTTGTCTTATTCTCTTCACGTCAATTCCATGCTCCGGGCAATTTTTATCGCCGGTCGCGGTCGATACGGTGGAAGCTCGTGTTATTTCGGAGAAGGTAAAGTGGGATTCTGATGACCCGGCAATCTGGATTCATCCGACTGATCGAACCCGGAGTTTGATTATCGGAACCGACAAGAATTCAGATGGCGCCATTTACGCTTTTGATCTATATGGCAAGATTGTCGCTCGGGTCGGAGGCCTGCAGAGGCCCAACAACATCGATATTGCGTATGGATTCATGGTGGCAAACCAGCGTATAGACATCGCGGTAGTTACAGAACGAGAAGCCCAAAGGTTGCGCGTTTTTAGTTTGCCGGACCTTAAGCCGATCGACAACGGAAACTTGATTGTTTTCGAGGGCAATACCAACCGCGCGCCCATGGGAATCGCCTTGTATAAACGTCCTGCTGACAAAGCGTTGTTTGCTTTCATCAGCGGGAAGTCGGGACCCACCGAGGGCTACATTGCCCAATATCGTATTGAAAGCGATCAAGCCGGAAATATTACCATGAGTCTTGCACGTATGTTTGGCAAGTACTCGGGTAAAAAGGAAATCGAGTCCATCGCAGTGGACGCCGAGTTAGGCTTTGTATATTATTCCGATGAATCTGTGGGCGTGAGAAAGTACCATGCTGATCCGGATGCGGACGATGCCGACCGCGAATTGGCCCTGTTTGCCACTGAGGGTTTTGCAAAAGACCATGAAGGTATCTCCATCTATAAGTTGGACAACGGAACCGGGTATATCCTCGTCTCCGATCAACAGGCCAACAAGTTTTGGATCTATTCCCGGGAAGGATCAACGGAGGATATCCACCGTCATCGCCTTTTAAAGATCATAAAGGCTTCAACCTTGGCGAGCGACGGGAGTGAAGTAACAAGCTTTTCACTACCCCCTCTTTACCCGTCTGGCCTATTTGTCGCGATGTCAGAGGATAAGACATTTCACTATTTCTCATGGGAAGACATAGCTGGACAGGATCTACGCAAGCGCGATTCTCATTAGAACTTAGATGTATAAGTTAACGAAATAAGTTCGTTATAACCCGCCATCGCCTCCACCTTGTCCCAGCCTGACAGGTCTTGGTGGGCTTGATTGTGGCCTTTTATTTTTCTTTTTTAATAGAATTATGACCGACTGAAAAATCCAAATTCCCGGAGAATTTATTTCCGCTAGGAGCCAAAAATAAATTTTGTTACTTTAGGTGAATCATGCCGATTTCAAAACAAGATATGACAAGGTAGTTAGTGCAGATCGATAAACCGGGAAGGGGGGAGAATGACATACTCTACACAATATGATGCGCTGTGGGATTCCTTTAAAGAAGGTGATCAATCTGCCTTTTCAGCGATCTATCA
Source organism: Flammeovirgaceae bacterium (assembly GCA_044507775.1). Lineage (GTDB taxonomy): Bacteria > Bacteroidota > Bacteroidia > Cytophagales > Cyclobacteriaceae > Chryseosolibacter. The sequence goes on along the minus strand of JBIQIY010000026.1, from coordinate 53,572 downwards.
AACTTACGCACCCCTGCTTCTCAACTACGGTTACAAGGTCAGTACTGACAAGGCGTTGATCGAAGACAGCATCCAGGACTTGTTTGTTGAACTGTGGAATAGCCGGAAGCGTGTAAGCCGCACGTCATCGGTTAAGTTCTATTTGTTTAGAGCCCTGCGCTATAAAATTGTTCGCAATAAGAAGAGCAGCCGTTCTGAGGTAATGGAATCGCTGGATGGTCATACTTCTTTTCTGAGAAGTTCCTCCTGCGAAGATCATTGGATCGAATTGGAAGTCCACTCCTTTCAGATGAAACATCTTCGTGATACCCTGGAAAAACTTCCGGCGCGCCAAAGGGAGGCCATCAATCTTCGGTATTTCCATAATTTTTCCAACGAAGAGATTGCCGGCATCATGGGAATAACATACCCCAGCGCGTGCAAATTCATCTATGCCGGACTAACAAAACTCACGGAGAACCTCAAGGTATCCGTCATGAAAATTCTGATCCTTCTTATCTCTATTTTTCAAAGCTAAAACAACGTACCTATGCATTGCAGTAATGCCTGATGCATTTCTCGCACCGGGTCGTCATTCTGCTGTACATGCCTCGCAATGGCGTTTTGTTCCGCGCCTTTCGCACCGGAACTCGTCGCTAATGCTGGCGTAGGTTGAACCTATGAATCGACCTGCGCGGGACTGCGAAAGATGTCCGGCATTCTCGGTTTCCTCACATTCATTGTCTCAAGGCATCCCAATTTTCGGGCTTTTTAGGCTTTATTACCGCTTTTTTGATTTTTTTTTGAAAAGCGACGGATAAAATGAAACACATCGTGCATTGGTATATAGGACTTAATAGTAATACCCTTTGGACTACTCAAATTTTGAAATTTCCGATTTCGCTTCAGATCCTCATTTCCTACGATGGGTTTTAGACAATGATCCTGAGGCGACATTGTTTTGGGAAACCTATGCGTTGAACGATCCCGAGATTCGGCTCAAGATCGATCAGGCCCGGGCATTATTGTTAAATCTTCGCAGAGCTGAGGAGACTTTCCATTCGCCGGCACAGATCGAAAATATTTGGTCGAATATCCAGGAAAAAATATCGCAGCCACGGGAGAAGGTTTTTTCTCCCCTTATGAAGTGGGCCGCGTCCGTATCCATCCTTCTTGTATTGTCGGCCGCCTGGTATGGACGTTCCACCAATTATTTCTCTGACAATGATGGTGCCTCGGAAGTCGTTGCGTTACAGAGCGATTTCATGGAGGAAGTAAATACTACCGGGAGTGTCATCCGAATTCATCTGAGCGACGGAAGTGTTGTGACCCTCGAAAACAACAGTCGTCTCAGGTACTTCAAGGATCATACCTCCAGGCAGTTTCGCCAGGTGTATCTGACCGGAGAGGCATTTTTTGATATTGCCAAGAATCCGCAACAGCCCTTTCTTGTATATGCCAACAATGTGGTGACGAAAGTGTTGGGTACCAGCTTTCGGGTGAAGGCATTTGATGACGACAAAAATGTCATGGTATCGGTAAAGACGGGTAAGGTTTCGGTTTATTCAGAAAAGAATCAAAAGAAAAAGACCAATCCGGTTGAGTCGGAAGTAAATGGTGTTGTGCTGATACCCAATCAGCAGGTCCTCTATGAATACACGGATGATTCATTTAACAAGAGCCTCATTGAATCTCCGGAAATCGTCAAAGAGACGGCCTTGCAATACAACACCAAGTTTGAGAATGCACCTGTGCCGGAAGTACTCGATATACTCGGTGAAGCCTATGGAGTGGAGATTATCTTCGATGAAGAAGTAATGAAGAACTGCTATCTGACAGTTCCATTGGGCGATGAGCCGCTTTTTGAAAAGTTAAAAATTGTTTGTCGTACGATTGGAGCGAGCTATGAGTTGATCGATGCAAAGATCGTTGTCAGCAGCAAAGGGTGTATGTAGCGAATTAGAAATACAGATAGCATCCGGCGCGTGAAAATGAAAGTCGGTGCTCACGGCTGGATGTAGTTACCAAGAGAGAGAACCTAACCTATTTTCCAATGAAAGCAAAAATTACAACACTTGATGAAACGATCCGTGCGGTCCGAGGTCAACCTCACCCTGAAAGGATAGCCGGTTCCATCAATGCTGCGGCGTACAGATGGATTTTAGTTAATCTATTTACTCCACTAACAATTTCAATATGAAAAGACCTGTACTGATTGTCAACTTTGCTTTGACTTTTATGAAAATCACCGTACTGCAAATCTTGATTGCTGTGGGAATTTCGGGGTGGACGACAGCTTCGCCCAATGATTCTTATGGTCAGGGTGTTCTGGATAATACCTTGTCCATATCCGCAGAGAATGAAAAACTGATTGTTGTCCTATCCCGGATCGAAGAACTGGTGCACGTAAAGTTTTCGTATAACCCGAAAACGATTCCAATAGACAAGCAAGTGTCTGTGCATTTACGCGAGGCAACGCTTCGGGATGTACTGAGCGACTTGCTTGAACCGCTTACCATCAACTTCGAGGTTTCCGGTGACTACATCATATTGGGAAAACACCTGGTAAACGATGTGCCCGATTCGCATGGTTCGACCAATACGACGTTTCAAGATGCGACGGCCCTGACCGTTTCAGGAACGGTTACGTCTGAAGCCGGTGAGACCATGCCCGGAGTAAACGTCATTGAGAAAGGAACTACCAATGGCACGACAACCGACGCAGAAGGTAAATATTCTATTGTGATATCGGATAATAATGCCGTGCTGGTATTTTCCTTTATCGGATATACCATCCGAGAGGTTGCCGCAGACGGGCGGTCTGTTATTGACGTTTCTTTGAGTGAGGATGTGCAAAGTCTGGACGAAGTCGTCGTGGTGGGCTACGGTACACGGAAGAAGTCTAATCTAACAGGTTCAGTATCGAGCGTGAATGTTGCGAACATAGACAGGAAACGCAGCGCGACACAAACGTCGCAATTACTGGCAGGTGAGGTAGCGGGACTTACCGCACGGGAAGATTCCGGGAGCCCCGGAAATGACGGATCGACTTTAACCGTTAGGGGACTTGGTACTTTCAGTGCCGCAGGAACTGCGCCACTGGTAATCGTAGACGGCGTTATTCAAACGTCCATAAACGATGTAAATCCAAATGACATTGCGAGCATATCTGTACTGAAGGACGCCGCTTCTGCTTCCATCTATGGTTCCCGGGCCGCTAACGGCGTGATCATCATTGAAACTGAAAAGGGTAAGGCTGGTGTGATGCAAGTCAGGTATGAATCCTTCGTCGGCAAGCAAAGCGCCGAACTACCCGACTACTTGAATTCCTGGGAGTATGCTGAAGCATATAATACCGCTCTCATTAACGAAGGAGGGACTGCGAGCTACACGCAAGAGGAGATCGAAAAGTTCAGATCCGGCTCAAATCCTGATGACTACCCGAACTCGCCACATGTTCGCGACCTGTTTAATACCGGGGGTGCACTTCAGACCAAACATAATTTGACCCTTAGCGGAGGGTTGGACAACATCAGATATTTATTTTCATCCGGATATCTAAGGAAAAACGGAATGATAGCCGATAACTATAATGATCGGTATGATATCCTTTTAAATGTAAATAGTAAAGTCAGAGATAATCTCAGGTTTGGTGCTTCGCTCAAAGTAATTGAGAACCTGGTGAATGAGCCTGCCTATGTACAGCAAGCAAATTTTCTCGACATGGGTTCCTTGATAAGCAAAGCAGTTACCACACCGGCTACCGTTCCTTTGATACGATCCGATGGCAGTTATGGTAGTCATATGGGATATCCGAATGCCAAAGCCGGGTTGGATAGCGATGGGTTTCGACAGAGAACGCGAACCACACTGAATAGCAATGTGTCCCTGGAATGGGATATCATTAATTCCCTGAAAGTATCGGGTAGACTGGGATATAACTTTAACAATAACAGCAACAAGGAGTTTGCCGCAGAATATGACGCCGGTCGCGGACAAATTCAGGGACCATCCAGTATCAGTGAGGAATGGGGAAGAGATAAATATTTGTCATTGGTCGCCTTAGTTGATTATGACAAGACAATCGGAAAACATTATTTTCATGTATTGGGAGGATATTCTCAGGAGGTGTTTAACGATTATTATTTAGGTGGCTACAGGAACGACTTTCCGACCACGCAGCTCCCTGAACTCGACGTCGCGTCGCCGGCCAATGATAACAACTGGGGAGGTTCATCCACGTGGAAACTTAGGTCCTACTTTGGACGCGTGAATTACTCATTTGAGGATAAATACCTTTTGGAGGGAAATGTGCGATACGACGGATCGTCGCGTTTTTCTAAAGGAAATAGGTTCGGTTTATTCCCTTCATTTTCCGCAGCCTGGGTTGTGTCTCAGGAGAATTTCTTTGATGTGCCTTGGGTAGCAAGTCTCAAGGTGCGCGGATCTTTCGGAATTCTCGGTAATCAGCAAATCGGAACATACCCGTATCAAAAAGTGCTTGCCTTGGGATATGATTTTTTTCAGGGCGAAATGGTTCAACCTGGTATCAGATTGACAAGTTTGCCCAATCAGGATATTACATGGGAAACCACCGAGATCACAAATGGGGGATTGGATATCGGGTTGTTCAATGGAAAGCTAAGCCTGGGGATCGATCACTACTATAAAAGAACCTATGATATTCTTTATGGGTTGACGGTATCGAAAGTATTGGGAATGGGCGTTGGATACCAGAATGCCGGAGAAGTTGAAAACAGAGGGTGGGACTTTGAGGTAGAGTACAGAAGCCAGGTGCGAGATCTGTCCTTCAATATTGCACCGGTTTTTTCGGTAGTTCGAAACAAAGTACTGAGTTTATCGAACGTTGAACGTGATGTAAGTAGGGGATTGTTTGTCGGTGAATCGTTAAACTCTTACTATGGATATTCGACAGACGGCCTTTTCGTTGACCAGGCCGATGTTGATAGCTATCCAACACAAAACTATTCCGCAGCACCCGGTTTTCCCCGCTATAAGGACATCAGCGGACCGGACGGAGTGCCGGATGGCGTAGTCACCGCAGATTATGACAGAAGTGTGTTGGGCTCTACTTTCCCTCGATTTTCTTATGGCCTGGGAATATCCCTTGATTATAAAGCGTTTGATGTCTTTATACAGGCGCAAGGCCTCGGAGGAATGTCCAGGAGAATTGAGGCCAAGGCGCTGGCATTATACAATAATGGAAATATTGAACGGTGGCAATGGGAAGGGAGATGGACTGAGGAGAATCCCGATCGGTACGCTGAATATCCGAAATTTATTTCAAGCTACAATTCGCGATCATTTGAAGATCTTAATGACTATTGGTTACGCGATGCGACTTTCTTGAGGATTAAAGATATTCAAGTTGGGTACAACATCCCTCAGAAGGTACTTGAGTCCACCTTCATTGACCAGTGCCGCATATACTTCAGTGGACGAAATCTGTTGACGTTCCACAGCGGAGAAAAAGGATGGGATCCGGAAATGTATGTGAGTACAGGCTACAATACTTCCTTCTATCCGCCTACAAAAGTGTTGGGATTTGGTGTAAATGTTACGTTCTAAAAAACCTTGCGATATGAGATCAACTAAAATCTTTGTGAAAAATCTCCTTCTGTTTTTCCTTGTCGGATTGTTGGGATGCGAGAATTTTTTGGAAGAAAACCCAAAAACCGCATTGAACGAAGGTGTCTTTTGGAGAAATGAAAAGGAAGCTACGATGGGTTTAATGGGAGTTTATTGGAAACGCCCGATAAGTCCATCCGCTGCATGGGGTCCCTATACTGCCAGTATCACGTATGCTGATCAGTGGACTGATATAGGAACATGCATTCGTCCCGGTGCTCCAAGTCATTGGCCTTCCGAGGGCCTGTATTCGACGGAACAGCAAGTAAGTGTTTTCTGGGAGGATTGTTGGGATAAAATCAGCCGGTGCAATTACTTTCTCGACAATATCGAACGTGTCCAAATGGATGAGGACAAAAAAACCGAGATGATTTCTGAAGTTAGATTCTTAAGAGCTAACTGGTATTTCTGGCTGGTTCAGATGTATGGTGGAGTTCCATTGGTTACCTCCACCTTGTCATTTGAGCAAGCTAATTCCATCGCCCGATCTTCCCAGGAAGAGGTTGTCGATTTTACTTTAAATGAATTGACAGAAGCCGCTGAGCACCTTCCGGTAAAAAGACCCGCTTCCGAACGGGGTAGAGCGGAGAAAGGCGCCGCGCTTTCCGTTAAAGGGAGACTATTGATGGCTGAAAAAAGATGGTCGGAGGCAGCCGCGACTTATACTGAGATCATGGAGTTAAACAGATATAAGATCGTTCCCACGTTCGAAGAACTTTTCGAAGATACCGGCGATGATAATGATGAAATCATTTGGTCTGTGGTCTATGTGCAGGATATCGATGGATACATAAGTGTTAGGAGTGCCGCGCCGATTACCTGGGGTGGTCTGAATCACATGCAATTTTTTCAGGGCTTCATTGACAAGTTCCTGATGACCGACGGGAAAACAATAGAGGAATCGGAATTGTACGATCCCGCTAATCCGTTTGAAAACAGAGATCCACGTCTTTATCGCACGGTAGCCTTACCGGGGTACTCCACTTTTCATGGAATAAAATTCTATGGGCATCCGGATACGTTGAAACAGTTCGGACAATTCGGTGCCCATGTCACGGGCTACGGATTCAATAAACTCTGGAGTCATACTTTCACTGGGAACAGGGACACATATGGAGCCGACATCAGGCTCATTCGATATGCAGAAGTACTCCTAAGCCGTCTTGAATCTGAGCTGGAAGCAGGAACGAGCATCACGCAGGATCTATTGGATAACACCATCAATAAAGTCAGGCAAAGGGCAGCCGTTAACATGCCGCCGGTTACTACAACTGACGTTGCAGAGTTAAGGGAAATTGTGAGAAACGAAAGAGCCGTTGAGTTAGCCTGCGAAGGAGGAATCAGGTATTGGGACTTAAAGAGATGGAACATTGCCCACGAGGTGTTAACCGGAGACTTTTACGGGTTGAAAATAACGGACGATCCCGAAAATTATACTGGTAACTATCCGATCAACGATAAAGGCCACCTAATTGTCGAGTCAAGAGTTTTTAAGGAGCACTATTATCTTTGGCCTATTCCTCTGACAGAACTGGACGTGAACCCGAATTTGAAACAAAACCCAGGGTACCAATAGTGATAGTCAGTATATATTTAAGAAGTAAAGTATGGGCAAACGGCAAGTTATATTTATTTTTTTCGCAGTCGCTTTAAGCTTTTCTGCAGCGTATGCGCAAAACGAATTACCCAATATTGTATTGATCGTTGCGGATGATCTTGGCTATGGGGATCTGCATAGTTATGGAGGTGATGATATCCAAACACCCAATATAGACCGGCTCGGAACCGAGGGTGTCCGGTTTGCAAATTTTTACTCCAACGCCCCGGAATGCACTCCTACCCGCGTTGGATTGCTTACAGGACGCTACCAGCAAAGAGTAGGCGGGCTGGAATGTGCCATAGGTTTGGGAAATATTGGTCGATACGAAGAATCTTTGAAGTTGTCAGACCAGGGCCTTCTGGGACTTCCAGTTGAATTTAACGTACTCCCAAGTATTCTAAAGAAAAAAGGATACAACACGGCACTCATCGGAAAATGGCACCTGGGTGATGGGAAGCAATTTCGTCCGAAAAGCCATGGCTTCGACTATTCTATCGGTCCACTCGGAGGTGGTGTTGATTATTTTCACCATACTGAACCGGTTGGCATTTTTCTCGGGACGAAGATGGAGGGTGAATATGATCTGTATCGAAATGATGAACTTCATAACCGCGAAGGATATTATATGACCGACCTTATTTCGGACGAATCTGTCGCATGGCTTAACATCCAGAGTTCTGATAAACCCTTTTTTCTTTATGTGCCCTATACCGCACCGCATGAACCCATTCAGGGACCCGATGACTACCAGCCTCAAAAATTAACCACCGACGTCTGGGGGAAAGGTAGCCGCGACGAGTACCATGCAATGATAGAAGAAATGGATAGGGGTATTGGAAGAATATTAGCAAAGCTGGACGAGAAAGGATTTACAAAAAATACGTTGGTGATATTCACTTCTGACAACGGCCCGACCACCAAGGGGTCTACCGGACCGTTCTCGGGTAATAAGGGACATGTTTTTGAAGGAGGGATCCGCGTACCTTGCGTGGCCAGATGGCCGGGTAAAATAAAAGCAGGGGTGGCGTCTGACCAGGTAGCCTTGACGATGGATCTAACGGCTTCGATAGCGGCGTTGCTGAAGGCCCCAACTCCAAAGCCTCTCGATGGTATCGATATCTTGGGGCATGTCATCAATGAACGGGAGGACTTTCCCAGGACGCTGTTCTGGCGGATAAAGAGAGGAGGGAACATTCGAAAAGCCGTGCGGGACAACAATATGAAATATATTCATGTAATTGCGGATGGAAAAATCTCAGAATATTTATTCAACCTCACCTCTGATCCGGCTGAAAAAAATAATCTTGTCGATAAAGACAGGAAAGGCCGCGAAAGATTAAAGGGCCTTCTGGATGCGTGGGAAAAGGATGTCCAGCCAGAAAGATATCATTAGCGATATTTACAAAAGCCGCAAAATGATCGCAATTTGCTCCGGCAAGAGCGGAAACTTCCGACCGTGCGAATGTCCACGTCCAGTCATTACAATCCAGTCTCCCTAACACAATGATAAGAGCACTCAAACACATATTCTGCCTGGTGGCGTTTTCCATTGGTTTCGCAGGCCTCAACGCAGGGGCGCCCATCTCCAACGATTCGACCAAACATCCACTGAGCTACATAAGCACAAATTTTGAGAACGCCTCGCAGCTCGACTGGGTGATCGACGCAGACGGTGTCGTCCAAATTACCTTGAACTATGACCACGAGCGGTCGTCTACAAACCGTGCGAACGGGCACTGGCATTTTCAGGTAGTAGGGGAGAGGGGTTCGACGATCACAATCTTGCTGAAGGACTTCCGCAATATCTGGAATGGCAGACCGGGAGTGCCGATATCGGAAAAGACGAACACCTTGGTGTCAGCCGATGGCAGGAACTGGCGCATTATTCCGGCAACTCTCGTGAACGATACACAATTGAAATTCACGTTGCCTATGGACAGTGATAAGATGTATGTTGCAAGCGTCGAACCTTATCGGATTAGTGACCTTGACAAATTCCTGGGGGAAATAAAGAATAGTCCACTCGTGGAAATCACTCCTGTTGGACACACGGTGGAAGGCCGGCGCCTGGAAATTATTCGTGTGGGAAAAGTCGACGCACCGTACCGTATCCTTCTAAGGGCCCGTTCACATTCATGGGAGCCAGGGGGCAACTGGGTAATACAGGGGTTGGTCCGAAGTCTCCTTGAGAAGGATGGCGCCAGGTACCTGGAGCGCTATTGCCTCTACATCATGCCCATGGCGAACAAAGACGGCGTTGCCCGGGGAAGAACACGTTTTAACACCGCTGGCAAAGATCTGAGTCGTGAATGGGATTTGCCCGCAGACAGCACCTTGACGCCGGAAAAATATGCTTTGGAAAGCTGGCTCATCAAAATGATTAAGGATGGAAAGAAACCGCACCTGGCCATTGACCTTCATAACGACCAAGGCGGAAATCTGCACATAAACCTGCCGACATCTGATAACAAAAGCTACACGGAAAACCTCAAACGGTTTGAAGGTCTGCTGTTGAAACATACGTGGTTTCGCGAAGGCGGGTCCCATGTAAAGAATCCGGGATCATTCGGAGAGGGCCTGCACAGACGATTTGGTGTTGATGCATGTGTTTACGAACTGAACTATGAATGGGCCAAGGGCCTAAACAAGAAGCCGCTTGGCAAAGACTGGGAACAGCTCGGCACCCAATTGAGGGATGTGTTTTATGCTTATTTTTGAAATTGGGTTTGAAATCCGCTATGAAGAACTACATGCTTGCCGTTCAGTTTCTCAGGTTCGCTGCTAAAGCTTTCACTATTGCTCTCGTTGTTGTATGCTGCCTCACCGCTTGCCAGCAAGGAACGGAAGTTCCTGAGAGGCCTGTATCACCGTGGGCGTTTCGATCCGTTCTCGACAAAAAGCCCCGCATGCTGACCCTTGCATTGGATAGTGCCTGTTATGTGGCATATGATCTCGCCACGTGCAGATTATACAAAGCGTGGAAAGGGGGAGTGCGGATGGAAGGTACGGCCTATACAGATCAGAAAAATGTTCAACCCACCAGCTGGGGTACGGCATACATTTCCAACGGCGATTTTCAATGGGTTGCAGAACGGAATGGGCAAGCGGATAAGCTTCACATGAATAGCAAGGGCTATTACTTCAGGCATAATCAGGTCAACCTTAAGTTTGACATGATACTGAGTTCCGGTGATACTATCCGGATTGAAGAACGGCCAGAGTTTATTCGCGGGGAAAACGGTGAACCGGGTCTTGAAAGAACCTATACCTTATCACATGTACCCGACGATGTTGTGGTTTCGGTGCAAACCCGGGATAAGAACCAGGTATTAGAGCATAATTCCGTTACCGTCACGGCGGAGTATTTCAGTAAACTTCCCAAACAATCTCCACCGAAACCGGAAGAAGGGTATGACCACCGCGGCAGGTACTTTATGGAAAAGAGTGACTGCCTGACCTGCCATGAAATCGACCGACAAACCGTAGGGCCTGCTTTCCGCGCCATCGCTCAAAAATACCCTAAGGAAAAAACCGCTATTCAATACCTCATGCGCAAAATACAAGAGGGCGGGTCCGGTGTGTGGGGCACGACGGTGATGAATCCGCATCCCGACCTTGAACCTCGTGAGATCACGCAGATGCTGAATTATATTTTTTCGCTCGCGCCTTCGGATGAAGAACCATTCAGTCTGGCTTCGACGGCCACTGGAAAAGAGGAAAAAAGGAAGTATACACCGGGATACGGCGCTCCGCTCGAAGGCGTACACCCCGGCTTTGATCTCCAGACTATCCGGAAAAAAGATTTCAAGCCGCGTGTCGGCGGCCTGGCCTTTTTGCCTGACGGGGCACTGCTGGTCACGACTTGGGATACGATGGGCGGCGTCTACAAAGTTGACAACGTTGAGTCAGGTGATACCGCAAACATCACCGTTACGCGGATTGCGTCGGGGCTCGCGGAGCCACTGGGAATCGAAGTGGTAGATGGTGATATCTATGTGTTACAAAAGCAGGAGTTGACGCGACTAAGAGATCTTGACGGCGACGGGATTATGGACGAATACGAGGCGATCTGCAACGGCTGGGGCGTGACCGATGACTTTCATGAATTCGCTTTCGGACTTGTGTACGACGACGGATATTTCTATGCTACACTTTCCATGGCCATGCGTCTGCTCTCGCACGAACGACAGCATCCCGACCGTGGCAGAACCATCCGTATCAGCAAGACGGGAGACTTCGAGTCCATCAACTATGGGCTGCGGACTCCCAACGGTATCGGGCTAGGTGTGGATGGCGAACTTTTTGTGACCGACAACCAGGGTGAATGGACGCCGGCAAACAAACTTATTCACGTCAAGCCGGGAGAATTTCTCGGCATGCATTGGGGCTTGCCCGATGGTCTTGAGGAGACTCCCCCTGTGGCACCGCCGGCCATCTGGTTACCGGAAGACGAAATTGGAAACTCCCCCTCCGAACCGGTGCTCATTCACAACGGACCTTACAAAGGACAAATGCTTCATGGCGATGTCACCAATGGCGGCATCAAACGCGATTTCCTTGAAAAAATAGCAGGAGATTATCAGGGTGCAGTATTCCGATTTACCCAGGGACTTGAAGCAGGCGTCAATCGTATTTGCTGGGGGCCGGATAGCGCGTTGTATGTCGGTGGTCTTGGAATGGTGGGTGGATGGAGCTGGCAGGAAAAACAATATGGACTTCAGAAGCTGATACCGAACGGCACTTCCGTCTTCGAGATGCTTGCCATCCGTGCAAAACCAAAAGGATTTGAAGTTGAGTTTACGCAACCGTTAAAAGAAGGACAGCCTCTTAACCCTTCCAGCATAACGGTAAAACAATGGCGCTACGAGGGAACGTCGGGATACGGCGGCCCTAAACTTGATCTTGAAACGCTCGCCATTCGAAAGATGGACGTCTCCGCTGACCGAAGACGCCTGTCTCTGGAAATTGATGGACTTCAGGAAGGACACGTTGTGTACTTCCTTCTTCCGGAAACACTTGTGAACGAAAACGGTGAATCCATGTGGTCGGGCGAAGCGTGGTATACGCTGAATAAGCGACCGTGATTTGGTTGCTGGTTGACAAGGTTTGATTTGCTACACTTTACCTCATTGCCCTTACTTCGGCAGCGCCCAGGTCCGCAATCCGCGGTATGCTGTACGGGATGACTTTTCGTACAGAGCGGCCGGGAATTTTCGCACTCCACCTGTTTTTCATTAACGGCGTATTTTCCAAATACACGGCGTTGGCAAACGTTTGTGGATACAGCACCCTTCTTGTGAGATGTAGCCTTACCGTTGGAAATCTATTCATCCGCCGGTACTTCTGATTGCCTGGTCCGATACTGTTGCTTAGCTTGCAGATTGTATGAACCCAAAAAGAATGAGATTCTACACGAACGGCTTGCTCACGTTAACATTCATTTTCACCGGAACGGTATGTTTTTCGCAGACCCTCACCCCGAACGGAGGTATCATCTGGGACCTGGGCCCCAATGATCCGCGGATCAATGTGCAGCTGGGTTCGACAGGTATTAACATCGGAGGCTACGAGGATGTTGCTCCTGTCGTGAAGAACAATTTCGCTGACACGTTGCTTGTTAAGATCCGGTTTAACATCACAGACAACTGCGGGGAGACTAAGACATACACCACCAACAGCGAGACACTTAGTGCATACGAAAAATGGGCGCCGAGCCCGTTCTTTGAAGGTTATAGCTTCAATACCACCTGTAAAAAGCTTACGGAATACGGTCCTGAGAAAAACAAGACCAAAACGCGGATTTCCCGCATCAGTCACGAGGTCCTGACCCTGCGAAACGTGACACAGGAGAAAAAGGCGGCCGCGGCCGAAAAAGCGCGCAAGGAACGCGAACTGGCACAAAAACGTCAGCAGGAAGAGGCTAAACGCAAGGCTGCGGAAGAGCAGAAGGCCGAAGAGGCACGCAAGCTCGCCGAGCGAAAAAAGGTGGAAGAACGAAAGGCGGAAGAAGCCAAACGCACGTCGGAAGCCACTCGCTCACAGTCGACTGCGCAACAGGCCGGTGCATCGAACAACGACGCTGTATCAACATCCGGTTCTACCTCATCAGCAAGAACCCCCACAATGCAGGAGCAACTTGCAAAACACGCCGAGCAACAGCGCATAGCGGAGGAAAAACGCGCGGAAGAGCAGGCTGCAGCGGAGGCGGCCGAGAATGCGCACAACCGTGCTATGGCAGACAAACTCCTCTACGATCTGCGACGCCAGGAAGAAGAACGCCGTGCGGAACAGCAAAGGCAGGAAGCCCTCGAGCAAAAACGTATTGAGTACATACAAAAGGGCCGCGTGGTGGACGCAGCCAAGGAGGAAGTAGAGGAGCTGCAAAGCCTTAACCTTCACCACAGCAATGTGGAACAAATGGAACGCGAATACGCAGCAAAGCTTTCTCAACTAAACACAGCGCTCAACAACCTTGAGCAGGCTAAACAGGAACAGTGGACGGCCGCAGTCCAGTCGAAGGACTGGGGAACAGACCAAACCAGCCAACAATTTGGTGAGTTCGTGCAAACAACGGGCGCCTTAGCCAACAGCATCGCGGAGGATAAGCGCAGACGTGAAGCACAAGAAAGCCTGAAGTATCAACGACTGCAGTTTCTTGAACGGATTGAAAAGGAGAAGGCACAGATGCGATACGACTTGCGTATGGAGATGCTCTCGAATTTTGGTGCCTGGGATGTGTCTACCCCGGCGGCCAGCGAGCCGACCCGCATGTTTGGCTTCTATATCATGCACAATTATCCCGACCTCGCCGGAGATCAAACAACGCTCGGTGTATCCAATGTCCTGGAGATCGGCACTTATTCGGATGGCAGCTGGCCATCAGTTCTGTTCTTTGCAATGGTGGAAAAGGATCTCAAGGACAAATACAGTTCGAGGCGATTTCACAGCAACGGTTATGCTACCCGCCTGGAGGCAGAGCGTATGAGGCAGGCTCTTATGCAACTGTTCTCGAATAGTGGAACGGTCAGTGAAATTTTCATGGATGCAAATGTGAATACCCCCGGACAACGCACGGATTTCTGGGAAAGCGGGATATCCGGCAAATGATCCTCTGAAATCTTTTAGACAAACCGAATCGTAACGATGAAAAGAAATTTATCCATAGTTATCGTTTTGTTTTTTTGTGCTCACACTGCGCTGGCACAGAACGACTCAGCCGCAAAAGCGCTGTACCTGGAGGCAGAGACGGCCTACTTTGACGGCAGGTACAGAGAAAGCCTCAATTTGTTGAGGGAAGCAGAGAACCTCCTTGGCAAAACGACTCCAAGGGTTCACTTTCTCAAAGTACTGGTTTACCAGCTGCTGGCCCTTGAGGATATCAAGGAGCTCCCAGTCGCGAAAACGACCATCCGCGAATACCTCGAAATGGATCTCCCTCCGTCCCACGCCAGGAACGAGACTCTGGTTCGTCAGATAGAATCCAGTATCGGGTCACAGGCACAGGGAAATCACCAGGCACGAATCAACGCACAACTGCTTGCGGAAAAGATCGCGTGGCAGGAAGAGGCCAGCCAGAGACGGATTGGTGTGGCGGTCGGACTGGCAGGCAAAGACTGGGCCGGTACTGAGTTCGGTATTATACTCGGGTCCAGATCGCGTATGTGGGTGCTGGGAATTTCATCAATGACCGGGAAAAATATTCTGGTTGACGAGGTAACGGCTGAAACTGCTGAAAAGCTCAGAGACAAACCCGATGGCCAGCCCTTGAAGAGTACCCTCATGCATATCGGATATTTCCAGGGCATTCGCATCTTGCCGCGAGAGCGCGACTTCATCAAACCATTCATTGGCGTCAGAGGGATCTACCAGGGTGAGTACCGCCGCACATATCACGCAGCGAGCGAAACTTCCCTTCAGCCCGATGCTGAAACACTCGGCAATATCCGTAAGTACGATCTTGATCCCGCCGATTTCTTCGAAATGCGCGTAAGCTTCCAATCAACTGTGTCGATGGATGTGGTAGTCGGCGCGATGCTCCACGTCAAGAAGATAACGCTCTTCACAGGTATCGATCTGATCAACAGCAACATGATTCAGATAGGCGCAGCTTTCAAATTATGAAAATCACGACAATCATGAAGAACCTGATCTATACACTTGCATTTCTTTCACTCGCATTCGGCACCATCACTTGCGAAGACGACGATTCTGCGATGCCATCAGACTATACAAACCTCAACGTACCTGGCGATCGCATTGACGAATTACTTGTCGGACAATGGAGACAGTACACCATCACCAGGGCCACCTATTTCAACGGCCAGCGGTCTCTACAGCAGCAAGCTAGTTTTACCGGAAACTTCCGGTTCGAGGCCGCACCCGGGGTTCAGAGCGTCATGAACGTCAATGATTTTCCATACAATGGCGTCTTTGCAGTAACGCGATATGGTGAGCGACTGGCCTTCTATCAGCGATCAACCAACCAGCACATGAACCTGATGATCGATGAAGTGACCCCGACGAAACTTGTTTTGAAGCAATCCGAACTACTCGGTAAAGACTATTTTTCTGTTACGCTTTACACGTTGACCAAGTAGTTCGATTTGAGCTCAAGTTGAAGGACCTCAGGAAGGATGTTGTCTATTTCCTTCTTCCGGAAACACTTGTGAACGAAAACGGTGAATCCATGTGGTCGGGCGAAGCGTGGTACACGCTGAATAATCGACCGTGATTTTCGTAGTTAGGCTGATAGGGTTTGGTTTCGATGGATTGGAGTGAAAAAGCATGGAGGCTTCACTCTTCAACTGCAAACTCCTTCCACCAGCCCGTCACTTTCTTGCTATCTAATGAACCGGTGTATAAGACCAGCCTGTACCGGACAACTTCAGTCTCTCCCTTTGCAAGTGACCAATCGCCGAGTATCTGCCTGGAAGGACCCATGCCCAGTTGACTGTCATACCTCCACGGTGTTGGAAACGCCTTGTTGTCGGGATGGTCGAGGATGGCGATGTGTGCGCGATCATCACGTCCGGGAACAACGATACCCACATCACTCCAGATCGCACGCTGTCCTTCAACTTCCCGGTTCTTTTGCCCTGCCGCGTTGACGATTTCGCCAATGGATTGCTTGTCCCACGGCATGCGGACAAACAGCCCTCCAACATAAAATTTGCCCATCACCACGTCTTGCTTCGCTTCTCCGATCCATTCAAGGTCAAGAACATAGTGAGTGCCATAATCGCGCATAGCCCAATTTTGGGTCTGAACCATAACAGTGTTACCGCTCTCATCCAACATTTCGTAAATAGTTTGCCATTTCACCTGCTTTCCTTTCTTCTCAATCACATCGGCGGAGATCCCACGCCAGTAGTCATGGTTCCAGTTCATGAAAAAGTCGCGTCCGTTTACCTGCTTTAGTCCCCAATAGATACCTGTCTGATGCAGGTGATGGCCCGGACGGAATTGTGTCATCACGCCCTTCCCATCCGGCGCGACGATGGGATGGAGGTAGGGCCGTTCTTCTTTCTTAGCGATCTGGGTCAGTATTGGTTCTTTGCTTCTTTCGCGGAAGATCAGGATGGAGGCTGAGTCACTGTTTTGTTCAATATGCAACGCCCGGGGTACTTGCTTTTTTTGTTTTTGTGCAAAGCCTTCCAGGCTGATGGTGAAAACCAGAAGTAGCGATGCCACAACGCCCGTGAACACTTTTGCGGTCATTTTGATATTCCATTGATTAGCCATCTTCAATTTGGTTTTTTTATTTTAAGACTCCGGAATGAGACACCACTGCCATTGTTCTCAAGGAGGATGTGTCCTTCCGCTGACATACCAAAATTCGGGATGTCTTTGTACTTGCTTTTTGAGACGAGATCTTTGAACTCCGCTGATCCGCGCTGGTATTCCAGGATCTTGTTGCCGTTCAGCCAGTACTCTACACGATTATCCGGACGGACTTTTATTGCTGCGCGATACCAGACATCTCTTCTTATCCGTGTCTTCTTTGCTTCCAGGATATCGGCCAGGGATCCCAGCGTCCGGTTGCCTGTTACTCCCGGAGAAGCATCGTCCACTATCTGGTACTCCAGCGCTGAGGTAGCGACTTTCGTATTGCCCTTTGATTCGTTCACGAAATATTTGACACCGCTGTTGGACCCCTCCGAGAATTTGAAATCAAACTTCAATTCGAAGGGCCCGAACTTCTCTTCCGTTATGAGGTACGGCCTGGAGGGCTCTGTACCATCGGATTGAGTTACGCGAAGTTCGCCATCTTTTAGTGACCATACATCGCCGGGGAACTCCGATCCGTCAGGGCCGCGCCATCCCTGGGTGGACCTTCCATCCCAAAGTAACGAATAACCCAGTAATTCCTCCTGGGTCGACAGGTTATTAGGCAGGAGGTTTACGACAAATGTATCATCCCATGGCGAGAGTTTCAGATTACCTGTCTGTACGCGAATATTCCGGAAACGAATTTTGTGGCTCCCGGCAGGATCGTTTGCCTGGTTGGCATGAAGCTGGAGCCCGATGTATCCCCGGAGAAATTTATCATCGATCAACTGTGCAGCAGGGACACCGTTGACCCATGTCCGGATGGTGGTGCCGATGCACTCAATCCTGTATTTGTTCCATTGATGTCCTTTCTTTGTATCTCTCTTGAAGGCTTTCTTTGCCGCCGCGCTGAGTTCATCCCCCGCGTATATCCATCCTCTGTTTCCGCCTTCTTCATAAATGGCGCCGCTCCACTGCTGGGGCTTGGGGTCCACTTCCATCTGATAACCATGGACACGTCCATTGTTATAGGCCGGATAGCTAAGCGTGCGGAATTGAATGCCCGAGTTGTTCATCAGCGTATCGATGGATACTTCCAACTCAAGAACAAAATCACCGTACTCTTTCACCGTGCATAAGAAGCCGTTCGGTTCGCCGGGTACAGTCGTGCCGACGATCATTCCGTCGCGCACCTCCCAGATATGTTTACCGTTGAGTTGTTGCCATCCATCCAGGTTCTTTCCATTGAAGAGTATTTGCCAGTTGTTTTTCTGCGCCCGAACATACGATGAAGTGCAAACGAATGTAGCAACGAGCAGCACGCAGGAAAATGCAGATTTCACTTTCATGATGTCAGACTTAATTATTCGGTAATTTAAAATCGTTTTATTATCAAGAGGATTGAAGAGATTTCAGTCCGGAAGCGAAAACGCAATGACGGAGTCTCCGTGCTTAGTCATATTCTTTCCTCCGCCACCAGCGGCGATGACCAGGAATTGTTTTCCATTGATCGAATAGACACTGGGCGTAGCGTATCCTGCGGCGGGGAGTTGATATTCCCACAACACGACTCCAGATCTTTTATCAAAGGCCCGTATTTTCTCATCCGGGGTAGCCGCTATAAAGATCAGGCCACCCGCTGTGACAACGGGTCCGCCAAAACTTTTGGATCCGGTGTTGCGAATGCCTTTCGCAACCAGCTCGGGATATTCACCTAGCGGAACTTTCCAGAGGATCTCGCCTTTGTCCAGGTCTACAGCATTCAGTGTGCCCCACGGGGGTGCGATAGCTGGGTAACCATCCTGATCAACAAAGAACGGAGCACTATTCGCATATCGCGGCGCCTTAGTCGATGTTGCGTCTCCTCGTGCCGTTGTTTTTCCCGGTACTTCGGGAATGTCCTCGCTCCTCAAGTACGCAATGAGATTATCCAGTTCCTCGCCGGCGATTTGTTTGAAGGCGGGCATGGTACCACGTCCTTGTGACAATATGGATTTGATGGAGTCATCACTCAAGGTCAAATGCGTGAGAGCTGGAAAGAGGGGAGCATTACCCACCTTGTTCAATCCGTGACACGCTGTGCAAGTCCTGTTATAAATGAGCATACCCCGCTGAACTGGCGTGGCCGACGCGAGGTCGATGTTGTTAGCGAGCGGTGTCAGACTGTGAATGGTGGGCGCCTCGTTGACGTTTACAAACAAGACATTTGTTGCCGGGTCGAACGCGGCTCCGCCCCATTCTGCGCCCCCCTGGTGCCCGGGCATCGTGATTACCCCTTGGCTAGACGCCGGCGTATACAGCGGTCCTGTTTCGTGTCGTCGGAATATATCCAGGACGTAGGCGTGCGTTTCAGGAGTAATATTACTGAGGTCGGACTCCCGCAGGGTTGTTCGATTCAATGGAGGTGGTCTTAGCGGAAACGGCTGCGTTGGCCATGCCTCCTCGCCTTCGACCTTTGACGGTGGTACGGGAAGTTCAACAACAGGAAATACCGGCTCTCCTGTTTCTCGGTCCAGCACAAAGGTAAGCCCTTGTTTTGTGAGTTGAACAACGATGTCCTGTGACTTCTCTGCAGTGGTAACGGTAGCCAAAATAGGTGCGGGAGGGGCATCGTAATCCCAGATATCATGATGCAGCGTCTGATAGTGCCATATACGCTTTCCAGTTGTTGCATCGAGCGCTAACACCGTGTTGGCAAAAAGATTTGCTCCCTTTCGCATACCGCCATAAATGAAATCAGGTGCTGCTGACCCCGTCGCAAAGAAAACCCATCCTCTTTCTTCGTCGAGGGTCAGGCCTCCCCATGGATTCGTTCCGCCGTACTGTTCATCCGCCTCAAACTCCCAGGTGTCGTACCCGAATTCACCGGGTTGTGGTATTGTATGAAAAATCCACTTGAATTCTCCGGTCAACGCGTCATAACCGCGAACATCGCCCGGTGTTGACGGGCTCTCTTCCGGAGTGCGTGCGCCAACAATCAGGAAGTTTTTGTAGACAATTCCCTGGGTAGTTGTCTCGATATCCGCCCGGTCCGGAGGCACCGGAAGATTCTTTCTGAGATCTATGAAGCCATTTTCTCCAAATGACTGAATAAGCTCGCCGGTTTTTGCATCCATCGCATACACCCTGTCCTTTACGAAATCAAATATTCGTTTATTGTTTCCGTCGGCATCTTCCCAGAAGACGAGTCCACGGTTCCGTCCCCGAAAGGGACGTTTCGCCTCGGGGTTGTACTGCGCGGGTTTGAACACCCAGACTTCCTTCCCAGTGGCCGCATCCAATGCCACCGCATTCACCTCAGGTGTTGTGAAATACAAGAGGCCGTCGATAATAATGGGGTTGGCATACATGCCTGGGCCGACAGGGTTACCGTGGTGATACTCCCACGCCTTCTCCAGCGTGCCGACGTTGTCGACATTGATCTGGTCCAGCTCTGAGTATTGAATACCGGTGGAATGTCCCCGGTATATGCCCCAATCCTTATTGTTGTTAAGCCTGTTCTTCCACTGGGCCTCTGGCGCCGTGTTGTCATGTGTGCAACCCGCCAGGAAAAACAAAATACTCAGTAATCGTATGGTCACGCCTGTTCTGTCATTCACTCTCATATATGTCTTATTCTGAAGTGCTTTTAGGCGCACACCTTGCAGAAACCGGGTTCCTGACCGCCTTTTTTATTTGTAACACGTGCATCTGTTTGCTCACCAGAAAATTTAGTAGAGCATACCAGTTGATCAATTCCTGGAATTGTGAAGTGTCAGGATATCCATGACTGTATAACTGACAATATCTGCGAATTCATTTTGGATGATCAAGTAGATTAGTTCAAATGAAACTGAGGCGTCCCAAGATAATGTTAATACCCCTTCCACACAAAAGGACTTACACAGGCGGGGGTCCTTGCTACCCTTTGGAATAAACGCAAGTTCGGGAGAGGTGTCAACGCAAAGAACTAAGGTGCGATCGAAGATGGCTTGGCCGACGAAGCTATCGAAGGAGCGCGCGAAGAAGCGAGGTTGGTGAGTGAGGTTGCACGCTTGACGCAACTTTGGGAATAATTAATTAGAAATTGCGGGTGGATCAAAGTCGCATTTTTTATATTTGACAGGAGGCCTCGCGCTTTTGTTGTTATCAGAATACGTGTCGTCGAATATATGAAAAGAATATCTGTATTGGCCTGTGGCTTGTTTTTGATATCGTCGTTCTGTAATGCACAGGAAGGCGCGCCAGATTCTTCTGACAGGCAAGTAGGATTAAATATTTTTCTCGGTCTGGGATGGTCCACCTTTGAAACGAATATGGCGGCGCCATCAAAGTTTCCGACGCCGGAATTTCGTCTTGGCGCAGGGGTGATAAAACCTTTAGACGAGATCTTCAACATTCGAGCGCGCCTTACCTTTGGAGCAAAGCTTAAACGTGACGCGCTGAATGAACCCGGTAAACCATTTCACGTCGGTTCTCCGTTCATGGAACTCGACGAGGTTGCGAGTAGCCGGAACCACTATTTTTATGAGATTCCGTTGTTGCTCTATGCCAATGTCAGACATCCCAAAATAAGTCTAAATGCAGGAGCGAATTTCCGTCATTACTTTCCGAATAACGACGCCGTAGATTTTCTTACGGCGCGAAATGAGTTCGGCGCTATCGCGGGAATCTCCTATCGTGTCACCGAAACGATGAGCATCGGGTTTGAGTATTGCTTTGGACTAACAAAAATATATAGGGCAAGCGGACACCTGGATTCTTCTGAATTCTCCATGAACGTAAGAAACGAATTTGCACAATTTACGTTTGAGTACACTTTTCCTGGAAAGTGAGGGCGCATCGATGTTGAAGAAAGTGGGATACGATCGAAGATGGGTTGCCCGACGAAGCTGGCGAAGGAACGCGATGGATTGCAGTCGGAGGGAAGATAGGCAATTGAAGAAAGAATTATCAAAGACGGATAGCTCGTGCGTTATATAAGGCCGTCCCTACGGGACTTGATTTCTATGACGCTTTCTGGGGCGGGGTTTCGCAAGCTTCACCCCGCCCTACCATAAGATCGTCCCTAGCGGGACTGCAATTAGCCCGTCCCTAACGGGACTACAACAAGCCCGTCCCTAGCAAGAAAAAATCATGATCCCGGTTTCATTTAACGATTGACTGGCCCGCAAGACGCGGGCTTTTTTATTCAGTAGCTGCGAAGGGCAGACGTGTACCTTCGTGCGTCCGTGTGTTTTGCTGCGCGAACATTTAGATGAATCCGGGCAGAAGTGGTGACACCTCAACGATACTTTCTGATGATTGTATGTAGCGGGAATGAAATTTTTCGACTTATACTTTTCTGTATCTGTGTTTCACTCCTAAATACAAATCATATGAAAAGTATTCTTTACGAATTTGCCCGAAGTTCGAGGCGACCGCATGATTGCAGAATTACAGCCGCGGCTTTGTTGTTTGCCTTTTCGTTGACATCGGCAGCTGCGCGCGATGTCAGGATGTTTGAGCGGCCGCTGCAACAAACGCAGGTGAGCGGAACGGTGACAGACGAGACGAATGATCCGCTGCCGGGCGTCAATGTTGTGGTCAAAGGCAGCAGCGTCGGAACAGTAACCGATGTCAATGGGGAGTACTCCATCGCAGTGCCGGATGTCAATACCGTGCTGGTATTCAGCTTCATCGGCTATGTTACACAGGAAATACCCGTTGCCGGACAAACGCAACTGGACGTCCAGCTGCTGACGGACGTACAGACTCTTTCGGAAGTTGTGGTAGTAGGTTACGGCACGCAGAAGAAATCAGATCTGACAGGATCTGTGGGACAGGTTTCCTCCGACGAGGTTCTCCAACGACCGATCACGAATGTTTTGCAAGGCTTGCAAGGGCGTGTGGCCGGTGTGAACGTTTTCCTCAACTCGGGTTCGCCAACCGCTAGCCCGAGGGTGGTGATACGCGGCATGGGTACCATCAATTCATCATCGGGACCATTGTATGTCGTGGATGGTGTGGTGATGGAAGATGTCGCGTTTTTAAATCCGTATGACATTGAAAGCATGGAAGTGCTGAAAGACGCTTCTTCTACCGCAATCTACGGGGCCCGTGGCGCGAATGGCGTCATCCTCATCACAACTAAAAGAGGCGCGAAGACGGAGGGACTTGTCGTGGGATACGACGGCTATGTCAGCCTCGGAACGCTTCGGAAGAAAATGGACGTCATGAATGCTGAGGAATGGCTGAGTGTTGTCGAAACCGGCATGAAGAATACACCGAAGTATAATCCTAATCAGAATCCGGTCTTTACGACCAGCGACCCTAACCTCTTCGACGCTAATGGTAATCCACTCTATGACACCGACTGGCAGGAAGAAGCTACCCGGGATGCTATTTCACACAATCATCAGATCTCCGTGCAAAGCAGATCGGAAAAATCTTCCCTGGGCACATTTATCAATTACGCGAACATCGAAGGCATCATGCTGAACAGCTGGATGCAAAGGGTCAACGGCAAGATCGCGTATGACGCAAATCCTAACGATTGGCTGTCCATGGGCATGAACCTGCTGGTTAACTTTACCAAGGAGAACGCCGTCGAAGAAGGTGGCGGTGGCCAGGTGCCGCGTCGCACCATGATCGAAATGCCCCCGATTTTCCCCGTGCGATTTCCCGATGGAAGGTGGAGCAACAGCCAGATGATCTCCGACGCTTACCTGCTCGAAGCGATGGCTAACCCGGTGCACATGTTGGAAACGGAAGAGCGCCTTAGAAATCGCACGCAGCTGTTTGGCAATATGTATTTCACTTTTCACCTGGCTGAAGGACTCGATCTCAAGACACAGTTCGGCTTCGACAGTCACCACCGGCTGTTCCGTCGCTATGCTCCCGATGACCTTATCAACATCGCCGCCAATCAGGGTGGGGTTGCCGAGATCGAAAACCAGGACGTGTTCTACTGGCAGGAGGAAACATTTTTATCATACAACAAGGAGACACGCGATCACCGAATTAACGCGGTACTCGGCCTCAGCTGGCAGGAGCGCATGTACAATCAGAACTACCAGTACGCGGAAGGATTTGCTGATAATTTTTTGAAGTATAATAATATGGAAGCTGCCGCACGGCCGGGCGCGCCTACCTCCGATCATGACAGGTGGGCGATGAACTCGTATTTCTTGCGTGCGGGCTATACGTTGAAGGACAAATACATTCTGACCCTCACGGGACGGGTTGATGGTTCATCGCGCTTTGGCGAAAACAACAAATACGGATTCTTTCCATCCGCAGGCATAGGCTGGATGATATCAAACGAGCCGTTCCTCGCGAATGTTCCTGCCCTGAGCGCGTTGAAGCTGCGTGCGAGCTATGGCATTACCGGAAACACGGAGATTCCGACGTATCAATCGCTGGCGACCGTATCCTCCGGTACAACGTTGCTGAATAACGTGCGATCACCCTACAGCTATGTGACGCGACTGCCGAACCCGGATCTCTCCTGGGAAAAGACGCATCAATTCGACATCGGATTCGAGCTGGGGCTGTTCGATGAACGCATATCAGTTGAGTTCGATTACTACCGCAAGCTTACAACGGACTTGCTACTTGACCGACCCGTGCCCAATTCGACGGGCTTTTCGGGCGTGCGCGACAACATCGGCGAGGTTTCGAACAGGGGAATTGAAGTTCTGCTAAACACAGTGAACGTCAACCAAACGAATTTTACCTGGGAATCGGCACTGAATTTCAACTACAACCGGAACCGCATTGAGAAGCTCGGTGAAAATGATGAAGATATCTTTTACGGCCCTTTCTGGGTTACGGGCAGCCAGACCATCTTCCGCGTAGGAGAGCCCATCAGTTCATTCTGGGGTTATGAGCGATACGGAACATGGGGAACGGATGAGACACCGCCGCCCGGCGTTCAGCCCGGACAAGCCAAGCGCTCGGAGCAGCCCACAATCATCGGCAAAGGAATTCCGTCATGGACGGGAAGTTTCGTCAACTCCTTCCGATACAACAACATGGATCTTACTGTTGATCTGCAGTTCGTGTATGACGTCGATATCATGCAACAATACTTCCACTCAACGGAAGACCGCTCAGGTATAGCAAACGGCCTCAGAACGATCCTTCAGGGATGGACGCCTGAAAACCAGAACACGATGATCCAGGAGATCCGGCATCAGGGGTATGGCGGACAGGATAGCCAGGTTGACAGCCATTGGATCACGGATGGTTCTTATTTGCGCGTCAATCAGATATCGCTCGGATACAATTTTGGTGCGGACTTACTGGAACGCGCCGGCCTCAACAACCTCAGAGTTTATGCCAGCGTTCAGAATGCTTTCGTCTTCCACTCCGATGACTTCAAAGGCTATGACCCGGAAGCTACTTCGTGGGGTGAGCAATGGACGCAGAACATTTTCTTCTTCCAGTATCCGAAGCCGAGGACGTATACCCTGGGTGTCAATCTCCAATTCTAAAACATGCTTGCTATGAAAATTAGATATATTATTCTGATGTTGACAGTCGGATTACTTTCGGGTTGCGACGACTTCCTCAAAGAAGAACCACGGGATGAGTTCAGCGTGGGTCAGTATTTCACCGACCCGGACCACGCCTATAGCACGGTCAATGGTCTGTATAGGACGGGTGCTCCGCAGATGTACGACGGTGGTGTTTATTCGGGCACACCGATGATGTTCATCCAATACATGACTGGGTTGTTCGACAACGAGTACAGGGGACAGGAAATTCAAATTCAGCGCGCGCAACAACTTACGCTGGATGGATTAAACACTGCGGGCTACATCGACAACATCTGGTCTGATTTGTACGACGGCATATCACGCGCAAACAATGCCATTGCAAATATTCCTAACACGCCGGATATGACGGATGAGGCGCAAAACCAGCTTCTTGGAGAGGCGCGCTTTTTCCGTGCGCTTTCCTATTTTCAACTCGTGAGAATGTTTGGGCCTGTGCCTTTGGTCACCGACCCGGTAACATCACTGGATGACATCTACACAGAAAGGGCTTCTATCGGAGATGTTTATGCGCTTATTGTTGAAGATCTCCGTTTCGGGTTGGAACAGGCGGGACTCTCCACGGCGCACATGTCGGAAAATGAAGGCCGCGTCACGCAGGGTGTTGTGGCCGTTCTGCTCGCCGACGTCTATCTGACGATGGCGGGTTATCCGCTGCAACAAACCGATCGATACGCCGATGCGGCGACTGTTGCTCGCAGCCTCATCAATGGCGAGTACGGCACTTATGCTCTGGAGCAGAACGGTGCGGACCCTTCGCTGAGCGCTTACAACAAGATCCGGAACAGCGACATTTCGCCGGAGTATATTTATTATAAAGAATACTCGGCCGGGATTTCAAACTCGCCTTATCCGCCCTGGACGTATCCCGTTGCGTTCGTAAAGTATACGGACTACGATATCACGAATGGCGCGTATCAGCCGCATCCGCAGTATCTCCAGGCCTACGATCCGGTCGCCGATCTGCGCATGCAGAACAAGCAGTTCTTTCACTGGACACTCGACACTCCAGAGGGTGAGGTTACCTTCCCGCCATCCCCGTACATCTGGCATGATGACGCGGCCTTGTTTACGGGGCCTCCTGCGTCCAGCAAGGACGTTGTGATCTATGGTTATGCCAACGCTTTACTCATCGCCGCTGAGGCGATTGCGCAGAGTGAAGGAGTAACAGCAGAAGCGGTGAACTACCTGGCGCAGGTTCGCGGGCGGGCCTACTGGCAGGTGGGCATACCGGGCGTCGAAGCCACGTTAACAGGGCTGCCCGTCGAGGACTTCGTGGAAGAGGTATGGACGGAGCGCATGCGCGAGCTGGTCTTTGAATTCCGCACGTGGTTTGATATTCAGCGGACCCGCAAGTATCCGGTAACCGTCGAAGCAAATCCAGGAGAGGTCACTTATGTGGATGTGGTAGGTCACACGAATCCCCTGGGCAGCACGTATGAGGAAAAACACCTGTTGTTCCCGCTATCGGCAAACGAGCTGCAGCGAAATCCGGCATTAGGGGAGAACAACCCGGGATATTAATAGGTCTTCCGTTTTCACGAGTCAAGGAAATGGGTGCTGGCAATAGCACCCATTTTATTTGACGCCGGCCGGATTACCGGGTCTGTCGCAGCGAAGACGCAATGCGAATCGAAATTCCCCGGTATTATGTGAGTCGGAATTGTTTGAATTTTTGCAGTTTCGTATATTTGAATTTCAGGCAGTGGAATCTATTTAAATCCTTTCATCCTGGCGATGGTCTTAATGCGGCAATTTTTTATAACCTTTGGCCACGCAATGCGTTCAAATACTGTTTTGGCGCCCGTCAAATGAAGCTTCTAACCGCGCTTTTCATTGTTTTGTTTTCCCAGCTGCTGGGAGCCAACGTTTATGCCAGCCAGAGCGCCGACAGTGGAAAAGTTGGCCGTTTCCTGCGACACATTGAAAAACCGCGAAGTGTCGCCAAAGGGTCCGTCATCAATAAAGTTGGCTTGATTCATCATCTGTGCCATCCCGTCCGCGTGGAAGACGAAAATGAGGAGAACCTCTACAAGAAACTTTCATCTACCGGCAGCCTCGTTTTGTGCTTCACCGCTCCTTCGTGGCATTACACTCTGTCCTTTGCAAATAGTCTTTTCTTATCCCGGCCTCTCTCAAGCGCCGCCTCCTGCAGGTACATCGTACACAGGGTACTTAGAATTTAAAGGTATTATTTCAACTTACAGGGCATAGTTTTCCCTTCGCCCTGATGACTCGCGGCACGCGCCGTAAGGGAATTTTCCATTCCGTAGTATCCACTATGTAATCATCTGTAGTATCATGAAGACAATTAATTTGTGCCTGGGTTTGTGCGCCGTGTTGTGTTATGCGGCCTGCACAAGTCACAAGGCCATGAAAGAGGAGGCGGGCAAATATGTGGTAACGGCTCCGCTGAAGACCGACACACTGATTGCGAAGGAATATGTTTCGCAGATCCGGTCTGTTCAAAACGTTGAGATCAGAGCGCAGGAGCGGGGCTACCTGCAGAATATTTATGTTGACGAAGGGCAAATGGTTAAAGCCGGCCAGCTGCTGTTCAGGATCATGCCCAGGATATACGAGGCAGAACTTCTGAAAACGGAAGCGGAGGCGAAGGTCAGTGAAATAGAGCTGCGGAACACGCAGATACTCTTTAATAAAAATGTAGTTTCCGTAAACGACCTGGAAATGAGCCAGGCAAAATTCGAACAGGCAAAAGCGCAGGTGGCGCTGGCGAAACTTCACCTGTCATTTACCGAGATCCGCGCTCCGTTTTCAGGGACGATCGACCGGATTCCCCGAAAGCTGGGAAGTCTTATCGACGAAGGTGAATTGTTAACGAGCCTCTCCGACAACAGCCACGTGTTTGCCTACTTCAACGTTTCGGAACCCGAATACCTTGAGTACAAGAGCACGACAGAAAATTCCGACCCGCGGACAAAAGTAAGCCTGCTTTTAGCAAACAGTAAACTCTTTCCCTACGAGGGGGTCGTCGAAACCATTGAAAGCGAGTTTGACAGCGAGACGGGAAACATCGCGTTCAGGGCAAAATTCCCCAATCCCGACGATTTATTAAAACACGGCCAGACCGGCAAGGTTCGGATGACGGTTCCCCTGCAAGATGCGCTGCTTATTCCCCAGAAGGCAACCTACGAGATTCAAGACAAAGTATATGTATTTGTTGTGGATGAAAACAACATGGTAAGATCCAGGAACATTACCATCGGCCATAAAATGCCTGACTTATATGTCGTGTCAAGCGGGCTTTCTGAAAACGACAGGATCCTGCTTGAGGGCGTTCAAAAGGTGAGAGACGACGATAAAGTCGACTCCGAGTTTGTCGCGCCAAAAGTGGTGATCTCCCACCTGAAATTATACGCTGAATAATGCTCCACCGCTAAAAGACAATAACCATGTTTGACCAGTTCATACACAGGCCGGTTCTCTCGATTGTAATATCGCTCATTATAGTATTGTTAGGGGTTCTGGCCATGACTCATTTGCCCGTGACGCAATTCCCTTCTATTTCTCCGCCAAAGGTGAACATCAAGGCGGAGTATCCCGGGGCTAACGGCGAGCTGATGACCAAGGCCGTACTCATCCCTTTGGAGCGGGCGATCAATGGAATCCCGGGGCTGAAATACATAGCCTCCGATGCAGGCAATGACGGAGAAGCTGAGATACAAGTGGTCTTCAATCTGGGAACCGACCCGAACATCGCGGCGGTTAACGTTCAGAATCACGTCGCTTCGGTCGTGAATAAGCTTCCCCCGCTTGTTGTGCGAGAAGGCGTCAAGATCACGCGCGAGGAATCGAACATGCTTATGTACATCAACTTGTACAGCGACGATCCTCACGTTGATCAGAAATTCCTTTTCAACTTCGCCGACATCAATCTGTTGTCGGAGCTCAAACGCGTGAGCGGAGTCGGGGAGGCCGATATCCTTGGCAACCGCGAGTACGCTATGCGGATCTGGCTTAAGCCTGACCGGATGCTCGCCTATAAGATCTCGGCAGATGAAGTTATGAAGGCTCTTGACGAGCAGAGCCTGGAGGCATCGCCGGGCAAGACAGGCGAAAGTTCCGGTAAAAGATCGCAGGCATTCGAATATGTGTTGAAATATCCGGGCAGGTTCAGTGACGAAGCCGATTATGAAAATATCATACTGCGGTCCAGTCCCAACGGCGAAATCCTTCGGTTGAAAGATGTGGCAAGTGTCGAGTTTGGAAGCTCGATGTATGACATTTACTCGACGCTGAATGGCAAGTCTTCGGCTGCGATCGTTCTGAAGCAGTCCTACGGAAGCAACGCAAGCCAGGTCATCTCGAATGTAAAGGAAAAGCTAAAGGAGATCAAAGCCACCTCATTCCCAAAAGGCATGAACTACGAGATCAGCTATGACGTATCAACCTTCCTGAATGCCTCGATTGAAAAAGTGATTCACACCCTTGTGGAAGCATTTGTTCTGGTGGGGCTCGTGGTATTTCTGTTCCTGGGCGACTGGCGGTCGACGCTGATACCAGCCATCGCGGTACCCGTATCGCTTATTGGGACGTTCGTATTCATGCAAATTTTCGGAATCACCATCAACCTCATTACGCTGTTTGCTTTGGTGCTCGCCATCGGCATCGTGGTTGATAATGCCATTGTTGTGATAGAGGCTGTTCACGCAAAAATGGAAACAAAACATCTTTCGCCTCTGAAAGCGACGAAGGAGGCGATGCACGAGATCAGCGGTGCCATCATTGCAATTACATTGGTGATGGCTTCCGTGTTCATCCCCGTCGCTTTTATGTCGGGCCCGGTGGGAATTTTTTACAGGCAATTTTCCATCACGATGTCGACTTCTATTATCCTCTCCGGGATTGTCGCGTTAACACTTACCCCTGCGCTGTGTGCGCTTATGTTGAAAAGCACACATGGTAAACCGAAAAGTATGACACCGATAAGCAGGCTGTTAACAGGTTTTAATAATTGGTTCAATAGGCTTTCCTGGAGATATAAGCGTCTGCTCGGTGCGATTGTTCATCGCAGGATGATCACATGGACGATGCTGATCGTCTTTTGCGTCGCTTCGTGGCTGCTCAGTAACAGTTTGCCTTCGGGCTTCATCCCAAATGAAGATCAGGGCAAGTTTTATGCAGTGATCCAGACTCCACCCGGATCATCGCTGGAGCGAACAAATGAGGTAGCGGAAAAATTGCAGAAGATCGCCGAGGAGATTGAAGATGTGCAATCGGTATCATCACTGGCCGGCTATGAGATCCTGACAGAAGGAACGGGTGCGAACTCGGGTACTTGCCTGGTCAATCTAAAAAGCTGGAGTGACCGGAAGCATTCCGTGCAGGAAGTGATCGAGGAGCTGGAGGAAAGGTCCAAAGAGATCACTGGTGCGACGATCGAATTTTTCCAGCCTCCCGCTGTTCCCGGCTACGGAGCCGCGGGTGGTTTTGAATTGCGCCTCCTCGATAAGGCGGGAACCGGTGATTATCAAAAGATGGAAGCGGTCAGCAGGGATTTTGTGAATGCCCTGAGTAAACGCCCTGAACTGTCATCGGTTTTCACATTCTACAGTGCGAGCTTTCCGCAATACATGCTGCGGATCGACAATGATATCGCGCAGCAGAAAGGAGTGACGATAGAAAAGGCAATGACCACGCTATCGACGCTGATCGGGAGTAATTACGAAACCAGTTTTATCAAGTATGGTCGCCAGTACAAGGTCATGGTGCAAGCATCACCGGAGTACCGTGCACTACCGGAAGATATTCTCAAACTGTACGTGAAGAACGACCGGGATCAGATGGTTCCGTTTTCAGCATTCATGAAAATGGAAAAGGTATACGGCTTGTCAGAGATTACACGCCACAACATGTACAATGCTTCTGAGATAAACGGCACGGCGGCGCCCGGCTACAGCAGCGGGTCGGCGATCAATGCTGTTGCGGAGGTTGCGAAAGTGAGTTTGCCGCGGGGCTTTGGCATCGATTGGGCAGGGATTTCTGCCGACGAGGTAGCACGGGGAAATGAAGCAGTTTACATTTTTCTGGTATGTCTCGGCTTTGTGTATCTCGTCCTGGCGGCCCAATATGAAAGTTTTGTTTTGCCGTTGGTGGTAATTCTTTCCCTGCCCGCCGGAGTTTTTGGATCGTTTTTATTGCTAAAACTAATGGGCCTCGAGAATAATATTTATGCGCAGGTCGCCCTGGTTATGTTGGTTGGCTTGTTAGGGAAGAATGCTGTGTTGATTGTGGAGTTTGCCGTTCAAAGACATCGGTCTGGCGAATCCGTCATTCACGCCGCCATCATGGGATCGGTGACAAGGTTTCGACCTATCCTGATGACATCGTTTGCTTTTGTCGCCGGGCTGATCCCGCTCGTTATGGCAACGGGTCCTGGCGCAATCGGGAACCACACGATTGGCTCAGCTGCCGCGGGAGGGATGGTACTCGGAACGATCTTCGGAGTCGTCCTGGTACCCGGGTTATACTACAGCTTCGCGAAAATTTCTGAAAGACACGTGCTTGTAAAAAATGAAAAGGAAAATCCTTTGACTGAAGAATTTGATCATCACACTGAAACAGTAAAACTTTGAGAAGTATGTTGAATTACAAGCGATATGTCCCGGCGTTGTTCTCCATTGCGCTGGTATTGGCCGGATGTGCCGTACCCCGGACAGTTCAGGTGACTGAAAATAAATCAATTCCGGATCATTACGATAGTCATGATAACAGCACGGATACGCCAACCATCCGCTGGCGGGAATTCTTTTCCGATCAGAACCTGATCAGTCTTATTGATACGGCGTTGAAGAATAACCAGGAGGTAAGGATAACCTTACAAGAAATCGAAATGGCAAAGAACGATATCCTTTTCAGGCAAGCGCGTCTGATTCCGGAGGTCGGAGCGAGCGCCGGCATAGGAGTTGATAAGGTGGGCCGATATACGAGCCAGGGCGCCGGAGATGCGTCTACGGAAATACGACCTGGACAGGAAGTACCCGATCCGTTGACGGATTTCAGGGCGGCTGTCTATGCAAATTGGGAGATCGATATATGGCGAAAACTTCATCACGCCAAGAGCGCGGCTGTAACGCGATACCTATCCACTGTGGAGGGAAAGAACTTTCTGCTTACAAACATGGTAGCAGAAGTTGCTAATTCCTATTATGAGTTGCTGGCTCTCGATAACCAACTTGAAATTGTAAGGCAAAACATAGAACTTCAGAAAAATGCGCTTGAAGTGGTGAAAGTTCAGAAGGAAGCCGCAGCGGTAAGCGAACTGGCCGTTCAGAAATTCGAGGCGGAAGTGTGGAATTCACAGGGATTGGAGTATGACTTGCTCCAAAGGATCCTGGAAACGGAAAATAGGATAAATTTTCTCCTGGGCCGGTATCCCCAACCCATACCGCGAGATAAGGACAACTTTCTAACGATGGCTCCTGCTGTTGTAAATTCCGGACTTCCTTCCCGGTTGTTGGTCAATCGGCCGGACATCAAACAGGCAGAACTTGAGTTGGCCGCTGCGAAGTTGGACGTCAAGGTTGCCCGCGCAGAATTTTACCCATCGCTCGAACTGTCCGCGGCTGCGGGGCTTCAGGCTTTCAAGCCTTCTTACCTCGTGGAGTTGCCGGAGTCGCTGCTGTATACTCTTGCCGGAGATCTCGCGGGACCGCTGATCAACCGAAAGGCGATCAAGGCGGAATTTAACAATGCCAACGCGAGGCAACTGCAGGCAATCTACAATTATGAGCGTAGTATCCTGAACGCCTATCTCGAAGTATCGACGCAGCTGTCAAAGATCGATAATCTTGAAAAGACCTATGATGCAAAATCAAGAGAAGTTGAAGCGCTTAATCGGTCCATTGATATTTCTGCGATCCTGTTCGCGTCGGCCCGGGCCGATTACCTGGAAGTTCTGACGACGCAGCGAGACGCATTGAAATCAAAATTAGAATTGGTTGAGACGAGGAAAGAACAGATGATGGCGGTTGTCAACGTTTACAGGGATCTGGGCGGTGGGTGGCAATAGCGCGGTCGGGATTTAAGTTTTTGGTTTGGATTTGAGTTTGGGTTACAGGTAGAGACAAAGCATGCCTTGTCTCTACCTAAACCTGAAAACCCAAACTCCTACTGCTCCTCCCACCCGGGGTTTTGACCCAGGTTTGGATTGGCAATTACGTCGATTTGCGGAATCGGGTAGTAATACATTTTGTCATCCCATTCTCGCGGGACATTATTGAGCCATGTCAATTCGCCGGAGGTTCCGTTTTTCAAAAGTTGCGAATTTGTTTTGCCTCCGACTGTTTCAGACACATCAACATAGGTTAGCGCCGATCCGAGATCTGGCTTGGCCCCCTGGTAGAACACCACGTCATTGATGCCGTCTTCATTCAGGTCCATCGGTGTATTCAGAGCCGGAACGTAAAATCCATTCCACTCCTGCTCCATCAGTATACCTCGTTTCCATCTCAGGAGATCTTTAAACCGAAGGCCTTCGAGTGATAATTCCACGCCGCGTTCTCTTCGGACTTCAAGAATAACCGGATCAGTGATCGCCGGCGCAGCAGCGAGACCTGGTCTCGCAACTATTTCTCCGAAGTAAGCAGACTGCAAATAGGGATCGACTGTAGTGGGTTTGGCTGTAAGCCCGCCTGTGATGCCACCTCTGGCGCGTAATACCCCAACCGTTGCAGCCCAGTCTTCATCGGTTAGCGTGCCGAGCTCTGCTTTTGCCTCCGCATAGTTCAACAACACTTCCGCATAGCGGATCAGCGGGATCGAGTTTATGTTCAAGTCCCTCGTATCGTAGATCATGTCATCGAGCGCCCATTTAATGGGCTGGTATCCAGTATAAGTATAAGTGAAAAGCGGGGGCGCTGGAACCTGCGTTCCATTGCTGATTCGCTTATAATCACCTGACCGGATTGTTTGGGCGAGCCTCAAATCCCGGCCCTTCACCTCATCCTTAAACAACGTCGTTTCCCATCCGGCGTTATCCGTAAACGGCGTACCGTCGAGGTTCAGATACGTGTTGATAAATGTTCTGTTGAAACTCGCCTTGTCGCCGTACGTGCCACTGGTCCAGTACCAGTTCGCGTCGTTCAGTTCATTCAACGTCGCGTCCATCACCGAGGCCAATAACACCTCGCTGGCTACCGGTGAAGCACTGGTAAAGACCTGTCTGTACGATTTGCCCAGGCCGCCGGCGGCATTGATGGAAAATCCGCCGTCATCCATTACAGCCTGTGCTGCACTAACAGCTTCATTCAACCAGGCGTTAGCGGTTCCCTGAAGAGAAAGTTCAGTGTGGTATTTTCTGAATGTTCCCTCGAACAAGGCTATTCTCGATTTGAATGCGTACGCGACCCATTTCGTTATGAGACTTCGCGTCGGATCGTTGGCCGCGCGGAGGTTTGCGCAAGCGTAATTGATGTCGGCCAACACCGAATCCATAACCAGGTTTCTTGGATCGCGATCGCCGTATAATTCGGGATCCGCTACGTCAAGAGGTTGGCCGATCCAGGGAACATCCCCGAAGCGCACTACTTTCTCAAAATAGAAGTATGCCCTGAAAAATTTTGCGACGCCCTGATAATGTCTCCGCACTTCCTCGGACACTTTTGGATCCTTATTGTTCACAATGAAATAATTGATATTCCGCAAGTCGCCCCATGACCATCCTGAACTCAGAACCGGTGCGAATGCGTCCTTTCGAATAAAGTCCGGCACCGCGCGGATGGCCATATAATCAGACATCGCATCCTGACGGGTGCTGCCCTGAGGCAACATGCTATAAAAGGAATATGCGTATAGCTGCAGTCCGTTTTCGCTGGCAAATACCGCCGACTTGGGTGAAGTCGCCTGCGGCTCCTGTTCCAGATCACACCGAACCAACGCAAAGGCTACGAGTGCAAGCCACAAATATTTGTTTTTCATAATATTCGTTTAAAGATTAAATTAGAAAACGATGTTCAATCCCACAGAATAGCTTTTCAGCATCGGATAGTTATATCCATCACCAGCATTCGATGAGGTGAAAAGCTGATCCGATTTAACCGTGTTTTCCACATCCAGGTGCTTTACCAGTTTCAGCAAAGGTGAACTTGTCCACAGGTTTTCACCTGAAAAATATACTCTGAGGGCCGAAGCGCCGATCTTGGAAACCAGCGATTGAGGTAGACGATATCCGATCTGAATGTTCTTCATCCTGATATACCTTACGTTCTGCAAGTATCGTGTTTGAGGTGCTCCGAGTGTGCGGGTATCGTTTGCCGCAGCTGCGCGAGACATATACCTGGGGAAATAGGCATCCGGATTTTCAGGAGTCCAGATGTTACCTAATTGAAAGGTCGGAACCTGGTTGTAGGGCCTGTTGTATTGCCCCCAGAAAAACTCGGCTTCTGTGCTGGGATACCAGTCCTGTTTCAAGACACCCTGGAAGAATGTATTGAAAAAGAAATTATTCCAGTTTGCTCCGAGCATGATGCCGAACGCATACCGGGGTTCGCTGTTGCCAATGATCGTTCTGTCGCCCGGATCTGAAGCTCTGTTCGTACCGCGATTTATTACCCCGTCTCCATTCAGGTCGGCGAACTTGATATCGCCGGGTGCCCACACACCATTTGCCGCGGCAGTGAATTGAGGGCTTTGGTTGGCGTGACTATCAATGTCCGCCTGGTCAACAAAGAATCCCTCTGTATGGTAACCCCAGATCTCACCGATTACCTGTCCTTCATAAAAGTCGTTCAAGATCTTGTTTGGATTATTGTACCGGGTAATGACAGACTTGTTATCTGACATGATAAGCCGCAGAGAATAACCAAATGCCTTTTGCGCAACCAGCACCTCATCGGTCCAGTCTACCGATAGCTCCCAACCCCTTGTCTCTAAATCACCATAGTTTCCTTTGGGAGCCGTAGCACCGAAGACTGCAGGTGGCGTAAGGCCGATGGTGTACATGTCGGTTGTTCTGCGCAGATACCAGTCGGCCACGAATGTCAGCCGTTCATTCAGCATTTTGAAGTCGAGGCCGATGTCAGTAGTCGTTGCTGTTTCCCACGTAAGTCCGTCGGGGATAACGGAAGGCCTGCTGGTAAAATTGGGCCGCGTGCCGTTAAGAATGTGCGATGACAGCGCGATTGATAATTGTTCCTGGTAGACATACGAGCCGATATTCCCGTTTCCGAGCGATCCATAAGACCCTCTCACCTTTACGTCAGAGAAAAGTTTTGGCGACACTTTCCAGAAAGGCTCCTCCGAGATGCGCCATCCCGCGGAGAATGAAGGGAAAAACGCAAATCTCTGATTCGACGGAAACTTGGAAGAGCCATCGTAGCGGCCGTTCACCTCGAAAAGGTAGCGGTCTTTGTAAACGTAGTTGAGGCGGGAGAATCCGCCCAGCACGACCCATTTTTCCCATCCGCCGGAGATCGAGGTGGATGCGCCTAATGCCAGGTTGAGATCATTCGCATCGGGATAGATAATACCGTTTCGCTGTGCGGTCAATCCCTCATAAGTTGACTGTTCGTAGTTGTAGCCAGCCAGGAATTTCACATAGTGTGCGCCCTTGAAGGTGTTTTCATATTCTGCGTAAAGGTTTGACGCCAGATACTGGGTCTGACTTCTCGAATCTCTCAGGTCGTTGGTGGTAGTGCCGACGTAGGCAATACCGCCGGGCTTGGTGCTATACGGAACCTGAACGCGCTTTTGATCGGCGGTGTTCGTTGTATTTCTAAAGGTAAAGTTTCCATTCACCCTGAACTTGTCGTCAAAAAAGTTGGAGGTAAAAGCCGTTGTATTCCTGAAGACCTGATTGTTAAAATCGAAACCATTCTTGCCGTACCAGAGATCTCCAACGTGATACACCGCCGCCATCGTTAACGTCCCATCCGGGTTGAACATCGTTGCGTTGGAATGCCCTTCATCGCCAATGTTCCTCCAGATTCCACCACCTTCGCCAACATTCAAAGGATTGTGATAATCCTGGTTCGCGTAATCGGTGTTGTTGTCAACCTTCAGCCAGGGGGTGAGTTGAATCGAACCTTTGGCTCTGAAATTTTTCATGCCAAAATCGTCCGAATTATAACGGAATAGTCCGTCTTGATTTACCAGGCGACCTGAAAGCATAACCCACGTTTTCGGGCCACGGCTTGAAATGGTAATGTTATTCTCCCTGTAATTCAGGTTGTCCTTGTACAATAAGCCATACCAGTCCGTGCTGCCATAGTAGACATATTCACCGGTTACAGGATCGATCTCAACCTGATCGTAAGGTTGGCCGGATTCTACTTTGGCCTTGAAATTATCCATGTATGCCTGCGAAAATTTCAACGTCTTGTTCATGTTTTGAGGGAAGGTGCCTTCGCGATTGACGAATGCTTCCAAAAACATTTTCGCGTTCGTATAGCCATCTGTTACAAAATCGGGAACGGCTACGGGACTTTTCCTGGCAAAATTCGTGGAGAAGGAGACAGTTGTTCTGTCCGTTTCCGGGACCTTCGTTGTTATCAAGACAACACCAAACACGCCACGGGCACCATAAATCGAGGCAGCAGCAGCGTCTTTCAGCAACGAAATGCTGGCAATATCATCCGGATTCAGCATGCTCGGGTCGCCTTCAACACCATCTATCAAGACAAGTGCGCTTCCGCCCTGTCCGATAGAAGTCGTTCCCCTGATATTATAGGCGGGGGCCTGGTTGGGTTTGCCGTCCAGCATCCTGATGTTCAGGTTCGGTAAAACACCCTGAAGACCCTGGGTGACATTCGTCACAGGCCTGTTGTTTAACACTTCACCATCCACCTGGTCAACCGCCGCGGTCAGATTCAGTTTCTTCTGCGTACCGTACCCAACGACGACCACTTCCGAAAGTGTTTGAGTATCTACCAGGAGACCGACATTTATGGTGGACTGATTTGAGACGACTATTTCCTGGGTGGTATATCCGATGAAACTAAAAACGAGAGTGGCATTGGCGTCTCTCACAGTAATTCTATATCCCCCCTCCGTATCGGTAGTGGTTCCATTGGTGGTGCCTTTTTCCAGCACATTTACTCCCGGAACAGGCAGTCCTGCTTCATCGGTAACTTTTCCATTGATCAGGATCCCTTGCGGGACAGGCGTTGTTTTTTCTGTTGCAGATGGATTCGCCGCCTCCGGACTTCTTTCATAGGCGTACCCGGCATTGATAAATAAGCTGCAGACCATATTTATCAATGACACGCGCAAAATGAAATTCAATCGTCCTTTTTGATTAGATAAAAGTTTGATCATAAGTAGTAGTGTTTTTGTTAATGAGCAGGGATACAGCCCACCAGCCTGGCCGGAAAAGCTGAAGAACCGAGGATGCTCACGTGTCATCGGTTGCTTGCGCTTTTTTTGATCATCGTTTCATAGGCATGTTCATTTAGATTTTTTCTTTTTTGAGCATACGTTGCCTGATGCTTTGGCAACTACTCAAGCACTAACACACGTCTATTACTTACTACAGGATTGTTCGCAGACGCCGTTCAAAAATCACCGGCGTCGGAGTACGAGGGTTGGACTCCATATCAATTTAACGATTCTATTTGACCTGTTAAACAGGTCGCTGATGAATTATTTATTGGGCGGACAATTGGCCGGGATGGCAAGTTCCCTTTGCGTGGGGTATCCGACGGGGATTATGGATACCGCAACCCGGATTACTTGAACATACCTTTGGGAAGTTTCCCTTCCGAGGTAGGCATGGACAGGCCCAGGTACTTGGCAACAATGGCTGACATGTCCCGCAAATTCATTTCCTGAATTTTCGCCCCTTTTTCCAGCCCCTGGCCCTCGGCAAGGAAACCCGTCTGAATGTTCCTTGTATTCGGGAAATACCCGTGGGTGCCGCCCTTACCCTTGTCGACCGCCGTTGCGTTGGTCCTGGCACTGAAGGCGGCACCGTTTATGCCGGTGAGCGCTAGGACCACACCGGGGTCCGCCCCGATAGCTGCCAGTTTTTTACCGGCGACTATCTCAAAGTATTTCCTATCTGCCTCGGGAAGAGATTTCAGTTTGCTTGTGATTGCTTTCAGCGTAGTTACATCGCCTTTGTCTTTTAAGAACAAGAAGGCTCCCCCGCCGGCGGTATGAAATTTCGCCTTCCACTCATTGGTGTTTTTCATAAAACCCCAGTCCTGCAACCACACATTGGGGCTCACCGTGGTTGTGACATCATAGAAACCATGATCTCCCGTAATGATCAGCAGCGTATTATCTTTCAGGCCGGCTTCCTCGATCGCTTTCCTGATCATTCCTACCGCACTGTCTGCAAGGACAATGGTCTTTTCTATTTCAGGCCCGTTTCGCCCATGCAAATGTTGTACATGGTCCATGCCGAGCAAATGCACAGTCATGAAGTTAGGCTTCTCTGTTTTGATGACCCATGCTGCAATGCTGGCTACGTTTTTGTCAATGCCGACTTTAATGCCAGGAGCATTGTTGAGCAACTTCTGTTTAATGAAAGTGCTTATCCCGGCCGGGCTAGCGGAGTCTTCCATCACTTTTGGTCCCTTCGCCCCGACATCCGAAATGTTAAATACCGTGGGCGCTCCCACTGACACCGGCCAGTTTACGGAAGCGGCCTTCAATCCGGCCTGCTGAGTCACTTCCCATAAAGTTGGAGAAGTTATCTGATTGAAATGCCAGTATATCTGACCCCGGGTGGCGGAGTCTTTTTCGAACATGGCGTTGTAAAAGATGCCGTGCCTGGCAGGCTGCACGCCGGTCACAATGGTGATATGAGAAGGATATGTTATAGATGGAAACACACTGTTGACGCCGTAGGCATGTACTCCTTCCCGCTTGATGTCCTTCAAATTGGGTGTGTCCCACGTGTCCTCCAGATAGAAGTTTGGCCTGAAACCGTCTATGGTAACCAACACCACATGTTTGTCGGCGTTTTGCGCTCCTGCTGAATTCGCGATCACGATCACTAAAATTGCTACGAGTACTGTGTTTCTTATTTTCATCGGCGTGACTATGGGTTTCGGTTTTATTTGGGATTCGACCCGGGTCTAAAGATAACTTTTTAAGCTTTAACGTTGCTACCTTTTGATAGCTTCCGAATCAGTTGACACGGTCTTGCTACACCGCTCTTTAATTAGTACATTCACAAGACAACCTTTTTTTCCAAATATGAATGACGGCTAACACCATCCACCTATAGCTTCAGAAGAAACCCGGAAATTATTGCATGCTCGGCAATGGCGATACGCCTATGGTCCATCATCCGGAATACGTTTTCAACCAGGAGATCTTACCCGTTGGTGCGGCTTATTGGGTTGGTCTTACGGAGGAATATTTGAAGTGACTTTTGGCATTCATCCGAACCAATTTTCTTCGGTTATCGGATGGCATTATTTTGAAAGCGCACCGAGCCAATAACCGACCACACGGGTAACATTTGCGCCGATCATCCATTCGGGAGCAACGGCATCGTCCTGTTTGCCATAAAAGCTTATATCAGCCGAGAAACTCCACGTGCTGGAGGCAAATTTGGCCGTCTTTCCAAGTGAAAGGATCCAGGGGACGTTCCATTTATTTCCGATCCAGTCGTAACTGAGACTGGGGCTGGATCCTACACTCCACCCGTTGCCCGGTAGCAAGGTGACCAGGGGCTGTATCACCGTTCGGCTGAATGAACCTGCGCCGGTTATCTTCCATTCATGACTCGGGAACACGCCGATCACACCCCACTTTGGCTGGATGGCGAAGAGTATCTCCGGTCCCAGCGTGAAGCGGTCATTACCAAACCAGTCATTGGTTGCGGTCGGAAGTGTGGCGGCGACGCCAAACGCAAAGAGTACGCCGGAGCGATATTTCCTTCCGTATGCAAGGTCAAAGTTGATGTCGGCCAATCCCGATCGGTATCGGATTTCCTGCGAGTGTGGATGAACAACAGGGTAATCGAGGTACACTGGAACCGTCGGCCGAAATCGGATCACGCCACCGTTACCTACGGCGAATGGGATACTCGACTCCAATACAAGGGAATGACCGCTCGTTCGCGACGAGTTTTCCTGGTTGTCTGCAAATGCCCATCTTTTCAACTGAACGGTCACTCGTCCCAGGGGATTGGTCGGATTCGCGAGTTCTTTCGCAGTCTCCTCAACACTTAAAGAATCAAATTGAATTTGCGCAGACACCGTTGTTGCGGCAGACGCTAACGACAGGACGAAGAGAACGCTTACTAAAAAGCCTTTCGCACTCATAAGGTTAACGTTATCGGTAAGGCATTTTCTTATAACAAGCGTTCATGCAGTGGGTAAACTCATTGCAGGTCCTGAAGTAATTTACGATAAGATTTGCGAGATCGCTTAATTTATTCACAATAGTTTTTCACGCTTAGTCAGTTTTCAGGCGATCCTGACGGTAGTTCTCGAGAAGCGCTCCGGGGTGGTTTCTT
The DNA here is from genome assembly GCA_044507775.1 of Flammeovirgaceae bacterium. Classification (GTDB taxonomy): domain Bacteria; phylum Bacteroidota; class Bacteroidia; order Cytophagales; family Cyclobacteriaceae; genus Chryseosolibacter. The sequence goes on along the minus strand of JBIQIY010000026.1, from coordinate 11,625 downwards.
ATTTTAGATCAAGGCATTCGACTGTGCCTTGCTGTAATTTTGCAATGATTATATGAACCGCCGGATTCAGCGCGGTTGAGTCATTGTAACTAAATTTTGAAAGCTTATGAAAAATTCAGCGAAATCAGTAGTAGAAAGAATGTTCCAGGCATTTGGAAAGGGAGATGTAGAAGAATTCCTTGCGACGGTTTCAGAGGATACTGTATGGATATATCACGGGACGCAGATTATTCCGAAAGATAAATTCGAAGGGAAAGAAGGCGTGCGCAAGTTTATTACGTCTATCTTAAACAACACGGAGGTATTGAGTTTCCAACCGGAACGATATATCTGTGAAGATAACACTGTCGTCGTTGTCGGGTCGGAACATCAGCGGGTAAAAAGTTCGGGCAAGGAACTCAAACAAAAATGGGTGCAGATTTACACCGTTGAAAATGAGCTGATCACGAAAATGGATGAATTTGCGACGTCAGAAGTTGTAGCTGATTAAGGGTGGCTTTTTCGGTTGGGGAAAATGCTGTTGATGTTTGAATCGCTTTGTTTGAATTTAAGGCGTCTTCGCGCGCCCAGGAATGGAGGGCTCTGGAAAACCGCAAAAAAACCTGGAGGTTATGCAACCTTTCCCGCTCAGAGGAGTCTACTAGGAATAACCAACTAACTCTTTATGAGAAAATTTGCTGTTGTTCTCCTTCTGTTCCTTGTCGCGGGTGCCGGCCTGCAAGCGCAAACAAAAGGGTCGGAAGGCCCTTTCCTCACAAAATCGCTCACGGCTGAATCGATTCAGGAAATCTATGCGAGAACTTCCGGGGGCGAAATCACCGTTTCAGGAGTCCCTTCCGCCGATGCGCGTATCGAAGTGTACATTACTACTTCGCGGAAAGAAGCACCGCTGTCGAAAGAAGAGATTCGCAAGCGACTCGACGAAGACTATAATTTCAGTGTGTCTGTGGAGGATAACAAATTGCGCGCAATTGCCGAAGCAAAGACCTGGAATATGAATTGGAAACGGAGCTTGAACATTTCGTTCAAGATCTTCGCGCCGACAAAGGTATCGGTGGACCTCAAGACAAGCGGGGGCGGCATTGCGCTGTCAAACTTAACGGGTACGCTTGATTTTTTCACTAGTGGCGGTGGCTTGAACCTCGACAAGCTCAGCGGAAACATTCATGGAAAGACTTCCGGCGGGGGTATTACAGTAAAGAACTCGAGTGATAACATCGATCTGTCGACGAGTGGCGGCGGTATTCGCGCGGAGAACTGCAAGGGGACTATTGAGCTAGTCACGTCCGGCGGACCGATAGACCTGGACAATCTGCAGGGCGCTATTAAAGTGAACACCAGTGGCGGTGGTATCCATGGAAGCGAGATCGATGGCGAGCTTGTGGCGAAGACTTCGGGAGGAAGTGTTGTGCTACGCGACCTTTCGTGCAGCCTGGAAGCTCATACAAGCGGTGGAAATATGGAGGTAGATGTGACGGCACTGCGCAAATATGTTAAGGTTTCAAATTCGGGCGGAAGTATTCGCCTTTCAATCCCGGGAGGCCAGGGCGTGGACCTGGCTTTGCGCGCCGATAGAATCAGCGTTAATGCGTTGAACAACTTCAGTGGTGAACAGGATGAGCACCGGATTACGGGAAAAATAAACGGAGGGGGTGTACCCATCGACGCCCGGACCAGCGGGAGTATCTCGCTGGCGTTGAAGTGAGATCACCTCAGTTTCTTTTGTCGTTAGCCGGATCTGATTAGGAGATCCCAACCGGCGTTGTGGACTTTTTAAATTAATCTAGAAAGTCTATTGATTTAATAGATTATTAATCCTATGTTTGCGTAGTCGTGCAGTCAGGTAGCGATAACAACACAGCTGCTTTGCACCAATAAAGCCTATACTATGGAAAGTTTGAGATTGTTTTTGCGTCCCTGCTGTTGTTGTTGATACCAACACATCATGACATAAGTAAACATTAACAACTCACAAACAAGAACAGACATGGTATCCTTCGCAAAAACAATTGATCAAACAGATCTTCTCCTTATAGAAGAAAACGTAACCTCGCCGAGCGGCGCTTCAGATTTTCATCGTCACACGCCAACCTCGCAGCCGGCCCTCACTGCGGGCATGGACTCAAACGGATTGTTTGATAAAGTATCCTCCATCTATAATGAGGAAAGAGTTCGCTTGATTTTGTCGGTTTCCGAAGAGTTTAGCTCTGATTTCGCTTTGGTCAGAGGCCTGATTGAATTCAATAGGCCCAGGCACCTGGCATTTGAGTACAATCAGGAGTTAAGAACCGTTGAAGCCGACATCAGAAGCAACCGGCTCGGGGAACTTGAACAATTCCTGTCATTGGTTTTCGACTTAATGGTAAGAGAGAGGCGGTTTCGGGGTGACCTGAAGAGGGCGATTGAATTTGAGAATCGTTCCAGATTGGAGCGCGAGCGCATTTACGCTAATCTAAGTACAGCCACGGCTGTGAGGAGGCAGCGGCTTCTCACCTGCTTCGCGTAGGTGCCTTAGGCAAATTCCTTACTGGTCAACGGCGAGACCTTTGTTTCCTGGCACAAAATCTAGTGATACTGAGTTCATGCAATACCGCTTGTAAGTTGGCGGCGGACCATCATCGAAGATGTGGCCGAGATGGGCCTCACAGCGTGCGCAGAGGACTTCAATCCGATGCATTCCGTAGGAGTTGTCGTCGCGGTATATGACGCTACTCTTGCGCACGGGCTCAAAGAAACTCGGCCATCCGCATTCGCTGGCAAATTTTGAATCAGACCGAAAAAGTCCGTTACCGCACGCCGCGCAGTAATAGGTTCCGCGGATGTCGATGTTCCAGTATTGTCCGGTAAATGCCCGCTCGGTACCTTTTTCGCGTGCTACCTTGTAAAGCTCTGGGGGAAGGATCTTCTTCCAGGCAGCATTCGACACATGAAGATGCGTCGTATCCGTGTTGGAGTAATACGGATTGTTCAGTCTCGCCGCATTCGGTTTCAATTGCTGACTCCAGGCGTGAGACACGAGTAAAAGGCAGAGGGACACAAGGAAAAGCAATGATTTCATATTTCCGGAGGTTGTACGGACAATAAAACAATGGCTAAAGTAGGTTGGTTCATGGAAATCGTCAAGCAAAATGACGGTTCATAGCCTGGTCAAATATACCCCCACATGACCCTGCCTTTCCTGAAGGTATGCCACCAGGAAACCTTCCTTGGTCGGCGCCACTACTGGCAAGAAGGCATTTGCTTGTTCCTGCGTCAGCGCACTTTCTTCAACCGGGATTCCATCTTTCATTATCCGATAGCGAATTATGGTCTTCGGTTTTCCGTCCACGTCGACGTTTTCTTCCCAGAGCATCGCAATGCGATCGCCGTTAGCGCTAAGCTGAGGGTGATGGCCATGGTCTGAAACCAGCTCCCTTGGGGAAAAGTCGTCATCGTCCTGGGTTTTCTGAGCGTAGTAGATTCCTGTTCCAGTACCTTCCGTATACCACAATGAGATCAGTCCCGCTTTATTGCTGCAAAGGCTGGGCCCCGTATGGGGGCATCCGTCGATATTCCAGTTGTCAGCGCTAATTGTAAGCGGCCGCGAGAATGTTGCGCCATGGTCCGTCGAAGTGGCGATCATCATATCGCGGATTTGCTTGCCAAGTTTTCCTTTAACGAGTCCCCGGTAGGCCACAAAGATGTTCTTACTGTCGTCCGTGTAGACATCGATCCTGCAGCATTGGCAGGCAGACGAGTCGATCAGGACTTCATTGCCGAATCTGTTTGACGACGAAGTCCGGGCGAAGAGGACGGAGCGCCCACGCAGCTGCGAGTCGTATGTGACGTCGAGCCAGGACGCTCCAATCTCTCCGTCGGGAAGACGCTCAATGTCAAAATAGGACCTGCTTTTTCCCGCAACGGTATCGCTGTGAATGAAAGCCTCCTGCGTCCATGATTCCCCATTGTCTGTCGAAGCTACGTAGTAAATGGCGCTCGCATATTTGTTTGCAGTTGTCGGCGCCTTTTTTTCGTATGCAGCGATTATGCTTCCGTCTTTTTTGAACGCTACCTTGGGCATGCCTTCCGGATGCGTAGCGACATCATTCGACAGTGGAATGTTTGTTTTGTATTGAAACGACTTCCCACCATCACTTGATGCCGCGAAGAATAGAGCAAGCTCGTCGTTTTTCTTTTCCGTCCAGACAACCACCGGGTTGTTATTCTGATCGTGTGTCACGTAAACGGATTGTGCCTCGCCTTCTTGTGACGAGACCAACTTAGCGAAGCGTTTATCGTCGCAGCCGGCAAGAAAAAATATCAGAGTGATCAGATAGAGTGGAAGCTTCATAATGCGGACTTGCTTTTACCTGTAAATGTATATTGTACTCCGAGAACAAAGGTACGTGGTGCAGCCGGTGTATACGTGGTTCGGTCCGTCGGCAGGTTTCCGCGAGTTGCAGCATTGGCATAAAGCTCATCGGTAAGGTTCATAATGTTAACAAAGACTTCGAATCCACGCCATTCATATCCGGCGCGCAAGTTCAGGTAGCTAACGCCCTTCAATCCCAGGAATCCCTTGCTTTCGTACTTTGCGCGATTGACCTGATCCTCATACCAGCTGCCAATGCGCTGCCACTCCAGGGAAACGCGAAAGCCAGTGAAGTAATCCGGTTTGTAAGTCACCTCACCATTGGCAATCCATTTAGGAGATTGCGGCATGTCATTGCCGTTGACGTTTTTGACCTGGTCGGTGCTGCGATAACTGAGGTCGAAATCCTCAAATCGGTGGATTGCATTTGTGCCTCCAAATCTGAAGAACCATTCGCTGTCGGGCTTATAGGTCACGCCATATTCAATCCCTCGGTGCAAGGTCTTGCCGGCGCTTTGCGGCTCGGTTGAATTATCCTGTTGGCGAACATTCAACAATTCGTTGCGACCGTGCATTTGATAAAAGGCGACGTCCGTGTATACCTTATTGTCGAAGAAGGCTCCCCAGCCGCCGATTTCAAAGTTAGTGAACCGGGCAGGTTCCAGATTGTAGTAAAATTCGTTTCCAGGACTTGCATTAGTTCTCTTTCGGAAAATCGACGTCAATCCGGGTGGGGAAAATCCCTGGCTGTAGTTCGCGTACAACCCCTTGTCGTGCAGCAGGTCGAAGGTCGCTCCGATTTTCGGAGTGACCTGGTCAAAGGATTTCGTGCCGGCGGATTGATCGAGATAATTTTCATAATCAAAGGACATGTTATCGTATCTCACTCCCAAGGTAATTCGCAGACGCTCGGTGGGACTCACCTCAAACTGTGAATACGCCGCATAGTTTTTCAAATGGGCATCATAGTTAGCCCGATAATCATCCGGTCTTTCACCTATGACCGTAAATTGCTCCACTGATTTACTGTCGGGCCGCAGTTGCGCAGCGAGATCGATCTCGTATGCCCAGTAATTTGCCGGCGACAAATCGATAAGTCCACCGGTCAGGAGTTTTGCATCCAGAAAATTGAATTTCAGATGGTGTTGTAGCAGCGCCACTTTGCTGAATGAAGTGTTGCGGTTGCGTTCTACAGCCGCGATAGCGCTTCCGGTCGTCCAGCGGATTCCGTAATTCGGTACCTGCTCAATGTAGTTGTCGCGATAGGCCAATGTTAGCGAAGTTTCGTTCATGGTACTCCATTGATGGGAAACTGTTAGTCGCGTCCGTTGGGAATGTACTTTCCGATAGGTGAAGTCCGTAGTGCTTGTATATTCCCGATTGTAGAAGGAAACGCTGTCGACACTTCCTGCCATATCGGAGTTGTATTCGTTCGCAGTGAACGTCGCAGTGAGTGTTGTCCTGTCGGACAGCGAGTAGTCCATCCGTATGCTGGCGGATGACTTGTCGTAGTCTGAATAGGTTTGCCACGCGTCGCGTTGCCGACCTTCAAATCCGCTCACATAGACGCCGAGCTTCTTGCCGAACGTGCCGCCGGCGGCGTATTGAACGCGTTTGTATCCCCAGTGATCTGCCTGAAGACCCAGCTTTATTGTGGGTATCGCCGTGCCCCTATGAGTGATAAAGTTGATTGCTCCTCCGACGGCTTCGGGGCCGTATAGCGATGACGCAGGACCTTTCACGACTTCGACGTTTGATATGCTGAATATATTCATCTCGATGAGCGTATTGTGATTAAAAACACCCATCGGTCTCATCGGGAGCCCGTCTTCCAGGTAAAGAAAGTAAGGTGATGTACCCATCGGCTGCCGGATGGACATGGCATGCTGTTCATTGTTGTAGTTCAGCATCACAAGTCCGGGAACCTTGTTGATCAGTTCGGCGATCAGGATCGGCTTGGTGTCGTTGATAACCGTAGGCGTAAGTTTGCTAATGGCCACAGGCGCATCCGTGCGAAGCGCTGCCTCGCGATTCGCGGTAACTACGATCTGTTGAAGGTTGCTCGCCGATGGCGACAAGAACACAACCGGATTGCGAGATGGATTCGGAATAAGTTTCTTGTCGTATCCGATATAGGTTACTTCCAGTGTGTCAGCATTTGTCGTAGGTAACGTGAAGTGACCGCTCGCATTTGTCACGGTCCCGTGATGGCTGGAGCGAAGGACAACGGTTGCACCTACCAATGGTTCCTTTGTTTCGTCGTCAATTATATAGCCGTCTATTGTTTCCTGGGCAAACAGATCCATGCAAATTGATAGGGAAAACCCCAGCAGGAATAATGTTTTCATTTAATATATGGAAAGTTGTAATGGGAAATGCAGCGGCGCATGAAGGTCACTCACTCCCGAAAGAATATAATACAGCGCGGCGTTTATGCCACGTACTTAAGAGAGATGGGCCGGTGGATGAAACGGCACGGTGTGATGTGGGGAGGATGCGTTGAACAGATAGCGCGAATTGCGCTGTTCGAGCTGTCTGACTCCGTGAAATGAATAGAGGTTTTCAGTAATCAGGAAGATAGGAAGGTCAATATTTTGTTTAGCAACTGGCACGGCTCCATCGTCGGACGTTGTACCGTCAGCGAGGTCCAGATTCTTTTCCAGAAAGCACTGGCCATTGCACAATGTAATGGGCTTATCACGATTGATACAGAGCACTTCGGCAATGTAGTCGCGGTTCAGCTGGAAATAGGTTATCACTCCCAGCTTGTAAAAGCACTGCAGGGACATTAGCAGGATGAGACCTATGGAAGCGACCCTTTTCACAGAAGCAAATGTAAGGGAAAACATTAGTGCCGGACTATGACAGAAATCAGGAAAGCGCGGCTTGCGGGGAAGTAGTAGGTAAACATCTGATAGCCAAAGGGATGTCGTTCAGATTATCTTTCTTTTTTGCGATTATTGTGAAAATTGGTTGAGGGTAGTCGATGCGGATAACACATGATCGGCAAAGCCATCGAGCGTTGCGCATGTCGTCTTATCGGCTTACTCAACGCGCAATGAGATAACAGGATCCGAGGAAGCAGCCTTAATTGATTGAAGCGATATAGTAAGTAAAGCAATCATCAATGCGGCGGCGCCTGCGAGAAAGTATACACCAACTCCGATCGCGGCCTTGTAAGCGTATCCCTCCAACCACCAGTTCACAGCGATCCAGGCCAGGGGCGCTGAAATGGCAATAGCGATGAAGATCAACCTGCCAAAATCGCGTGACAGCAAGAACACAATGCTGTTTACAGAAGCGCCTAACACTTTGCGAATTCCGATTTCTTTGGATCGCTGCTCCGCGGTGAACGCTGTCAGCGCAAACAGCCCCAGGCAGGCGATCGTGATAGCAAGTGTTGCAAACAGAGTGAAGATACTTCCCAGTCTTTCCTCTGATTGGTACATTCTTCCAAAATCCTCATCCAGAAATGAATATTGAAAAGGTTGACCGGGAGCGAGTGACGTCCAGATTCTTTGTACAGCCTGAATGACTTCGCGGAGGCTATCGGTGCGGAAGCGGAAGCTGACAAACCCATCCGTGTTGCCCATGAAAATCCCGAGCGGCTCGATGCGCTCGCGCATGTTTGAGAAATGAAAATTTTCGACAACCCCGATGACTCTCCACGTCATGGTGCCGTCACCAGATCCGGCGGAGATAGTTTGTCCAACCGGGTCACCACTTAATCCAAACCGTTCAACTGCAGCCTCGTTGAGCACTACCGCCGAACTGTCGGAGGGAAACTCTCCTGAAAAACCACGGCCAGTTTTGACATTCATCCTGAATGTTTTGAAGTAGTCATAATCCACTGACCAAAGCTGGATGTTTACCAGGTTTTCCGCCGTGGGCTCATTTCCGGTTTTCCAAAACGTCCTGTCTCCGCGTCCGGCATTTTGAACTTGTACAGGCACGTAACTGGAGACCGTGCCACTTTCAATAAGATCAATCCGCGAAGCTTCATTCTTGAAGGTCTGTACCTTATTGGGACGAAGGGCATAGGCGTCGTGAACGATCATCACTTGCTCCTTGTCGTAGCCCAGTTTCTTGTTTTGTATGTAAGTGAGTTGCCTATTGACGGCAATTGCGCCCACGATTAGAAAAATGGAGATGACAAACTGAAAAACAACAAGTGTGCTTTGAATGAAACCGCTCTTCATACGCGCCGAAGCCCGCCCTTTCAAAACATTAACAGGGCGGAAAGCCGAAAGGTAGAATGCGGGATAAACTCCGGCGGATAATCCTATGAGTATAACCGCGCCCAGGAGCGACACATAAAATACCGGAGTGAAGAATGGCAATTGAAGCTGTTTCTGCGCGAGCAGATTGAAAATAGGCAGAAACAAATAGGCGATCCCTAGTGCAAAAATCAACGCCAACGCAGTCACCACCATGGACTCAACAAGGAATTGTCTCATGAGGTGGCTTCTTAGCGAACCCATTACTTTACGCACGCCCACCTCTCTGGCTCGGTGGGCCGACCGTGCTGTAGAAAGGTTCATGAAATTAATGCATGCTATTATCAGAATAACTGCTGCGATTATTGAGAAGAGATACACATACTCGATACTTCCATTCGACTCGAATTCTCCATCCAGATGGGAATAGAGGTGGATGTCCGTAAGAGGCATCAAGGTCATTACGTGCTTGTTTCCTGCAGCGAGAAAATCGCTCATTGAAAATGAACCGTTTACGCTGCTCATCCCCCGATGTCTGGCAATGAAGTTTGGTAATTTGGCTTCCAGAGCTTTGGCGTCGGTGCCCTGCTTTAACAGCAGGTATGTTCGGAAATTGTAGCTTTCGAACGGCGCAGTTTTTTGTGCCAACCTGGCAGGTGGCAGGTCGCCGACGAGAGACATAAGGAAGTCAAAATGAAAATGCGAAGAGTGCGGGATGTCATCGTAGACCGCCGTAATGATAAAGTGGTACCGATTATCAAGTATGAGAGATTTTCCGAGAGCCATCTCAGAAGGAAAATATTTACTTGCTATGCGCTTACTGATCGCAATCCTTCCGGGCCCCGCCAACGCTGTTTTAGCATTTCCTTTTATAACGTCCAATGAGAAAATTTTGAAAACTGTGCTGTCCGTCCAGGCCAGTTTATCTTCTTTTATGTTTTCCGCAGTGTCGGCCGTTTTGACGAGGTAGGTGCCGAATTGAAGAAACCGGACTGTTGATTCTATTTCAGGAAAGTCTGCCGCCAGCAGCTGACCGGTCGGCGCGGAGCAGGCATTCATGTACGAGTGGTTGCTGCCGTATTTTATTTCATTGTGAACCCGGTAAATCCTGTCTGCTCGAGAGTTAAAAGTATCATAATTCAATTCCTCGACGATAAAAAGAACGATTATGATGCATGCCGCCACCCCGACCGCAAGTCCGGCGATATTGATGAAGGAGTAGAAGGAATGTTTTCGCAGGTGCCGCCAGGCGATGGTGAGGTAGTTTTGGATCATAGATTGGTCAATTCATTTCATCGGAGAAGAAGAATCTCCCGGCTAACGCGGGAGATTCTTTCTCTGATAAGGGAGCCTAACTCTTAGTAGGCCGGGGAGCCCATTTGTCGTAGGGAGTCAAATCGAACTTGTCCACTTCTTCCATAGTCAGGCCGAGGGCGTTTGCAACTCCTTTTCCGTATTCCGGATCGGCTTTATAGCAGTTTCTGATGTGGCGGACCTGGATGAATTTCTGTGCGCCGCCTATCTGCGCTGCGGTATTCCTGAACAAAAGATCGGCTTTTCCGTCAGCCTTGATAATACGGAACAGATCACCCGGCTGCGTGAAATAGTCTTCATCATCATCCCTGAAGTTATGAGCATACGCGGTACCGTCCAGCTCGAGTGGTGGCTCCTGTGCTTCAGGCTGTTCCTGCCACTCACCGTAGCTATTGGGATTGTAGTGCCTGGCATCGCCGTAGTTGCCATCCACCCGCATTGCACCGTCGCGATGAAATGCGTGGTAGGGGCACGTTGGCTTGTTTACCGGAATCTGAAAATGGTTTACGCCAAGTCGGTAGCGCTGCGCATCGCCGTAAGAGAACAATCTTCCCTGAAGCATTTTATCCGGCGAAAAACCGATTCCGGGAACAATGTTGGTGGGGTTGAATGCAGCTTGCTCCACATCCTGGAAATAGTTCTCCGGATTTCGGTTTAGCTCGAACTCGCCAACAGGGATAAGCGGAAAATCTTTCTTGGACCAGATCTTGGTTAGATCGAAGGGGTGGAACCGATATTTCTTCGCCTCCTTCTCCGTCATGATCTGAATAAACAACTTCCACTTCGGGAAATCCTTTTTCTCGATTGCCTCGAAGAGATCCCGTTGCGACGATTCTCTATCGACGCCGATGACTTTAGCGGCTTCTTCGTCGGAAAAATTTTCAATTCCCTGTTGAGTTTTGAAGTGGAATTTCACCCAGTGCCGGACGTTGTCCTTGTTGATGAAGCTATAGGTGTGACTGCCGAACCCATGCATGTGCCGGTAGCCTCGGGGAATTCCGCGGTCGCTCATGATGATCGTAACCTGGTGCAGCGATTCCGGCAGCAATGTCCAAAAGTCCCAATTGTTGTTGGCGTCGCGCAGGTTCGTCTTCGGGTCGCGTTTCACCGCATGGTTCAGGTCTGGAAACTTCAGCGGATCACGGAAGAAAAACACAGGCGTGTTGTTGCCAACGAGATCCCATATTCCTTCGTCTGTGTAAAATTTCATTGCAAAACCGCGGATGTCACGTTCGGCATCAGCCGCTCCTCTTTCTCCAGCGACAGTTGAAAACCGCACGAACATGTCAGTTTTTTTTCCGATGGCACTGAATATGTTGGCTTTGGTGTACTGGGTAATGTCGTGTGTAACAGTAAAGGTTCCGAAGGCCCCAGATCCTTTGGCATGCATTCTTCTCTCAGGGATAACTTCGCGGTCAAAGTTTGCCATTTTTTCCAGGAACCAAACGTCCTGCATCAGTAAAGGCCCTCTGGGACCGGCTGTCTGCACGTTTTGATTGTCAGGGACGGGTGCTCCCGTTTGTCTCGTAAGTTTCGACTTGTTCTCCATTCTCTTTATGATTTACTATTTAACATACGCAGCCAGATGATGCGACTGTGCCTCTTTTGTCTTAAAATACCCAGAAGAAACCATATCTGCAATGCATGCACTAACTCGCAACCTTTTTCAAAGACAACCCGGTACAGATAGCGAGTGCGTCATATATGGCCGTCCCTACGGGACTTGATTTTTGCGGCACCTTC
>JBIQIY010000025.1:0-82883 GCA_044507775.1 Flammeovirgaceae bacterium | reverse complement strand
TGTCAAACTCCAAGCAATAGACACCAAAATAGACGAATTAAAGAAACTCCGAGGGGACCTGCCCGATGAAGTTCAGGACCTGGAGGATGAAATTGAGGGTTACAAAACCCGCCACCAGCGCCACGAGGCAGAGCTTAAAGAACTGGAGGAAAGCATCAAAAAGAACAAGGAAGGGGTAAAAGAAGCTGAAAAACTTATCAAGAAATACGCGGAGCAGCAGAAAAATGTACGAAACAACCGGGAATTTGACGCCATAACCAAGGAAATCGAGCTACAGGAACTCGAAATCCAGATCTGCGAAAAGCGCACCAAAGAGGCAAAAGACCTGGTGCAAGCGAAGAAGGACGACATCGAAAAGACCAACACCCTCATTACAGAAAGAAGCCAGCACCTCGACAACAAGAAAAAAGAGCTGGATGACATCCTGGCGGAAAGCCAGGAGGAAGAAAAGAAACTCCTCGGCGACCGCGAAAAAGCCACCAAAAAAATCGAAGACAAGCTGCTGAAGTACTACGAAAGACTGCGCGCCAGCCTTTCCAATGGTCTTGCTGTGGTGCGGGTTGTCCGCGGCGCGGCCGAAGGCTGCAACATTGTGATTCCCGCTCAAAAAATTGCCGAGATAAGGGAAAAGAAAAAAATTGTGATAGATGAGCATTCCGGTCGTATTTTAGCGGATGTAGACATGGACTCACTCGATGAAGCAGATAAACCCAAAAGCTCCAAGACACCTGTTACTACGACCAGCCGCAGACGGAAGGTCGAATAATTTCGCACACGCACACACGTTCACACACACATTGATAAAGAAGGCAGCCGCTGTGGCCTGCCTTTTTTTGTTTACCATCCCCCTTCACGGACAGAATCTAGTCTTCGATAAAAATCTCCTGGAAGCCCACACGCTGGCGTTAAACCTTAGACCGGCGGAAGCCTTGCAAAGGATACCAAACGAAGACGCGGTCGAAGCGGCTTATGTTTCCTCCCTGGCTGAGGTAATAGAATTGTTGGTCACCGAAGACAATACGAAATTCCCGGACTACGAAGAGCGGTTTCTGCGGAGAGTCGACAAAAACCTGAAAGGGTCCACTCGAGATTATCAGTTCGTACAAGCCGAGATCCGATTGCAATGGGCCTTTGTTTATCTGAAGTTTGGGCATGAATTGGATGCCGCTATCCGGCTGCGGCAAGCGTATCAAATAGCGGAAGGCTGCCGCGAAAAGTTTCCGGATTACATGCCGATCCGGAAGACCACGGGCCTGCTGCAGGTGATCATTGGATCGGTGCCCGACAAGTACGGCCGAATCCTGAACCTTCTTAACATGAGTGGGTCGATTACGGCAGGTTTGGCGGATCTCAATGAAGTGTCCAGGATGGATTCACCACTAGCCATGGAAGGCAAGATCCTGTTCGCGCTGGTAGAAGGCTTTGTTCTCTCGCGCCCGGCATCGGCGCTAGCGCACATGCAGGAAATTTTGACGGTGGACAAAAAAAATCCCTTGCTGATGTTTTTGTCAGCGTCACTCGCGCTCAAAAACTCTCAAAACGAACTCGCGTTGCGGATGCTCGATGGATTGTCGAACGCGGGACAAAGTGTGCCGCTGTATTACGCTGACTACCTGCGCGGCGAGGCCTATCTTCACAAAGGGGACTACCTCAGTTCCATCGCGGCTTATCGTTGGTTTATCAACCACCAGACGGGAGAGAACTATATTAAAGATGCGTACTACAAGATAGGAATATGCTACTGGCTGCACGGTAACCAGAACGACGCGCTTGCTCTCTTTGAAGAAGCGCGGGACCATGGCAAGGAATCATCGGAAGCCGACCGGTCGGCGGCACGCGCGTTGTCCGACAAGAATCTTCCAAACGTCAAGCTCTCGAAGATCCGATACCTCACGGACGGTGGCTATTATACGGAGGCAGAGAAACTCCTGACAACCGTTACTGCGGCAGACCTCACGCTGAAGCGAGACGAAGTTGAATTCTTTTACAGGAAGGCTCGGTTGGCTCACAAATCCGGTCATACGGATCCCGTTGAATTTTACCTGGAAACAATTCGACGTACGGGACCGGAGAGCTGGTACTTTGCTCCAAATTCCTGTTTGCAGCTCGGGTATATTTACCAATCTCAAAACAAGATCAAAGAAGCTGAGGAGTACTTCCAGCGAGCACTCTCCTACCGGAGGCACGAGTATAAGAACAGTATTGACAGCAAGGCGCGTTCAGCACTGGCTCAGCTGGGCCGCATATGAGCGTCGTCGTTGTATTTTTCAATGCTGAACATGGATCCGGTGTAGTTCAGCAGGTACAGGCCGAGGTTCTGATGCTCAAACATATCCATTGACCTCAATGGATAGTGCAGCAGGTAGCACAACAAAATACGGATCGCCCGTCCATGCATGCAGATAAGAATGGTCTTCTCTTCTGTTTTGCCCATGATATAATCCACGGCAGGCTTCATTCGCCTGACTACGTCATCGGGGCTCTCCCCTCCTTCGATCTTCAGGTGTGTGTTCCCCAGCCTCCACTGTTCCAGCATATAGTGGTAATAGGCGTCTTCCTCCGGGGTGACCGGGTGACCTTCCTTTGTTCCCCAACTGATCTCATTGAGCCCGGCGAGTGCATCATGCGGAATGCCGAGGTCCAGGAACTTCTGGACCGACTGCTTGCTTCGCTTTAGAGCCGACGTGTAGATCTTGTCGAACGGAATATCTTTGTACGTTTCAAAGAAAAGGGCAGCCTGATTTCGGCCGACATCGTTTAAGTCAGTGTCCACACCGCTGCCCTGGACAATATTTCTCAGATTGAAATCCGTCTGGCCGTGGCGTACGATGTAAACTTTTTTACTGATCAATTTTTACACTATTTTGTCGCGCCTGCTCAGGCAGGCCTAAACTCACCGCCAGGCAGGCAAGCCCGCGGACACTTCACCCGGGCCCGCCGAAGCTTCGGCGAAGGCGGCAAAAATAGGTAAATTGTTTAAAGATGGGCTACTACACCCCGAATAACTGACTCCCATGCGAATTTTTTCCGAAAATATCACGCCCGAAGCGCTGAACAAGCTATCCAGGAACACCATGGCCGAGCGGATTGGCATCGAGTTCACGGAAGTGGGTGATGACTACCTGGAAGCCCGGATGCCGGTGGACGAGCGCACACGGCAGCCGTTCGGCCTCTTGCACGGTGGGGCATCCGTTGCACTCGCTGAAACAATGGGTAGCGTGGCCGCTGCCTGCTGCGTCGATCCGGCACGGCAGTTCTGCGTTGGATTGGAAATAAACGCCAACCATGTGCGCGGAGCGAAACAAGGCTTTGTCAAAGGCGTTACCCGCCACATTCACATCGGCAAGAAAACTCAGGTTTGGGAAATCAAGATCTCCGACGAACAAGACCAGCTCGTCTGCATCAGCCGGATCACAATGGCGGTGCTGGATAAAAAGGCGTAATTGCGCATACTCTCGAATGGACACACTGTCAAAGGTTTCAATTTTAAAGTATTCAGAAAGGGAATTGCTGGGCCTTCTCCTCGCGCAGGCCGCCGACAAACACCAACCGGTTGCCTTGTGGCGACTCCCCGGAACCGGGCTAACGCAGCTCATCATTTCCGAAAACTATTCTGCTCTCGACCGCGAAGAGTTTATCGAGGATCTCGATCCGGGATTTCTTATTGCGCCGTTCGAAAAATCAAAGGACCGGTATTTCCTGAAAGCCGATCACTTCTTCACCTTCGAGAACGGCAACCTGAAGGCGCCTTCAACGCCATCTGAAGAGGCCTCCACCCAATGGCTGCACGAACAACTTAGCGCCGACACGGTAAGTGTCAAAACGCCGCGGGCATCCGTCCCTGCTCCTCTCCAATTGTCAAAAGACTCCTTTCTGGAAATGATAGCCAAGGGCGTAGCCGAGATTGAAAAAGGAACCTTTGAGAAGATCGTTCCTTCGCGAACACGCACGATCACGCTGCCGGATAACTTCGATGTAATCGAGGCGTTCCGGAAACTCCGATCCGCGTATCCGCAGGCGCTGATATCTTTGGTCAGTATCCCGGGCGTTGGCACCTGGATAGGTACAAGTCCTGAACTTCTGGTATGCGTTCAGAACAAGAGCGTATTCAAGACAGTGGCGCTGGCGGGAACGCTTCCTCACACCGAAGGAACGGACATTCGCTCAGTGGCATGGACTCAAAAAGAAATTGAAGAGCAGGCACTCGTGGAACGATATGTCATAAGTTGTTTCAAGCGAGTACGCTTGCGCGAATACGAAGAGTATGGACCTAAGACAGTAGTCGCCGGCAACCTGATGCACCTGAAGTCCGAGTTCACCGTCGACATAAAGGCAACCAACTTCCCCCAGATAGGCTCCGTGATGCTCGATCTCCTCCACCCGACGTCGGCAGTGTGCGGGATGCCACTTGAGCCGGCGCTCGAATTCCTCAAGAGCCATGAGCAACACGACCGCAGGTTTTATGCCGGATACCTGGGTCCCGTCAACGTCTATAACAATATTGATTTGTTCGTCAACCTCCGCTGCATGGAGATGTCAGGTAACCAGGCTGTCCTTTACGCGGGTGCGGGTGTGACGATTGACTCCATCCCCGAAAATGAATGGTCTGAAACAGAAATGAAGTTCAACACCCTCCTCAACGTTATTCTTTGATGCGATACCAAACGATTTATGATATCGCGGAAATATGTGCACGCAAAAATATTACGCAGGTAGTTCTTTGTCCGGGTTCACGGTGTGCTCCGCTGACATTAGCATTCACGCGGCATCCGCGGATCACAACGCGGACGTTCAGCGATGAACGCAGCGCAGGGTTCGTCGCCCTTGGTATGGCGCAGTCGATGCGCAAGCCGGTGGCAATCGTGTGTACATCCGGGACCGCGGTCTACAACCTGGCCCCGGCTGTGGCCGAAGCCTGGTTCAGTAAAACTCCACTCATTGTATTCACCGCCGATCGTCCTGCAGAATGGATCGGACAACACGATGGCCAAACGATTTATCAAGGGGAAATTTTTGGCAGGCACGTAAAACAATCCTTCCAGCTTCCGCAGGACTACGATCACAACGATAGCATTTGGGCGATCAACCGGATGGTAAACGAGGCGATCAACACCAGTTTACAAACACCCTCAGGACCGGTGCACATCAACGCGCCATTCCGTGAGCCACTTTATCCGCCAGCAGGCGAAAACACAATCACCTACGGAAACGCCCGGATTATTGAGGAATATCCTTCCGTCTCCAGGCTTTCGGATAACGACATCGCTACGCTTCGGAACGCATGGACGAATTACCATAATATTTTGGTAGTGGCGGGGCAAGGGCTGCCCGACGCCGCGCTGCGGCAGGCAGCGTCTGCGTTGCAAAGAACTCATTACGTTCCCGTGGTGCACGATGTGATCTCCAACCTCCATGAACTGGAAGATACCGTCCAGCATAGCGACCTGTTCCTGGGTCAGGCATCCGACAGCGTGATCGATATGCTCCGACCTGATCTCCTGATCACCTTTGGAGATTCCCTGATCTCGAAGAACCTGAAATTATTTCTAAGGAAGAATCCGCCGGCACGGCACTGGCACGTCCAGCCCGCAGGCCCCGTAGCCGATACGTTCAAAAGTCTGACGGATGTCTTCTTTACGACGCCCCATCACTTCATAGAAACCCTGGCGGCGATCCCTCCGGCCGAAACCTTCGACTCTCAAAAACAGAAAAACTACTTCAGCCTCTGGAGAGCAGAGGAAGGGCGCGTTGTGCGCGTACTGAGCGAAGCTTTGCAAAGCAGCTCCCTGACCGAACTATCCCTGGTCAAAATACTGATGGAGAGTTTACCGGAAAACTCAAAGCTACATCTGGCCAATAGCATGAGCGTGCGCTATGCCAACTTTATTGGCCTGTCCCGCAGAATCACAGGCTTGCAGGTATTCGCCAACCGCGGCACCAGCGGAATTGATGGCTCAACGAGTACTGCAGTCGGCCATTCATTGCTATCAGACCAACCGAATTTCCTGATCACGGGCGATCTCGCCTTCTTCTACGACCGCAATAGCTTCTGGCATAACTACCCTTTAGAGAATCTTCGCGTTTTGTTGCTCAACAATCACGGGGGGCTAATCTTTGATATTCTCGACGGGCCATCGTCGACACCGGAAGCAGGTGAGTATTTCATCACCCGCCAGAAGCTTAACGCGCAAAAGCTCTGCGAAGAATTCGACTTCGTATACCTCAAAGCCGATCATCCGCGAAAGTTCAAGAATCTAATGAAAGATTTTCTCACCTTTGACTCCGGGCCGAAGATACTCGAGATCGAGACCACCACGGCAGTGAATAAAGAAATATTGGAAAGTGTGAAATCAAAAATAAAAGCCAGTTATGAAGTATAAGTATCCATGGACACCCATCAAGCAGTACAAAGAAATTTTGTTTCATAAATACGAAGGTATTGCACGCATCAGCATCAACCGTCCCGAAGTTCACAATGCATTCACACCGCTTACTGTGAATGAAATGATTGACGCCGTTCAGATCTGTCGCGAAGATGCAGGTATCCGGGTAATAATACTGACCGGCGAAGGGGGCAAAGCTTTTTGCAGTGGAGGCGATCAGCGGGTCAGAGGACACGGTGGTTACGTCGGTGAGGACACCGTTCCGCGGTTGAACGTACTGGATCTTCAGAAGTTAATTCGGTCAATTCCCAAACCTGTGATCGCGGCGGTTGCAGGTTGGGCGATCGGCGGCGGGCATGTGCTGCACGTTGTATGTGATCTTACAATCGCAGCTGAAAATGCGCGCTTTGGACAGACAGGTCCGAAGGTTGGAAGCTTCGACGGCGGATTCGGCGCCTCCTATCTCGCCCGGATCGTCGGACAAAAAAAGGCGCGGGAGATCTGGTACCTCTGCGATCAATACGATGCAAAAGATGCGCTCGACATGGGATTGGTAAACAAGGTAGTTCCACTCGACAAGCTCGAAGAGACCGCTGTAGAATGGGCCCGAAAGGTCATCGCCAAAAGTCCGCTTGCAATCCGGATGCTGAAGTCGTCATTCAATGCAGAACTTGACGGCCAGGCGGGAATCCAGGAACTCGCAGGCAATGCTACTCTATTATATTATCTCAGTGAAGAAGCGAAGGAAGGCAAGAATGCCTTTATCGAAAAACGGGATCCGGACTGGACACAGTATCCGCAGTTCCCCTGATCGGGCATCTCTACCCATTGGATTAGCGCCGGGCGAAGTCAAGACCCGGATCGATTATGTCACAAACGTTAGCATCATCTTCAGGGGAAGTAACCCGGCTTCTGTCCGGGCGAGATTATCCTTTTCCAAGAATCTGGATCAATGGGCGGAACGCTTACATTGAAAAGATTCTGCAGGAAAAAGAACCGTCCCGCTCGCCATTCGAGGAGACTACCTTCCGGTTTATAAAGGATTGGCTATCGGGAGTCGATACGTTCGAGATGACGACAAGCGGATCGACCGGTACACCCAAGCCGATTACGATCACCCGAGCACAGATGATAGTCAGCGCTACCCGAACCGCGGAGCGAATAAAACTGCAGAAAAATTCCACAGCTCTCGTTTGCATCGACCCGAAATACATCGGAGGGAGAATGATGTTAGTGAGATGCCTGGTCTCGGGTATGCGCATCATGGCGCTGGATCCCTGTGCTAATCCGTTGATCAAAATACCCGTCGACAAATGTGTACAATTCACCGCATTCGTTCCGTATCAGATTCAAAACATTCTTGAGTCAAAACATCCACATTTGCTTAATGGTCCTGATAAGATCCTCATCGGTGGCGCACCTTTGAATTCGGCGACGCGCGCACAGCTCGAACGGTTTGAATGTGAGTGCTACGAAACCTACGGAATGACCGAGACAGTATCACACGTTGCGTTGCGTCTCGCGAACACAAAATTCAAGCAGCCGTATTTCGAAGTAATGCCAGGTGTTGAAATCGCTCTGGACGATCGCGGATGTCTGGTTGTTTCAGCCGATTATCTTCCGAACACGGTTGTAACCAATGACATGGTTGAACTCGTCGGTCCGGGCAAGTTCCTTTGGCTGGGTCGTTGGGACAGTGTGATCAATAGCGGGGCCGTTAAGGTACTGCCGGAAAAAATAGAGCAGCAGTTAGAAAGGATTTTTTATGAACACGGCTTTCAACACCGGTTCTTTATTGCCGCTATGCCTGATGAAAAACTCAGCAATAAAATTGTACTCATCATCGAAGGTGTACAATTCTCCTCAGAAATATTAAGCACCTCTTTGGCGGCTCTTGAATCAGCCGTCTCACGCTATGAACTTCCCCGCGAAGTATATACAATCCCATCCTTCGTAACGACTGAATCACAGAAGATAGACCGAAACCAAACCTTAGCGGGAGTTACTTTCCTTTCGTCGTTGAAATAATACTATTCATCTTCTTTTCTTTCCTCTTTTTAATATCTGATACACCTCGAACAGCCGCAGGTTGGTATCAAAATTTATAGTAGACGGTATAGTTGGATTAAACACTATACATCGACATGAAAAAGGTATTAGTCATTGAAGATGACGAGCCTTTGTGCTGGCTTCTGGAGAAGATTTTGCGTGGCAAGTACGAAGTCATCGTTATGAACGATGGAATGGAGGCGTGGTCCTGGCTAACCGATGGCAACACTTGTGACCTCATCATTTCTGATATTAAAATGCCCTCTCTTGACGGCATCGAGTTACTCGAGAACCTAAGCAACAGTGGATTATTCAGGAACATCCCGGTCATCATCCTCTCCGGTTATGACGACATGCGTAAACAATGCCTGGAACTGGGCGCTTTCACATACCTGGTTAAACCATTTGAACCCCGCCAATTTCTGGACGAGGTTGATCGTGCTTTAATGTACGACAAGGAAAACATTTTTATATCATAAATAGACGGGAAGGAGCGTATGGAATTAGCACTACAAGCGCCAGCAATTACCCTGGATGCCCAGGCCAAGCAGGCGGCAGTTTACTCTAAAAATATCTTTCGAATTCATAAGGGAACAGCGGCGCCGGGATCCGACTACGTACAAGAGCATGTTTATTTTGCCAACGTCACGATCAGCGAGGCCCTCAAAAAGATCGAGTCGGATACCAGTCTACCCGATGCAATTCTGATCGACCCGGAGAGTATCCCGGAAGACATTTCACAGCTCAAGGAAGTCAGTCACCGGAAAGCAATTCCACTCATCCTTTATACTTCAAGATACGACAAGACGGTAAAGCCTTTGGCGTTCAAGATCGCCGCCGACGACTATTATTATGGAGCTATCTCACCGGTATTTTTCAAAAGGCTCGAGTTCATAAAGAAAGTCAAAGCCTACAAATGCGAAAGGGGGAACAAGCCTTACGCCTGCCGGCATGCTGACCAGGTGCCGCAGATCGAACTGTGGTCTATGAAAAGGGCGTTTGATATTGTGATCTCAGCTTCGCTACTGCTGGCGCTGTTTCCAATGTGCCTGCTTATCGCGCTGATCATAAAACTGGAATCAAAAGGATCGATCTTTTACGTCTCTAAACGGGCCGGAACCGGCTATAAGATCTTCAACTTCTATAAGTTCCGCACCATGCGCCAGGGAGCTGATGCGGAACTTGCCAACCTCGCGCATCTAAATCAATACGGAGAAAACTCCGGCAGCGGTGTTTTCTTCAAGATCAAGGATGATCCGAGGATCACCCGGTTTGGCGAATTCCTCAGGAACACGAGTCTCGATGAAATCCCCCAGCTTATGAATGTCCTGATGGGCGACATGTCGCTGGTCGGCAACCGCCCCTTGCCATTGTACGAGGCGGAGAAATTAACTAAAGACCAGATCGCATGGAGGTTCCTCGCCCCCGCCGGTATTACCGGGCTCTGGCAAATCACCAAACGGGGGAAAGACAACATGTCTCCGGATGAGCGCATCGCGCTCGACATGGAATACGCCATGAACAACTCGTTCTGGCTCGACATGAAAATCCTGTTTTCAACTTTCCCTGCGTTACTGCAAAAAGAAAAAGTGTAAGGATGATCACGTGCGGTAGCGGTGAACCCAATAAATCAGGCCGCCGCCGATGTAAAGCAAACAAACTCTTCAATGTATATACCCGAGATTATTTTACTGTCCTACTTTGGATACGTATCGCTGTACTCGTTCACGCTCAGCACAGCAGGGTTGTTCTATCGCCCGCTGATTCCTGCGAAGGCAAGAAGATTCCGAAAGGTGGCCGTACTGATCCCCGCCTACAAAGAAGATCAGGTCATCACGACAGTTGCTGAACTCGCGCTGCAGCAAAACTACCCGGCAGACTTCTTTGATGTCGTGGTGATAGCAGATTCCCTAAAACCGTCAACGCTTGAAATACTGCGGTCTCTGCCTATACGTGTGGTCGAAGTGACCTTTGAGCGCAGTACTAAAGTGAGAGCGCTCAATCGCGCCATGCACGAACTCGGTGACAATTATGATTGCGCATTGATCCTGGACGCTGACAATGTCATGGAGCGGGATTTCATCCGCAAAATGAATGACCTCTTTGATCAGGGACAGGTAGCGGTGCAAGCCCGGCGCGACCCGAAAAATGATAATACTTCAATGGCATTCCTCGACGGACTTAGCGAAACCATCAACAACTTCGTGTACCGGCAGGGCAACGTCGCACTCGGCCTGTCCTCATCGCTGAATGGTTCCGGGATGATGTTTGACTACGCCCTTCTCAAGAGAATCATGGGCCAGATGGATTCTGTCGGAGGCTTCGACCGCGAACTCGAACTGCGACTTCTGGATGCCGGCGTGAAAGTTTACTTTTCAGGAAACATCATTGTATTTGACGAGAAGGTCGCCAGCCAACAGGTGTTCGAACACCAGCGAAAGCGTTGGATCTCCAGTCATTTCTTCTATCTCCGCCAGTATTTCAAGGAAGGATGGCGAAAGCTGTTCCAGGGTAATTTTGGGTTCTTCAATAGTGCGGTACTTCGAAACATTCAGTTCCCGCGGTTGCTGAACCTCGGGCTTCTATCGCTGGTCATCTTCTTGTCATTGGTATTCTGGCGATATGTGACTGTCAGTCCTCTCGTATGGATTGGCCTGATGGCACTGAATATTGCAGCGATGGCATTTGCGATCCCGCGCAGGCTGTACAACTGGCGCCTGCTGAAGTCGGTAGCACTACTCCCCCGCCTGTTTGCAAAGATGTTCCTGTTGTTGTTCAGGCTTAAAGGCGCAAACAAGTCTTTCATCCATACACCCCATGCCCGAATGGAAATAAATATCAACAAGAAAACAGTCAACTGAAATGTATCCGCTGGTCAGCATCATAACGATCAATTATAATCAGCTACAGCTCACATGCGACTTGCTGGATTCGCTGCGCCTGGTGACGTATCCTTCTCTTGAGATCATTGTAGTAGACAATCACTCGCAGGTGGATCCCACTGCGGAGATCAGGGCCCGTTACCCTGAAGTCCGGCTGATCAGGAGCAACGAAAATCTAGGGTTCGCCGGAGGCAACAACCTGGGTATCCAGGCATCGCGGGGCGAATACCTGATGTTTCTGAACAACGACACGGAGGTCGACCGCGGTTTTCTGGAACCGCTTGTAAGCTTCCTGCAAGCGACACCCGATGCCGGAGCTGCGTCGCCAAAAATCCTCTACCATAATTCCGGCGAGACGATTCAATACGCGGGAAGTACCAGGATCGATCCAATCACCGGGCGCAGTAAACGAATAGGCTGGATGGAAAAGGACCGCGGACAGTACAACACCATCCGCGAGACAGACCTCGCTCACGGAGCGGCTATGATGGTGCCGCGAAACGTGGTGAGTCGCGTTGGGATGATGCCGGAGTTTTTCTTCCTCTATTATGAAGAGGTTGACTGGTGCGAATCCATCCGCAAAGAACACTACCGGATCTACTACGTTCCGGGATCTAAAGTTTATCACAAGGAGTCCATGTCAACGGGAAAAGGTTCTACCCTGAAGACCTATTACATGACACGCAACCGCTTGCTATATCTCAGAAGGCATTCGGCAGGACTAAAGAAGATCACAGGGATCCTGTTCTTCTTGTTCTTATCCATCCCGAAGAATGCACTGAAGTTCGCCTTTACTCGCGACACCGCAAACGCGCGTGCACTTTGGAGGGGGTTAATATGGAATGTAACACACTTAGACAACGGACAGAAACTTAAACTGTTTGCCTGACCAAGCGCGGTTATGCCTGGGGAGAAGGGTATGCAATGAGGAGTGGCTTAACTAACACAGACGAACATGAAAATAGGTATTGAAGTCCAGCGATTATTCAGAAAGCAAAAATTCGGAATTGAAACCTCGTCCCTGGAACTTGTCAGGACATTGCGCGAGATAGACTCAAAAAATGAATTCGTTATTTTCGCCAAGGAGGATGCCGATCACAACTGCCTGGAGACATCCGCCAATCTGAAGATCAAGACGGTGGCCGGAAAGCTGTTCGTGGATTTTGAACAATTCTTCCTGCCAGTGGCTGCGGCGAATGAACACGTTGACATTCTTCACTGCACCGGCAACACTGCGCCGCTCTTTTCTCCGGCGCCTGTCGTTCAGACGCTCCACGATGTGATCTTCATGGATGCAATTCCCGCCACCGATACATTTTATCAGCGCTTCGGAAATCACTACCGCAGAAAAATGGTTCCGCTTGTTACACCTCGAAGCAGAGCGGTCATCACAGTCTCACAATACGAAAAAGAGAGAATCGTCCAACGGCTCGGCATTCCGCGAGAAAAAATCCATGTTGTGTACAACGGGATCAATGAACAGCATTTCAAGCACAGCTATTCACAAGCACAACAGGCGGCCGTACGTAAAAAGTATCAGTTGCCGGACAACTTCATTCTTTTCCTTGGCAACGAAGCCGCTCGAAAGAATGCGGGACGAGTCGTGGAAGCCTACGTGAAGTACTCGGCAGACAACGACCGGGCGATGCCCCTCGTCACGCCTGGTTTGTCGCAACAATTTATCAGCGAAAAGCTAAAAACTTTGGACTACCCTTACAACACCCGGCAGTTCATAACACCCGGATACATTGCGGACGAAGACCTTCCCGTCCTCTACAACCTTTGCCACATCTTTTTGTTTCCTTCACTCTCGGAAGGGTTCGGTATGCCACTCGCAGAAGCTATGGCGTGCGGCGCTCCGGTAGTTACCTCCAACATCTCCTGCCTTCCTGAGATTGCAGGAAATGCGGCCGTGCTGACGGATCCTCTAAAAGCGGAAGAAATAGCGTCCGGCATCTTCGCGCTGGCAACTAACGAAGAACTGCGACAAAAGAAGATTCAAATGGGCCTGCACAACGCCAAACGCTTCAGTTGGCAACGCGCAGCAGAACGGGTACTTGGCCTCTACGAGGCAGTCTTCTCGGAAGCTCAGGTAATGCAAAAGCAAACCGGATTCTTTCAGAAATACGTATTCGCACCGCGGCATTAAAAACGCGGGGCACATAGCCTGAAAAATCTCAAACCCGGGTTGCAAAACCGCCCGTCAACACCCGGAAAGGCACAGCTTTTTTACTAATCGGGAATATCAATCCTCGGCCAGGGAGTAAAATCCGATGGCGGTAGGATTGATATTTCAAGACTCCAACTGAGAGTCAGTTTTTTTTCCCTATCACCGTGAAAATAGCCAGGGTTCTAAAATTTATTGTAATCAATATCGCAGTCTTCGCCATCCTGTTGATTGGTCTGAATTGGGCCTGCGGCGTGTACCTTCAAAAGACAGGAAAGTCAAATCGCGCGGATCTTCCCAACTATTCCCAGGACCGCGAACATGCGCGCGCCGTGTTTGCCGACTACAACCGGATCCAGCACCAGTACGAACCCTTTACGGCCTGGAAAACCCGCCCGTACACGGGTACGACCACAAATATCTCCAGCGATGGATTGAGAACCGTTCCGCGGGATCCGTCCGACAGCCCGGACAAAAAGGTAGTCCGGTTCTTTGGTGGGTCCACCATGTGGGGCGAAGGCTCCGACGACCAGCACACCATCCCGGCCCTCTTCAAAAAGCAGAATCCGCAATACGATGTTTACAACCACGGTCAGCTTGCCTACAACTCCCGGCAGGAACTTGATGAACTCATTTCGGTATATGCAAAAAATGAAAAGACCGATATTGTGATCTTCTACGATGGAGTAAATGATGCGGCGTTTCTCTGTCCCAGGGAGATCACCGACTTGCCCGCCCACCGGTTGGTGCCCATGTACAGGGAAAAGTTATATACGGGCAAGTTCTCCCTCGTAAGCGAGCTTGCGCTCAAGCTCTTCGCAGATGACATCCTGAATCTCATCCACAAGATTACTTACAAGCCGACGCCGGAAAACTCGCCCTATGACTGCACGCAGAATCCGGAAAAGGCCGAAGCAATCGCCGACATGATGATCAAGAACTGGGAAATGGCCCAGCAGATCGTAACGGCGAGAGGCGGAGAGTTTTACGCAGTATTACAACCCGCGGCATTCATCAGTCATCCGCGGACCGACCACCTTCAACTCGACGAAGAGTTAGGACGAAACTTCGAAGAAATCTACCGGCGCCTGAAAGAAAAGATCGACGCGCGAAAGCATCCCTGGATACTCGACCTGTCAAGTGCATTCGACGGTGATGAATATATTTTCATTGACTTTTGCCATGTGTCGCCCAATGGGAATGAGATCATCGCCCGCGAGGTGTCAGGAATGGTGCACAATCCAGAGGAATAAATGCGGCAGTTCTTACCATATATTCATTTTCTGAGAGGCCTTGCCATATTGTATGTGATCGCCGTACATGCACGCGGCTTCGAATCGTATTGGCAGTCGTCACCCGATATCTATAAATTCCTTGATTCGTTTTCTGACCCTTCAGAAGGTAATGGCACAACTCTGTTTCTTTTCATCGGCGGATTCCTATTCCAGCACCTGACGCACCGAAACTTCGTGTTCGGCAAGTATCTCACCCAAAAGTTCAAGAACCTTATCCTGCCATATCTGATCATTTCCTTGCCGTTGATCTGGCTCAGGCTACACACCGATTTTGAATCACCTTCTTTGCCGGATGATTTTTTTGATCGCCCTGTCGCTTACCAGGTAGGGCACTTTCTGTTAACAGGTTCTCACCTGCCTCCCTTCTGGTTCATATCTACCATCATACTGTTCTACTTCACCGCTCCCCTGCTGCATGCAGTCGACAACGCGAAATTCTATAAATATGTCTTTCCGCTGATCATGATCGCTTGCCTGTTCACGTACCGGCCCGTACACAATGCAAATCCATTGCTCGCTTACTTGCATTTCATTCCGGTTTACATCATGGGCATGTGCGCGAGCTACTATAAGGACCAGATTCTCTCTGACGATCCGAAAATATTCTACTTGTTGTTAACGATCTATCTGGGAATGTGTCTAGCAGAAATTGCGGGATGGATAACAACGCCTCGAGACATATCGTTTGAGGATGTCCTCAGCGGCACGGTTGTATTCAATGTATATCTCTTCAAGTCGCTTATACTTTGCTTTATGTGGCTCACGTTTTTCTACCGGTTGCGTGAGCGGCATCTCCCGGCGCTCGAATTGTTGGGAACCTATAGCTTCGGCCTGTTCTTCGTACACTACCTGTTCATCAGTGTAACGCGCAAATTATTCGAAGTGAATAATATGCCCTTCGATTTCTCGCTGCTCACTTACCTGATCTATTTTCTTATCATCCTGATGACCTCTATCGTCGCCGTGTATTTCGTCAAGAGACTTACCGGGAGATACAGCCGCTATCTCATTGGTAGCTGAGGAAGCTGTTCTGTAGGGCTATTGATCCTGCGCTTTCTGAGCAAACAGTTCGTCCAGGAATTCCTCCTGGAAACCCAATCCGAGTTTTTTCCAGTAGTTGCCCTTTACCAGCCGCAAGTCATCGGGCGGGAAGATTGACTGAGGCGATGTTGAATCCCAGGTAGGGCGGTCGCTGCGCACGCCGTGTATATCCCAGGTGAGTCTCACGAACAGCGGATTTTCTGCCGGGCGTTTCAGATCCGCGATGTGGGTCTTAACGCATTTATAGAATGCATACTCGCCGACTGTCTCGATTGCAATATCGCCGGCAGTCCAGATCGTCGGAGCTTTGATCTTCATGGTGTCACGCCGTGAGACGGGAAAATAGGCGCCGTAGAATGGGTGCCATTGTCTGATTCTGCCGGCCGACTCGTAAAATCCGCTGTTCACATAGGCTGGCGCGGGCAATTTCCGGACTCTGATGGCGCTGAAACGGATACCGGACGTGTCCTCAAAAACTTTCGGCTTGCTCGCGTCATGAAAAATATTGCGAAAAGTAAAATGGTCGGCCCCGTGATGCCGGGAGATGTAGTAATTGCGTGTATTGCGTCCGGTTTCCTTATAGTAAGTGTCAGTGAGTCCTCTGAAGTAAATGCTGTCAAACATCCAGCGCACACCGAAGCTCAGCGACTTGTGGAGGTAAAGACCTGTATCGCGTCCATCGTTCAGCAGGATGTTGGATACGCGGCTCACTCCTGCGGCGGGCACGGTTTCCGATCCGAATGGCATGAACCCGCAGCTGCCGTAGCCATCGACGATAACATGATGCAGTTTGTTCTCACCCGAATCCACAACCCACTGGATACCGGTATCCTGACCCGGTCCGAACGCACTCACCCACCTCGTGTCAGCGGCGAAGATCGTAATGTGATGAACATCTGTCCCGCCGGCAAGATGCTGAAATTGTAAAGCCTCTGCCGCAATCCGAGCCAGGACCCCATGATGCACTTTCAGATTCTTCAGCTTGGCATAGGGCGGCTTGAAAGTTGCGCCGAGGTACTGTCCTTCCCCGCTCGCCGTGTCATGAATATAGAAGTTGCTGATTTCAATAGATGCCACGGTGATCGCCTCTTTCCCTCCATTGATGCGCACTCCTGAGAAGGCGTGCTGCGCTTCAAAACCATTCATGCGTATAGTCCCGCCGTCGAGGACATTTACAGTATAGGCGTGGCCTCCTTGTAGATTGCCGATAACATGAAAGCCAAAACTGCCCGTGAGAAACTTCCGGTCGGAAGGCCATGCGCTCAATCCAGGATAGGAATCGCTTTGTCCGTCAAGTTCAAAATGTTTCAGCCCATTGCAAGTGAATCCGTTCGCAACCACCCGCGTGTACGGAATATTCCTGATCCGTGCGGACTGGATCCGCCAGGGCGTCAGCGACTTCGAAGTATTGCAGAACTTGATCTCATTCAGCGGGCCGAGCTTGTCGCCGTCCATCCAGAGTGTAGCATTGTCCCGAAGGCCGGGCCATTGCTTGCCCATGAAGTAAAAGATCACCTCCCGTCTCCCCCCTTGATCGCGGGTGGGTGTGTCGATGATTAAATCACCCGGGGTAATATAATCGCCGTAGATCTGTCGATCAGCCAGCGTCGCAATCCGGTTTTGCCCGGCAACCGCCGTACACAGAAATGAAAAGATCAGAAGAGGCAGAATACGCACCACCCGGAAAAATTTTAATTCAATGATTGTGTCACCGCCAGATCCTGGCAGCAGTCATCCTTAAGCTTGACAACAACCCTGCCTTTCGTCTTGCCGCAAAGGATTGCATCAATGTAGGTATCCTTCAGTTCTTCCAGACCAATCTCTTTTGCGATTGCCGGAAGCTTGTCGCAGATATTCCATTCATTGATAAGTTTGTTCCATAGCTTCACCCGGAGGTCCATGGGCGTCTGACCGGCGCCAATGCCCAGGAGGTTGACGCCGTTGAGAATAAACGGATAGATGGTTGTTGCAAAGTGTATGGAAGACAATAACCCTGTCGCTACAATGTTTCCGTCGCGGCGGCAGCGCTTGAGCAGCGTAGTTAGCATCGTTCCGCTTACCGTATCGATAGCGCCCGCCCACATGGCTCTGGCGAGTGGCTTGCCCAGGGAGTCGTTGAGGAATTCACGCGGCTCGACACGCGCAGCACCCAGGAACCGGAGGTAGTCTCCTGCCTCCTTCTTCCCCGTCACGGCTATTACTTCGTATCCCGCTTTTGCCAGGATCGCAACGGCCAGGCTACCTACACCGCCCGTTGAGCCTGTGACCACGATCGGTCCATAGTCGGGCGTCTGGCCCATCAGCTCCATCTTGTACAATGCATACGCAGCGGTGAAGCCCGCCGTGCCAATGGTCATGCAGTCCTTGCAGGACAAAACAGACGGCTTGGGAATCAACCACGCCGCAGGCACGCGTATATATTCGGCAAATGCGCCAGAGGTATTCATTCCCAAATCATAGCCCGTGACGAAAACTTCGCTCCCCGTCTTGAACTGGTCGGACGTGCTCGAGATAACCTCTCCGGCCGCTTCGATGCCAGGAGTATGCGGAAACCGCTTCGTGATTCCCTTGTGACCAGTAGCCGACAATCCGTCTTTGTAATTCAATGCGGAATAATGAACTCTGACGAGAACTTCGCCCGGAGGAAGGGATTCAATTGGACGTTCTACGATCTGTCGCTCAAATTTTCCAGCAGGTGTTTCAGTGATTAGTAGTGCTTTAAAGTGCATGAGGTTTCAGGGTTGAAACCTGTATGCTTAAAAAACTATACCCGCCGCTGGAGAAAACCCGGCGGCAATTGTCCTGCGAGAGCCATAATGCGGGTGACGGACTACAGCTTGAGTCGCTTGAAAATCCCTTCCGGAATCGACCGGATCACAAACATGATAAGCGCCCACACGGGAAGAACATAGATGACGTTCTTTCGCTTGCGGATGGCTTTTGAAATTCTTAGGGCGACCTTTTTCGGAGAAGCCGTGAGGATGCCCGGCGTGGGAAGATTTTCGATCATCTTCGTTTTTACAAAGCCTGGCTTAACCGTTACAACATGAACTCCATGGGAATAGAGCCGGTTACGCAAGCCGGAGAGGTAAGCGGTGAAGCCGGCCTTGGCACTTCCGTAGATATAATTACTCTGCCTGCCCCGCTCGCCGGCGACGGAACTGATGCCGACAATAAGGCCTTTTTTCCGATGCTGAAAATCATTGGCCACAATATTGAGAATCGACACCGCGCCACTGTAATTCGTGCCAATGATCTGCTGCGCATGTTCTCCATTTTCCTGTGCGACCGACTGATCTCCGAGCAGTCCGAAGACGCAGATGACGACATCCGGTTTCTCGGGTAGCGACTTATAAAAGTTCTCATGGCTCGCGAAATCGAGAGCATCAAAAGTGACCGACGACACCATGGCTTTGTGTCGGACGCGCAGGTCACCTTCCAGGGCTGATAACCTCTCCTTGCCGCGGCCGGCCAGTGTTAATGAATACCCTTCAAGTGCAAGTTGTCTGGCTATTGCTACTGCCATGTCGGAAGTAGCCCCCAGAATCAAAACGTTCTCCTCCATTAAGGTTTTAAGGTTAGTCTTTCCGAGAGCCGGGAAACGAAACGGTTCTGTGGATCATATCTCTTGATTATTTCCTGAAACTCTCCCGCGCGCGGATACGTGCTCCAGAAGATCTCCTCCTTCATCCTGGCATCTTTCGAAAGGTAAATGCGTCCCCCGTACTGAGCGACGATATGATCCAATTCATCCAGAAATTCAAATAGTCCCGGTCTGATAGGAAAGTCAAGTGCCAGCGTGTATCCCTTCATGGGAAAAGAGATCAGATCGTCCTGCTCGCCGAAGAGTTTTAGTACCGCCAAAAAAGATCCCGTTCCATGACCGTTAATACGTGTCAGGATATCCGTCAGTCCTTCCTTGCTAGCTGTAAGGGGTAGAACAAACTGGTACTGAACAAAGCCTTTCTTCCCATAGATCTTATTCCAGCTCAGGATCGAATCGAGCGGGTAGTAGAAACCATCATAGTGGACAACGCTGTCCATGGTCTTCCGGTAATTCTTTGCGTAAATGAGAGCGTTGAACACCTTCATCGAATACCCGTTGAGAACAAATGAGGGAAAATAAAACGGCACGGTCAAAAGCGCTTTCTCCCGGGGCTCCAGGACCTTGTCACGCCTGACTTCATCGCTGTTGGCGTGCTCTCCCAGCATGAGGATACTGCGCCCGAAGCTCTTTCCCTTCTTGAGGCAATCGATCCACGCCACAGAATAGGTAGACGCGGAATTTTCTTCGAACAGATCCATCACCTCTTCGAGGTTTCTCGCCTTGATTTGCCGTTGACGGATATAAGCAGTGTTTACTCTCTTCAGCCGGAACTTGACGTCCAGGACGATACCGGTAAGCCCCATGCCTCCGCACGTTGCCCAAAACAAGTCAGAATGATTAGTCGCGCTGCATACAAAAGTCTCCCCTGTCCCGGTTAGTACAGACATGGAAATTATGTGCCGGGAAAAAGAACCGTCAACGTGGTGGTTTTTCCCATGGACATCCGACGCAACTGCACCGCCGATCGTAATAAACTTCGTTCCCGGTGTGACAGGCAGGAACCATCCCCGCGGAACGATGATCTGGAGAAGGTCGGAAAGCAATAGGCCGCTTTGGCATGTAATTATACCATTCAACTCATCGAACGCGAGCACCTTGTCATAGCGCAGTGTGTTGATCACCTCCCCCGAAAGCGAGGCATCTCCATAACAGCGCCCGTTGCCGTGTGGAATCGAGGATTGTGCAAGCTTCGAAGCAATTTCTTTCTCGTAATCGAACGAGGTCTCATTGGCTTCAACGACGGGATAGTTGTTCCAGTTTGTAATCAGCTTCTTCATGCGAGAAAGTGTAAAAAATATGCACCAATCCGGCCGGAAGTTACTAAAAAATGAATATTTAACTCACTTACGTGTCATATGCTCAACAAAAGTCTTTCAGAACGACAACTACTCGGACTCGAGCTGGTAATAACACTCGTCTTTTGCTTTATCCCCCTCCTGTTTAACAATCCTTACCGCATCAATATTTTTCTGTCGTGGGAAGGTGCCTATCGCATCTATCTCGGTCAAGTGCCTTTCCGGGATTTTTCCCTTCCCATGGGATATGGCTATTGGTTACTTCCGGCCATGATGTTCAAGATCTTCGGACCCTATTTTTATAGTCTGATCATTTGCCAGGTAGTGGTCAACCTGATTTCCGTCTTTTCTTTTCGATCGATTCTCCGGATATTAAAGGTGCCACCGGTGGTTATCCTGCTTTCCGTCCTGGTCTATTGCTTCTCCTATGTTTCGTTCAACTTCTGGCCCTGGTATAATAACATGGTGTTCGCCTTCGAACTTGTGGCCATTTACTTTGCGCTGCGTGCGATCTTTACGGAGGCCGGATGGAGGCTGTGGATGAACATAGCCCTGGCCGCATTCTTTGCCTTCTTTTCAATCTGGACCAAGCAGGACGCCGGTGGCCTGGGCCTGCTCATTATTTACGCAATGCTCACATACAACGCCTGGGTTGACAGGTCGCTCAGGAAATGGCTCGCCTTCACAGGCTGTCTAATAGTCTTCGCCATTGCGTTTATTGCCCCGGTCTGGCAGTACGACTTTTCATACTGGTTTAACTATGGGCAACCGCCGCACGAGTCGCGGCTGATCCTTTCCAACTTTCTGAATGAGATCCTGGGATGGGCATACTGGGAAAAGTTCTTTCTGTTTATCATCTTGCTGTTCGCGATCGATAAAGCCCGGGACGGACGCGCCTTTTTCGAAAACAAGCACGAGGTCCTTTTCGTGATGCTTTGCGTTGGTATCATGGTACAGGCGTGGATCATCCCTGTGACGAGCCCCGTACCGGAGAAAAATGAGGCCTTCTTTTACGCATTTGGATTTGCTTACCTTCTCTCGAACGTGAGGCTGCGTATCGACCTGACGCGTTGGTACTATGTGGCGATCTGTCTTGCCCTCGTGGGGTTCTGGTGGACGGGCATCTATTGGAGAAACATAGAGCGATTGATTTATAAGAGGCCGAATGTGGTGGAACGCGTCGAAGAAAAAGCACCCCAGCATTACCGTCTTGCGACAGAATACAAAACAATGGAACACCTCTTCCTGGCTGAATCCACGCTGGACGGCATTCGGAAAATTAAAGAGCTGGATGTGATTAAGAAGAAGAAGGGAGATATTCGAGTGCTCAACATGAGTGAACTTACCTCTCTCGCCTACGAGATACCCTTTACTCCTCCCACCAATCAACCCATGTGGTATCATCAAACGGTCTCTATCTGGCAAAAGCAAGTGGACGAGTTCTGTGAAAAGATCCGGAACAAGTCCTATGACCTCGTCATTTTTGAAACTGTGAATCCGGAGGAGGTCATTAACTTCTTTCCGATGGATGTCAAGGCGTGCCTCGATCAGCACTACAAGCATGAGTTCACATTCCTGGCTCCCAGGCATCCGGAGAAATCGTTCATTGATGTGTACACACTTCCTGAGTGATGATCCCTCACGCCACCCGGGGCATAGACTGTCTAGCGGATCCTGATCAGTTCGCCATCGACATCGTCAACGTCCCGTACATACTCATAAACGGATCGATCGGGATAGTAATCCATTAATTGATCATTGATCTTCGGAAAGGACAACACATACATAACGTCGTTGATGAACGTCGGGTCATTCCGTGTAAGATCGTCTACTGGCATTGGCCGCAATGGGCTCGTGGGCGACGAAATAAAGACCAGGGCGTTTGTGATCTTCTCCTTCTTAACCAGGTCATAGACGTTCTGCCGCTGATCGATTATACGCGCTTCGCGATAGGCGATAAGGGGCATTTTTATGATTGGGTATACGAGGCATGCGATCAGAATCGCCATCGCCCAATTGCGACCGGAACGCAACACATGGCTGACAACAAAAACTACCAGGAACGGGAACGCCTCAAAGAGGAATCGGGGACCATACTGATTTCCGCCGATTTCGTAATAAAAGAAATATCCGATGGCCAGGACTGCGAACGCATAATCCTCCGGACGAGTTACGCGATCAGCTGCGGACCGAACCTTCTTCCAGAGAAGCACGATGTACAGGATCAGCAATCCAGGAGACACCCAATAAATAAACAACAGGCCATGCCTGATCAGGTGCTCAAGCCCTTTGAGGAAAGTATGACCCCTTACAAATCCTATTTGCTCTTCCGGGTAAGCCCACATCGTTACCGGCAGGAATGGATCACCGGTAATTGAATAATCGTACCAGAGCAGGTAGCCTACACATGGAATGCTGCCCAGCGCCATCCAGAAGAACAGCGGAATCACTCTCCACCGGTATTCTGCTACCAGGTAGACGAGAAACGGGACAAAAATCAAGAACGCCGTGTAGTACCGGATTGTAACAACAAAGGCAAGAAAAAAGCCTGCAAGCAACCCGAATATGACATTATTCTTCTCCCTGTACAAATAAATACTAAATACGAAGAGTAAGACCATCAGAAGACAAGAAGTGTGAGAAAAGTATGACGCGGCATTAAACACATAAAATCCGCTCAGCCCAACAGCAAGCGTGCTCCAGACGGCCACCTTCACATCGTAATATCGTTTGACGAAAAAATAAAAAACCAGCAGCGCCACCACGCCCAGAAAAGGGTTTACTAACGCGGGGCTTACTCCTAATTCAAACGCAGAGCTCAGAATCAGGGGCCACCCCGGGGGGAACCGGCTAACCTGAATTCCTTCGTGTTGCGCGATGTTGTTTATGTAAAAAAAGTCGGGCAGATCATGCGCGCGCTCCCATAACTTGCCGCGGCTGAACATCTCGGCCTGAAAAAGGTAAGCGTACTCGTCGGAGGAATTTGGAAAATCTTCGAATACTTCGCGGTTGATAAATGCCGTTGCCAGAACAAACGCCGATGCTATGAGCATCATGTAGTAAGTCGCCTTCGTATTGGATCGCACCGCGAAGACTCCCTTGAGCGGATAATTCATAAGCACAAGGGAAAGCAGCGCGAAAAAACCCAGCCATAGAATCTCAAGGCGGGTCAGGTTCACGATATCATGATAGAACGTTATGCCCTGCCGCGGCGACGGCGGATAGAACCGCATAATTAGAGCGGCTGTTTCATTTTCAAAGAAGACAAGAAAAAAGAAAATAGCCAGCGGAATACAGATCGCTGAAATGATTCCTAATGTTAACCAGCTGGATTTGATAGAATTCCTGATCGATGTGTGATAATTCAAGATTGAAGATTTCAACATAGTACTCTAATTGCAGAGGCTACCCAGCCACCGGCCTCTACAATAAAAAGTCAATGCCAAAACCAACAGGTGCGCGGTGGCGAACCAGATTTTTTTGCAGGACTTGTGTCATGGATTATGACATCGCCCGCCAGGTTGCTTCAGTTACAGATGCAGGGTGCGTTAGCGAACGTCTTCAAGCCTCATTCCAATCCATTCTTCGAGGTCCAGCTTGGCGTTCTTGAAGTCGCGTTCGGACTCCAGTTGAAGAACCATTGCCGCATTGTAAGCGGCAAGACTCTGGGAATAAATATCAAATGTAATTTCGCCCCGACGAAAGCGCTGCTCCTCCAGTTTGTGAGACGTTTCGTTGTCAAGCAGCGCCTGGGATTGCAGTTTGTAGATCCGTTCACGCATCAGGTACTCGTTGTAGAGCTTTAGCACCTCATTTCTCACGGTGAGCTTTTGCGTATTTACGTTCGCCTGGGCGACGATTAACATTTCCTTACTTTTTTTGATGTTGTAGGGAATGGTGAAAAAAGTCCCGAGAGATACGCTCGCACCAAAATTGTATTTTGGATAAAATGCGGCACGGCCGAAAGGGTCGGAAGCCTTATTGATGGTAAACTCGTTCATGTTTCCGGTTATCCGGATGTTCTCCAGCCACGAAGCGTTATTCTGTTTTACGTTGTAGCCGGCAATATTCACTTCCCGTCTAAGCGCCTCATTGGACGGGTGATTGCGCCAGGCGAGTTGTACCAGTTTTTCTTCAAACTCTGATGCCCGTGAGCTTTCCGGCAAAATGATCTTATTGTAGTCGATATTTTGTCCCAAAAGCGGAGCGCTGATCAGAAGAAAAAGAATCAATGTTTTCATAGATATTCGATTGTTTTTAGCAGTTGTGTTTTAGACGTTGGCCTCCCCGTAATCGCACAGTCATACCGGAGCAACAACCTGTTAACCGTCAGTTTCAAATTATCATACCAGCTCTACGGAGAAGAGTTTCTTTTCAAAAGACCTGATTTTCACGACGAGGGCATAAGTTGCATAAACCAGCATATTTGTAGGTTTCTGAAACATGGCATCCTGCGTGAAGTGCGCCACAGAAAGCGCCATAAACGGCACGATATAAACGAGGATATACGTCCGCAGAAGAGGGTCCTTCATGGCGAAAAAATTATTGATACCGATGAGGATAACCCCAAAGAACAAACCCATGAAGATCAGTAGCCCCACCCACCCTGTTTCCAGGGCGGTAAGCAGGTAGCCGCTGTCAGGATCCCAGTCACCGGCCAACGCATGACCCGGAGAATATCGCGCACCATTTTTGCCGACTGTATACAGGCCGCCTCCAATCGGGTGAGTCTTGATATACTCCTGGAATTTCATCCTTTTGAAATCCCGGACTGCCATCGACGGATCTTCAGATGCCTTAAAGGTCGAGCGCAGGCGGCTCATCGTTCCTCCATAGAATGGTCCAAACAACATGACCAGTCCAATAAAGACGATAAACCCGGACGCAACCAGCGTGCGCCGATTGTGCAGCATGATCGTAATATAGAAGGCCACGCCGACGATCACGAGGGCAAAAGCCGTGCGGGTACCCGAGTAGGACACCGCGATGAGAAAAATAACCGTCATGACCGCCCAGAATATCCGGTATCGCAGCCGAAAAGGCCCCATGGCCAGCACCATGGAACCCAACGCGCTCGCGCCTGTAAACAGTCCAAAGGAAGACGGATCGGACAAGAACGAAAACGAGCGCAACTGTCCCCATATGATATAAAGAGCTATCCGCTCCGGTTTCTCATTCATCCATGCCACCTCAAACGGCAGCAACCCGAATAGCTTTTGATAGATACCGTAAAGGGCAACCAGGAGCGCAACGCCCAACCAGAAATTTGTGAACCTCCGTACGTCCTTGAGAGTCGCAAACATCTGGAAGCAGATCACGTAGATCAAAAAGGAAATATTGTTTCGAAGGGATACAAGCCAGGCGACAACAGAGTTGGCACTGGGGTTCAGCAACTGCAGGACCTGGTACAAGATCAGCACAACAAGCATGACCGTAACCGGATTCTTGAACAGTGTCCAATCATTGCGTTTGTTGTTCAGAAAAAGGGCGAAGAACGTCAGGCCGACCAATGCATCGTAAATAGTGCCCAGCGGAAAATTAATGTCGACAACCCGATCGGCATAAAACATAAAAATGCCCATCAGGAACAAGAAGTAGAATCCAATGCGATAATCTTTCAACATCCCGGCCAGCAAGGCCACCCCAAACGACGCCAGCAGAATCAGCACCCCCGCCATGACACCCTGGTGTACGATCAGGTAAGTGACGGCGAGAGAAACGAGTAATACGAGCGCAAAAATTCCGGCAGCCGGAAACTTGATTGTTTTGTTCGTGATCATGAAATCGCTTTGATAAAACTGCTATTTGAGCACGAGGATCTTTAGAAAAATGATCAGGTAGATGCCGAGCACAAACAGAATGGCGACAATCCTGTTCAGGCTCTCAAAAGAAAATGTTTTCCTCTCCCCCACTTCAAACTGGTTTTCTTCTTCTTCTTCCGTCATCATAATCACTTAGTTGAGTATCCATGCGACAAAAAGTGTCGGATTCCTCGCTGGCCGCCATCAACGGTGCAACGGGAAAAAACACTTTAAAAGAGGAGTGGGTAAATAAATATGCCAACAGTCGCCTTGGAATCAGGCGTGGCGTGCTTCGACTTTTGGCCCCGGAGCCTGTTGATTTTCAAGAATTTCCCAGAATTTTTCGACCCGCGCGCTCCAGGTGTTGGTGTTTGCCACTTTCGTTCGTGCCTGGATGCGTGCGCTGTCATTTTCCTGGATGGCCTGGTCAATGAGCTGAACGAACTCCGCATTATCGCGCCCGATATAGATAACATCTCTGAACGTCTGGATATCTTCGGAAAAGTCGGTGGCGACGACCGGGCGACCCGCCGCGAGATATTCATTGATCTTAAGCGGGTAAATACTGCGGGTCAATGTATTCTTCTTGAACGGAATAAGCGCACAATCAAAGTACTGAAGGTAAGCCGGAAGCTGATCAATCTTCTTCGACCCCGCCATAATCACATTCGGATATTCGGTGAGCCCGATGGTCTTGTGCTCGGCGGTTGTGACGGGACCTACCATCGCGATCACCTTATCGGGGTGGTATTCAATTACTGCCTTTAGCAGTTCATAGTCGACGCGTGACTCTATATTACCCGTGTATCCAATGATCTTCTTGCCTTCAGCGGTCACCAACTCCGGAGGGCGGGGAAAGTTTCCCGTCAGCGCTCGGGAGAAACTACTGAAGTCCGCAGCATTAGGATGCAGGAAGACATTGTTGGAATGCTTCAACTTAAGCCTCCGGAGTTCCTGTGAAGTCGTAAGCGTAACGTCAAACTTGCGGACGATGTCCGCCTCAAGTCGCGTTCCGTGCTTTGCGGTATAAGGCACCTGCGTGAGATCGTCCATCGACTGATAGACTTTGATCAGGGGCTGAATGTCAGCCGGAAAGTCGCGGCAGAAATAAGGGTCAAATGCATTCAGAAAAATAAACTGTTTCACATTGTGATCGCGGATTACCCGTCGCATGCAATCAAAAATGATCCTGTCATTATAGCGCGAGAGAGCGTTATATAAGGAGCCGTCGGGAAGGAAATTGATTGGAAGGGTCAGGCGCGGGGTCACCATCGTCAGCTTCTCCGGGAAGTTGTCCGATTTCGTATAGATGTTTTCCCCTCGTAACAACGCACTCTTCCTCTTCTGAATCGCCGGGGCGCGGTATCGCAAGACAAAATCCTTCAGGGAAAATGGATGATCGATGTAGAAGACCCGATTATTTTTCGCAAATTCTTTTGCAAGCGAAAACGAAGGAGAGGAATATGCGGCGTCCCACCGGGACAGGCTAAAAATAATGATGTCACTGTTCTTAAGCATGTAGTCAAAACATTTATCGGCTTGATGATGCGAAACAGCCGGTCATACAACGCTTAGTACACCCGTTAGCAGTTCGCGACTAAAGCCCTTACTGCTGCCCCCCAGTTAAAAATCTGTACCCAAGCGAGCCGATGATTAAACGAATGCATCGAATCCGCTAAAGCGAGTTTGGCATAAAGTTAATAGTAATTTTCAATATTCAGACGCCAACTATCCCAATAATGCCATCTATCGGACCGATCATTTTTGTTGAAGACGATGCTGACGATCAGTATATATTCCAGGAGGTCTGCGAGAAACTGGGCGTCGCGGACCGGCTTAAGTTCTTCCCAAGCGCCGAATCAGTCCTGCAGTACCTGCGAACCGCCACCGAAAAACCCTTCATTATCTTTTGCGATATCAATATGCCGGAGATGGATGGCCTGGAACTTCGCAAGCAGATCAATAGTGAGGAACAATTGAGGCGACAAAGCATACCTTTCGTATTCATGTCAACAGCAGCAAACCCCAAACAGGTTAGAACCGCCTATGACCTCACGGTCCAGGGCTTTTTTCTCAAGGAACAACGGTTCTCTGACCTGCTTGCAACCGTAAAATTGATTCTGGAATACTGGAAGAAATGCTACCACCCCAACATGGTCAAATAGCGCAACGCAAAATTTTGAATGTTGAATTCAACCTGAAGCGCGTCTCCCGTTTCAGGCCTTGATATTGGTCACGATTACAATTTCAGGTCCTTCGTATCCACGCGATTGAGAACGCATCCGCCGAACTTTTTGCCAAGAGACTTGAAGTACTGGATGGCTTCACGATCCAGTTGTTTCAACGATGTGTCGGCCGAGAACACGGCCACAACCTTGTCAGCGTACCGCACGAGTTCCTTTGTGTCGGAATAGTCATTCAGCGCCGCACCCTCCATGAGAACGTAATCAAAGCTGTCGGCCAGCAGGGAAACCAGGTTTGTAAAGTCGCGGCCTGAAAGTATCTCCGCCGGCGATTCACTTCCTCCACCCGAGTTTCCTACAATGTATATGTTCTTGTACTTCGTCGGATTGATCAGGTCGTAGGAGTTCTCGTGCTCAAATTCTGTTTCCTCTTTCTTCTCCGCGCCCTGTGCGCTCACGAGGAGCTTGTGCTTCTTTGTGTCCAGGACCTTAAGATCACTTAGTCCCCTGCCGAGAATTTGCGACAAAGAGTTGTTCTTGAAATTGGTGTCCAGTATCAGCACGCGTTTGTCGAGCAGACTTAAAACGTACGACAGAGAGAACATCGTAAAGGTCTTTCCGTCTTTCCGCTTTGGACTGGTAAAAAGGATGACCTTTGCATTCATGGATTCTATTTCGTGGCGAAATTTCCTCAACAGCGACTTAAACATTTCAGTCTCGTCGCTTCCGTTTTGTTGATTGAAATACGTTCGAATGTTAAAGTTCCTGCTGTCAATACGATTGATCACACCCGCAATCGGTAGGTTCACCATGCGCTTGAATTTCTCCGGTGTCCGGATAGCACCGTCCATAAGTTCAATTCCCACGATGGCCATGACCGAGAACATCAAACTGAGAAACCCTGCCAACCCGATGATGATGATGCGTAGGCCGGGCTCCGGGTTAACCGGAGGCGTCGCCACCAGCACGATCCTCAAGTCGTTTGAGGAGAGCTGTCGGTTTTTCGCTTCATTGAATTTCTCGAGGGCCATGTTATATTCCTCTGTAGCCAACTCCACCTCTTTGTGGATCGAGGCCAGCTCTGCTTCCTTGTTTGCGTAACCTGAAAAGCTGGAGTTGATTCCTCCAATCTGGCTCTCAATGGTACGGAGGTTATTCTGCTGAACCTGAAGTTCAATTTCATTTTCCCGCATCTGGCGCTGGAGATCCGCCACAGTGTAGCCGGGCGAAACAAGCGCCCCCTGGCGCATGGAGTTGTCCTGTTCTACTCGCAGCTCCTCGCGAAGAAAGTTGAGCGAGTCCAGCAGGGCCTGGTTTGAAGAACCACCCGTGATGTAACGCGCGTTCATATTGTTGATCTGTGTCCGGAGCTCAAGGATACGTTGATTGCTGGACGAGGTTGCGGGGGCATTCAGGTTCGCGATCTCTTCACGTTGACGCCGTATCTGAAGTTGCAACCGATTGATGTTCGTGCGCGTTGCGGATGCTTCTGCCTCAAGTCCCGAAAGCCGACCCATCTTCATTCCGCTCTCGCCTTCGAGATTGAACACATTGTTTTCGGCCTTGAATCGCTTCTGAATCTCCATCTTCTCGTCAAGAATCTTTTTCTTCTGTTCCGTAACCTGGGCCAGGAATTCCACTGACTCGCTCGATCGCTCTAATTTCAACGACTTGTTATAGCGAATGAACTCCTCGCAAAAGGCATTCGCGGCGAGCGCCGAAAGACTTGCGTTGTCCGAAGATACCTTCACGTCGATGTAATCGGTGTTTGGAATGCGCTCAATGGTCAGGTTATCCTTGATGTCATTGTAATTATATCCATAGGCGATCAGG
Organism: Flammeovirgaceae bacterium; assembly: GCA_044507775.1. Taxonomy (GTDB): domain Bacteria; phylum Bacteroidota; class Bacteroidia; order Cytophagales; family Cyclobacteriaceae; genus Chryseosolibacter. Next base: position 52,347 of record JBIQIY010000025.1, on the reverse strand, counting down.
AAATCCGTGATAAGGGTGAATTCAGGATCTGTGGAGGTGAGCGGAGAAAAAGTTCTGAGCTTCTCGGAAATTATGTTCTTAACCTTCTCCGTTTGCTCGGGAGTGGCGGTGAAAGCCTCCGGATCAGGATGGTGAAATGGAACGTTCTTCTGATCGAGATCATGCAATAACAGCCGGTACGAAGTGAGATTTACCGAAAGGCCTGAATTCATCGCACTCATCAGGTTGCTGAACTTGATGTCTGCGTCGCGGCTGTTGAATCTTTCCTCGGTCAGCTGAACCTGGTCATTCACAGTAAAGCCTGTGGCGAGCTGGGCGTTTCCCACATAGGTATCCGGCATATCGACGGTAAAAATGTAGGCGGCAAGAGCGGCGATCAGGGGTACGGATACAAGGATCCATGATTTTCTCCACAAGACTTTCCCTAAAAATAAAAGATCCATTTTATGTTGTTTCGATAGTTGTTTCGGTCTGTCAAAGTTTTGGCTCTGTCACAATGAGTTGAAAAAATCCGCTCACATTCGAACCAACCCTGTAGGTGTACTAAAATTATGAGCCAACTCCCATCCCCATCTTCCCGCCCGAAAGTGGTCCCCTGGCATGCAGTGCGACCCAGCCCGCTCGGCGCGGTGAGCGGTCAGCGAATATTTTGAACAGCAATAACAAAAGAATGCCAATAGCGGCCTTTAGCGGATGTGGAACAGAATTTTATGCACGCTTGGAAGAACCTGTAATCCTTCACGATCCTTACTAACCAATTCTTTTAAGTGAAAATATTAGGAATCTCAGCCTTCTATCACGATTCGGCCGCCGCGATTATTTCCGATGGGGAGATTGTGGCCGCTGCCCAGGAAGAACGCTTTACCCGTAAGAAGCACGACCCCGGATTCCCGGCAAACGCCGTCCGGTTTTGTCTTGAATACAGCGGTACGACACTCGACAAACTTGATGCGATCGCATTCTATGACAAACCCCTTTTGAAATTTGAGAGGCTGCTGGAAACTTACTACGCATTTGTTCCCAAAGGCCTCCCCTCCTTCATCACGGCTATTCCCGTATGGCTCAAAGAGAAAATGTTTTTAAAGAGGTTGCTATATGAGGAGCTGGGAAAAATTCAGCCACTCGATCGACGGAAAGTAAAACTCTTGTTTCCTGAACACCACCTCTCCCATGCGGCAAGCGCCTTCTATCCCTCTCCCTTTGAGGAGGCAGCGGTCCTGACAATCGACGGCGTCGGCGAATGGGCAACAGCATCAATATGTTATGGCAAGGGCAAGGATATGCGGATCCTCAAGGAGTTGAAATTTCCGCACTCGCTTGGCTTGCTGTATTCGGCATTCACATACTTTCTGGGTTTTAAGGTAAACTCCGGTGAATACAAGCTCATGGGACTTGCGCCATACGGAGTACCCTGCAGCCAGCAAGTAAAAGATTTTGAAACGATCATCCGCCAAACCCTGGTCGATATTAAAGAAGACGGATCCCTCTGGCTCAATCAGGAGTATTTCAATTACGCCACCGGTCTGACCATGGTGCAGGAGGAGAAATGGGCGAAACTATTCGGATTTAAGGCGCGCAAACCTGAGGAAGAACTGCTCACGCATCATTGTAACCTCGGCCTGGCTATTCAGCATATCACAGAAGAAGTCGTGCTCAAGATGGCTGCTGAGGCCAAACGCCTGACACAGTCCGACAACCTCTGCATGGCGGGGGGTGTCGCTCTTAACTGCGTCGCCAACGGCAAGATCTACAATTCAAAGATATTCAAGAATGTATTCATACAACCCGCGGCAGGCGATGCCGGGGGCGCTCTGGGTGCGGCGCAGGCGGCGTACCATATCTACTATGGAAAAGAGCGGGTAGCACCCACCTCACTTGACGCTATGAATGGCTCCTATCTCGGTCCGGATTTCAGCGACCGGGACGTAGAATCGGTTGCGAGAAAATATAATGCGGTATATGAGAAATACAACAGTACGGAAGCGCTATGCAGGAAGGTAGCCGAGAAATTGTCGGAAGGAAATGTGATCGGATGGGTCCAGGGTCGCATGGAATTCGGCCCGCGCGCCCTGGGAGGAAGAAGCATCCTGGGAGATCCGCGCAACGAAGAAATGCAGAGAAAGCTCAACGTAAAAATAAAATTCAGGGAGTCCTTCAGGCCGTTTGCCCCCTCCGTGTTGGCCGAAGATTGCGCCGAGTATTTCGAGCACGACGCAACCTCTCCCTACATGCTACTCGTGCAGCCGGTGTGTTGCAATCGCAGGAAATCGCTGCCTCCGGGCTATCATGAATTTTCGCTCAAAGAGAAACTATATCATCTGCGTTCGGATATGCCCGCCATCACACACATCGATTTCTCGGCACGGATACAGACGGTTCACCGCGAAACAAACCCCACCTATCACACCTTGGTACAAGAGTTTAAGAAGCTTACCGGATATGGCGTGGTGGTCAACACAAGCTTCAACGTCCGCGGAGAACCCATCATCTGTACCCCAGAGGACGCATACCGGTGTTTTATGCGAACGGAAATGGACTATCTCGCGATCGGAAATTTCTTGTTTAACAAAAAGCGCCAGCCCGAATGGCAGGAAAAAGATAATTGGAAAGAGGAGTTTACACTCGATTGAATATACTAACAACAACCCATTAACATTATGGACTTCGTCAGGGACCTGTTCAGTTTCATGAGGCAAAGAAAAAAGTGGTGGCTAACACCGATTATCCTGCTTCTGATTTTCGTCGGCGTGCTGATCGTTATCGGCGGCAGCTCGGCAGTGGCACCATTTATTTATACACTTTTTTAAGCAAATACGGTGCAATCTCAGGACAGGTACAAAACGATATTGGTTATCGTCACCGGATTACTGGCGCTTGGTTGGATTTTTAATATCCAGCTGCTCGCCAGGATTGCGGTATGCATAGGATTAGTATGCATTTTCATTCCGGCGGCTGCAAAGGCAATCGAATGGCTATGGTTCAAGATAGCGCTGGGACTCGGCTGGGTGAATTCGAGAATTCTCCTCAGCGCCATCTACTTTTTGTTCCTGTTGCCGCTCGCCTGGCTGTCGAGATTGTTCACAAAAGATCCCCTCGCCCTAAAGCGGGGTGCGCGCTCGACCTTATTTGTCACGCGTGATCATCTGTACACAAGACAAGATTTGGAGAACATTTGGTAAGTGAGGAATGGAATCAACAACTACTACTGGCAGATCAACAACCCAAGCCACGAATAGGGAATCAGCAGTGACGGCGCAATGGGCACCGGCCGACCTGCTAAGAGGATTTGTATCTTATACATGGTCGGTTCTCCGACTAATCCGTGTGAGGCAGTGGGTCAAAAACCTTTTTCTATTTATTCCATCGTTTTTTGCAGGCCATCTTTTTCGAAGTGAAGAGCTCATCATGGTGGGGATCGGTGCCCTGGCTTTTAGCCTGGTAGCTTCGGCGGTATACGTCATCAATGATTACCGCGACAGGTTTGTCGATCAACTACATCCAACCAAAAAATTCCGACCTATCGCATCGGGCGAGATCGGCACCGCAACGGCATGGATAGTGATCGTCGCACTGGTATCGACGGGACTTGCCATCGCCGCAGCCCTGAACACCGCCTTTCTTTACCTCCTGTTCACGTATTTTCTACTGAACCTGGGGTATTGTTTTGGACTGAAGAACATCGCAATAGTAGACCTCTTTATTGTGTCCCTGGGCTTCCTCCTGCGTGTTTACAGCGGTGGCGTGATAGCCGACCTTCCCATAAGCCATTGGCTTTCGATCATGATCCTTCTGCTGGCATTGTTTCTTATAATCGCCAAACGTCGCGATGACATTCTGATCAATGCAAAAAACGGCTACATCATCCGAAAGTCTACGCAGGCGTACAACCTTGACTTCATTAACTCCTGCATAACATTGCTCTCGGCGGTGGTGATCGTGGCCTACATCATGTACACTGTTTCGCCTGAAGTTGTACTGCGATTTGACAGCGATTATCTGTTCATCACAGCCATTTTTGTCATCGCCGGTGTTATGCGCTACCTTCAGATTATCTTCGTTGAAAACCGATCGGGTTCTCCTACCCGCATTTTCGTGAAAGACAAATTCATTTTGGCCACCATCGCAGGCTGGATTACAAGCTTTTATCTGATCATCTATGCTTTATAGAAAAAAGCGGATATTTTTGCCCTTCCCGTCAGGTGCGCACCATCGCTCTGTTCGGTGATTCAAACATGAACGCGTCTGAACGCAATACCAATTCCAGCAAGACCACCGGAGAAACAAACGACGAGGCCACAGAGACGCTAGTCCTCTTCGACTTTGACGGCACGATTACGACAAAGGATACGCTGATAGAGTTCGTCCGCTTCTATCGCGGCGTGGGTGGATACTGGCTCGGCATATTTATGCTTGCTCCCATTATGGTGCTTTTCAAGCTGCGAGTGATTCCGAACTGGAAGGCGAAACAATATTTTCTAACCCGATATTTCAAAGGCGAAACACTCGTTGAGTTTAATGCGCGTTGTCTGGATTTCTCCAGGCAAATCCTACCTCGCCTGATCCGGCCTGGCGCTCTGAAGGCTCTTGATGAATATCGCCGGGATAATGCCACGATTGCTGTCGTCAGCGCATCGGCTGAAAACTGGGTGAAACCCTGGTGCGATCAACAGGGGATCCGTTGCCTGGCGACGAAACTGGAAGTGAAAGACGGCTACCTTACGGGCAAACTGGACGGGCGAAACTGTCATGGCGACGAAAAGGTTTGCCGCATCAAAGACGCGTTTGATCTGACCCGGTATAGCACGATAATCGCATTCGGAGATTCATCGGGCGATAAAGAAATGCTCGAGCTCGCCCACCAAAGGCACTACAAGCCCTGGCGATCGGCCTAACGGCAAGCAAACGTCTCTACTCGATGAGACGAACGCGAATCCTTCCTCCCTTTCCCTTGCGTACAGGCTCCACTTGCTCGATGATAATTCGCTGTTCCGCGATTCCGGACTGAATCAGATGCTCGCGGATACTGGCCAGTCTCGCCTCACTGCGGGCAGAGGTATCTTCCTCTTCCACTACAAGGTGGAAGAGCACGCTTTTTTCCAGCTGAAGTTTGTTGGCGATGTAAAAGAGCAATTCCCGTTGGGCGGCGTCCAAAGCAGTAGCATCACCGTTAAACACTACAAGGTCCGACACGCTCCCGCCCAGATACCGGTTCCACTCTTCCTTCGAAAGATATCGCTGGCCGTTTCCGAGTACCGTGCGAGCGCGGGTGACGGATACTTCATAAAGATCCGCATACTTTCCGTCGCGATTGCTGGCAAAAAAGGCGATGGAGTCGCCATAAATTGAAAAATACGCGTCAAACTTTTTCGAGTTGACATTACGGCCGAGATTCACAGGAAGGGACCACGTCTCCCACGAGTCGTAAAGGCGGTCACTATAGAAAATGTCAGCGTCCCCTTCTCCTCCATGTCCGTTGCTGGCGAAGTATAACCTCTTCTTATCGGCCGACAGAAACGGCGAGATTTCATACCCCGTCGTATTGATGGTCGTTCCCATATTTTGCGGCGACGACCATTGACCGGCCGAATTCCGCACGCTAAAATACAAATCCTCCTGGCCGCGGCTGTCGGGTGCCCGCATCGAAAACAGGATCACATCGAAATCCGGTGAAACAAATACACCCACAAAATCCTGGTTGTCTATACCGGGAATCGGAACAAGTTCAGGCCGCGACCAGTAGTTATTTATGCGCGTAGTGACATAGATGCCCTGCATCTTCTCACCCGGTAGAACACTGGTAAAATACCGCTTGCTTCCATCGCGACTCATCCCGATGATTGCGTTATGTCCTTCGTTATTTATCCCTGCAGGCAGAGCATTGGAGGCATTCGTCCAGTCGGTACCGGCACCTTCACTATGCCACACGTCAAGTCCGGAAAATTTGCCTCCGGCATTCCCTGCGTATAACGCACGGGTGAAAAACAAACTGCGTCCGTCCGGCGCCAGCATCGGAAGACTTTCTTCTCCTGCGCTGTTCAATGTCCGCGGAAGTTTCGTCACCGAGTCAAACTCGAGTAGCTGCGAAAAACCTGTCAAGGGGAGCGCGGCAAGGATTAAAACTTTCATTACGTTCGTCACCATGTGTATTGCGAGTGTTTCTTGAAATTATCCAACCTGAGCGACAGCACCAGCTCATGGCTTCCGTCATTGAACTGCTTGAATTCACCCACCGACATCTCATAGGAGTACGACGCGCTGAGCATCTCATTAAAGTTCCACCCCACCAGCGCAACACCGCTCTTGATATCCCTGTATGTGAGCCCCAGCCAGATGTTTTGCCGGAAATACGCTTTGACATGATAGTCGAGAATAACCTGGTTGTTCATCTGAATGAGCGCCAGGATGCTTGGCTTGAGCGTTACGTCCGCATTAAGCGGGACCGTGAATCCCCCCTGAAAGGATGCGCGGTAAAATGGTTCAGTCATCGCAAGTTCCGATGCCTCCAGCGCGGAATACAGCAGCGGAAGATATGTGATACCGAAATAATACAAGGGCGTATACAGCAACACCCCTGCCCGAACATTAAGATCCGTTTGAGAAGTGGACCCACCCAGAAGGTGATCATAGAATTGATCAGGATCGCGAACCGAAACCTCGCTGACGTCAAGTTTTCTGTTCTCGATCAACATCGCGGCACCTAACGCAAGCCGCAGATCTCCGCCGAGCGGATAGTGAATCGAATAGTTGACATTAGCGCCCACTGACTTGAGCACTCCGACTTTTGAATGGAAAATGTTCCCACCCAGTCCGTGGATCATTCTCTTTGAACGTGGCATGTTTTCAGGACTCATTGCAGCTGGATCGCTGAGGCGGAGTGAGTTGTAAGTAAGATCCAGCGGTTCTACAATGCGCGTATTGTACGAAAGGTTGATAAACTTTGGCGAGTAGCTGCCAAAGCCGCTCCATTGATAGCGATAGCTGAATTTGAGATCATTGAAATTTTCAACACCGGCAAACGCGGGGTTGTACAGCGGCATGAACTGGAAGCTCTGGGCATTATTGGGAAGGTACTGACCATGAATTTCAGCCGAGACGAGGAGGAACAACACAAGGTGAAAAACTCTTTTCATAATCAGCGCAGTATGGTTACAATTCCTTTATAGGTCCTCCCGCTTCGCAGTTGCAGGTCAATGGTAAAGAAGTACGTGTCGGCCGGAAGCGACTCGCCGTTCCTGGTTCCGTCCCAGGGGCGATCAAATCCCTTAGCACGATAAACAAGTACTCCCTGTTTATTGTAGACGCTGATAATGGCGTCGCTCATGTCTTCCAGTCCGCCGCCGGGGCGCTCGATAATCCAGGTATCATTTGCCAGGTCTCCGTTCGGCGTAAACCCGGAGGGAATGTCGAGCTCGATGAACGTGTATTGAAGCATGATGATCTTTTCCACGGGATCACCCTCCGTTTCGCCGTCATTGAGGGCAAAGTAGGCAGCCTTGGGCTCGAGTATCGGATCGGTCGTATTCTGATACAGATATTGGATTGAACGGAGGGCGGTTTCATAATCCGCAATTGGAGCGGCACCCGTCATTTTCAGTACCCCGGTCTGAAAATCAAAATTCGCCCGGATGTTTCCCGGCATCTTGTATTGAAGTAAATCCATCTCCGGACGATAGCGTTGCGGGCGGAATCCCACAGTTGCGCTAGCAAGACTGTCACTATCCGGATCCTCAATTGCAACGAGCGGGTCCAGAAAGACGGATTCACCATTTACTTCATACTGAAGGGTGTCTTTGGAAAAAATCACAGTCGGCGCGTCGTTGACCGGTAACACAGCAATGTTGACACGCGCCGTGTTCAGACTGTAGTGATAGCCATCGTGAGCATTCCAGGAAAAAACATCGGTCCCCGAAAAGTTTTCGTTCGGATGGTACTGCAAGTTGGCAAGCAACGAAGACTGAATGGTGTCACCTTGCTCTACGGCTACGCTGCCCAGGAATAAAACGCCCGATTCAGGCAGCTTAGAAATCAACAGGTGCCGCAGGGCATTTTCATTCTTGTCAGAATAGCCTCTCTGAAAAAAATCTGCGCCGAGTGTCATCGGTGTATCCTCTTCCGTTGCAGCATCAAGCGATTCAATGGAGGGCCTCACATTGACATAGATTATGAAGGACTGGCTGATGGTAGACGCACCGTCCTTCGCCTCAAGGGTAACATTGAAGTTTCCAAGTGCCGACTCAGGTGGACGTCCGTGCAGCCGGGCACTTCCGTTGGATCCGGGCCCAAGCGACAACCATGCGGGTTTTGTCGGAGCGGAGAAGTTGATCTTTTCACCGTCCGGGTCGGAAACCATAACGATGTATTCATAGTCCTCCCGGGCAACAGCGATCGTGACGGGTTCGGAAGTAAAAACGGGAGGGTCATTCACGGGGTCTATCTTTACCGAAAAACTTCGGGTGACACTGTTGACGTGGGGTGCCTGGGAAGGGCCGCTGTCAGTCACCGTCACAGAGAGACGCGCAGTTCCAAATACATCCGGTTTTGTCTTGAAGCGAACAGAGCCGGTGGCACCGGGACTGGTATAGTCAACTTGTAGCAGATCAAAAAACTGCGGCTTATCGGCCGTCAATGTCACGGTGAGGGTCTGCGTCTCGCCTTCGCCCGCGGAGATTCCCGTCAGTGGAATATTTTGCTGTTCCGCATCCTCCATGATCGTGATGTCGGCAATCGCATTCAGAGTTGGACCTGAATTGATCTCCAGCACTTCAATCTGGAAGCTACCTGTATACGAATTGACATTCGGAGCAACGTTGGAGCCATTGTCGATGGCGACGATGGTCAGTGTAACAATCCCCGATTGATTCGGTTTCACGACAAAGGAGAGCTTCGCGGTGGTCGCTCTGCCGTCGTACTGAATAACCGGATTCTCAATGATCGTGGTATTGTTCGAGGTCGCCACAAATGTAAGTTGTTGATCGTCCTCCATAGGGCCTTTGGAAATACCGGTGATGGTCACCGATCCCGCCGGAGTATTCTCCGCTAATTGTTGGTTTGGGATCGCATCAAAAAAAGGCGCATCGTTGACAGGCGCCACCTGCAGCTGAAAGTTGAACGTCGGGCTGTTGTTCACCCCGTCACTGACCCTCACGGGCACGGTCAGAATACCCGCGAAATTCATATCCGGCGTCACGGTCTGACCCACGACGGCATAGTTCGTTCCGGGCGAGACCAACAAGGAAAAGCCCTTGGGAAAAACATTGTCAGGATCAACCACGGTTACATGCGCAAGGGTCAGGGTAACAGGTTGCTCTTCATTTGTAACGAGTGGTGCCTGTCCCGTAATAACGGGCGCGTCATTTGCATTGCCCACCTGGATCTGAAACATAAAAGCATCGCTGCTCGCCAGTCCGTCGCTCACCGTAACAGAAACGTTCAGCGTGCCGTTGAAGTCCAGGGCCGGCTGCACCGTAGTCCCCGTCACCGTGTAGTTCGTGCCAGGTCCCACGATGACCGTAAAACCGACTGGATAGTTGTTGTCCGGATCGAAGACCGTCAGGTGAGATAATTGTATGGTGACGGGAGTATCCTCCGGAGTCTCCACGGGAAGCTGACCACTGATCACGGGTTTGTCGTTCACGGCAACCACCTGCACCTGTAACTCGAATATGTTACTGGTCTGCGTGCCATCGCTGACCTGTACGGGTACCGTCAGGGATCCGGAAAAATCAACAACCGGAAGAATTGTGTTGCCCGTCAACGTGTAGTTGTCTCCCGGAAATACCGTGAGGGAAAATCCTGCAGGAAATGTGTTATCCGGATCGCTTACTATCAGGTCCTGCAGCGCAATTGTTCGCGGCTCTTCCTCGTTCGTGGATACGGCCTGCTGCCCTGTAATTTCCGGCGCATCATTCACAGGGGTTACGGCGATTTGCAGTACGAAGGGCTCGCTGTTTGCGGCACCGTCGCTGACGGTCACACCGACAGACATCGTTCCCGTGTAGTTGGGGGCCGGTGTCACCGTAGTTCCGGCGAACGTATAGTGCTCGCCCGCTAACACGGTCAGCGCGAACCCCTCCGGAAAGGTATTATCCGGATCACTAACCGTTATGTCTGCCAGCGACAGGATGATGGGAAGGTCTTCCGTAGTGCTCAGCGGACGCTGTCCGGTGATTACCGGGGGATCATTCACCGGATCCACGGTAAGCCGGAAGTCAAAAATGTTGCTGTTGGCCATTCCGTCGTTGACGAATAGACGTACCGTTAGTATCCCGTTGAAGTTGGTCGCTGGTGTGATGATGTTGCCTGAGACGGTGTAGTTCGGCCCGCCCAATAGAGAAAGCGTAAAGGATTCACTGTCGGGATCTTCAATTATAAGATGCGCGAGTTCCACGGAAACGCTCTGGTCCTCGGCGATTGACAAAGGCACCTGCCCTGTGATCGTGGGCGCTTCTTCAAACAAGGCTCCGTGTCTCGCCACGTCCACTTCTTCCTTCGCAGTTTGCCCGGAGCCCGGCAGAAATAGGTTGTTCGTGAACAACAGCTTGTTCGTCTCACTCATATCGAAATACTGTACATGAGAATGTCCGGTAGGATAAATTACAAGAAACGACTTGCCAGGGCCGAAAACTGTAAACACAACCACCATGATCATCGCGCACACCCGGCGTACAACCTTCGCAGAATCAAACGGGGATAACAAATATTGATTGATCACACACTCTGCCTGATTAATGGATGTTTAAATTTTTCCACAGTCTTACCTGACCAACGAGAAGTCTCTCATCGCTTATTTCATCAAAAGTCGTCAGCACTGTTCTCTCTGCAGTATCAGAGCCGGATTCAGTACATGATTGTCCTGAACGATGCCGCCCGATGACCCACACTCAAACAGGTACACATTTCTTCCTGCTCATCGCTGCATAAAGAGAAGCTGCATGGGGATGGGAGTCGCTAACATCCTGCTGCATGAGCAACCGGGATCCTTTGTCAGTCATTAACAAGAAAGAAATGACCGACAATACCCTTCGCATCATCAAAAAATTCTGTGCCGTGCATAAAATCCCCTTTGGGGTGGCCAATTTCCTTTTGTGTTTGAATTGTACCTGTTATTTTGCGGACCTTAACGATTAGATTATGGGGCGCATTTTCGAAAAACGAAAGCACAAAATGTTTGCGCGCTTTGACCGGATGGCCAAGGCGTTCACACGCATCGGTAAGGACATTTCCATCGCCGTAAAACAGGGTGGCCCACACCCTGAGCACAATCCAAAACTGCGGATGGCGATGCAGAATGCCAAGGGCGCCAATATGCCCAAGGACCGCGTGGAGGCCGCCATCAAGCGCGCCTCTTCGAAGGAAGAGAAAGATTATCAGGAAGTTATATATGAAGGGTACGGCCCCCATGGCGTGCCCATGATCGTTGAATGCGCTACAGACAATCCGACCCGCACCGTTGCCAATATCAGGCTTCACTTCTCCAAAAATGGAGGCAGTATGGGCAATTCGGGCTCGGTCGCATTCATGTTTGAGCGAAAAGGCGTTTTCAAGTTTGATCCCTCAAAATTGAACCTCGATGAGCATGAACTCGACCTGATTGACGCCGGTGCCGAAGACATCGAACGCCAGGAGGATGAGATTATCGTGTACACCCGGTTTGCTGAATTCGGCCACATGCAGAAATTTCTGGAGTCAAGCCAGCTCGAAGCAAAAAGTTCTGAACTGCACTATATTCCAAACGCGACAAAAGAACTGACAGAAGAGGAGCAGGATGAAGTACTGAAGCTGGTCGAGGTCCTCGAGTCGGATGACGACGTTCAGACGGTCTATCACAACCTTGCGTAGGGCAGATTGCTCTCCAGCTACTCCCCTATTGTCAGCTCATCCGCTATCATCCGGTTATTGTACTGCTGGATGACGCCCTTGATCTTCTGCTCCATGCGCGACGCCATTTCAGGCTCTTCCCTAAGCAGATTCAACTGCATCAACTCATCCTCGCGATAATTATACAAGCCCACCGAGCGGGTACCGTCGAATATCAGGACATGCTCGCCTTCAAACAACTGGTAGGTGTTGTCTTTGTAGTTGAATGCCACCGGCGCAGTCTCTTCCCGGAAGACATCGCGACCGAAGGCGACATAGCGTTTGGGATAATGAAGATATCCCAGGACACTGGGCATAATATCCGTTTGTTGCCCGATCTGATGCTCAATTCCCGCGAGACTGTTGTCAGGCTTAAAAAATATGATCGGTATCGCGAAAAAACCCCAGCCTGTCCGATATGCCGCATGCCCGATATTCGAGGAAGTGTGATCCGCTGTGATTACGAATAGCGTGTTTTGATACCACGGCATTTTTGATACACTTTCAAAAAATCGCCGGAGCGCGTGATCGGTGTATTCGATACACGCATGGATCGGCAAAGGTCCGCCCTGGAAAGTATCTTCGTATTTTTCCGGGATTTTGAAGGGATGATGCGATGACACGGAAAAGAAAGCTGAGAAGAATGGCTGCGGAAAAGTGTTCAGCCGGTCGGCATAGAATTGCAGAAACGGTTCATCCCAAATTCCCCAGAGACCGTCAAAATCACCGTGATTGTCGTATTCGGTCATGCCGTAATAATGCTGCACACCAGCGAGGTTCATAAACGCGTTGAATCCCATCGAGCCATTTGGAGCGCCGTGAAAAAATGAAGTGTGATATCCTTCCGCAGCCAGCAGCGAAGCAAGGCTGTTGATCCGGTTTCCCGAATAAGGCGACAGAAAATAAGGTACTCCCAGTGATGGTATCCCACTGATGACCGAGGGCAATCCATCAATGGATTTCCTCCCGTTTGCAAATCCATGCACGAATGTTTTACTGTGTTGCATCAGCGAATCCAGGAAGGGCGTATACCCAGTATAGTCTGGCTGTCCGCGATCCTGGTTGAGAAAGGCGGAGAACTCGCGGGAGAAACTCTCCAGGATGATGACCACGACATTCTGCTTTTGAAAGTCCGCCGTGTCGGCCGGAAAATGCAGCGGCGAATAGATCGAGTCGAGTTCATTTTCTTTGAAGTACGCAACTTTCTGAACTTTGGTCTTTCCAACGGTACGGATAAGCGAAAACGGCGTATTCAGGACAATACTGATATCTTTCGGATTTCGGACATACTCACCGGCGTTGCTCAGGGTAATCGGGCGCGTGCTGTGGCGGAATCCACCCCGGATGCCAGCAACGATGAAAAAGGTGATCAACGGCACCGCAAGAAAGCCCGCTATGTAATACACACCGCGATTCAGAATCTGAGGCCCCCAAACGTGGATGCGGTTATATACCTTGACCATGATGATGACAAGCCCGATCCAGAAAATTACTGCGTACCAATAATCAGTCACAAAACTGAAAAACAAGCCACCAATATTCTGCTCATTCTCGAACTGCTTGAAGACATCGGCCGATGTCCTGCGCAGGGTGAATTTATAGTAAATGAAATCTGCCACGTTAGTGGCCAGCGCTGCAGCATTCGTGATAAAAAAAATATATCGCGCGACCTCCCGATAGCCATAGCGAAACCTGAAGTCGAAGGGCAGAATCATCAGGAGAACATAAAGCGCATTGACATACAGCACGGCCGTGAGGTCGAACTGTAACCCTCCCAGGAGAAGCCTCATGAAATTGGAAATGGTCATGTCCGGGAAAAAGGACATGTTATAAAAGTAGAATCCAACGCGGCACAGTGTAAACAGTGCCATCGCAAGCAGCAGACGTAAAAACAGCGCCCAGTAGATGTTGCCACTTAACCTCAGGTCGCCGAATCGATACTTCACAGCGCGAAATAAAATCAATTTTACGACAATATGGCCAGCCGGCTACAATTTTACCAGCAAAGGGAAACATATCCGAGCCGAAAATTTGTTACAGCCACATCCGAAGACAACAACTTCCTATATTGTGGGCTAAATCTTACCCGTATGAATAAGAACCGTGATCACTACTACCATGCTGATGACCTGAAAAAGTTCACCGATATCGGAAAATTCGGCAAGGACCTGGCCGACAAATTTTTTAGTTACTACGGCGCTGTATTTGCAGATGGCGCCCTGACCGCCCGCGAGAAATCATTGATCGCGCTGGCCGTGGCCCATACCGTCCAATGTCCCTATTGCATAGACGCCTACACCACTGATGCCACGGAGAAGGGTTACAGCGAAGATCAGATGATGGAAGCAGTACACGTCGCGGCCGCAATTCGCAGCGGTTCTTCGCTGGTGCATGGTGTCCAGATGATGAACAAAGTAGAAGAGATATCGATGTAATGGTTCACAAATCACTTTCCTCCCGCAGTAATCCGTTGGCATCGGCCACGCACCAGCTCGACATCCTCGAGCACGGTTCGGAGATAACTCCGTTTGGTGAAAAGCTGCAGGAAACGGGAGTCGGACCCCTGCGGCCCGGTCGCCTGGAAATCTTCCAGGTCAATATCGGAAAGATGTGCAACCAGGTTTGCACGCATTGCCATGTCGACGCCGGGCCGGACCGGAAGGAGATTATGACCCGTGAAACGATGCAGCAATGCCTGGACGTCCTTCGCGACCTTCCCGTTGGCACCGTCGACATCACGGGTGGAGCTCCGGAATTAAATCCGGACTTCCGTTGGTTTGTTCGCGAATTAAAGACGCTTGGAAAACATGTCATCGTCCGTTGCAACCTCACCATCATTCTTGCGAATAAGAAATTTCACGATCTGCCTGAATTCTACCGGGAGAACGGTGTCGAAATAGCATGCTCCCTTCCTTTCTACAATGCCAGCCGCACGGATCGACAACGCGGAGAAGGGGTATTTAAGGACTCTATTGTCGCACTGAAAATGCTCAACGACGTGGGCTATGGAAAACCGCCTTCAGGACTAATCCTCAATCTGGTCTATAATCCGGCGGGCGCTTTTCTACCCGCCAACCAGGAACAGTTGGAGCGCGATTTCAAGACCGAACTAAGGAAGAGTTACGACATCGAGTTCAATCATCTTTTCTGTATTACCAACATGCCCGTGAGCCGGTACCTCGAGTATCTTATCAATAGCGGCAACTACGAAAAGTACATGCAACGGCTTCTGGCGGCCTTTAATCCAACGGCCGCGCTAAACGTGATGTGTCGCAATACCCTATCCGTTGGATGGAACGGCGAGCTCTACGACTGCGACTTCAATCAGATGCTTGAATTAAAGGTCGCCGGCAATTCCAATCACATAACCCGGTTCGACGCCCGGACGCTGGCGGATCGCGCCATCCAAATCAATCAGCACTGCTATGGATGCACTGCGGGAACCGGCTCGAGTTGCTCAGGCGCTACCGTTTGACGCATAAAAGTGGTTCCACGCCGCCCATGCACTCCGTTGGAGATATGCGAAGGTGGCGTGGTACAGTTTTTGAAGCGAATGTGCTGATGAAAAGCAAGAAAGAAATCTTCAAAGACATTTTGATCAGCGCGCAAACCAACTGTGTACTGAAAATCCAGCTTGTAAACGAAGACAAACCCTTTATCACAGCAGTCGACCATATTTCGAAGAACAAGATCGTTCTGAAGCCGACCTGCCTGTATGGATACAAGCTGAAGAAACGCAGCATTACGCTCCTGGAAATCGACACCGTGCAACGCTATCAAACACACTTCGACCATCCCCTGTTCGAACGCATGCGGTATGTCAAGTCAAATATCTCCGCTATTCGAAAAAGGTTTGAATCGTTGCGGGAAGAACCCTCCGGGGCATTACAATAGCTCCCTCCTGTTCAGCACTTTGCGCAGCTCTGCCACCAACTCATAAAAGCTGTTTTGCTTTACAAGAAAACCCGCGTTAAGCGACTTGTATATCTCAATATCCGTTGAACGTGTATTGGTCGAATACATGATGACGGGAATGCGATGCAGTCGTGCGTCCTTCTTAATCTCCTTAAGACACGCGTTGCCATCAACCTTTGGCATGTTAATATCAAGGAAAATGTACGAGGGCAATGCGATGTCGCTGTTGAGAATTTGAAGCGCCTCGTCGGCACTCTTCGCAATCAGGCAAATGATAGAAGGGTCTATCTCCCGGACAGCGTCACAAAAAATTTCAATATCTTCCTCGTCGTCATCGACATTAAGAATCGTCATACAGGTTAGGTCATAAGACCTTAGCAATTTCAAGAAAATCTTCGGTTCAAGCAATGACCCGCGATCCAAAAAAAACTTCCCGGATTGAACTTGCCATCGGAACGGTTTTTTGTCCTCTTTAATACAAAACCCAGGCTTTGCAGCAAGGCGCCGGCAACATTCGGCGCGTAGACTAAAAGTTGTTTTCGGGGCTTTTCGGTGAGCATTAATGAGTTAACCCAAACTCCGCCGGCCGCGCACAGGTTGCCGCGGATTTTCATCATAGCGAAATGGATAATTTTTTAGAGTCGACGGACGGAGATAGAACTGGGATGGATGTTTTTTGGGGAGAAATCGCCCCATGTGATCATATCCTGCAGATTTATGAAGATGACCGTCAATTCATCAATACGCTTGAAGGATTTGTTGCGAGCGGCCTTATTTTGGGCGAGTCGGTAATCGTCATTGCAACGGCCGAACATCTGAAGGCATTAAACCAACAGTTGAGGGCGAAAGGATATGACATGTTTAGCCTGACTTTGCAGGATCAGTACATTCCGCTCTCGGCCGATGAGACGCTCGCCCAATTCATGATCAACGGGTGGCCGGACGAAAATCTTTTTTATCATCTGCTGGCTAACCTCCTCCTTCGCGCGCGGAAAGGGCACCGCCAGGTTCGTGCCTTTGGCGAAATGGTGGCGGTTCTTTGGAGCCATGGCCATAACGGTGCAACCGTACACCTCGAACACCTCTGGAGCCGGTATTGTGAATCCGAAGGCTTCAGCGTTTTTTGCGCCTATCCGAAGACCGGATTTACCGAAGACCCCAACGACTCCCTCCTGAAGATCTGCGGATGTCATTCGAAGATAGTGGCACATGCCAGTGAAGGCCCCGGGGAAATTCTCACTCGGAGTAACTCCCGATAGCCGCCTCTCAACCTTACAATTAAGCGCCTTAATGGTATCTTTACTGTTCCTTAATGCTGTTCGACAGCCGGTTCGGCCTTTAAATGGAATATTCGGTTATTTTTATAACGTCGAAAAATGCCTGATTGAATTCTCGCCTTAATGGAACCTACCGTTGCCCCCAAGAAAAAACTTAAACAGCCGGCATCTCCACCCATGACCTCGCGCCAATGGATCAGAAAGACCAAAAGAATTCTTTGGATTTCGTTCTTTCTCACGGTATTTGTCCCTGCGCTGTACGTCTACTTTGTCAGCATCGATCTTTTCGGACTTTTCGGGCCAATGCCCAGTTACTCCGCTGTTGAAAACCCCGAGAACGACCTTTCTTCGGATCTGATCGCCGCAGATGGTGTTTCACTTGGTCGCTATTTGCGTTACCACCGCAGCCAGATCCACTACCACGAGTTATCGGGGAACCTGGTTAACACCCTGCTCCTGTCCGAGGATCACCGCTTTTACAACCATGCCGGGATGGACTTTCTAGCCTTCGTCCGTGTGACCTGGGGGTTAATCACCTTCAACAGCGCCGGTGGTGGAAGTACGATCACACAACAACTGGCAAAAAACCTGTACACGCTGAACCCGGAGATGGACGGGCCAGTGGCATCGCTCGGCCCGTGGCCGCGTCGGATTGTGCAGAAAACGAAAGAGTGGATTATCTCAATCCAGATCGAAAAAAATTTCACGAAGGAAGAGATCATTACCATGTATCTCAACACCAGCTTCTTTGGCAGTAACGCCTACGGAATCAAGGTGGCATCTGAAACGTATTTCAACAAGCAGCCCGCGGACCTGAACCTTCAGGAGTCGGCCGTCCTGGTGGGCCTGTTGCAGAACCCCTCTCTGTTCAACCCGCATTTCAGGCCAGACAACTCGTTGCGAAAAAGAAATGAAGTCCTTCACAAGCTTTTGAAACACGACTTCATTTCCGCCACTGTATATGACTCTCTCAAATTGCTTCCGCTCGCGCTGACCTACAAAGTTCAAAACCAGAACGAAGGACTCGCTCCATACTTCAGAACAGTGCTCACACCCACGCTGCTGCGGTGGTGCAAGGATAACGGATATGACCTTTACGAGTCCGGCCTGAAAATCTACACGACAATTGACAGCCGCATTCAGCAATATGCGGAAGAGGCGTTGGCGGAGCACATGAAAAAATTGCAGCGATCATTCGACGCCCAATGGAAAGAGCGCGGCAGCGAACCGTGGGTAGACGAAGGTGGTTACGAGATAGAAGACTTCATCGAAAATAAGATGAAGCGCACGGCAGTGTACCGAGCCCTTGTAAAACGGTACGCGGACCATCCGGACTCCGTGGATATCATGCTCAATCTCAGGAAGCGAATGACCGTTTTCAGTTGGAACGGTGAAAAGGATACGCTGTTCAGTTCGATGGATTCGTTGCGCTACTACAATCGCTTTCTTCAGGCCGGGTTGATGGCGATGGACCCACATACCGGTGAAGTGAAAGCCTGGGTGGGCGGGATCAATCACAAATATTTCAAGTTTGACCATGTCAAACTCGCCACACGACAGCCGGGATCTACGTTCAAGCCTTTCGTGTATGGAAAGGCAATCGAAGAAGGTTATTCTCCCTGTCACACTTTGTATGATATCTCCCCCACCATAAAGCTTTCCGACGGCACCATCTGGGAACCCCGGAATTCCGAAGGCGATAAGGGATTGGGAGCGAAACTCACACTACGTCAGGGACTTGCTCTTTCGAAAAACACCATGAGCGCTCAGGTGATCGAACTCGTCCGCCCGGAGAACGTCGTGGAGTTCGCACACCGCCTCGGCATCACAACACCGCTGGCACCTGTACCCTCGCTATGCCTCGGCACCAGCGATGTCCGCCTTTTTGATATGGTAGCCGCATACTCAAGCTTTGTCAACCTCGGAATTTACACAGCACCACTCTACATCACGCGCATCGAAGACAAAAACGGAAACGTCATTGAAAGTTTCATTCCGCAAACCCGACAGGTAATGGACGAGAAAACCTCGTACAAAATGGTCTACATGCTGGAAGGCGGTGTCGAAGAGGCAGGCGGTACATCAGCAGGCATCGATCCCTTCCTGAAGGTTGACAATGAAGTGGGCGGAAAAACCGGAACGACTGACCAGGCTTCCGATGGCTGGTACATGGGCGTAACAAACAATCTTGTAACAGGTGTTTGGGTTGGCGGCGATGAGCCGCGCATCCATTTTCCATCGTGGGTCTTTGGCGCAGGGGGAAGAACTGCCCGACCTATCTGGGAAAAATTCATGACGAAGATTTACCAGGACTCATCCGTGCCGTACGGAAAGGGAAGCTTCACGAGACCCACTGAAGCACTCGACATGAGTCTTGAGTGCTCGGAGTACAATGACCTCACCGACTTCCAACAGTGAGGCGAGTTCAAACCGATTGGGCACAAGAGACGAAAAGGCTCATGAGGCTCTTCAAAAACTCCACTTCAGTCTTAGATAGTTGAAGTATCCAAGACTTCCGTAAATCGAATCGGAGGATCCCAGGAAAAGCTGTCCCATAAACAGGAGATACACATTATCGGAAATTGACAGCTCGGCATTCGGACCGAGAAAGATCGAACCTTCATCCGGGTAGTAAATGCAATACAAACCGACTTTCAGTAAGGGCGTGACCTGATACGATCCTTCATTAAACCACGACCATTTGGTAAACGTCAGCGTCTTGGGCGACCGCGACTCCGAAAGAAAATTCAAACCGAGCACACTGCGGTCATCCCCTTCAGCATAGCTGTTGTAAATGATCTCGCTGTGTAGGAAAAGCGACTTCGGGAAGGTGTAGTCACCGGACACGGAGCCGACAACTGCACCCCTACCGGCGAAAGCATCGTGAACAGGCTCGAGCCAGGTAACCTCCCCTTTGAAACCGGCACCCCCGATCTCACCCGACCACCCCGCCCCTGCTGCATAGTCCGTCCCCACTTTTCCGGCGAGCACCTGGTAGTCATATCTCGACGCATTCCATCGGTACATCGCCGCCATCTTGTAGTCATCCCAGGTATCGCCAAAAGCAGTGGCAAACTCGATGGATGAGGTTGCCCCGACGTAGTAGCGGATCAGCACAGCGTCCGACCCCGGGCGCTCTTCATAATCGAAGTCAAAAAACGAATACGCATTGAATATATCGTTGGGGTTCCAGACAAAGTTCTGCCCCCAGTTTATGCGTTGCCGGCCAATACGCACCTGCCACCTATCCTTCGTCCAATCGAGGTTGAGGCGATCGAGCACTGAGTGAATAAAATATGAGTCTCCCTGCGAGAGGATTGCGGAGAGATCAGCCACATAACCGCGGTTGTCGTCAATGAGATCCGCGTATTGCGGAAATATCTTTACCGTTTCGCCGTAAAAAAGCCGGGTCCGAAGTTCTGCAGTAAATGTGAGGTTCGATGTCGGGTACCATTTAAAGTTCAGGCGGTTATGAAAGATATTATCCGTGATCCAGTTTTCGTTCACTTTTTCCAACTGCACGGTCTGAAGGTACTTCAAGTAGCCGCTGAATGACGTACGGGCGGGTTTGTCCCCCACCTCCTGGGCCAGGGTGGCCAATGGCAGATGCAACAAAACCACAAGCAGATAAGTTACGAGCCTGGCCATTCAGCTTTCACGTTATGATGCAATTACTTTTCCATCCTCCAGTCTTATGACACGCCTTGCCTTGTCGATCACGCGCTGGTCGTGGGTCGAAAAAATAAATGTAACGTTCTCTTCATCATTCATTCTAAGCATGATGTCCAGCAGCTCGCTGGTGGAATGCGAATCAAGATTGGCTGTAGGCTCATCCGCCAAAACAAACTTGGGTTTCGCCGCCAGTGCTCTCGCGACGGCTACACGCTGTTGCTGGCCTCCGGATAACTTTCTGGGAAATGAATCAAGTCTGTCGCCGAGTCCGACTTCTTTGAGCAGGGTGGTCGATCTTTGGCGATACTCTTTCTTAGGGCGTTTTTGCAGTTGCATGATAAACTCGGTATTCTCGCGCGCGGTAAGCACCGGCAAGAGGCTGTAGTCCTGGAAGACGAAGCCGATGTTGTGAAGCCGGAAGTCAATTAGCTCCCGTGACCCCAGGGATGAAAGGTCCGTTCCATCAATGAGTACCTTTCCGGTCGACGGCGTGTCAAGGCCTCCAATCATATTCAACAATGTCGTCTTGCCGCATCCCGAGGGACCCACAATGGCCGCGAACTCGCCCCTCGCAAACTCGAGATTCACATCCGTCAGCGCATGCACCGGAACCGTCTCCGGATTATAAACCTTACTAACCCCTGACACCCTAATAATACCCATAACCCGATAACTTATAACTTACAACTTACAACTTACAACTTACAACTTACCCATGTATCGCCTCGACGGGCTTCAGCCTCAGCGCCTTGATTGCCGGATACAGTGCGGAAAGCATTGCCGCGACGATCACCATGATGGCCAACATCCCGTAAAAACGAGGGTCGAGGGACGGATAGATCATGCTGCTGAGTCCGAATGATTCAAGCCCTTCTGCGACCATCGAAAGATCAATTCCAGAGGCGCCCGTGCTATACACCAACCACGCGCTGACCACGATTCCCACCGCGGCACCCGTGAGGGAAAGAAAGACAGTTTCCAGGATGATCATCCAGAAAATCCTCGCCTTGCTCATGCCGACGGCCATCAGCACACCGATCTCTTTCACCCGCTCAAAAATGGCCATCAGCATGGTATTCAGAATTCCGAACGCGAGCGCGAGAAGGATAATGACCAGGATCAAATAGTTTATCTGCCAGGTAGCGTCATTGATGTAAGCGAGCTCGGGCTGAATCTCTCGCCAGCTCAGGATCTCGGCGCGGTCTGAGGAAAACTCATGTTGCAACTGGTTTTGGACGCTAGGGACGGCTTCGATATCGTGCAGGCGCACGGCGATCTCGTTCACGATACCCGGCATTGAGAGGATCCGTTCGAGGTCTTGTTTTTGAACGAATACGTTTGCTTCGTCGAAGACTGAATGCGTCGTCCGGAAAATGCCGCTTACACGAAACGCTGCGCCAACGATGTCGCCGTTGATATCCTGGAGGGTCACCACTACTTTGCCGTTGATTCCGAGCTTGAGTTTCGCCGCAGTGCGTGTACTGATCAGAATCTGGTTGCGTTTTGAACTCGCAAAATAGTCGCCCTCAACAATCGACTCGTATATCGTGCTCACCTGCTTTTCCTTTTCAGGATAAATGCCATTTAATTGCACACCCGCGTTTGCGGAGGACGTCGCGGCCATAGCAGTGGCGACCAGTCGCAGGGCTTCCGCCTTCACTTCGGGTTTTTCCCTTAACGAAGCCCCAATCCTATCAGCATCTTTCAGGTAAAGCCGAATGTCCCGGTTCTTTTGGAACACTGGCGCGTGAATCTGCAGGTGCGCCGTCTGTGTATCAACTGCCGTGCGAAGTTTCTGCTCGACCATGCCGTTGTGCATGGCAACGGTAAAGATACCGCCCGTCAGGCCGGCCGTAATGGCGAGAATGATAACAAAACTCCGCAGTCGGTTTCTCCACACGTTTCTCCATGATATCGCAGCAATCATAGGCGGATCTTAATGTCGTAAAGCGTTGATCGGTTTTAGTCTCGCGACGTTTACCAGCGGATACAATAAACAGACTGTAACAATAATAATGATCGCCAGCATCTGACTGGTGAAAATCACGGGGTCAAGAGAAAATGGCAACAGCGGTTCAATGCCCATCTCTTTCATGGCGAGCGCCGCGTCGCCCGACATGGGGATCGGGTGATGGTACATGTAAATCAACAAAAGAACTCCGGCGACGAGCGAGATCGCCAATCCCAACAATCCTATTATCAGCGTCTCAAGAATCACCAGGAGCGACAGCGTCCCTTTTTGCATACCGACGGCCACCATGACTCCGAATTCTCTTCGACGCTCTATACTCATCATCATCACCGTACCAAAAATTCCGAAGGCGATTACCATATAAAGAATCCCCAGCAGAATTACGCCCCCTGCGTTGTCGGACTGAATTAGCTGAACCAACTCCGGCTGCATCTCCTGCCAATCCATAACCTCATATCGTTTTCCGATACTCGCCTTAAGATATTCCTTAATTGCGTCCTGCTTCTTCAGATCATCGATAGAAAGCACGAGTGCGGTGCTGAGATCAGGAGCGCTGGTAAATTCCTGCATCAGCGCAATAGGCGCATAGATGGTGTTGTCATTCTGTTGCGGGTTGGCAAATCGCACAATGGCGGTAACGGGATACTGGTCGACTGCATTTGCGCCGTGAAATCCCTGGCCGATCATGACGATGGTGTCGCTTACCTGGAGCTGCAGGTAGTCCGCCAGCCCCTCCGACAACATAACACCTTTTGTGTCGGCTTTGATATATTCGCCATCGACTACCTTGCTGGCGAGTTTGGTCATCCGGTTCTCTTGTTCAGGTGATGTTCCGATAACAACCACCCCCTTCGAGAGCTCTCGCGAGGCCGCCAGGACGAACGTCTCCAGGCGGGGAATGTAAAAATCTACGTGCGGTGTAGCTTCGATGACGGATTCAAGCGAATCCGTTATAACCATCATGTTGTTAATGGATTTGTCATCCCAGTAACCGGCCCGGTGGATCTGTATATACCCCGAATACAGCTCGACGCTGTTTTTGATCATGTTCGCATAGGATCCCAGTTGCATGGATCTCATGAACAACGCCAGCAGCACCGCAAAGAAAATGGAGGATACGGTGATAATCGTCCTTCGTTTGTTTCTCCACACGTTGCGCCAGGCGAGTTGAACCAACATTTAATTCTTTAGGATTTCAGACCACTAAAATTTACCGTATGCGATTCATGTTCTGTTTCGAAAAAAAACTATCGTCAAGCGGTATATTGAAATCGATGCTGTTGTAGGTCATCACCGTCTTGTGCCCGGCCTCATCAGCCGGGACCATCTCCCAACGTGTGGGCAAGAGCCGGCCGTCGAGGTTCTTCAGATCATAACCCGTCATCACATTGATGAGTGTACCATCCTCATCGTAGTATTCTACCTTCAGCTGGTTGTAATCTTTCACGGTGATCCACGCGATGATCTTACCCCACACAACCGGTGCCTCGGGCTTCGGTATCAGCTCAATCATATAACAATCGGTGTCCTGGAATTTTTCCTGTCCCATCAACCCGTGATTGTAATCTTCAACAATTGACGATTGCCGGATCAGGTCGTCATTTGTAAAATCCGACCCCATCCAGGATTGCATCATCATCGACGGCGACACCTTGATACTGCGCTCAATGGAAGGAAGCCAGTTCCACATCTCGTTGCCGATCTTCAGCGATACCGTACCCTTGTCTTTGGCGGGTGCAGTGATATATACAAGAGCATATTCAGACCCTTTTGACCAGCTTTTCATGCTCATGGTGCGCTTCCATTCAGGACGAATGATCTGCATTGTCAACTCGGCGTAACTCGAGTTTCCACGCAGGCGCTCATCGGCCTTTTGAATGATCTCTTTCGCAGTCATGCTTTGTCCGGAGGCGACGGTGCAGGCAATCATGAAGACCCATAACAGACACACCTTCGGCCGGAGATGTGAATGAATCCGGGTCACCGGGAAGGATCTTCCGGAGCCCGGGATCAGGGCGGCTTTTTTGTTCATTTGAAGCTTCATCCAGTAATAACGGGTGTCCGCAAATATACGTTTCCTGTATATTGGATAAAGTGTCCGGATGGGATTTGAAACGGGACCGCCGGCATTCAGGCCTGGCAAATGGAGTGACAGATCATCTCTGTCACTGTCCAGCCATGATAATCGAAACGATGCCTCCCAGGAAGAAAAGGAACATGACGGCGAGTTGACCCGTCACGGGCTTGGGCGAATTCGCAAACTCTTTCCAGATGAAGACGCCCCAGAAGGCCGCGACGAGGGTTGCACCTTGTCCCAAACCATAGGAGATCGCTGCGCCTGCCTTTCCCGCGGCAATAAGGTTCAGCGAATTGCCGATACCCCATATAATTCCGCCCAGAACGCCCACCATGTGCGTCTTGAAGTCGCCGCGAAAATATTCAGAGTAACTGGTCGGCGGGCCGCTGATGGGTCTCTTGAATAGAATCGAATTGAAAATAAAGTTACTGAGAAAAATACCCACGGAGAAGATCACCACCGCTGTGTAAGGAGTCATCTTTCCCGCTGCGGGATCCTGAAAGTTTTCCAGGTCCATCGACGCTGCAACAAAGCGATAAAAGAAGGACATCAATACGCCCGCCAGGATTGAAACCACCAGCCCCTTCGTGGACACTTTCTGACTGCCCGCCGTAGCGCGCTTGTATGCGAAGGCGTTGACAATAATGGCGAGGGTAATCAGTGCGACCCCGAGGAACAGCAGAAAGGGATCCCCCTTTTGCGAGCCGACGTAATTCACCAATACTCCGAGCACTAACGCGATGCCTATTCCCACGGGAAATGCAACCGACATCCCGGCGATGGCGATGGCCGTCGACAACAGTATATTCGCGGCATTGAATACAACGCCTCCGAAAAACGCGCTCAACATATTCCGTCCGTCTGCCTGCGCGAGGTCCTCCAGAAACGGACGTCCGCTTTCACCGATGCTTCCCAGCGTGAATGCGGAGATCAATGACAGCAGGAGAATGCCCGTTACATAATCCCAATAGAACAGTTCGTATCGCCATGTCTTCCCGGCGAGCTTTTGTGTGTTCCCCCACGAACCCCAACACAACATGGTGATGAAACAGAAAATAACAGCGAGCGAGTAATCTTCGACGATGAACATAGGATGGGGTTTGGTTGGTGGTTATTGTTATTGTTAGGTCTATTTGAACGTGAGTCGTGAGACGTGAGACGTGAGTCGTCAGTCGCCATTAGCTATTAGTCATTGGTCATTAGTGAGTTGTGAGTGGTGAGTAGTGAGTGGTGAGTAGTGAGTGGCAGGTCGTCCAGACAGATGAGATAGCCCACGAACCCCACGCACCACTTACAACTTATAACTTACAACTTACAACTCTAATGATTGCCGCTCTTCGCTCCGGGGGGAATATCGTAATTAAATCCCTTCCACGGCTCGCGTCCCGCAACATAGTCCGGGTTTGGTGGCATCATCCTGGCGTTCACGCTCTCTCTCCACTTATGAAGCATGTCCTTCAGCTCTTTCACCTTCTCCGGATTTTCTTTGGAGATGTCGTTCAGCTCGCCGAGATCTTTATCAAGGTCGAACAACTGGACCGTTCCGTTTTCGTAATACTCGATGAGTTTGAAGTTCTTGTACCGGACCGCTCCACCGGGACTCTGCATGCCGTGGTTGCTGTAGTGTGGAAAGTGCCAGTACAGCGCGTCGCGGTTGAGGTCATCCTTCCCTTTCAGAACCGGGACAAAACTCTTCCCGTCCACGTGTTGTTTCGGCAGTTTCGGCAGGCCGAGCATATCCAGGATTGTGGGATAAAAATCGGTACTGATAATCGGAACATCTGACTCTGACCCTGGCGATTTTACTCCTGCCCATCTCACGATAGTCGCCACGCGGATCCCTCCCTCGTACAGCCAGCCCTTTGCTCCGCGAAGCGGAAGGTTGGACGTCGATACATGCACGTCTGGTGTTTTAGGGTTCAGAAACTTGCTCGGTCGACCAAAATTTCCCGCCGCCATACCGCCATTGTCCGAACAAAAGATCACAATGGTATTGTCATCAATATCAAGTTCCTTGAGTTTCGCCATGACGCGCCCGAGGCTTTCGTCCATCGCCTCTACCATGGCCGCGAACTCGACATTATCCTGGCGCTGTTTGACTTTCACCGTTCCACGCGGCAGCTGGCTGAAGCCTGCGTAGGCCGGATCTTCAAGCAATGTCACACGCTCCTCTATCGTCAGCGGATCAGAATCCGGGTTGCCTTCCAGAATGTAGGGCGGCTTGCTGCTTTCCGGCATCGCGGCCAGCTTCTTTTTGTACTTTTCGACCAGGTCTTTTCGCCCCTGAATAGGGTCGTGCACGGCAAAATGCGCCAAATAGAGAAAGAAGGGTTTTTCGCGGTTGTCTTCGATGTATTTGAGAGCATCGGTCGTAAGCCGGTCCGTCAGGTACTCACCGGGATTTCCATCGTAACCGGGCAACCTGAACGGCGTGTTATAGGCCAACGGCCACCCCTTATTCCATTCGGAGGGAACATGAATGTCGAATCCGTGCTTGGTGGGATCGGAGGGTGCCTCGCCCAGGTGCCACTTGCCGAAAATCGCCGTCGCGTATCCCTTCGCCTTCAGGGCCTCTGCCAATGTAGTCTCCTCATCCGGCATGTGCTGAATCACATCTACATTCTTCAGCTTCTGGTACGCAAAATCATTGCGGCCGGGTAGCCAGTCCGTGAGGTTAATGCGGGCGGGGTATTTCCCGGAGAGGATACTCGCCCGCGTAGGGGAGCAAACGTGGCAGGCGGCATAGGCGTTGGTAAAACGGACGCCTTCCTTTGCAAGCTTGTCAACATTCGGAGTCTCATAGAACTCGCTGCCGTAGCAACTGAGGTCCTTCCATCCCAGATCGTCGACCAGGAACATAATGACGTTGGGTGCTTTGGCTTTCTTATTGCGATTCTGACCGAAGGCGAGACCTATCGGGGCAACGAGTACAGCCAGAATCAGGATTTTTCGAATGGAAGTCATAGTTCTCAAGGTTAAAATTTCACTTCATAGGGTTTGTCGTCATAAATAATCGCATACCGGATCTCCGGCTGCGCATAGTCCACCGGGTTAAGCACTTTTATTTCGACCCGGTGTTTGCCTTTTGGCAACTGGTATTTCCAAAAAGGTGTAAATCTCCGATTGTTCTCGGCGGTCGGCAGTTTGACTTTTTCGACAAGCTTCCCGTCGATGTACATCTCCGTTTCAAATACATAGCTTCTCTCCCCGAAGTCGCGGATGTTCGGAGGGCTGACCAATGCAAAGCCGATTCCCTCAAACTCGAACGATATGGCGTCCTTTGTAATGACCGGACTTATTTGGTCGACCGGGTAATGGCCTTCGAAACTCACCTCCAACGGTATCTCTACTGGTATCTGGCGTTTGATCAGCACGTCGGATTCCCGTATGGCCCCGCCGTTCTTTTCGATCATTTGTTCTGCGTGCCGGTATGAAATATCATACGCTTGATTCAGGGAAATCGATGTTCCCATGAAGGGAATGTCAGCAACATCTTCCAAACCGGTCTTCCAGAAATCAGGGATTCCTTTATAACCCACGATGGCTGCCAGCACACCTCCGGCAGATGCCGGGTTGCAGTCCGCGTCATCGCCACAACGTGTCGTAATCTCGAAGGTGCGCGTAAAGTCGCCATTGCCGTAAAGTAACCCCAGAACAACCCAGGCAGCATTGATCTTCGCGTCAATGTTGAAAGGTTTGAAAATACCGAGTGGAGACCCGGTGTCAGTGCTCCATTTGCGGTTTACCTTGTACCAGGTGGCTTTCCAGTCGCCCGGCTCCTCAGCATGCCATTGGACAACGTCCTGAATACATTGCGAGAACTTGCTCTCCGCCGGAATCGGCTTCAACGCGGTCTTGACGATTTCAGCGAGTCCTTCCGTACCGTGCGAAACCAGGGCGGTTGCATAAAGCGATGCGATGAAAACTCCACCGTAATAGCCATCCCCGTAGTTCATGATGTGCCCTACCTTGTCGCAGATATCGACCGCTGAGTTGATCATCCCCGGCGACATCAATCCGGCGAAGTCTGCTTCGATCTGAAAGTCGATATCATCGGCACAGGGATTATTCAACCAATGGCCCGATTGTGGCGGCGTCAGTCCATTCTGGATGTTGTAGCGCGCCATCTGGTTGGCAAACCAAAGCTTGTATGTAGCGCCTCCGATAGCCTGGGCATATTGCTCCGCGGTCGCATTAATTCCATTGTCCTCGATCACCTGCATGAATGTAAGATCCATGTAAATGTCGTCGTACGTTCCGGGCTTGTTCCGGAATTGAACGGCGAGAGACGAATCATTCCACTCGATCCGTTGATTGTCCTGTACCATGGTGGAATTGTACTGAAACTCAATGGGCGCCCCGAATGTCACGCCGATGGTTTGCGCTGCCCACGCACCTTTGATGCGATCGCGCAATTCCTCCTTCGTAATGACAACGGCCTCCGATGGATCGGAAATGTCTGAGCCCGATTGCGCGCACGCCTGCGCGATCAATGCAATTGCGAAAAACATTTTCAGCCCTGAAGGCGTCCTGGTTTTCATAGGTTCTCTTTTCTTCAATTTTAACTTCTATTTATTCGATTGATTCGTTTTATCCGCGCCATTTTCCACCAGCGCTACATCCTGACTCAAAAATGCTTCCACTTCCTTTTCTGTGGGAATCGAAGGCTGAGCACCCAGCTTCATAACACACACTGCCGAAGATGCCGTTGCGAACTTCAACGCGTCCACCAGTTCCACTCCTTTGCTCAGTTTCGCCACCAGCGCACCACAAAAAGTGTCACCCGCTGCCGTTGTGTCTACTGCTTCAACCTGAAAGGCGTTGATGTGTGTATTCACCTGATGATTGCGGACGACGCACCCCTTTCTTCCCAGAGTAAGGATCACGGTTCCCGCTCCCATGGCAAGAATAGACTCTATGACAGCCTCCTCCCCATCCGTCGCTATACTCATTCCGGAGATCTTTTCGATCTCTGTTTCGTTCACCACGAGGATATCGACAAGTTTGAGCAGGGAGGCATCCACTTCACGCGCAGGAGCGACGTTCAACAGCACCTGGGTGCTGAAACGCGAGGCGATCTCGCAGACCTTCCGCACCGTATCCATCGGAATTTCCATTTGCAGGACCACCATCGATGCCGTTGCAATTTCATCTTCGATGTTTTCGATATAACCTGAAGACAGTTCCTGGTTGGCGCCCGGTGTAATAACTATACAGTTCTCGCCCTCTTTATTAACCAGGATCATGGCGGTGCCCGTGGGCGCATCTTTTACGATAAGGGCCGACGATACATCCAGGCCTTCCTGTTGATAGTATTTCAGAGTGTTTTTGCCGTTTGCATCATTGCCCAGACAGGTGACAAACTTCACATTACCTCCCAGACGGTGAGCTGCGAGAGCCTGGTTCGCTCCCTTCCCTCCCATCGCCTGAAGAAAAAATTTACCTTCCACTGTCTCCCCTGCCATAGGGAACCTGTCTACGCGTGCAATCAGGTCTGTATTTGAACTTCCGACTACCAGAATCTTGCTCATGATTTCGTTTTCATCCTAATTTTCAACATTCATTTCTCTAATTCACTTCTACTCGCCGTCGGATTCCTGGTCAATTCCGTTTTGAAGCCACGTCAGCCTCCACGTACCGGACTCCCTGCCGTCCGCTTCATAGTACGGAACGAAGAGCATCTTTTCACCACCGGGAGTCTTGAGCTGATAAGCGGGGCCCCTGTATCCTTCGGGTGTTTTCGTTTCGGTAATATACGATCTGATCTCGCTGGCCGGCAACCCGAACGATCGCTCGCGGTCTGTTCCGCCGATCAAGCCGTTGGCTGCGTACACAAGCGGTCCACGGGTCAGGGCAAACCAGGTGACGTTGTACATATCAGGCCCTCCCTGCGGAGTACCTACCCGCTCTACTTTCCGCTCCACCTTAAGCTCGACGGGAAACGAAATTTGCACAACATCATCTTGCTTCCAGCTTCGTTCAAGCCTAACAAACTCCCCGCTCACGGCAGGAGGCGCACCCGAAGGTTTTCCATTGATCGTGATGTCAGCTCCGGATGCCCATTCGGGAATCCGCACGAAAAGCGGAAAAGCCTGCTTCTTTTTTGTATTCACGGTTACCGTGATGTCTCCGTCGAAAGGATAATTTGTTTTCTGTGATATTCTGACTTCCGCCGATCCGTTCACTGCGATCTTCGCTTGGCTCTCCGTATAAAGGTTAATGGAAATACCGTTTTCCCTGCGAGAGAAAATGACGGGCGTCAACTCTTCCAGCGCCATCGCGCCACTTGAAGGACAACAGTCGTTGAAATGGGCGATGTGCCTGCGTCCGTTGCTGAAGGAATGATAGCACCAATCACGTCCGTTCGGCATTTGTGCACCCAGCAACGCGTTGTACGCGGCCGTTTCCAGTTCCTGCGCAAACTCCGCTTCACCTGTGAGCCGAAACAATTCCTTGTTCAGCTGTATCCACGACATGGTGCTGCAGGTCTCAATAAATCCATACGGATTCCAGAAGTTCTTCCGGTTAAAGCACTCCAGATGCTTCCCGACACCTCCCCACGGTCCGCCGGCGATCGTCAGGTGATAATCCCTTACATTCTGCCATGCATTCCGGATCGCCTGGAGATAGTCGTTGTTTCCGGTGACGTCATACAACTTGGCAAGCCCCGTCAGATTCCACAGCAATTGATACGCTTTCCCGTCTCCCACCGTTTCCATATCACCCCCATTGAGGCCGACGCGGACAAGCTTCACGTGATCGCGTTCTTCCATTCTTTTCACGATGATCTCCGCCAGCTCCAGGTAGTCTTTATCGCCCGTTGCCTTATACAATTCGATCACCGCGTCCATGGCGATGGTGGCGGAAATCCCGTATCGCGTGCCGTAGTCGGTGATGTCGTTTCCTTCTTTCCCGAATGTGCGCACAAACAAGTCACCGATCTTCTTCGCAGCATTCAGGTATTTTTCATTGGGATAGTATTTGTTTACTTCCAGCAACCCGAGCGTCATCAGCGTGAGGTTCCACGTATCCCAGGAACGGTTATGCGCGGCCTTCTCGTTTGTGATGCGTATAGCCGGAGAGTAGACTCCCAGATATCCGTCCGGTGCCTGGTCGTTCACCAACTGATCTGCTGTCTTCAGTAATGCCTCCTTCAATCGCGGATCCGCGCTTTGGCGGGCGGCGATGGCGGCAGTGTAGAGCCACTTGCCCGCATGCTCCCCGTACCAATCGGTCTTGTTGTGGTTGTCCCGTATCTCCGGGCTGAACATGTTGATGAGTTCGCCGTCTTTCCATTCAGGCAACGCTGCCAGACGACCATTGCGACTGGCTGAGATCGCGTCGCCAAGCAGTCCTGCTACGGATACATCTGCAGGGTCGGCATATGCGTTCTTTGCGGGGACGCGTGTAACAGATCCCTGCGCGTAAGCAGCCTGGCCGACCGCGAAACAGGAAAACACGATCAGCAGATCAAAACATTTCCAAAAAGGCTTCATGAATAATGTGGGTTGTTGTTTACCAGTCGTCGTTTTGATCCAGGTTAGTGTTGAGTTCTCTTTCCGTTTGCGGAATAGGCCACAGATAATTTCGTGGAGAGAAGAAATTCTCCCACGCCGTTACTTCGACTGTCTGAAGTTCGGCGTTGTCATCCACATAGGTCATCCCGTAAACCTTGCCGGGCATAACGTCTTCGGCTATGCGCCAGCGGCGAATATCGAAAAACCTCAGGCCTTCGAAGGCGAGCTCGACCAGCCGTTCATGGCGAATAATTTTCCTTAGGTCGTCCTGTGATTTACCCGTCGCAATTTCGGGCATGTTTACATCGGGCCTTTGCCGTATCTCGTTGATTGCGTCGTACACAGACTGGTCGATCTGATCAAGTTCAACCTTCGCCTCCGCGTAGGTCAGGAGAACCTCGGGATAACGCATGAGGATGAGGTTAATCCCGCAGTTAGAAGGATTTCCCAGATCTTCCGCGTTGACATATTTCTGAAGGTTGAATCCCGTCGGCGACACGACAAACGTGGACCCCACTGCATCGCCGGTTGTGCTGTTCGGTTTGGGATTGAAGACCTTGTTGTTCGGCAACATATCGCCGGGAAGGAACACTGAATATGCTAACCGTGGATCGCGGCCTGTGTAGGGATCAAAGGGATCGAAGCCGCTTGCGCCATCCGTAATCGGAAGTCCGTTGGCCATCTCATACGCATCAACAAGGTTTTTTGTGGGAACGTAAAGGCTCCGGCTGTTCATGCTGCTTTGGGCCAGCACGTTGAAGATGTTGTTGGAGTACGCGTCGTCTACAAACTGGATATCGAGAATAACTTCGCTGTTGTTTTCCGCTGCGTAGCTGAATAGTTTCTCGTATGACGGATAGATACTGTAAACGTTCAAGTCCATGACAGCTTTCGCTGCATCGGCGGCCTCCTGATAGCGTCCGGCATAAAGCATGGCCCGGGAAAGGATACCCAGCGCTGCGCCTTTGGTGATCCGTCCTTTGTCTGTTTGCGTATTCGGCAACATTCCCGCAGCCTCAGTCAGTTCAGCGGAAACAAAATCCCACACCTGTGCGACCGGCGTTCTTGAAACAGTTTTACTTTCTTCCAGCGTTATTTCCGTGG
Organism: Flammeovirgaceae bacterium; assembly: GCA_044507775.1. Taxonomy (GTDB): domain Bacteria; phylum Bacteroidota; class Bacteroidia; order Cytophagales; family Cyclobacteriaceae; genus Chryseosolibacter. The sequence continues at coordinate 18,957 of JBIQIY010000025.1, read as the reverse complement.
TATGCAATGGCACGTCACCGTATAACGAAGCCAAACGCATGTAGAAGTATGCGCGGAGCGTCTTCACCTCACCCTTTAGTCGGTTTATCAGGTTTGCATTAGTCGGCTCGAGTTTCTCGATATGCGTGAGGAACGTGTTCGCTGCCCGGATGCCCGCATACATCTTTGCCCAGTCGTCCTTGACCCGACTGTTCAACGCATCGAACTGACCCTGCAGGATAAAAGACTCCGCAGACTGCGGCTGATGTGTGTAGCCAATGTCAGACATGCCGTCCCAGCTAACGTAGTGGCTGGCGTTCTCCACCAGGAATGTGTAGACAGCGTTCGCCGCGAGCAGCGCATCCTGATCCGTCTTCCAGAATATCTCCGTGGAGATCCGGTCCGTCGGTACGGTTTCAAGGATATCGTCACAGGCCCCGATTGTGAAGCATGCGATGAGCACGAGAACTTTATATTTTATGTTACTCATGATTTCTGATATTTTTAGATTGATACTTCTTAAAGGTTGAGGCTTAAACCCACGGTATACACGCTCGTCTGGGGATAGAAATTCTGCCAGCCCGACGATGATTCGGGGTCGAGATTCCACTCGTTAAGCTTGGAGAATGTCAGCAGGTTGGTTCCCGACACAAACACGCTCGCGTTTTCGATGAAGACCTTGCGGGTAAGGGATGATGGCAAGCGGTACATCAGTTGAACGTTCTTTACCCGGAGGTACGAAGCATCGACAAGCATGCGATCGGTAGATGCCTGGTTGCGCAGGTCCTGTTTTGTGGGCCGGGCAAATCGCGCATCCGGACGTTCGGGCGTCCAGTAGTTGTTTGTGTAAATGTCAGGCGTAAACCCTTCGTAGTTGCCCGCTTCTCCTAACGCCCGTGCTATGCGCATTTTGACATCGGCGGCACCCTGCAGCAGAAGGTTGAGTGTAAACGCCTTGTAGGTCACGTTGAATGTTCCTCCAAAAGTGTATTTCGGGAAAGAATTGCCGAGGTAGGTCATATCATCGGGATCGATGTCCCCGTCGCCGTCGCGGTCCACCACCTTCACGTCACCCGCTTTAGCCGGCCGCATGAACTGAGGGTAGCTGCCCGCCTCGTCGTCGGTCTGAAACAATCCGTCAGTTTTGTAGCCCCAGAACGCATTGATCGGCAAGCCTTCCTGAGTTATATAGCGAGGATCAATATCATCGCCCTGGATGTAAGGCCCTGTGCCGGCGAGATCAAGCACCGTGTTTTCCGTGATCGACATGTTGACATCTGCATTCACACCGAATTTCCCGATGCGATTCCGCGATCCTACCGTAAATTCCCATCCCTTATTTTCAACCTTTCCGGCATTCTGCGAACTTGGCTTCAGCCCGTAGTTCCCGGGGACGGGCAAGTTCAAAAGGATACCATCCGTTATTTTCTTGTAATAGTCGACCGTCAGGGAAAGTCTTCCACTCCAGAGCTCGGCATCCAATCCGATATCCGTTTGTGTGGTGGTCTCCCAATGCAGGTTTTGATCATAGAGGGATCCTTGTACATACCCGGGGACAGTCGCGCCGTTGAAGTTATACGTTACGAGATCCATGGTAGGGTAAAACGCATACAGGGGAATGGCCTGGTTTCCGGTTTCGCCCCACGAACCGCGAAGCTTGAAGTCGGAGACGACGTTCTCAAGACCGTTCCAGAAATTTTCTTCCGACAATCTCCAGCCAAGCGAAAACGAAGGGAAGAAACTGTATTGATTCTTCTTCGAAAACCGCGACGAGCCATCGTATCGGCCGTTCGCTTCAAGGAGGTATTTGCCCAGGTAGGCATAGTTGAGCCTTCCAAAATAGGAGCGCAGGCCCCATTCATAGTCACCACCATCGTTATCTTTCGTGGCGTCATTCGTTCCCTGTCCTATCGCCTGGACGTCGTTGTTGTAAAAACCCTGGCGATAAGCCTTGAGCTCGCTGTTGTCGTTGGTTATTTGCGAATATCCACCCATGAGCTTGAGTGAATGATTTTCGCCGAGATCTGCATTGTAAGTCAGGTAGCTGTTCAGCGTGATCTCGCGGGTATTTATTCTTTGCTCCGTGAGCTTGTTGATCAGGTTGGATTTCCTGACTACAGTCGAATCCTTGGTTTGCCAGGTCCGCACAAAGTTCTTTCCGATGACGTCGGTCGAACGGACGGCGAGTTGGGTGGTGAAGTCAAGTCCTTTTGTGATTGCCCAGGAGCCCGTGATATTTCCGAAGATGTAATTGCTTTTTCTTCGGTTGTATCCGCCTTTTTCGGCAAGGAGGAGTGGGTTGTTGCCTTGCGTGCCTCCGCCGTAATCACCGTTCGGGTATTTTGGCACCGCCCAGATTGAGTTCTGCATCATCTGGCGAAAGATCTCGTTGATGTTGTCCGGCTCGAGGTTGTTCTGATAGCGGAAGTCGAGGTCCGTGGCAATGCTGATCCTGGGTGAGATCCTGAAATCGGTGTTGACTCTGATATCGTTGAGTTTCGATTCCGTATTTGCAATGATCCCTTCCTGCTCCTGCGAGCGGAGGCTCAATCTCGCTTTGAAGTTCTCATTTCCGCCGCTGACCGATAGTGTGTGGTTTACCTGAGGTGCGGTGTGCAGCAGGCGATTGTACCAGTCGAAAACCAGCGGATACCGGAGCGGGTTGGTTTTGGTTCCTGCGACGTATTCCTGGATCTGAGCTTCCGTGTATTTAGGAGGCCGGTTGACATTCTCGAACGCGACATTCTGCAGGCGCATATAGCTTTCGATGTCCATGTGTTCCGGGTGGTTGACGGCTTTTTGCACCGCGTAGAAGCCGTTGTAGGAGACCTGTACTTTTCCACCGGTCCCGCGTTTGGTGGTGATCAGGATGACACCGTTCGCGGCGCGTGAACCGTAGATGGCGGTAGAGCTTGCGTCCTTGAGAATGGAGATGGAGGCAATGTCATCGGGGTTGATATTCTGAAACGGTTGTTCGACCCCGTCGACGATGACGAGCGGAGAGTTTTCACCGATCTCAGAGTCAGCGGTGGGGCCGAGTCCGACCGCTTTGTGCGGTCTGCTGATCCCTCTTACAACGATCTGGGTATTGGGCGAGCCGGGGCTACCGCCGCGGTCGAGGATCGTTAGGCCGGCCAGTTTCCCCTGCATGGCCTGTTGGATACTGGTAACAGGGCGGCGCATGAGTTCATCGCCGTTGATGGCGCTTACCGAGCTGGTGACGCTTACTTTCTCCTGCGTGCCGTAGCCGACGACCACTACTTCTTCGAGTGAGGTCAGGCTGGGCGCGAGCGTCACATTGAGGGACGTGTTTTCGCCGACGGTAAACTCCTGGGTTTCATAGCCGATGGAGCTGAAGACGAGTACCGATTCGCGGCCGGGTACTTCGAGCGTGTAGTGGCCGTTGACGTCGGTGACCGTTCCGAGGGAAGTGCCTTTGATGAGCACGTTGACGCCGGGGATGCCCATCTGGTCTTCCGAGGATGAAACCGTTCCGGAGACGGTGATAGCTTGCGGCGTAGGCGAAGCGTGCGACGGGAGCGTGCAGAGCATGGCGCATAGGGGGAGGGTGAATGGCAGAATGCGCGCGATGCAAGCGATCCTTCTGAGTAGTGTTGATTTCATATTGTCAGAGGTTTGTTGATACCCTGCAATTATAGGAAAAAGAACGGCATTAGAACAAACGTTTGTGCCAAACGATGGCATCCCGGCGGGAACTTTTGATATACAATACTGGTTATCAACCCATTAATTTATGCGATCCGGGTTTAATTCCCGGTCCTTCATTGGCACCAAACACATTAAACGTTTGCGCAAACCCGCTCCTTTCCGAAACTTTCGCCGGCCGGCTGCCGCGATTTTACGCTCAATACCCTATATTGCGCGGGGATTGAATAAACGTTTGTTCCATCCCGACCTATGGCCAATCAAAAGGTAAGCATTGTCGACATAGCCAAAACCGCAGGCGTCTCTATCAGTACAGTCTCACGGGTCCTCAACGGAAAAGCGGAACAGTTTCGCATCAGCAAGAAATCGCAGCTCAAAGTCAAGGAAACCGCGCGCAGACTCAACTATGTCCCCAACCAGTTCGCCGCCAACCTCAAGTCCGGCAAAAGCAACACCATCGCCCTCATCATCCCCTCGCTGAGCAACCCGTTCTTCGCCGACATCGCCAGCGAAGTCAACACGGAAATCCGCAACCGCGGATACATCACCATCATCGGCGACAGCGATGAAAGCACCGACATTGAAAACGAGGAACTGCTGCAAATGCAGTCGCGCAACATCGAAGGACTACTCATCGTGCCTTGCAGCCAGAACTGGAAGAGCATCAAAAAACTGCACGACCGCGGCATCCCTGTCGTCTGCATGGATCGCTACTTCGAGGACCAGGATATTCCATACGTTTCCACAGACAACTATGAGGGCGCCGTCATGGCGACGAAGCACCTCATCGAACAAGGCCACACAAACATCGCCTGCATACAGGGCGTCAGACACTCCGTGCCAAACAAGCTGAGAATACAGGGATATTCCGATGCTATGGTGAGCTCCGGAATTCAGAACGTTCACATTTCCGGCGACGAATTCAGCGTCGAAAATGGTTACAAGGAAACAAAACTATTGCTGCAATTACCGGAACGGCCCACTGCGATCTTCGCGCTGAGCAACACAATCGCCATGGGCTGCATGAAAGCGCTGCGGGAAGAAAACCTGAACATCCCGGACGACATCTCGCTGATCACCTTCGACGACCATCCTTATCTCGACTACCTGGCCACTCCCCTCACCTGCATTACACAGCCCACCCGGGAAATCTGCCGGCTCGCGGTGAAGTATCTTTTCTTCATGCTTCAGAAAAAGGAAATAAAATCCAAGCAGATTCTTTTGAAGCCGGAACTTAAGTATCGGAAGTCCGTGCGCCCCATCATTTCGTGACACAGCGCATTTTAACCGCGAATGTTTCGAAAAAAGATAATAGGCCGGTTTGCAAATACCCCGCGACGATCTATATTTGCACTCCTTTTAGGACGGTCCGTTCGTCTAGGGGTTAGGACACCAGATTTTCATTCTGGTAACACGGGTTCGATTCCCGTACGGACTACCATAATTGCCCCTTTTGCTGTCGCGAGAGGGGTTTTTTATTTCTAGGTGCGGCTATGGGTGCGGTGTAGTGATCCGACAGGGATCAGAACCAACCGGCACGGTTTTAGTCCTCATCATCCTCATCGTAGCGTTGAATAAGAAGCCCGCCGGATTTCTTAATCAGCAAAATAATTTGAAGGCTTAGCCACACATCCTCTATTTCCTCCGGTGTCATGCTAATGTCCGATTTATCCCGGAAAGTATTTAAAGCTTCGTACAATGGATCAACGGACACATTGTCAAAAAGAAACAACCAGGGGATATCACCGTAGTCCTTTTCGCCTTTCTCAAAGAATTGCGTTTCAAGGATTTGGCAAACTTTTATTAATACGTCAACCCCGTCTCTGAATTCTCTTGAGACCCAAAATCTCTCAAGATGTTCGGCCTCAAACAGATCTTGTTTGAAATTTTGCCACGCATATTTTCGATCCGTTGCATCGTACCGACCGCAGGCTTTAGACTCGACGGGAACGAACACCTTAATCGGTTCGAATAATGTCTCGATTATTCTCTCAGCCGCCGCGTTAAAGCGATGTGAAGTCCTTATTTGAGGACTATCGAGGCACTCATCGAGCCGTTTTTGAAGGGTGGAAATTTGGTCGAGAAGCGCAGCCTCTCCATGTGGTGTTTGCTCGTTCGTTTTCATAACTTTGTTTGTTTAGTGATTTTTCATTTTCAAGATCATGCGTTGGATCTCGGCATCCTCGATCAGGACCCGATTTCCGATTTTTGATTGTGTGATTAATCCTTTGTTTGCCCATGCGTGCAGTGTGGGCAAACTTATTTTGAGCAATTGCGCGGCCTCCACCCGCGTATAAAATTTCGGTTCCACCTTTGCCGGCTTCATAGCGGCGATCTCTTCGCGTATCAGTGCGCGGAAAACTTCTATGTCCTCAGGCTCAAATTGTGTCTTCATGATTTTTGCGCCGGCCGCGCCCCCTGGTTTAATTTTTCTTTTTTCGTCTGCACCTTGTCGAGTTCTGAGAGCAAGTCGAGATAACCTTTGGCAGATGTATCTTTTTTCTTTTTCATAAATCAATACCCCCAAACACGAATATTTTCAAGGGCCCCGACAGCGGGCCCGTGTAGTAGTATATGCTTTAGTGGTGTATTTGGATATAGTGTGTGTAATAGGTTATAGTGCAGGGTGGCAAAATAGTGGTAGTCTTGATTGCCCTTGAATGCACAAACTTTGTATAGTCTTAGACGGTTAAGACTGTATAAACTTTGTGTAGTCTTACATATGTACCGCGGTATGTACCGTATGTTATTCATGTCAATTTCCCTCCTTGAATTTGTTGGCAACCGACTCAGCCAGATATTGCTCGAATGAGAGTTCATTGTTCACTTTGACGATGGCCCAGCCTTCGCTGCATATCTTATCCCATGCCCGCTCAAGCCGGTCGGCGATATCCTGTTCATGCGGCGCGTAACCCAGCCTTTTGGCAACTTGCTTTTCAAAACGGGTGAACCGTTTAAAGGACTTTATATTATTGATCCAGACCGTGTAATAATCAAAGACGATGTATGTTCCCATCAATGCCTCTGCGATATTATCGGTATTGAGGTTGATGCTCGGCCCCGTGATTTTTCCAACCATGTAGTTCACCCGGATATAGTTCTTGCGTCGTTTTTTGATGTGCTTGACGGCCCCGCACTTCTCCAGGACTTCCCGATACTTCGCTACAGTGCGGATATGCCAGCGCAGGCGGCGCGCACAATACGCATCATTCGCGAAGGGCTGCGGGCTATTCTGGTCGATGGCTTTTTGCACATAGAACAGATACAGCGCCAGAGCCTTTCCTGAGGGGTCGGCTATTTGAATATTCCAGTACGTGCGAAACGTCACAGGAAATTCCTTTCCAATTTCGCGCACAGGACGTTGTACTTCCAGAGAGAATTCTTTCTGATATATTGCCCTCTCCTCGATCATTCCTCTTCGCGCTCGCGTTCGTCGTTTAACTTGACCGCATGGGTATCAAAATACTCGTCGAGCTCCCTTTGAAACCTGCACTTAAGAACTGCCTTCATTTGGTCAACCGTCTGACAGGTCGCGGGTAGATGCGTGATGAAGGTGAAGACTTCGCGTAGTGGCTCGTTGTTCATTTGCCTAGGATTTTTAAAAGTTCATCTCTGAGGATGTATTTGCGTTTGCCGATTTGAACTGCCTTGAACTGCCCGGCCCTAATAGCCTCACGAATCGTATGTGAATGCAGTCCCAGGTACCCGGCGGCCTGCTCGATAGTCAGGATCTCCGGCTGCTGAGACAGTTTTAATGTTTTTTTATCCTTCATCTTGTAGTATTTCGTAATAATATTACAAATATAGCGATTATAATATTATTACAAATGGTTTTATAAGAAAATTACGAATCATTCAGTCTATTTTTGGGGATGACGATCAGCGATCTATATAATCATCCCGCTATTACGGAAGCCTTTGGGAAGGGGCGTACTTATCATGTTATCTCACACATTCGTGACGTGTGGAGCGGATTCCTTGAAGGCGAAATTCCTGCATATAAGAGACCAATCAATCAGCACTCCGCTGCATGGATTCTCTTCATACTTAGCAACTGCAAGACACACAAACGCGAGGATGTTGTGCGGGCAATAAAACGAGGGATGGAATTGAAAGACGAACATGACCGTCATTTTGTTTTTTGGCTTGCGTATGCGTTGCAGAATCCGAACTACATACGCTCAACCGTCCGAAGTGTCTATATTTTCTATGATGAAGATAACATGGCATCTGTGTTTACTGAGCCGACTAGTGAGCATAAAGGCGCGAACCTCCTTTTCCATGGAAAAGGTCCAGCTTTTAAAATCCGACGATCGGCGATTTTAGAAAAAGAATTTCTATTGGAAATTGCTGAGCTCATTCATCCAACAGTCATTGCCGAGGAAATCGCGAGCAGACGTCAGACTCCGATAAATGATGGCGATCCTGAATTAACCGATGAGGATGTTTTGAAAGACTATCAAACTGAACTGCGTATGGCAAATACTCCAACAGAAAAGGCCATGTGGAAGAAAGCTATTTCAGATCATAAACGTGAGATGGCGGCTAAGGGAAAGAAGTAATTTTTTTATTCAAATAGTTAGTACACTAATAATTAGCATAACATACAATGAGAGAAGAACTTAGAAAACTTTTCGATAAAAAGGGAAAAGTAGTGGCTTCGATGGAGGCCATTGGCAAAACTGTGAAGGACGGTAAAGGGACTTTGACCGATGAACAGAGAACGCAGCTGCGAACCTACAACAACGAATTAAAGGAGCTTGATCTGAAAATCAAGGACGAAGAAATTTTGCAACAGATGGACGCAGCAAAGGGAGTGAAGGAGGGCACGCGCGTCACCGAAGGCGAGGAAAGAAGCCAGGAAGACAAGGACGATGAAAAGCGGAATTACAATTTCGACTTTACTATTGCGCAAAAGGCATCGGTTAAGCACGGCCCAATCACAGAATGGCGCTTGCGTAACTTCGATGTTAACGAAAAGATGCAGCGGGCAAATGTCTATGACGTTATGATCGCAATGCACCCAATGGCAAAGAAACCGACGAACCCGGCGATCATCCACGCCCTGGATGAATGCCGCGCAGCTACTACCTCGGCTATGCTGACTGAATATCTGAGTGCGCAGCTCCTGGACGGAGGCCTTGCCAAATCCCGGCTTGCCCAGGCAGGAATGCAAACCCAGGTGATGGAAGAAGGGACAAAAAGATTTGCAAAGATCACAACCTATCCCACCTTTGAATGGAAGGCGGAGAGCGCACAGACTACTGACAGGACTGTCGTATTCGATTCGGTAGACATGGAAGCGCACACGCTCCGGGGATTTCTGAATGTCTCGGGTGAGCAGGTGCAAGATTGTCATAACATTGATGCTGCCCTTCGGATGGCCTTCAGAAGGTCAATTGCCAACGGCATCGACTACGCTGGGTTATTTGGCGCAGGAGGCGCAACGGAAGAACCCGAGGGGATTTACAACTACACGAACGTAAACCGTCACGATCTCGGCGCAGTCCCGACCGGCTTTGATTCCTTCATCGATTGCTCAAAGCTCATCCTCGACGATAATGGCGAATTGCCAGACACGACGATCTATTCACCAGGCTCCTGGGCGTTGTTCAACAAGCTGAAGCAGGGAACTAGCAATGCGCCTCTTCCGATGCCTCTTTACATGACCATGCAAAATTCTGACAAAGGCCATCGGTTCTATGAGACAACTCAGGTTCCCGATGATCTGGATGAAACGCTCTACAATACCTGTGCGTTTATGGGCGGATTCCGCAGCGTGAATCTCGGCGTGAGACTGCAAACGCAGATCATCCTGACACCGGTCCAGGCAGACCGCTATCAGTGGTCATACCTGACAGTCTTTCGCGGAGATATTAGACCTTACCGCGAGGAAGATCTTGGCGTAGTCGACAACATTTGGCTGCAAGAGCATACCTAATATGCCAATTATTGTCAAAGCAAAGAAACTCAAGCCTAAGGTTGTGAAAGATCCAGAACCGAAGGACTTCAAAGGCGACCCGTATACACTGTATGCCGGACTTTTTCTGTGCTCGTTTTAGGTGGGATGTTGATTCGGGGGGTGGGGTTTGTTTCTTTGCCCCCCTTTTTTTTATTCTGACTTATGGCTGACGTTCTGATAGCGCAAATCTCATTCCTACAGGATAACCCGTATGGTGAATACGTTGCCGGGGATGCGCTGGAAATATTCTTTGACAGTGACGGACTTAATGATCCTTCGGTGGGCAATCCAGGCTATCATTCTGGAATATCAGTCTACAAGAATGGTGTTGAGGTTACGAGCGGCACAGACATACCTTTAACAACAGGAGGTGTCGTAAGTGGCTTAGGTCGTTTGCTGCCTATCTACATCGAGAAAAAACTTGTCAACGGTCTATGTTTCGGTACTTACTGGACTGAGTTCCCCAGGTTCTTCATGTCTTTCCCTTGGTACGTTCCGTTATACTGGGCAAATAGTCCCACGTGCGCCGTAAATCCATCGACCTGTGACTTGATTATTGTAGGCACTCCACAGGTGTTTAACACTACGGGACCGACCACAGCAGACGGTGAAATAAAGATTACAGCCAGTTCATCAAATCCGATTCAATACAAACTTGGTTCTGATTTCGCCTACAACGATGGTTCCGGCCATCAATCGACAGGGGAGTTTACAGGGTTGCTCCCAGGGCAATATCGAATCTACTTACGGGATAGTAAGAATTGCTTTGCTAACGTGCAGGTTACGGTTGTATTCAGCAATGATTACGGTCCTTACTATCGTCTTGAGTACGATGATCCGGTAGGAGGCGTGACACGGATTGACATTGCCAAACGTGACTATTCAGGGTCTGTAACGGAGGTTAAGGGCGCAGGACTTCCAGTCGAAAGGTCACTGAAAGGCGAGGGTTCGCAAGACAAGTTTGAAAGTATCCTTGCCACAAAGACAACGGTCAATCTCACATCTGAAACCAACTTTGCTTTTCAAACACTGTACGCCAACAGTCCGGAGGAGTTCAGGATTTACACCTATAAGAACAGTACCCTATTCGGAGTTTACAAAGCACTCCCTCAGCAGTACGCGGAAGACTATAAAGCGCCGCCGTATTACGTATCCATTATTGCGACTTGTGGACTGCCAAACCTGAAAGATTACATCTTCCTTCAGGATGACGGTCAGCGGTTCTATTCTTCAATGAAAGCGATTGAGCTGATCGCCTACATTCTGAAAAAGACAAAACTGGAATTACATATCCGGGTGGGGATCAACCTGTACGCTACGGATATGGATTCAGACGACGACGATGATCCACTCGACCAGGCGTATGTGGATTGTGACACGTACTACATCGACAAGAGCGACCCGACCCTTGATTATGTTCTGAGTGAGATACTTGCTCCATTTGGAGCTACCATTCTGCAAGAGTTCGGCGTTTGGAATATCGTAAGGGTAGAGGAAAAACGCGCTGAATACGACTACCGGGAATTTGATGAGAATGGAGTGTATGTATCCAACAGTTCATTTGATCCGATCTGCAACGTTGTTCCTGTTGGTTCAACGGGCTACCACTTTTCAGATGTAGACCATCACCTGACCCTTTGCCCGGGCTATGGCAAGATCCGGCTATTCTACAAGCTCGGTCTCAGGGAAAACATTTTAGAAAACGGTGACTTCAGCTTGACAAGTGTTTTTGATCCTGTCTCCAATCAACACTTTTACACCGTAGATACAAGGGGCTTCCAGCTGGTCAGTCCGAATTATTCACTGAGTTCGAGCTGGGAAGCAACGGACCAGTCCAATGAGACAGACCTTTCGAACATTGCCTGGAAGCTAAAGGGCGACGACACTTCAACCGGTGAAGCCTTCGTTCAAAGTGATACCTATACGGTTAAAATGGGACTGGCGAACACGCTAAAGATCTCGATCCGTTTTAAACTACCACCGCCAATAGCGGGTGGCCTTACGCCAAAGCCGATAAGCGTCCCTTACCAAAAGGTGAGGATCCGGGTAAAGTATGGCACGAAATACCTACTCAGTGACGGATCATGGTCATCGGATGAAAATTTCGTCGTTTTCTATGTGACGGAGTTCGATAAATACCTGGAGCAGGAGATCATCGCCACACAGCCCGATTCAGGCGCTGCAAGCGGTTACGACTTTGAAGTCAGACTTTACCATAGCTACATCTATCATGCGGAGTTTTCAGATTATGACGACTTACGTGCAAAGGTGACGTATGATGGGGAACGCGCTCTCCCTATTGGCGCACGTACTGAGTATTCACAAAGCCTTGTTTCGCCATTACATTACTACGAGCTTGAGGAAAGCACCGCAACCGACGACGGATTCACAGTCATCCGCCCGGATGATTTTGCCGTTGACAACCAGGTTGCTTGGATTTTTAAGAAAACAGTCAGAAAGACATTTTTTCTTAGTAACTCATTCTGGATTGACAGTATCAAGGTTGCATTCCTAACGAACGGAACCCGGCCCGTTGACACCATCATACGAGAGATACCCGCAGAGACGCGGAACACGGCAGTGCTGGAAAAGGAAGTTATCCACGGATCGTATCAGAGCCTTGTAACAACCATTCCACAGCTAGACTTCGGAATAGGCCCGCTATTCCCGGTAGGGCCGACCACAGCCACATTAAGCATTATTACAACTAACGTTCTGAGTGCAGACCTGCTCTATGCCGGATATTTCCGCGCAAGCGATGGAACAGGATATGAGACTTGGACGCGTGATGGGATTTCGGAAGAAAGCAGCTTGCACCTCATCCTTTTGCAGCAGATCGCAGCACAGTATAAGAAGTCATGGCGCAGGCTGACAGGTAGCTTTTACAGCCAGACAACATACTTCAATTTTCTGAACGTGCTGAGGATCCAGAACGACAACAACAGACTTTACTTACCGATCTCTCCCACAATTGACGATAAGAACAACAGGGTACGCGGGGAGTTTTTGGAATTGATTGACATAACACAGGGGGCCGGAGCGGATGGTAGTAACTCATCACCTTTTACAAGTGGGTTTACATCCGGGTTCGGAAAAGGGTTTAATTAAACTATTGACACACATGACAGCGAAGAAAGAACAGCAGGAGGTTCAGGACTCCATAGCCAGGCCAGTCGATTACAAACGACTGCTACAGGAAGCCTTGGAGGTTGAAGATTACGAGCTGGCAGCACTATTACGGGATCGGATCAAAGGCCTGAGAGTGCGGGAATGCGAAAAGGTAATAAATAGCGCGGCTTTAAGGGGTTGAATGTGAACGAAGCCAAACGGGGAGGGGGTGATAAGCAAAAGTTTTTCCCCCTTTTAGAAACCGCGCTTTCGAAAATTTTTGTTCGCGAAGGGTTAAAAAAAAAAGGGGGGGGGGACGCAGAAACCGGAAAAAGGGGGAAATCCGGCCTTAATCCAAACGGACCGGAAGAAGTCACTCAATATCAAGTTGGGCGATGACAAGAAGAAAAAACCAATTAAATTCCCATCAATAGCGAATCCCCCGGGCCTAATCTGTTGTGGATCCGAGGTCGATAAGAAACCGAAGGCCGTTTGCAGCCGCTGATGGAAAGTTACACCCTTAGGGTATGGATTTTTTCTTACATTATTGTGTTATTTCTTCCCGGAACATCTATTTTTGATTCGAACCTGATGAGCACTACACGTATCAAGACAGGCCCGGCGTCACCTGGAAAGCCTGATAATCTGCAACTTCACTTCGGCCGTCCCAGAAGGGCGAGAGGGACATTTACAATCCACACGTTTGAAGACCATGGCCATCACGTTGCTTACTTACCATCTTTGAATTTATCGGCATATGGCGACAGTGAACAGGAAGCAAGGGACCGGCTGTTGAGTGACGTTATCGACGACTTTCTTGATCATTTAATGGACCTCAAGCCCGAGAAAATTACATTAGAACTGCAGAAATTAGGTTGGTCGCGTAACAGGATGTTTAAAAAGCAATTCAAGTCTAATTCTTATGTGGATCGCGATGGTGTGTTGAAGAATTTTAATCTGCCTAAGGAGACGAAGGTTGACACACGAGTCGTAGCTGTTAATGAGTAATTTTAGGCCTATACCAACCAATTGCTGGGTCAACTTCCTTAAATCGAAACATTGCAAACCAAAGTCGGTAAAATCTTCACATCATAAATGGAGATGTCCTGGATGCGTAATGTCAATTATTTTTTGGGAAAACAAGAAAGACGTTCCGTTCAGTCACATCATGACGAATCTAAGAACAATGAATGTCTCAAAAGAAGATTTCTTGGCTTGGGTCGCAGAAAATTGTTAGCGTGCAACCTTTAATGGTGATGCTCCCCAGGCTTTTTCCATCTCCTGCTCTGCGAATTTCTGTGAGGTTACGAGGTAATTCTTTAGCAACGTTGCCACGGATTTTCCCGTAATGGTGGCAATGGCCGGGATGGGCATCCCCTTCTCTGCCGACAGCGTAATGAAAGTACGGACCATATCATGCGACGATATCTCCTCCCATACGTAAACATCTTTGTACCCGTTGCCTTCGCGGATCTGTACCTTCTGATCCGGGAAAAGCTTTTTGTGAATCTCCTTAATTCCGGCGCGGTAATTCTGTTCGCTTAGTTCGGGCAATTCATAGTTATATTTCTCTAGGATCTCCGCAGCTTTCGGCGTGATCGGTATCTCCATCCGGGAGCGCGTTTTCTGGGCCTCTATGACAATCCGCGTCCCCCTTATGTTCTTATCAATCCGCTTGCGATCGCTTATCCGCAGACCTGTATTGCACTGGATGACGACAAGGTCGCGCACCTTCACCAAAGGTTCCGGCAACTCGGCATTTTCGTATGCGTCAAGCTCCGATTTTGAAAGGGACAGCTTCAGCCCGGCGGTTTCCTTGTACTTGATCTTATTCAACTCAAAGCCTAGGGGTATTTTGAGATCATTGACAACGTGTGACAAAAACTGCTTTAAATGCTTCAGCCGTTTGGCAGCGGTGTTCGGCTTCACGTTCTTTTTCAGATAGCCATTGTAAAGGCTGTAATGCGTGGCCGTGAACTTATCCGGCGTGATGCCCTCCCATGCCCTTCCTGAGAGGAATGCGCGGAAGTTAACCGCTTCGCGGGGCTTCTTTCCCTCAATGATGGTGGTCTCAAAGGAATTGCAGTAACTGTTAAAGGTGCGCGGCTCTACGGTGTCCTTGATTGACTCCAGGTATTCAGACCACAGCTCCACCAACGTCTTCGGACCAACTGCCGGGCTGGCAGTTGCTTTCTTCTCCTTAGGTCGGAGCGCGTCCAAGTGAGCCTTTAATCCTTCTTTCGTAAGATCCTCTCGATGATCGCGGAGGTAGTTCGCGGCTGCAGTGCTGATTTTATTGAGGCGAATCTGCAGGGCTTCATTGCCTTTCCTGGGCTGACCATTAGACCATTGGCTGAACTTAATCCGCTCACCGGTGGAGTAGACAAAGCGCCCATCATGGAATTGCTTATCGTAAAGTTTGCCCATTATCAGGTGCGGTGCGGGTGCGGTAGGGTTCGATTCCTTCCCGGACTTTTTGAGGTAGAATTTCATTGGGTGCGGTGTGGGGTGCGGTGTAACATTGATTTGCCTTAATCGGGCTTTACTCCGAAAATAGCCAAATCCGGCTTAAAAGGGTAAATTTTACGGAAAAGAAAAAGCCGCATAAAAGCGAATTTCATGCGGCAATTCCCGTACGGACTACTTCAAAACAGTTGACAATTCGGGCAATTCGGCAGTTGACAATTGAAATCACACCCGGAGCCGATTAGTCTCAACAACCAGGATTTTTGAAAGCCTTTCGCAAAGATGACGAAAGGCTTTTTTTATTTCTTTTCCGCCTGTCACAGCCGAAATCGATTACAATACGCGCTTTTAGCAGTGCATTGTTTTTTGTGCAAACCCTTTTACCATATTATTGGTTTTACATGCGAGGTCTTTTATTTTTGCAGCCTCGTCTGCCGACCGGCAGATACATTGACTATCAAAAAAAAATTGTTACATCATGACGAAAGTAGGTATTAATGGATTTGGCCGTATCGGCCGCCTCGCCTTTAGAGCCGCTCTCAACCGCAAGGATATTGAAGTCGTCGGAATCAACGACCTCGTTGACGCCGACTATATGGCTTACATGTTAAAATATGATTCAACCCATGGGAAGTTTGAGGGAACGGTAGAAGTGAAGGATGGGCATCTCGTTGTCAATGGAAAAAAGATCCGCGTGACTGCCGAGAAAGATCCTGCAAACCTCAAGTGGAATGAAGTCGGCGCAGAAATCATCATTGAATCGACGGGCCTTTTCCTCACCAAAGAACTCGCGCAAAAACACATCGCCGCAGGAGCGAAGAAAGTAGTAATGTCCGCCCCTGCCAAAGACGACACGCCGACCTTCGTGATGGGCGTAAACCACAAGAATCTTAAGAAAGACCAGACAATCGTTTCGAACGCATCCTGTACCACCAACTGCCTGGCACCGGTCGCGAAGGTACTCAACGACAAGTTCGGCATTGCCGAAGGCTTGATGAGTACAGTACACGCCGTGACTGCAACGCAAAAGACGGTCGACGGGCCCTCCGGAAAAGACTGGCGCGGCGGTCGCAGCGGATACCAGAACATCATCCCCTCCTCCACCGGTGCCGCGAAAGCTGTGGCGCTCGTTATTCCGGAACTGAAAGGCAAACTCACCGGCATGTCGTTCCGCGTGCCCGTTGCGGATGTCTCGGTTGTAGACCTTACCGTCCGACTGGACAAGAAGGCAACTTACGAGGATATCAAAAAGGCTATGAAGGAAGCTTCAGAAGGAGAACTGAAAGGCATCCTCGGCTATACAGACGAAGAAGTGGTATCACAGGATTTCCTGGGCGATTCCAGAACTTCTATTTTCGATGCGAAAGCAGGTATCGCCCTCAACGACAATTTCGTAAAGGTCGTCGCATGGTACGACAACGAATGGGGTTATTCCAATAAATTGATCGACCTGGTCCAGGAATTGGCCAAAGTCTGATCAACTCCCAAAATTTTTAAACAAAAGGCCGCCCAGAGCGGCCTTTTGTCGTTTCAGGCACAAAGATTTAGAGCGTATTTGTAAGATTCACAGGCATTTTTCAGGTTTTTTTCGTTAATACAGGTATCAGGGAGGTCGAATGCAGGATTTTTACGAAGCCTTGGGTGTCACACGAACTGCCAGCCAGTCGCAGATAAAAGCTGCTTTTAAGAAAATGGCAATGCGCTACCATCCGGATCGAAATCCAGGAAACAAGGCAGCGGAAGAGACCTTCAAGTTCCTGAACGAAGCCTATCACACCCTCTCGGATCCCATCAAGCGGTCGCGCTACGACTCGCGCTTTCATATCATCACCGAGGAACTTAACGACGCCTACTGGCAGGAGATCAAACGGAAGCGGTATCAACAGTGGAAGCAGTCGCGCGACTCGCACTACCGCCTGGACAAGAACTATTTCAAGATCCAGGGACTCGCATTCCTCGTATTTCTGCTTATCGCAGGCTTCTGTTTTGCCGTTATCCACACCGCTCATTATTACGTTCGTCAGCAGCAAATGGAGAAATGGCGGGCGAACAGCCTTCAACTCAAACATGTCAACGGTCTCTTCGGCGAAGGCAAGTTTCACGATGCGTTCTCCCTTATCCGGACGCTGGAAGAAAGAGATCCGCTGGACTTCCGGTTTGGATTCGTCCGCGACAGCCTGGTCAGCGCGCTCAGAACACAGGCAGACGATGAATACCGGCTCAAGGATTTCAGATCTGCCGTGTCCCACTACCTCGTACTGAAAAACTACGAGAACCCGGTGCGATTCGAAACGCTCGACAATATGTCGATGTGCCAGTACTATCTCGGCAACTACCGCGAAGCGCTGGAAGCACTGAAACATCTTCACAACCAGATGCCCGGCGACCTCCGACTCGTCTACCGGATCGGCATGATCAATTTGGATAAACTCGACAACCCGCAGGAAGCGCTCCAATACTTCACAATTGGCAAAAAGCTTTTTAAAGAAAATCTCACCCACGTTTACGGGGCGGCGTTCCAGATCGTGATGAACCCGCGGGATGTTCCGGATATCTATTTCGAAATTTTCAAGGGGAGGGCGGTTGCCAACACGAAGGTTGGAGATTATGAAGAAGCCGTTACTGACTGCAACTGGGCTATCTACCTGAGACCGGAAAACGGCGATGGCTACTACCTGCGCGCGCGCGTAAACGTCACGAGTCTCAATTACAACGCGGTGTGTGGCGACCTTGCAAAAGCCCGCCAGCTGGGCGTTGAAGAGGCGAGTGCCGACAGTCGGCGCTACTGCAGAATGAACTCCTCCACAGCAGTAAAATAGCACGTCGCGCTCGTAGCCTGTTTTGATACTTCAAACATTTGCATTTCTTTGCAGACGGCGCATCCATCCACCCCTATGAATGAACTGACCCAGGAGCAGACCGACTCAATCAAGAAAAGCTATCTCAACATTGTGGCCCTCTTTATGAGTCAGGACAAGATCGAGAGCCGGTACCTGCGCTGCCTTTTGAAGTGGGGGTTTGAACTCGACCTTTGTCCCAACGACCTGCGCCAGGCAAAAATCAATATCAACGAGATCAGGTTTTCAAGTCCCGGGGATAAAGTCGCCCGCGTGGAATCCATCTACCACCTGGTGCACATGATTTGCCTCGACCGCGTCGTGGAAGATGTCGAACTGGAGGTCGCTTCCATTTATGCAGAAGAACTCGGCTTCAGAGGTTCACTCGTCAGCGATATGTTAAAATCGATTGTAACCGCTGACAGTGACGGAGGTCCGCAAGGTGATGTCCGTCAGCAGGTTTTGGATTTTCTTGCCATGAGCGAGGAATAAACCTCTTCCACTCCTGCCTCTGATCTGTCTAATCATCTCATTATCAGCCATATTACCCCCGTTTGCTTATTTATCCCTATAAGACTACGGATGTAGGATTTCAGCCGGCTTTTAACGGTACGGGCTATTTTTCAGTCGCATCTTTGAATCATAAACAAGGTGCCAAAAGAAAATACCTAATACCATGAACAGAGTTGACTTTAGAGGAATTGCACATGCACGGATGGCCGCAAGGCTCAAGCAGGTTCTTGTACTTTTTTTAGCCGTGGTAGCAGGAATGCTCGTATCGGTTTCCGTGAATTTTTAGACTACAGAACCACCTCTTGGCCAACTACAACCACAAGGCCATAATTGAAAATTTGGGTTAATTGATTAATTAGTTTCTGTGATAGGCCCCGCAAAAGCGGGGCCTTTTCTATTTCCCCTATCCCCCCTATTCCCCCTATT
>JBIQIY010000024.1:0-90124 GCA_044507775.1 Flammeovirgaceae bacterium | reverse complement strand
AAGACAATTCGAAGTCGACAATGTCACAACGGCCCGCTGTTCATGCCGACAATCATTATCCTTTCCGTTCGCGCGGCCAATCATTCAAAGACAATCAACGGTCGCCGTTTGCGCAATCACCATCCGCACTTCCACTCATGCAGCTAAAATTATTTTGTTTTCAATTGGAGTGATTCAATCGCTCACATTGCGGTTGGCGCATTACCAAGCCCTGAAAGGGCGCCAGATACCAGCGCAGGCTGACGAGCGAAGCGAGGAGCCTGGGGAAGAGGTGGGAGTATTCAAAGCCCTGAAAGGGCGCAAGACAATTCGAAGTCGACAATGTCACAACGGCCCGCTGTTCATGCCGACAATCACTATCCTTTCCGTTCGCGCGGCGGTTCATTCAAGACAATCACCGACCTGCTGTTCGCGCAATCATCATCCGCCCTTCCACTCATGTAGCCAAAATTATTTTTGTTTTCAATTCGCGTGATTCAATCGCTCACTCAGCGGTTGGCGTAGTACCAAGCCCTGAAAGGGCGCCAGATGCTAGCCCAGGCTGAGGAGCGAAGCGAGGAGGCCTGGGTAAGAGGTGGGAGTATTCAAAGCCCTGAAAGGGCGCAAGACAATTCGAAGTCGACAATGTCACAACGGCCCGCTGTTCATGCCGACAATCAATATCCTTTCCGTTCGCGCGGCGGTTCATTCAAGACAATCACCGACCTGCCGTTTACGCAATCATCATCCGCCCTTCCACTCATGTAGCTAAAATTATTTTGTTTTCAATTGGTGTGATTCAATCGCTCACGCTGCGGTTGCGCATTACCAAGCCCTGAAAGGGCGCCAGATACCAGCCCAGGCTGACGAGCGAAGCGAGGAGGCCTGGGTGAAACGTTGGAGTATTCAAAGCCCTGAAAGGGCGCAAGACAATTCTACGGATTGGGGGAGAGACCACACACGTCAAGCCCTACCCCCGTTGTCAACTGTCCAATTGCCCAATTGTCAACTTTTTCACTCGAGCCCCTTCTCTTTCATCAGATTAAACTCGCGGAACCTGCGAACGATGGCAATGCCGAATCCCGCCATCACCGTGAGCGTTCCGATCCACAGCACATTGATCAATGGCTTTTCCATCGCTTTGAGGATAACGTAATCCTTCTGCCGCGTGCTGACACCAATACTGAACTGGTTGTCTTCCGGGTGAATATTGAGCAACGTCAACTGTATACCGAGGTCTCCGATCTCATCGGGTATTCGTCCTACCATTCGATTCCGGATGAGGAAAATGGGCTCTGCGACATAGTCGTCGTACTCACCCTTCACGCGAATTTCTGCCTTCACGGCGATGTCTGCTGAATCGAGCTTCACCGAACCAATCGCGAAGATGCGCTCCACTTTCTCAAGAGTAGCGACGTAATCATTCGCAAAGAATTCCTGGTGAGCATGCACCCGCATCTCCTCCATTTCGCTCCACTCTGCTTTTTCAGGGTCGTTGAGATCTACGACGTGTGCATACAAGTCCTTTCCTAGATCGCGCTTGATGTCGGGAGACGCCGCAATACCCATCCTTGGATTGTCCTGAATGCGGGGGAAAAGGCGATGCTGCTTGCCGCTTTGACCTGTCAGCTGGATCTCGTAGTAACGGTTCTCGGGATAGATCTCAAAAGTGTCACCTACGCTATACAGTTTCCGATTGTTGTAGAGTACGTCATTTTTCGCGACTACCTTGAAAGGATCATCCGTGAAGTCCACATCATTCGGATTGACATAGCCCGCCTTGTCGCGCGGTTCGAGCCGGTCGCCCTTGAATTCAATCCTGTAGCCCGCCATAGTCCTCGGTTCGTTAATAAACAAAAGCAGGTTGTCGCGGTTATATTCGTCGCTGGCTTCACGGCTGTAGAGCAAACCGGTGTTATTCAACGAAACGATCTTTGAGTACCCGGAGGAAAACATGATCCCGAGAAGCATGAGACCAACGCCGATGTGCGCAACCGATCCCCCGGACAACTTGGGACTTGATTTCAGCAGGCTGAAGAGAATCTTTCCATTTGCCGTAACGGTGAATAGTCCCGCCAGCAGAATCAGCAGATAGGGAATGTTCGTGATCGCGTCGGTGCCCAGCTGGAAGATGACAACTTGAATGGCCACGACAAACGCCACGAGTGTGATGAGAAGCGGCGCCAGCAATTCCTTTCCAAGCTGACGGGCATCGATCTTCTTCCACCAGAAATACTGACCTATGCCGGAAAGTAACGCTACGGCTATTGCAAACCACAACTGGAACTTCGTGTAATATTCAACCTGGTCAGGCGGCGGCGCCATATTCGACGAGCCTCCAAACACATTGTTCACGATGGCATTCCATACAGGAATGGACGTTGGCATTAGTACCTGAAAACCCATCAGGCACAACACAAGCACCCCGATGAAGATCCAGAACTCACGCGAATAGGTCGAGACCTCTTTGTCAGTTGTCGGAATCTCCTTCCACCGCCAGGCGAGCAGAAATATCGACATGAAGAAGAAAAAGAGCAGGTAAATCAGAAGCTGGCCCGACAAGCCCAGGTCCGTAAAGGAATGGACGGAAGAATCGCCGAGAATTCCGCTTCGCGTCAGAAATGTGGAATAAAGTATTAATGTAAAAACCGTGATCACCAGGATCATCGACACCTTCAACGCGGTCTCGCTGTTCTTGTACGTGATCATGGTGTGGATAGCCGCGACCAGAATAAGCCACGGAACATACACCGCGTTTTCGACAGGGTCCCAGTTCCAGTAGCCGCCGAAGTTCAGCGTCTCGTAAGCCCAATATCCGCCCATAAGAATTCCCAGTCCCAGCACGGCGCCGGAAAACAGTGCCCACGGTATCGCCGGGCGCACCCAGTCGCGGTATTTTTTCAACCACAGTCCCGCAATACAGTATGAGAACGGAACAAGTGTCGTGGCGAAGCCGAGAAACAGGGTCGGCGGGTGTATCACCATCCAGTAATTTTGAAGAAGCGGATTCAGTCCATTGCCATCCGCGGGAATGAAGTCAGGCTGGGTTAAAAAGATCGGCGCGTCTTGCATGACCTCGCGAAGCAATACGAACGGCGAGCTTCCGATCCGAAGTTCCGTACCGGGTACAACGACGCCCAGGATCATGGATGCCAGGAATCCCTGAACCAGCGCAAACACTGTCATCACCGGCGCTTCCCAGAACTTGTTCGTGTGAATGATTACAATGCCCAGCACCGCCTGCCAGAACATCCACAACAGGAAACTCCCCTCCTGGCCGTTCCAGAAAGTTGACACGAGGTAATGATCAGGTAACTTGCTATCGGAGTAGCTATACGCGTAATGGTATTCAAAGTAGTGGTTTGCAATGATGACGAACAGGGAAACACAGATGCCCAGAACTGCAAGTCCATGGACGTAATAACTAAAGGCGCCGTTTTGTTTCCAGAACCTCTCGCGTTCCAGCGAGGACGCATTAGTGGCCTTGAAGTATGAGAACGCCGATGCCAGGGCAGCAACAAACGAAGTGATCACAAAAAAGTGACCCAGGTCACCAATGAAATAATGAATCATGCTGAACGATGTGTTATGCAATTACATGCTTTACTACTGATAACGAAACTCAACACAGGTTCTAAACACTGATGTTTTGTTCCTGGTATTTGGAAGGGCACTTTAAGAGAATTTTGCTCGCTTTGAAGACCTCACCCTGATAGCGACCAATGACTACTACTTTTTCAGACTTAGTAAAATCCTGCGGCATGGGTTCGTGGTATTCGATCTTTTGCTTTCGGCCATTCTCATCGACGAGGACAAAAGAAAACGATACTTTGTCTATTCCCTGCTCGATCCCGGTGATGTTGCCGGATGCGTCCCGGGTTAGTTCGCCCACGACGTGAATGTCTTTTGTGCTCCCGGAGGTCGCCATAGCATAAGCTTCGCCAAAATCAACATACGTGCTGGCGTCACCGGCGGTTGAGAGCAGGATACCGATGGCTGCAGCGATTACGATGATGACGAGTATGTGTGATTTCTTCATGACATTAAAAGGTTGGTATTAACACAACTTTCAAAACGATTTACTCTCGCGTTTAGTTTGCTTTTTCTCTTCCATCATTTTCTCCAGCTTTGTCAGTTTCCGGTCGAGGAGAAACAGGTAACTGATCAGTCCGCCGAGGACGATCAATACAATCACCACGACGACGTATATCTTACCTTCCGACCGAAACGTATCGGCCATTTCCGCATTTTGAGCATGTGCCGGATTCATCACGGCGACAAGGCATGCGGCGAGGAATGTCTTAATTGACAGTTTCATCAAGATCCAGTTTTTTTTCCAAAAGTGTTTTATATCTTATCCGGAGCGTTCCAATCCACAAGCCTATCAGCATCCAGCCGACAACAGCAATGTAAAAGGTGGGTCGCATCCGGTGATCGAGGTCATACATGTTGAATCCGGGATTGCCACCACTTCCCGGATGAAGTGAATCCTGCAGGCGCGGAATAATAAAAATAAGGGGAATCATCGCGGCAAAGGCGAAGATGTTGTAAACCGCGCTGAGCCGAGCCTTTTGTTCGTGATTTTCAATAGAGCCCCGAAGTACGAAGTACGCAAGGTAAACGAGCAGGGCGATTGCCGACCCGTTTTGCTTCGGATCTCCGTGCCAGGGCGAGCCCCAGGTGAAATTAGCCCAGACCATGCCAGTCAGCAGGCCTATCAGTCCAAACGCGACACCAACATTAGCGAACTCAACGGATTTCCGATCTATATCAACAGAGGGATTCCGCAGGTAGCGAATCGCAAAATAAAGCGAGAGCGAAAACAGAAAAAACATCCCAAACCACATCGGGACGTGGAAATAGAGCGCGCGAACAGTTTCATTCAGGATGTTCAACCGGGGAACATCGGCCAGCAAACCGGCGGTATGGGCGTAAACCAGGAGCGCAACAGCCAATATTTTTAACCAGTTCTTCATAAAAGGGGTATGCAGCCAGGGCTTCGCAAGTTAGGAATGAATTGCCAATTAAGAATGACCGGCGAAGAATTAATGGCGCCAGTCGCACCTTTCTCAGCTCCTCCAGATATAGGGAAAAAGCAAATAAGCCAGGGTAACGAGGATGCCGTTGATTGCCAGAAGATTCAGCAACTCATCATAGCTGGCCGAGCGGTCAATGCCATCCAGCACATTCTTCGTCACCCGTATGGCCATCAGCAGGATGCTGATAACAATCGGAAAACCCAGAACGGCCATTAGCACATTGCTGTTGTTGGCACGTGAGGCGATTCCGGAAATAAGCGTGAACGCCGCTGAAAAACCGATCGAAGTGAGTAACAGCGCCAGCAAAAAGAAGCCGTGATCCTGCACGCGGTTGTCAATGAAGACCTGAAATAAGACATATCCCGCGAAAGAAAGCAAAAAACATAAAACGGCATTATAGATGATCTTTGAAAGGATGATCAACTGCGGGCTGGCAATCGAATAATAATATATCGAAACACCCTTCTTTTCCCCAATAAAACTCTTTGCCACTGTGTTGACAACTGAAAATAAGATTGTAAGCCAAAACAACGCCGACCAGGTTGCTTCGTTGATGGCATTGTGCCGCAAGCTAAACGTCAGATAGCAGATAAAAATCAGGCTCAGAAGGTAAAGCGCGATGCCTGCAATCACGGACTTCCGCCGAAGTTCGAGGGTAAATTCCTTAAGCAGCAGTATTCTAAGGCCTGTTAGCACGATGTTTCGCGGGATAATTCGCCAGCATTTTATCGAACCGGTAGGCGCCGAGAATCAAGTACCCTATCAGGATGGAAAGGACTAGTGCTATGGCCAGGACTTTGGCGAGACTGGCATTTTCGGGTTCCTGAAAAGATGTAAAGCCGTCTACAACCTCGAAGTCCGGAGTGAGATACAAATCCTGCTTCACCTCCTGGAGCTCTTCGTGTAACTCAAGGTCTTTTGTGAATACATCCAGCGGGTTTGTTAGTCCTTCTTCGCCACCGACGGTGACGTTGTTAGACCCGCGGCTTTTTTCAGACAGAGCCTGATAGTTCCTGAAGAGCACGATCTTGAGGCTGTCGAGCTTCCTCAGTTCTTTTTCCAGTTTCTTTTCGCGGTCCTCCAGGTTTATATGGTGAATCTCCAATCTGCGTTTGATGTAATTGTTGCTCCTGAAATAATCCACCAACGCCTTCTCCAATGGCTTGACAATTCCGGGATCATATACGTAGACGCTGATCTCATAGGCATTCTTGTTGTCAATCTCCAGGCGGTCGATCACTTTGTCTACAAGTTCTTTCTTCTCACTTGTGACGTTGTTCAACTGCTCACGGAGCACTTCCATCTCGACCACATCATCTTCGGATACGAAGGGCTTGAACTCAAAGCGCCGGATATTGGCCGCAGCCACAGAATCGAGGCTTGGAAAAACCTCCTGGATGCCGTGAGTACCTCTCTCGGCCGCCAGCAGGTTGAATTTGTCTATAGTATTCTTGAGGATCTGTGTATTGAGGTAATCGCAACTCAGGACCATGGAGGACTTGTAATAATTCTTCCTGAGAAGCCCGGAATAAATGCCTCCCAGGATCAGCCCCAGGATCATTATGCCGATAAAAAAAATGCGGTTCTCATGGAACTGATTCCTCAAACCGGCTATTCCAGCAATGATGGAATCGCCCAGCCTGGAAAAGCCTCGGCCAATCCACCTGAAAAATTGAGCGAGATCGATATCGTCAGTACCGGCAGGTCGTTGTTTTTGCTCTTCCATTTGTTTATTCAATAAACGAAGCCGCAATTTATATACAATATGCTTAATCTTCATATTTTTGCGCTCTTCTAAAATTCTAACAGCCATAATGTCATTGACTAGTAAGATATTGGTAACAGGAAGCGCCGGATTTATCGGATTTCACTTGTCCCGAAAGCTTCTTGACCGCGGATACAGCGTTATAGGGGTCGATAATTTGAATGATTACTACGATGTTCGACTGAAGAAATCCCGGCTTGAGATACTGTTGGGGCACTCGGGGTTTACTTTCACACAAGCCGAGCTTGCCGACCGTGCCACGATCAATGAGACATTTGCGCGCCATTCGCCCACCTGCGTTGTCAATCTCGCAGCCCAGGCGGGCGTGAGATATTCACTTGTCAATCCACACGCGTACCTGGAGAGCAACCTGCATGGTTTCTTGAATATCCTGGAGGCATGCCGCCATAACCAGACCGGCCACTTGATCTACGCATCTTCCAGTTCTGTCTACGGCGCAAATAAGAAGATGCCATTTTCGGTGCATCACAACGTGGATCATCCGATCTCGCTGTATGCTGCCTCGAAGAAGGCCAACGAACTGATGGCTCATACCTATTCAGCACTATACAATCTGCCGACAACCGGTCTGCGCTTTTTCACGGTATATGGTCCCTGGGGAAGGCCGGATATGGCCCTCTTCCTTTTTACCAAGGCGATCCTGGAGGGCCGGCCCATCGATGTGTACAATCATGGGAAGATGAAACGGGACTTCACCTACGTCGATGATATCGTGGAGTCAATCGCGCGCCTGGTTCCAAAAGTACCGGAGCCCGATCCGCAGTGGAGTGGCATGAACCCCGACCCATCGTCGAGTTTTGCCCCATACCGCCTCTACAACATCGGCAACAACTCGCCAATCGAATTGCTGAAGTTCATCGAAGTCATAGAAGAGAAGATCGGCAAGAAAGCTGTCATGAATTTTATGCCACTCCAGGATGGAGACGTGCCCGAAACCTACGCCGATGTCGATGACCTGATGCGCGAGGTTGACTTTAAACCCTCCACCCCGATTGAAGAAGGAGTGGGAAAATTCATCGACTGGTACCGCGAATATTACAAAGTATAAGAGGAATAAAATACAATGGAAACAATAGGGATTATCGGGTTGGGATATGTCGGTCTGCCACTGGCTGTCGAATTCGGAAAGGTGATGAATGTCATCGGATTTGACATCAACCAGGAAAGGATTGAAGAGCTCAAGAAGGGATTTGACAGGACACGCGAAGTGGAGGCAGGCGAGTTAAAGGCTGCCGCAAAGCTTTGCTATTCATCCGACAAAAATGACCTGAAGGCCGTAAAGTATTTCATCGTAACGGTACCCACTCCGGTAGATGAATCCAAAAAGCCGGACCTTACCCCTCTTATCAGCGCGAGCCGCACGGTTGGTAGCGTCTTAAAGAAGGGCGATACGGTTATCTATGAATCTACCGTCTATCCCGGCTGCACGGAAGAGGTCTGCGTCCCGGTGCTGGAGGAGATGAGTGGGTTGAAGTTTAACCAGGATTTTTTCTGCGGTTATTCGCCTGAACGCATCAATCCCGGAGATAAGCTCCACCGGGTAACCACGATCAGAAAAGTGACCAGTGGTAGTACTCCCGAGGTAGCGGACAAAGTGGATGCCCTTTACAAAAACATTATCAAAGCGGGTACGCATAAGGCGTCTTCTATTAAGGTTGCCGAAGCGGCAAAGGTCATTGAGAACTCCCAGCGCGACATCAACATCGCGTTCGTCAATGAGTTGGCCCTGATTTTTGACCGTATCGGAATCGACACACACGAAGTCCTCGCAGCCGCTGGAACCAAATGGAACTTCCTTCCCTTCAAGCCAGGACTCGTCGGCGGACATTGCATCGGCGTCGACCCCTACTATCTTACGCACAAAGCTGAGAGTCTCGGCTATCAATCACAGGTGATCCTGGCCGGGCGCAAGATCAACGATAACATGGGCATCTACATTGCCAACTGCGTTATCAAACTGATGGCAAAGCAGGACATTGCTATCAACAAGGCAAATGTGCTGGTTCTCGGCATCACCTTCAAGGAAGACTGCCCCGACATCCGCAACAGCCGGGTTGTTGATGTGATCAACGAGCTGAAAAGCTACGGCACCAATGTAGACGTTTATGATCCGCACGCGGACGCAGCCGAAGTCGATCACGAGTACACACTCAAGACTGTTCCGGCACTTCAGAAGAAATACGATGCCATTGTGCTCGCCGTCGGACACAAGGAGTTCCGCGACCTGGACTGGCAAAACATCAGGCATGAGAAGACCGTGATATATGACGTCAAGGGATTTCTGGATCAATCATTTGTAACCGCCCGCCTATGAAAAAGAAAATTCTCGTCACCGGGGGTGCCGGATACATCGGCGCTCACACGGCGGTGGAGTTGTTCAATGCCGGCTATGAGCCGGTCATCATAGACAATCTTTCCCGAAGCGACCGCACGCTTCTGAAAGGAATGGAAAAAATCACAGGCGAAAAGCCAAACTTTCGTGAAGGCGATTGCACGGATGAAAAATTCCTCGACGAAGTGTTTGGAATGGAAGGGCCGTTTTCCTGCGTTCTTCATTTTGCTGCGTACAAATCGGTGGGAGAATCGGTGCACCAACCTTTGGTGTACTACGAAAACAATCTCGGTTCCCTTGTCAGTGTGCTGAAGGTGATGAAGGCCAACAATGTTACCGACATGATTTTTTCGTCATCGTGCACGGTATACGGCCAGCCGGATCACATTCCTGTGGACGAGCAGGCGCCGTTCAAGCGCGCGGAGTCCCCGTACGGCGCGACGAAGCAAATGAGCGAGCGGATCCTCGAAGACGCGTCACTTACCGGTCTGCGCATCGTATCCCTGCGGTACTTCAATCCCATCGGTGCACACCCCAGCGCGTTGATGGGCGAGCTCCCTATCGGAACACCGAATAACCTGGTGCCCTACATCACACAGACCGCAGCGGGCAAGCGGGAAACACTCACCATCTTTGGCAACGACTACAATACCCCGGACGGAACCAACATCCGGGATTTCATTCACGTCGTTGACCTTGCCATCGGGCACGTGAAGGCGATGGAATACCTGGAGCAATTGCCGCCTTCGAATCAGTATGAAGCTTTCAATCTCGGCACCGGAAAGGGCGTCTCCGTATTAGAACTCGTGAATCAGTTTCAGGAAGTTACCGGTGTGAAATTGAACTACACGATCGGCCCGCGCAGGCCTGGTGATGTGGAGAAAGTTTATGCCGATCCTTCCAAGGTGAACGCTAAACTCAATTGGAAAACAAAGTATACCAGTGCTGATGCGTTGCTCCACGCGTGGGAATGGGAGAGGAAGGTGAAGAGGGAGTTGTAAGTTGTAAGTTATAAGTTATAAGTTAGAAGTTGTAAGGGGTGAGGGTAAGCTACAAGGTATAGAGTATAGGGTATAGAGTGTAGGGTATAAGGTATAGGGTATAGGGTGTAGGGTGTAGGTGCTCATTAATTATTAATAATAGCCCTGAAAGGGCGCGAGATACCAGCCCAGGGTGACGAGCGAAGCGAGGAGCCCTGGGTAAATAAACCGCCATTGGTTAGTAGACAATGCCATTGGTCAACAACTAGATAAATAAACCGTTGTTGGTTCGTAGGCATTGCCATTGGTTGTCAACACAAGCCCTGAAAGGGCGCAAGATACCAGCCCAGGGTGACGAGCGAAGCGAGGAGCCCTGGGTAAATTGAATGACGAACGTAGCGAGGAGCCCTGGATAAATCGAATGATGAAAATAAAAATGGTGGATCTGCAGAAGCAGTATCTGCGGATTAAATCTGAGATCGATGGCGCGATTGAAAATGTGCTGTCCTCGACGGCCTTTATTCAGGGGCCGCAGGTAAAGGAGTTTGCCAGCGCGCTGGGGAAATTTACGGGCGCGCCTCACGTAATACCCTGCGCCAATGGAACGGACGCCCTACAGATTGCCATGATGGCCCTTGACCTCAAGTCAGGAGACGAAGTGATCGTTCCGGTTCACACCTATGTGGCCACCGCGGAGGTCATTGCCCTTCTCGGCCTAACGCCGGTCTTTGTTGACGTTGATGAAAATACCTTCAATATCAACGTTGACCAGATTGAAGCACTTATCACCGAAAAAACGAAAGCGATTGTTCCCGTTCACCTCTACGGTCAATGTGTCGACATGGAGCCGATCCTGAAGATCGCGCGTGCGCATAACCTGTACGTGATCGAAGACGCCGCACAGGCTCTCGGTGCGGAATATCGCTTCCACGATGGCACGCGCAAAACGGCGGGTACGATGGGCATCGTTGGCACCACCTCTTTCTTCCCATCCAAAAATCTCGGCTGCTACGGCGATGGCGGCGCAGTCTTTACATTAGACTCTGCTCTGGCTGAAAAAATACGAATGATAGCCAACCACGGACAGCGCATCAAGTACCAGCATGACATAATCGGCATCAACAGCCGGCTCGACACACTGCAGGCCGCAATCCTCAACGTCAAGCTTCAATATCTGGAGGGTTATACGGCGCGGCGCAATGAAGTCGCGACGTACTATGATGAGCATATAAAAACTGAGAATGTTGTCATTCCGGCTCGTGCGAAAAACTCAACGCATGTTTTTCACCAGTATACGCTGAAGGTCCGGAATAAGAATCGTGATGATTTTCAGAAATATCTGGCCGAGCATGGCATACCTACGATGATCTATTATCCGATCCCGCTGCATCTTCAGCAGGCCTACCGGAGGAAGGGTTTTGGCGAAGGATCCTTCCCGGTAACGGAAAGACTATCAAAAACTGTAATTTCGCTGCCGATACACACCGAGATGGAAACGGATGAGCTTGCGTACATCTGTGAGACGATAAACAAATTTTGATCAATGGCGGCTGAAAAATCCTACTATGCACATCCCACGGCGGTAATTGATGAAGGCTCAGATATAGGCGCCGGAACGAAGATCTGGCATTTTTCACATATCATGAGCCCGTGTCGCATTGGCGAGAACTGCAACATCGGCCAGAACGTGGTAATTTCCCCCGAAGTTGTGCTGGGCCGCAATGTGAAGGTTCAGAACAACGTATCGATCTACACGGGCGTGACTTGTGAGGATGACGTTTTCCTGGGACCCTCAATGGTCTTCACGAACGTTGTGAATCCGCGGAGCGCAGTCAACCGCAGGGGGCAGTATGCCAGGACGACCGTGAAGCGTGGCGCAACGATCGGGGCCAACGCTACCATCGTATGTGGACATGATATCGGCCGCTATGCTTTTATCGGCGCCGGCGCAGTAGTGACCAAACACGTCAGGGATTACGAACTCGTGTTGGGAAATCCGGCGAGGCATGCAGGCTGGATGAGCGAGTACGGTCACAAACTCGCCTTTGACAAGAAAGGGGTGGCTACGTGTCCGGAAAGCGGTGAACGGTATACCCTGGAGAACGGGAATGTAACTAAACAGAAATGAAAAATTTTGCACTCATAGGCGCGGCAGGGTACGTAGCGCCGCGGCATATGAAGGCCATCAAAGAGACCGGCAACAACCTGGTTGCTGCCTTGGACAAACACGACAATGTAGGAATACTGGACTCCTACTTCCCCAATGCCGATTTCTTCACCGAGTTCGAAAGGTTTGACCGGCATATTGACAAGCTGAAGCGCAAAGGTCACCATCTTGATTATGTCAGCATTTGCTCGCCCAACTACCTCCACGACTCTCACATACGGTTTGCGCTGAAGCACGGCGCCGACGCGATCTGCGAAAAGCCGCTGGTCTTGAATCCGTGGAACGTCGATGCCTTGCAGGAAATCGAAAAGGAAACCGGAAGGAAAGTGTACACAATCCTTCAGCTACGGTTACATCCCGCGATTATCGCCTTGCGGGAGAAAATCCAGAATGGTCCGAAGGACAAAATCTACGATGTCAATTTGAGATACATTACATCCCGCGGCAACTGGTATCACATCAGCTGGAAAGGCGAGCTGGCGAAGTCAGGAGGGATCGCCACCAACATCGGGATTCATTTCTTTGACATGCTCATCTGGATATTCGGAGCGGTGAAGAAGAACGAAGTCAAAGTTCACGAAGACGATCATGCAGAAGGATACCTTGAGTTGGAAAAGGCCCGTGTGAATTGGTTCCTCAGTATTAACTACGATCACATTCCCGAGCCAGTCCGGAAATCCGGCAAGCGAACCTACCGTACTTTGACGATCGAAAACGAAGAGCTGGAGTTTTCGGAAGGATTTACTGACCTCCACACGGTGAGTTACCAGGAGATCCTAAAAGGCAATGGCTTTGGAATTGCGGACGCAAGAGCTTCAATCGAGCTCGTGCACTTCATCCGAAAATAGTCGTTCAATCAAGAGCCTTTTTTAATTCGGCAATCACAAAATCCTGCTCGGTTGTAGTTAGACCGGCGTAGACCGGCAAGCGAACGAGTTGTTCCGAGAATCTTGCCGCATTGGGTAAGCTCACCGGTCGGTGTGACTGAAGGTAGAACTTACTAAGGTGCAGCGGCGGATAATGAAAGTAGGCCTGGATCCCCGACTGCTTCAAGGATTTTGTCAAAGCATCCCGTTGCTCCGTTGATTCACAAATCAGATAAAAGATGTGGGCATTATGTCGGGCGAAGTGCGGTATATCAGGCACAGATACGCCATACTCACAAACGAAGGCTTTCAAATTATTCCAGTAGTACTGCCAGGCTTCGCAGCGTTTTTTCTGGATACTGTCAATCGCCTCTAACTGCGCGTATAGAAACGCGGCTGTCACTTCTGACAAGAGGAATGACGAACCGATATCCACCCAACCATACTTGTCCACTTCGCCGCGAATAAAAGCGCTTCGATTCGTCCCCTTTTCCCAAACGATCTCAGCCCTTGGAAAAAATCTTGCGTCGTTAATGACGAGGAGGCCACCTTCTCCGCAAACAATATTCTTTGTATCGTGAAAGGAGAAGCATCCAAAATGACCGATGCTGCCTAACGGGCGGTCTTTGTAGAAAGCATTTATCGCCTGAGCGGCATCCTCCACTACGAAAAGGCTATGTCGGTTAGCGATATCCATGATCTTATCCATGTCGACCGCGACGCCGCCATAGTGCACAACTACGATGGCCTTGGTTCGGGGAGTGATATGTTTTTCGAGTGCATCGGGGTCGATATTGGGATGTTCGGAAAGGGAGTCTGCGAATACGACAGTGGCGCCGCGAAGGACAAAAGCATTGGCTGTTGAAACAAATGTAAAAGAGGGAACGATCACCTCGTCTCCCGGGCGAATGTCGAGGAGAATTGCGGCCATCTCAAGTGCTGCTGTGCAGGACGGTGTGAGCAGCGTCTTCTTGAACCCGTATTTGTCCAGGAAAAGACGGTGGCATTTCTTGGTAAAGGCACCATTGCCTGATGTTTGCTTTTCCAAGGCTTCCCTGATGTATTCCGATTCTTTCCCGGTCAGGTAAGCTTTGTTGAGAACTATCATCTAAAACACGTTAAATTTGGCAAAGGTAAGAGCTGCAAATATATAATGGAGAAAAGGAGCCTGGTATATCGGAACATTTTTATTTACCGGTTCGTCATGAACATCCTTTACCTGGGCAAGTATGCGAAAAGATTTGACCCGGTTATATCCGAGATCAGGAGGCTTCCGCGGGGCACACCCGTTCTCGAGCTATGTTTTGGTGACATATACGTTGCGGACTTCTGCAAAAAGAATGGCTATCCATGGACCGGGCTGGATATCAACGATGACTTTGTAGAGATGGCGAGAAAAGCGGGGTTTGATGCGCGCATTACTGATGTTCTCGCCGTGGAACAGCTCCCAATGGCAGGCGCATGCGTAATGATGGGTTCACTGTATCACTTTCATCGCAACACGCAAGCCATCCTCGGCAAGATGTTGCAGGCAGCGGACCTTGTAATTATTTCGGAACCGGTTCTCAACCTTTCCGCAAGAAAAGGTGTCATAGGGTGGTTCGCGAAGAAGGGTGCTAATGCCGGACAAGGCGACGAACGTTTCAGGTATAACCGGACCTCGTTCAGGTCGATGCTTGAAGAAAATAGTGCAAAGCTTGGATTCCGGATTGAAGAGGTCGGCGATCGCGGAAAAGACTTAATCGTCAAACTTACGAGAAAATGAAAGCGATAGACATCAGCATTGTAATTCCCGTTTACAATTCCGAGAATATCCTGGACGAACTAAATCTCCAGATCACCCAGGCGCTTGCCAAATTTTCATATGAGGTGATCCTGGTAAATGACAAAAGTCCTGATAAGAGCTGGGACAAGATTGTGGCATTGACAAAGATCAATCCCAATATTAGGGGTATCAGCCTGAAAAAGAACGCTGGCCAGGACAATGCAATAATGGCTGGCCTGGGCTACGCAAGTGGCGAATACGTGGTTGTAATGGATGATGATCTTCAGCATTCACCGGGCGACATTCCAAAGTTATACGAGAAATGCAGCGAGGGATACGACATTGTTTACGGTCTTTTTCCCAGCAAGCACCAAAGTCCTTGGAAAAATGCAGGTAGCAGGTTGAATGAATACCTCGCCGAGTTATTTCTCAAGAAGCCCAAGGGCCTGTATCTGTCACCGTTTAAGATCATGCGGCTTAGTCTCGTAAAAGAAATCAAAGAGTACAAGGGTTCATTCCCCTACCTGGATGGGATCGTCCTGTCGGTCACCTCCAACATCACACAAATCGAGCTAGTCCATCAGAAGCGTTTTGATGGCAAAGGAAATTACAATCTTATTAAGTCGGTTTCTGTCTTTTTGAAACACGTGACAGGCTATTCGCTATACCCCCTGCGACTAGCGACGATTATGGGAATCATGGCGGCCGGGCTATCCTTTTTGCTGGGTGTCTATTTCGTGATCGACTATCTCACGACAGCAACACGGGTAGAAGGCTGGATTACATTGGTGTTGCTGATGGTGTTTTTCAACGGCCTGATACTGATGTGCCTTGGGTTGATCGGTGAATATGTCGGACGTGTATACCTCACCTTGACGTCGAGGCGGCAGTATGTTGTAGACAAAGTTGTATCCCAGGAGTCGTGGTCGGAGACATTTGCCGAAAGCGGCCGATAGGCGCCATCGTTCACCTGGACAGCAACTGCCACATCCCGGGACAATTCAGCAGCTTCCGCCTCGGAATAGCAGATTTTTACCGTATTTTTGCATCCATTTTTCAGAGCACGGTTGCATTTTGCGACCGGAAAGGGCAATTACAAGTCATTTAGATACAGTTTGAAAGGAGGAGGTTAGAAGCGCCAGTGTTTTTGACCCATAATATCCACCTTACCTTATAAATTTGTCTACATAAACCCAAGTAAATATTATAACTGACGATGCTGAATAATAGAAGTGTACTGATAACCGGCGGCACCGGTTCATTTGGCAAAATGTTCACCAAGCTGATTTTCCAGAAATACCCTCAGATAAGACGACTGGTGATTTTGTCGCGGGATGAGCAAAAACACTATCAAATGTCCCTTGAGTATCCTGAAGATCAGTATCCTGCGATTCGTTTTTTTATCGGTGACGTCCGGGATGAAAGCCGCCTTATCAGCGCTTTCGAGGGGATTGATGTGGTGATCCATGCGGCAGCAATGAAGCATGTGCCCATTGCCGAATATAACCCGATGGAATGTGTTAAGACAAATGTTCTCGGGGCCGAAAATGTCATAAATGCCGCTTTGAAGTGCGGGGTAAAAAAGGTTGTAGCACTTTCTACTGACAAAGCCGCTGCGCCGATTAACCTCTACGGTGCAACCAAGCTGGTTTCCGATAAGCTCTTCATTGCCGCTAATAACATCCGCGGAAAGCGGGATATAACTTTCTCCGTTGTGCGCTACGGGAATGTCATGGGATCTAATGGGTCGGTAATGCCTTTCTTCCTGGCAAAACGAAAAGATGGAGTATTGCCCATCACCGACACACGGATGACGCGTTTCAATATTTCTCTTGAGGACGGATGCGAGATGGTTTTTAATGCCATCCAGCATGCCTGGGGCGGAGAAATTTTCGTTCCAAAAATTCCTTCCTATAAAATAACTGACGTTGCCACGGCAATTGCGCCCGATTGCAGGCAGGAAGTTGTCGGTATCAGACCCGGCGAAAAGTTGCACGAAGAAATGATTACGGTATCGGATTCATTCAACACGATTGACCTGGGCAAGTACTACGCGATTTTGCCACAACAGCCAATTTTTGATGTGAATGCGTATATGGAACACTTTAAAGCGAAAGCTGTACCCCAGGGTTTCAGTTATAACTCGGGCCAGAATGATGAATGGGAAACCGTCGAAAGTCTCCGCGCGCTTATAAAGAATAACGTGGACTCAACATTTTCAATTTGAATTTGGCCAGCCTTAGTGAGAAGATTGTTTTGGGGACAGTCCAACTTGGGCTGCCCTATGGAATAAACAATAAGTCAGGTCAGCCTGACCTCGTTGAGGCTCACCGCATTTTGGATAAGGCGGCCAGGGCGAACATCTCATTGTTGGATTCGGCTGAAGCATACGGCGACTCCTTGTCCGTTATCGGTTCCTATCTCAAAAAAAGTCCGCACGCTAAATTCAAGCTGATCAGCAAATTCAGCGGCGGAGAACGTTCTTTATCATCAAGCGTTTCTGAGACCTTATCCGCAACAAACAGTACGAGCCTTTATGCACTCATGTATCACCGATTTTCGGATTTCGAGTCAGGCTCATACAAGCAAGAATTATTGGAGTTAAGGAAGGCAGGAAAAATCGGTAAAATTGGAATATCGCTGTACAGTGAAAAAGAATTGCAAATCGCCGTGGAAGATCCGGACATTGCTTTGATCCAGCTTCCTTTCAACCCGTTGGATGCTTCTTCCGAAAAGAAGACGCTCATGGAAGAGGCGAAGTCTGTAGGCAAAGAGATTCACGTTCGATCGGTTTTTTTCCAGGGACTGTTTTTTAAAGACCCGGATGATCTCACCGGTAACCTGACGCCGATAGCGCCGGCCTTAAGACGGTTGCATTCAGTAGTTAAGGAAAATGGCAGCACGATCCGGGAAGCATGCCTTAATTTTGCATTGCATCAATCGTTTATTGATAATGTTATAATTGGTGTGGATACGACGGACCAACTGGAACAGAACCTCAATTCGATCATGACGCCCTGCCCGGAGTGGATTTTGAGGGACCTTGAAGTTGAGATTCCGGACAAATATTTACTTAACCCTTCGAACTGGTTGCCCTGAAGGCACGCAATAAAAACATGAAAGCAATACCATACGGTCGTCAGCATATAACTTCAGAGGACATCGATGCTGTTGTCGCGGCGCTCAAGTCAGATTATCTGACACAAGGTCCACTAATCGCAAAGTTTGAAGAAAAATTCGCAGACTATGTTGACGCGAAGTATGCCGTTGCGGTTGCCAACGGGACGGCTGCGCTTCACTTAAGTGCAATGGCTCTTAATGTTACCAGCGAATCAAAGGTTATTACCACTCCCATCACTTTTGCAGCATCGGCCAACTGTGTCAGGTATTGCGGCGGTGAAGTCGTGTTTGCGGATGTCGAGGAAGGAAGTATTTTGCTCGATATCAAGAAGGTCAGGATGCTTTTAGAAAGCTCTCCCGCCGGCACCTACGCGGGCATAATTCCCGTTGATTTTGCAGGCTACCCGGTGAATCTCGAGCAATTCAGAAAGCTGGCAGACGAGTTCGGGCTTTGGATCATCGAAGATGCATGCCATGCACCCGGTGGACATTTCGTCGACAGCGCAGGCAAGAATCAACGGTGTGGCAACGGTGTCTATGCCGACCTTGCTATATTCTCATTTCATCCGGTGAAACATATTGCCTGCGGAGAGGGAGGCATGATCACGACCAACGACAAGAACCTTTACGAGAAGTTATTGTTGTTACGGACACACGGGATTACACGCGATCCGGCGGTGACCCGGGAGAACCATGGGCCGTGGTATTACGAAATGATCGAACTCGGTTATAATTATCGACTAACGGACATTCAGTGCGCTCTTGGAATATCACAGCTGGCCCGAGCGGATGAAGGTTTACGCCGGCGGCAACAACTGGCGCGAGCCTATGACGAAGCCTTCAAGGGCAGGGTAAAGACTATTTCACCTGACAAAGGACTAAGCCATGCATACCATCTCTATGTCATCGAAGTTCCAAACCGGAAAGAATTGTACGGGGCACTTCGGAATGCGGGCATTTTTTGCCAGGTGCATTATATTCCCGTTCATACTATGCCCTACTATCAGGATTTAGGTTGGAAGAAGAACAGCATGCCCGTAGCTGAGCGCTACTATGAGAAATGTCTCAGCCTGCCGATGTATCCAACCCTCTCCGATGAAGAGCAAAAGTTCGTTATCGAAACCGTGCTCAAAAATCACCCATGACATGAATATCAAGACACAAAAGGATGCATTTCTGGCATACGAGGCCGATAACTGGTATCTCCGCAATAGCG
This sequence comes from Flammeovirgaceae bacterium, assembly GCA_044507775.1. Lineage (GTDB taxonomy): Bacteria > Bacteroidota > Bacteroidia > Cytophagales > Cyclobacteriaceae > Chryseosolibacter. The sequence goes on along the minus strand of JBIQIY010000024.1, from coordinate 70,874 downwards.
GGTTGCAATATTCGGCAGAGAACGACGTAGTCGTGAAAGTGTTAAAGGAATACTCAGCGGCGCCCGGCAACGCCCTGGAGATCGGTTGTAGCACGGGATATCGTCTTCAAGGCATTGCCGACACCTTTGCTAAGGTTATGGTGACCGGCATCGAGCCCTCCGCTGAAGCAATCGCCCATGGCAAGAAAAAATACCCAAAGGTGAATTTTGTGTGCGGGACTGCAGACGAGATGTCCGGGTTCAAGTCCAGATCATTCGACCTTGTTATCATTGGCTTTGTGCTGTATGTCGTTGACCGGGAAATGTTGTTGAAAGTAATTGCCGAGACTGACCGCATCCTGATGGATGGAGGTATTTTGATGATCATAGATTTCTTTTCGGAAAAGCCGAACCGCAATCCGTATCAGCACATCAAGGACATGGAAGCCTACGCCTTCAAGCAAAACTACGACGAGATCTTCACTGCTTCGAAATTGTATCACCTCATTGATAAGCGAAGCATGAGTCATTCAAGCAAGGGATATGACCTCACGGGCAATTTCTATGATAAGTACGCATTGACCACTCTGCGCAAAGATCTTTCGGCGGGATATAAGTAAAGATATGCGAGTAATTGCAATCACCCAGGCAAGAACAGGATCGACACGATTCCCAGGAAAAGTTTTGGAAAAAGTGAACGGTGTTTCCCTGCTCGAACTTCATCTGCAACGGATTCGAAAATCCAGGAAAGTAAACGAGTTGATCCTTGCCACAACGAATAAACCCGAGGATGACATACTCGGAGAGATCGGGCGTCGGGTGAAGGTGGAGGTTTTTCGTGGTTCCGAAAACGATGTCCTGGACCGATTCTACCAGGCAGCTGTGAACAAGGGCGCCGACTATATTGTGCGTCTCACTTCGGATTGTCCGCTGATCGATGGAGAATTGATCGATAAAATTGTCGAGTACACCATCAACGCAGAACTCGACTATTGCTCAAACACGTTGGATCCCACCTACCCCGATGGTCAGGATGTGGAGGTAATACGCTTTTCAGCTTTAGAGCGTGCATGGAAAGAAGCAAAACTGGACTCGGAGCGTGAGCATGTCACCCCTTACGTGTGGAAGAATTCAACATATAAGGGGAAGACACTTTTTTCATCTGCCAATTTTGACGAAGGGCGATCGTTTGGTCATCAACGCATGACGGTTGATGAAGTTAAGGATCTGGAATTAATAAAATCGCTGATTGCTGATCTCGGCACAGAAAAAACCTGGCTGGAGTACGCCGAATACCTGGAAGGCAACTCGTCCATCAAAAAAATAAATGAAACGATCAAGCGCAACGAGGGATACAGCAAATCTGTGGACAAAGAGAAAAATTTATGAATAAGTACACCAAATCTGAAGAATACCTTCAAAGAGCATTAAAAACTGTTCCGCTGGGTTCACAAACCTTTAGCAAAAGCAAGACACAGCTTCCTTTCGGAGTTTCTCCTTTTTTTGCGGAGAAGGCCGAAGGCGCTTATCTGTGGGATGTTGACGGAAACAAGTATGTTGATTTTGGAAACAGCCTTTGCTCTGTCACGCTTGGATACAATGATCCGGATGTAACGGCGGCTGTTTCAGATCAATTAAAAAAAGGGACGATTTTTTCACTGGCCCATGAGCTTGAGTTTAAGGTAGCCGAGAAAATCGTCGAAATGGCCCCGTGCGCCGAGATGGTACGGTTCGGAAAGAACGGCTCCGATGCAACCGCGGGGGCCATCCGTCTGGCAAGGGCCTTCACGCAACGAGATCATGTGCTTGTGTGTGGCTATCACGGGTGGCAGGACTGGTATATTGGATCCACAACCCGGGACCTCGGTGTACCCAAAGCCGTCTCAGAACTCACTCACAAATTCACTTACAACGACCTGGCATCCCTTGAAAAAAAACTTATTCAACTGAAAGGAAAGGTTGCCGCCGTCATTCTCGAACCAGTCAATGTAGTTGCTCCGGAAAACAATTTTCTCCAGGGTGTAAAAGACCTCACTCATTCGCATGGTGCTCTTCTTATATTTGATGAGACCATTACAGGCTTCCGATACGCGAACGGGGGTGCTCAGGAATTTTTTGGGGTTATCCCCGACCTGGCAACTTATGGGAAAGGCCTGGCGAACGGCTATCCCGTTTCCGCGGTAGCGGGCCGGGCTGACATCATGAAACTGATGGAAGAAATATTCTTTTCATTCACGTTTGGAGGCGAAACATTATCGCTTGCTGCATCATTGGCTACTTTGACTAAACTGCAGTCCAAGCCGGTCGTTGAAACAATGTCCAGAACGGGCGCAACGCTGATTAATCAACTGCGTGAGCTGATAGCCCGATTTGACCTCGGTCATATCTTCAGCGTTTCAGGTTATCCAGTGTGGTCCTTCTTCATTATTCAGGATACCAATCCATATAATAGCTGGGAACTGAAGAGCCTGCTTTTGCAGGAAATGTACGCGAATGGAATTTTTACCACCGGGACCCACAACATAAGCTATGCTCACAAGGAAGAGGATATAGCGACCTTGATGAAAGCGTATCAGGTTTACTTCGAAAAAATCGCGCAGCTATTGTCCGGTAAAGAGTCGCTTCAAACGCTATTGAAATGTGAGCCCCTGAAACCGCTGTTTAAAGTGAGGTAACAACTGGAATCCTGTATTGAACAACGATCTAATCAACAAGCATGTCCCAGCGTTATAAGTGCTTCTCCGTTCAAAACTCCGAGGCCGGAAGGTATAAGCTTATTCCGATACGGGATCAGGACAAATATTTGATCATGCAATGGCGCAACGATCAAATTGCGATACTTCGGCAAAAAGAACCCCTAAGCCGCAAAGATCAGGAACAATATTTCAAAAATGTAGTGGCTCCGCTCTTTGACGCTGAAAAACCGGACCAGATCCTTTTTAGTTTCCTGGAGGACGAAGTACTTATAGGATATGGAGGTCTCGTGCATATCAACTGGGAAAGTCGCAATGCAGAGGTCTCATTTATTACGGAAACGACAAGGAGCCGCGATCCGAAATTGTTTGTTAACGACTGGACCGCTTACCTGACCTGTCTGAAGGCCTTGATAAACAGCAATAGCCTGTTTACCAAAATCTACACGTATGCGTACGATATGCGACCATTATTGTACGATGCCCTTAAGAAAAGTTTTTTTCTTCAGGAGGCGCGGCTGAAGGATCACGCCAGGATCGGCGATGAATATCGCGATGTGCTCATTCACTCCTATTTCTTTGATCGCCTTGTCTTCAGGTTGGCACAGCCTGACGATCTTATGTTGTATTTTGGGTGGGCAACCGACCCTCTGGTTCGCCAAAATTCTTTTAACAAAGCCGACATCGAATTAGAACATCATAGGAAATGGTTTTCCGGCAGACTTGCTTCGCAACATACCGTCATGCTTGTTGCAATGAAAGACGGTGAGCCCGTTGGCCAGGTACGGTTCGATCATCGTTCACAGGGCAACTACGAGATCGACTTTTCCATTGACAAAAAATCTCGCGGCAAGAATATGGGAGCCCTCTTGCTCGCAAGGGGAAGCGAGGAATTCTTCAAGCGTACACCAGCAGCCGAGAGAGTGATTGGCAAGGTTAAGTCTGAAAACCTTGCATCGAGACGCTCGTTTGAAAAGGCCGGATTCGATGAATCTTTCGACGAATATGATGATAACATAGTTGTTTTTCAGCGTGATAATGCCTCAACATGAAAATGGTAATCGCAAACTCCAACCCGGTTCACTCGCGTATAGAGTCGATTTGTGAAGCAAAATATGGCGCAGTCGTTATCCATAGCAAGGATCAACTGACATACGACTACTTGAAAGAGCTGAAGCCTGACTATATTTTCTTCCTGCATTGGTCATTCATTATCCCGGCGGAGATCTATGATAATTTCAACTGTGTTGTTTTTCACATGACGGATCTTCCATTCGGCCGCGGAGGGAGCCCTTTACAAAACCTTATTGTCAGGGGCTATCGCGACACAGTGATTTCAGCCCTTCGTGTCACAAAGGGCATCGATACGGGACCCATATATTTGAAAAGACCCCTTTCTCTTTCCGGTTCTGCCGAACAAATTTTCAAGCGGGCGGGTGAGGAGATGCTGATCATGATTGATGAAATCGTTACCACCGATCCTAAACCTGTTGAGCAGAAGGGAGAAATTATTCATTTTGCCAGGCGGACCCCAAAGGAAAGCAACCTGGACCCTGTAAGTGACATTCAGTCGCTGTATGATCATATCCGGATGCTGGACGCGCCCGGTTATCCCAAGGCGTTTATTGAAACAGCTCACCTGAGGTTCGAGTTTTCAGGAGCTGAAATCAAGGATGAAGAAGTGACCGCGAACGTTAAAATCACAAAAAAATGAACCTCTTTGAATCGCTTGCCGGAAAAAGAATAATGTTGGTCGTAGCTCATCCCGACGACGAATTACTGGGATGTGGCGCCACCTTTCACAGGCTGGTTAATGAATTTGGATGCCATGTACGGGTAGTTATTTTGGGAGAAGGCATAACATCCCGGTCGGATCAAAGAGACACGGAGGCCTGGAGAAATGAACTTCGAATTCACAAGAAGAACATTGAACAGGCACAGGAGGCGATCGGCTACCAGGAGCTCAGAGTTTACGATTTCCCAGACAACCGGTTCGATTCTGTCGATTTGCTTGATATTGTCAAAGTCGTTGAAAAGGAAAAGAATGACTTTAACCCGCAGGTTGTGTTCACGCATCATGGTGGCGACCTCAACATTGACCATCAGCGAACTTTTGAGGCGGTCATTACCGCTACCCGGCCTATGAAATCTGAGGTCGTGAAGGCGATCTTTACTTTCGAGACACCAAGCGGTACGGAATGGAGAGCGTCGTCAGATCCACGTCATTTTGTGCCTACGATATTTTTTAAAGTGACGGAGAAAGACATAGCCGCAAAGATCGCGGGTATGGAATGCTACAAATATGAAACCCGGGAATACCCGCACCCCAGATCACCTGAGGCTTTGAAAATACAATGTCAGCGATGGGGCATCGTAGTTGGTGGCGACTTTGCAGAAGCGTTTATGATTATTCGATCAATAAATTGAAAGAGATGAAAATTGGGAATATCACGGTAAGTAACGAAACGAAGCCCTTCATCATTGCCGAAATGAGCGGCAATCACAATCAGTCATTGGAACGGGCCAAGGAAATAATCACTCGGGCTGCCCAGACGGGCGTAAATGCCGTCAAACTTCAAACTTATACCGCCGACACCATGACAATCAATCAACGTGGCGGCCTCTTCGATATTAATGACACCAAATCTCTGTGGCATGGGAGAAATCTATACGAATTGTACGAAGAAGCGCACACGCCATGGGAATGGCACCGACCGCTGTTTGACCATGCAAAGAAACTTGGGATACTCTGCTTCAGTACACCATTCGATGAAACTGCAGTGGATTTTTTAGAAAGCTTGGATGTGCCTTGTTACAAAATCGCATCGTTCGAGAACACGGATCACCCACTACTCCGAAAGGTAGCAAAAACTGGCAAGCCCGTGATCATGAGCACTGGACTTGCTGATTTGAGTGACATAGTCGAAGCCGTCGAAGTTCTGCAGGACAACGGATGTAATGACATTGTGTTGTTAAAATGTACCAGTACTTATCCTGCAAGCCCCGAGAACACCAACCTTGTAACGATTCCCGTGCTGGAAAAGATTTTTACAAAGTGCCTGATTGGATTAAGCGACCACACGATGGGAATAGGCGTATCGGTTGCATCTGTGGCGCTCGGAGCACGGGTAATTGAAAAACATTTTACTCTTAGTCGCGCCGAGGGAGGGGTTGACAGCGCTTTTAGCATGGAACCTCACGAAATGACAGCATTGGTACAGGAGGCGGAACGCGCCTTCCTCGCTATGGGACGCGTTCAGGTATCGATTCAAAAAGCCGAGGAGAAAAGCAAACAATTCAAGAGGTCAGTGTACGTGGTTAAAGATATTTCAGTAGGAGAACGATTCACACGGGAAAACATCCGCATTATCCGACCCGGTGACGGACTAGAGCCGAAATATTATGACAAAGTTCTGGGACAGACGGCAACCATCAACCTTAAGCGAGGAACACCATTACGGTTCAACTTTTAATACTGACTCGAGCACTTTAGCAAATCATCAAGGAAGGTCAGGCCCAGTTTTTCTTCACATTAAATTATGAAACCAAAAGTACTCTTTTTTGCTCGCGACTATCAGGCCGATTTCTTCGTATTCCTTAAGAGTGATCTTTATGAAAGCTTGCTTGTAACATTGACGAAATCTGAAAAAAGAAGAATCCAAAATGCCGGATGTGAAGTTGTTGCGTGTTTCGAAGAGGAATTTGATCAGCTCCCTATCGCAAAATTCTCGCCCGACTACCTTGAAACTTCCTATCTCTCGGACAGGTATTTGCGACATGCGTCGGTTTTTGAGAGAGATGAAATACTTGGAAAGGAAGTTTCGTTCTGGCAAGGCATTTTTGAGAAGCATAAACCGGCTATGGTCGTCAATGAAACGATTGCCATTGAAATATCTGAGGTGCTATACATCGAATCAAAAAGAAGAAACATCGAGTATATTTCATGGATGAGTTTTCCTATAAAAAATCATTTCTATTGGCAAAGTACTCCCATGCACAACAGCCTGGATCAGGATGTATTCAACCCGGTGCCAGACGAATCGGCAAGAAAGAAAGCCGAGCTCTACATGGATCAAGTCAAAGCTGGAGCCGGCAAGCCATTCTATGCACAAAATGTAAGATCCCGATATAGCTTATACGCATTGGCAAAGAATATCTATTGGTACTTCAGATGTATTCTAACCGAACACAGCTATAAAGGAAAAGGAAAGAACCTTGCTATCTTTGGTGATAATAGCAGTTTTTACCTTGAGAACCTTAAAGCCACATTCTGTTCCATTTTCTATGGATACGATGATCTCGAGGCATATCAACATTACGAAAAAGTTTTCTACCCCCTACATTATGAACCGGAAGCTGTGCTCTTTTACATGTCCGAGTTCTACTCCAACCAGCTGGCGACTATTGAAAATATTGCAAAATGTCTTCCGCAAAATCAGGTACTCGTGGTAAAAGAACACCCTCAACAGGCCGGTTACCTCCTCCTGAAGAGGTACAGAGACCTCAAGAAACGGGTGCCCAATGTTGTTTTTATTCCCGCCGAGGTGAGCACATCGCACTTGCTGAATAAGTGCACGGCGACCGTTACACTGGGAAGTACCGCCGGCCTCGAAGGACTTGTGCTCGGAAAGCCTGTGATCGTCCTCGGACGAATTTTTTACGATAAATACGAGAACGTAAATAGAGTAGAAACATATGAGGAATTAAGACGATTGCTTCGAAATGCCTCGGAGCTTAAACGGCCGGATCGTGAATCGCTTAAAGACTACCTTGCCAAGGTCATTTCTCACTGTGTACCAGGAAACCCTTTCAATCATGAAGGATTGTATTCAACAGAAAATATTGGTCATATAGTTTCGGCCATTGAGACCCAGCTTAAGCGGCAGCATGTCTGACATACGTTACGGCGCAAATTCCCGGTCACAAACGAGGATGAAGCGGAAACAAGGATTGATTAGCAAGGGCCAATTGCTCTCTGCGTTGTGGCAGCGGCCAGGATTTCTCGACAGCGCTCGACAATAAGAATCAAAATAGAAGTAGCGATGTATCTGTTAAGCCGTCTTCCGAAAGACCGATTAGCGCGGGCCACGTTCGTTGTGCTGAACGTCAGTCTAAGCCTGATGAGTTTCGTGCGATCCTACCTCCTTCTCCGCTACCTGGATTTCTACGAACTTGGACTTATTAGCATTTTCCAGACGGTTATTCTTTTGATCGGCATGATCCAATTCGGCGTGCTGAATGGCAGCTATCGGGCATACTCTGGAGCTGACTTGAAACACCCTGAAAAAATAAACAACTTTACGTTTACCTTTTTCATTCTGATCGGTGGCATCTCCACGATATTTTTCTGTGCGTACACTTGGTACACTGACACTCTGGAACGGAACATATTGCTGTTGGGGACAGTCGCAGGCGTCCTGTCACTGATCGCCACCTACCTCAACAACACCCTGCTCGCGCGGCAAAGGATAGCACAAGTCAACTACATCAATTTCATATCGAATGCAGTAGCGTACTTATCGCTTGTCTTGATTATATACAATCCCATCCTTGCATTGATAAGTTTCATACTACAACCCTTACTCTACATCATCCTGGCGTTCTTCCTTGACCGGTCGCTGATTCCCCGCCGTTTAGTATTTTCACTTGGCATCCTGAAGTACCTGCTTTTACTTGGCTTCGTTCCATACCTCGTCTCTTTGTTCGCCTACCTAAACCTTCAAATCGAAAGATGGACCATTGTTTTGAGTAACGGCGTTGATCAGTTCGGTCATTATTACCTGGCTATTGCATTTGTAACTCTTTTTGGTCTCTTTCCCGCCTCCTTGAACAATCTGTATTTTCCGCGCATAGTAAGGGCCAGTACAGAAAAAGCATCATCAGAGTTTACCTTGCTTCTCAAAAGGTATACATATATATTGGTCGCTTATTGCATCGGGGCAAGCCTGCTCACAATCGTCGCGGCGCCCCCATTAGTGAGCATGCTATTCCCGCAACATACCATCAATCTTCCCTATGTCTATAACATATTGCCCGGCGCGGCGGCGATCGTATTGGTTAACCCTTGCGTAGTCTATTTTAATTCACTTCTCGTTTTTCGGCCCTTGTGGATATCGTACGCCTGCGGAACCTTGACAATCGTCATCATCATATCGGCCCTTTTGCTTATGGAGGCTGTTTCCCTGCAAAGCGTTTCGTTAACGAACAGCGCCGCTAACCTGGTAATAGCAGTTATGATCTTGATATTCTATTTTCTTAGCAGAAACTCCAGGCAATTGGGGAAAGGTCATTTACTTGAGGCAGAAAGTTAAACGTACTTCAGAGGATGTTTTATACCCAGATGCGCCTAAACGACCCTGACGAATTGACAAGCAATTTCAATCCAATAGCGCTAAGATCAATCCGCCATTCCGTCGCGAGCTCATTCCTTGTATTGGTTTTGGCCGCTTTCTACGTTGTGTCGCGCACAGGATTGCCAGATAAACATATCAATGATATTTTTTTGCTCACGGGCCTTTCACTTTTGATATTGAACCTGTCGCCACAAATTGTCCTGTATTTTGAAAAGAAGAGAGGCGTTACTCGTCCCTTGATTGGCGATCCGCAGATCACCGTGTTTGCTATAATAGTGCTGGTCGCGATCAGTTATGTCAAATTCCCCCTGTGGGGATGGGTAACAGCCATCGTGGGAGTCATTTGCCTCGTCAGAAACGCGATCATAGCCAGACGCAAAAAGTTAGGGTCACTCGCGGAATATTTTGTCCTTTCAGTATTCGCTTTCTGGACTGCTGGCGTCTGTTGGACGGGGGATTATCTGTCTCCATTGTTTGTGGAAAGTATCCCTATGACCGAGTTAAACGGAACCTCGTTGGATTCGCTATTTCACATATCCATCGCTCAAATGCTAAAGCACTACGATACGGTATCGAATGGTTTGCACGGCTTGAGTTATGTGAAATATCACTTCCTTAGCCATTTCGTGATCAGCCGACTTTCCGCCTTGACCGACACCCATTTGGTCTACACGTATAACATTGGATATGTTCTCATATTTCCACCACTTCTTTTCAAGTTCTTTCTGGTGGTTGTTGATTCGGTCAAGAATGTCTTGCGGGTTCCTACCCACTCACAAAACAGCGTCCTGCTCATCATTATTGTGATAGGTGTTACGTCTTTCATGCCACTTTACCTTTTTGATAATCTTAGCGTACGTGCCGCTGTCGGATTTAATTCTTTATTCATCAGCGAGTCCTACCTGCTATCAATTATCTTGCTGCTGGCTTTACTTGACACTTTCATGCAAGCAGGTTCGTTCGACAAACGTTCGAAGAACTTTTTACTGTTTCTCGTTATACCGGGTACCATTGCCCTAATAACTTTGGCCAAGGTGTCGACTGGTTTTCTCACGATGGCCGCATTATGCTTCCTGTTTATGCGATTGGGTCTGTATAAAAGCTGGACAGCATGGACGTCGCTGCTTGTGGCCACCGTGATCAGCGCGGGAATCGCATACTTAATTGTCGACCAGGGTGCAGCAGATTCCAGCATCCAGTGGATGTCCTTTTTCTTTGTCGAGGTTCAAACGCGATTCGCATACTTTGTTCTTCTGTTTTATTTCTGGATGTTCTGCGCAGCTGCTGCTTTTTTGATGGTCGTTCGGTGGCAAAGAAAAGGTTTACTTCAGCTGGAACTGCGGAACGCACAGATTTTTCTCGAAGTTGCAATTCTACTCGCTGTCATCGGATTCGTTCCAGCAGCGACGTTAAGGATCCTCGGCGGAAGCGCTATATATTTTTTGGAACCCTACCGGTGGATCGCTTTTGTATTATTTGTAAGCTTGCTACCCGTCCTGATCACGTCGGTAAAATTGTCGACCAAATCGATAACGGTTATTCAGGTGATTCTTGTTGCTGTTCTATGCTTTAACACTGCAGTTTACTTATCCAAGGCCTTTAAACACAACGTGCTATGCAGGATATTCTATACTAACCCGACTGTCGCGGCATCTTTCAAGGATCTAGACTCGAGAAATATAACGAAGGCGACTCTATTTCGCGATGCCATCTTCTCCAAAGCGCTTATAGATTCCTTTGACATCAAACTCCAGGAGCATGAACAATATGCGGCGTTGAATCGGCTTATGAAACTTGACAAGCAAGATCATAAAAGGAAGGCCATCTACATTCGGGACTACTCTCTTCTTCACCGAAGCCTGCCATGTTATCACTATTTCCAGGCAATTCCAGCGCTCACCGGATTTTGCGCTTACCAGGGCCTCGATTATTGGTGCGTTGGCGAAAGTTACTTCTTTGACAAGGGAAATGTAACGAGGACCAAGTATGACGAACAGGCTTTCTGTCACGAAATCCGAAGTTGGGGGCTTGACGCCTTTTACTCCTATGATCTCAACTCCGGTAAGTATGAAACAGTGCAATGTCTCCAGGTCACCTCAACCGACTGAAAACCAGGATGAACAGAACTACAAGGCTTTTATTAACAGGATGGACGCTTGCCTTTCTTTGCCTTAGGCCTTCAATTTTCGGTGAGAAATATAATGCTCTCGTTTTTGTAATCTTTTTCTTCATCACATGCCTCCTCATAGGGCTTCAGAAGAATTCGTTCATTCTCTCTCGCAAGAGGTTGGGTGCGTTGATCGTCATTTATTTGTGTCTCCTTTACTTTCTCATCCAGGGACTTATACTCAGTGAAGCTCGTGAAATAGTGGTTAATGCGTCGGTGTTCCTGCTCCTTACGGCTCCCTGCATTGCGCTGATCGTAAATCGATACCAGGAGACGGTTTTAAAGGTTTTTATAAACTTCCACTACTACCTTTCCATCAGCGCCGTTGTAACATTCGGGATATTTCTGATCAGGGGATTATCCATTTACAACCTTCCCTATATCGCCAGTTTATACGAACTGGTTGGATACGCAGCTTTCGACCCCATCCGCCCCCTGAGCAATCATGTCCTTGTCTTCCCCTTTTCTGTCATCTGGAGCACGACTGATCTGTTCGGCATCAGCTTTCCACGGTTCGTGGGCATCTATCGCGAACCCGGCATGGCCCAAATTTTCTTCATAACCGCACTGACGCTGACGTACTTTGTTCCCGTAAAGCACTTGCGACGAAAGAGGCTTTTTCTCCTGGCCGGAAGCCTCCTTCTTTTCTCCGCTGCCGGCGCCATAAATCTGGTACTCGTAGCGATGGTATACGCAGCAACCAATACTTCACTTAAACAGCACCTGATTACGTTCGTAAAGAACCCAATTATTATTTTCATTTTCCTCATTGCACTAGTAGGCCTCGGCAGGGCGGCATTCCAGATGACGTCTAAGAAAATTGGCGAAGTGTCGGGTCAGACGCGAATTGAGAGTTTCCAGAACGGCTTGTCCCAGCTAAGCGAGAATCCCTGGTTTGGCAAAGGCTACTACAGTGCCTTCCAGCGGGATAACAGCGGCTCCATCGTTTTGGAAAACAATATTGGTTTGATCGGTGTGAGCTTTCAAATAGGGATTATAGGCCTGACGTTGTATTTCTTCTGCTGGGCCTTCTCTTTGTCTCAACTTGCCGCGCAAAGAACTTTCGTCATCTATCTCCCCTGCTTATTGACTCTTCTTTTTTCCCAACCCAGTTACAATGACGCTTTCGTTTGGTTTCTCCTGCTTCTGGATACGCGCGATTTTCTGAAGTCATGAACCAGGCGACCCGGCGCACAATAAGCAGCCTTGCTTCAGAGGGTTAAGCTTTGTAGATTTGCGCGTTTAAAAAGAGCGTATTCTGTATGTATTTATGAAGATTTCCATTGTCACTCCGACTTTCAACAGTGAGTCATACATCAGAGATACGATGCTTTCCGTCAGTAGTCAATCTTACAAGAACTTCGAACATATTGTCATAGACGGCCTCTCCCAGGATCGTACTGCCGCCATCGTTAGAGAGTTTCCCCACGCGACACTTATTTCCGAAAAAGACAACGGCCAGTCGGATGCTATTAACAAAGGCTTGAAAATGGCGACTGGTGACATATTGGCGTGGCAAAACGCAGATGATTTATACTTTGAAAATGCCTTTCAATCGGTAGTGGACTTCTTTGAAAAAAATCCGGAAACCGACATTGTTTATGGCTATTACCAACTAATAGACTCAAACGGCCAGTGGATTTGTGACGTCTATCCAAGGCAATGGAGTTTGTGGATGTTTGCGCACGGAAGGTTCTGCCCGATGCAACCGACAGTTTTTTGGAGGCGACGTGTCTCCAACGTCACGGGCCACCTTGATGAGTCACTTCATTACTGCATGGACGTAGATTTTTTCTCCCGAATCGCGAAACATGGATTCAAATTCGCCCGAATCCCAACCATGCTTGGAAAATTCAGGGTTCATCCGGAAAGCAAAACACATAATTCAGTTAACGAAAACAAGGTCGCCATTGAATATAAGAATGTGCTATCCAGAAATTTCGACTATACCTACCTGGATAGCCTGTTTTTCCGGTTCTTTCAACAACGGGCCAGGATAGCAAAATCCGTTAAGCAGCAATTTCTCAAAAAGATGTAATAAGATGCACATACAGAAAGGTCTGACCTGTGTTGTTTGCAAGAATGCGATTATCAACCCCGTTGTTACGCCAGATGATATTCAGTGTGAAAGTTGCCAGCAAGTATTTCCCTTGGTAAACGGCATCCCGGTCATGATCAACGAATCAGAGAGCATTTTCAAGTTTTCCGATTTCGTAAGCCAACGCAACCTTTTTTTTGACATAACAAAAAAGGGTGATCTTATCTCAAGAGTCAGTCGATTCTTGCCTTCAATTGGTGGTAACAACCTTGGCAAGGAAAACTTTCGCCATCTCGAATCTCTGTTGGTAGGCAGTTCATCACACAAGCCTCGCGTGCTGGTAGTTGGGGGTAGTATTGTAGGCGAGGGAATGTCGGACTTCGTAAAGTCAAATGCGCTCGAGATAGTTGAGGGTGACGTATCCTTCGGGCCTCAGACAAAGATCATCTTCGATGCCCATTCAATTCCGTTCCAGGCGGAAAGCTTCGATTGCGTGGTCGTACAAGCAGTGCTGGAACACGTCATAAATCCGTATCGATGCGTAGAGGAAATTTTTCGAGTCCTTAAACCAACGGGTATCGTTTATGCCGAAACACCGTTCATGCAGCAAGTTCACGGCGGGCCCTACGACTTCACCCGATTCAGTCGCTCGGGTCATCGCAAATTATTTCAGCGATTTGAAGAACTAAAGAGTGGCGCGACTGCCGGAAGCGCAACCGCCCTCGCATGGTCCTATCAATATTTCCTGCTAGCCCTGTTCGGCCATACAAGAACTCTTAGACTCATCGTTAAAGCTTTCGCGCGCCTGACAGGATTTTGGATCAAGTATTTTGACATCATCACCCGGGTCAACAAATATGATTTTGATGGTGCTTCCGGCTTCTTCTTCCTGGGCCGGAAGTCAACACTTTCAATTGACGATAAGGAATTGATCGGCTATTATTCAAAACGATGATCATTGTCCAGGTAATCACAACTTTGGTTTATGGCGGAGCCGAGAGGTTGCTTGTTAATTTTACAAACGTCCTTGCCGGTGAACATGAAATCCACATAATCTATCTGAAGGGGGATCCAAAGCTGAAGCCTGCCATCGACGAAAGGATCAAGGTTCACCATATCCCCTTGGGTTTATCGTGCGCGTCAAGATTGAGAAAATTGATAAAGCAGCTGAAACCTGACGTCGTCCACACGCATCTCGGTCACGCAGATCTGATTGGATTATGGGCGAGCCGAGGACTTCGCGTTAAAACATTTTGCACGATGCATAATGTCTATTTTAAATGGAACTGGGTCGACAGAATTATTTTTTTCGCGTATTGGGTAACTTTCAAACTACATGGAAGGAATTGCAAAGTCACCTGTATTTCGAAAGCAGTTGCCCTTCATGTCGAGAAAACTTTGGGTGTCAAGAAAGAAAACATAAGTGTCGTTTACAACGCAATTCCGGACCTGATTTCCACTACACCCAAAATTCGAGCGCGAGCCGAACTATCTCTCAGTCCGGATGACTTTATTATCCTCACCATCGGCCGTCTGCGCGTTCAAAAATCGATTGATACTCTATTATTGGCAACTGCAACGCTGGCGGCCCAGATCAGGAACCTTCAAGTTCTCATTGTAGGCGAGGGCCCGCTTGAAGAAGAACTGAAATCGAGGTCAGGACAACTCGGAATTAGTTCATTTGTACGATTTTGCGGTAGCACGAACACGCCGGAAACCTATTATGCGGCCGCTGATGTCTTCGTGTTGCCATCCGTTTTCGAAGGCCTCCCTACGGTCATCCTGGAGGCGTTCCGATCGTCCTTACCAGTCGTCGCCAGCAACATTGATGGCAATACGGAGCTGATCCAGCACGGCGTGAATGGCCAGCTTTTTCCGCCTCGCGAGCCCACCGCTCTGGCTGCGGAAGTGTTTAGTCTCTACAACTCACCTGAGCGGCTAATGAGTATTGCACGCGAGGGCCATGCATCGTATAAGCAACGATTCGAAATTCATAAATACGCCGTGGCAATGGAAGCGATTTATTCAAAATGAAGATCACGCACGTCATAGAATCGAGTGGTGGCAGCGCGGATTTCGTCTTGTACCTGGTACAATACCTGCCGGAACATGAACACACTATCCTTCACAGTGATCGAACATTCGGGAACAGGCTTGATGAAGTAAAAAAGCGTTTTCAAACCACCCGGTTTATTCATTGGAAGCATGCACAACGAGAGGTTCGCGTTCTGTCGGATCTCAAAGCCTGCATTGATCTTTACAAAAAATTAAGACGTGATGCGCCGGACGCGATTCATGTCCACTCTTCGAAAGCCGGGTTTCTCGGCAGACTTGTGTGCTTCTTTCTTCGAAAAAAAAATGTCATCTATACACCAAACGGTCTTTCATACCTTCGCCAGGATGTCTCACCTTTGAAAAGAAAAATTTATGTTTTACTGGAGCGAATCGCTGATGCTTTCTGCGGCCGTGTCGTGGGATGTTCAGAATCCGAAGCTGAAGCGTTGAGAGAGAAAGGCATTAAATCGGACGCGATCAATAATGGCACCGAAATCTCCCCGCCTCCTCAACATATCACGAAAAATGAATTCATTATTGCGACTACAGGCCGTGTAACGATCCAGAAAAATCCTTCTTTATTCAACAAAATTGCCGAGAGTTTTCAAGATTTGCCGAATCTGACATTCCTTTGGATTGGCGGCGGCGAGCTTGAACCAACGCTTACATCCAAGAACATTAAAGTCACCGGATGGATAGATCGATCGCAAGTAATTGAAATGGTAGGAAAAGCTGATGTCTACCTTTCTACGGCTTCATGGGAAGGACTGCCCTTCGCCGTGCTCGAGGCGATGAACATGTGCAAGCCGCTCGTCCTTAGTCGATGTGTTGGAAACATTGACCTGGTAAAAGAGCATTATAATGGCCATCTATACGATAGTTCGGAACATGCGATTGAGAAAATCGCAGCCCTGATGGGTGACCGGGATCTTCTAAAGACTTTGGGTGAGAACTCGCGAGCCCTTGTCGAGAAGGAGTTTGATGTCGTGAAGATGGCGCGTGAATACGAACAGGTGTATCTATCATTGCAACAACATGGAAAATAGCGAGGGAGCAAAAAAGAGAACCAGTTATCGTCCAATCGTTCTGACTATCTTCAGAACCTCACTTATACTATTGCCGGCCTCCTTCCCATTTAATCTTCAGCTCAGTTCGATACTGACAGCAGTGCTGGGCGGCACATGGATCCTCCTCGGATACTATAAGAACTTAAGGGAAGTATTTCAGAATAGGTATTTTCTGTTGTTCGCTCTTCTCTTCCTTCTGCCATTCATAAGCTTATTCTATTCCGATAATATGGATTTCTCGCTTCTCGAGAAGAGATCATTCCTGTTAATCTATCCCTTAATATTTTTCAGTTCACGGATCGAAGCTCCAACGCTGATATTAATACTGCGGTCGTTTATTTTTAGCTGTACGGCTGCAGCAATTTATGCGTTGATAATGACAATCAACAGCGGTGAGGTTCTCGGAACAGAAATGACAAGGGTGCATATCGGAATCACACATGTTTACTTCGGCTGGTATCTGACTTTTTCGATTATGATGGCTGGTTATCTTCTGATAAACAACCTCCGCTTCAATATTTTCTCACTGATATTGTCTCTCGTACTGTTATTTCAATTGTTCTTTTTATTTGCGCTCGGCTCAAAGATGGCCATCATCTCGCTGTTTCTCCTGGCGGGAATCATTTGCGTGCGGTTCGTGATAAAGACACGGAGGTGGAAATTGGGTGCGGCGATCCTGCTTATTCCTGCCTTCATTTTCCTGGTCACGATCAAGTCCTTTGATGTGGTGTACTATCGCTTTTACGACCTTTTCAACGCCGAGAACTATTTTGTGGGTGATAATGCATGGAACAGCATCGGGGTAAGAGTCAGTATCTTCAAATGCATTTCCGAAACCATTACTCATTCGCCCTTCATCGGAAGCGGAATTGGCGACGTACAAAACGACCTGGACCGATGCTATTTAGGCTTGGAACTTCCATCAGTTGCCGGCATGAATGCACATAACCAGTTCCTCCAGTTTGTGATGGGCACTGGTCTTGTCAGTCTGATAATTTTCCTTGCGATGTTTGTGGCTTGCGCGAAAAAGAGTCTCCGGGAAAAGAATCGTCCGTATTTTTTCTTCCTTTTCCTCTTTCTGTTTTGCTCCCTCACGGAATCGCTTCTTGAGCGGCAACACGGGAATATGTTCTTCGCATTTTTCAATTCCCTGCTTTTTACGCATATCCTTTCAAAGGATGATGTGCGGAAATCGGCAGAAACTGAGCGCAAAGTTCATACTTAGATATTCCTGAGGTGTATTCGCCGCAGCGGACGTTATCGAGCGGCCGGCTCCTCGTCCGGTGTCTCGAAGCGATTCAAACAAAGAAAAGAATAAAAAAATCCGAAGAACACAATGCCCTTCTGACGGACGAGAACAGATTCAAATAGAAAAAACAAGACCATCATGAAAAGGAAACCAATCAGCAATGTGTCGTTCAGTTTGATCGCGCGTATCATTGGATATATGAGCAGGAAAACAAGAAGACAACATCCAACAATTCCAAGATCCAGATACGTTGACAAAAATTGATTGTGAGGGTTCAATGATTTTTCCATGCCCCATTCAAACTTCTCCCGTGCATACGTTTCTTCCAGAGCCCGTTGACCCAAGCCCGGACCATAACCCATGACAGGCTCTTCTGCTATCGTCTCAATCGCATATGACCAAATCACCGACCTGCCCGCCAGGTTTTGCACCATGTCATCTGAATTTGTCCCGGTGGCACCGGGAAAATCGGCCTTCGGCGGGTAAATGTTAAAAATAAGCACAACTGACGCGACGGCTAGCAAGACAACAAAGACGCCGGAGGCTTTTTTGAACCAGAGGGATTGTATCCACAAAAGAACGCAGGCGATCAACGCAATGATGCCCGGCACAGAACCGATCAACAATATGAAAAGCACGAGATAGCCCGCAACCAACTTCTTTGCGGTTGGCCCCAGGAACGGATTCTCCATCGTGATCAGCAAAGCCAAATTGAAAAACATGCTGAGATAGACCGGTGTGATACCGACCCACTCAGTCAGGTGGCGGAATGTAAGGTATTGCAACGGGGCAGCAACTGAACCGCTGGCATCAAAATATGAGTGAAGCGCGCTCACAAGGCAAAAAAGTGAACATAGCAGACATGCTCCAAGAAACAAGGTAAGCAACGTATACAAGGCCCGTTGCGAGAATCTTTTGTTCGCTAATAAGAAAGATAAGGGAATTAATAACAGGTGTATCTTTCGGACCAAAAGGGAAACGGTCGCTTCGTCTCTTGAAATAAACAACCATATCCCATTTATCGCGTATAGTAGTATCGGCAGAAACAGGGCGCCACTGCCTTTCCAGTCTATTTGCCCCGAACTGATGAAATTATACACACACAACACCACAAACCAGATGACAACGGTACTTGCGAAGCCGGCATTGAGGAAAAGGCTAAGAGGAATCAGGCTCGCCACTAAGTAGAACGTAGTATATGACTTCAGCGCCTGGTTTATCGATACGATCTGAGAATTCAATGGATAGAGTTAAGCTATGTTCAATTCAATTAACTGGAAATAAACAAAAAAAACATACGCCCCCGATACTAACAACCGTTAGTTTGTTCCCGTTGTTGGCCCAATTATTTTTTTATCTTTGCGTTCCAACTCAAAGTGGGGGAATCGTGTCTAACTCTGACATGAAGCACCTGGTTGGGAATAGAAAAAAGTATTATGCATAGATCCCTCTCATCTTATCTCCGATTGATCCTGTTGCTTGGGGATTTGCTGATTCTAAATCTCATAATTCTCGCCGTAAGCGGATTATTTGCCGCCGATCAAACTCCGAAGGATTTGGCATTTACGCTGGCCATTTTCAACATGCCCTGGCTGCTGCTTTCCTTTCTGATCAGTCCCTACAAGTTCTCGCGGATTTGCCCGTTCCCCAAGTTGATCCGAATCCACTTTTCATTCCTGATTACGCACTTTCTTGTTGTAACGTCAATTCTTTTCGTTTCGAAATATGAATCAGGCAGCATATTTAACCTGCTGATTATCTACCCTATTGCGATGATTGCGCTCTTCGTGTGGCGTGCATTCTATTTTTACATCAGCAAGACGGTAATTAACAAGCGCTTCAATTTCAAGAACGTCGTAATAGTCGGTTTTGGAGACCTCGCATTAGAAATGCGGAAATTCTTCCGTCTTCATCCGGAATACGGATTCCGTTTTCTTGGATACTTTGACCACCATATCCACAATTCGGATGTCAACCATTTCAACGCACTCGAATCGTTTTGCAAGGCAAATGAAGTACATGAGATCTATTGCTGCCTGCCATACATTCAAAGTGACAAGGTTAAGAACATAGTCGATTACGGTCTTTCAAACCTGATCCGGGTTAAACTCATTACCGACTATAGAGGTTTCCTGGGTCGAGGGTTAAACCTTGAGCGGTACG
Source organism: Flammeovirgaceae bacterium (assembly GCA_044507775.1). Classification (GTDB taxonomy): domain Bacteria; phylum Bacteroidota; class Bacteroidia; order Cytophagales; family Cyclobacteriaceae; genus Chryseosolibacter. The sequence goes on along the minus strand of JBIQIY010000024.1, from coordinate 51,110 downwards.
ATCACATTCCCGTGATAAACGTAGCTGCAATACCGCTGGACGAGCGTAGGAATCAAGTCGTTAAAAGAGCCTTTGACATTGTATTTTCCAGCCTGGTGATTGTGTTTTTCTTGTCCTGGATGACACCTATTATCGCATTGTTGATCAAGCTTAATTCGCGGGGACCGGTGTTTTTCAAGCAAAAGAGAGCCGGAAAGGGAAACAAGCCTTTTGACTGCTTCAAATTCCGCACGATGATTGTGCACGACTCGGAGTTCCAGCAAGCCACAAAGGAAGATCCGCGTATCACTCTCATCGGCAAGTTCCTTCGAAAAACCAGTCTGGATGAGTTTCCGCAGTTTATCAATGTGCTGAAGGGCGACATGTCCATTATCGGCCCGCGGCCTCACCCGCTGAAGCTTAATGAACAATACTATCCCAGGATTGAGAAATTCATGGCAAGGCAATACATTAAGCCGGGTATCACCGGTCTGGCGCAAGCAAAAGGATTCCGCGGTGAAACAAAAGACGACCTGTCAATGAAGGGCCGCGTCAAGCTCGACCGCTTCTACATCGAGAACTGGTCCTTTATCCTCGACCTCAAAATCATCGTCGCCACCATCATCTCTCTCGCGAAAGGCGACCAGCAAGCCTACTGACCTTTTCATCTTTCTTCAGGATTGCATACCTTAGGGGTTTGATTGCCTATGCTCAACTCTCTACTGGCCGGCGTTACCTCTTTCGTGATCTCCCTGGCATTCCTGCCTTTCATCATCCGCTTCTCCAAAAAAAAAAGATTGTCGCTCATCCAGGTCAGCGCAGGATACACAAGAAGATAACCCCCTCGCTTGGCGGAGTCGCCATCTTCCTGGGATTTACCGTCGGTTCTATCACCTGGAGCATTGATCCGCACTCCTCCGTCATCTTCCTCCTCCTCCCAATCCTCATCATCCCCTTTATTATCGGGCTCTTCGACGACCTGATTCACCTCAAGCCGCTCGCCAAACTTATCGCGCAGTGGCTGACCGCCTCCCTGCTCTTTTTCATCCTCGAAATACAGATCTCCTCCTCCTACGGACTCTTCGGAGAAGAAGCTTTTTCGCCGGCGCTAAGTTATCTCATCACCCTTTTCATCGTTGTCATCATCACCAATTCCCTGAACCTCATCGATGGCATCGATGGCCTTGCGGCCGCCTTTTCTTTTGTGGCGTGTGGTTTTTTCGGAACCTGGTTCCTCTTTACAGGCCACTATCCCTACTCGATCCTCTGCTTCGCCCTCGCCGGCGCGATTCTCGCTTTCCTTTTTCAGAATTGGGAGCCATCAAACATCTTCATGGGTGACACGGGCTCGCTCGTCATCGGTACCGTACTTTCCGTTATCATGATTCGGTTTATCAACCTCAATTATGAATTGCCCGACGATGACATATGGAAGTTCAATTCGTCGATTGGCACTGCTATTTGCGCGATGATCGTCCCCCTCGCTGATACAACCCGAATTGTGGCGATCAGACTTTACAATCGCTCTTCCCTGTTCACCGCAGACAAGCGCCACATACACCACGCGTTGGTCAGGCTGGGCTTCACTCATCGCCGTGCGGTGTACATTCTGACGATCGTTCACGTTGGAATGATCGCACTGGCTGTGGCGTTACGCGACGAAGGTGAATGGATTCTAGTGGCCGTGGTGGCGGTCATAACGCTCCTCCTGTGTTCATGGCTCGGGTGGCTCACGGCACGGACAGTGAATGAAGAACAGCCGCAAACAGAGTAGATACACATCCAGTGGGATTGTATCACTCATTGCTGCAAATTCTCTATTTTTGTCGCTCACAATTCGCTATGCAAGATCGTATTCAAAACCTGCTCAAGGAAGTCACCGGGTTCGCCGCCGAAAGCAAACAAAGCCTTGAAAATTTCCGACTCCGTTATATCAGTAAGAAAGGCGCGATAGCGGAGCTGTTTGAGGAGCTCAAGCAGCTGCCTCCGGAAGCGAAAAAGCAGTCGGGTAAAATCCTGAACGACCTCAAAAAAGCAGCAGAACTGAAATTTCAGGAACTATCCCAGCGCCTGGAAACTTCTGATCAGGCCGACGTGGCAATCGACTTTACCCTCCCGCCGGTTCCGAATAAGGTAGGCAACCTGCATCCCCTGTCATTGACGAAGTACCGTATTATCGAGATCTTCGAGCGCCTGGGATTTAATGTCGCGGACGGGCCGGAAATCGAAGATGACTGGCACAATTTCTCGGCCCTGAATTTTCCGCCGAACCACCCTGCGCGCGAAATGCAGGATACATTCTTCATCGAAAAAAGCAAAGGCGAGGGCGGAGACGTGCTCCTCCGGACGCACACCTCGAACGTGCAGATCCGCCTGCTGGAAAACCAGAAACCACCGGTCCGGGCCATCATGCCGGGACGCGTCTACCGGAATGAAGCCATCTCCGCGCGCGCACACTGTTTCTTCCACCAGGTGGAAGGACTGTACGTAGACCGCAATGTAAGCTTCGCAGACCTGAAGCAGACTCTGTTTCATTTCGCGAAGGAAATGTATGGCAAGGATATCAAGCTCCGGCTCCGGCCCTCATTCTTTCCGTTCACGGAGCCCAGCGCAGAAATCGACGTGACGTGCCTCATCTGCAAAGGCGCCGGCTGCGTCGTTTGCAAGCGCAGCGGCTGGGTCGAGATCGCTGGTGCCGGAATGGTTCATCCCAATGTCCTGCGCAACTGTGGCGTGGACCCGGAAGAATTCACCGGATTTGCTTTCGGAATGGGAATAGAACGCGTGACACAACTGCGATACCAGGTCAACGATCTGCGTCTCTACTCGGAGAATGACATTCGATTTCTCCGCCAGTTTCACAGTGAAGGCACAGCATGAACAATGGCATCAAAAAGATCGCTGTCATAGGTTCAGGCACCATGGGCCGCGGCATCGCGCAAGTCTGCGCCATGGCTGGATACGATGTACTGCTCTACGATATACAAGCGGCCCTGTTGAGGACCGCGATGTCTGCACTGCGCAAGAACCTGGAAACTCTGGTCGGGAAGGAAAAAGTGCAGGCACCGGAGGCTACCGCCATCTTGAACCGCATCACTCCGATCAGCGACTTTCGACAACTTCAGGTCGACCTGGTGATCGAAGCAGTCATTGAGAACCTCGAAGTAAAGCAAAAGATCTTCACAGAAATCGAGAAGCTCAACGACAACGACTGCATCCTGGCGACGAACACCTCTTCGATTCCTGTTACGCGCATCGGCGCGGCGTTGAAACATCCAAACCGTTTTGCAGGGCTTCACTTTTTCAACCCGGCACCGATGATGAAGCTTGTGGAAATAATACGCGGCGCCTCCACGTCGGATTCGACAATTGAAACATTGAAAGAGCTCGCCGTCCGCCTGAACAAACAGTGCGTCTTCGCGCAAGATTCTCCCGGATTCATCGTTAATCGCGTGGCGCGACACTTTTACCTGGAAGCGCTGCGAATCGCGGAAGAGCAAACGGCGGATTTCAAGACCATTGACACGTTGCTGAAATCCACCGGCTTCAAAATGGGTCCCTTCGAACTGATGGATTTCATTGGCATCGACATCAATTTTTCAGTTACCCAATCGATGTACAACTCTTTCCACCAGGAAACTAAATTCCGTCCCAGCCGCATCCAGCAACAGAAGGTCGACGCCGGACATCTCGGCCGGAAGACTGGCCGCGGTTTCTATGAGTACGGAGACAATAAGTAAAGCCCGATTGGTCACAGACTATTTGATGAATGACAATACGGAATATTTTATTGGGCCTGTTGATCCTGTCACTGTTCGCAAGTTGTGAGCCTGACTTGTCGGATGATGCGATTCCCTGGCAACCTTTTGACATCATCCAGATCAATCTCAACCTTCCGCAGTACGTCGGGCTCAGGACAGATGGAGGAAGCATGACCATCGATGGAGGAGTCCGTGGGATTATCGTCTACCACCAAAGCGGCTCGAACTATATCGCCTACGAAGCGAACTGTTCATTTCAGCCGAACGCCGCTTGCGCAACGGTGGAGGTACACGTTTCAACCCTGTTCCTGTTTTGCGCCTGCTGTTCATCCAATTTTGATCTCGCCACCGGATATCCCACCAGCGGCCCGGCATGGAGGCCCTTGCGCAGATATAGCACGACGGTGAGTGGATCGACGCTGACGATTACGGATGAGATAGTGAAGTAGTGAGCCTGCCTGCCGGAGTGATGGCCCGCGCGCCGGCAGGCAGGTGGTGAGTGGTGAGTGCGTGCGGCTTGATAGGGTGGCGCTCTGTTCTCGATTTGTGCGGCTCTTTTCGTGAGACGTGGGTAGTGAGTAGTGAGTGATCGAGACTCACTACTCACCACTCATCACTCACGCCATTAATCGCGTGATGACATCATCCACGCTAATCCCCTCCGCCTCCGCTTTGAAGTTCCGAACGATGCGGTGACGAAGCACGGGCTTGGCGATGGCCTGCACATCTTCGATGTCGGGAGAATATTTGCCGTTGAGAAGCGCGTTGCACTTGGCGCCGAGGACGAGATATTGCGAGGCACGCGGGCCCGCTCCCCATTCCAGGTAGTCGTTGGCAAAAGCGGAACCTCCGTCTACATTCGGCCGGGTTTTGTTGGCAAGCGCCACGGCGTACTCAATGACGTTGTCCGGGACCGGTACTCTGCGAACCAGATGCTGGAACGCAGCTATCTCCTGTCCGGTCAAAATTTTGTTGACTCCACTCGTTTCATCAGAGGTAGTTGCTTTGACGATGTCCACCTCATCCTTGAAGGCCGGATACGTCAGCAGAATATTGAACATGAAGCGGTCGAGTTGTGCTTCCGGCAGAGGGTACGTTCCTTCCTGCTCGATGGGGTTTTGCGTGGCCAGCACAAAGAATGGGCGTGGTAATTCATAGCGCATACCCGCGATTGTCACGGCGTATTCCTGCATGGATTCGAGCAGTGCAGCCTGCGTTTTCGGCGGTGTCCGGTTAATTTCATCCGCGAGCACGATGTTGGCAAACACCGGGCCCTTCACGAATTTGAAGTTCCGCTCTTTGTCCATCGTCTCCGCTCCGACGATGTCAGAAGGCATGAGGTCGGGCGTAAATTGAATGCGCTTGAACTGCAGATCAAGTGCAGTGGCGATCGTGTGTACCAGGAGCGTCTTTGCCAGACCGGGCACGCCGATCAGCAGGGAATGTCCCTGGCAAAAGATCGCGATAAGCACCTGCCTGACCACTTCATCCTGCCCGATGACGACTTTAGAAATTTCTGTTTTCAAATCCTGGAAAGAACTAGCCAGGGCGTTGGCTGCCTCGACCTCTGATGCGAATTTTGTCATGTATGGATATTTTTGCTTTCGCTTCTATTAAAATAAGAACGCATCAGCGGTCGTAAGGTTCTGAACCTAACCGCTCGACGTCCGTAATGAAATACTTCGTGTCACCTCGCCAGGGGAACGCCGCATATCGCGCAACATAATGCAGGTTTACCCGCTCCCCACTTAAAGCCACTTCCTGAAGGTCGCTGATAACCTCTGCGTCCCTCGCCGAAACTGAGAAATCAAAGGCTTCCGTGATTGGACTTGCCGCACCTTTGATGGCGCCAAACGTCTGCACATTCAATTGACCCTCATAAGTTTTGAAGATCATGCCCCTCTTGCTGATCCGCAGCACGGTACCTGCCGTCGTTCCTTCATCGTATACCCCCCAATAGGCAATGCAGAGAAACACAACGGCAACCAGAACGGTTACAATTATGATAATTCTGATGACCCGCCTGGTAGTGTGAGCGACCTGCTCTCCGAACGTCCGGTACTCCATTGCAATGGGATTTCCCGAAAATAACAAACAATCTAAAATTATACCCGCCTCGCGACGGCAATCTGCAAGTGCTGATCGTGTCGTGTTCGCGCAAAGACCTCGTTTGTCAGACGGTCATGATCTCGGCCTCTTTTTTCTTCATGAGACCGTCAATCCGTGAAATAAAGTCGTCGGTCAGTTTCTGTACCTTGTCTTCGGCCAGCTTCACGTCATCCTCGGAGACTCCTTTCACCTTCTTAAGCTGTTCGTTGGTCTCTTTTCGGATGTTGCGGATGCCGATCCGGCCGTGTTCGCATTCTTGTCCGACCTGCTTCACGAGCTGTTTTCTCCGTTCTTCCGTCAGCATGGGGATATTGATAATGATCTGCTGGCCGTCGTTCTGCGGATTCAGCCCAAGGTTCGCGTTAAGGATGGCTTTCTCAATTTCGGGAATGATCCCTTTCTCCCAGGGCCTTACGAAAATCGAGCGTGCATCGGGCGCCGTCATAGAGGCAACCTGATTGAGTGGAGTCATTGCGCCGTAGTAGGAAACCATCACGCCGTCAAGCATGGAAGGGTTTGCTTTGCCGGCCCTGATCTTGGTGAGCTCCGCAGCCAGGTGGTTGAGCGTTTTCGTCATCAGATCCCTGGCTTCATCGAGATATAAATCAAGTTCGTCCATAACACTTGAAATGTTAGAAGTAATATATGAAAGTATTTTGACAACCGGTTGACGAGGGAAATCAGGAGACCCGGCGCCTCTGACAGCCAACCGAAGCTGACCTAGCTGATAAGCGTCCCGGCTTTTCCTCCCTTCACGATACTGAGCAGGTTCCCCTTCTTGTTCATATCAAAAACGATGATGGGCAAATTGTTCTCCATACACAGGGTGAAGGCCGTCATGTCCATGATATTAAGATTTTTCTCGTATGCCTCCTGGAATGAAAGGTGATCATAGCGTGTAGCATCCGGCACTTTTTCAGGGTCCGCGGAATATACGCCGTCCACCCGCGTTCCTTTCAGAACCACGTTGCACTGCGTTTCAATTGCGCGAAGGCTGGCGGTGGAGTCTGTAGTGAAATACGGGTTACCGATCCCTGCGCCGAAGATAACGATCCTTCCTTTTTCCAGGTGGCGGATGGCCCTTCGGCGAATAAAAGGCTCGCAAACCTGCTCCATTTTGATCCCGGACATGAGTCGGGTATAAAGACCATGCCGCTCCAGGGCACTTTGTAATGCCATCCCGTTGATAACGGTGGCGAGCATGCCCATGTAATCACCCTGAACACGGTCAATACCAAGGGTTTCAGCTTGTCCACCGCGAAAAATGTTTCCGCCTCCGATTACGATGGCAATTTCGACGCCTTCTTCAGCCACGGCCTTGATCTCATCGCAATATTGTTCCAACATGGAAGGGTTGATGTTGGTACTCCTGGATGACCCCTGTAATGATTCACCGCTGAGCTTGAGCAATATTCGCTTGTATTTAATCATAGGTCTTTTGAGATCAATTCCCTGTTTTACGTCCGTTTCAGCCGGGTTTAGCATCCGTTCGTGTTTAACAAACCGTGCAAATATAGGGAAGTAATAAAATTACGAGGGTCAAAATTCAATCAACACCTGATTTTTTTCCACGCCCTCCCCCATCTTGACCTTTACTGACTTCACAGTGGCATCGCCGGGTGCCTTGATGATATTTTCCATCTTCATGGCCTCGAGGATCAGAAGGGTATCACCGGCCTTAACGTCGTCGCCATCCTTCACCATCAACCCGATGATCAGCCCGGGCATGGGCGCCCGCACATGGTTTACTTTCGCCCCCGAGTTGGCTGTCATTCCCATTTTCTCCAGCAGAAGGTCAAACTTGTCTTTTAGCAAGACCGGATAATATTTTCCATTGACTTTAATGGTGAACCGCCCCGTTGAATAGTCAGTCTCTGTGATTTCCGCCCGATAACTTCGACTGTTCAGAAGAATATGGAAATGGCCGTCGTCGATCCGGCTGACATCAAAGGGAACCGGTTTGCCATCGACCACGAACTCGTTGCCGGTATAGACAATTTCAAAGACACGATTATCTATGTGAGCGGAGTACATGCGCCAAAAGTACAAAACATGCGTTGTATTGACGCCATGAGGACGGAACTTCACGGCCGATTCCAGCGGCCCACGCTCCGATTTTTTATTAACGGTTTCATTGTTAACTTTGCACCATTCTCAATGTTTGAGAAAAGGGGTGCCTAAAAATAACGGGCTGAGATTATACCCATTGAACCTGATGCCGGTAATGCGGCCGAAGGGAGGCAGGTCTGCGGAACCGCAGATCAAGGTTAAACGACGCGGTGCATTCCCCTGTGCCCGCAGGTTTAAACCATTATCAATCATGTTAAAATTCTTGTTAAGTGCGATGACCATGTGGTTGTTGACAGCAAACGCGTTTGCACAGCACGTGATCTCAGGATCCGTGCGCGACGGCGAATCGAATGAACTCCTCGTAAACGCAACCGTGCATCTGCAGAAATCGGATCAGTACGCTTTGACCGATGCTTTCGGGCGTTTCTCATTCGAAAATGTCCCTGCAGGCGAGGTTGTGCTCCGCGTGACGTACATCGGTTACGAAGAACAGCTCACAACTGTGAACGTCCCGACGGATGTGGTCATTGATATCCGACTGGAACCAATGGCGATCCTCACCGATGCCGTTATCGTGAGGGCTACACGCGCAACCGGGAAAACGCCGACAACCTACACGAACCTCTCCAGGCAGGCGATCGAAGATCATAATTTCGGTCAGGACGTACCGTTTATGCTGAACTGGACTCCTTCCGTAGTTACGACATCGGACGCCGGGACTGGTATCGGTTATACCGGCATCCGCATCCGCGGAAGCGATCCCACCCGGATCAATGTCACGATTAACGGTATACCGTACAATGACAGTGAGTCGGCGGGAACATTCTGGGTTGATATTCCCGACATCGCCTCCTCGGCTGAAAGCATCCAGGTGCAGCGCGGCGTAGGAACGTCGACAAATGGCGCCGGCGCATTCGGCGCTACGGTCAACCTCCAGACAAATACGAAAAATGATGCACCCTATGCGGAGATCAGCAATGCATTCGGATCTTTTAACACGCGCAAACATACCCTCAGCATCGGCACCGGCCTGTTGAAGGATCGGTTCGTAGTTGATGGACGATTCTCAAAAATTGCGTCCGATGGATTCATCGACCGCGCTTTCAGCGACCTGCAATCGTATTACCTGTCAGCGGGATACTATGGCAGCAAGACCGTACTGAAAGCAATTCTCTTTGGCGGAAAAGAACGAACCTACCAGAGCTGGTACGGTGTCCCGCAATCCCGGCTCGATAACGACATCGAAGCGATGCTCGTCACGGCCATGAATGAAGGTTGGAACGAAGAACAAACCAACAACCTTCTGAACTCCAACAACCGGACGTTCAATCCGTATTTATATAAGAACCAGGTAGACGATTATCAGCAGGATCATTATCAGCTGCACTTTTCGCACAGACCGGGCGACCGGTTTACAATCAATACGGCGTTGCACTACACGCCCGGCAAGGGCTATTATGAAGAATACCGGTACGACAACGATCTGGCGGACTACGGACTTCCCGACATCATTGTCGACGATGACGGATCCCCTGCCGATAACGATACCGTCACTTCGACCGACCTGATCCGCAGAAGATGGCTTGACAATGATTTTTACGGCTTTACCTGGTCCGTCAACTATGACGAGGCAAACTGGAACATCGTCGCGGGAGGCGCCTGGAACCGTTATGTGGGAGATCATTTCGGGGAGATTGTTTGGGCTGAAGCCGGGCACGTCGACTACGAGCGCCCGTACTATTTCAACACCGGCGATAAACGCGACCTTAATAATTACCTGAAAGTGAATTACCAGGTTTCGGAAAACCTGAACGTGTTCGTCGACCTTCAGTCGCGGCAAATAAGATACACGGTAGAGGGAAAAGACAATGATCTCAACCAGCTGGCAACGGACGTGGATTTCAACTTCTTCAATCCCAAGGGTGGCATCACGTACTCGATCTCTGACAACGGCCAGCTATACGCTTCGTATGCAGAGGCAAACCGCGAACCGGTGAGAGACGATTTCCTGGATTTTCAGGGGAGCGAGCCGCAGCCCGAGAGGCTCAAAAACGTCGAAGTGGGCTACCGGGGAACGGGTAAGAACACAGCCTTTCAGGCGAATTACTATCTCATGAGTTACACTAACCAACTCGTGCTCACCGGCGAGCTGAATGATGTCGGGGCGTTCGTCCGAACCAATGCGGGGAAGAGCCACCGGATGGGCATCGAACTGCAGGCAATGATAAAGTTCTCTGATCAACTCGTCTGGAATGCCAACGCAACTTTCAGCCAAAACAAGATCCGCGAGTACACGGAAATACTGGAGGATTACGGAGCCGATTTTTCGGAGTTCAACCTGGTCCGCAAAGAGCATAAGAATACCGATATTGCGTTCTCACCGGCAGTAATCGCGGGATCGTCACTTTCATTCCGACCGTTCCGGAATGCCGACTTCACATTGCTCACCAAGTATGTAGGCAAGCAGTATCTCGACAACACCTCAGATGAGAGCAGGCGGATTGATCCTTACCTGGTAAACGACCTGAGGTTAAGCTATAACTGGAAACCTGCATTCATCAAGGAAGTGCGTTTCAGCTTTATCGTCAACAATATTCTGGATGAAGCATATGAGTCGAACGGGTTCACGTACGGATACCTGGCTGGTCCAACGGAATACCGGGAGAATTTCTATTTCCCGCAGGCGGGGCGTCACTTTATCGCGATGGTTGGCATTAAATTCTAGTGGCTTTTTCTCAACTTGCAGCAGAGATGTATAAAGTACGTCTCTGCTGTTTTTTTGTTCCTTCAGTTATATTTCCATGGCCACAGCCTTCCGGTTAAAAAGATTCATCGTTTCATTTGCGCGGTTAACCCGCGTGTGGAATCTTGTTATCGTGGCGCTGGCCCAATATCTGACGGCCGCTTTTCTCATCGACTTCAGGACAATACTCAATCCGCGGCTCTTCATTCTTTCGGCCTCAACCGTGCTGATCGCTGCAGGAGGGTACATTATCAATGACTACTACGACATCAAGATCGACCTGATCAACAAGCCGCAGCGGGTCGTCATTGGAAAAGCCATCACCCGCCGGTATGCGATCCTGTTTCACACCGTTCTCTCCATCATCGGCGTTGTTCTGGGTCTCGTGCTCAGCTGGAAGATCGCGGCGGTAAATCTCGCATCAGCCACCCTTCTGTGGTGGTATTCCAATTATCTCAAAAGACAGCCTTTCATCGGCAACTTTGTTGTGGCGCTCCTGACCGGAATCGCAATCTGGCTCGTGGACTCCCTTTACAAAACAGGGCACATGTTGATCATCACCTATGCGGGATTCGCGTTTTTTATGACGCTGATCCGTGAGATCATCAAGGACATGGAAGACCTGAAGGGCGATCAGACTTTCGGCTGTCAGACGCTGCCCATCGTATGGGGTATGCGCCGAACCAAGTATGTCATCTATATCATCGCCACCATATTTCTGGCTCTGGTTGTGGTTCTCGACTACCACTTCCGGAATCTCCCCATCCACTACTTCCTGTTGTTCCTCTTCGTACCCATGCTGTGGCTGATCTTACGCCTGATCGCAGCGGATACAAAGAAAGATTTTACATGGCTTAGCCGATTTTGCAAAATCATCCTCCTGTTGGGCATTTTCAGCATGGCCTTTATTTGAAGGCAACGTACTTTTCACTTCTTTGCAGCAAATTTTCCCGCGATGTCATCAGAAAAATTCAGGGTGGCGATTTTCGCTTCAGGCAGCGGCACCAACGCTGAAAAGATCTTCGAATATTTCAAGAACCATTCGAAAATCGAAGTGGTGTTGCTGATGAGCAACAATCCGGCAGCTTACGCATTGCAAAGAGCGCAGAATCATCATATCAAAAGTGTTGTCTTCGACAAGAATGATTTCAGCAATGGGCAGGTCATAAAGCAAGCGCTGCAGGATGCGCGTGTTACCCATATCGTGCTGGCTGGCTTTCTCTGGCTGATCCCGGATTATCTCATCGATCAATACCCGGACCGCATCGTCAACATTCACCCGGCCCTATTGCCGAAGTACGGCGGCAAGGGCATGTACGGGACAAAAGTGCACGAGGCAGTGAAAGCTTCCGGTGACATGGAAACTGGAATCACCATACATCTTGTGAACAATCGATACGACGAAGGCAGAATCCTTTTTCAGGCGCGCTGTCCCCTGACATCAAACCAAACGCCAGAGGAAATAGCAGCCTGTGTTCATCAACTCGAATACGAACACTATGCGAGGGTAGTTGAGCGCTGGGTGCTGGGGGAGTTATAAGTTGTAAGTCATACCTACACCCTTCGAAGAGCCTGTCCTGAGCATGGTGCAGGATTGAAGGGAAGGCGCGAAGGATCCCCTGAACGCAAGGGAAGGATCGTGAATCGTCAATCGCTCTTTATGCGCCCAAATGTACACTTACATTTTCACTGTTGCAGTCTTTAGCTTAAACTTGGGTCCGAGTTTCAGATTGTAGAATTTTAAATCGATTCCATGTTCAAACAAAACGTTCAAATCCGGTGGGCTGATATTGATGCGAACCGACATCTCCGCCACTCGGTTTACTATGATTATGGAGCTTCGATGAGGATGAACGCCCTCACCGCCGAAGGTCTTTCCATGAAAAAGCTCGAAGAACTAATGATTGGTCCTATACTCTTTCGGGAGGAGGCCATCTTCAAACGCGAGATCGTATTTGAAGACACTATCACAATCGATGTGGAAGTAGTAAAAGCACGTCGGGATTTTGCGCGTTGGAGTTTGCGTCATCACTTTATCAAAGCGGATGGCGCCATCGCCGCCATCATTAACATCGACGGCGCATGGATTGATCTCGCAAAGCGCAAACTCACCGTTCCTGGAGAATTTATCACCGGCGTTTTTGAAAAATTCCCGAAAGCACCGGATTTTGAGGACCTGTGATTAGTTCTAAATTTAAGTCTGTCGTCCCACGCCTCACTCAAGAGAGGAAGCAAAGCGACACCCACTCACCACTCACCATTCCATGTCGTTTACTTAAGCCCTTTTTTTCTACCTCACCTCAATCCTCTCCTAAAGGAGAAGAAGTCAGCGGAGCTTAAGTAAACGACATGGACTCACTACTCACTACTCACTACTCACCACTCACCAGGCAAGCTCACGGAGTATTCACTTCATTAAAACTCTCACCAGAAGTATCATCCGTCCAGCTCATCGGATAATTCTGATCGAGGAACTCCAGCGAATCCGTCGTCAGGTGCAAAGGCCGGAAGGTATCAATCATGACCGCGAGCTCATGCGTTTCCTTCGCTCCGATACTTTTTTCCACTGTGCCGGGATGAGGCCCATGCGGTAATCCGCCGGGATGAAGTGTAAATGATCCGCGCTCGATCCCGCGGCGGCTCATAAAATTTCCTTCCGCGTAATACAGCACCTCATCGCTATCGATGTTGCTATGGTTATACGGAGCGGGAATGGAGAGAGGATGATAGTCGAACAGCCGCGGCACAAACGAACAGATCACAAAATTCCTCCCCTGGAAAGTCTGGTGTACTGGCGGTGGCTGGTGGATCCGTCCGGTGATGGGTTCAAAATCATGAATTGAAAAAGCATACGGCCAGAGAAAACCATCCCAGCCCACGAGATCGAGCGGACTGTGATCATAGACGTACTCATGGATAAACCCCTGTTTCTTGATCCTGATGAGATGTTCTCCTCTAGCGTCATCTACGACCAGCTCTTCCGGTGGGCGAATGTCGCGTTCGCAGTAGGGCGAGTGTTCCAGTAATTGTCCGAGTTGATTGCGGTATCGCTTCACCGTCTCGACCGGTGATGCTGATTCGATGATCAACAACCGCAGAGGTCCTTCATCAAATTGCAGTTTGTAGATCACCGTGCGGGGGATCACTACGTAGTCTCCCTTTTTGATCGGCAGTTTTCCGAACTGCGACAACAGCACGCCGCTGCCGTCATGGACAAATAGAACCTCGTCTCCTTCCGCGTTCTTATAGAAGTAGTCCATCGCGCGCTGCGAGGGACTGCAAATTGTGATGGAACAATCGGCGTTCGACAACAAAACTTTGCGGGCGTCGAGATAATCGTCACCGGTCGTCTGTACCCGTGAAGTGTTGAGGTGTGTCTGCCGCAGGGCATAGTCCTCCACCCTTTTCGGTCCATAGGCAACCGGCTCGCGAAGCTGCCTCACCCGGGTCGGTGCGTGCTTGTGATAGAGAATCGAATAGATCCCGGAAAAGCCTTCGGAGCTGACGACCTCTTCCTTATACAAAGTGCCGTCCGGCTGGCGAAACTGCGTATGGCGCTTGGGTGGTATCTTGCCTAGGCGATGATAATACATTTGACGCGCGTTACGTTTGCTTTGAACTTTGTTGGTCCGGTACTCTACATATCCGTTCGTTTCAGTTCCGGGATCCGGTCAAAAAGTTTGATCGCGGACTGGAACACCTCGTTTGTCTCGTTGAATACGGGATAATAACCTTCGTTGCCCCAGATCTTGCGCGCGATTTGCGCTTTTACATGGATCTGAAACAATCTTTTCTTCTTCCTGAGCTCGACGTAATCTGCCTTAACATTATTTCGCACACCCGTCTGGACGAGGTCGTTCAGCATTTGCTCCGTCACGGGGAATTCCCTCAGGTATGTCTGAAAATCCATAGCCTCAAGCTTCTCTTTGTTTGCATCCGCATAATTAAACGTATACTCCTGTAAGGCGGTGGATGTATAAAGCTCATTGAGATAATGACTGTTCAACGTCGTGTCAAGGGGAACAAAGTAGTCCGGCATAATTCCGCCGCCGCCGTAAACTGTGCGTCCATTGAGTGTGAGGAACTCGAGTGAATCATTCACTTTGATACTGTCGGCGTGGAAAAACTCGCCGTGATTATAACGGGTGATGATATCGCGGGCATACTCATCTCCGTCCTGATAAGGTTTCTGAATAGAACGGCCGCTGGGCGTGTAGTAGCGTGATATTGTCAGGCGCAGTTCCGAACCGTCACTGAGGTCGAAGGGTGATTGCACGAGGCCTTTTCCAAAGCTTCTGCGTCCCACAATCAATGCGCGATCATCATCCTGCAGCGCACCCGCCAGAATTTCTGACGCCGAGGCGCTTCCCTCATTCACCAGCACGATGAGGTCTCCGCTTTCAAAGTCTCCTTTACTCGTAGCAAATGCCTCGGCATTGTACCGGCGTTCTTTCCCTCGTTGTGACACAATCTTTTTCCCGTTTGGCAGAAACTCGTCCGCCATTTGGATGGCCATGTTCATATACCCGCCCGGGTTTCCCTGCAAGTCGAGGATGAGCTTCTTCATGCCCTTTTCCTTCAACTTGATGAGCGCCTCGTGAAACTCGTCATAAGTTCTGGCGGAAAAGCGGTTCACTTTGATGTACCCGATCTCATCGTTAACCATGTATCCAACATCGACCGAGTACTGAGGGATCTTGTCCCGAACGATTGTATAGCTGATCTGATCCTGGCCGCGAAGGATCTTCACATTCACCTCCGTGCCGCGGGGCCCTTTCAGCGCTTTCATGACACCAGCATTGGTGATTCCGATTCCTGCAACGTTCTTACCATCGACCTCGACGATTTTATCGCCGGACTTGATTCCCAACGCCTCCGAAGGGCCGCCGCTGAGGGGCGTAAGGACGACAATGGTATCATCAAAAATATTGAATTCGACGCCGATCCCGTCGAAGTTTCCGCGGAGATCTTCATTGGCAGCCGTGCGTTCCGATGCGGGTATATAAGAAGAGTGGGGATCGAGTTTGTGGAGGATGTCCCGGATTGCGTCATCGACGAGCGCCGATGTGTTTACCGTATCAACGTATTCTTCTTTTATCTGAGTAAGTATTTCCCTGAATTTCTGGACGTCCTTATTCACTTCCGATGTTCCCGTTCCGGTGTTCAGCGTCGCACCGACAAAAACGCCGGCCGCCAGGCCCAGGCACAAGACAATGGGAAGCCGGACCTGATATTTCGAATTCTGACTCATGCTGGAAATTTAATTACAACAATAACGCAATCCTAAAATAAATGGTTGGCACAAAAATCGTCTATACCAGGCAAATCCATTGCCGGAAAAAGATTTTTGCTGTTAACTAGCGCTTTCTGATTATATTTACCCTGATAGATGGATAAATCCGCCTTAAAAAATACGCTGATTCAGGAACTGGTCGACAAGAACTACGTGCATGGCTATGTTCTATTTTACCTGGGAATCCGGTTTTATGAATATTCCGAGTTGACCCTGGGACAGGTATGTCAACGGTGCGGTCTAAAAGTTGATCAGATCATCAAGGAACTTGAGTCTCCGACTCACTTGAAAGAGGCCGACCTTCCGCTGATCTCCTATCCAATTGATCTCATCATCGAATACCTCAAACATTCGCATTTCCTTTTCATCAAACACAAACTTCCGTACATCGCTCGCCTGGTGGAAAGCTTTAAGGCGCAGCACGACGATTACCTGCAGGTAGAGCGTGACTTAAAGATGGTGTTCCCGCTCTTCGTCGAGGATTTCATCGAGCACATTTACGAAGAGGAAGACACGCTATTCCATTATATACTGGCACTCGAAAAAGCATCGAAAGGAACCTTCTCACCGGGGAAGCTTTTCTACCTGATGGAAAAGAATTCTGTTCAGAAGTTCGCCATGGAGCACGAGGCACACGACGACGAAATGGAGGGCATTCGAAAGATCACCAAAGACTATCAGCTCTATGACCGGGCGCCCCTCCACGTGAAGGTCATCTACAACGAGCTGAAGGAATTTGAAAAAAGCCTCATCACCCACGCGAGGATCGAAAATGAAATCCTCTTTCCAAAAGCGATGGGCCTGGAAAGCAAGGTCAAAAAATCCTTCTTTGAACTTGCGAAATCGAACTGACCGCCGCTCGTCCGCGGTTTTGCTAACCTGTTACGCGTAATGGGAAGAGTGCTGGCCATCGACTATGGACTGAAAAGAACCGGACTGGCCGTAACAGACCCGCTGCAGATCATCGCTACCCCCCTGGAAACGGTCCCTACCCATAATCTGCTGAACTATCTGAAAGAATACTGCCAAAGGGAAGCGGTTGACGCCTTTGTAATCGGAATGCCAAAGAATCTCAGAAATGAAGATTCTGAAATCGCACCCATGGTCCGAAAATTTGTTATGGTGCTAGAGTCCGCGTTTTCGGATAAGCCCGTTCATCAAGTGGACGAACGGTTCACCAGCAGCATAGCACAGCGGGCGATGATCGAAGGCGGGATGAAAAAGAAAGACCGTCAGGTGAAAGGAAACGTCGACAAGATCAGCGCGACCTTGATCCTGCAGACATTTTTGGAAGGACGGATCCGGTGAAATCATTCCCTGATCCGCAAAAAGTATTATTTTTGCACAATGATCTATCCTATAGTAATGTATGGCGACCCGGTCCTTCGGCAGCGAGCGAAGGATATCGACACCGGAACTGACATTAAACAGCTGG
Organism: Flammeovirgaceae bacterium; assembly: GCA_044507775.1. Classification (GTDB taxonomy): domain Bacteria; phylum Bacteroidota; class Bacteroidia; order Cytophagales; family Cyclobacteriaceae; genus Chryseosolibacter. The sequence continues at coordinate 33,720 of JBIQIY010000024.1, read as the reverse complement.
TAGAGGATATGTTCGAGACACTCGAAGCGGCAAATGGAATTGGTCTTGCCGCTCCGCAGATTGGAAAACCGATACGGCTTTTCGTTGTAGACGGTACCGGTATAGAAGACGAACCGGGCATGGAGGACTTCCGAAAGGTATTTGTAAATGCCGAAGTAATAGAAGAAGCGGGCACTCCATGGGAATTTGAAGAAGGCTGTCTTAGCATCCCGAATATCCGTGAACGGATCTCTCGAAAGGAGCAACTCCGTATCCGCTATTTCGACGAGAACTGGAATGCGTTCGAAGAAACATTCGATGGCATGAAGGCGCGCATCATTCAACACGAGTACGATCACATCGAAGGAAAAATGTTCGTCGACTACCTGACTCCCCTGAAGAAGCGCCTGCTGAAGGGAAAACTCTCAGACATCTCTAAAGGCAAGGTGGAGACGGAGTATCGGATTACCGCGCCGTTGCGGAAGTGAGGGTGGTGAGTGGTGAGTGGTGAGTAGTGAGACGGCAGACGTGAGACGTGTGCGTGCGGCTCCTCGGCCTCTGCCTCCTTCTTATTTTTGCTGAAAAAAGCTTTGAATTATAGACGTGATTGTGATCAAAGAATGGCGAGCGTTCAGCGGCAGGCATCACTCATCACCTGCCGGCGCGCCGGCCATCACTCCGGCAGGCTCACCACTCACCACTCACCACTCACGATTCACGTCTCACGTCTCACGTCTCACGATTCACGATTAACGCATGCTAACAATCTCCTCCCGCCTTCCCGACGTTGGAACCACCATCTTCGACGTAATGACCCGGATGGCCAACGAGCACGGGGCGATCAACTTGTCGCAAGGCTTCCCGGACTTTGATATTGACGAAAAACTCGTTAGCCTGGTACATCATTTCATGCTGAAGGGGCACAACCAGTATGCTACGATGTCCGGCGTGGCTGTCCTACGTCAGGCGATAGCAAGGGTGATCGAGAATAGTTATGGGCGCCAGGTCAGCTGGGAAACGGACATCACCGTTACCTCCGGAGCCACTGAAGCAATCTATGCATGCATCTCTGCATTTATCAGCCCGGGTGATGAGGTTATAGTTTTCGATCCGGCGTACGACTCGTATGATCCCGCCATACGGCTCAACGGTGGGGTACCGGTTCAGATCAACCTCATCTATCCTGGCTTCTCCGTGGACTGGGATCTCGTCCGGAAGAAGATCACGTCGCGCACGCGGATGATCATAATCAACACGCCGCACAACCCCACCGGCTCGGCGCTGAAGCGCGATGACCTGGTGGAACTGGAGAATATCGCTCTCAAGCACGGCCTGATCGTGCTTAGTGACGAGGTTTATGACCGTCTTATGTACGATGGCCTCGATCATCAGAGCGTGCTCACTTTACCGGGGTTGGCGTCACAAAGTCTGGCGATTTTTTCTTTCGGCAAGACCTTCCATGCAACGGGTTGGAAAATGGGTTATGTCGTGGCGCCGGAAGTCTTGTCCCGCGAGGTTAGAAAAACGCATCAGTTCATTGTATACAGCGTCAATACGCCCATCCAGTACGCGTTATCGGAATACCTGAAAGACGCCACGACCTATACACAGCTGGGTCGGTTTTATCAGCAAAAGCGAGACTTGTTCCTCGAACATATGAACGGTTCGTCGTTCGTGCCATTGAAGACCGAGGGTTCCTATTTTCAGTTGTTTTCCTATCAGGCCATGTCGGAGAAAGGAGACATTGAGATGGCCGAAGAAATGACCAGGAAGCACAAGGTCGCCTGCATTCCAGTGTCAGTCTTTTACAAGGACAGGACTGACAATCGTTTGCTGCGATTTTGTTTCGCGAAAAAAGACGAAACCCTCGAAAAGGCCGCTTCGATTTTGAGGGCGGTTTGAGCCACTCCAATTACACCGCGGAAGCAAATACCCCAGAAACTTCCGGGAATTTTCCCGCGAAAGGGCTTTCTTTGCATCCCAGTCTGTTTTGAAAACCACTACAATGCTATGCAGGACCTGAAAATCACGCTGATCCAATCCGATCTTCATTGGGAAGACATTGAGGCCAACCTCGCGATGTTCGAAGAAAAGGTATGGCAGATTGGAAACACGACGGATGTGATTGTTCTGCCGGAGATGTTTACGACCGGTTTTACCATGGCCGCGCCGAAGCTGGCCGAGCACATGAATATGCGCACTTTCAAGTGGATGAAGCAAATGGCCGATCAGACTGGGGCTCTGATGCTGGGCAGCTATATAGCACGAGTTCACGACCGATATTACAACCGCCTGCTCTGGATGGAACCGGGCGGCCACTTCAAGACTTATGACAAGCGGCATCTTTTCCGGATGGCCAACGAGCAAAAGGTTTTCGCTCCCGGCGAAAGTTTGCTGGTGAGCACCTGGAAGGGTTGGAGAATTTGCCCGCTGATCTGTTACGATCTTCGCTTCCCTGTGTGGAGCCGCAACCGGTGGGACCCGCACACGCGCAAGCTCAACTACGACGTCGCGATATATGTCGCGAACTGGCCAACGACACGGATAGACGCATGGAACACTTTACTCAAGGCAAGGGCGATCGAAAACCTGGCCTACGTGGTGGGCGTCAACCGCATAGGTCAGGATGGAAACGGAATCGAGTATAACGGCAATTCGTCGGTGATCAGCCCCAAAGGCGAATACATTTACACCAACGAAGGGACCGAGTCAATGCGGACAGTCGACCTCAGCTCGAATTCACTGGAGGCTTTCCGCTATCGCTTCCCCGCTTTCCACGACGCCGATGATTTTGAAATCGAGTTCGAACAATTTGAAGAAAGTGACCATCTGACGGGCAATATCTGACGCCGTCCATACATAACGTCTGCACTATACATGTCTACGCTGAAAATCAAACGAGCCTTAATCTCTGTTTTCTATAAAGATAATCTTGAGCCTGTCATTCACGAGTTGGGCCGGGCGGGGGTCGAATTCATTTCCACGGGAGGAACCCAGGAGTTCATTGAAAAGCTCGGGTACACGGTCGTTCCCGTCGAACATCTCACCGGGTTTCCGTCGATCTTTGGCGGCCGGGTAAAAACACTTCATCCCACGATTTTTGGCGGAATACTTTTCCGGCGCGACGAAGCCAGTGACCTGAAGGAATCGGAAGCCTATGAGATTCAGCCGATCGACCTCGTAATCGTTGACCTCTATCCTTTTGAGGAGACCGTCGCCCGGGGCGGAACTGAAGAAGATATCATTGAAAAAATTGACATCGGGGGAATTTCTCTTATCCGCGCGGCGGCCAAGAACTACCGGGATGTTTTGATCGTATCATCGCGTACCCAGTATCCGGCCGTGATGGACGTCCTGAAGGCGTCCGAATGCTCCAGTACTCTCGAGCAGCGAAAGCACTTTGCCGCTCTGGCCTTTGATGTAACATCCCACTACGATTCTGCTATTTTTTCATATTTCAATACGCCTGCCGAGATCCCGGCTTTCAAAAGGAGCCTGCGGCAGGGGCGTCGCCTTCGCTACGGCGAGAACCCGCACCAGGCTGCCTGGTACTACGGAGATCTGGACGGCCTTTTTGAACAGCTCAACGGCAAGGAGTTATCCTATAACAACCTGGTAGATGTCGATTCCGCAGTCAACCTTGTTCAGGAATTTCCTTCCGAAACGGCTTTTGTGATCGTCAAACACACCAACGCCTGTGGTGCTGCCACCGGCCAGTCAGTTAAAGACGCGTACCTCAAGGCGTATGCGGCGGATACGGTGTCCGCATTCGGCGGTGTACTCGCTTGCAACAACGTTATTGATTCCGATGCAGCCGCCGAAATCAACAAGCTTTTCTTCGAGATACTGATCGCCCCTGACTTTCAACCTGACGCATTGGAAATGCTCAAAAGCAAGAAGAACCGGATCATCCTCAAGCAGAAGCAGAAGCTCGATGAAAGGAACCAGTTCAAGAGTCTTTTGAATGGTGTCATCGCGCAGGACCTCGACCTGAAAACCGACTCGCGCGATGACCTCAAGGTCGTGACGAAGCGCGCACCGACAGCCGGAGAGACCGATGCGCTTTTGTTCGCGAGCAAGATCTGCAAACACACAAAATCCAACACCATCGTGTTGGCAGTCAACGGGCAGCTTCTGGCGAGTGGCGTCGGTCAGACGTCACGGGTCGACGCGCTTCGGCAAGCCATCGAGAAAGCGCGCACATTTGGTTTCGAACTCAAGGGAAGCGTGATGGCATCCGACGCTTTCTTCCCATTTCCCGACTGTGTTGAGATCGCTCATCAGCACGGCATCGATGTTGTGATTCAACCGGGAGGATCCGTGAAAGATCAGGACTCCATTCGTTATTGTGACGACAACAATATGGCAATGGTCTTCACGGGCATCCGGCATTTCAAGCACTAGCCACACTTGTTTCTCAAGCAATAGCCGCCCGTTTTTCGGTGTTTGCGGTCGACGGTTGGCACCCGGCGTGAGTCGATCAAACCTGTGTTCCGCAGATAAGTGACATACCATCCCCCTGTAAGTTTTTTCGCTGTATTATACTGCTGAAACAACCCAATATTTATGTAATTTCGGCCCATCAATTTTAAAACACACTTAAGCCTCCTTACCTCATGGGATTTTTCGATTTCTTCACCAGCGACATTGCAATCGACCTGGGCACGGCAAACACGCTGATCATATACCGGGATAAGATCGTAGTCGATGAGCCCTCGATTATCGCTATCGACAAGGCGGCTAACAAGGTTCTTGCGATCGGCCGGGAGGCAATGCAGATGCACGAAAAGACCCATGAACACATCAAGACTATTCGTCCTCTGAAGGAAGGCGTGATTGCAGACTTTCAGGCCGCCGAGATGATGATTCGCGGTCTGATAAAGATGATCGATACAGGCAAGAGAATGTTCCCGCCGTCTTACAGGATGGTGATCTGCATTCCTTCCGGTATCACGGAAGTAGAGAAGAGGGCCGTAAGAGATTCTGCGGAGCACGCGGGTGCCAAGGAAGTATACATGATCTACGAACCGATTGCCGCGGCGATCGGAACCGGCATCGACATTGAAATGCCGGTTGGCAATATGATCGTCGACATTGGAGGTGGTACCACTGACATCGCTGTCATCGCACTTTCCGGTATTGTTTGTGACCAGTCCATCCGTGTAGCAGGGGATACCTTCAACCGCGATATCCTGGATTACATGCGCCGTCAGCACAACCTGCTCATCGGTGAACGCTCCGCGGAAAAAGTAAAGATCGAAGTCGGATCGGCGCTCACCGAACTCGATGAAGGTCCCGAGGACTATGAGATCCGCGGCCGCGACCTGATGACCGGCATCCCCAAGACAATCAAGATATCATATTCAGAGGTTGCTTTCGCCCTCGACAAATCAGTCTCCAAACTTGAAGAAGCCGTGCTAAAGGCACTCGAGACCTCACCGCCGGAGCTTTCCGCAGACATTTACGAACGCGGCATTTACCTTACGGGTGGCGGCGCACTCCTGCGCGGCCTGGATAAACGCCTTGCGCTGAAGACTAAGTTACCGATTCACGTTGCGGAAGATCCCTTGAAGGCGGTCGTGCGGGGAACCGGCGCAGCCCTCAAAAACATTGAAAAATTCCGGGCAGTCTTGATGACCTAAATGCATGCAGCGGCTCTTTCTATTTTTTTATCAATACCGGGCCTTTTTTACTTTTTTGGTTTTAGAACTTGTCTGCGCGTGGCTCATTATCGGAAACAATCCATATCAGGGCGCGCGTTTCTTTAATTCTTCAAATGGTGTGGTGGCAGCGATGAACAACGTCTCACATGGCGTGCGCGAATATTTTCTGTTGCGCCAGATCAACAGCACCCTCGCCCAGGAGAATGCGCAGCTCCGAAGCAAATTCGAAGCGCTGAATCAACTTCACTACATTTCACCGGCGACCCCTGTTACGGATTCAACCGTGATGAATCAATTCAATTTTGTCAGCGCCAAAGTCGTCAGTAACACCGTGCACCGATTCACGAACTTTCTAACTATTAATCGCGGAAGCGAAGACGGCGTCGAACCAGGAATGGCCGTCATCAGCCCCCTCGGCGTCGTCGGAAAGGTCAGGATGGTCTCGCGCCACTACAGTGTGGTCACCTCCATCCTGCATGTAGACGTGCAGATCTCCGCGTTACTCAAGCGCACGGGCCATTTTGGAACCATCCAGTGGGATGGCATCAACCCGGACTATGTGAAGTTCAAATTCATCCCCCGGCACGTACAGCCCGTCAAGGGCGACTCGGTATTGACGTCAGGATATAACGCAATTTTTCCGGAGGGCATAATGGTAGGGCTGATCGACGAAGTTCACCTCACAGACGAGCTGTTTTACGATTTGAAGGTAAAGTTGTCGCAGGACTTCCGGAAGCTCTCGTACGTGGAGGTAGTCAAGAACTCCCTGAAACCGGAACTGGACTCATTGATGCAACCCGTATTATCGGAAGAGGAATGAGTCGGATCAATATCATACAGATCATCTCTTTTTTCATCTACCTGCTCTACCAGGCGCTGATCCTGAAAAATATTGTGCTGTTCAACACGGCATTTTGCTTTCTGTATGTGGCCTACCTGTTGTTCCTTCCGGTGGAATCGAATCCGGTGTTCCTGATGTTTATGGGGTTCGTCATGGGATTCGCCATTGATATTTTCTATGACAGCCTCGGACTTCACGCATTTTCCTGCGTGCTGGTCATGTACGTTCGCAATTATTGGCTATCTTTAATCACGCCTCAAGGCGGCTACGACGCCAGTGCGACACCATCCATTGCTGTCAATGGAATGCAGTGGTTCCTGATGTATACGATTCCCCTGGTTTTTTTGCACCACTCGGTTTTATTTTTCGTGGAAGCAGGGGGATTCGGCATGTTCTGGTTTACCCTTTGGAAAATAGTAACCAGTACCATCTTTACGACGCTGGTGACAGTAGTGGTTCAGTACTTATTTCCGAGCGGAAGGTACCGGTAGGTTACCAGGACCCGCCCACGATTTATTAAGAAAGACAGAGGAGAAATGAACGAAGGAAGAAAAGAAATCATACAGATTGCATTCATTGCAGTGGGAGTGATCTTCCTGGTAAAGCTTTTTTTCATCCAGGTGGTTGACCGTCGCTATGAAGAGCTTGCGAACAGCAACGCGATCCTGCGGGAAATCGACCCTCCCGTACGGGGACTTATCCGCGACCGCAATGGCAAGCTACTCGTCTATAACACGCCGGAGTTCGACCTGGAAATTATTCGCAAGGAAGTAAAGCAGCTTGATTCCGCTAAGTTCTGCGAGGTCTTTGACATGACCTTGCCCGAGTTGCGCAAGAAGTTCAAGGAACTGCGGGCCAAGAGAGAATATTCGCCCATCAAGCCTACCGTTTTCCTGAAGCAACTTTCAAACCTGGACTTCGCCAAGATTCAGGACCGCATTGACGAGTTCGAGGGATTCTACATCAAGCCAAGAAGCACACGCGCCTATACCACCAAGGCCATGGCGAATCAGCTGGGATATGTCAGCGAAATCTCCAAAGAGCAACTCGCCCGCGATACGGAAAAAGTCTATCGCCAGGGTGACGAAATCGGCCAGAGTGGCATCGAGGCGTACTACGAGAAATATCTCCGCGGAAAAGGGGGGGTTCGTTTTCTTCTGAGGAATGTCAACGGTATTGTGAAAGGACCTTTCAACGATGGCGCCAACGACACGCTTTCAATTCCGGGACAGGATCTCATCAGCACCGTCGACATCGATCTGCAGGAGTACGGCGAATACCTGATGGAAGGAAAAGCGGGAAGTGTAATTGCTATCGAGCCGGCCACGGGCGAAATACTCGCGATGGTCTCGGGACCTTCTTATGACCCCATGATGCTCACGGGCCGCAACTACAGCGAAAATTTTAAACTGATCAGCTCCGATACCAACAAGCCCTTGTTCAACAGGCCGCTCATGGCGCAGTATCGTCCGGGGTCTATCTTCAAGATCGCCCAGGCGATGGTTGCCCTGCAGGAAGGAGTCATCACTCCGGAGACCCGCATCCCCTGCGACCGCAGCATCATCGGGTGCCACGGCCCGCACTCCAACGAAGATCTTCGCGGCGCGATCACCCATTCCTGCAACCCGTACTTCCGGCAGGCACTGCGTCTGATGATCAACCAGGGCAAGTCAGACAACCCGTTTGACGACAGCCGTATCGGACTTGAAGAGTGGACTCGCCACATGGAAAGTTTCGGCTTTGGCAGCACCCTCGGCATCGACCTGCCCAACGAAAAAGGTGGCCTTGTTCCAAATGTAAAGTACTATGACCGCGCTTATGGAGGACGGCCCTGGAAGTTTTCCAATATTTATTCCATTGCTATCGGCGAAGGAGAAAACCTCGTCGTTCCGCTGCAGATGGCCAACTTTGCCGCGACGATTGCCAACAGAGGATTTTATGTCACCCCTCACCTGATCAAAGCTATCGGCGACAGCCTGAAGCCCCTGCCCCAATACAACGAGAAACACTATACGACTATCGATCCGAAAAACTTTGAGATCGCCGCAGACGCGATGGAACGGGTGGTCGAATCCGGTACCGGCCTTCGTGCAAAGCTCAAGGATGTGATCGTCTGCGGCAAGACCGGTTCAGTCCAAAACGAACCGCGCCCCGATCACTCGGTTTTCATCGCATTCGCGCCCAAGGAAAATCCGAAGATAGCCGTATCGGTATATGTCGAGTTTTCGGGCCAGGGTGCACGGGCCGCAGCATCGATTGCGAGCCTGATGATCGAAAAGTATTTATACGGCGCTACGAAAAGGCCGTACATTGAGGATTATGTAATGAAGGGGGAATTTCTGTATTGAAGCGCGAGGATAACATAACCGACAAAATTGACTGGGTCGCCGTACTGCTGTACGCGTCGATCGTATTCCTGGGATGGCTGAACATCTACGCCGTCACATACGATGAGAATGCCGATACTTCAATCTTCAGTCTAGGATTGAATTCAGGGCGACAACTGGTGTTTATCGGTGGGTCTTTGCTGATTATTCTTGCGATCCTTATCATCGATCGGCAGTTTTACGAAACGTTCGCTTACATTATTTACGGACTCTTGCTCTTGCTGTTGCTGTTGGTCCCGATCGTCGGGAAAGAGGTCGGCGGAAACAAGGCATGGCTCGGCATCGGCTCATTCGGTGTCCAGCCATCGGAGTTTGCCAAATTTGCCACGGCGCTGGTGGTAGCCAAGACGATAGGATCCATCGGATTCAAAATCGACAACCTGCGCAATCAACTGATCCTTTTCGCACTCATCGGCGCCCCCATGCTGTTGATCCTCATTCAGAAAGACACAGGAACCGCCCTCGTGTTCTCGGTTTTCTTGCTGGTGTTTTTCCGCGAGGGCATGTCGCCGTTTATCATTCTTATCGGACTGGCTTGTGCTGTAATCTTCGTCCTGACGTTGCTGGTAGACAATCAATATTACCTCTATGGCGGAGTGGCCGTGCTGCTGGCTCTCGCCATTGTCATGGGAAGAAAAAAATTCAAGCGCATCGCACTCCTGACCGTGGGCGCACTGACGATCGCGGCGGTAATCGGAAGTGTAGATTACATCGTAACCGACGTCTTGAAACCGCACCAACAGAACCGTATCAAAGCGCTTATCAATCCGGATGCCGATCCGCTGGGATTCGGATGGAATGTGACTCAGTCAAAGATCGCCATCGGTAGCGGTGGGCTTGTGGGAAAGGGATTTCTGGAGGGCACCCAAACGAAGTTTGATTTCGTTCCGGAACAAAGCACTGATTTTATATTCTGCACCATTGGAGAAGAGCATGGATGGATTGGCAGTCTTTTCACCATCGCCTTGTTTATGACGCTTTTGTTGAGAATTGTTTTCCTCGCCGAGCGCCAGAAAAACAAATTTGCGAGGGTCTATGGCTACTCCGTGGCGTGCATTTTGTTCTTCCACTTTGCCGTTAACATCGGAATGACGATCGGCCTTTTCCCCGTGATCGGCATTCCGCTGCCGTTCTTCAGTTACGGCGGCTCCTCGCTCTGGGGCTTTACAATCCTCCTATTCATTTTTCTGAAGCTGGACGCCCATAGAGGGCAGGTGCTGCAGAGATTGTAATACCCATCCTGAGCCCGGCGCGGGATCGCGCGAGGGCGGGCGAAGGACCCCCAAAAAAGGAGTTCATACTAGCGTGTAGCCCTTGCGTTTTCGGGGTCCTTCGCCCCGCCTGCGCGCAGCCCTGCGCTGGGCTCAGGATGCGGTTAGGCAAATACCTCCCTCAACACCTGAAGAGATTTGATCTCTCCCAGACTTTCGATGTGCTCGTGATAAAACTTCAATATCAGATCGAGTGCGTTTCGACGCTGCATATTTGTGATTCGGAGTATCGAATCATAGTCGGCATTCAATAGCTCGCTTACGACACTCTCTGTTTCCGGATCCGCTACGCGCCCGCCGATGATCTCGTTGACGGTGGATGCGCCAAAGCCGAGGTAGTGCGTGAGCTTTAGCATGAAGAGCAGGTGAAAATTCTCGTAACCCTTCTCAAGCGCATCCAAGGTGACAAGTGAATCAAAAATAAATTCAAATACTTGCCCGGCGTGACTTTCTTCCTTGACCGTTTTGTTCAAGAGTTCGTTGATGAAGATGGCAAGCGTCGCCTTCCTGACATCCGCGGCAAGGGTCCGGTAGGGGTGAATACAGGCGACTTCTTTGATACGCTCGATGTTGACGTTTTCCCTGTGATAGACCACAAGATTCAGCAAGGTCAGAGGCTGATAGAGCGCTATCCTGTTTTTCGCCGATTTACTTCTGACGCCGTTAACAATGTAGCTTTGCAGACCGAATTCCTCCGTGAAGATCGTGACGATGATCGATGTTTCCCTGAACTTCGTGAAGCGAAAGACGATGCCACGTGTCTTGGAGATCATTGCTTCCCTTTCATGCCTTCGACGAAGGCGGTTCTGCTACGCGCTTCGTACTGGCCTTTTTCGCCCAGCATCACCTGGTGGGTGTTGTCAGTGAGCCTGTACGAGTACGACGCGAGTTGTCCGGTTCGGGCGCATATCGCATGTACTTTGGTTACAAACTCTGCGATGGCCAGCAGGTTCGGCATCGGACCGAAGGGCTTGCCTTCATAGTCCATGTCGAGGCCCGCCACGATCACACGTTTCCCCTGGTTGGCAAGCGCATTGCAAACTTCTACAATCGCCGGATCGAAGAATTGGGCTTCGTCTATTCCGACGACGTGGCAATCGCCGGCAAGCAGTAAGATATCGCTGGCAAAATTCACCGGCGTTGACCGTATGGCATGCTGGTCGTGCGACACGATATTTTCGTGGTGGTAGCGCTTGTCAACGACGGGCTTGAAGATTTCCACTTTCTGCTTGGCGATTATTGCGCGATTCAGTCGCCGGATCAACTCCTCCGTTTTTCCGGAGAACATGCAGCCGGAGATAACTTCAATCCAGCCGGCCTGGTCGCGTGCGGGGATTCCTCCCAGGTGTGGTTCGATAAACATCCTGCAAAATACCCCCGGACTGTTCAAGTGTGCAAGTTTCCCCGGATTTCGGCCGCTAGCTTTCGTCGGAATACCGAAGATGCGGTAATTGGTTTTCGGCTGGAACGGCAATCACTACGTCGCCGTTGATCCTTGCCTGACACGCGAGTCGCTCGCCGGTGTGTAGTGCGCCCATCGCAGCATATTTCTTCTCCGCATCCGTGAGCGGGGCAAATTGAGCCTCGCCCTGCAGGATGATTGCCTTGCAGGTTGTGCAGCGGCCTTTGCCCCCACACGCATGCATCCAGTCAACACCCTGATCGTGCAGATGGGAAAGTAAGGTCCTGGACAAGTCTGAAACTTCCAGGGTCTTTTTGAAAAGATTTTCGATCATAATGCGCGCCATGTTGCGTTAGTCGGGTATGGACATTGCGGTAATATCGGTTAACTTTAGAGCGCCAATAAAGCACACATTCACAAATATGGATGAAAAAATCAGTCTGGACGCAATAGCGGCCTACGGGGATTCATACGCGGAAAAAGTCTCAAAGAGTTTTTTCTCTTCCAGGAATACGATCAGCGGACCGGAAATCCTCAAACTGTCGAATGTTTCCCAGGTGAACATGTTCGCCGTAAGGGAATTGATGCATGCATGGAAGGATGAGGCCATCAAAATGAGAAGCCCGTACTTCAATTATGAACACCCGGACGTTAAGGATGCATTGAACAACCTGATGGCTGTACTATCCAACAACATCTCGGTTAACGAAGAATTGTTCCTACCGTTGTTGAAGAAAGCGGTACGCCAGACGTTGCTGGTGATCTTCAATCCATACGATTTCTTTTCCATACTGGTGACAGGTGTGGACAATCGCGTGGACGTTGCGCAGTTCAAAGACGAGATCCGGTATCTGAAAATAAACAAGGCGCCGCTCGTCCGCCTGGTTCAAAAGCTGGAAGAAAAGGGCGCGGCCGAAATCTCCGGTAATGAGGCATTTGCTGTCCTCGACCAGATTCTCGAGGAAGTCAGTTTTACCCCGGAGGATCTCGATGAGCACATCCGTCAGTTCTCAGAAGTACTTCCGCTGGATCCGTCGTCGTTTTTTCCCCAGCGCGAAGAGCCGGAACAGGCTTCCTCTAACCACGTCGACCATGAGTCCATCCGTGCGCCGCAGCGTCCCAAGCCAGTCGAGGTGCCCAACGCGAACAACGGTCCGGAGGCCAAGCCTACGCTGAATGACCGCATGCAAAGCGGCGCTCGAACAGAACTTTACAGTCACTTTCAGAAGATCTCGAAAATCAAGGATAACCTGACGATCAATCAGAAATTCATGTTTACGAAGGTCCTTTTCTACGGGGACTTCGAGTCGTTCAGCCGCGCCGTAGACGAGATCGATCAGTTGCCGGACCTGGACCAAGCGCTAAAATTTCTGGAAACTCAATCTTCGAACTGGGACCGGGAGTCCCGCGAGTTCCATGAGTTTATGGAAATGGTGGAGAAGCGATTTGCGTGAGGGCGCCCAACCCCGGATCCTGAGCCCAGCATGGGATTGCGCGGGGGCGGGCGAAGGACCCCGACAAAGCAAGGGCTACATCACCAGCCCCCATCCTGAGCCTCAGGGAGGGGGGTTATTTTTTTTGCTACCGTATCTCCAACCTGAACCCCACGCCATGATAGTTGACGATCTGAATATCGGGATCGGTCTTCAAATATTTTCGAAGCTTTGAAATAAACACATCCATGCTGCGGCCCATAAAGTAATCATCATTGCCCCAGACTTCGGTCAGGATCTCTTCGCGTTTAAGCACACGGTCGCGATTGCGGTAAAGTAGCTTCAAGACCTCCGCTTCTTTTTGCGTGAGGGTCTTCTCGTCATCGTTGCATTTCAGGGTGAAACTGAACGGATCGAACTGGAATTTACCCACGTTCATCACTTCGTCCTCAAGCTGATTGTCACGGCTTCTGCGGAGGAAAACCTCCACGCGATAGAAAAGTTCCTCCAGGCTGAAGGGCTTTGTGATGTAGTCATCGGCACCGGTCCTGAAGCCGTTCAGCTTGTCCTCCAGCATGGTCTTCGCAGTCAGAAAGATGATAGGCACTTCGCGGTTTTTGTCCCGTATACTCCTTGCGAGCGAAAAGCCGTCCTTCTTTGGAAGCATGACGTCCAGGATACAAAGATGAAACGGCGACTGAATGAATGCCTGTTCACCCTCAAAGCCATCCGTGCACAGGGTGACGTCATAACCTTTCAGCGCGAGGTTGTCCTGGATCACATAGCCGAGGCTGGGATCATCTTCCACCAAAAGAATCTTTTTTCGCTCCATATCTGAGAGGTTATACAGGTAGCGTGATCGTGAAACTACTTCCCTTCCCGAGATCGCTCTGTAGTCTGATCGTTCCTCTGTGCGCGTCTACCACTGACTTGACATAGTGAAGTCCCAAACCAAAGCCCTTCACATCATGTACATTCCCGGTCGGCACGCGATAGAACTTTTGGAAAACCTTTTTGTGGTTCTCGTGTGCGATGCCCAGGCCGTTATCGCGGACTTCAATGCGCAGGTGCCTTCCGTCGCTAGTCGTCGTTATTTTGATCTCTGGTGCCGACGAACAGTATTTGATGGCATTATCCATAAGATTGTACAGGACGTTCGTCAAATGCAGGCGATCAGCGCTGATGACAGAATTGACCGCATGGGGGTCGCAGTGGATGACGCCATGCCGCTCCTGGAGGGAAATTTTGATGTTCGAGATCGCATCGTTGATGATCTCATGGACGTCGACCTTTTCCTTCCTGAGACCGATATTATCCTTGTCGAACTTCGCCATCTGAAGTACCCGCTCAACCTGGTGTTTCAGCCTCATATTCTCCTTCTCGATAATTGTACTGTAGTTGAGGAGTCGCTCGGGATGATTGACGATGTCCGGATTCTTCAATACCTGCGCCGAGACGGCGATCGTCGAAATCGGAGTCTTGAACTCGTGGGTCATGTTGTTGATAAAATCCTTTTGTATCTCCGAAAGCCTCTTCTGCTTCAGGATAACGAAAAGGCTATACGCAAAAAACAGGATAACCAGCAGCAGCACAAGCGATGAAAAGGACCAGATGCCCATCTGGTTGATGAGGTGGGCCTCGCGGTTAGGAAACTGAACCCCGAAGTAATAGGCGTAGTTGGTCCACGTTGGCAATTTTTTGCTCGTAACCTTGTCACCCGTCGGCCGAAAAGGTATGTAGTCGCCGTACTTCATCTTTTCGCTGGAGCAGTCATAGACACCGTATTCAAAATCGGCGGCGATGTTCCTCTTCTCAAACTCAGAGCGCAACAGGAACTCGAGCAGGCTGGCGTCTACTTCGCCGTTCACCTGTACGACAAAATAATTTGTGGAAAGCTGCTTGACGGGATTGACCGCCGGCGAGGGTGTCTTGTTGATATCAAATATCTGATTAGCCACGTTGAATAACGCAGAGCTAACGGTGCGTTGAAATTCGGCCTCTTTCAGGTCAAATGCCCGGCGCACCCAATACCATTGAATGACGGTAATTCCCGAGATGCAAAGCACTGCCAGAATGACTACAAACCGGATTGACGAGCTTTTCACAAGATAAAAATACGGGAAAGATCGAGAGACCTGAAGAGCTTTAACAACTTCTTAACATTTATTACCAACTCGTTAACAGCGCATGTTTCATCCGCGGCTTAATCTTGCATTTCGGCTCTGCCGGGATGTCCAACTAAAACTCAAATAGCATGAAAAAAATTCTTGTAACCGCCGTTAGCGTCTGCGTGATCTCTTTTGCATTCGGGCAGGAACTCGTTAAGGCAGCTTCGGCCAAACGGTCCACTACAGCCGCTTTCCATTGGTCAGAGACGACCTACGACTTTGGGAAAACCAAAGTGGGAACACCCGTATCTTACGAGTTCCGGTTCAAAAATACTGGCATGGTTCCACTTGTCATTTCTTCCGTGAAAGCTTCTTGTGGTTGTACTGTTACCGCTTACACGAAAGAGCCCGTGGAACATGGTGCGTCGGGATTCGTTCGCGCGACATACGATGCCGCCAAACCGGGAATCTACAGCAAGACGGTAGCCGTTTCAGCCAACACGCCGGAAGGACTTATTCACCTGACGGTGAAGGGAGAGATCGTCAACTGATGCCAACCATTTGCAATTGTAGGGTCGCATTCCGCGATCCTACTATTATTCTCCTGCTCGAAACGCGTTGAATCCTCATTGCAAACGAATTCGGGCATTTGCTACGTCGAAATGTTTCAAATCCCCCTGATGGATGTGAAGATTGCTTCTATTTGATAAATTTGTAGCAATCAAACCTAATTCATGGTCACAAACTACAATCAGGCAGTCTCCACCCGCTATCACATCTACAACAGCCTTTTCCTCAATCTCCCCTACACGGGCATCTATCGCACAGGCACTTTGCTGCCATTGTTGCAACAGGCCTGCGAAACCGGCTTTAATAAGGGCAAAGATCCGCGGTCGATCATCAAGAAGTTTTTCAATGACTTCGCCCCGGCGGCCACTCGCGAAGAAATGTTCGGCCTGCTTTTCAATTTCATCCAATATACCGAGCGGCAGGTAGTCCTGTTTGATTCAATCGAGGATGCAGCTTTCGCACAAATCAATGACCTGAATGGAAAAGGAACGCTGAATGAGCTTCTTCTCCGCGCAGAGTCGGAGGGTGTCATTAACGAACTGAAAAAGAAACTCGATGATTTCAGCATCCGCCTCGTGCTGACCGCGCACCCCACGCAGTTCTACCCCGGCCACGTGCTTGCCATCATCAATGATCTTGAAGAGGCAATTGGCGAAGGGAATCTCGAGCACATCAACCTTCTCTTGCGCCAGCTTGGAAAGACCGCTTTCATCAACCGCGAGAAACCGACGCCGTATGGTGAAGCGATGAGCCTCTCATGGTTCCTGGAGAATGTCTTTTATGAAGTTATCCCCGAGATCATTATCAAATTGATGAGGGGCCTGCATATCAAGCCGGAAGAATGGAAAAATTTCGATTTGATGAAAGTGGGGTTCTGGCCGGGTGGCGACCGTGATGGGAATCCGTATGTGACGCATGAAACCAGCTTGCAGGTTGCCCGCCACTTACAACAAACCCTCATGCGCTGCTACTACCGCGATGCGCGATTTCTGAAGAGAAGGCTCACTTTTCAGGGAGTTGACGCGATTATTGCCGGCGTTGAACAAAAGGTTTATCAGCTGGCGTATGGCTCTGGCGAGGGCGGCTACGAATCACCTGAAGCTCTGCTGGCGGATCTGAACAAAGCCCGCAAACTGATCATCGAAAAACACAACCGCTTGTTTCTCGACCTTCTGGACGAGGTGATCATAAAAGTCAGGATTTTTGGATTCTACTTCGCGAGTATGGATATCCGGCAGGATAGCCGGAAGCACGGCTATGCGTGGGATTCCATCCTCAAGAAACTTCAGCCCAAGAACAAGAAGCTGAAGGATTATGCAAACATGCCGGAGCCGGATAAGATCAAGACACTGTTAGGGCTAAAGTTCAAACCGCAGAAAATAAAATTCGAAGATCCCTTCATTTCTGAGCTTATCGAGAGCATCACGGTTATCGGCCAAATTCAGAAAATGAACGGCGTCGAAGGCTGCCACCGCTATGTCATCAGCAACTGTCAGACGGCCCTTGACGTAATCCGCGTATTTCAACTGGCAAAGCTTCTTCTCGCAGATGATGACGATCTTAACCTGGACATCGTTCCCCTGTTCGAGACGATTGAGGACCTGGCGAACGCGCCGGAGGTCATGGATTCGTTGTACAACGTGCAGGCCTATCGCGACCATCTGAAAAAGCGCGGGAACAAGCAAACCATTATGCTGGGATTTTCCGACGGCACGAAAGACGGCGGATACCTCCGCGCGAACTGGTCGATATTCCGCGCGAAAGAGAACCTGACATTGCTCTCAAGGGAGCATGGATTGACGGCAGTATTCTTCGACGGCCGCGGCGGCCCCCCGGCACGTGGAGGCGGAAATACACATGACTTCTATGCATCGCTTGGCGATACCATTGAAGACAAGGAAGTGCAGGTCACCGTTCAGGGGCAAACGATCAGTTCGAATTTTGGAAAACCCGTTTCCTGTCTCTTCAACCTCGAGCAACTACTGTCAGCAGGAATCGAGAACGATGTGTTCCGAACCAAAAAGCCACCGCTTTCTGACAAGGAAAAAAATCTGCTGGAGAATCTGGCCAAGGCCGCGCATCGCGCCTACCTTGACCTCAAGCGACATCCCCGGTTTGTCCCCTACCTGGAGAAGGTAACACCGCTGTCTTTCTTCGGCGACATCAACATCGGATCGCGTCCTGTAAAAAGAAACCAAGGCGATGCACTGAAGTTTGAAGACCTCCGCGCGATACCGTTTGTCGGCTCTTGGGCGCAGATGAAACAAAATATTCCCGGATTCTACGGCGTGGGCAGCGCTATCAAAGAACTGCAGAAGGATGGAAAGATGGACGACCTGAAGAAGCTTTACGATCAATCACTCTTCTTCCGGACGTTGCTGGCCAACAGCATGATGTCGATGACCAAGAGCTATTTCCCGGCGACTGCGTACCTGGCAAAGGACAAGGAGTTCGGTGAGTTCTGGAAAAAGATGAATGACGAATACGAGCTGTCGGTGAGGATGGTGCTCGAAGTCTCGGGACTATCCGAATTGATGGATAACAATCCGGTGAACCGCGATTCGGTTAAGCTGCGCGAACGGATCGTCCTTCCGCTCATTACAATTCAACAGTTTGGTATTCAGCATTTGCGAAATATGGAGAGTGCAGAGAAGCCTTACGCCGAGCTCTACAAGAAACTGGTCTTGCGTTGTATGTTCGGAATTATCAACGCTGCGAGAAACTCTGCCTGACGCGGTCACTCTACCTGACGGTAATCAGAGCATCCTGTTTTGCAATCAGTTTTCCAAACGGTCTCGCCGGGTTACCCTGTTCGGCGAGATATTTTTCAAATTCGCTTGCATGCGATTCTTGTACAGCCACCAGCAGCCCCCCGCTTGTTTGTGGATCAGCGAGGATCGCTTTTTGCATTTCAGACACCCCCTGAACGCCGGCGCCATAGCTATCCCAGTTTCGCGTCGTTCCACCGGGCATGCTCTTCTGTTGGATGTATTGGTCCAGAAAACTGAATCGCGGCACTTTCTCAAATTCGATTTCGGCAGACACGCCGCTTCCCGCGCATACTTCCGACAGATGGCCCAGCAATCCGAAGCCCGTGACATCCGTCAACGCGGTGACATAAGACAGCTTGCCAAATCCGGCCCCCAGTGAATTCAGTGTGAGCATGGAGCGGATAGCCTCATGAAGGTGTTGTTCTTCGACGATGCCTTTCTTCTGAGCCGTCGTGACAATGCCCACTCCGAGTGGTTTGGTGAGATAGAGCAGTGATCCTGCCGTTGCAGAATCGTTGCGTTTCAGATGTTCCTGATTGACCTTCCCGGTTACTGCGAGTCCAAAGACCGGCTCCGGACAGTCGATACTATGTCCGCCGGCAAGGGGAATTCCGGCGCGATTGCAGACATCGCGACTTCCTTCGAGAACGTCTTTCGCCACCTCCGGAGGGATCTTGTTGATTGGCCAGCCGAGGATTGCTACCGCCATGAGTGGCTCCCCTCCCATTGCAAAAATATCGCTAATGGCATTCACCGATGCGATGGCGCCAAACGTAAACGGGTCGTCCACGATAGGCATAAAAAAATCTGTTGTGCTCACGATGCACGTTCCATCGCCGAGGTTGTAAACGGCGGCGTCGTCGCGTGATTCGTTTCCAACCAGGAGCTGAGGAAAAGAACCGTTTTTTTGTTCAGAATGAAGTATTTTATCGAGAATCGCGGGGGAAATTTTGCATCCACAACCCGCCCCGTGGCTAAATTGTGTGAGTTTGACTTGCTCCATGCCGGCAATTTATCAATTTAACACTAAACCTTCGCCCTCAACAACTCTTCAACGCACGCACCAGCATCGACGCCATCCCATGCAACACGTGCCTTGATGCGATGTTGTTTGTTTTTAAGTCCCATGCCGTAAGCCTTATCGTAGTAGGTCAGAAGGATATCAATGGTGGAGGGCATGTCGCCTTCTTCAAGTTTTTCTTTCGCGGCTTTAAAGTTCTGGCCGCCCAGCTTTTTGATGATCTTCTCCATTGCTGCCAGGAATTCGGCTTTGCCGGCAGGACCGTATTCGCGGACAAGGCGTTCGATCCGGATCGCCTTATCTGCACTGATGTCAAAGACAGGCGCGTTGGACATCTGACGCCAGAACGGTTCGGGGAGAAATACTTTTCCCACGGCAATCGATTCATCCTCTACCCATATCCTCCGCGTTGGATCCAGGCACATGAGGTCTTCAAACAACTCATTCTGAAATTGCTCCGTCGTGGGTTGTGGTGGCATCATCAGGCCTCCAAAGACCGAGCCTTTGTGGCTGGCCATCTTTTCCAGGTCCAGTATCTGTTCCCCCTTCCGTTCCAGCTCGCGCAATATTTCGCTCTTACCGCTGCCGGTAAGTCCGCCGATGACACGGAGCTTCAGGGGCATGCTATAAGAGCGAAGGGCCTGCTCGCGGTACGCCTTGTATCCGCCCTCAAGCTGAAGGGTCCTGATCTTTGCCATCCCCAGAACATTGCAAAAGTTTGCCGACCGCATTCCTCCCCTCCAGCAATGCACAAGCAATTCACGACCGGCGGCAACTGCCTCCGCGTTGTTTATGATTTCCAGAAACCTAGGCCCGACCAGGCGAAAACCCGTCTTGATCGCTTCGGCCTGTCCCTTCTGTTTGTAATCGGTACCAACGGCAACACGCTCCTCGTTGTTGAGGATGGGAATGTTTACGGCATGTCTCATGTGACCTTCGGCGTACTCCCCTTCTGATCTGACATCCGCTACCGGAAGGGAGGCGCGCAATTTGAGGAACTCGTCAATGGGTATTGCCACGGGGTAAAGATAGTGAGTTGTGAGTTGTGAGTTGTGAGTTATAAGTTATAAGTCGTAAGAGGTGAGGGGAAAACTTCCTGAAAGTTTTTGGGATCTCGTCATGGTAAGCGGGTCTTCGGGCAAGCTCACAATTGATACGAAGTTGACTCTTCAGACTTTCAGGAAGTTCGAGCGATGGCACGTGCGTGAGTAGTGAGTGGTGAGTGGTGAGAATGCCTTCCCTTCGGGCTTTCGCATCGGCAGGCAGGGAGTGGTCGTCAGTGTCATCCCTCTCAAAGTGTCGGCCAATCAACACTGGATAACACCTGCGCTTCAGCGCAGGAAATTCTTTGCGGCCCCTTGTGATGAGCTATCATGATCAAGCAACAACCCGGAGACGCATGCACTGCATGATGAAGATGCATTTGCATTGAACAGCGAGCTTTGCGCCCCTGCCTGCCGGCGCGCTGGGCCGAGTTTTGGCAGGCAGGTTTGCGTGAGATTATTTCCGCGACGCGTGAGGTGGTAACTCCCAAGCGATCATCAATCGGAAAAATTTACAGCAATATTAGTGGCGATGCCGATGCGGAATCCATAGCCGATGTACTTTCCATCGCGGAAAGCTGCGGCAGCTTCCAGTCGCAAGATTCTCAGAATGCCGTTGATCGAATATCCGATCTCGGTATAGTTCTGCGACGTGGGCGTCGCCAGGTAATTCACAAAAACATTTTCCCGAATGCCGGCAAGGCGAACCATGGGAATGGTCGTGACGACGAACTTGCGGAACTGGTAGTGAACATTCGCCGAGAAATAACGGTCA
Organism: Flammeovirgaceae bacterium; assembly: GCA_044507775.1. GTDB lineage: Bacteria > Bacteroidota > Bacteroidia > Cytophagales > Cyclobacteriaceae > Chryseosolibacter. The sequence continues at coordinate 12,456 of JBIQIY010000024.1, read as the reverse complement.
GCGGTACTATACCGGTAGTAATCGAGTAGACGGAAACTTCCGACGGGGTCTGTTGTACTGAACGGAGTCTCATTCCCAAGGAAGTGCTTGTAATCCATGAAGTACATCCGGTCGTTGTTGAAGAACATACCTCCACGTAGCCAGAAGTCAAGCGAGCCCTTTACTCCCATCTGAAAGCCGTGTTTTACACCTAGCTCCAACTGGTCAAAATCAACATCACTATCCAGCACGCCCGGGAATCCTTTGCGATAGTCAATCGAGATCAGGGGCGATGAACTCTGGATTTCGCGTTTCTCACCGTTGCGAATCCGGAACTTGAGCCATGGACGCGCCGCGATGCCAACCGATCCCACAAGGGCCTGGTGTGCGGGAAATCCGGCGTCGCCCAGCTCATCCGTTACCGGCCGGTTAGGTGTATAATCTTCAATTCGCTTGCGATCGATCAGTTTGAAGTCCGAATCGTTGAACAGCTCACGTCGGTTGCTCAATGACCAGTTCGATGAAATGGAAAGAAACGGATTGATCGTGCGGCGATAGCGCACATCAACAAAGTCGCGCTCGTAGATCTTCATGAGATTCTTCTCCAGGAACAACGTGGTAAACGTATTGACAACCGGGAGAATCGGATCCTCCAGATTGTATTGGCTTACATATCTGCCTCCGTTCACATCGAGCCTGTACTTCGGGTTGCGCAGCGCGAGGTTCAGATATCCTGACAACTTCTCGCGCGAAAAAGCATAGCGGGCCACTGGGCGGATGGTAAAACGGGTGCGACTCGTATCCTGGAACACAACACCGAACGCAACCCTGTAGACGATGTTGAAGCCTTCAACGGTGTTGAACCCTGCCATCGGAAAATAGATCTGAAAATTTGAGTGTTTGCCGGTAGTATAATGGTCGCCGATTAACAGATCCCAGGGTTGAAAGCCTTTATGCTTTGATGCCTTGAGAGTATCCCCTTCGTTCTTCGCGCGTTCGATCGCGGCCAGGCTGTCGGATTTCTCGTAGCCCCTGACTTCTTCCCGCGTAAGCGGAATCGGCCTTACCTCTGCCCAGTAAAGCGAATCTTTCTTGTATGCGGCGCTATCGATCGTAAAGTTAACCTCAGAAAGTACCTCGGGCTCCTTCTGCTGCTTCTGCTCCTCTTTTTCGTACTGCTTAACGATCGACTTTAATTCCTTCCTCGTTATCTCATCCCCGGCGGCGAGCCGTTCCTGCAACCCGGTGGTCTCCTTGTCAGATTTCTTCTTCGAAATCTCCTTTTGTGTTTTTTCAATTTCCCGGGCCAGTGCCTCGTCACGCTTTTCATCCACAACCTGCATTTCTTCTACGTAGATGTTAGGATTTAATGCGATATGGTAGTTGCTCACACTGGCGAGGTAGTTATATTCAAATTCGAATCCGAAGATTTTTCCTTCTACCCGGAACTGGTGTGACACAGGAAGCCACACCTTACCATCAATCGGACCGCACATCGACTTAATGTGAATCTCGATCCCCAGTTTGATCGTGCTGATGTCCAGGCTATGCAGGCTCCAGTCATCTTCTACAATGTTCACAATTCCGTCGACTACATTATCTCCCTTCGAGCGCGGCGTCACGCGGATCCGGCTGATCTCGTACTCGCGATCATGGAATGTCCCCAGGTATTCGAACCGGTAATAGGAAAAGGCCTTCGGCGAGAACGGTGATATGGTTCCGGCGATCTCGGGCTCATAAAAGCTTCCGAAAATGTACCCGTTCGGAGATGTGTTGTTGTCCTTGCCATCACTGCGGATCGAGATGACTTTCTCTTCAAACTTGTTCGGTCGTGTAAATTTGATATCGCTGACTGATTCTGAAATAAAGACGCGATTTTTTTCGATTCCTTCCTTTTCCAGTGCCCGCTTGGCAAGCCATGGATAGTCTTTCAGCTTGCCGGCTCCTTTAATATACACCCGCGCCGTATACGAGTCGAGAACGTTCCGGTGGTAGTTGGCCTTCGCGATCGCCTTGCGCATAATGGAATAGGCTGGGTCTTCGTCGTCGGCATTCACCGTCACCGACTGGAGTACGATCTCCTGGGGGACGAGTGTAATATTGAGCTCTTTGAAGTCCCTTTCAATATCGACGACGCGCACTTCCGTTTTTCGCCCGAGGTGCTGAAAGACGAGTTCATAACGACCAGCGCTCATGGGTATCTCGTATGTGGCTTCCGCGTTGGCGGTAGTACCCGTACCCAACTGCTTTACAAAGATTGTCGCAAAGGGAAGGGGGTGCCCTTCTTCATCCGAAATGGATCCACGCACACCGCCGCTCTGGGCCTGGGCGGCGATAGACATGAAGTTCAACACCGCAAAAAATGCGATAATTCGAACAGAGTTGGCAGAGACATTCCGCGACTGACAGTTCACACGCAAAGGGTAAGGGTTTTGATTTGATCTGTGGAATCTAACGAAGATAAAATCCTTTTATGCGGATCATTTCCTCCACGGCATCCGGCACGAGATAGCGAATTGACTGGTGCTTTTTCACGCAGTTCCGGATGAAGGTGGCTGAAATATCCAACATAGGCGCTTCGACCATTTTAACGTTAGGATGCGATTTAAGTTCGGATGGTTGCGCGTTGGGACGGGGATATACATATAATCCGTAATCCTCCAGGATACGCTCGTGACTTTTCCACTTGACGAAGTTAACGAGGTTGTCTTCACCCATGATTACCTTGAACGCTTTGTCGGGGTGCCGCTCACTGAGATGAAGCAGCGTATGGATTGTAAAGCTGGGTTTGGGAAGATGAAACTCGATGTCCGAAGCCTCGATCTTGTAGTGATCATACACGGCGGCGCGCATCATGTCGTACCGGTCGAATTCATGAAGCAAACCTCTGCTGGGTTTAAATGGATTTTGCGGGGAGACAACCATCCACACCTTGTCGAGGTCCGTTGTCTCCGCCATGATGTTGGCAATGATCAGGTGACCAATATGGACCGGGTTGAAGGAGCCGAAGAAGAGACCTGTTTTCAACGATTATTCGGTTTCCCAGGTGGATTGAACAAGTAAGTAAACAAATTTCCGGAGTGTGACTCACCGCGCCGGACCTTTGAAGTCGTCGTACAACTTCTGAGCTTCGGCGAGCGATCGATCCAGGTTTTCATTGACAAGGACGACATCGAATTTGTCGCTGAATCCCATCTCGAACTGAGCCTTGAAGAGCCGCCGCGAAAGGCTCTCGGGCGTTTCGGTCCCCCGGTCGTGAAGTCGTTCTTTAAGAACATCGATAGATGGAACCTTAACAAAGATTGCGAGCGCGCGGTCCCCAAAATATTTTTTAAGATTCAATCCGCCCTTGACATCTACGTCAAAGATAACGTTTTTACCACTCTCCCATACGCGGTCGATTTCCGATTTCAAAGTGCCGTAAAAATTCCCCTCGTAGACTTCCTCCCATTCGACGAACTCATTGTTGTCGATCTTTTTCTTGAATTCATCAGGGGACAGAAAGTAGTAATCTTTCCCGTTCATTTCGGTACGCCCCCTGCGATCGCGGGTAGACGCCGATATTGAAAAGCCAAGATCGGAATTGTTTTCCAGGAGATGTTTTACGATGGTAGTTTTTCCTGAACCGGATGGGGCTGAAAAAATTATCGCTTTACCGGCCATCTAACGCGCCAGAGTTTGTGCCACTTTTCTTTTGATATCGTCCACCAGTTCTTGTGGAGCGTGGCCGGTGCATTTGGTTTTAAGGAGTTGGCGTATGGCTACTTCAAGGTGATAGTTCTTGTAACAAGGCATGCATTCTTCGAGGTGTTCGTTCAGGAAGGCGTCCTTTTGCTCGGAAGTGGCCTCACCATCGAGGATCAATTGAAGCATTTCAAAACACTCGCGTTTATTAGGACAATCATGCCTCCTGTCGCCTTGTTCGGAGAGATTACTCATATAGTTTATGCGTTTTTATAACCCATTTTTTTTGCATATTCACTCAGTTTCTCCTTCAGAAGATTGCGTGCGCGATGTAAACGGCTTCTTACAGTACCAATTGGTATATCGAGTATCTTGGCCATTTCTTCATATTTGAATCCCTCCAAATCACACAATATAATCACAGTTCTGAAGTCAACATCAAGCGAGTTGAGGGCAACCGAGATCTCGTCTCCGATCATATCCTGGAGCGCCTCCACACGCAGATCGGGAGTTATTTGCCTGTCAACGTCTTCCGAGTTATAAAAAGTTTCGACTTCCTGATAATCTACCTTTGACGGCTCCTTGCTCTTCTTCCGGTAGTCATTGATAAAGCTGTTCTTCAAAATTCTGAACAGCCATGCTTTTGCATTAGTTCCTTGCTGGAATGAATCTATAAACCGGAATGCCTTGAGATACGTGTCCTGCAAAAGGTCCTTGGCATCGTCCGCATCGAGCGTTAACCGATAGGCAAAATTATACATGGAGTTTATATGAGGCATAAACTCCTGATTGAAAATATCAAGCTTGTCCTTTTCCGAATACTGCTGACGGATAACCTCTTCTTCCATAACTTGTAAAAATAGTGAAAACCAATGAAAACTACCTGCTGCTACTTCTGGACTTCCGGGCCAACTCCCTACCGGAAAAAAAGAATACCCTTGACCGCGGGAATCTATTTTTTGCCTCGAAAACTCAATCCTTCACAATAACAGCCAGTTATCCGACCGTTGTGCCCGTCTTTTGCGCCATTGGCTGCAATATCCGTGCAAAATATTGACAATGGCCCTGCCGCTTCGAAATACCCGCCTTTTGGCCGATATTGGTAAAGTGGCAGAGCCATAATAAGACATAATTGCCGGATAAAGACGATTTATTCCTCGAATGGTCCCGTGCCGGTTAACGGCCTATCGTCTGCTCTCCGCTCCGGCAGAGAGCGCATAGTTTTTCACGAGGTTAACAAACTCGCTGCGGTAGCCTTCCGGATCCTCTCCCCGAGCGCTTCTCGCCAGGTCGATGATATTGTCCGGATCAAATTGCTCCAGGTATTGAGACTCCGTGAGCAACATCCCAAATGCCGCCACGGACGCCGACCAGCGAAAGTCGTCACTTGTCTGCGATGAGGCCTTCGGGGCTCCTGAAACTACTTCTTCAAGCAGCCGACTTTTCATCTCACCCGGGCGCTTGTATCGCAGTTTCACGGTCAACCAATCACGTGAATTGCCAGAGGCGGATGCAAGAGGCTGATACTTCAGATCGTCGATCGAATAAAAATCACTCTTCACACCGACCGGGATAATTTCGTATAGTGCAGTAACCGTGTGGCCCGACCCAAGGTCGCCTGCATCCTTGCGGTCGTTGTTAAAATCTTCGTCCTTCAACATCCGGTTCTCGTAACCAACCAGTCGGTATGCCTGTACACGCGCCGGATTGAATTCGACCTGCAGTTTTACATCCGTGGCAATGGTAAACAGAGTGCCGGCGAACTCGTTCACAAGCACCTTTCGCGCCTCATTAAAGTTATCGATGTACGCGTAGTTACCGTTTCCTTTGTCTGCGAGGGTCTCCATTTTAGAATCTTTCAGATTGCCCATTCCATATCCCAGGACCGTGAGATACACACCCTCCTTGCGCTTCGACTCGATCAGATCTTCCATGGCCTTGTTGCTGGATTCGCCAACATTGAAATCTCCATCCGTAGCAATTATTACGCGATTATTTCCATTGTCCTTGAAATGTTCACGGGCGAGATCATACGCCAGTCGAAGTCCTGCACCACCTGCAGTGGATCCGCCTGCCTGTAACTTGTCAAGCGCCGCCAGGATCTTTCTCTTTTCGCTACCGGGTGTCGGCTCCAGCACAACGCCAGCCATACCCGCATAGACCACGATCGCCACATGGTCTTCCGCGCGCAACTGTTCCGTGAGTATGCCAAAAGATTTCTTGACAAGTGGAAGCTTGTTCGGCTGATTCATCGATCCGGACACATCGATGAGGAATACCAGGTTCGATGACGGAAGATTTTCCACAGGAATTCTTTTGCCCTGCAGTCCGATATGCACCAGCTGGTGCTTCGGGTTCCACGGCGCCTGAGCGATCTCCGTGTAGACCTCGAACGGGTCACCGTTCTTCGGTTCGGCGTAGTCATAGTCGAAATAGTTGATCATCTCCTCGATGCGAACCGCTTCTTTGGGCGGCCGTTGTCCGTTGTTAATGAATCGCCTCAGGTTGCTGTACGACGCCGCATCCACATCGATTGAAAATGTCGACAGAGGTTTTTTATCCGCACCGTGAAAAATATTCTCTTCCAATCCCTCGTACTCTTCGCTATTCATTTCGGGCGGAGCATACGAGCGGTCATAGGCAACGCCAGGCGCAACGCTGAAGAGTTTGCGCTCCGCTTCTACAGCCTCGGACTTAGATTTTCTTTGCGATGGTTTTCCCGCGCCGGTTATAACCTGTTCGGAAAGAACAGACACATCCTGATTCAGCTGCACATCGACAACACTACGCTGATCAACGGGAATTTCACGCGTCACATACCCGATGAACGTGAATGTGAGTATCGCACCGTTCGCAGGAACCTGAATAGTGTAGGTCCCCCGACCATCCGTTACCGTTCCGGTTTTCGTTCCCTTCAATATGACGTTCACACCCGGGATCGCAGAGCCATCACTGGCTTCGGTAACCGTACCGGTAATGGTTCTCTCCTGAACAAGATCGAACCCGCACAATAGGAGCGCCACAACGAGACAAACAAAGTTCGTTTTCATAGTAAGAAATATTTAGGTGAAGATTTATGGAATCTGATCCCCGATCCCATCTTATAGTATTAACAAGAAAGCAAATGGATTAATAGATAATCATTTACAGGCAGGATGCGGCGGTTGAAATTTTTCCATAATTATCCCGGCGATTTTTTCTAATTTGAGACAATGCTTTTGAATCACTCTTACAAAAATCAAACGGACGAAGAGTTGATCGCGCTCTATAAGAAGACCGAGGATCTGGAGATTGTGGGAATTCTTTACGACCGATACACTGCCTTGACCTTCGGTGTTTGTCTTAAGTACCTCAAGGACCGGGAAGAAAGCCGCGACGCAGTCATGCAGATTTTTGAAAAACTCATCGTTAGTCTGAAGACACATGAGATCAATGTCTTTAAAGGTTGGTTGTATGTTACGGCGCGCAACCATTGCCTGATGCAGCTACGGGCGCGGAAGGGAAAGAACTTTGAAGAACTGTCGCCCTTTCTTGTGGAAACCGGTAGCAATGGGCATCACGAACAGGGCGTGGAAATAGAAGACAACCTCAACCGTCTTGAGAAGTGCATGAACTCCCTGGTGGCGGAACAACAGCAATGCGTCCGCCTGTTTTACCTTCAGCAAAAGTGCTACAAGGAAATCACCGAGGCGACCGGCTATGACTTAAAGAAGGTCAAGAGCTACATTCAGAATGGCAAACGCAACCTGAAAATATGTATGGAACGCAATGAGAAATCGTAACGATATCGAAAAATACCTGCGGGGCGAACTTTCGTCAGCGGAAATGCATGCGCTCGAGAAGGAAGCGCTCAGCGATCCTTTTCTGGCAGAAGCGCTCGAAGGTGTAGAACAGACCGGCGCGGACAATTTTCTTTACGACCTGCATGAACTCAACCGTTCGGTGCACGATCGAATGCGCCGCAAGGGACGTAAGAACGGCAAGGTAATCAGGCTCTGGGGTTGGACCGCAGCCGTCGCCGCCACGCTTCTTCTTCTTATTGTGTCGGGATTCATCGCGGTGACTCTTCTCCGCGATCAGCACGCGCGCGACCAGGCCGTCAACAGGCCACAGACTCCCCCGGCGGATACAGCTACTACTTCCACCGACCCATTGTCTACGGAAAGCATTCCCGTAAAACCCGACAGCAGTCCGCTCGCGGCTGCCGCGAAAGAGAAGCCGGCACCTGGAGCGCCCCCAACGTTACAACGGGATAGCCACACGCAACCTGCCATCGCGGATTCGCGCCCTGAATCCGACGAAGTTGACGCCCGGAAAGAGGTGACACCAGCACAAGAGTTCATCGCCGATGAACAACTAAGTCGCAGCGCCACCGAAGCCGCAGATAAGGAAGCGAAAAATGAGTCGCATGACGTCGCCGTCCAGTCTGAGCCCGCAATTGCGCGGGCGAAAGAGGACGAGCGCGAAGTGTCGCAGGCGCTGAATGGAAAAGTTGCAGGGGTCGAAACAACCGAAGCGAAAAAAAAATCGGCCGCACAACGATCCATGCCCGCGCCTACTGTAGTGAAGGGCAAAGTCCGCTCGGAGGACGGCCTTGGCTTGCCCGGTGTGAATGTGCTGGTGGAGGGCACCAATGACGGAGTGGTAACTGACAGCGAAGGAAACTTCGAGCTCACAGTTCCGAACGAGGACACCCGGTTACACTTCGCTTTTATAGGATTCGAGTCCCAGGTGGTCAATGTGCCGGAGCGCGCCCAATTAGATATAACATTGAAGGAGGATGTAACATCACTGAGCGAAGTGGTGGTGACGGGCTATTCGGGGGAAGGGCCTTCGAACGATTCGGAACCATTCCGCTTCGCCGAACCCGACGGAGGACGTGCTGACTTCAAGAAATACCTCGCCGGCGCCGTGAAGTATCCCGTGCAGGCGATCACGAACAAAGTGGAAGGAAGGGTGACGGTGCGCTTTGCCGTCGAACCTACAGGCCAGCTTACAGACTTTGACATCGTCAAAGGAATTGGATCCGGTTGTGAAGAGGAACTCATCCGCGCCATCCGGCAAGGCCCTGCATGGAAGCCCAGCAAGCGAGGGACGCAGCCGGTTCGCGACAAAGTGAGCGTTCGCTACAGGTTCAAGCTACCGGAATAACTCCCTTCATTAAACCATCATCGGGTCCTTTTCTTAATACTCCTCAAATTGTTCCTTCAGCGTGGCGTGCTTCTCGAGGTCGGATAATATCTGTTGATCGAGCGGAGTTTCCTTGATCACGTTGTAGTTATCCCAGAACTCTTTGTTGTACGGTCGATCCTGGAACTGCAAACCGTAGTTGCGCATCTTTTCGGTCGAACGGATACGATCCTTTGCATTGGGGGTAACCTTGTTGATGAGTAATTCCTGGAACAGTTCCGTCTCAAACTTGAGTTCGTTCGTCGCGATATCATACCAGTTGATTCGCGAGGTAACGCTCATGAAACTGGGGTACATTTTGCCTTGAAACTTGCGGTACTCGATTGTTTTCTTGATGCCGGCAAACTTACTCATGAGGTCCTTGCGTTTCCCAAGATAGCCGTCCTCAAACCCCTGCTCGAACTCAAAGCGTATGATGGAAAAGTCCTCCGTGTCAATAAAGATCCTCATGAAGTACTTTCCGTCATAGGTGACTACATAGGTCTCATGATCATTATAGAAGGAATTCTGCTGACGGACCATTTTTGAAAAGACTTCCTCGCCATCCTCGAAGTGGCGATACCGAACATTGTTGTGCAGCAGAAGATCTTCAAGCAAATTGTCCTGATCGAAGTACGTGGTAAAACGGCTTTCGTAACCAAGACTCTGGCGCACTTCGATGAGACGAACGCTCTCGCGAAGCTTGTATTTGTTTCGCGGCTCCTCATAATTCTCATCGTAGATACGAACAGCGGCTTCCAGCAGTGAGATATATGTTCCGCCGACTTTCTTGACGTCCCGGTAAAACGCGTCGAGGAGGAATGGCTTCATCGGATAATTCTGCTCGATGCGGGCGAGGGCAATTTCCAGGATATCCTGTCCCGACAAAGTATCCGACACAACGACCGGCTCCAGGAGAATCGGCGATTTCTCCATTTTTATCACATGAGGCCCTCCTGTTAAAGACCAGACCGGCGCTTCAAAGTTCTTATATCCGAGCATGCTGATGACCATTACCTCGTTCCGGTACTGCGCGGGCATGTGAAAATCGAACTCCCCGTTGATGTTAGAGATCGTCCCGATGGCAACCGACTTCAGGCCGACCGAGGCGTAACCGAGGGGTTCACCGGACTCATTGTCAACAATAGTCGCCGACACGGTGATGTCCTGACCCCGGCACAGGAACGGCAGCGCAAAAAACAGGATCAGAAGCAGTGGTTTCTTCATAAAAAGCTGCCTAATTTGTTCATTTAGAGGCTTTTTTCAAACGTCATGTAGGATTATCGTACACATTTGAGGATTTAGCGCCCATGGTTCCGCTTTAAAGGCTTTTCCTTTTGATTGCTTAACTTTACGACAAATTTTAGGGCTTGAAAGTTTTTGACGACATACCCAGGGTCTGGAAGAGAGCATATCTGCTATTGTGCGTGTGGTATGCCATTAACTATTCCGTCGGCACAATTCTGGAGTACAAACTTGAGACGCCTCATACCTACATCTTCTGGAATGCGCTCTCGTTATTTGAGGCGCATTGCATTTTGATGGCCGGTATATTTTTTTACTGCAACTGGCTGTTCCGTTATAATGTATATCTGCAAGTCGCGGGACACGTATTGGGCGTCACCGCGTATTTTCTCCTCATCGGCTCGCTGTCGTATTACCTGGAGGATTATGTAGAGGGATACACGTACTATGAGCACTGGAAATCCCACCTTGTTCAGTTGCTGAAGTGGGAAGGATTGCACTTCCACGATCAGTATATCATTACGGTTGGGGTGTATTACGTGATCCGTTACTTCCAGGGCGTGCAGAAACAGGAGGAAGAGAAAAGTAAATTAAACATCAAAAACCGGGAAATGCAGATATCTTTGCTGAAATCGCAGATAAATCCCCACTTCCTGTTCAATACCTTGAACTCGATCAACACCCTGATCGGGTCGAGTAAGGAGCAGGCGCGCCGAGTCATCACGCAGCTGTCGGATATTTTCAGGTATGCACTTGATTCCCACGGCGACCAGATGGTACGGCTCATCCACGAGCTCGACTTTATTGACAACTATATCCGTATTCAGCAGGTGCGGTTCGGAGACAGGCTGAAGTTTGTGAAACAGGTTGATTTTTCATGCCTCGGCGTGAGAATTCCTCCGATGATCCTGCAGCCTCTGGTGGAGAATTCCGTCAAGTACGGGATCGCGCCAAAAGATGACGGCGGCACAATTGTCCTGACCGTTAAACGTTTCAATACGATGATATTTTTTGAAGTAAAAGATGATGGCCTCGGGTCCAATGCGAAGAAGGTGATGGACGGCAGCTCGAGTGGTGTCGGCATCAAGAACACGGATCAGCGCCTGAAGAGTATTTTCGGTGCCGGTTCGGGCTTACGCGTCCGATCCAACGAGTGGGGCTATTCGGTAAGTTTCTTTATCCCGTATGAAGAGGAGGTCACCCCTGCTCCCGTCGAGGTGCGCGAGGAAATGAAAACCAAGGCAGGGTAAGGTTGCCTGCGCGGACCGGCAGACTTTTTTAAAGACCAAGTACAATCAGAACCATATAACGTAAATTAAACTGTATCCAATGAACATAACCTGTGTTATCGTTGATGACGAAAAACTGGCCCGCGATCTTCTGGTCGAGTATCTTCAGCAGATGCCGAACATCCAGGTTGTAGGCGAGGCCACCAAAGGAAAGGAAGCTGTTGAAGTAATTGATAAATTGAAACCCGATCTCGTATTCCTGGATGTTCAGATGCCGGGAATGACCGGATTTGATGTGCTCGATGAGATCACGCACGATCCGTTTGTAATCTTTTGTACCGCCTACGATCAATATGCGATCAAAGCGTTCGAAAAAAATGCGGTGGACTACCTGCTGAAGCCTCTTGATCAGGAGCGTTTCAAGGCCGCCGTCGAGCGGGCCATCAACCGGATGAAGCTTGAACAGAACAACGTCGGCGAGTTGCTCCGCAGCATCAAGACTGACAACAAAACCTCGTACGACAATCACATCTTTGTGCAGAAGTCGGAGAAGCTCCTCAACCTTCCCGTTGAGGAGATTGTTTACCTCGAAGCATCCGGCGACTACACGATACTCACGACCAAGAACGACCAGTTCGTGAGCTCATCCGGTATCGGAAAACTGGAGGAGATCCTGAATCCGGAATTATTCATCCGGGTACACCGCAGTACTATTATCAACATCAACTGCCTGAAGGAAATCGAGAAACATTTCAACGGCGGGATGGTCGTCAAAATGCAAAACGGAAAAAGCTTTCCGGTAAGCCGCACGTACGCGAAGCTTATTCGCCGCAAAGTAGTCTGACCGGTCAAAGAAGGGGGATCCTTCGCGCGGCGAAAGCCCTCCCCACAGCACGTCATCCTGAGCGGGCGCCGCAAGGCATGCGCGGGCATGTGCATAAGCGAAGGATCTCCTAAACGGAAACCGCGGGCTCGGGTTGGAGGGTCCTTCGCCCTTACTACCCGCATTACTCCCCGCGGCTCAGGATGACGGTTTAAAGAAGGGGTCTTTCACGCCGCGAAATCCCTCTCCACAGCACGTCACCCTGAGTGGGCGCCGCAAGGCTCTCCCCCTTATCAACCGTCATCCTGAGCGGGCGCCGCAAGGCAT
>JBIQIY010000049.1:0-19681 GCA_044507775.1 Flammeovirgaceae bacterium | reverse complement strand
AGCAAGTGCGAAGGCATGCGCGAGCGAAGGACCCCCGGATGGATAGCACGCGTTTAGAAAAACCGGGACGCTGATCAAGTTCGCAGCGCGGCATCAACCTCACCCCATCTTCTTGCGCATCTTAATTTCTTCTTTCGTGCGACCCCTCTCCCGCTTCCATCGCTCTGGCCTTGCGCGGGAGAGGGGAACAGCGTGCATCAGGTCCCGTGAATGCTGGCTGCGACCTCTTTCTCCTCCTGAGCGCAGCAAGTGCGAAGGCATGCGCGAGCGAAGGACCCCCGGATGGATAGCACGCGTTTAGAAAAACCAGGCGTTGATCAAGTTCGCAGCGCCGTGCGTTCGCGCATCTTCTTCGGTTTCAACCTCACCCCATCTTCTTGCGCATCTTAATTTCTTCATTTGTGCGACCCCTCTCCCGCTTCCATTGCTCTGGCCTTGCGCGCCGGAGAGGGGAACAGCGTGCATCAGTCCCGTGAATGCTGGCTGCGACTCTTTCTCTCTACCTGTCATCCTGAGGGCAGCATGTGTGAAGGCAAGTGGGAGCGAAGGACCCCCGGATGCAGAGCACGCGTTTAGAAAACCCGGGACGCTAATCAAATTCGCAGCGCCGAGCGTTGTCGCATCTTCTTCGGTTTCAACCTCACCCCATCTTCTTGCGCATCTTAATTTCTTCTTTCGTGCGACCCCTCTCCCGGCTTCCAACGCTCTGGCCTTGCGCGCCGGAGAGGGGAACAGCGTGCATCAGGTCCCGTGAGTGCAGGCTGTGACCTCTTTCTCTCTACCTGTCATCCTGAGCGCAGCATGTGTGAAGGCAAGTGGGAGCGAAGGACCCCCGAATGGAGAGCACGCGTTTAGAAAACCCGCGCGATGATCAAGTTCGCAGCGCCGCGCGTTGCTGCATCTTCTTCGGTTTCAACCTCACCCCATCTTCTTGCGCATCTTAATTTCTACTTTTGTGCGACCCCTCTCCCGCTTCCATCGCTCTGGCCTTGCGCGCCGGAGAGGGGAACAGCGTGCATCAGGTCCCGTGAATGCAGGCTGCGACCTCATCCTCGCTATCTGTCATCCTGAGCGCAGCAGGTGCGAAGGCAGTGGGAGCGAAGGATCCGCAGATGGGGAGCACGCGTTTAGAAAAACCAGGCGTTGATCAAGTTCGCAGCGCCGTGCGCTGCCGCATCTTTTTTCGGTTTCAACCTCACCCCATCTTCTTGCGCATTTTAATTTCTACGCTCGTGCACCCTCTCCGCATCAGTTCATATCAACAACTTTTTCTTCACTAGTACAAACTCGAACGTTAGCTTAAGACAAATTCAATATTTGTTTATAACTGAGCTCCAGCACGATTTCAAAACTATCCCCCGTGGTAGGCGCTCCCGAATAGAATTCCGATTGAGACGGTGAGTGTGTGAAGTGGGACATAAGAATTTTCGGACGACGCAAATTTATGCGAAGGTGGTGCAGGAGAAGATTGGTAAGAATATGAAGAAGTTGAGGGAGAAGTTGTCGGAACCCGAATCGACGGAGCCCGCCTCCGGTTAACCGTCATCCTGAGCGGTGCATGCGGGAAGGCGTGGCGGGAGCGAAGGATCCCCGGATTGAGGGCACGCGTTCAGAAAGACTGCAAGACAATCAAGTAAGCGATTCCTGATCATGGGTCGTCCCTTTGCTGACAAAGCGGGCCCTTGAGCGCATGAAGTTTGGTGGAAAAATCGTTATTTTTGTTTATCACTAAACGACATGGAAGCAGCTGATTTCAAATTTAACCTTATTGACACTTACCTTGGACTCTTGAGAAGTTTGAGTCCTGAAAATAAGATGGAATTGATTTCCAAACTGTCCGCCTCGTTAAAAGGTTCTAAGAAACCAACAGGCAAGTCTATCATCGACTTGTATGGAGCCTTTATTTCTAAGAAATCAGCCGACGAGATCCTTTCGGAATTAAAAGCCAGCAGGAACTTCAATCGAAAGACGGAGGAATTAATATAGATACGTATGGCAAAGATTTTAGCTTTTTTGATTGATTTCGTTACATTAGGAATTGGGGCAGGAGTGCTTGTAGGATATGCACTTAACAATAGAGATGAAGAGTGGGCGGGTGTCGGCGCAGCAATGATTGTTCTTGGTTTGTTAATAAGAGAAAAGCGAGCAGCGCCGAAAAAAAGCGTAGAATCTCATGGACAGATCGCCAAGCTGGAGGAGAATGAAATTGAAAGGAAAGCGCGGATGTTCGATGAGATGAATGAGAAGGTCAAGACTCCGTTAATTATTATTTTACTTTCTGTTTCAACGTTTTCACTTTGGGCTTCTAATAGGAACAATATCAGTAGTCATAGCCATCCTTGGCAATTTCAGGAAATTCAATCTAGAATGGACAATCTTGACGGAAATCTCAATGCAATAGATGAGCGACTAGAGGAAGTGGAAGAACATTCGCATTATCACAGGGGTTACTAAAAGACATAAGGATAAGGTGTCAAAATGTCTAAGCGAGCAGAATTTGCTTTCGTAAATGATAATCGATCATATTGAGATATGGACTTTATTAACAGTTGTTCTGTTTGCATATCCCATTTGTTTTCATGCAACCAAGAACCAGATTTATAGAGCCCCCGACTTCTCGAAAATTACAAAGGTCTTCAACAATGCAATAGTTCTTCAAATTGCTAACGCCGTGATTCTTGGGATTGCCGCCTTTATTCTGAATAGAACGGTGTATACAAATGGGCAGGGCACTATGGTAACTGATATTGTGGCAGGCACTGCGATGACGTACATAGTAGTTGGTGGATTTTTTTACATTCCTGGATTAATAGTGATTAATATTATCAACTGGGTCGTGCGCGTGGCAATAAGGAACGGTTGAAAAAGTCCCTTAAGATTTGAACTTGAAAATATATTTTGTGGATAGGTTTATCGACAAAAATAATCACAAGGTTCAACCTTTTTTGACGGGCACCTGCATGATTGCACAACGATCATTACTCATATTGACGCTTCTGCTTCTGCTGAACGCTTGTAAACAGAAAGAAATCATCACTATCCATATTGGCTCGGAAAAGATTCAAATTGAGAATCAGGAATTACGAGCGCAGATTTTGAAATGGAATTGAGGCGGGTCGTCGATTTGAGAATTAGGGCAGGCGCTGGTAAATCCGACATCGTAATTCATGTTCATGCTGACAAAGACATTCCCACTGTGCAAATGAGAGAATTTGAGAAGGCAATTCGGCGAACTGGAATAAATCGCGACTGACTAACAAAAATTTTCCCCTCCTTCCTACCAACTTGTGAATGGGAGAATCTCCTTTCACTCACTTTAGCGCCATACCAAAACATTTAGCATATAGCACAAGAAATAGTCACAATCGAAGACCTGCAGCAATTCCGCCTGCAGCTGCTGGAGGACCTAAAGACATTCGTCCAGCCGGCAAACAACCCCTCCCAAAGGGAATGGTTAAAGAGCTCCGACGTCCGGAAGATGCTGGGCATCTCCCACGGCACCTTGCAAAATCTCCGCATCAAAGGCGTCTTGCCGTACCAGAAACTCGGCGGCATCATGTTCTACCGGTACGAGGACATTGCCGGAATGCTTAATGGTGGTAAGGTCGCGGAAAGGTAGACGCATTGGCACAGTCCCGGGAAGGGGCACCTTGCTATTTTGACAAAAGGTGTTCCTTTCTTTTTCACCCACCTTTTCAATTGCCCGCGATTTTCCAGCAAGGTGCTTCCAAGGTCAGCAGCTATTGCTGCATAATCTGCCGAAGGTGGTACTAAGGTCAACCCTCGTTGCGTCGGCACCTTGGCAAGGTCGCGGAGGACCTTATCAATTGGTCGTAATTCCCGCTGGGGCTGGTGAAAAAGAAATACGGTCCCTGGGGGTACTCCATCGTGGCGATGCGGCGCCCTGCGCAGGGTTGCCAAATCCAGTGTTTTAAGCCCTTAGAATTAAGATGGTAATAATTTCTCTAAGAGGAACGGATTAGGCAGAAGCCCTAAGAATACCAGTGCACTGTTTTCTGTGCACAGCAAGATGTACAAATGCTAGCGCATTAGAGTTTGCCCGTCATTTCCGATGGTCATTCCGGGCGAAAAGCCCTCGGAACTCGGGTTTTTTTGAGTCGATTAACTTAAAGTATTTCAGACATGACAAGAAGAAGAATTCCTAAACGCGAAACGTTATTGACCCGTAAAGTCGGCGTGCGTTTCAATGAAAAGACATATCAGCACCTGTTATACCTGGTGGAGAATACGAACAACCAGTCTGTTGGAGAGCTGGTGAGGAGGATCGTGGTAAAAGATACGATTCTATTTTTCGCCGTCGACACGACGATGAGAGGTCCTATGATCGACCTGGCGGGCATCCGCGAGGAGCTCAAACGTATCGGGACGAATATCAACCAGATTACGCATGCGTTTCATCTCGCCGAAGCTGATTCGCAAAAGGTGTTTCATGCTCTCAGAGTGGCGGAGCAGTATAAGATGGTCGATGAAAGGGTTGAACGTTTGTTGGAGGTGGTAACTGAGCTTGCGAAGAAGTGGCTCAGTGGCGATTATGAAAAGAAGGTGAAGATTGAAATTCGGTTGCCCGATTTTGAGGAACGTCTTCAAGACACTTGATAATCGACTCAAAATCGTCATTTGTGAGCGACATTTTGCTTTGTCTCTTCTTGATTTATATATTGAAGACAGCTATTGGCATTTTATGAATAAGATTCTCTTGTTGACCGTTGTTCTTGGAATTCTTTCGTGTAACCGGGCGAAACAGGGTGAGGAGATAGATCCGAAAGACGAAGCTATAAGAAAAGATTTCCCTATTGCTACAAAACTGCTCGACAGCTTGATAACGACGCCACAAGGCAGCTATTACAAGCTTATACCCCACGGGCCCAAAGAGTTCACAATTGAATGGGGGAATAATACAGTTAAGAAAACCTCAAAGGAGAAATATCATTTGATGGCAGCCCAAACCATTGGCTTTAGTTGGGAGTCAGATCAATTCATAGTTCTTCACAACGAATACACAAAGCTAGGACGATACGATTATTTTTTACCGTTGAAAGGGGACAGCGCGGAGTATGTGGTGGAAAATGCACTGCTTTACGACACGGCAAGAAACTTAGTAGCCTCGGAACAACCATTCAAGGACGCTCCAATTCTTATAGAAAATTATGTTACCCGAAGGACACAACCTGTGATTGAAAATCATGGTTGTGACGCCATCTTAATCGAGTTTTGCCTTGATTCAATTGCTTTCGACGATGACGTTCTTTATTATAAACTTGGCCTGCCGAGGCTGGATAATCAAAATAAGACGTTTACCGAACGAAAGATCCACATCAAAATCTAACAATGGCTACCGTTTATTGGAAAACGCGTGCCATCCGACACCTTAACCACCCATACTATGCATGACGTTAAATTTTCAATTCCTGAAAGAGAACTTGGCAAGGCCGACATTGAATTCAAAATAAAAAAGGACGGAAGAGTTTTTGGCAAACTGACTGTCTCCAAAGGTTCTATTGTTTGGTTTCCAAAGGACACAACTTACGGCCATAAAATTGGCTGGACAAAGTTTGAC
The DNA here is from genome assembly GCA_044507775.1 of Flammeovirgaceae bacterium. Classification (GTDB taxonomy): domain Bacteria; phylum Bacteroidota; class Bacteroidia; order Cytophagales; family Cyclobacteriaceae; genus Chryseosolibacter. The sequence goes on along the minus strand of JBIQIY010000049.1, from coordinate 14,103 downwards.
GACTTCATGAAACAACAAACACGGGAAGAGAAAAGAAAGTAACGGGTGACATTGCGGGCAGTGTAAATTTTTAGTTTAGTTTTGTTTTTAAACAACATTCGGTCACGGTGAGTAGTTTCGGAGTAGTCGGGCAAATCAATCGTTTCTTTTTCATTTGCCCTCCAAGCCCGCAACTTCACATGCCAAAACGTTGTGTGTAATGGTTACGGTGAATTCGGGCAATCAAAGCGTTGGAATTTTTGAGCGGATGCCTAAATTTGTATTGTTCGGCCTAATATGAGCATGCTTCTGCTTGGGATAGCACTGAAATGAAGTGTTATGGATAATGAACCATATATAGCTAAGATTGTAGAGTGTCATCGGACGGGTAATGGAAATTTTTTTTGCAGGGAGGAAGGTAAGTCTGAGGGCGATGATCCATTAGATTGGCCAATATTTGTTGGAGCTGACTGTGCTGATAAAATGATTGACCTGCCGATCTTTGGTATAGTAGTGACGGATTACAACACGCAATTTTTCAATGGCCGGTCAAGGCCAACTTGCCGAGTGTTAAATAGGGATCGGAGTCTTCTCGAGAAGATTTTTGAGGAAGAAGACAGACTTAATAGGGCGGCAGAAGAGGCACTCAGAAAATTAAGGAGAGACTTAACGTAGTGGCCGCTTCGACCGGCGAAGGACATCGCCGCGTACGACAGGTCCGGAAGATCAAGCTTGAAGGGATCATCGGAAAACGGATTGATAGCAAAAAATACCATCCCCAATAGGCGGTCTAAGGAATGGCTTAAGATCAAGAACGCTAGACGTTTAAGATTTCAAGTATCGGTTTGCATGGATCCGAAATCCAGTAGGCAGTATTTCGGCGTCTTATTGCTTGCGAGGGAAGTGGACGACAACCTGATCTATGCCGGGAAAGTTGGGACTTAAAATTCGCAGCGCGATCCCTGAGGGTTTTCGTTTCTAAACGAGCCATAGAAATTGACGGGTGTCATCGAAAAGCCAAGATGGATTTTATCTCAGAGGGCTATGACGTACGTTTCTTATCTTTAAGATTGTGAAGTATGAAAAATACTACATCGAAGCTTCTGCGTCTCTTCTCAAATATGAGTTTTACAGTGAAGGCCCGAGGGGAACAGTCAGGAAGCAGGTTGTTTTTAAGGCTTTCAGGGAGAACCCCAACGTATTCAACCTGGGCTTTGGTGATGTTGATGAGAACGGCGAGATAAATGATACGGCAATAACCAATAACCACGATAGCCAAAAAGTGCTTGCCACCGTCGCGCTTACGGTTTTTAAATTCTACGAGAGGTACCCCGATTGTTATGTGTTTGTGACCGGTAGTACGAAAACCCGCACACGGCTGTATCGTATGGGTATAACGAACAATCTGGCTGAAATACGGAACGATTTTGATATCTATGGGTTTATAGAAGAGTCTTGGGAAACGTTCATGGAACACCGTGATTATGAGGCGTTTCTGGTCAAAAAGAAGAAAAAATAGTATCTTTATATTGTTATGAAAAAAGAAGGCAAAACGACAATGGCAGGACTAGCCAAACAGGCGGAAAAGATCAAGGTCAGTAAACGGCTTGATGACATGGAAGACACGCCTTTCTTTAAGAAGAAGATAGAAAAAGGCAGGAAAATGCTTTCCGTGGCGGGACTGCCAAAGCGTTAAGATCCTAATAGGCCGAATGGCACTGTGGGCAAGATTCTGCGGGTTAGTCGGTTCCTAATTCGGTTCCCTTATGATAGGATGGGATTGTGAATTATTGTATTTCAGTATTTTACAATCAGAGTTCGATTCTCTGCGGCTCCACAATGAATGTTGATTGCGAGTCCACGGCGCGCCAGCGCCGTGGCGAAGCAATCCCCTTGAAGACCTGCTCCTCTCTACCTGTCATCCTGAGCGCAGCATGTGCGAAGGCAAGTGGGAGCGAAGGACCCCCGGATGGATAGCACGCGTTCAGAAAAACCCGGGACGCTGATCAAGTTCGCAGCGCGGCATCAACCTCACCCCATCTTCTTGCGCATTTTAATTTCTTCTTTCGTGCGACCCCTCTCCCGTTTCCAACGCTCTGGCCTTGCGCGCCGGAGAGGGGAACAGCGTGCATCAGTTCCCGTGAGTGCAGGCTGCGACCTCTTCCTCTCTACCTGTCATCCTGAGCGCAGCATGTGCGAAGGCAAGTGGGAGCGAAGGACCCCCGGATGGATAGCACGCGTTCAGAAAAATCCGGGACGCTGATTAAGTTCGCAGCGCGGCATCAACCTCACCCCATCTTCTTGCGCATCTTAATTCTACGCTCGTGCGACCCTCTTCTGCTTCCATCGCGCTCGCCGTGCGCGGAGAGAGGAATGTAAGAACTGTGTATGGTTTTGCGCCGGGACCATAAAGGACTGCGAAATTGTTGTAATTCATTGATAATTAATTACTCTCCCATCCAATTATTGCTCAATTTCATGTATTTTGTGTAATCGCTGTGGACCCCACTCAACGAGGACTACGCGGATTGCAACGCTATGATTGAATTCGCAGAAAGAACTCTTGCTTGGGTATTTGCGAAATGAAATGCGCCTTGCCCTAACTCTACTCGCCTTGCTTGCGACGGGCATGTTATATGCCCAGGTTCCAGGTTCTATCTTGCATCCTGCCACTCCCGCTATTAATCCGATGAACCCTAACGGTGATGGATTTGTCACTTCGACGAATGCGGCTTTCGTCGGACCGTTGGATGAGACGCAATTCGAACTGCCTTTTATTCCAATTCACCAATATCAGTTGGAACCGGGAGCTGACAACCAGTATGCAGCAGGTTGCGAACTTTATGAATTCGTGCAGGATGGAGCTGCCGGCGCCGAGTCAGCATACTTTTATTACAAAGATCCGGATGGGATTCCTGACAACGGTGATGAGCTTATTATTTTTCGGTTCAGGATGGCGAGATGGTCCAACGGAGTAAGTGCCTTCAGTGTTCTCGTTGACACAGATTATCATTTCGGCGCCTCGGGGCCTGAAGCTGATCCAAATACATTGCCAGGCAATCCCGGCTTTGAAAGAGAAATCGCAGTATTTAATTCCACTGGCATGGCGGGCGGGGTGAGGGTTTTTAATGTGGATGGAAAGAGCGCTGCTACAATCGTAAATTATTTGGCACCGATCACATCTAACTATCAGGTTGCCTACGCGCTCAATAACGACCCAGCATGCGCTGATCGTCCGGTTTTTGTTGATATGTTCGTTCCCTTCTCGGCAATTGGAATTCTTTCCACTACGCAGATAAGAATGGCCGTTGCAGTCAATGAAGATATTGGCAGTTCTCTCGGAGGAGCCGCCAGCGACATAGGTGGAGTAGATGGGACCACGCTTCCAAATGATGACGACCAGTTCATCGCGGCAATAACCGGCCAGTCGCCCATCGCAATTGGCAATCCCCTCAACAACGCGCCCTTGGCCGTCGATGCTGCGATCTCGATTGATGAAAACCTCTCGAACGGTTCGATGGTGCACACCGTTTCCGCTTCCGATATCAATGGTGATGCTCTGGCATACTCTATCACCGGTGGGAATACCGGATCGGCATTTGCTATCGACGGTAGTACCGGTGTCATTATCATAAATAACACAACCGCCCTCGATCGAGAGATTCTGGAGGGATTTACATTGATTGTTCGCGTCAGTGATGGTCTTCTTTATGACAATGCAATTGTTACTATCCAATTGAACGACATTAATGAGGGAGCGCCTACCATTACGGATGCTGCTGTAGCTCTGAGTGAGAATTCTTCAAATGGATCATTGGTCCATAGTATGGGAGGTGCCGATCCCGACGTAACCGCAGTGTTGACTTATTCGATCATTAATGGTAATACAGGAAACGCTTTTAAGATCAACAGCAACACAGGTGTCATTACAGTAAATGATGCTGCGATGCTGGATTTTGAAGTGTTGCCTTCATTTACGTTGACGGTTCGAGTTTCGGATGGAGTGTTTTTCGATGATGCTGAGGTTACGGTGGGGCTGACTAACGTCAATGAAAGTCCGTCAGCACAGGATGCGAGCGTGTCGTTGGACGAGAATTCAACGACCGCAACTGCGGTCCACACCATCTCAGCCAGCGATCCGGATGCAGATACGAACCTTAATTACAGCATTCTCAGCGGTAATGTGAATAATGCCTTTGCGATCAATAGCATGACGGGCGCAATTACTGTAAGCAATGCTGCTGCGCTTGATTTTGAAACCACTCCTTCGTTTACTTTGACGGTCCGGGTTAGTGACGGGTCCTTGTCTGACGATGCGATAGTTACCATAGACGTGAATGATCTTAATGAAGCTCCCCGAATTACACCGGCAACACTGACTGTCGAAGAGAACGTTGGCGTTGGTTTTGTTTTGCAGGAGGTTGAGGCAAGCGACCCTGATGCGGATACTCAACTTAGTTTTTCAATTGTGGGAGGAAATACGGATGATGCTTTTACTATCGGTAATCTGTCAGGAGAGATCAAAGTAAATAATTCCAGTGCCCTTGATTTTGAAACGAATCCTTTATTTCAGCTTAAGGTGCGCGTCAGCGATGGAGAACTTTTCTCAGATGGCGTTGTCGTAATCAAACTTCTTAACGTCAACGAAAAACCAGTAGTGGAAGATGCTTCGATAACTATTGAGAGATGGGTTGAAAAGGACGAGATTATTCTTGCGGTAGTGGCGACGGATCCAGATGCGGATGATGTCCTTACTTACAAGTTCGCAGACGAAGATGACCAGGCACTGCTGAGACTGGACGCTGAGACGGGAGAAATCAGTGTGCTGGATATTGAAGCACTAAAACTTGGAACCAGGACTTTTGATTTTATGGTTTCGGTTACTGATAGAGGAGGGTTAGCAGCCAGTGCTTCTATCAGCATTGTGATTGTGCGCCTTCCGGAACGCACCGACATCCATCCCGTTAAAGGATTTTCACCAAACAACGATGGAAAGAACGACTTTTGGATGATTGAAGGAATTGAGGCTTTTCCCAGAAACAGTATTCATGTCTTCAATCGCTGGGGCATTACTATATATGAAGCGAACGGATACGACAATGAACGCCAGGTGTGGCGGGGAGAGGTTAATGGGACGATAAGCCCTATCGAAAGCACCTATTTCTACGTCATCAAGGCAGGAGATTTTGAAACCATAACGGGATACGTTATTGTCAAACCATAAAATCGGGATGAAGGCATGAATCGAATTCGCCGTAAATATTACCTCACATCACTGGTGATCTTTATAGCGGCTCATGTTTATGCGCAACAACAGCCAATGTTCACCCAATACATGTTCAATGGCCTCGTACTTAACCCCGCCTATGCCGGAGCTCAGGAGACATTTACAGCAAATGTGACGATGCGTAAACAATGGGTAGGGATTGATGATGCACCGCAGACCCAAACATTTTCTGCACACAGCCCCATTCAAGATTTGCGAAAGAATAGAAGGCCAGCCAGTCCGGTGAGTTTAGGTCTAACCCTATATCACGATAAAATTGCCATCACCGGTCAAACAGGAATGCTTGCATCATACGCCTACAGACTGAAGTTCCGCAGCGATGCCAGTCTGTCCTTTGGACTTCAGACTGGTCTTACCCAATTTCGGGTCCGGTATAGCGAGCTCGACCTGGACGATCCGTCGTTTTCAACCGGCGATGTTATTGAATGGCGTCCGGATTTTGGTGCGGGTGTCTATTACCGGAATGATCGGTTTTACGCCGGACTATCGGCCCCGCAAATGTTGCGTCCAAAAAATGGATCGAGTCGGTCAACAATTGGACTGGCTCCTCATTACTTTCTTACCATGGGCTGCCTGCTTAACCTAAACGGAAGGTTCAAGCTAAAGCCGAACGTGTTGGTGAAAAGCTTTGAAGGTCGAACAGCCCAAGTGGATATCAACTGCAATTTGTTCATAAACGACATTCTGGATCTTGGTGTTTCCTGGAGGTCGCTTGAGTCTATGAGCACGCTGATCCAATTTCAGATCAATGAGCGGTTTGCAATGGGGTACGCATATGATATCCCATACAAAAGTGAGATTGCGACCATGAGCAATGGTTCGCATGAGTTCATGGTTAGTTATCGGGTTCCCAAGAAAAGAGTACGGACCGTCAATCCCAGATACTTCTGATATGAGTCGCGCGATTCTCTTTTGTCTCACAATTATGGCAAGCACTGCATTTGCGCAGCGCGCTGCCACAGTTTTGGAACAAAGGGGTGATGATGAATTTTTTCTGAATAATTATTCCCGGGCAGCGAAGACGTATGAGAGAGCATTGCAGGCCGACACGTCCAACGTCTTCCTAAAGCTAAAAATTGCAGATAGTTACCGGCTTGCAAATCAATCGTTACTCGCGAAGAGTTGGTATGAGAAGGCATTCTCCGCGAAGGTCAAGAATATCGATCCGGTCCAAGGACTAAATTTTTCTCGCGTTCTTATATCCCTCGGCTTCGAGGAAGACGCAAAAAAGTTACTATTGGAATATCAGCAAGCGGTCGGACCCGATCCACTCTCGACGGCATTACTTTCCGGGCTGAAGAATCAGCAAACTTTTGAGAAAAACATTGCCAGGTTCGCTATCAAGCGCCTGGACTTCAATTCCCCTGGCATGGATTTCAGTCCGGTATACTACGGCAACGGAATCGCCTTTGTGTCATCGCGATCAAAGAAGGGTAAAGCTGATCCGGAGGCAGAAAATTTTCTGACCTTGTTTTACACAGAGGAGTCGGAAGATGGCAGTTTCTCCGTTCCAGTACCACTCGACGGAGGAGGTGTTTCCACTTATCATGAAGGGCCGGTCATCTTTTATGATAGCGGAAGGAGAAAGATTCTGACGCGCAATTCATTCGTCAAAAGAAGCAGGATTGCTAACGGGTCAGTCAATACGCTCGCATTGGCCGGGTCGGAATTATTGCCGACAGGCAAATGGACTGAGCCCCAAGCTCTATCATTGGCAAGCCCGGAGTACTCCGTCGCGCACCCGGCACTGTCTTCGGATGGCATGACTCTCTATTTTTCATCAAACATGCCCGGCACGATAGGGGAGTCTGACCTGTTCATGAGTAAATTTGAAAATGGCGCATGGTCAGCACCGAGGAACCTTGGTCCAGCCATCAACACTACCGGGCAGGAATTGTTCCCTTCACTGCTTCGGGATACACTTTTATATTTTGCTTCGAACGGGCACAGCGGCATGGGTGGTCTTGATCTTTTTGTCTGCAATCTGAAAGATACGCAGCGTACTGTAACAAACCTCGGTGCTCCGATTAATAGCAAGAACGACGATTTTGGAATGCTGATGGAAGCCGGCGGTAGTTCCGGTTTCTTTTCGTCTAACCGAGCCGGTGGGGTTGGCGCCGATGATATCTATTATTTCGAAGAGCTTCAGCCTTACGCGGAAATTAAACTGTATGACAGCGTCACGCGGATTCCAATTTGTGCCGCAACGTTGACATTGAAAATGGATGGCCGAATCGCGGCGACAAGGCGATCGGACATGACAGGAAAGGCGCAGTTTCGGCTGCGACCATTAGAAGAATATCAGCTATCCGTGTCAGCGGAAGGCTATAATTCAAATGCGATAAGTTTAACGCCCGCATTATGGCCCATGAACCAGCAAGTCCAGGTGAAACTCTACCTAAGGCCATTGAGCATTCATCTGGAAAATAGATCTCTTACTGGATTGCAACGCCGTGAACGGTCAGGTGTTTCGAACACGATTAGCTTTGTATCCAGCCCGCTCGATGTCGACGTGGAACCTGAAGTATCTGACGCAGTCGTCAGCAACACTGATTCAGTTGCGACCGATTCACTTTCCACTCGTAATGTGAAGGTAATTGTCGTTGAGATTGTGAACGATCTCCCGGAAATCATTCTGGTCAAGAGCGACACTATACATGAGATGAAACTGCAAACAGGTTCAGTTTTGATCGATTCGGATTTGAATGTCAGCATTGAAATTCCTCAGGGCGCCAAGCGCAACGACTATGAAGGTGTTATCCGAAAGCAGCTCTCGGATCAGGGATTTTCTATTTCCAGGTTTCTGTTGATTCGCAGTTTCTTTTTTGATTCCGGCAAATCGTTGGTAAGAAATGATGCATCGGCTCAACTCGACAAGATAATTGAGGTCATGCATGCATTTGGGAAAATCTCCCTGGAAATGATCTTTCATGCCGATAGTAGGGGCACGGATGCTTTCAATCTTGAGCTTTCCAAAGCCCGGGCTGACGAGGTCAAACTTTATCTCGCAAACGCGGGTATCGATACGAACAGAATTATTTCACGCTTTGTGGGTGAAGGACAACTTTTGGTTGATTGTGTCACCCTGGCGGATTGCGACGAGATGTTGCACCAAATAAACAGGACTGCTGAATTTAAGTTTCTTGTTAAATGACATAAGATGCGTGGCGCACTAATCATTTTGGCCATGATAAGTTTTTCCTTCGCACGGGGGCAACATGCTTCCGCGCCTTTGGATTTTTTCAATGGCCTTACGGATTGCGCGGCATCGCTGGGGGGATGGAAATGTCTGGAGCTGGACCTCAGTTCGGAGGTGACGACAGAGATTGATAGTTCCAAAGTATTCGAGTATTCCTGGAATTTTGGTGACGGTGATAAGGAGGTCGGAAGTAAGATTGAGCATTGCTACGCGGAGTTTGGAAGCTACCAGGTTACAATGGATCTGATCGATCCTGAGACGAATACGGTCATCAGAAATGAGTTGTCATCGACACTTCATTTATTTCCGGAAATTCATCCTGCGATCGTCATCCGGCGGGAAGGATTGCCTCCGGGTTCTATGGAGTTTAGCTTCCAACACAACGAGAATGAAGACTTTGATCCTGATCGCGTGTACTGGAGGATTGACGGATCCTATTATGAGGGACGTACCATCAGGCATTCATTCCCGGTTGCAGGAGTCTATCTTGTTGAAATGGGCGTTGAAAAAGATATGGGTTTTCTCGGAACGGTTGCGGCATGCTCGAATACGGAGGTCACGATCAACGAATCTGACGTATGGACAGTAGAACTATTGAATTTTATTAAAAAAGAAAGAGAACGGTTGCAGGTGGGGCCTTTCGCTTATTCAGAGGTGATGTGCCTCGTCAAAACAAACGAAGCCAAAGGCTCACGCTTGTCACTTGTCCCCCTGCATAAGTTGATGAGTCACTCGCTGCTTAAAGAAGGCCTTGAATACGAGATCACTTTATTCTCGGGAAGTCTTTTTACAGATATGAAGCAATTGAATACCTCTGGCATGAAGGGGAACCAATTGTATAGCGCCGTTAAGGACACGATCGCATCTTTTTTGGATCGCCGCTGGTATTCGCTCCCATCAGTAAGGTTCGAAAAAAATCAGACGATATCGAGTGATGCGAATATTAAACAAGTAGCCGAAATACTTTTAAAGTTTCCCCATCTTCGGATAGAGGTGGGCGCTTATGTTCACAGTGGAAGCAGGATAGTGAAAGGAACAGAAACCGCTGTCGCCAGGGCGGAGGCCGTAAAGGATGCGTTGATTGCGCTCGGTGTGCCGCCAGAAAGGGTATCTGTTGCGTCGCCGGAGTATGATCGTGGGCTGATAAATACTTGTTCTGCTCTGCCGGACTGCGAGTGGGAGAACAAGTTGCTGGATGGAAAAGTAGAATTCAAAATAACCGAAATAATCTTATGAGACTTCCAATTGTCGTTGTTGGCTTGGTAGCAATTTCATGTATGGAGGCTGTCGGTCAACGCGTTCCCAATGAAAGTGAGAACATTGACTACCTGGTGACGTTCGGTCAGGATGCACCGCCAAACACAGGTGATGACGATCATGTACAGATTATCTTCTTCCTCGTTCCGGCCAAATACAAGCTGCCGGTATATCTTCGGATCTTTGATCCGGATATGGGTAACAAACATGATGAATTGGTCGGGCCGGCGAACACGGCGACGAGATTTTCTGTGTACGGAGGAAAAGGTGCGTTTTCCAGTGAGGAGGCGCGAAAAGTAACGCTCAGTTCCAACTATAAAACCGGTAACCTCCTGGCATCGAAAGTATTCGCCAACGAACCCGAATTCGATTCTGAATGGTATACCATGGGACCTTTCAATCCCCTGGAGGGTGAAGATATTCCTTCTTTCAATGGGCGTATATTGAAAGTCGTCGTCGAAGGTCTAAAGGGGAATGATGGTAACCACTACAGGTTCTTTCTCAGTGAAGAACCAAGCCGAAACAAGGCGATTGAGGGAGCAAATGCCTTCGCTTATAACTACACATTCAAGTTGCACAAGGCACAAACCCTTGCTCACATTTATCCCTTTATTGAAAAGTCTGTGATATCCATTACACAATATAACTTTGATTTTGACGATGATGGTGAGATACTTATTTATACGATAGCGAAAAACCGCGTCAAAGCGAAAGGTTCGGGCGATAATGCATGGGCGTCAAGCGTTCATCCTATCACAGACAACGAAAAAAATCTGACGATGGACATTCAAATTCAAAAGGTATCGTCGGAGGAAAATACAATGACTGTATACATTACCAATCAATACAACGAGGCCGTTCCGTTTTTCGCATTACCTATCGGAGGCCCGCCGAAGTATAAATACAATCTTAAGGTAACGACTAAATAAGCAGGTGATGCGCTTGTCAACCGCCATAATGCTTGTTATCTGCTTTGCACTCAGTTTTGGCCGAAGCGGTATTGCGCAAGTAAGAAATTACGCATTCCAGCAACTAACGGAAGAGCAAGGACTATCCCAAGATTTTCTTTACACCCTCACGCAGGATCAGCGTGGTTTTCTTTGGATAGGCACGGGAGCCGGGCTATCCCGGTACGATGGACATGAAATAAAAGTTTTCAGTACCAACGACAGCTTGAGTGCCAATTTTATCACGGCGGATTATCGCATGGCATCGGGCAATTTGCTGTTTGGTCACAATCAGGGAGGTGTCACTCATTTCGACGGCATTCGTTTTTACGCACTTTTGCCTGACACCGTAGGTTCAAAGGTCGTCGGCATCACGGAAGACGAAGGGCGTAACTTATGGATTGCCACTCAGTCAAAAGGGTTTCAACTCATAGACCACACACGTAAACGCTTTTTGAGAGTGTTTCCCGATGTGTTACAGGGAAAAATTATTAACGTCACGTTTTTTCGGGGCGGAGTGTTGTGGGTTGGTACAAATGAGGGTTTGTTCCTTTTTCAAGTGGACGGCGATTCACTGGAGTTGATCGATAATCAGCTCTTACCTGCCTATGTAGGTGTAACCTCAATTTTACAGCATGACGCAGATACCGCGCTTTGTTTTGTTGGCACCGAATTTCGGGGGATTTTCCTGTTGCGTCAGGATGTGAAACGGCACATTCTTGTTCAGCAACACATAGACCTCCCGGCGGTTTCCGGGAACATAATTCAAGCCATGGCTCAGGATCCTCAGGGGGATTTGTGGCTCGGAACCCAACAGACTGGTGTAATACACCTGAACATTGGGCGTGACGGAAAATCTATTTACAACATAAGTCATTTTAATAACGAATCGGGATTCCCTTTCAGTTCAGTCAATCGACTTACAATTGATCGGCAGGGACAAGTATGGATCAGTACAATGGGCAGCGGTTTGTTCAGGGTCTACAAGAAAGTTTTTACATATTTTTCTTTTGCAGACCGATATGGGGTAGGTGATGTGAGGTCTGTAGCCGAGACCTCTTCCGGTTACCTTGTGGCTACCGACAAAGGTCTGATCCGGATCAGACAGCATCAACAGTCGGATGAATATGAGATGGAAATGATGGATGGGTTGAAGGGTGAGCCTATCCTGGCCGTGTTTAATGACAGGCGAGCGAATATCTGGATCGGAACAGAAACAAAAGGCATTTACTTGATGACTAGGGGTGGCAATGATTTAAAGCAAATTTCAATAGATCCAAAAAATCACCTGTTGGAGATTAGACTCTTTGAAGAAGATAACAACGGAAATATCTGGATGTCTGCCAGAGGCGAAGGTGTTTATGTTGTTGACGAAGAGCGGCGGCTTTTGAAGCACCTTACAACTGCAAACCGATTTATTCACAATGATATTTTTGCGATCAAGGCCGATTCGCGGGGTAATATCTGGTTCGGAACTTATGGCGCAGGCCTCGCAATGATGGATAAAAATAATGTTCTCCATTTATTTTCCAAACAGGAAGAACTGCAGGCAAAAGATATCAATGACATTGATGAAGACGATCACGGTAATATGTGGATCGCAACTGAAGGCGAAGGTTTTTTCAAATACGCTGGCGGGCGATTTACTCAAATTGGCACCGGAACAAATCTCGTTTCGCCTTTTATAAAAGGGATACAGTTCGATCCGGCAGGCAGGATATGGTTCTCGTATCGTAAAGGGATCGGATATTTTGATTTACAATCTGAAAAGAAATATCACTTTTCCAAGGAGGATGGGTTGCTTGGAAATGAAGCTTATTCCTCGTCAATAATCGTTGACTCGAAATTGAACAAGTGGTTCTGCAACGACTATGGGGTGACTTTGTTTGAGCATGATACGATCAGCGAGAGCCGTCGTCCACTTGAAACATATTTGACCGGCGTACGAATATTTTTTAAGGATCATCCCTCCACCCTCAGAGGGGATGGGGGCTCGGGTGGTTCCATGGGCCGAGCCTTGCCTCCGCTGAAACTTACGTATGACCAAAACCATGTAACATTTGATTTTGTCGCTATTCAGCTGAACAGAAGTGGAAAAATCTACTACAGGCATTTGTTGAAGGGGTATGACACCGATTGGACGCCACCAGAAACAGGGAGTTCTATAACCTACACAAACCTCGATCCTGGAAAATATACATTGCAGGTGCAGGCTACCGACGACCTGGGAGTATGGGTTGATCCGGTTACGGAGTATTCGTTTGAGATAACACCGCCGTATTGGAAACGCACATGGTTCTACCTGTTGCAGATTGTAAGTGTGGTTTTGATGTTTACACTTACCTATCTGATTGGCAAGAAGGGGATTGCCAGAAAGCGTTTTGTTTTGCGGTTGATGCTGTTCACGAGTTTCTTCATCACGCTTGAATATGTCGAAAATTTCGTGGATCCATTGGTCTCTGGCATTCTCGGTGGTGCACCGGTGTTTCGGTTCTTTTTGAATTTTGTGCTTGCCCTTCTTCTTCTCCCTGTTGAAACAATTATTACTCATTGGTTAATGAATGATGAAAGGAAATTCGAGCAAGTTCAGGTCGGAAAGGATGTCGAGCTATCCGAAACGGTGCTTGAAGAGAACGCGAGTAAGCGACTTGATGACTAACATACCCGTCTTCTTGGCTTCTACCTCACCCCATCTTCTTGCACCTGTCATCCTGAGCGCAGCAAGTGCGAAGGCAGGTGGGAGCGAAGGACCCCCGGATGGATAGCACGCGTTCAGAAAAACCAGGCGCTGATCAAGTTCGCAGCGCCGTGCGTTACGCCATCTTCTCGGTTTCAACCTCACCCCATCTTCTTGCGCATCTTAATTTCTTCTTTCGTGCGACCCCTCTCCCGGCTTCCAACGCTCTGGCCTTGCGCGCCGGAGAGGGGAACAGCGTGCATCAGGTCCCGTGAATGCTGGCTGCGAGCCCTTCCTCTCTACCTGTCATCCTGAGCGCAGCAAGTGCGAAGGCAAGTGGGAGCGAAGGACCCCCGGATGGGGAGCACGCGTTTAGAAAAACCAGGTGTTGATCAAGTTCGCAGCGCCGTGCGTTACGCCATCTTCGCGGTTTCAACCTCACCCCATCTTCTTGCGCATCTTAATTTCTACGCTCGTGCGACCCCTCTCCCGCTTCCATCGCTCGGGCCTTGCGCGCCGGAGAGGGGAACGGGGTGCATCAGGTCCCGTGAGTGCAGGCTGCGACCTCATCTTCTCTACCTGTCATCCTGAGCGCAGCATGTGCGAAGGCAAGTGGGAGCGAAGGACCCCCGGATGGATAGCACGCGTTCAGAAAAACCAGGCGCTGATCAAGTTCGCAGCGCCGTGCGTTACGCCATCTTCTCGGTTTCAACCTCACCCCATCTTCTTGCGCATCTTAATTTCTTCTTTCGTGCGA